>NZ_JBBOBN010000002.1:0-1521991 GCF_038000245.1 Paenibacillus sp. FSL R10-2736
CGGCGAGCCGCCGCCTTGCACAGAGGTGAATTCGCCAACGCCGAATTCATCCTTCTCGTACCGGCGGCGGTCCAGCCGCTGGGAGATGCCCTGCTCGATCAGTTCGAGCCCGGCGCGTTCACGCGGCGAAGAGAACGTGATCGCAAGGCCTTTGCCTCCGGCGCGGCCCGTGCGGCCGATCCGGTGAATATAGCTGTCCGCATCCAGCGGAAGATCGTAGTTGAAGATGTGGGTAATGCCTTCCACATCAAGCCCGCGGGCTGCCACATCCGTAGCAACCAGCAGCTGCAGCTTAGCATCGCGGAACCGCTTCATAACCGCTTCGCGTTTGCCCTGCGACAAGTCGCCGTGCAATTCGTCGCAGTCATACCCGGCCGCCTGCAGTGCTTCGTTCAGCTTGATGGCCCGGCGTTTGGTCCGGCAGAAGATGATCGCCAGGTACGGGCGGTCCCGCTCGATCAGGGAGATCAGCGCCTCTTCCTTATTGCGGTCAGAGCATTCCACTACCTGCTGGCGGATATTGTCCAGCGGAATTGGAGAGCCGCTCTTGATAATGATATCAAGCGGTTCTTTCATATAATTCGCAGCCAGTCGTTTGATCGGGTCCGGCATTGTTGCAGAGAACAGCATTGTCTGGCGGCGGTAAGGCACAGCCGTAATGATCGTCTCTACATCCTCCAGGAAGCCCATGTGCAGCATCTGGTCCGCTTCATCCAGCACCAGCATCTTCACGCCGCCTAAGTCCAGCGTCTCCCGGCGCAGGTGATCCAGCAGCCGTCCCGGCGTTCCGATAATGAGATGTCTGCCGCCTTCCAGCTTGCGGAGCTGTTTCTCCACATCCTGTCCGCCATAGACTGCCAGAATCTTCACTCCCGTATGGCGCGCCAGCTTGCGCGCTTCTTCGGTAATCTGCAGCGCAAGTTCACGCGTAGGCGCAAGAATAAGCGCCTGCGGATAAGCCGCCTCTACCCGGATCTTGTCCATAATCGGCAGCAGGAAAGCCAGTGTCTTCCCTGTTCCCGTCTTGGCACGGGCGATAACATCGAGACCCTCTACCAGCGGCGGAATCGCCTCTTCCTGCACCGGCGTCGGCTTCACGATTCCCTGCCCCTTGAGCAGATCGTTTAGTACTTCTGAAACTCCTAATTCTTTAAAACCCGGCAATTGCTCCACCTCACTATTTTCCCTAAGTTTTCACTTCATAACTTATATTCATCCATTTATCGGAGTAATGTACGCATTCACAAGGCTTGGCCTGCGGCATAAGCCCGTTATCAGGCGGCAACGGCTGCACCGTCCTGCATAGTGTGCTGTGCCAGGACAGCCAGTCCAGATATCGCTCTCAGGTATCCGTATCAAACAAAAGCGGAAGAACCCCGTTGCCGGAGCCCTTCCGTTCCACTGGCCCGCAAGGCTGCAGTCGAAGTTCGGTTTCTGGGGCAGCAGCGATCCACCGGACATTCAGACGGCACTCCATTTGCGTTCCATTACACTTTAATTTTGGGCAAGTTATCTTTATATATTGTACTTGATTTCGCGCCGCTTGTGTGCATCTGCGGAAGAATAATTATTTCCCGGGACTTATCCCGCTAGAATCTTCCTGATTTGAATATCGAGAACAGCAGCCATATAATCATCAGCATAGCGATGACGGAGCCGATCTCCACGATGGGGAAATCCCAGAGCAGCGAAGGCTCACCGCGCAGAGAGGAAGCAACAATCAGACCGGCCATAATAATGCTGAAGGCCAGCAGTACGATACTGAAGGAGAGCCGGTTGCCGACCCGGCTGAACTTGTGCTCCAGATTCTGGAGCTCAGGTACCCCAATCTCCACCTTGAGCTTCCCCTTGCTGAGCAGCGCGGAGAGCTGCCGGGCCTGGGCAGGAAGCTCCACCAGACTCTCGGCAAGATCGGCTACTCCGCCGAGCAGCTTGCGCTGCAGCCGGCTTCCGCTGAAGCGCTGCTTCACCAGCTGCCTGCCGAACGGCTCGGCCATCTGCACTATGCTGAAGGCCGGGTCGAGGCTGGCGACCATGCCCTCCAGCGTCAGCATCGTCTTGCCCAGCATCGCGAGATCCGGCGGAATAACCAGCCGGTGCTTGCGGGCAATGCCGAACAGATCATTCAGCGCCTTGCCGATGCTGACCTGCTTGAACGGGATATCATAATACTGCTCCCGCAGCCGGTCCATATCATCATGCAGCGCCATCCGGTCGGCATCCTCCGGAATCACACCCAGCCGCAGAATGGCCCGTACCATCGAATCGGTGTTCTTGCGCATCAGTGCGATCACGAGTGCGGACAGCCCGTCCTTCATTTCCTCGCTCAGCCGACCGACCATCCCGAAATCAATCAGAGCCAGCTTGCCGTCCTCCAGCACCATGACATTGCCCGGATGCGGATCGGCATGAAAGAAGCCATGGATGAAAATCTGGTTCAGCATCATCTCTACAAGCTGCTGGGCAATAGTCTTGAGCTTGACGCCCTTGTTCAGCAGCTCATCCCTGCGGTTCAGCGTAATTCCGTCCACGTATTCCATCGTCAGCACCCGTGTCGAGCTGAAATCCCAATAGATGGCCGGTATATATACATTATCCTGGGCAGTCAGATGCCCGGCTATACGTTCGGCATTGCGCCCTTCCTGGGCATAATCAAGCTCGGCCATCAGGGCGCGGGAGAACTCCTCGACCATCCGGGTTAATCCGTATTGCTTGGCCCAGTCCATCTTCCGCTCAGCCAGGACGCTTAGATCCAGCAGAATTTCAAGATCCCGGCTCATGGTCCGCATGACGCCGGGACGCTGAATCTTGACCGCTACACTCTGGCCGCCGTGCAGCACCGCCCGGTGCACCTGACCGATGGAAGCCGCAGCAAGCGGATTGTTCTCGAAGTACTCAAAGACCGCATCCATATGCTGATCGAGTTCCTGCTCGATAATATTGCGGGCCGTCTCGGCCGAGAACGGCGGCACATTGTCCTGCAGCTTAATAAGCTCCTGTATAATTGAATCCGGCAGCAGATCGGAACGTGTACTGGCGAGCTGGCCCAATTTGACAAACGTTGGCCCCAGATCCTCCAGCACCCGGCGGATCCGCTCCCCGAGTGTTACGCTTTCGTGAACCTCCTGCGTAATAATCCGGCGCGGAAGGGACAGGAGATGATAGAGGCCCAGTTCCTCCACCATATAGCCGAAGCCATGACGCATCAGCGCCATGGCTATTGCCCGGTAACGGCCGGCATGTCTTATGCGGACTGCCATTTATTCCGTATGCGTTTCCGGCACGACATCCTCCTGGGTGCGGGGAGCCGTATTGCCCTCCAGCTCGGCCACGCGGCGTTCAAGCACAGCAATGCGCGATTCCAGTCCGGCAATGTCTCCTTGAACAGGCACCTTGAGCTCCTTCAGCACCTTCTGAACCTGCTCATGTACAGCTGCTTTGAAGGTACCGCGTTCTTCTTCACCGCGCTCCACCAGCCGGTCAACCAGTGCCTTGGATTCCGATGGCGCAAGCTCGCCCCGCTTGACGAGTTCATCTACGACCTTTTCAACCTTTTCCTTGCTGACAATGGTGAGGCCCACTCCTAAAGAGATTGCTTTCTTGAACAAATCACTCATGGTACTTCCCTCCCAAAGATTCCAGTTATGGTTAGAGTATACCCCTTAGCGGGCCAATTCACAAAATAACCCCACAAAGTGGGGCCAAATCTTCGATGATTACTCAGGTACTTTGCGGGGACCCCAAAATATATACTGTCTTTCACAAAAGTCCGGGGTTATCTCGGAATCCGTGCCGCCCAGGTGGCTGCGCGCAGAATCAGCTGGCGGACTGCCGGATGACGGAACGAAGGCTCATGATGGCCGGGCATAAGGTAGACAACCCGTCCCTGACCGTAGCTGTGGCACCAGGCCGCAGGCAGCATTTCCCCGTCCGCTTCATATTCAAGCAGAATCTTCTTATCGGTGAAGGGGTCGAACTCGAAACGGTACGGCTCTTCATCGAGCTGGAAATCCTCAATGCCTTCGGTGATATCATGTTCCCGCACCTTGAAATTCAGCGGTGCATAGGGAGGATGTCCGGTGAATCTGCCGCCGATCAGATGTGCCAGCTCATACCGCTTCGCCAGCGAAACACCGGTATGCAGGACAATCAGGCCGCCGCCGCCGCTTACATAACTCAGCAAACCCGCCGTCTGCTGGGGAGATACGGTTTCGTTCCATAATTCGTTATATGCAATGCAGAGATCATATCCTGCCAAATGTTCGCTTAACAGCAGCTTTTTATTCTCCGAGCACTGTACGGTCAGAAGATCATTCAGAATCTCGCTGACCTGCTTGTCTACGCCTTGCAGCGGGTGAAACCGTGGGTGGGTATAATCGCCAAGTAACAGGCATTTTCTCTTATCCATGGGTCTCCTCCTCCTTATTTCTTTATCTTTGTAGTTGAACGTTGCCTATTATTCTAAGGAAAACAGCTCCCGATGTCCATAAAACGGGCTGCTTTTATAGTAAGAATACGCTAATCCGGGTTGTCCAAAAAGAATTCCCGTCCTGTACCGGACGGGAATTCCTGCTCTGGGTGCCTGTGCAGCCCGGCCTGGTGCTACCGGTTACCGGGAAGCCGCGATATAACGGCCCAGCTCTACGAACATGCTGCCCATCCGTTCATGCTCCGGCATAATGATCCGCTTCACGCCCTCTTCCTTGAGGGCTTCAGAGGTAAGCCGGCCGACAGATACAGCCAGCACCTTATCCTCCAAAGCCTGAACGAGTTCTTCCAGCCTGCCCTGCTCCCGCGCATACTGCGCCAGGAAACGGAATTGCGGAGCACTTGTGAAGGCTACCGCGTTCACCCGGCCTTCTGTAATATCCGCCAGCAGCAGGGCCAGCGCTCCCGGCTCCGGCTGCGTGTACCGGTACGGCTGCACCCAGCTGACCTCTGCTCCCGCCTGCTCCAGCCACTGGACCAGATGCGGGGCAGACTCTCCGTGCAGTTGCAGTCTGACCCGCTTGCCCTGCAAATCCCAATCCTGCAAACCGCGGATCAGCCCTTTGGTGCTGCCGTCATCGTCGCGCACCACGGGCTCCAGCCCCCGCTTCTTCAAGGCATTGACTGTCTTATAGCCGCGCGCAGCAATAGGTGAAGCGGAGAGAACTTCCAGGAAGCGGTCCGCAAGCTCCAGCTTCGCGGCCATCTCGAACAATGCGTCGATTCCCATTCCGGTCGTCAGAACTGCCAGGTCCGGCGGCTGGTCTGTCCAGGCCGTCAGCCCGTCACGCAGTGCAGCATCATCGAGAAATGACGTCCCCTGGGCGGGACGGTGCAGCGCAGTCCCACCCATATTCTGTATCAGCTTGGCCATTTCTTCCGCCTTGCGCGGACCCGCCAGGGCAATGGTAATGCCCTTCAATTGCTCTGCCATGAATGCTTCTCTCCTTCGTCACCCCATATTATTGCTTATCAGTATACTTGCAAAAGGAGGTAAAAGGGAAGACCGCAGCGCACTTTCTGCTTCAGGAATTCCGCTGGTCTCCGGAACTACCGCTACTCTGCCGGACGGTATCCGCTGCACCCGGAGCCTGATTTCCCGGATATAATTTGAATTTGCCGACCAGCCGCTGCAGTTCATCGGCAAGATGGCTCAGATCTGCCGAGGAAGAAGCGATCTCTTCCACCGATGCCAGCTGCTGCTGGGCAGCAGCTGAGATGGTTTCGGTATTGCCTGCCGCCTCCTGGGTGATCCCGCGGATCTCTCCGATGGCCTTCTCCATACTATCCGCTTCTGCCGTCAGCGTATGCACTGCCCCATTCATCGCTTCAATCTTCTCCGCCGCCCCTTTAACCGCCCTGCGGATCCGTGAGAAGGAGCGTCCGGTCGTATCGACCGCCATAATGCCTTCGGATACCCGGTTCTTCGCATACTCCATGGTAGCTGTAGCCTGGATCATCTCTGCATTAATTGAAGTAATCTGTTCGGAGATCATTCTTGCCGACTTCTCTGATTCTTCAGCCAGCTTGCGCACCTCTGAGGCGACAACCGCGAAGCCGCGGCCCTGCTCGCCTGCCCTGGCTGCTTCAATGGAAGCATTCAGCGCCAGCAGGTTGGTCTGCCGCGAGATCCCGGTAATTACACCGACAATCCCCTGGATCTGTCCGGTCCGCTCGTTAAGCTTATCAATGACCCCGCCCAGCTCCTCTACCGTTTCATGAATCCCGTTGATCTTATCGACTACGCTGATTACAGATTCATTCCCCTCTGAAGCAGAGAGCGAGGTCTTGTCCATCATCGCCGATACCTGCTCCATGAATCCTGAAATATGCTCTACCTCGCTTGTAGTGGCAGCCGTACTTATCATTCCTTTATTGACACTGTTAACCTGACGCTCTGTTCCGGCCGCTACCTCCTGGATCGCTATCGTAACATGCTCTATCGCTTTGGTAGTCTGCTCAGCCCCCGCTGTCAGTTCCTCGGCGGATGAGGAGACATTGTCGGTCATCTCCTGTACACCGATAATCATCTGCCGCAGATTGCCGACCATCAGGCGGAAATTCTCAGCCAGCAGGCCAATCTCATCTCTGCGGAAGTCCCCGATATCCTGTGACAGGTCGCCCCCGGCGATTAGCTCTGTCGCTCTGCGCAGCCGCATCAGCGGCTTCAGGATCGACGAGACATTGAAGTAGATAAGCACCAGCGCCAGCAATACAGAAACAGAGATTACAATGAATACCGTCTCCCGGATATCACTCGTCGCACGGGTAATCTCATTCTTACTGATGGTTCCCCCGATTCTCCAGCCGGTCAGCTCATTCACCATGAAGGTCATCTTCTTGGATGAATCCTTATAGTCATAATCGAAGCTGCCGCTCTCACTTTCGAACATTTGCTTCACGAAATCAAGTGAGGACTCCTCGCCAATAGCTTCGGTCGGGTGAACCAGGAATTTCTTGCTGCTGTCGATAATCAGAATATAACCTTCTTCGCCTACCTTGATATCTGTCAGATCAGCCAGCGAAGACAGGTTCAGATCCAGACCCACTACCCCGTTCCCGCCTTCCAGCACTGCTGAAATGGCAATAGCCGACTCATTATTCACGGTCTGGAATACCGGTGAGATCACAATCCCGCTGCCATGCTTAAGCGCATTGATATAAGCGTTCTCCTTGCGCGGGTCATAGCCGTCCGGCAGCTGGATATCGGCCGCACGGATACCCTTGCCTTTACTGGTTCCGGCATAAATATCAAGCACATCGGAATGCAGCTTGGCATACTCCTTAAGTCTGGCCTCCAGTGCAGGCGCCCCCGCCCCCGCCGCTTCATTGTTAATAGAATCCGCCGTGAGCTGCGCAGCGAAGTAGTTAATATCATCAATTTTGGATTGAATGTTTGCATCGATAATTTCGTTCACCGCCACTACACTTTCCGTGGCATTTTGGGTGAGCTGCTCCCCGACTTTACTGCTGGCCGATTGATAGGTCTGCCAGCCTATAATGATGCTGGGTACAAGCAAAACAAGCAAATATGTAAGAATTAGCTTCGTGCGGATGGTCAGACGCGCCTTTTTATTCATATGAAGGGCTCACTCTCTCTTTCTTTATGGGTCTTAAGCACGATAAATCTGCAGCCTCAATATATAATTAAATATCGCCCCTGGAAATCCTCTTTTCTCCGGGAATTCATTATAATTCTCCTATGTTGCTTAATAATTTTCATATATACACAGCAAAAAACCGTTTTTATGAAAACGGTCTTTTGTTATATTTATTCTTTTTTCTAGTGCGAATTCTTATTCCGGCAGGCTGGACATACGCCTCCAAATACAACATGTGTATGGGTGATGGAATAACCCGTATCCTCCGCTACCGTATCGATCCACGCCTGCGGAACCTGACTCATCACTTCATCCACTGCGCCGCAGATTTCACAGATAATATGCTGATGGTCGTCCAGACGGGCATCATATCTGCTGGCCGCCTCTCCGAGCTTCAGTTCACGGATCATTTGTTTATCCGAAAGATACCGCAGTGAATTATAGACAGTCCCATAGGCCAGGTTATGCCCCTGCTCTACGAGCCGGTTCATTACTTCCGCAGCAGTAGGATGGTCATGGGAATTACGGACGATATCATACACGGCCTGACGTTGAGAGGTTAAGTTCAGCGTTCTCATCTTTATCATCCTCTAATTTGTTTTTAGATCAAGTATAAGTCCTAGTGCCGGAAGCGTCAATCCGGGCGGGACTCTATTTGATCATTCCCGAGTATTTCACATCCACATCTGCCTTAACCTGAAATTCCAGCCGGGGATACAGACTCTCCCACACCGCCATTTCTGTGTCATTATTCCAGTGCCGGGCCCCGTAATGCAGCCCCCAGCCCATAGGGTCCATCCCGCTGTCCCGGATTTTGATCAGCAATGCTGTAACTGCCTTGCTGAGTTCCGCTGCACCTGACTCCCCGATCTCCTTCAGCATGTGATGAGTTACCATATCCTCTGTACTATTTTCCTCCAGAATTGCCCGGATCTTAATGTTGTACCGGATGTACGGGTTATCCTCCTGCTGCGTCACAATCCGGTAGCCGGAGGAACTGCTCTCTGTATAGTACTGATACATCCCGCCGCCTAAGTGAGCCGGAAAGTTCGTCCGCAGATTGGACCGGGACAGCAGATTGAACAGTCTGGTCTCGTCAGGTGTGAGAACAAGCTTGAGTTTACTCTTATCCAGCAGGGCAACCTTATTGATCAGGAACTGTTCTTCCCCCTGCGCTTCAATAATAGGCAGAATAGGATCGATACCGTTCTCATAAATACTCCGCATCAGCTGATAGGAGAACACACTGGAGATAAAAGGCGACTCCGTCCCCTGTCCGCTCATCGCCAGAATCAGCGAGTTAGACGGGATTCGCTCGGACGGCGGCTTCACCTGCAGAACTTCCAGCGCCCCTGGTCTTCCGATGGCAAAATTAAGAATAGACTGGATATCCCTGCGCCGCATCGCCCAGTCTATCACATGCCGGATATCTTTGGCGGCGATTTGCTCACCCAGAATTATCGTCTTGCAGTGAACATAGTCCAGTTCCTTCTCCACTTTGGACTTCATCCTGCGCAGTGCCTCGGAGATACTCTCCGATTCTTCGGTGAGGATCTGCATCTTCTCATCGATCTTGGTCACATCCCCTTGAGGAATGGCCAGCTTCAGACTAACCTTGAATGTTCCTTCCACCTTGCCGGAATCGATCCCGATGGCGACCACAAATATTCTCCGGTCGATATCTTTGAAATTGCAGCCTGTCACTGTCATGCACATCAGTAACAGCAGGAGGCAGACTGCCCTCTTTTTGGTTCTCATGCCCTCCGCCTCCTTACAATCCAGTAGCACCAGAACAGCAGGAGAATCAGCAGCAGCTCCCCGTACCAGCGGATATGCAGCAGGAATACTCCAAGCATATTAAGGTCGTATTGATCCATACGCATAAGGGCGAAGGCTCCGGCAGCAAACAGGACCAGGATGACGATCTCCTGACGCAGTTTTTTCTTAGGCTTCTTAGCCGTGGAGGGCAGCAGGCTGAGCAGCAGCTCTTTGCCGACATGCCACTGGATAATGGCGCTGACCAGGGATAACGTAATGTAGGCGAAATAGAAGATATACAGCATGCGTTCGATCAGGAAAGCCTCGATGCGGATGCTGTCTGCCGTTGTAAACCATGTATACACATGCCGTTCGATGCCAACGGTCCCGTGATATCCGATCGGCACAAAAAAGCATATGGCAAGCACCAGAAAACCTTCCAGACTCAGAATCCATATATGCTTGAGCCTCAGTCCATGAAATACCCGGTTGAACACCGCCAGATTGATATAACCGCTGAAGGTAAACGTTGCGGCCGCAATACTGTTCATATCCGGGGCATGCAGAGAGTGAGTCATTACCTGCAGCACGGCATCCCAGCTGAAATCCGGGTTAATAATCGCCTTGACTGTTGTATACAGAATTAAAGGCAGGGTAATCCCCAGCGTAACCTCCAGCCCGTAGAGCAATGACAGCGAGTCTATCCGGGAACACAGGCAGACAACAGCCAGGAAGCCGAGTAATATTGCATACGGCCCTGTATCCGGGCTGATAAAACGCAGCGTAATGTCCACAAAGGACAACAGAATCAGCGCCCCGGCCATATACCAGAGAACCGCATACACAAAAATCAGCGGAGCAGCCAGCAGCTTAGGCAAGGCCGACCCGAAGATTTCCGGCAGTCCCTGTCCGGGGAATTTATTGATGACTTTGGTGAACAGGTAGATAAACAGGGTGCCCGTAGCCACCGCAACCAGAATGGAGGACTGCGCCCCGTCAAAGCGGGCATCGATCAGCTCCCGGGGGGCGAAATTAATGATGTTGATCAGGGAATTCATGAGAAAAAGACAATAGAAATAGCGGCTCTTAGCCATCACTCCCCACCGCTTTTCTTCCTCAGGGCCGTTCCCAGCGTATCGAGGAAAAACATCTTGAAATACGGCTGGCCGAAGCTGCGCTGGCTGCATAAATACATGATGAAGCCCACCAGGCAGATGACAACACCGACGAGACCGAGCACTGCCGCAGCTATGACGAAGAAATATTTCAGCACACGGATAGAGAAGCTCATCATATTCAGCGGAATCAGGAAATTGGATATCGCCACAACGGAAACCAGAATAATCATAATGTTGCCGATCAGTCCCGCCGCAGTAGCGGCTTGGCCCAGTATCAGACCGCCAACCGTAGTGGCCGTCGGACCAATAGCCCGGGGCAGCCGCAAGCTCGCTTCGGTCAGAAATTCCATCATAATCATCATCAGAATGACCTCGACAAAAGAAGGATAAGGCACTGTAGCACGGCTTCCCCCGATCAGCAGGGCAATCTGCACGCGCACAATCTCCGGATTATAGGAGGTGAAGGCAATGTACAGGGCAGGCAGCCACAGCGTCATGGCCACACCGAGAATGCGCAGCAGCTTTAAGAAACGTCCAACAAAGGGAAGATGAATTTTATCATCCATAGCTGTGAAGAAGTCATTGAAAATAGACGGGAGCACAATCGCGTATCCGGTAGTATCCAGCATTACAGCAACCTTGCCTTCAGCCAAATTGAACACCACCCGGTCCGGGCGCTCCGTAACAATTGTTTTGGGGAAAATGCGCAGCTTGTCGCTGCTGATATATTTCTCCAGCTCACCGGCAGCCTGCAGAACATCCAGCTTAAGAGAGTCCAGCTTCTCTTTTAATTCGGCCAGAACATCGTGGTTCACTCTGCTCTCGTCATAGAGTATAGCCACCTTAGTCTTGGACACGTTGCCGATGATAGTGAACTCCATCTTCAGTGACGAGGACTGATAACGCCGCCGGATCAGGTTCAGATTAACCGCCAGACTCTCGCCCAGCGCATCTGACGGGCCTTGGCTGATACTCTCGGTTATCGTTTCTTTAACACCGCTAACCTCAGCCTTGAGCGCATCGAAGAAGCAGAGCCGGCCGGCCTGGCCTATACAGGCATAACCGCTAAGCAGAAGGTCCAGCGCACGCGTCCCCTCTGTAACTTCCTCACTTCCGGGGTAATCCGCAATGTAGCTATAGTAAGCTGCCGGATCGCCCATCTCGTAGAACGGTGCAACGACATTCCTTCTGATGGTCTGTCCATCCGTAACACTCTTGATATACAGCAGGCTGACCTCTCCAGAGGGAACGGCCATGATCTTGTCCTCCAGGTCACCGAAACCGCTCAGCTGTCCCCTGATCCATTCCAGGGTCACTCCCTGCTTATGCACTTGTCCTGACATGGATCATTCTCCCTCCAGGCCCGAATCACCGGGGACTTCCCCTTATTTTGGCACTGTCGCCCTCTTTTCATGCACCTTCTGCCGGGCTACGGCGTTTCTTTTGCCGGAAGTGTGGTAATAAATGAAATGAATACTGACTAATGGAGGGATCAACTCATGAATTCACAGGATCACCGCTCGCAAGGTCTTCCGCAATTTCCGGAATCCCTATGGAGGGGCAGCACGGAGCTGCCCTCTTTTCCGGAGCTTGCGGAAGATCATGTCACAGACGTAGCCATTGTCGGAGCAGGCATTACGGGTATTACGACAGCTTATTTGCTGTCCAAGGCCGGGTATAAGGTCACTCTGCTCGAAGCCGGAGAGATCCTCGGCGGTACCACCGGCTTCACCAGCGCCAAAATCTCCGCCCAGCACGGAATGATCTACAGCGATCTGCTGAAGCACTTTGGGGAAGAACAGGCCCGGCTCTATTTCCAGTCAAACAGTGAAGCGCTGGAGTGGATGATAGCTACGGCGGAAGAACTGGGGCTGTCCTGCGGGTTGACGCGGGAACCTGCGTATCTGTATGCCGATATGGGAGATGAGAAGACGCTCAAGCAGCTGGCTGCTGAATTCGAGGCCTACAGCAAGCTTGGACTGCCCGGAGAATGGCTGGATCAGGTTTCGCTGCCACTTAGAGCCGGCGGTGCGATCAAGCTGCCCGGACAAGCCCGTTTTCATCCGCTGGAGTACCTGAAAGGGCTGCTGCAGGTCGTGCTGGACAAGGGCGGCACGGTATACGAGCATACGATGATTGGTGAAAAGGTCGATACGGACGGGCATCTCACCCTCTATACCGAAGGGGAGAAGTTCAAAATTAAATGCCGCCATGCTGTGTCCGCCTCCCATTTCCCATTCTATGATGGAGGCTCCCTCTATTTCTCACGGCTGCACGCGGAGCGGTCCTATTGCCTGGCTATTGAGCCGGAAGCTGATTATGAGGGCGGCATGTACCTGAGTGCCAGTGAACCTACCCGCTCGCTGCGCGCGGTGGAATGGGGCGGGCAGAAGCTGGTTATCGTCGGCGGTAATAACCATAAGACCGGACAGGGCATCTGCACCTTCGGCCACTATGAGAATCTGGAGAAGTTTGCGGGAGAACTGCTCGGCATCCGCAGCATTCCCTTCCGCTGGTCGGCGCAGGATCTGATCACCCTGGACCGGGTTCCCTACATCGGCAAGCGGGCGGAAGATGAAGAAATCTATATTGCCACAGGCTTCGGCAAGTGGGGAATGACCAGCGGGACGCTGGCTGCACGCCTGATTGCGGACGGAATTGCAGGCAGCAGCAACCCTTATAAGGAGCTGTATGATCCGGCACGCTTCAAGGCTAATCCGGGCATCAAAAATTTCATTGTACAGAACTTCTCGGTCGCCAAAGAGCTTGTAGCCGGAAAAGTGGAGATTATCCATAAAAAAACAGACGAGCTTGCGCCGGACGAAGGGGCCGTTGTTTTCCATGACGGCAAACGGGTTGGCGGCTACCGCGACCCTGAGAACAGGCTGCATCTCGTGGACAGAACCTGCACACATATGGGCTGTGAATGCGAATGGAATGACGGGGAACGCTCCTGGGATTGCCCGTGCCACGGCTCCCGCTTTTCTTATGAGGGCGATGTGCTCGAAGGACCGGCAACAGTGCCGCTTAAGAACCTCACAGCCAAGCAGTGAGCCTGCTTCATATACAGCAGTGTACAGAGACATTCAATTAGAATGGACTGTCTTGTCCCTCTCCGCCTGTCCCGGCGTGATTGTCTCTGTCCGCTCAGGTATAATAGCCTTATGTTCATCCAATATATAGAATTTTCTATCTTAAGGAGCGTGACGACAGGTTATGGATTTAAGAGGAACCAGTATTGTAATTACAGGTGCAGGTAAAGGGATCGGCAAAGCACTCGCGATGGCACTCGCTAAAGAAGGCGCCAACCTGGGGCTTATCTCCAGAACTTCAGCAGATCTGGAGGCACTGAAATCGGCATTGACTGAGGTATATGACATCAAGGTCAGCATTGCTGTAGCTGATATCGCGGTGCGTGAAGAAGCGGAGCGGGCGGTTGTCGCCCTGCAGAATGACCTGGGGCCGTTCGATGCGCTTATCAATAATGCCGGGATTGCCCAGTTTGGCACCTTCCTGGAGATGGACCCTGCTGACTGGGAGCGCCATATGCAGATCAATCTGTTCGGCACCTATTATGTAACCCGCGCGGCACTGCCTGCTATGATTGAACGTTCCAGCGGCAACATCATCAATATCTCTTCTACGGCAGGAGAACGCGGCTTCGCTACAGGCTCAGCCTATTGTGCTTCCAAATTCGCTCTGATGGGTATGACGGAAGCGCTGGCTATGGAGGTCCGCAAGCATAATATCCGTGTCGTGGCACTGACCCCCAGCACCGTCAATACAGGTCTGGCCACCGGTGCCGGCCTGAAGATCGGCGATGAAGACCGGATGATGCAGCCCGAGGATGTGGCTGAGCTGACGCTCGCTGCCTTGAAGCTTCCAGACCGCGTCTTCCTGAAGACTGCTGGCATCTGGACGACCAATCCGCAATAACAATGGCAGATTACACCCATACCCTATGAGGAGGACTTGGCATGCTGGTAGTAACCAACACGATTAAGATCAAAGAAGGACATGGCGAAGCACTGGCCTCGCGTTTCGGGGCAGACAATGGGGTGCAGAGCATGCCCGGATTTATCCGCATGGAGGTCTGGCAGGGCGCGCCCAAAGAAGGCGTGGAGGAACTGAAGATCTGTACTGTCTGGGAGAGCGAGGAAGCGCTGAGCGGCTGGACGTCCAGCCCCGCCTTCCGCGATTCGCACCGCGGGGCCGGCCGGAATGAAGCCATTGTCGGCGCCTCACTCGACAAGTATGAGCTGCTACTCAGCCGAACTCCCGGTAACTGAATGTAGCCGTTATACGCATATACACAACAGGGATGCCCCGCAGCCTTTAAGGCTTGACGGGGCATCCCTGTTATTGCGTCTGTAGTTCACAACCCGGTTATTCGCGGCCCGCTGCTGGAGACTCGCTCACGTCCTGATGCTTGCCCGGCCAGAAGGCCCGGCGGCCCAGAAGCACGGTAATGGCCGGAACCAGGAACGGCCGGACCACGAAAGTATCGAGCAGCACGCCAATCGCGGTGATGATGCCGAATTGCACCAGCACCTGAATCGGCAGACTTGCCAGTACAGCGAACGTACCTGCCAGAATGAGTCCGGCGGAGGTGATTACCGATCCGGTTTCGTTTACACCTTCGGCGATGGCCTGCTTCAGCGGCATAACTTTACTCTTTTTCCAGATATTCGAGATCATGAAGATGTTATAATCCTCGCCCAGCGCTACCAGGAAGACGAAGGAATAGAGCGGAATTGCGCCTTGAATTGCATCTGCACCGAGCAGATAATGAATAATTATCCAGCCCAGACCAAGTGCCGAGAAGAAGGAGAGAATTACTGTAGCTACCAGATAAATGGTCGCCACTACAGACCGGAGATAGATCAGCAGCAGCACTGTAATCATCCCGATAACCACCGGTATAATCAGATCAGTATCCCGTTCCCCGAGCTCCTTGGTATCATGCTGGGTAGCGGTCTGTCCGCTAATCCATACCTTATCCTGCGCGTTCTCAATTCCCGACTCCGTCAGTGCCTGCTCTACCGTAGCCTGGAGCGCTGGAATGTGATTCATTGCCTCGATGGAATACGGATTGGCCTTGAATTCAATATCATATGCAGTGATGTTCTTATTGACGGCCCCCTGCTGCGGATCAGACACCACGTCCACATAGGACAGGCCGCTCAGGATGACCTTCAGATCTTCTCCGCCGCTCAGGCCCTCTGTATTCACCATCAGCTTGGCCGGTGCCAGCTCTCCGGGAGAGAACTGCTTGCCGATCAGATCGAACCCTTCACGCGATTCCATATCTTTCGGGAAGGAGGATAGGATATCATAGGTGAATTTAATTCCGCTGGAGAACGAAGCCAGAATGCCCAATACCACCACGGTTACTCCTACGATCGCCCATGGCCGGGAAATGACAAGATGCCCGATTCCTTTTTTGGACGAACGCTTCGGCTCCGGTACCGGCTTCCCCTTGGCCTTGGCCCGCTCAATCTCCATTTGCGGAGTGCGCGGAACAAACGGGAAGAACGAGGTTCGCCCGAAGATAGCCAATAGTGCCGGAACCAGCGTCAGACTGGCAATCCCCATAATCAGAATGGAGACACTGAACGGAACCGCAAAGCGGTGATACGCCCCGTATTTGGCCAGCAGCAGCGCGAAGAGCGCAAGGACAACTGTGAATCCGCTCATGGCGATCGCTCCGGAGGAATGGGTGATTGCACTCAGCAGTGCACGCCCCTTATTCTCCTCAACCTTCAGCATCTGGCGGAACCGGGAAATCATAAACAGACAGTAGTCTGTCCCCGCCCCGAAGAGCAGCACCGTCATAATAGATACGGCCTGCGAATCCACCGTAATCCAGCCTTCCTCTGCCATCTTGCCGAGCAGCGGACTGGTCACGCCATAAGCAAAGCCCACGCCAATGAGCGGTATCAATGCCAGAATCGGCGATCGGTAGATCAGGAGCAGGAAGACCAGCACCAGAATTACCGTTGCAATCAGCAGTGAAACGTCGGCATTCTTGAACAGGCCTGTGGCATCTACCGATATCCCGACAGGGCCGGTAACCCGCAAGCTTAAGTCGCCGCTGTCTTGCTTCACTACAGAAGGGTCTGTGCCTGTTTCAGTACTCACCAGCTTCTTCATCTCAGTCAGCGATTCCCCGAGCTGGTCACTGTCTGCCTTCTTGTCAAACAGCACCGGTGTGACGAGTGTGCTTCTGTCCTCCGACAGTGAAGCCTGCAGCGCCTGCGGCGGCAGCTGACCAAGCGGCGGAACGAAGTTCTGATGCGCGAGCGGCTGCTGTTCAAGCTTGGAGTATACAGCAGTTATATGTAAGAGATCATCCTCTGATAATCCGCCTTCACGATGCCATACCAGCAAGGCCGGTACACCGCTTCCGGCAGGGAATTCTGCCTCTGCAAGGGCTGCTGCGCGGACAGATTGCGAATCCTCCGGCAGGTTGGGCGCGTTATTGACAACCTGCGAGTTCACCGAAGGCCAGATCATAGTCAAAGCCCCTACAACTGCAATCCACACCAGAAGGGTAATCCATTTTGTTTTGCCTCCTGCTACCCATTTACCGTAGCCTGACATTCCTTTCATCCTCTCTCCCATCCGCAAGCCTAAAATGAGCCGCGGGTCATTTTTACTATCCTTATCATATATACCCTAAAAATTTAAATCAAACCTTTTTTATGTTAACAAAGCTGAAAGGGGTTCTATTCTGTTCCCCGGCAAAACAAACAGGCCCGCAAATCGCCATAAGCGATATGCGGACCCTCGTATATTGGATTCCCTACCTCTACGCTTCTACAGTTTCCCTGTTAAACGCTAAAGCTGATGAATGTTTAAGATTTCTTGAGCTCTCCGGTTCCATTAATCCAGAAAACTCCAGTACTGATCTGCTACTTTTTTTTCTGCTTATCAGCGATATATAAAAGTATTCCTATGATGGCCAGCAAAAAAAGATATAAAGAATCATCACCGCTAACTAAGCGTACTCCAAATAGGGAAGACACACCAACCAATAAATAAAAAACAGAAATTGTAATTATCATGTAAATGTAGACCATTTACTCTCCCCATGTCTTATGTACGGGGGCAAATCACAATTCATTGCTGCTCCAGTACATATTATTTTTTAATAAGTGAAATTAAAACGATCAGTAAAATCTTCTATTGCTGCTCCCGAAAAGTCTACACTAAAAAAATTTAAAATAGCCAATGCTGCTCCGGGAATTAGTTTATGAGCATAACCGAGTGCTACAGAACCCGTTTGTCCGGCGTATGATTTTGCTACCCTTATTTCCTGCTTTAAATATCCATCTTGTGATTGATCTCCAGTCGAAATAATATTGATCTCTACTGCATCCCCATCATTTTCTTGTTTTTGAGTTTTATTTGTATATTGGAATAATTGTGGATCTGATCTCCAATTATGAACGCTATAAGGTGCTCCGTAAGGTGTGGCCTGGCTCTGCCAAGCCATTCCAAGCGTGTCTGTAAAACAGAAAGTAGGTGCTTTTGCCCAATTATACTGTGCATATATATTATAGCTATTTTCGGAGCTATTAGGTGAACTGTTTTTTGTTGCAAATCCATATAAAGAAAAATTGCCTTCTTGGACAGACCTTGTGGAAAATTGATTAGAAGAAACTACTTTCCCCTCTTCATCTATAATGGTTTTTACAGGATTCAATTTTTCAGCCTTAATTTTTATGCCGCCATCACTGACAATCTGCTTTTTTAAAGCTAAGGATATAAAACTGGTTTCTTCAGTCGTAAACCCCATTTGCCCAAGATAATCATTAAGCTCAGATTCGGAAAGCGTATTTGTATTCTCTAAAGGGGCTATATACTCTGGCTCTGCAACAACGTTATCAGATGCGAAAACAGGAAACGAGAAAAGAAGCATCAAAGCAAAAGATAAAAAGAAGGCAGAAGCTTTTTTCATAAATAAACCTCCATTGGTAATTTTCAGTAGCCGGCCTACTGCTGTATATATTACCATTTTTTCACTTTAATCTCCCGCTTTATTATTACAATTATTTGAAATTTTTTTAAAAAAATAATAAATTTTAATATTTATAACACCTCTCACCACGAAGAGATAGCGAGAAAAGATTCTTATTTTTGAGAACGATGTCAACGCTGACTTTTAATACGGTAGTCCATCTTCACCTAGAAACAAGAGAGCAATAACGGTTCATATAGAAAAACAATCCAAAGATTAAGGGGTACTAGTAACGCTTAATAGACCCACGTCCATAGTGTCCCCACATAACAGGACAGTCCTGCAAAGCCCTTAAGCGATTAGCGAGATTAACCAAAAAAATAAAGCCCCTATATCCTCAGCAGAGTTGCTGTGACATTAGGGCTTTATGAGCCTATTACTTATTTTGGAAGGTGATTCACCCTACGTCCGGCAGATCATCCCCGGAGAACTGGCTGTTGTAGAGGTCGGCGTAGAAGCCGCCTGCTTCGAGCAGCTCCAGATGGGTGCCCTTCTCAATCACGCTGCCCTGATTCATAACCAGAATCAGATCCGCATCACGGATGGTGGACAGGCGGTGAGCGATAACGAAGCTGGTTCTGCCGTTCATCAGCGTATTCATAGCCTTCTGGATCTGCACCTCCGTGCGGGTATCGACGCTGCTGGTGGCTTCATCCAGAATCAAGATTGAAGGATCGGCCAGGATTGCCCGGGCAATAGTAAGCAGCTGCTTTTGCCCTTGGGAGATGTTCGAGGCTTCCTCGTTCAGGATCGTGTTATAGCCCAGCGGCAGCGTACGGATGAAGTGGTCGGCATGTGCAGCCTTGGCTGCCCGGACCACATCAGCCTCCGTAGCACCTTCCCGGCCGTAAGCGATATTGTCACGGATGGTGCCGTTGAACAGCCAGGTATCCTGGAGCACCATACCGAATTTGCTGCGCAGCTCGCTGCGCTTCATATTGGTGATGTTGACACCATCGATCACAATCTCCCCGCCGCTGATCTCATAGAAGCGCATCAGCAGGTTGATCAGGGTCGTTTTGCCGGCTCCGGTCGGACCTACAATTGCAATAGTCTGTCCCGGGCTGACCTCGATATTCATGTCTTCAATGAGGATAGCATCCTCTTTATAGCCGAACTTCACGTGGCGGAATTCCACGGAGCCCTCTTCTGCATCCGCTGGACGCTTCGCAAGTGAAGTCCCCACCTCAGGAACTTCCTCTTCTTCATCCAGCAGTTCAAATACACGTTCCGCCGAAGCGATGGTGGACTGGATGATGTTGGCGATATTGGCTGTCTGCGTAATCGGCATAGTGAATTGGCGCGAATACTGGATGAAGGCCTGGATATCCCCGACATCAATCGCTTTTTTGGTTACGAAGATCCCGCCGACCACACAGACGAGCACATAACCAAGGTTCCCGATAAACATCATCAGCGGCATAATAATCCCGGAGATGAACTGGGATCTCCAGCCGGAATTGTACAGGTCATCATTAATTTTGTTGAAGTCCTTCAAAGAGTTCTTCTCGCGTCCGAACGCTTTGATAATACGGTGTCCGGTATACATTTCCTCAACATGGCCGTTCAGCTGTCCCAGCGACTTCTGCTGGCCGATGAAATAGGTCTGTGAGCGTTTGGTGATCAGCATAATGACCACGAAGCTCAGCGGCAGCGTTACTATGGTAATCAACGTCAGCCACGGGCTGATGGTCAGCATCATTACGATGACACCAATAATCGTCACAATGGACGTAATAAGCTGGGTCAAGCTCTGCTGCAGGGTAGTACTGATATTGTCTACATCATTGGTCGCCCGGCTTAATATTTCCCCGTGCGTCCGGGAATCGAAATACTTCAGCGGCAGCCGTTCAAGCTTGCTGTTGATCTGCTCACGCATATCATATACGACCTTCTGCGCCACACCGGCCATTACATACTGCTGTATATAACTGAACAGTGAGCTTAACAGATACAGTCCGGCCAGGAGAATCAGAATATCATTAATATAGCCAAAATCAATCTCCGCTCCAGGTACACCCATCAGCTTGCCATAGGCGCCTTCAAACAATTTGGTGGTAGCTCTACCCATTACTTTAGGGCTGAAAATGCTGAATATGGTACTGGCAATCGCCATCACAAACACAATAATCAGCTGAACCTGGCGCGGGCGCAAATACCGGGTCAGGCGCCGCAGCGTTCCCTTGAAGTCCTTGGCTTTCTCAGCCGGCATCCTCATGCCCGGACCGCCGGGTCCTCCGCCTGGTCCGAAGCCGCCACCTGAACGCCGGGGCGGTTTCATGTCTCTATTCTGCTCACTCATGCTATTTCCTCCTCTGACAACTGCGAGGATACGATCTCGCGGTACACCTCATTGTTATCCAGCAGCTCACGGTGTGTGCCCATTCCGACAATTTCACCGTCATCCAGTACGATAATCCGGTCTGCATCCATAACTGTACTGACACGCTGTGCGACAATAAGGACTGTAGATTCTGTAGTCTCCCCCTTCAGGGCAGCACGCAGCTTAGCATCGGTCTTGAAGTCAAGCGCCGAGAAGCTGTCATCAAACAGATACACTTCCGGTTTCCGTACCAGTGCACGGGCAATGGACAAACGCTGCTTCTGGCCGCCGGAGACATTACCTCCGCCCTGGGAGATTTCCGAATTGAAGCCGTCCTTCATGGCCGTTACGAAATCATAGGCCTGGGCCACCTTGGCGGCATGAAGGATTTCATCCTCCGTAGCGTCTTCCTTCCCGTAACGGATATTCTCGTTAATGGTACCGGTGAACAGCACGGCTTTTTGCGGGATATAACCGATCTTGCTCCGCAGATCCTCCTGCGTCATCTGGCGTACATCCACTCCATCGACGCGGATCGCACCTTCAATAGCATCATAGAATCTTGGAATCATGCTTAGCAGCGTTGATTTACCTGACCCGGTTCCGCCGATAATAGCTGTAATCTCGCCGGGGCGTGCACTGAAGGTAATTCCGGACAGCGCAGGCTGTTCAGCCCCCGGGTAAGAGAAGGATACATTGTCGAACTCCACAAAACCGCGCATTCCGTCACGGCCGTCCGCATGGGTAGCTGTAGCCGTAGTCTTCAGGTCTGCGGTTGTCGGATCCGTAATTTCAGGCTGCATATCGAGGACTTCATTGATACGCAGTGCAGAGGCAGAGGCTCTTGGAATCAGGACAAACATCATCGAAACCATGATGAGGGAGAACATAATCTGCATTGCATATTGAATGAAGGCCATTAGTGAACCTACCTGGAGATCGCCGTCGCCAATCCGGATTCCACCATAATAGAGGATAGCGATCATGGAGAAGTTCATCACGATCATCATCAGCGGCATCAGTCCGGCCATAACCTTATTCACTTTGATTGCAGTATCCGTCAGATCTGCATTGGCCAGACTAAACCGCTTATTCTCATGCTCAATCCGGTTGAACGAGCGGATTACGCGGATACCGGTCAGATGCTCACGCAGCACAAGGTTTAATTTATCCAGCTTGATCTGGATGGCTTTAAACAGCGGAAGCCCCTTCATTCCAATGAAGAAGATCGCTCCAACCAGCAGCGGAATGACCACTACAAAGATCAGCGAGAGCTTGGCATCCTCGGACACCGCCATAATGATCCCGCCGATCATCATCATCGGAGCACCAATCATCATGCGAAGCATCATAGTTAATACGGTCTGGACTTGTGTAATATCGTTGGTGGTACGTGTAATTAATGATGCCGTACCCAGCTTGTCGAATTCATGCAGCGTGAAGTTCTCGACATGGTTGAACATCCGTGACCGGGTGTTCTTACCGAAGCCGGCTGCAACCTTAGCTGACAGATAGCTGGCAATAATGGAGCAGACTGCACCGCCGGCCGCTACCAGCAGCATGAAGCCGCCGATTCTCCAGATATAAGGCTGATCGCCATCTACAATCCCCTTATCAATAATGTCACTCATCAGGGTCGGGAGATACAAATCCCCCATGGACTGCAGGAATACGAGAATCAGTACTGCGGCTATTGCCAATCGGAAGGGTCTCAAATGCTTTAGTAATTTAATCAAGTTTCTCATCTCCGTTCATTTGTAACCGGTCTAGATTAGGCGGAGGATTGTCTTTCATGAAGGCATGTACTTTAAGCAGCAGCTCTGCCAGCTGGTCAGACTCTTCCTCACCCAGATACTCCACCATTTTGTTAAGCGTGGTGTCCATGTGCTTCTTGGCCTTGCGGGTAATAATTTTCCCCTGTTCCGTCAACTTGATGCGTACCACTCTCCGGTCGGAGGCGTCAGCTTGCCGTTCCACCATCTGCTTAGCCTCCAGACTGTTGATCAGCTGTGTGACCGTAGGCGGAGTCAGCCCCAGAAAGCGGCTGATTTCAGAAACCTTGAGTCCTACATCAGATGAATGGGACGCCCGTGCAATACATATCAATAAAGTCATCTCACTTGGCTTATGACCCTCCACGGAATGATGCAGGTGGCCTTTGCGCAGCTTCCGGAGTGCGGAGAAAAGCTTGTGTCCGACTGAATTTTCATCTTCTCTATTTATCCCAATGTTCCCACCTCTTTTTTAGTTAGGTATACAAATAATTAAATACTATATTAATTAGGCTACCTAATTATATTTTCCGGGCAAACCTTTGTCAATTCCTGAATACGCTATCAATTATTACAGATTGAAGAACGCAGTATGAAGGAACATTGTTCTTTTTTTCACATAATCACGCACAAATGCTCCCTCGACACGGATGGCCGGGGAGTAATCCTTAGATAAGGTAATGATTAAGCTAAATAACGCCAAAACGCGGGCTCTCATGATCCGTGATTTCCTCATGCTGCCTCACCTCCCTTAACAGCTCCCTGTAGGCATTCTGCTGGGTGTCAGAGGAGAATTCCCTGTTCAGTTCGAAGAGGGTCACACAATTAATGAAATCCTTCCCACTATTCAGCCTGACGGATAACCGCAGAGATTGAATAATATAGTCAATTCCTCTGGAATACTGTTTACGGGAGATATGATACATAGCTATCTGGTAATAAAGACGGTACACACGGTCTACATTAATCGGGTCCTGGAATTGTTCAAAACGCAGCATCTCCCTGGAAAAGCGTGACAGCACAGCGTCTGCTGAGAATCTGAAACGGTTGGCCGACTCCAGAATAATGACCATGCCGGATAGAATTTCACCGGGATGCTCTGCCAAAAAAGCTATATATGCCGGCAGCACCGAAGTATTGCCCATTAATATCTCAAGGGTAAAGCTATTCGCTACAGCAAACAGCCGGAAGCTATCCACGGCACTGCGCCCTTCATCATCCAGCAGCTCAAACCATCCCAGATCCGCATAACCGGCGGTGTATTTCTTGGCCTGCTCATATTCCCCACGCTTGGTAAGCGCCGAAGCCTTCAATAGATAGCCATGGCCATAGTAGACTACCAGCGGGCGTTCCGCCTGGAAAGCCTCTACCCGTTTCCCCTTGCTTCTGCGCAGCTCCTCGCGGTAGATCCCATGGGCTAATGCCCTCAGCTCATCGGCAAATTTCTCTACATCCTTCCAGCGGTGCAGAGCAAAGCATACCTTCGCCAGCTTAAGCAGCCCGTCGAGCTGCATGTCCTCGGGAAGCAGACCGCGGAACGGCTCAAAGCGGATTACAGCACGCAGCTTCTGTTCCATATCCATATCAGGAGTAGACTGCAGGGATTTGAAAATACGGTACTGGCTGATGGCCAGCCGTTCTGAGTAGCTATCCGGCTCATTGTCTACAATAAGCCTGTAGAACACGACCGACTCCTGTGTCTTGCCGCTGCAGAACAGCCTCTCCGCAACCGTATAGATGATATCCAGCGGCCTGGGGTATTCCAGAATTCTGCCCAACACTTCATCAATACACTGCCGCTTGCCAATTTCGGCACAGCGGACCAAAAAAGGCTCCACACGGCGGCGGGAAATTCTGTCTTCACTAAAGCACTCTTCCACATATAGCGGATACAGCCAGCCCTCCGGGAATCCGAATGCCCGCGTCATCGCATCCAGTTGTCCCAGTGAAATCGGCTTGGGCGGATTGCCATGAAGGATCGCACTGAGGCTTCCCCGGTTGAGTCCGGATATTTTGGCAAACGAGGCAAGATTATGGCCCGAGCGGGACAAATTTTTCTCAATTTCTGTTCGTAGCGTTGTCAGTTTCGCCTCCACCCGGCACCTCCTCAAGGATTCACTTGTAACCCTTCTATTTATTGCCATTATAGGTGATGACTATTGAAAGCACAACAAAATGGCCCCACATAGTGAGACCTCAACATCCAGACGCTTACTGGAGTTATTGTATAATTTAGACTACTGCTGCAAGGCTGCTTTATTTCTGATCCGCTGGTTTTTGGTGTTCTTGGTGTACCCTGCTGCCCCGTTCTTGCGGCTGCGCAGGCTCTCCATCATCAGATTCTGGGCAAGTACAATATATCCGTCCAGCCGCTGGCTGAGCTCCAGAACCGCATGATCACTCAGACTCCGCTCCTGGGCCACCTCAAGCAATTCACTTCTTAAGTTTTCTATAGTAAGAAACAGCTCATCTTCTCTATAATCCCTGTTCTGGTTATCGGGGGAATTCTGGTAAAGGTTCACGGTTACTCACCTTCTCTCTATCAACTTCTCCCTTATCATAATTCATGATGCCAAAAAACATATTTTGAAAAAAAAGAAAAAAATGTCGTTTACAGCTCCCCGAGCACTTTCATCGCAAAGGCAATCCACTCCCGCGCCGCGAAGGACAGATAACGGTCTCGGCGCCAGATCATTCCCAGCTGCCAGGGTATCACAGGCTCGGTCAGGGGGATGACCGCGATCCGTGAACGGTCCATATCCTTGCATATGGTCTCCGGCAGCAGAGCAATGCCCATTCCGGCAGCTACCATCCGGCTGATCAGATCCCACTGCGAGCTCTCATAAACCACTTTGGGCTGAAAGCCTGCTTTGACACATTCCGAAATAATCCGGTCATGCAGGGCGAAGTCCTCCCGGAACAGCACGAATTCCTCTTCTGCCAGCTCTTTCAGCGGCACATTCTGCGCCCCGTCCAGACGGTGCCCTGCGGGAACCAGCAATTGCAGCTTCTCTTCCACAAAGGTGAAGCAGTGAAACTTGGCTCTGTTGACAGGCAGGACAATCGCCCCGATATCAAGCAGGCCGGACTCCACATCATCCTCTACCTTTTTGGCGCCGTCTTCATGCAGCCTTATCGTCACCTCCGGGTAACGGCGGTGAAATTCCCCGATGACAGCAGGGAAGAAACTGGCTCCTACCATAGGAGGCAGCCCAATGCGGATATGCCCCTGCTTCAGATTGCGCAGACTGTCCAGCTCCGAGGAGAGGCTCGTGAAGGACTCTACAATATTCTGCGCCTTAACCAGCAGAAGCTCGCCGGCATCGGTCAGACGGATGCTTTTGCCCTCCCGGTAAAATAGATCCGCCCCCAGTTCAATCTCCAGATTGCGGATCATCTTGCTGATCGTGGGTTGGGTAATATACAGCGATTCCGCCGCCCTGGAGAAGCTGTTCAGCCTGGCCGCCTGCACGAAATACTCCAGCTGTCTGATGTCCATAACGATAACCTCCATGTATAGATGAAAGGAATGTGAGATATTCAATCTATTCATTGTACCTATGAAAGAAAAGGTTGTAAACTTTCAGTAAGACGAAAGGAAGTAATCGCTATGAAAAAGATCGCCTTAGGCTTACTGCAGGTAGCCGGACTTACCGTCTTCTCCCTGCTGGTGAATACATTAACCTCATTTCTGCATATTCCGCTTCCCGGAAGCATTATCGGGATGATTCTCTTATTTCTGCTGCTGGAGTCCGGTGTGATCCGGCTGAACTGGGTAGAGGTTGGCGCCTCGTGGCTGCTTGCCGAGCTGCTGCTGTTCTTCATCCCTTCCGCTATAGGTGTTATGAAATACTCGAAGCTGCTCGAGGCAGACGGTCTGCAGGTGCTGGCGGTTGTACTCGTGGGTACGTTTGCTGTAATGGCCGGCTCCGGGGTACTCACGGGTGCTATTTATAGAATAAAGGAGCGTAGAAGCTCATGATAACCGGATTATTATTTCTTGGACTCACCATCGCTGTCTACCTTCTGGCCAAACGTATCTATGCCTCCAGCGGCAAAATGTACACTTCTCCGCTGATTATTACACCGCTGCTGATCATCGCCTTCCTGCTGATGACGGGCAGCTCCTATGAATCTTACAATGCGGGAGGCAAATGGCTATCGGACCTGCTTCAGCCGGCGACTATCGCCTTTGCGATCCCACTCCATAAAAACTTCAGGGTACTCAAAAAGCACGCCGCCGAAATTGCGGCAGGCGTGCTGTCAGGAACGGTTATTGCCGTGATCTCATCCATGCTGCTGGCCAAATGGCTGCATCTTAGCGGTGATCTGGCAACCAGTCTGGTGCCTCGCTCGGTGACCACACCGATCGCCATGAGCATCTCGCAAAGCATCGGCGGCGTTCCCAGCATTACAGCGGTCTTCGTCATTCTGACCGGTGTACTGGGAACGATGATGGGACCGTCTGTGCTCCGCCTTTTCCGCATTGACAATGAAATTGCGCGCGGGGTATCGCTGGGAACCGCAGCGCATGGTACAGGCACGTCCAAAGCCTTCGAGCTGAGTTCGCTGACCGGCACCATCTCCAGTATCGCGATGATTCTGACGGCGCTGTTCTCTATCGGGCTTGCGCCGGCACTAATCGCGGTTTTCCTCCACTAGGCCGTCCCGGCTTGGGCCATAGACCGGCAGCACACGGCGAAAGCCATGCTGCCGGTCTTTTTTCTACATAGTAACCGTACAAGCCTACAGCTTCACCGGCACTCCGCTCTGTGCGGAGTCATAAGCTGCGCAGGTCACCTTCAAGGTCTTATATCCGTCCTCATAATCGCTGAGAATGCGGGAACGGTCTCCGGTCCGCACAGCATGCAGGAATGCTTCGCTCTCCACCGCGTAGGGGTTACCAGTGTTCTTGAATTCCTTGCTGTCCCCGCTGCGGACTTCCAGCAGACGTTCCGGGTTCCAGTCGAGCATTCCGTTATCATTATAGAAGCTGATGCCCGCTTTACCCACTTCCCCTGGCAGCACACAGGTGTTGGAGATGCTGGCAATGATGCCGCTCTCCAGCTTCAGGGACACTGTACCCACATCGGACACAGTCACCCCTTCATGCTTCTCGTGCATAATCCGGTTGCCGAACATCCCATAGACTTCTGTTACCTCACCGGCCAGATAACGCAGCAGGTCGACGATATGCGTAGTCTGCTCCGTGAATTGTCCGCCGGACTGCTCCTGGTTGCGCCACCAGGCCACGCCCGGCATCCCGCCCATCCATTCTCCGACGATCATCCCTACCTTGTCCGAACTTAGCGATTGCTTCAGCCGCTGGATGTTCTCCTGATACCGGAAATGATAGCCGACAGAAGTCAGCAGCTGATGCTCCTTAATATCCTGCAGCAGGCTGGCCGGAATGGCCGTGCTTGAGCCCAGCGGCTTCTCGACAAAGAAAGGGATATCTCTTCGGATCAGCGACCGTTCAATCGCCCCGTGTGACTGTGGAGGCACGCAGATATAGACGGCATCCAGCTTGTGCGCATCCAGCATCTCGATGATATCCCCATAGCCCTCGGCTCCGTAAGGACGGGCCATGTCCTCACCCTTTGACTTGCTGCTGCCGCAGACTGCCTTCAGTGATACATCCTCCATCCCTGCCAGCAAATCCGCATGCACCTTGGAGAACCACCCTGTTCCGACTATTCCGATATTTAGCGTCATGTCCTTACCTCCTGTTGTCTGATGAATGCCTTTTCATTCGATTATACCCGCTTATGCCATGACAAAGTAGTCCCGCCACTCCTCGGGGAGCAGCTGCCGGTAAGAATTCTGGAGAAAGCGGTCATCCGCCAGCACAATAATGCCGCTGTCGTTCTCGCTGCGGATCAGCCGGCCCCCTGCCTGCTGCACCTTGCACATGCCCGGGTAGACATAAGCGTAATCGAACCCGTTCTTCCCCTGTGCCTGAAAGTAGCTCCGCAGCAGATTGCGCTCCAGCCCCACCTGCGGCAGGCCGACCCCGACCACCATCACACCATTCAGACGATCGCCCGGCAAATCCACCCCTTCGGAGAAAATGCCGCCCAGCACGGCAAAGCCGAGCAGAGTATCCGGATTGTCCGGGCGGAACGCCGCAAGGAAGTTCTCCCGCTCGGTCTCGCTCATCCCGCTGCCCTGCAGCAGGGTAGCGACTTCCGGGTATTTCTCAGTGAACACTTCATATACATTCTTCAAATAGAGATAAGAGGGGAAGAAGACCAGGTAATTGCCTTTCCTTGAGACCATCCCTTTCAGTGCATCGCTAAGCGGCTGTAAGGAGGCGTCCCGGTCATGGTAGCGGGTGGATACCGGAAGCACAGATACCTGCCACTGCTCTTTATGAAAAGGCGAGGACAGGCTCAGGCTGTAGTCCTCCTCATCTGCGCCGATCATATCCCTGTAATAGGAGAGGGGCGAGAGTGTGGCTGAGAACAGGATCTGACTGCGGAAGCTCTTAGCCATCTGCTGCAGCAAATGCGACGGATCGAGATTGAACAGCTTCAGGTACACATCACCGCTGCGCACTTCCGCATAGGTAATGTAACGCTCATCATAGGTCTTGAACGTACGCAGCATTCCCTGCACCGCATAGTACGTATCCAGCAGGCTGCCGGCTTCCCCCTCCTCCGCCTGCGGAGTAATCAGCGGGGAAGCATGCAGCAGCTCCAGCTCGGCTTCGGAAGCGAAAAGCTCAAGCAGCTCCGGCAGCTCCCCGGGATACTCCGTCCATTCTCCCGCCCCCTTGTCCCCGCAGCTCTTCCGCAGCGCAATGAAGAAGGCATTTACGGCTTTCGCGGTGCTGCTTAGCCGCGGATTCACTGTTTTGTATTGCCGCTGAAGTCCCAGGAACGGCGCCTTGGTAAGCGAGGCGGAGTACATCTCCCGCCCCCGGTCCACCAGATTATGCGCTTCATCCACGAGCAGCACCGTTTTTTTCTTCCGCTCCTCGGACATCCGCTTCAGGCTGATCCGGGGGTCATAGATATAATTATAATCGCAGATGACAATGTCGCTGGCGTAGGCGGCATCCAGGGAGAATTCGAACGGGCAGACCTCATGCTTTCGGGCATAAGCAGCAATGGTCTCGCGCGTCATCAGCGTTTCGTGCTCCAGCATATCGAGCATGGCGGCATTGATCCGGTCATAGTAGCCTTCTGCAAAAGGACAGGAATCCGCACCGCAGCTTCCTTCCTCACGGAAACATGCCTTCTCCTTGGCCGTAAGCGTAATCACATGCAGATGCAGCCCCCGGCTGTTCAGCATCATCACCGCCTCCTGTGCCGCAATCCGTGTAACCGTCTTGGCGGTCAGATAGAAGATGCCGGACACCTTGTCCTCACCAAGTGCCTTGACCGCCGGGAACAGGGTGGACATCGTTTTGCCGATGCCTGTGGGTGCCTGCGCGAAGAGATTGGCCCCCTCTGCAATCGAAGTGTAGACTGCAGCAGCGAAATGACGCTGGCCGGGCCGGTAACCCGAGAACGGAAACGACAAGCTTTGGATGCTCTCTCCCCTCTTCGCCCTGTAGCGGACCATCATTTCAGCATACGGCGCATACTTGGCTACCGTCTCTTCAGCAAAGGCTGTCAGCTCTTCGCGGGTCATTTCCCGGTAAAGGCTATACTGCTCCTCACTTCCCCGCTGCACATAGGTTAACTTAACCTGTATTGCCGGGAGATCCAGATCCTGCGTGAGGATATAGGCATACATGAAAGCCTGCGCCCAGTGTACCTCACGTCCTTCCAAGGCAGAATCCGGCGTTCCGGCAATGGATTTGATCTCCTCCACAGTCAGGCTGCCGTCCCCGGCTGCAAGCAGGCCGTCGCAGCGCCCGTCTATGATGAACAGCAGATCCCCATGCGGAATCTCCGTTTTTAAATACACCTCTTTGCGGTCCGCTTCCTTATATTGCTTCTGAATCAGCTGATGGCTGCGCGTACCCTCCACCATAGCCGCACCGCTGCGGAATCCCGGCTCCAGACTGCCGCTGCTGAAGGCATACTCGACCAGTGCCCTCACGGATAAAGCGATTTCTGCATAGCTCATCATGCATCACCTCCATTAATTCCCGGATTGTTCTTTTGGCTCAGACGTCATTTTCGTCCTTTATCACGGATATAAACCTGCCTGAGGGCGTTACCGGCCCTTGGATTCATTCAGGATTGATTTTACGCTTTCCCCAAAGGGTATGCGGCGGTTTCTGATTTTTGACATTCCTTGCCTGGCGCTGCATAATAGGCTTTATTGATAATGGTATTCTTTTGTCCTCGTGCCGCTGTTTCCTTCCAGCCGGGAAACATGTTTATTCTTAAGAAAGAAGGCGAAGCTGTGTCATCCGTAACGATCAAACGATGGTTGCTCAAGCCATTTGTGTTCTTCTCAATTATTTTCGTCCTTAAAAGCCTTTTAGCCTGGGGTGTCATTTTTGAAGACCTGCAGTTCTGGAAATCGGTACTGACTGAAATCCCTTTTGTCTGGGCACTTTTCTTCCTGATTGAGCGTTTTGCCTCCAAACGGAAACTCGGATATTACATGACGGTTAATCTGCTGGTTACCGCCATCTTTTTTGCCGCTATTATGTACTTCAAATATTACGGGGTTATTGTCACTTACCATGCGGCAGAGCAGGTGAACCAGGTCACTGCGGTGCGCAACAGCGTATTCTCACTCATGGACCCTTATTATCTGCTGATCTTCACCGACATTATCGTCCTTGGCTTCTACTTCTTCATTAACAAGAACGGACGCAACTACAAGAAGGATAAAATTAACCGCCACAATGGAAGAATGCTGCATGTCGTCCTGTTCGCAGTTTCACTCGGACTCTGCCTGTTCAATATTCTTCCCAACAAAGCAAGCATGAATGAAATTAAGAAGGCCCAGGAAATGGGTATCCTTAATTATGAAGCATATACTATCTTTGCTCAAGATAAACCAGAGCTTGTAAATGCCAGCGAGATTACGCAGGATACCATTAATCAGCTTAAGGGAATCGATCCTTCTGCGGTATCCCCGTATGCCGGGGCTGCCAAGGGCAAGAATCTGATTATTATTCAGCTGGAATCCTTCCAGAACTTCCTGCTCGGTCTGAAGGTGGACGGCCAGGAAATCACACCTAACCTGAACCGCCTGATGGAGGACAGCCTGTATTTCAACAACTTCTATCAGATGGTCGGTCAGGGCAACACTTCAGACGCAGAATTCGTAGTTAATTCGTCCTTCTACATTCCACCGCAAGGCGCAGCTACAATGTCTTATGTGGATAAGGAAGTGCCAAGTCTGCCGCGTCTGCTGCAGGCCAGCGGGTACCAGTCAGCCACCTTCCATACCAATGATGTGGAATTCTGGAACCGCGGCGAGCTGTACAGCTCACTGGGCTGGGATCATTATTACGATCACAAATTCTTCGGGGACGAAGATACCTTCTTCTTCGGCGCTTCCGATGAAGTGCTCTACCGCAAAACTTCAGAGAAGCTGAAAGAAATGAGCGATGAGGGACAGCCGTTCTACGCACAGGTGATCTCAATGTCTGCCCACCATCCGTTCACCATCCCTGCAGAAAAGTATAAAATGAAGCTGCCTGAACGTTATGAAGGTACTTTCGTCGGAGATTATATCCGGTCGCAGAACTATGCCGACTATGCCTTCGGACAATTCGTGGATGAACTGAAGGCGGACGGAATATGGGATAACAGCCTGATTATGGTCTACGGAGACCATATGGGACTGCCTATCTACTCGCTTGATCACGACGACAAGGAATTAATGAAGGAAATCTACGGTTATGATTATGCCTATGCGAATATGCTGAATATTCCGCTGCTCGTTCACGGCAAGGGATTGGCGCCGCAAACACTTGAGCAGGTGGGCGGAGAAGTGGATATTATGCCTACTGCTGCCAGCCTGCTGGGCGTATCGATGGATAACAACATTCATTTCGGCCAGGATTTGCTCAGCCAGTCTTACAATCTGCTGCCTCAGCGGTATTACCTGCCTACCGGTTCGTTTATCGCCAGCTCCGGCCTGCTGATTCCCGGCAACAGCTTTGAGGATAATACACAATATCCGCTTGCGAGCGGCGGTCATACTCCGGCCGGCACCGAGGATGAATATACCCGTGCCTTACGGCTGCGCCAGTTGTCGGACAGCTATGTTACACAGCTGCCGGACAAAGAACCGGATAAAGAATAGTTCTGAGCCTATCGTAGAACATACAGAAATAAGCCAGCCTCCCGAAACTTTGGGGGCTGGCTTATTTTATATACTTCATGGCAGCTATCACTGTTCAAGGATTATCGTTCCTGCTTCTCAAGCAGCAAATAATAGTGTGCGAAATTCTCGAGCTCTTCTGGCTCAAGTATGGATAAGTGCTCCTCCAGCAGCAGCATCGACCGGTGTTGCGCTTCTTCCAGAACTCCTTGCCCCTTACCCGTTATCGTCACGATTACCGCCCGGCGGTCGTTCTCATCGGGAACGCGCGCAATCAGCTCCAGCAGCTCCAGACGGTCCAGCATTACCGTGACCGCACTGGATTTCACCTCCATTTTATCGGCCAGATGAATAACCCGTGCCTGTTTCTCCTGAGCAATCATATGCAACAGTCCGAACTGCGGAACCGTTAATCCTATTTCCTTATGCAGAGACATCTGCGACATTATTTTGCGCTGCACCTTCCACATGGATATGCCCACACGTTCGATCAACGGATTGATATCTTGCGTCATCCCTTCAGCTCCCAGTCCGTTTGTCTTATTCCAAGCGTACCATTATCTTGGCTATAGATTCAATGTTTTTCGTTTACACAAATCATCATTCTCCGACACAAAAATACTTTATTCTGGCTAATGCCTTGGCAGCAGCGATGCGCTATAATCGTAGCAGTGATAAGAACTCACTTAATATACTTAGAGTCAGGGCTGGTGATCATTTTTATGAAATTGGCAACAAAATTAACTTGGATGATGCTGATTGTACTGCTTCTGGTCGGATCATCCATTGGCTTCTTCGGTTATAATGCTGCTTACAAGCAAATCGATGAAGCCGCAGGAATTGAACTGGTAGGCTGTGCCAATATAACTACCGGCCTTATTGATCCCGCCGATATAGCTGCTCTGGCTGCAGGCGATACGAGCAAGTTAAGCGCCATTGAAGACCGCATAGGCTGGATTAATGAACATAAACCTATTTTTAAAGAAGCGTTCATCCTCTCGCTCGACGGCAAAGTGCTAGCTGCTGACGCCCGGTTCAAAGAACGAGGTTATAAAGCAGGAGACCCCTTCTATTTCTCCGATGAAGATAAAGAAATGATTACCACCATGAAGCATTCCGCATACTCCAAAGTATATACATATGAAGGAACCTCGCTTAAAACCGGCTACGGCCCCATTTATCAGGACCATGACCCTACCAAACCAATCATTGCTTTGATGGCTATTAACTTTGACGGCCCGCTGATTCAGACACGGACAATGGAAATTATTACTCAGCCCTTCATTATCGGGAGCTCGATTCTGATTGTGGCCATACTTGCCGCATATCTGATGATTCGCCGTATGGTGAACCCGCTCACCAAACTGTCCGCTTCCGTAAACACTGTAGCCAAAGGTGATCTTAGCCGGGAACCTCTACTCTTCAAGAGCAGAGATGAGATCGGGAAGCTGTCGAGCGATTTCAATGACATGACCCTGAATCTGCGCAATCTGATTACACAGGTTAATGATACCTCGATGCTGGTCGCCTCCTCCTCCCAGGAGCTCTCCGCCAGTGCGCAGGAGACCAACCGCGCCGGGGAACACAGCGTCAATGTTACCCTCGAATTGGCAGACGGTGCACATACGCAATTACAGAACCTCGAAGGCAGCTACAAAGCCGTACAGGAAATGTCGCATTTCATTACCGAAATCGCCGACAATGCGGATAGCGCGATGAACAATGCCGCCGTTAACGCCCAGAAAGCCCGGACAGGCCGGGAGTCTATGGATTTGACCACATCCCAGATGGGGATTGTGAGCGGAAGCATCTCCGACCTTTCCGGCATTATTCAAACGCTTAGCAGCCATTCCAAGGAGATCGAGAATATTGTCGGTACGATTGCCAGTATTGCCGAAGAAACGAATCTGTTATCCCTGAATGCAGCCATTGAAGCGGCGCGTGCCGGGGAAGAGGGCCGGGGATTCGCCGTTGTGGCAGGCTCTGTCCGCAAGCTGGCTGAACGTTCGGCGAGGTCTGCCGGCCAGATCGGTGAACTGGTTAGTCTGATTGTGAGTCAGATGGACAAAGCCGGAGAGACCATGAAACGTTCCACAGAAGAGATGCATCAAGGCAAAGAGATGATCATCGCTGCCGGACATTCCTTCTCAGAGATCGAGGCCTCCGTCTCCGATATGTCTTCGCAGAGCCAGCAGATCTCGGCAACCGTCCGTGAGCTTGCGCTGATCTCCGATGGCCTTGTAACTGCAATTCAGAAGATTGTAGATGTCTCTAATCAGACTGCTGAAGGTGCAGAGACCTTATCGGCCTCCTCCCAGGAACAGCTTGCCGCCATGGAGGAAGTAGAATCTTCCGCGGCATTCCTCTCTTCCCTCGCCGAGAAGCTGCAGGTATTGGTCGAGAACTTTAAAATAGCCTCATAAAGCGGGGCCTGGCTTCAAGGATTACTCAGGTACTATCCGGTGACCCCGGGCATATAAATTCTTCTCTTTCAAAAAAAGGCTGTCCCGAACGTGGAATGATCCACGGCCGGGACAGCCTTTTATTTCGAATGAATCTGCATGCATTATGCCGTATTCTCTATGAACCATTGGCCCAGTTCATTGACCGGCATCGGCCGGCCGTAGTAGAAGCCCTGCATCACTCTGCAGCCCAGGGATTGCAGCAGTTCAATCTGCTCTGTAGTCTCCACGCCTTCGGCAACAACCTCCATGTTGAGATTGCTGGCTATGGCAATGATATTACTGATAATAGCTTTCTTGGAGTGCATCTTGCTCTTACGGATGAATACCTGATCAATCTTCAGTGTATTGACCGGGATCTCATCCAGATTCCCCAGCGAAGAGAAGCCTGTCCCGAAATCATCCAGCGAGACTCTTACTCCGAGATTCCGCAGCTTGGAGAGCTGGGCAACCGTTTCTTCCATGTTGTTCATCGCAATGGACTCTGTAATCTCAAGCTCAAGGAAATGCGGCTCCAGGCCAGCACGCGACAGCGCTTCTTCCACCACATCGTACAGACTGCCGTTCTCAAACATCCGGGCCGACATGTTGATCGAAACCGCTACATTTGCCACCTTCGCCTTATGCCAGAGCATGTTCTGTCCGCATACATCATGCAGCATCCAGTAGGTAATCGGCACAATCAGACCTGTCTCCTCGGCAATCGGAATGAATTCAGCCGGAGAGATAATTCCGTGCTCCGGATGTCTCCAGCGCAGCAGCGCTTCAAGACCTACGGTAACATTCATGAATGAATCCCACTTGGGCTGGTAGACAACCATGAACTCCGAGCGGGCCAGCGCCTTGCGCAGATCCTTCTCCAGCGACATCCGCCGTACCTGATGACGGTTCATTTCCAGATCGAACACACTGAACTTGTTCTTGCCCGAGTCCTTGGAGGTATACAGCGCTGTATCTGCAGCCTTCATTAGCGCCGAACGGTCCGTTCCATGGGCGGGAGTCATGCTGATCCCTACACTGGCCGTTACATACAGCTCATTGCCTTCGATGCTATAAGACTTCTTAAGCTCCTGCAGAATATGCTGCGCTTCTTCCTCCGCTGCTCCAATCGTACAATCGGGCAGGGCAATCAGGAATTCATCGCCGCCCAGCCGGAAGACCTTGCCCTTCCCGCCCACACAGCGGGTCAGCCGTTCGGATACTTCCCGCAGCAGCAGGTCGCCGATATCATGTCCGAGCGTATCATTAATGGATTTGAAGCGGTCCAGGTCGACGAAGAACACGGCTCCCGAGATCCCTCCGAAGAAATCATCCTTGAAATAACGCTCCAGTCCATGGCGGTTCGGCAGTTCAGTAAGCGGATCATGGTAAGCCATACGCTCCAGCACATGCCTGTCCAGAAAAACAGCTCCGCCGGAGAGTGCCAGCATAAACAGGGTAACCAGCGAAATGCCGGTCAGCAGAATGACATCTGCCTCCATGAGTACAGGTTTCGTGCCCAGCCAGTTGTCATACTGCAGATGGCTTGTTGTCAGACTGGTATAATGCATTCCGGTAACCGCAAGGGCGATGAACAGCGCTGAATACAGCCTCCAGCGGCTATAGCCTCTATAATCCTTGAATTTGCGAAACATAAATACTCCGATGTAGGAGGCCAGCAGAGCAATCAGAACGGACAAGGCCTGGTCCTTAATTTCGTAATGAACCTTTGCCTCCATCTCTATGGAGGACATTCCGATATAATGCATAAGTGAGATGCCGCCGCCCAGTATTACACCCCCAATAAGAAACCGCCACATTCTCTGGCGGGAAGCCGTCGCTATCTGGAGTGCCGCATAACAGGACAACATACTGACGAGCAGGGACAGAACGGCTGTACCCGGATGGTAGCTGACCTTGAAAGGGAGATGGCTGGCCATAATGCCTACAAAATGCATGGCCCAAATTCCGCTTCCCAGTACGCAGGCACCAGAGAGCAGCCAAAGACGCCTGACCCGGCCAGTGGAATGGGAAACCTGCGAAATCAGATTAAGCGCAGAGTATGCCGCAGTTGCAGCAAGCGCAAAAGATAGTAAAACAATCCAAATATTATAGTGGATTCCCATTTGATCCATAGTTGACCTCTTCACCGGTTTTATTATCATCGTCATTTGCAGTGTTAATCTCAAGTTAAAAATCAATATACGAATAGTAGATGAATGGAAGAGTGCATAGAGATTATAGGCGATCCCTGAAATATAACTTTAGCTGTATTTTACCTTGTATTTGGCAGACTGTCTAAGTAAATACTGGAACTTAGACCCTTTTTTTAATGTCGGCAAAAAATGTCCATATTTGGCGTCAGCCCCCCGCACGGAGGGTTGGAAGCGGGCTGCTGCCTGAATCCTCCGGCAGGAAGGCCCGGTGCCATATCCAGGCATTTGCAGCTGCCAGAATTACCAGATAGATGTATATTCCCGCGGGAATTAAGGTGAACACATAATGTATCCCGGCCAGTCCCGCCAGAACAAACAACTGCACAAAAGCACTGCCGGTGAATTCCTTCCGCCGCGCTGCCTCATACTTCTCCGAGAACGGCAGCGCCCTGGGGAACAGAAGAAAGCACAGCACCGAATACAGTAGCAACGCAAGCAATACAGCGGCCATATCAGCAATAATCCTGGACCCGAACAAGCCTATGAACACGGCTGCCTCCAGAGTAAACAAAGGCACCAGCAGCTTAAGCACCACTGCCTTCAGCATCCCGCGGTATACCATAGCTGTTCCCGGCAAGGGGATTACTTTATATATCCATGCGCCTTTGTAGCTGGTGGAGTAGCGGAGCATTTGTACCGCCGTCATCATCAGGAGAGCACTGTAATAGATAAACAGAAACGATCTGGAGCCTCTGATGGCTGCCAGGTCCCCGCTCCACACCTGATTGAAGATAAAGATAAAGGGCAGCACGAGGGACAAGCCTACAGTTGGATATACCCTAAGCTTGAATTCGCGCTCATGCTTCATCATCGACCAGGTGAAACGGAAGAACATCGCCTCTACCTTGTTGCGGCATGTTATCTCTGACAGCCTGCGGGCTATCCGCCCGGTGCCCTGCCCTGAAGCTCCTTGTTCAGCCAGCTTCTGGAGACTGCGTTCAAACAGCGGCATCAGCCGGATATAGGCTGCAAACAACACGACAGGAGCTGCGAGAGCGAGTACGGCCAGGATAGTTAGATGCCTGCCTTCCGCTCCCCCAACCAGCAGCTCAAACGGAGCCCCGAACCAGACGGGAGGCAGCGCGAAGTGCCACCAGGCAGGAGTGAAATTCAGGCCGAACTCTGTGATATTGAACAGGCGCGATACGAGCTGAGCACCGACAGTTACGCCAACGGACAGAATAATCTGTACATAATTGATGATGTCCTTAAGCTTTTCACCGTCAAAAAACCTTAAAATCAGCAGATAGACCAGCGCAGTAAACACCAGAATGAAGCCGTCCATCAGGATGATCTCCGCAGCATACAGGAAGAAGAACAGCGCTCCGTGCCGGAATAACGAGAACAGAAGCGAGGGGCCGGTGAAGGTCAGGGTCAACGTGAGCAGATAGATCAGAATATGTATGCTTTTGGCCATGTTTAGCGTCCGGCGGTCCACCGGCTTGGAGAAGAGGATGTTTTTGTCCCGCAAATCCAGCATAACTGTCGAGAAATCCGATATCAGCGTCGTTGTGATCATGAACATCACTATGCTGAACATCAGGCTCATGGTCAGAATATAATTGTCTGCAGGTGCAACCAGCGCGATCAGCATCAGCCCGAGCAGCAGATACAGCCACTGCACCCGGAACGGAGAGCCTTCCATATTCAGCCTGGGTTCCTGCGTTCCCGAGAATATCGTTGGTGTCCGCCGGCCGTCCATCGTGAGCTTAACCTGAAGAATGCGGCGCAGTACGGCATAATCGGCTCCGAGCGCCTTAAATATCCATTGCACCCGGTCCAGCAGCTTCAGTACAAAGAAATCACGCATGCGGCGCACCCTCTCCAATCACAGCAACGAACTCACTGGCGATATCCCTGTACTTGTCAAATCCGGTCAGCTGATTGAAAATCTCCTCAAGCGAGCCCTCCCGGCTCTGCTCCCGCAGCTGTGCGAAGGTTCCGTCCGCAACGATATCGCCCCCGTCCAGCAGAATAATCCGGCTGCTGATCTTCTCCACCACGTCCATAATATGCGAGGAATAAAAGATTGTTTTGCCCCTGGCCGCAAGTGTTGCAAAAATCTCCTTCACCACCATTACACTGTTGGCATCCAGACCGCTGAGCGGCTCGTCCAGGAACAGAATATCCGGGTCATGCAGCATGCTGGCAATCAGCAGCACCTTCTGCTTCATCCCTTTGGAGTAGGAGGCAATCCGCATATCGTAGGCCTTATTCAGGTTCAGCAGTCCCATCAGCTTCTCTGCCTTGAGCTCAGCATCCGCCTTCTTCATGCCATACAGCTCTCCGATAAACGTAAGATATTCCCGGGCTGACAGGCTGTCATACAGCTCTGCCACCTCCGGCACATAGCCGATTCTTCTTTTGTAGGCCGTGTCCCCGTCTGAGATATCTCTGCCAAAAATACGCACCGACCCGCTATAGCCCTCCACGAGCCCCAGCATGATCTTGACCGTGGTACTTTTGCCGGCGCCATTGGGTCCGATGTATCCGATAATCTGTCCCCGGTATACCTCCAGGTCAATTCCCCGCAGCACCATTCTGTCACTGTAATTCATCCATAGTCCTTCAATTGAAATGACCGGTTCTTCTGTATTACCCACTACCCTCTCTCCCTTCGGCATGCACATCCATCATCTTCATATTACGTTTTAGCTGTTATCCCTATTTTAGCAAATTTTAACACCAGTTACCTATGAGTTATCGCAACAAGTGCAGTGTAGGGGTAAACGTCAAAAAGAGCGGCCCGCTGGCCGCCCTTAGAGAAAATGTTATCCTATCATTTACCGGGCAAGCAGGTTGTAGATCACCTGTGCCGCCTCGGCCCGTGTGGAGAATTCCAAAGGATGAATTCTACCGTTGTCACCTTCTACTACACCGCGCTGCACAAGAGCCTGCAGAGCTTCTTGTGCGTAGCCGGCAACCTGCGGCGCATCGCTGTAGGTGGAGAGCGCCAGATCTGTCGTGGAGTCCGGCAGCTGACCCAGAACATTCAGCGCACGGTACAGCAGGGTGAACAGCTCCTGCCGTGTAATCTGGTTATCCGGCTTGAACTGGTTATCCCCGGAGCCCGTAGCAATTCCCAGACTCTTGGCAGCAGCCAGATAGCCGGAATAATAGGCTGTTCCTGCATCTGTAAAGTTTGCTCCGCTGCTGTCCGGTGCTATTCCGTAGGCTTTGAGCAGCAGGACAATGAATTGTCCTCTGGTTACTAAGGCGTTCGGACTGTAGCTGCTATTGTCCGTGCCGGAAGTGATGCCTCTGGCTGCCAGGAAGCTTACAGCATTGTTGTACCAGGCAGTATCAGCAATGTCAGCAAATGCAACCTTATTGTAGGCAATGATATATTGCGAGAAATGAGTGGTCACAAATTCGACTGCTGCGGTAGCTGCCTTATACTTGCCCTGAACAACATCCAGGCCGCCTTCCTTGTTGATGTTATATACGATAATAGAATGTGCCTGTTCACCCGCCAGCGGTGTATAAGGAAGACTGATGTGCACCTTCCCGCCGCCGAAGACAGACACCTCGCTATCTCCTGCCCGTACAGTCAGATCATATACCGGTCTGTCTCCAAGTACTGATTTGCCTTCCTCAGTTAAAGACACCTTGGCAATTCTAATGAGGATTGCCCCGCTATCCGCAGCAGCACTGATGCCGGCTACAGCAGTAGAATCGAACGTAATCTGCCCGACGTTCAGAATATTAATCTTAAGACCGGCATTCGTGGCAGAGGCTGCTTCATTAAATGCACTTCGTGGAATGCTGAGCTCCGCTGTCTTGGTATTGGCATCTGCGGCAACGCTGATTTCCAGGACAGCCTTCTTGCCTGCGGCTTCTGCAGCCTTGGCACTGTTCACAAGGTCTGCAACGGCTTCGGCAGAAATAGAAGCCGTTGTTACGCCTGTAGCTGTATCCGTTGTAGCAGTGGCGGCCGCCACTACAGTTACGGTATCCCCGGATGTCGTAGCAGTTAGGGATGGGGCCGGACTGGCACTGGCTACCGGCACAACCGGAGCTCCACCGCCATTGCCCCCTCCTCCACTATTCGAACCGGTTGCCGGTGCATATGCCGGTACGACAACACTGGTATCCGGGCTTGCCTTGTAGCCGAGCTTAGCCGCTGCTCTGACATTATAGGTTCCGGCGGACAAGCCCGTAATTTCCTTGTCCGGGGCCGGTGTGTACGCAGAGGCTGTGGACAACTTATATTCAAGCGCCGTGGTGGTGCCCGTAATAGCTCCGTTCTTATTCTCGGATGAGGTTGGGGCAACACCTTTAAGGCCGGTTGGGGCTGCCTGTTCCTGAATATTGCCCGGAACCACCACTTTTGCTACCGGACTGGCGGTGTAGCCTTCTTTTGCCGGATATCTCAGATCGTACACTCCCGGGATTAAGTCCGTGGTTTCTCCCTCTCCCGCATAGACATACGCAGTAACCGTGGACAGCTTGATCTGTAATTGACCGGTAGTGCCTGTGATCTTCCCGTCCTTGTTCTCCCAGGTTGTCGGCTTCACTCCCGTAAGTCCGGCAGGTGCCGCCTGTCTCTCCGTGAAGGCAGGAATCGTAATATTCGCCTCAGGGCTTGCCGGAATCTCTTCCTGGGCAATATATCTTACCTGATAGCTACCAGGTGTAAGATAGACAGGAGGTACATCCTTGGCATACGTATATTCCGTCACCGTTGTCAGCTTGTACTCCAGCAATTGCAGCTCCTCAGTACTCAGCGCCCCTCTTGCACCGCTGATCTGCCCATCCGTATTCGCTGCGGAGGTCGGCGGGAGTCCCTTCAACCCTGCCGGGGCTGCCTGCTCTCCGGGCAGCGGTACAACAACCTCTATTGCTTCTCCCGCAGCATAAGGTATAACAGTGGTTCCTGCAGGTTTAATGATAGGTCCCTGCGAACCCGTAGTCGCTTTATACCGTACCAGGTAAGTCCCCGGAACCAGGCCAGAAATGGTATCACCTGCGGCCGGCTGATATTCATAGACCGAATCCTGTACAGTCTTGTACTTGAATTCCAGCTGGTCATTGGCTCCTCTGATGGTGCCGTCTGCACTTCCATACAGCCCTGCAGGCACAGCCTCTAATCTGGAATACAGCGTGTTTAAAGCCTGGATTGCATTAGTATATCTGGCACCGTCGGAATATCCGCTGCTTACATACTCCGGCTGGATATTCGTCCAGGAGTACATCAGCTCCACATGCCCAAGAATAGGGGCGCTTTCTCCGGCAGCATCCTTGTTATCTTTGTTGTAAGTAAAGAGATACGGCACCTGAAGTCTGTCGCCGGTGACCGTTTCGTTCAGATCATTCACATAGCTGATCACAGAGGGCTTAGCTGCCTGATTGTTCTCTGTCTTGATATTGGTAAGGTAGGTATTAACCAGATCAACATACAGATTGGCATACGGATGATTGCTCGTTCTGATCTGCAGCTCATTGTTATTATGAGGGTTGGCCCGCCCGCTTGTTCCGGTGTTATTGCCGGACTCCGCTACCGTCAGACCCGCATCAAGCTTCGTATCAAAGAAATAGATCTTGCTTATGTTATGGGCTATCGCCTGTTCATTAATATATTTGATGATGGCCTGGGTATTCGGGCACCATGAGCCCCCGAACAGCAGTGCATAGTTCCCGTCACTGGCCAAAATCTGCTGCAGCTGATGATAGGTTACATGCTCCAGCACAAGGTCCTTATCCTCCGGAGTAAAAATAATATTCCCGTTGTTCTCTCCGGCATAGTTGCGGTTGAACGCTGTTTTAATATACTCGGACTCATTAATCACACTATAGGCGGAGGCTGCTTCAAACACCTGACGCACAGAGGCCTTATAATCATTAACCTTGGCTGAGTCAAGCTGGCCGTCTGTCAGGAATTGCTCCCAGGACTTTCCGTCCTTCAGGTAAGAAACAACAGGCGCGCTGTTGCCCTGCGCATCCTTATGATCCTTGTTGTACAAGAACAGGAATGGGGAATCAATCTTGTTGGCAGTAACCGTCTCGCCGGCCGCATTCACATAACTGACATTGTGCTGCGGGTCTGCCTTGTCATACAGCGAAAGATTCTTCAAATACTTATTGACCAGATCCACATATTTATAGGCATACGGATTATTGCTGTCTGCAATATCAAGAGTGGCCCCGTCCAGCCTGGTATCAAAATTATAGATCACCGGCACATTAATGCCTGTTTCCTTGGCAACCTCATTGATAAATCCGATGTCCGCCTGTGTGTTCCCGCTCCAAGTACCGCCAACCAGTACGGCATAGGTACCCTCACTCTCAAACAGATTGGCGATATCTTCATATGTAGCCGTCTTATATACATGGTTACGGTCATTCAGCTTTGGATAATTCTCATAAAAATAATTATATGTGCTGACTGCTCCAGCGCCGCCCGCTGGCAGGATTGGCTCTGCAGCCGCCTTGCCGGGGATACCCGGCAAGACAAGGAGAGCAGACGCCAGCAGCGGTGCGAGGATTTTATTAAGTTTTTGCTGTGTTTTCATTAGTTGCACCTCAACTTTATCTTTTTTCTGTACTTTGCAATACCAGCCTGCCCGTCAGTTAGTAAGACGCGAAAATCTTAAGGGCAAACTTCCTCTACAGCAGCCGGGGCAGGGGCAGGAGCAGGATTGCTCACAGCAGGCGCCGGGGCTGAGGTATCAGCAGCTTGAGATGCGGAATTGCCGGAGGCTTGCGATGAGGATGTGCTGGCAGCCGGGGCTGAGGCCGGGGCGCTTGCACTCGCTTTGACCACCTCGGTTGTAGAGAACGTCACCTTCTTCGGAGCGGGCTGTTCGGTGGCCTGTGCCGGCGCTGGAGCGGCCGGAGCCGGGGCGGCCGTTTTAACTGGTGCGGCAGATGGTTGCACAGTCTCAGTCTTCGGCGCGGATGCCGTCTGCGGAGCGGCAGTTGCCTGCGGAGCGGCTGTGGCTTTGGGAGCCGCAGCCGTTTGGGCTTGGGCAGCTACAGCAGCGGCTGCCGTCTTGGCTGTAGCCTGCGGCTGTGTCTCTTTAGCCGCAGGAACAGCAGTCGCCTTGGCCTTGACTTCGGCTTCGGCAACCTCTGCCGTCCCGGCGGATGCTGCCGAAGCCGTCTTGCCAGCCTCGGGTGCGGAATTCACTGAAGCCGGTGCGGCAGAGGCTGCTGCCGTGGCTGCAACAACCGGCGCGGCTGCCGTCTCAGCCGTGGCTGTTGTTGCAGCAGCTGCCGCTTCAGGCTTAACAGTCTCTGCTGCAGGGGCTGCAGCAGTATCAGCTGGCGCCGGGGTTTCCACAACATTTGTGATTGTGCCTGCAGCAGCTGCCGCTTCCACAACTAGGGGTTTTGCGGCTGCTTCAGCCTTGTTATCCTGCTTGGCGGATACTGCCGCATATGTCAGTACTGAGAACACTACGGCTGCAGTAATTACGGATATAGTAAGCTTTTTCATAGAGGTAACCCTTCCTTTCACTTCGCCCTAGGCAGTTTTTGGGGAACTCAATTACTCATCACAAAAAGACTCAACAAGACACACTGCTCGCGTGCTCATTGAATCTCTGGCGGTCCAGTCGATTCTCCTTACGAATTGCTCTCTTACAGCAGCAGTATCCTATCCCCCCCTTTAGAATCAAAAAAGAGACTCAACAAAACGCATGGTTATGCGCTTTTGTTGAATCTCTGGCAGTCCAGTCGATTCCTGAATGACTTGCGGATAAGTTCCATATTATTCATACTGACATCCCTTGTCAATTAAAATTTTATTTATCCTATTTGTTTTATCGGATTAAATAAAATTAACATATTTATACATTGACAATCATAAAATTTGTCTATACATTTGATCTCATTATTCACATCAAAAAACTAGGCTTAGGGGGTCTATAACGGGAATGAACAACATCGACAACAATCTATTATCAGCCATTGAGACAAACTGGTATGGCTTCGTGGTTTCTATTTTTGTGTTTGGCATCCTGTATTTCCTGGCACGCAAACGGGTCGGCTTCGGCACCCGGGTCCTGGTCGGGCTCGGAATCGGGCTGCTGGCCGGAATCTTTTTTCAATATTTCGAATTCGAAACCAATGCCATTACTACCTTCGGCAGTATTTATGTCAGTCTGATCCGCATGCTCGTTGTGCCGCTCGTATTCATTCTGGTGCTCAATAGCATATCCTCGTTAACCAACCTTGAATACCTGCGCAAGATCGGAATCAAGACCTTCGCCTGGTTCCTCGGAACAACCGGGATTGCTTCGGTCATCGGATTATCCGTAGCCCTGCTGTTCAATCCCGGAAAGGGCATCCAGCAGGCTGTGCCGGAGGGCTTCACCGCCCGTGAAATCCCTACATTCTCACAGGTTATCCTTGATCTTGTGCCTTCTAATCCTGTAAATGAAGCAGCTACCGGTAAGGTTGTGCCGCTGCTTATTTTCGCCATCTTCCTGGCGGTGGCCATTATCAAAATCGGCTCCAAAAAGCCGGAGGCCGTTAAGCCTGTACGCGATCTTATCGAATCCCTGACCCTGGTGCTGCACCAGGTAGTCAAATTTGTAATCCGGTTAACGCCTTACGGCGTGTTCGCGCTGATTGCCGGAATTACGGCACGATATGGATGGGAGACCCTTCAGGAGCTGGGCAGTGTCATTGTAACCTCTTATGTCGCATTGATTCTGCACTTTGTGCTGGTCTTTGGCGGACTCGTGCTGCTCGTGGTCAAAGTAAATCCTATCCGCTTCTTCCGCAAGGTCTACCCGACGCTAACCGTTGCATTCACCACCAGAAGCAGCTATGCTACACTTCCGGTGAATCTTGAAGTTATTACGAAACGTCTGCATGTCTCACCGCGGATTGCCAGCTTCGTTGCTCCGCTCGGCGCCTCTGTCAACTTCAATGGATGCGGGGGCGTATGGCCTGCTATTGTGGCTGTGTTTACGGCTCAGGTCTATGGAATTCAGCTTACCGGAACCGATTATGTCACACTGGTGCTGGTCAGTATCATCTCCTCCATCGGGGTAGCAGGAGTACCCGGACCGGCTGTAATCTCAACAACCGTCGTATTAACGGCACTCGGCCTGCCGCTGGAGGGGATAGCCATTGTTGCAGGGGTAGAAGCGCTTATTGATATGGGCCGTACCGCTGTCAATGCTACCGGAACTGCCGTTACTGCCCTGCTGGTCGCCAACTCTGAAGGTGAATTCGACCGCGAAGCCTTCAACCGGGGCGATGACGAGGATGAAATTCTTCTTAACACAATATAAGTACTCAAGCAGATATAGGATAGCGTCAGATTTAAACTAGTGAAAAAATACTTGGTGTGCAGTGACCCGATTACGATTTATGCGGTATGATGCGGTATGCTTAATTGTACTTTGTACAACTAAATCGTCTGATTTACAACCGATTATCGGTTTAGTTGTACTTCGTACAATTAAACTGCCGTGTGAACCTTTATTCTCACCATTCGGGTAGATTTAGTTGTACAGACTACAGTTATTAGATGCACGCCTGCCTTTTCGCTGTTTTTAATTGCACATTCTACAACTATCACTGAGTCTCCACTTGGAACTGAATACATACATGGCTGCCTAGTTGAATGAATTCACTTCCTTAGTGCTGATATTGCACTAGAGCATAAAGACATACAGAAACGGATACCGCCCATGGGACGGTATCCGTTTCTCTTTGAAAGAATATTTATTCATAATAGGAGCTTATTATCTCCTGTGACGGCTACACTAGGCTGATTCTTTCCCGTTTCCGGGCAGATTCCAGGCAGCTCTCAATCAGCTTCATATTAAGCACCGGGTCCTCTTCGGCGATCCAGGGCTTGCCGCTGAATACCGCAGTGGCGAAATGATCCGCCTGCTGCACGTAAGGATTGGCTCCGAAGGCTTCCACCTGCCGGGGCTCTCCGCTGCTGCCATACACGAAGAACTGTGCATCGTCGAACCTGGCGTTGAACGGCATCGGGATTTCGATCCGGCCCTCTGTGCCAAGCACCTCCAGCAGCTGGCGGTTATACGCCCACATGCCGCAATCGAAGATCAGGCTCCGCCCGCCGGGGAACTCAACCAGGCCGGAGGCCATCATGTCTACATTATCATGCTCCGGTGAGAAGAGCGCCTGCACAGTTACGGCCTCCGGCTCTGCACCGAACAGCAGCCGCGCCGCTGTGAGCGGGTAGCACCCGACATCATAGAGCGAGCCGCCTCCCCAGGCAGACTTGAAGCGAATATTGGAAGTATCCGTTGCATCGTTATAGGTAAACGTGCCGCGGATGGAACGCAATTCGCCAATCTCACCACCCGCTATAATCTCCTGCAGCTCTGTGATCCGCGGATGATGGCGGTACATATAAGCCTCCGCCAAGTGAACTCCCGCCTTCCGGCAAGCCTCCACCATCCCGGCTGCCTCGCGGCTGTCCAGGGCAATCGGCTTCTCGCACAGGACATGCTTGCCTGCCTCTGCCGCGCGGATCACCCATTCATAGTGCAGATGATTCGGAAGCGGAATATAGACCGCATCGACATCCGGATCGGCCAGCAGTTCTTCATAGCTGCCATAAGCCTTCCCAATACCGAACTCGGCAGCAGCAGCGCTGCTCTTCTCAAGCCCCCGGCTGGCAATCGCCGTAATCACTCCGGTCTCTGACTCCTGGATGGCCGGCATTACCGATCCTGTGGCGATCTGCGCGCAGCCCATAATTCCCCAACGAAGCTTCTGTGTCATAGTTATACACCTTCCTTATATAAGTTCTTCCGCGTATACCCTATAAACACAATATCATAGAATCGGGTATATCTCTAAGCAGGCCATATGGAGACCCATATAACAGCTATACCCAGCACTATGATTCTTGCCGCGCTCATAAGCATGAAATTCTTGACGGACAGAATGAAGGTCGTACCTTTATGCTGCTCCTGCTGGAAGCGCGCGATATTGCGGCGCAGCGGAATCAGTGTCAGCAGGAGGAGAAGCACCAATACCGGATGAATGCCAAGCAGGACCAGCACGATCAGATCCACAAAAGAAACATAGTAGAGCAGCTTGAACAGCAGCAGCGCATTTTTGCGTCCGATATACACAGGCAGCGTATACCTGCGGTTATCCATATCATCCTCAATGTCGCAGATGTTGTTAGCCAGCATGATGCCGGCAATTCCGAGGATGGCCGGCACCGAGAACCAGAACAGATACAGCACCTCAAGGAAATTAATGTGCAGACTGATCCAGTTGCCCTGAAGCAGGAGGGTCACCACCGCCTGATCCGAGTGAATGTAGGCCGAGATGAAGATAATGACGAAACCCATGAACAGGCCGGAGAACAGTTCCCCCAGCGGCATCCGCGAGATCGGAATCGGCCCGAAGGAATACAGGATGCCGATCAGGAAGGACAATCCGCCGAGCAGAAATACAATCAGTCCCGTCTGGGAGACCAGAGCGATCCCGCCGCCCGCCGCAAGTACAAGAAGAATGACGATCGTCGCCACCACCGTACTTTCCTTCAGCTTGTAATGGACGATGGGATTATGGGTTTCATACCCGTAGCCGTGGGTTTTTGCCGCTTTTTTGAAATCATAATAGTTATTGATCGCCGTTGTTGCCATATCGAAGCTGAGGAGCGATACAAACATCAGCGCGAAGCGCAGGATATAGAAGTCCTCGAACCGGTATAAGGCATAGAGTGTCCCCAGCAGCAGCGGCAGCATACTGGCTACCTTCGTCGGCAGCTCGACAAACTTGAAGAAGGTTTTTATATTCACGGCCATTCATCCTTATCTGTTAGATGCGCACTGTTACTTTGCAGAGGTTGTAACCGTCACCGGTGACCATTCGGCGATTACCGTCTGCCCGTGTGCGGATACGCTGCCCTCCGGTGTCAGATCCTTCTCGGTCATAATGCCCAGTGCAATAGTGAAGCTGTTGAATTTAACCGGCACATTCTGCTCGCGGCGCACCTCTTGACCGTTCACAAAGAATACAGCCTCGTTTTTGCCCCGGTGGTAGGTAATTTTGTAAGTATTGAATTCACGCGCCTTGAAGCCGGTATCCTCTGTGAAGATGCAGAAGTATTTGGTTCCCCCGGTCTCGGGTACTGTTACACCCGGAAACGGCAGAATTCCATACACACTGGCATATTTATCGTTACCGGCAAAGAAATCGAGCGCAGCACCTGTTGTGAAATCAAGTAAATTCAGCGAAACATAGCCGTCATACAGATCGCCCGGCGCTGTCCCCTGCGTACGGGCACGGATCTGCAGCTCGAAGCTGATCTCCCCCTCTTCAGGCACTTCTACCGGCTGGGCCGAATAATACATATGCTTGGCATTATCAAGAATCTGCACATGGTCGTTCTGGCGGCTCAGCTGAGCCCGCACATACAGATATCCATTACGTACAATCACTACAGCTTCCGGTTCACGGTAAGCCCAGAACGAGCCGTCAGGCAGCGTGAAGCCGCCGGTTCTCCAGACCTTACCCTCAGTCAGAATGGTATGAAAATCTCCGATTACGGTTTGTTTGACCTCAGCCGGTTGCACTTCTTCACTAATTGGTTTGTTCTTGTCCATGGGTTCTCCCGCTTTCTGTAATGTAGTAAATTCCGGTTTCAGACCAGTCCCTGAATGAGCAGTGCTACCGCCATGATCATCCCGCAGCGCACAGAGGCCCGCTGTGAGGCGCCCATGAGCGGCAGATAAGCGGCGGATGCATTCTGCGGCTGCAGGTTACGGTAGACATGCACCGGTGCAATGGCCGTCAGCAAGGCGAGCAGCGCATACACCGGCAGTACATCAAGCAGTACACAAACAATAAGGGATGCATATGAGGTATAGAGCAGTACATGAGAGAAAATCAATGCCCTGCGTTCGCCCCATACTACAACAAGCGTACGCTTGCCGGCCTGCTGGTCAGCTCTCCAGTGCAGGAAGTGATGGTTGAACAGCAGCAGCGTTGTCAGAAGCCCGATCGGCAGAGACAGCAGGACAGGCTTCAGGCTGAATTCACCAGTCTGAACGAAATAGGCGCCCAGAACAGGCATCAATCCAAACGCAAGGAAGATCGCAAGCTCACTGTAGCCCTTGCCGCGGTAGCCGAAGCGCAGCGGCGGGGCGACATAGAAATAAGCGATCAGCGCACCGCCGGCGACAAACCACAGAATCTCCCAGCCGCTGTACAAGCTAAGCAGCAAGCCGCAGATAACTGCAACGGCCAGCAGACCCCAGGTCAGGAGCGCAAACAGCGACTCCCGCATGATGCCTCCGGACAGGAAACCGGAATTCGTAGAGATGGCCTCAGGTGTATTATGCGCCTCCGTGTCGGTTCCGTTGCGGAAGTCCCATAAATCATTCACCATATTGGAGAATAAGTGCGCCGCAGCTGCTCCGACAAAGGTTATAACAAACAAAAACGGATGGAATACTCCCTGCCATACATATGCCCCGACCGTTCCCAGGACAACCGGTATGAGCATAACGGGAATAACTCCAAACCGTGAGGCTTTCTTAAAAATCGTCCATTTTTCCATCATGCCAAGGATTATCTCCTTCAATTATTATTTGATAATAATTATCATTAAATTATTATACATCAAATTTCGACACTTTGGGGAGATTTACGCTGCAAAATATTCCCTAATCGTGGTACACTATTATAGATGGTACTTATTTCCTATTAAGTCTTAAATATTAAAGGGGAGCATCATGAAACTCCGCAAAAAAATATTTATCTTCATTGGCTTGGTTGCCGTGCTCGGGATAGGCGCTACCTACCTGCTTCTTCACATGATTCTGCTTAACCGTTTCGAGAAGCTGGACGAGGCGCAGCTGCAGCGCAACTTGACCAAAGCTGTGGCTTCCTATAATGAAGAACTGCAGGACATGAAGACCGGACTTCTCAATTACTCCGTGTGGGATGAAACCTACAGATTCATGGAATCTGTAAGAAATACCGGCCCGGCCTTATCCGGCGGTACTGCCCCCACCCCCAGCAGCTTTGACCAGACCACCTATGAAATCAACCGCTTCGATATGATCGCCCTGCTGGATTTGAACGGCAGTCCAATATATGGCGGCTCCTACGATCTGGCATTAGGAAGTGTTACCCCCCTGACACAGGAACAGCTCACTCTTTTCAAGCTGATCCATAGCCGTCTGCCTGCTTTCACCGGAACCGAAGAGAGCAGGAGCGGCGTTGTTATTCTGGATAAGGGTCCTATGCTGATCACACTCACGCCCATTGCCGGCAGCAGCAGTGACAAGCCGGTGATTGGCACGGCCGTTGCCGGAAGAATGCTACACCCGGAAGAGATTTCGCATATCTGGAAGGACACCCTCTCCACTATTCACGTGTCCCGCGCCACCTCTGCGCTGCTTGCGGAGAGCGGAGGCCAGCCGACCTGGACCCATCCGGTCTCAGACGGCATGATGTCGATTCATACGGCGGTGAATGATCTGTTCGGTGATCCGGGCCTGATCATCTCCCTGAAGGAGCCCCGGCAGCTCTACAATAGCGGACTGAAGTCCATAGGCACCTTCCGCATGCTCTATTTCATCTCCATGCTGCTGCTGCTTGCCGCAAGCATGCTCTTCGTCAACCGGTTTATTCTGGACCGGATGTCATCGCTGGTAAGAAATATCCGTGCTATCGGCAGCAGCAAGGATCTGTCTATCCGGATTCCCAGCACCGGACGGGATGAATTCGGCGAAGTGGAGGTTGAATTCAACCGGATGATCGATTCACTGGAACAGGTTCAGAACGAGCTGCGGCAGCAATCCCTGCTGGACCCGTTGACCCAGCTGCCTAACCGCTCACTCTTTTTTGCCAAGCTGAATGAAGCCATCGCCGCGGCCAAAGGACTCAACCGGCAGATTGCCCTGGTATTTATTGATCTGGATCATTTCAAGACGGTGAACGACACTCTGGGCCATGATTTCGGGGATGCCATCCTGAAGGAGACGGCCTTCCGGATCTCACAGGTTGTCGGCAAACACGATGTGGTCTCCCGGCTTGGCGGGGATGAATTCACCATTCTGCTCTCCGATGTCCCCGATGCCGGGAGCATTCATACGCAGCTGTCACGGATTCAGGAGGCTCTCTCTATGCCCCACCATATTAAGGGGCATCTTCTATATAATACGGCCAGTATCGGCATCAGCATTTATCCGCAGAACGGTGAAGATGCCGATTATCTGGTCAAACAGGCAGATCTGGCCATGTTCCATGTCAAGGAGACAGGCCGCAATAACATCTTTCTGTATTCAGAGGATCTTGAGGCAGGGATCCGGCGCAAGAAGGTCCTGGCCCAGCAGTTGCTCTCTGCCGCAGTGGCGAACGAGTTCGAGGTGCATTATCAGCCCATCCTTGGTGCAGGCACTTTACAGGTATCGAAGGTGGAGGCGCTGCTGCGCTGGACCAGTCCGAGCTACGGAAGTATCTCACCGGCCGAGTTCATCCCGCTGGCGGAGAGCAGCGGCTCGATTGTCGGCATTGGCGGCTGGGTACTGCGGCAGGTCTGCTCTGATATGCGTGAATTCCGCAGCCGGGGGCTGGAAGTTACCGCCGCGGTCAATATCTCTGCCCTGCAACTGATGCAGCCCGGCCTCCTTGAATTGCTGCTCGATCTGCTTCATGAATATGAACTGCCTGCTTCGAGTCTGGAGCTGGAGATCACAGAGAGCGTTCTGGTCTCCGGGGACAGCATCTTCCGGTCACTGCAGCAGCTTAGAGCCCACGGCTTCCGGATCTCGCTTGATGATTTCGGCACAGGCTTCTCTTCCTTAAGCTATCTGCGCCGCTTCCCTGTCGATGTCATTAAGATTGACCGTTCCTTCGTTTCCGAGATGTCTCCGGCCCCGCCGGGTGATGTGCTCGTCAAGGCGATTATTGAGCTTAGCCATAACCTCGGGCTGCAGGTCGTCTCCGAAGGCATAGAGCATCAGGAGCAGTTCGACATGCTGCGCGCGCTGGGCAGTGACGAGCTGCAGGGATTCTATATCAGCAGGCCTCTGCAGGTCGCGGCACTTTATTCTTTTTTAGCGCAGAAAAATTACTTTCCGGAGTCAAAATAAGCAGTAATTTTATAGGCAAGCTACCGGGTATATGATATGATAGGCAAGCTGATAACAGCACCCGCTCCGGGTGCTGTTATCCTATGCGAACAATTATGAAAATTGGAGGCTTTAATTGTTATGTCAGCGCAACCGCAAACAACTCAATCCGTCAAAATTGTCACCGCCGACCCCAGCGCCATCGGCTTGTTCGGATTGGCTATCGTCACCTTGGTCGCTTCTTCACAAAAGCTCGAAATTACAACAGGTCTAAGCTACGCTATTCCATGGGCTATCTTCCTCGGAGCCTTCGCCCAGCTGTTCGCATCCATTCAGGATGCCAAGCACAACAACACCTTTGGCATGACCGCTTTTGGTGCCTATGCATTCTTCTGGTTCGGCATGGGCGCAAGCTGGCTGATCAAGCTCGGGGTATTCGGTACGGTGCTGGCAGAAGGCGTTGATCCCAAGCAGCTCGGATTTGTTTTTGTAGGATATCTTGTGTTCACCCTGTTCATGACGCTCGGCGCCGTTGAAGCAAACCGCGTCCTGCTGGTCATCTTCATTCTCATCGACTTCCTGTTCCTCGGCCTCGCTATGGATTCCTTCGGAGTCGCTGCGGAATTCTTCCACAAGCTGGCTGCCGTTGCGGAAATGGCTATCGGAATTGTATCCCTCTACGGCTGCGGCGCATCTGTGCTCAATGCTCATTTCGGACGTACTTTCCTGCCTATCGGCGCACCACTGGGCATCTTCAAGAAATAATTACAGGTTCAGGCTCAAGCTACTTGGGCTCCAATCTTAAGAGCAACGGATAAATACTTGCTGCCTTCGGGGCAGAAGGTGTTTATCCGTTTTGAATTTACACGGCTGTTTGTTAGGTTTTTCCTTGCGCAAAGACGATAAAAATGACATGCTATAGAAACACCTACGACATATCTCGACATTTTTCTGCGGTGCAGGAACCGCTTTTTATGAATAGCAAATCTACTGCTTTAATCTTTCGGGTATCGGAGGCAATCCATGGCTTTCATTAATAAAAAGCCTTTAACGATTATTGTCGGCTTCTTAGTCGTCCTGCAGCTCTCGCTGTTCTACTATTATTCCTTGTCCGTGAACCGGGAATACAGGGCTGAGAAGGCCGATCTGTCCTCACAGGCAGTCATGCTGACCTCAAATATTGAGGAGAGAGTGGCAATTGTCAAAGGCGTAAGTTCCTTTATTCAAACGGTCGGCTTCGATGCTGATCCCGCACTCATTAATAACTATCTGGTAACGGCACACAACACCAACTCAAGCAATGTCACGAACATTATGATCGCTCCTGACGGTCTTATCCGCTACCTCTACCCTCTTGAAGGCAATACAGCGATTCTGGGCAAAAGCCTGCTGCTGGATGCCTCCCTGGCCTCCCCCGGCATGATCCAAGAAACGATACGCTCCCGCGGCATTACGGTAGACGGGCCCCGTACATTAGCCCAAGGCGGCTATGGAATGGTAATCCGGCAAGCAATTTACAAAGACAACTCTTTCGAGGGCATCGTCTCGGTTACAGTGAAGATTGATAACATTGTGAACCAGCTTGCTCTCGAGGACAGCAATATATATGTTACAGCCGAGGACCACACGTTCCTCTTTGGCAATGAATCGCATGCCGATGACCTGCAGCTTACCGTTCCTGTTCAGGCCTATAATCAGCATTGGCTGATGGGGATATCCCTGCCCTCCTATAAGAAATGGCAAGTGTTCCGCAGCGTGCTATGGATCGATATTGCCTTCCTGCTTGTAATTGCTTTCATTCTCTACGTTTTCTGGCATCAGAGCCGGTTTAACCGTGAGCTGGAGCGTGTAGTCAGTCTCCGGACCCGTGATCTGAGCATCTCCAAGCGTTTATACGAGAAGCTCGCGCATTACGACAGTCTGACGGACATTCCGAACCGGCGTTATTTCATGGATGAATTCGAGCGGCTGCTGCAATGCTCTGACCCGACTCAGACTTATACCTTATTCTTTTTCGACTTGAACCGGTTTAAGGAAATCAATGATACACTTGGGCACTCTACAGGGGATCAGGTGATTAAGACACTGGCCGGCCGGCTGAAATCCGGTGAGCTGCCCTTCAAGCTGTTCGCGCGTACCGGCGGAGATGAATTCGTCATGATCTTCCCTGACCTGCCGCGTGAGCAAATCCCCGTGATTGCCGAACAGATCAGCTTATTAATCTCGCAGACGCTGCTGATCTCCGGAGCACATCTCAGCTTGTCCACCAGCATCGGCATTTCCCTGTACCCGGAGCATTCGAAGAATAAAGATGATCTGCTCAAATTCGCGGATATGTCCATGTACCAGGCCAAGACACAGGAAGACGCCAACTTCTTCATCTTCGACTGGGAGCTGCGCGAGAAGCTGGAGCAGAAGACGATGATCGCTAAGTATTTGCATTCTGCACTGGAGCGGGAAGAATTCGTGCTGTATTATCAGCCGCAGATCAATGCCGTCACAGGTAAAATGATTGGTATGGAGGCGCTGATCCGCTGGAACCATCCCGAGAAGGGTCTGATCGGACCCGGCACCTTCATCGCCGCCGTGGAAGAAGCCGGACTGATGATCCAGCTCACCGACTGGGTGCTGCGCGAGGTATGCCGCCAGCTCTGCGAGTGGCGGAACCTGGGAATGCCGCTGCTGCGGACATCGATTAATATCTCCAACAGCTGGTTCTACAACCGCAATCTGATCGAGAATCTGCTCTCTGTCCTTGACCAGTACGGACTGGATACCGATATGCTGGAATTCGAGATTACAGAGAGTACCGCACTGCTGGAAGAACACTATCCGCTGCTGCAGCAGATGCGCGATCACGGAATCATCGTTTCCATTGACGATTTCGGCACGAAATATTCCTCACTGAATTACCTGAAGCATTTTCCCGTGAACAAAATCAAAATTGACCGGACCTTCATCACCGGCATCGGAGTCAGCTCCATTGACGAGACCATCATCAAATCCATCGTCTTCGTCGCCTCGCAGCTCGGCTATGACCTGATTGCCGAAGGGGTAGAGACGCCGGAGCAGCTCGCCTTCCTGGTGAAGCATGATTGCCCGCATATCCAGGGATTCCTGTTCTTCCCTCCGCTGCCTGCCGACGAAATCCGCAAGCTGGCTTCATAAACGGGGGATCGTTATAATAAAGGTAAGACTGAAGTTAACCCGAAAGGATTATGAGAACATGAATGGATTAACTACCGGCGAAATTGCCGGAACCGTTATATTTGCGCTGATCCTGGCCCTACTTGCCTACCGCATTATCCGCGGAATGCCGAAGATGGCCGGAGATATTACAGCTTTCCGCAAACGCACACTCGTCTGGACCCAGGTCGCATTGGTACTTACGGTCCTCCAGTTGAACTTCAAAGCAGGAGACTGGCGTTTCGGAATTATTCTTGGACTGATCGTGCTCTTTACCGGAAGCATCTGGCTGTCCGCACGCCGTTATGATAACGCCCGTCTGGCTGAGTCCGCAGCAGAGCCGCAGGACAGTTCCAGAGAATAACACATTAATCTTTCAAGTGGAAACGGATACCGTCCTTTTGAAGGACGGTATCCGTTTCAGCGAGAAATAGAAGGATAATTTATAGCGTGTAACATATAGATTCTTATATTTGAATTTGAAGCTCCCGCATGGGGGCATTTTTTAGGAGGAGTTGCTGTGAGCAGTACAAAAGCATTGGGCATCTACGGCTTCCGCTTCAGTGAGCCGGACCGGCTGCCGCTGCTGAATCTCTTTGCAGCCGGGCATTCGGTTGAGCTGAGCCCGGATTATCACTGGAACGGCCTGGAGCGCAGTGATGGTCCGCTGCTGCTCTTCCAGTACACCGTTTCGGGAAGCGGGATCTATGAGCTTGACGGGGAGAGCTTCAGCATCGGCCCCGGACAGGCCTTCATGGCTGAGATTCCCGGCAGCCACCGGTATTATCATCCCGGCGGCACGGAGCCGTGGGAGTTCTATTTCCTGCTCTTCCGGCCGGAGCCGCTGCTGCCGCTCTGGAATGATATCAAGTCCAGAATCGGGGCAACCCCGGCCCTGGATTCCGGCAGCCCGCCGGTCCGCATGCTGCGCGATATCGTCCGTGAAGCCCATGCTGGGCGGATTACCGATCCTTACTCGGCTTCCTCGCTGCTGCATCAATTCATGATGGAGCTCGGCAGGCATACCTCCGGCGGCCCGCGCGACGCGGCCGGATGGCCGCCGGCCATCCGCGAATGCGTCCGGTTCATCGAGGAGAATTACAGCTCCATGATCGGCCAGGAGCAGCTTGCCGGGAAGCTGGGCCTCTCGAAATTCCATCTGCTGCGGACCTTCAGCAAGGCAGTGGGTGTTACCCCCAATGACTATTTGAACCGGGTCCGCATTGAACATGCCGTGGAGCTGCTGAGAACAACAGACTGCAGCATCGAAGCCATTGCGGGTCAGGTCGGCTATTCCTCTGGCAGTTACTTCATTAAGGTATTCCATAAACTTACCGGGCAGACACCGGGTGCCTTCCGTTCAGGGAACGGCAGCCTGAACTACAGCCGCCTGTTCTTCAGCTGACCCTTGAAAGTGTTACCTTTTCCGCCCCCCGTAAAGGATCAAACCGAGCAGGCTCAGCAGGACTGGAAAGCCGGTGAGCAGCAGAAGAGAAGAGGCCATTCCCTCGTATGAGGTTGTGCCGACTACAATCGGAATCTCAAACACTCCGGATTGGGTAAGTATGAACATTACCAGACCGATACCTAGTCCGATTAACGCCATTCTGGTCATGTGTCTGGAAAATGATGTTGATTTCATGTGGATTTCCTCCATTTTTCATGATTAATAGTGATTAATCTTGGTCCAGCCGTCTTCTTGACAGGTAAGCAGCCGTTAACAAGCCCATGCTGATTAATAGATAGACCATATTCGTAATGAGCAGATTACCCGCAGAAGTCTCTGAATTCCTTGTGCCCAAAAAGTTAAGATAAGGCATTCTGCTGAACGGACCGAGGTACCAGATGATCAGGTATACCAGCTCAAAGGTACGGCCTGTCCCGGTCAACACCCCGCATGCGAGGGCCAGACTGGGAATCAGAAATGCCGCTGCAGTCCAATAGAGGATATGTTTACAATCTCCCTCGAGGAGCATTCGCAGGAGCAGACCTCCTCCCGTGATGCAGGTAAGCATAACTCCTGAAATCCACATCGCCGATAACTGACGGGTAGCGTAACGCGGGCTCGAAGCTACAAGGTATTGCGTCCCGCAGCGTGCGTCCCGGCTCCCCAGTCCGGACCAGAGCCTCAGCGGCCAGATCCAGACGGCAGGCCAGATCTTCCACTCGGCTGAGACGGAAATCGGAACCGCGAGTCCCAGGATGAACAGCACGGAGGCAATGACAAGCCAGCGTAGTGTAGCGGCGTCCTTCATCATTAAGCGCCATTCTGCATGGATTAAGGTCAGGAAGGACTCCCTGATGACTACAGGCGGCAGCATGGATACATACACCCCGGAAACGGGGTGCCCAATTTCCTTTTGCAAATCAAACACTGTGTTATCCGCATCCGCGAGCCCCGTTCCAGCCCTCTTAGGCTTTCTTATAGCGTGACCAGTCTCCCTGAATCCATGAAACAGCATAGACGCTGCAGCAATCAGCACAAAGGCCGCTAGCACAATCGACAGTTGCTGCGACAGCAGCGGCCACGTCCAGTCCACACCTTGCCATTCGAACAGACGGAGCGGCTTCTCCGGAAAGAGAATTCCCATCCCATAGGAGCCGGAGGATTGCGGACTGATCGCCATCAGGTCCTTCTGCATCGCTGAAATAATAAGCTCCGGCCCGAATGGCATAACACCCGATCCAGCAGTAAAGAGCAGATATAAAACGAAGTAGAGAACATTACCCAGCGTCCCCTTAAGGATACGGGTTGTCTCGAACCCTACAGCCAGAGCAGCCACAACAGACATGAATGGCAGCGTCAGGAACAGAAATGGAGATACAAGCGGCCACCATTCGATCACCCGTTCCTCTCCCCGGACCCATTGCATAATTACCGAGGCTGCCATGACAGCTACGGTGATAGCGGACAGAACAGCGAAGTTACTGATCCATTTGCCGAACAAATAATATAGCTTCTTCACGGAGGAGGAAGCTATAATCTGTCCGACTCCGGTGGTCTCATCCCGTTCAATGCTGTTCTTAACCAAATAGAAACCCAGCAGAGACAGCAGCAGTGTGGTGGAGATGGCTAGGGAGCCGCCGATCCAGGCTGAATTATAAATCCCCCGGTACCCGTCCAGATCCAGAGTGACATAAGCAGCCTCTGCCGCAGGGACAAAGAAGTAAGCCGCCAGCAGGGTTAGGCCGAGGATGACCAGAAATGCGTATTGTCTGATCCTTTCGAGAAAATCCGCCCGCGCAATATAGGAAATAGTCCGGATGATCCTCACTTTACACCCTCCTCCTGTATGGCTCTGGCATACAGGTAGGCTTCTTCAAGACTTGGAGCTGCTTCCACCGCCTGTGGAAGCGGCCGCGCCTCCGAGACCATGCGCACCAGCATCCCGTTCTCCTGCCGGATCGTACCGCTGATCAGCCAGCCGTTACGTCCTACCTGATATTCTTCATCCGGGATGAGGACGGACCATACCTTCCCTTGCACCTTGCCTAAAAGTACAGCCGGATCAGAATAGGCCATAAGCTGCCCACGGGATAGGATGGCAATCTGACCGGCAACAGCTTCGACATCGGAAATTACATGGGTTGAAAGAATTATAATCCGCCCCCCGGACAAGTCTGTGAGCAGGCTGCGAAACCGCATCCGCTCTTCCGGGTCCAGACCTGTGGTCGGTTCGTCAATAATCAGCAGGCTTGGATCATTCAGCAGCGCCTGGGCAATGCCGATCCGCTGGCGCATCCCTCCGGAGAAGCTGCCTATTGGGCGCTTCAAGGTATGCTGGAGATTTAGCAGCTCCAGAATATCCATAATCCGCCTTCTCATCAGACGGCCGCCCAGACCTTTCAATGCGGCTGCGTATTCCAGGAACTCCAGCGGATTCAGATGGGGATATACGCCAAAGTCTTGGGGCAAATATCCCAAGACTCGGCGAAGTTCATCTGGCTTCTTCTGAATATCTGCCCCGTTCCAGGTGATCTTCCCGGCTGTTGGTTGTGAGACGGTCGCCAGAATCCTCATCAGTGTTGATTTACCCGCCCCATTAGGCCCCAGCAAACCTATAATTCCCGGCCTGAGCTGAAGGCTAATCTCCCGCAGTGCCCAGACCCCCTTCTTGTACTGCTTGCTAACCTGTTCTATCTCCAGCATACTCATTCCCCCTGTTGCTCTTATTGTAGGGTTCCAAAGTAAAATCGGAGTAAACGGCAGACAAATATCAGCCTAACTATGCAGCGGCAGCGTTACGCAGACCGAGGTTCCTTCGTTAAGACGGCTTGTCACGCTGATGTCTCCTGCGTGTGCCAGCACCAGCTGACGCGCAATCGCCATACCTAATCCGGTTCCTTCCGACAGGATATCAGTGGAGGTACCGCGGTAATATTTATCGAACAAACGGCTGACGTTCTCCTCGCTCATCCCTGCTCCATCATCTGCAATAACAATCTCCAGCCGGACATCCTGCCTAATGAGAATCTTAATACGGGTATCCGGAGGATTATGAAGAATGGCATTGAGGATTAAGTTATGCAGCGCCCGCCCAAGAAGCCGCGGGTCCAGCTCCGCTTCAATATGGGACTCTGCGGTTTCGAGGGTCAGGTTATATCGGGCAGCACGGGGATCATTAGTCACATCTGCCACAATCCGCCGCACGAATTCAACCAAATCCGTCCGTTCCCGCTGCAGTGGAGTCTGTTGCTCATCCAGCCTGAAGGATAAATTCAAATCACCAATAAGCTCCTGCATGTGATTGGCCTTTTGTTCAATTTCCGTCAGAAATTTAATGGTTTCTTCCTTCGTCCAATCATATTGGGGAGACAGCATCATCGAAGAATAACCTTTAATATAAGTAAGCGGGGTCTTGAGATCATGGGAGATCCCGGCGACCCACTCCATCCTCATCTCGTCCAGATGTCTCCTCTCTTGCTTGCTGTTCTCCAGTATGCCAGATAATGTCTGCAGCTGGACAATCAGCTCTTTGAACAAGCGGTACGGCCGCTTCAGCTTCTCCGATCTCCGGGTATAGATCTTCCGGTCACCCGCCCGATCGATGTATACTCCACCTGCCAGAAGGTCAATTCTGCGGATAATGTAATACAGCGGCTTCCCTAATGTCCAGCCGGCAACGATCATGAACCAGAACAGGATGGCAGGCAAACTGATCAATACCGCGAGATCCTGTTCTGGCCCCTCGTGCGGCAGAATCTGCTCCGTTAGAAGGACTAGAACGCCACTTATAACCAGAGCAAGCAGAGGCAGACTCAGCATGAGATATAAGACAAGACGAAGACTCTGGCGCAGATTAATCTTCATGAATAGCCGCCGCCTTCCTGGCGGGAACGAATTTGTAGCCGATGCCGCGTAAATTCACTATGTATTTGGGATCTGCCGGATCTTCTCCAAGTCTTTTTCTAAGTCTGGAAATATGAATCACCACGGTCTTCTCATCTCCTGTCAGCGCCTGTCCCCAGACCTGTTCATATAACTGAAGCGCGGTGAACACCTGATTGGGATGCTCGCACAGAAAAACCAGCAGTTCGTATTCTTTCGCCGGACAAGGGGTATCCACTCCATGTACGGTCAGTACAGCAGCGCTTTTATCCACAGCAAACACACCGAAGTCCATAACCTGCGCTGCCGGCGCCGCCGGAGCACCGTACTGATTCTTCCGGCGCAACTGCGCCCGGATTCTCGCCACAACCTCCATCGGGTTGAACGGCTTTGTAATGTAGTCATCTCCTCCGATGCCAAGGCCCATTAATTTATCATAATCGCCCGAGCGTGCAGTCAGGAATAACACCGGAACCGTTGTATACCTGCGGATCTGCTGACACAGCCCGAATCCGTCTGTATCCGGGAGCATCACATCCAGCACAATGAGATCGAAGGAAGCGCCTTCGACCAGCGCCATAGCTTCCTGCCCAGAAGCTGCTGTTGAAATATGCCTGAATCCCTCTTTATGGAGCAGCAGCTCAAGCATCGTCAGAATCCCTTTTTCGTCGTCTACCAGCAAAATGTGTTCATCCTGCAACCTTATCCCTGCCTTTATCCAAAATATTGAAAATCCTCACCTGTATGCTGTATTCGCCGGGCAGGCATACTTTACCTCCGTACAACCATACTAATGACATTCTATGGATACTGATGGAGGGTTAACGAATGGGTAAAAAATTAAATCTGCTGATGTTCAGCGGAGAATATGACAAAGCCATGGCGGGGCTGATTCTGGCGAATGCCGCAAGGGATATTGAGGTGGAGGTTACGATGTTCTTCTCATTCTGGGGGCTGTTCCTCATCCGGGACCCGGAGACAATGACGCTGGAGGACAAGAGTATCTACGAGAAGCTGATGGATGTTATCACGCCCAAAGGGCCGGAGCAGCTGCCGCTCTCGCGGATGAACTTCAGCGGCCTAGGCAAGCTGATGCTGGAGGAGATGATTGAGGATCAGGGGGCGCCGAAGCTGATTCATTTCCTGAAGGGGGCGCGCAAAAAGAACATCAAGTTCTATGCCTGCAAGCTCTCGGTGGAAATTATGGGCTTCAAGCCGGAGGAGCTGCTGCCGGAGGTGGAGATTATCGACGCTGCGGCATACTTGAAGGACGCACTGGAGAGCGATATTCAGCTTTTTATCTAAGCAGTATTGTGGTCCGGCATGGGCTTTAACCTAATTCCGGGCGCGGGCATATACTGAGGGCAAGCGGAAACGGATTTGCCGTCCTTCTATCAGGACGGTACCGCCATCCCTCCAAGGACGGTCCCCTTCCGTATCCGCGACAACAGATTCATTGTCTGGAGGGATTATCCGTGCTGAGTATCCGCCACGCCGGTGCAGCAGATGCGCCGTCATCACTGCAGGAGCATTTCGCGGCTTTTCGCGAGCATATCATAGGAAACCGTCATATGATTACTACCCCGTACGGCCGCCAGCCGCTGCTGTATGCTGACTGGACAGCCAGCGGGCGGCTGTACGAGCCGATCGAGCGCAGAATACAGGAGAGCTTCGGCCCCTATGTCAGCAATCCGCATACTGATTCCAATACCACAGGGCTAACGATGACCCTGGCTTATAATGAAGCCCGGCAGATCATCCGGCAGCATGTGAATGCCGGTCCCGGAGATGCGCTGCTCTTCTGCGGCAACGGCACTACCGGAGCGGTGAACAAGCTGCAGCGGATCATGGGCCTTAAGCTGCCGGAATGGCTGCAGCAGAACTACGTCTGTCCGCCGGAGGAACGCCCGGTTATCTTCGTGAGTCATATGGAGCATCATTCCAATCTGCTGCCCTGGCAGGAGGGCATCGGCGATGTGGTCACCGTTCCATCCGGGCCGGGCGGGCAGGTTGACCTTAAGCAGTTAGAGGAGCTCCTGCTGCGCTACCGGAACCGCCGCTTCAAAATCGGCTCCTTCACCGCCTGCTCCAATGTCACCGGCATCCAGACACCCTACCATCAGCTGGCCGCCGTCATGCACCGGCATGACGGGGTTTGCTTTGTCGATTTTGCCGCGAGCGCACCTTACGAACGGATCGACATGCATCCCGTATCTCCGCAGGAGAAGCTGGATGCCATCTTCTTCTCTCCGCACAAATTCCTCGGCGGCCCCGGAACCGGCGGAGTGCTGCTCTTTGACGCCGCACTTAGCACCGGCAGCGTGCCGGATGAACCCGGCGGAGGCACCGTGGTATGGGTCAACCGCTGGGGCGGGCGCCGCTATATTGCTGACGTGGAGGTACGCGAGGACGGAGGCACCCCCGGTTCCCTGCAGGCTATCCGCACAGCGCTGTGCATCAGACTGAAGGATCAGATGAACGGACCCGGACAATATATGGTGGTCCGGGAGCAGGAGCTATGCCGGAAGCTGCTCGCGGAGCTTGCGCAGATCCCTGGCTGCTCCGTACTGGCAGGCGCGCAGACTGAGCGCCACGGGATTATCTCCTTCACGCTGAAGGAGATCCACTACAACCTCGCCGTCCGCCTGCTGAATGACCGCTTCGGCATTCAAGCGCGCGGAGGCTGCTCCTGCGCCGGCCCGTACGGCCATCAGCTGCTCGGGCTGGACCCTGCGGATTCGCAGGCGTTCATCCAGGCGATCCACGCCGGCGACCAGTCACTGAAGCCGGGCTGGGTCCGCCTGTCCCTGCACCCGGTCATGACGGACCGGGAGGTGGAGCATATGGCCTTCGCCGTCCGTTCCATCGTCAGCCGCATCGGCGAATGGAGCAGCGATTACCGCTATAATTCTGCCACCAACAGCTGGCTTCACACCGGGGATACAGGAGAGCCCGGGGGCGAGATCCGCGAATTATTCTCTCTGTAGCGGTTTGCTGCTTGATTCCCGTTCCCGGGCCAGCCGGGCGAATCTGGACTCAATCGCCTTAACCCCCCAGAGCGACACTCCGATAAACAGCAGCACGTAGACAATCTCTCCCGGATGACGAATGAACCGGTCCACATCATTGCCGATGTAGGAGACCGCGAAGACCATAATGGCTTTGCCGGCGCATAGGGCAATCAGATAGGAACGAAGACGCATGGCGGCAAGCCCGGCAGCCATATTAATGACTACGAATGGCCCTACCGGAAACAGACTGAGCAGAAAAACATAGCTGAACCCGCTCTGGCGGACCCAGGTCATGCTTTTGGCGACCTTGGGCCGCTCCGCCCATTTGCGCAGGTAGCGGTGGCTGCCGATTTTACGGATAATCAGGAAGGTAGTTACACAGCCGGCTACAAGACCGATCCAGGAATACAGGAATCCGAGCCATAACCCGTATACCGCCCCGTTAAGCCCCACAATCGCAATGGTCGGCAGCGGCGGCACGAATGATTTCATGAAGGTAAGTCCAACTCCTGGCAGCGGCCCGAGCGAGCGGTACTGCTCCAGCAGAGTCCGCAGCCGCTCCTCGGTCAGCCATGACATTATATCTAAAAAGAACATTTCCTCAGCTCTCCTCATTACATTCTGGAATAGTTGCCGTTATACATAGCATTGAGTTTCAATTATACAATACTTCTGTCCGCCTGACGCCAAAACGTCAACTGACTAGACAAGCGTAAGCTGCCGGAGATATGATGAAATCAACTAGTAACAGAGTCGGCGTTAACCTGGATATACTCTTATCTTGTCGAACCAACAGCCAGCCCGAAGTGAGGTCTTCATGAAACCATTTGATTATAGTCTGCTGGCCAAAAGAGCGCTCGCCCTGCTGTGCATCTGCCTGCTTGCCGCATCCGCACTGGTGCCGCTCCTGGGCACCTCTTCTTCCAAATGCTCCAGCCGGCAGAACGGTTATATAGATTTGTCCGCATGTACCTTTGATGATTCCTCTGTCTTCCCGCTGGACGGTGAATGGGAGTTCTATTGGCAACAGCTGCTGGACCCGCAAGACACACTCTCCGGTACCGCGAAGGCTTCGGCTTATATGGCTGTACCCGGAGCCTGGGGTCCGGGCACTGAGACTACCGGGTTCTCCCGTTACGGATATGCCACCTACCGCCTGCTCCTTCAGCTTCCGCCGGAGGTTCCTGCCTTTGCCCTTAAGGTGAACAATATCCGTAATGCCAGCCAGGTATTCGTGAATGGCGAGCTGCTGGGAGAAAGCGGACTTCCGGGGGTATCCCTTCAGAGCACGGAACCGCGCAACACCCCGTATTCCTTTACTTTCAGTGCCAAGGACAATCAGGCTGAAATCCTTATTCATACCTCCAACTTCACCTATGCGAACGGCGGCATTGCCGAATCCATCCGGATCGGCACACCTTCATCCATAGGGGCCATAGACCAGCGGAACAGTACCTACGATATTTTGCTGGTGGCCGGTTTTGCTTTTATCAGCTTCTACTTTCTGGGACAGGGATTCCAGCGCAAAGAGGACAACTCTTCCCTGCAGCTGGCTATGTATTGCTTCACCATCGCTCTTTATATGCTGACGCACAGCGAGAAGCTGTTGTTCCAATACCTTCCTTCCATTTCCTATGAAGCCTTCAGCAAATTACAGGTCATGTCCGGCGTAATCGGGTTCTACTTCGTATCCAGCTATACTTATTCCCTGTTTCCCGCACTCTATTCCCGGCTCTTCCGGCGGATCACCTTCGTATATTCGCTCGGCTTCTGCATTATTGTACTGATGAGTACGATCCTTATTTACTCACGGATCGCAAGTATACTGCTGGTCTTCAGCTTCATTTCGGTCTGCTATACCTTCTATGTTATGGCCAAGGCAACCTGGCGGCGTGAGATCGGCTCCTATTATTTGCTGATCGGTGTGATTGCGGCGATTATGTTCACCTTCTCCCTGGCGGGCAATCTGTTCCTGGGCACGGGACTTTATGCCATTCCGCCGGTATCCGGCCCGATCTTCATCCTTGCCGAGGGCCTCTTCCTGTCTGCACGCCATGCGTATGCTTATCAGACGATCAAGCAGCTCTCCCTTCAGCTCGAACGCAAGGACCGGGACAAGGATGAGTTCCTGCTCAAGACTTCGATCGAACTGCGTACACCGCTGAATGCTATCATCAATATCTCACTGTCTATGTATGAGGGCGCCGGCGGGCCGCTTACCCCTTCACAGCGTGAGGATATGCGGCTGATCCTCGGAACCGGAAGACGGCTTGCCTTCCTCGTCAGGGATATCCTTGATTATGAACAGATCAAGCGGCAGCGCATCACCCTGCACTGGGGTGCTGTGGATATTCAGGGCGTTGCAGAAATTGTAATTGAAGTCTTCCAGTTTCTGAATAAGAACGGCGAGATCCGCATCAAGAACCGCATTCCGCCGGGTGCGTTCCTGGTCCAGGCCGATGAGCAGCGGCTGATGCAGATCCTCTACAACCTGATGGACAATGCGCTGAAATTCACCGATCGCGGCAGCGTGATTATTGAGGCCGTTCAGCTGGATGATTCCATATCGGTAACGGTCACCGATACCGGCCGGGGCATTCCCCGGGAACAGCTGGAGAGCATCTTCCGTGATTATGAGCAGGTTAACGAAGCCGATTCGCTGGAGACTGGCGGACTGGGGCTGGGGCTGGCCATTACCCGCAAGCTTGTGGAATTGCATGGGGGAAGGATCACCGTGTCCTCCACGCTTGGCCGCGGAAGCAGCTTCACCTTCACACTCCCCGCCAGGCAGGCTGACGCAGCCGTTACGGAGGAGCCGGAAGACCGCCAACTGCTGCTCACGCCGGTGCAGGCGCCTCCGGAAGCTGTGGATGAGGAATGGAAGTACAGAACCACTCCGGTAACGCACTCCACCGGACAGGCTGGCCCCTATGCTCCACGCATTCTGATTGTGGATGACGATTATGCCAATCTGAAGGCGCTGACCAATCTGCTGTCGCTGGAGAATTATACGATCTCCAGTATGGGCAGCGGCAAGGACGCACTGGCCCTGCTTGCAGAGGACCGTGATTTCGACCTCTGCATCATCGATGTCATGATGCCGGGAATGTCGGGCCTTGAGCTGTGCAGGAGCATCCGCCAGACTTACACGCCTCTGGATCTGCCGATCCTGATGGCCACAGCCGGACAGCAGCTTCACTTCAATGAAGCGGCCTTCCGTGCCGGGGCTAACGACTTCATCCATAAGCCTTATGCCTGGAGCGATCTCAAGGGACGCGTCAATACCCTGGTTCAGCTGAGACGATCGGTATCCGACCGGCTAAGTTCGGAGATCGCTATGCTGCGCGCGCAGATCAAACCGCATTTTCTCTACAATGCCATTAATACGATCATCTGGATGAGCACACGCGACAATGAGAAAACCCGGCATTTGCTGTACGATTTGAGCCATTTTCTGCGCGGCAGCTTCGATTTCAGCAATCAGGAAACGGCGATTCCGTTTGAGAAGGAGCTTGAACTGATTGAGGCTTATCTGTCACTGGAGCAGGCCCGTTTCGGGAAGCGGCTTAATGCCCAATATAATATTGAAGTCAGTGAATTTTCATTGCCGCCGCTGATTGTGCAGCCGATCGTGGAGAATGCCGTCCGCCACGGACTGATGGAGAAGATTGATGGAGGGACCGTAATCCTCTCCACCAGACAGGAGGGTAATGCCATCCTAATCACCGTCACCGATAACGGTAAGGGAATGAGCGATGAGCAGCTCTCCTCCTGGATGAACGAGGGCTACCGTTCTCCACATGGAGAAGGCACCGGAATCGGCCTGCGGAATATCAACCGCCGGCTGCTGACACAGTTCGGCTATCCGCTTGTCATTACACGCGGGAGCAACGGGGGCATCGAGGTACTTATAACAATTCCATGGAAGGATGAGGTCTCCTGAGTATATCTGTAATGGTTATTGATGACGAATGGCCGGCGCTGGAGCAGATGCGCGAGCTGCTGCTTCAGTGCGACGGCATTTCCTCTGTTCTTGTGTATGATAATCCGCGCGAAGCTTTTACAGCTGCCGTAGAACATAAGCCCGACATTCTATTTCTGGACATCCAGATGCCTGAGCTGTCCGGCTTGGCTTTTGCCGAGAAGCTGCTGCCCTTCTCACCGGACACGGATATCGTATTCGTAACAGCGTACCGGAATTATGCCGTTGAAGCCTTTGAGCTGTCGGCGGTGGATTATCTGCTGAAGCCCGTAGACCCCCCGCGCCTGCTCAAGACGTGGAACAAGATACTCTCGAAGCGTATGCTGACCGGCGCCACCGGGACAAGAAGTGCGGAAACGGCCTTCCGGCTTCTTGGCGGCTATGAGCTGACCGGTCCGCAGGGCGCCGTGAAATGGAGCACTCATAAGGCGGAGGAATTATTCGCCTATCTATGGATTCACAGACAGGGCAGCGTAAGCGTAATTCTGAATGATGTGTTTCCGCAATGGAACTATGAGAAGGGCAAGCAATATCTGCACACCACTGTCTATCAGATCCGCAAAACCCTAAAGAAGGCTGCGCTGGGGGACAGTATTGAGCTGACCTTCGACAGGGAAAACTACCGGCTGGAATCCAGGGGAATCGAAGGCGATACCGAAAGGTTCATGGAGGCAGCCACGCTCGCACTGCAGAACAATCAGCCGGAGGAGATGCGTGATGCTGCCGCCCAGTACACAGGGGATCTGCTGCAATCGCTGGACAGCCTCTGGGTGTATTCCTCCCGCGACAAATACCGCCGGATCTATCTTAAGCTGCTGGAGCAGCTTGCCCTGGAGCTGATACAGTCCGGACGTCATTATGAAGCTGAAGATTACGCCGTACGCCTGGCCGAGCTGGAGCCGCTGGATGAGAGTTATGCCCTGCAATTGATCTCCATTTATTATGAAATCGGCAAACCTCTGAGAGCGCAGCGAAAATTCACCCAATTCAGGGACTCCTACAAAGCCGAGACGGGTGATGACCTGCCGGAATGGTTCATGGAGGTCTATCAGCGCCTGGGTAAATAAGTGCTGAAGCATGTTCAAAGATTAAAGCACACTAAAAAAGCAGCTCCGGCTTCCTTCCTCCTGCCCGGGCTGCTTTTTAGCGCAAATATGTATATTTTGTGCTCATCGATTCGATATTTTATGTCATAGTTCGACGTTTATCAGCGTTTTATCAGTGACAATTGTTACCATTGTTCTTACACAGGTTGATTCAGGCACAGGATGCATGATTAGAGCTACGGAGGTTGAAGAATGAATACATGGACCGGATTCAAAAAAGTTGTCAAAACTACCCGATTGCTGCCGCTTATGATGTCGATGATTCGTGAGGTTACTGTAGATAGTACGGCTCCTGCGATGTCCGTAGAAGTTACCACGGATAAAAGCTCCTATTTACCCGGTGATGAAGTAACGGTACAGGTCCTTTTGCGGGATTTCGCTCCCAATGACCATGGCTACAGCTATTTCAACTTCATTGTGCAATATGACAGTCAGGTATTCGACAACGCCGAATACACGCAGCAGTCTGTCTATACGGATGCAAACTATACTCCCGGCGATGAAGTGAATAATATCTTTCAGTTCAATTTCCAGAACCCGGTTGACGGAAGCATCTATCTCGGAATGAACACCACCATGCGCGGAATCGATATTCAGGTCGAAGCGGCCAATAAACTAAGCTGCATTCCGGCTGTAGACCAGACGCTGGTAACCTTCAAGCTGCGGGTCAGAGAACAGACACTTGCATCCTCCTCGACCATCAGCCTTGCTAATGAATTCACCAGAATCCGAACCTCCGAAGCAGGCAACAGCTTTTATCTATACTCGCCCGATGTTACCGAGATCACTCCCGCCCCTGTTGAAATTACCCGCTCCCCGTCCGTATCTGTCTTCTCATCCCCGGAGTCAACTAACCGTCTGGCGTAGCGGAGTCCCCCTCAAATCCAGATCCAGCTTCATATACACTGCAGATTGGCAGCCGTCTCTCCTTCCTGTACTATAGCTGTATACATACTCAGGAAGCAGGTGGATTGTTATGCTGCATTCAGACCTTATAAATTTACGGGCAACAACCCTGGAAGATCTCGACTTTGTCCTGGCCGCCGAAAGCGCTGAGCTAAACCGCCGGTTCATCGGCCAGTGGAGCAGGGATCAGCACACAGCAGCTTTGGATGACGAAGATATTATGCACCTGATTGTTCAGGACCGCGCCGGGGAACGGGCAGGGTACGTGATCCTTACGGGAATTCAAGACCGTAACCTCACGGTCTGTATCAAGCGGATTGTCATTCAGACCAAGAGCTGCGGCTATGGAACAATGACGCTGAAGCTGCTGAGCGACTGGGTCTTCACCCGTACAGATACTCACCGGCTGTGGCTGAACGTCAAAGATTATAACTCCAGAGCACAGCATGTCTATGAGGGGGCCGGCTTTAAACTGGAAGGCACCTTACGCGAGTGTATACGGACTGAGGAAGGCTTCGAATCGCTGCAGGTCATGTCTATCCTGCGGCATGAATACAGACACGAATAATTACAGCAAAGACAGCCGGTCAGCCCATGTTCAGGAGTGATCCGGCTGTCTTTATATTTAGAATGCCGGAACTACCGCCACGATAATATTGGCAAAAAGCCGCGATCCCAGGATCGCAGCCCTCCATCCGTAATACTTGATTTACGTATGGGTTTCAATCGGCGCCGCCGGCTTGCTGCCGCCAAAGATCAGCGTCGTCACATGCTTGCGCGCATCTGCTGTAAGCAGCAGCAGCTCTACCGGTTCTCCGGCCGGCTCCCTGCGGATAAATCGGACCTTCGCGCCGTCCAGATCCTCGAAGATGCCGGTAACCGTATATCCCTGCAGCAGGAGGCTGTCAATCGCCTGCCGCTCTTGGTCGAACTCGTCGAATGCCGACATCTCAGATCACTCCTCCGCTGATTTCCGCCTGGGCCGGACGGGGCGCTTCCGCCTCGAAACGCTTGCGGTGCAAATATTTGCCCGCACCGGCTGTACCGACGAACGCCTTGTCGCGGATAACGAATTCTCCGCGGCTAAGCACAGACACCGGCTCCCCCTTAATCTGCATACCTTCAAAAGCATTATAATCCACATTCATATGATGGGTTTCTGCGGACAGCGTTCTTTCTACAGCCGGATCGAAGATGACGATATCTGCGTCACTGCCTACAGCGATTGTGCCTTTTTGCGGGAACAGGCCAAACAGCTTGGCACTGGAGGTGGAGATAATATCCACGAACTTGTTAAGTGAAATGCGGCCCTTCTGCACACCTTCAGAGTAGAGTACGCTGAACCGGTCTTCGATGGTTGGCCCGCCGTTCGGAATCTTCGAGAAATCACCCAGCCCCAGATCCTTCTGTCCCTTGAAGTTAAAAGAGCACTGATCAGAACCTATCGTCTGCAGCGTGCCGCTCCACAGCGCATCCCATAATACGTCCTGATTCCACTGCTCGCGCAGCGGAGGAGACCAGACATACTTCGCACCCTCGAAGTCCGGCTTCTCAAGCGCTGACTGGTCCAGCACCAGATACTGCGGGCAGGTCTCACCGTAGACGCGCAGCCCTTTCTTGCGGGCTTCTGCGATCTTCCAGGCGGCTTCGGCACAGGTCACATGCACTACATAGAGCTGCGAATCCGTCAGCCCGGTTAAATATGCAGCCCGGCCGGTGGCCTCGCCCTCCAGCTCGGGAGGTCGGGTCAGTGCGTGATAGATCGGATCGGTGTTGCCGGCAGCCAGCGCCTGGTCGACCAGATACTCGATCACATCGCCGTTCTCGGCATGCACCATAACGAGTGCGCCTTCATGCTTGGCCGCCTGCAGCGTCTTGTACAGCACACCGTCATCGGCCTGGAACGTGTTCTTATAAGCCATGAACACCTTCAGCGAAGTGATGCCTTCCTTCTCAATAATCTGCGGCAGCTCGCCAAGCACCTTGTCATTCAGCTCCGACACCATGAGGTGGAAGCTGTAGTCAATGACTGCTTTATCCTGCGACTTGTTATGCCAGGTGTCTACCGCCTGCTGCAGCGGCTGTCCCTTGGTGGTCAGGCAGAAGTCGATAACCGTTGTGGTTCCGCCATAGGCGGCGGCCATCGTGCCGGTCTCGAAATCATCAGCAGTGACGGTACCGCCAAAAGGCATATCCAGGTGCGTATGCGGGTCAATCCCCCCCGGAAATACGTAACAGCCGGAAGCGTCGACAATCTCGGCTCCCGGCGCTTCAAGGTTCAGGCCAATTCCGGTGATGATCCCATCTTCAATCAGGACATCCCCTGTATAAGTATCCGCTGCTGTGACGATAACGCCGTTCTTGATGATCTTCTTCATCTTAACCCACCTCCACTTCCGAATAAGAACCGTTTAATCCGCTAATGACCTGATTACGCTGATTCCAGGTCATCGGGGCCGCTCCGCTATCCAGTGCAACCATATCAATGGCACCGTCCGCCGGGCAGACGATAGAACATAAATTACAGCCTACACAGTCTTCCTCACGCACCTGCAGAATCGCCTTACCCTCTGCATTCGTTAGCATATCGATACATTGATGCGAAGCGTCCTCACAGGCAATATGGCATTTATTGCAGTTGATGCAGTTATCCTCGTTAATCCGCGCAACCACTTTATAGTTGAGGTCGAGATCGCCCCAGTTGGAATACTTGGGCACCGACTTGCCGATCAGTTCCATGACGGAAGCCAGCCCTTTCTCATCCAGGTAATTATTCAGGCCGTCGATCATCTCCTCCACAATCCGGAAGCCATGATGCATAACCGCCGTACAGACCTGAATGCCGGTGGAGCCCATCAGCATGAACTCTACGACATCCTGCCAGGTGGAGATGCCGCCGATTCCTGAAATCGGAACACCAACCGCACGGTCACGGGCACATTCCGCCACCATGCTGAGGGCAATCGGCTTCACTGCCGGACCGCAGTAGCCGCCGTGCGCACCCTGTCCGCCGACATTCGGGATCGTGTTCCAGCTGTGAATATCCACTCCAGCCAGGCTGTTGATCGTATTGATCAGGCTGATCGCATCCGCGCCGCCTTTGACGGCATGCCGGGCTACGACCGTAATGTCGGTGATATTCGGCGTCAGCTTCACAATGACCGGTGTTGTCGCCACTTCCTTGACCCAGGTGGTCTGCGCCTGTACCAGATCGGGCTGCTGGCCGGAGGCTGCGCCCATTCCGCGCTCGGCCATCCCGTGCGGACAGCCGAAGTTGAGCTCAAGGCCGTCTACACCGACCGCTTCGACGCGCTTGACGATTTCATGCCACTTCTCCTGCTTGGGCTCGACCATCAGCGAAGCGATAATCGTATTATTCGGGAATCTCTTCTTCGTCTCATAGATTTCCTTGAGGTTAACCTCCAGCGGACGGTCGGTAATAAGCTCGATATTGTTGAAGCCCGCTACACGCTGCCCGTTAAAATGAACGGCGGCAAACCGCGAGGAGGTGTTAATGACCGGCTCGCCCAGCGTTTTCCACACCGCGCCGCCCCAGCCTGCTTCGAATGCACGCTGCACCTGATAACCTGTATTGGTAGGCGGCGCAGAGGCCAGCCAGAACGGATTCGGTGACTTGATTCCTGCAAAATCAATACTGAGATCTGCCATTGATATTCCCTCCCTGTCTTATGAAATCTATACCGCAGAGCCAACCACACTGTCCTGATGGCCCGACATTTGCTTCACAATTGCATAGGCGGCATCCTTGCCCTGCTGGGCGGCGGAGACGACCATCGCTTCACCTGCACCGGAACCGAAGACGATATCACCGGCAGCATAGATCTGCGGATCAGAGGTACGCCCGGTTGCCCCGTCAATCTTCACTACACCCCGGTGATGCTCCAGGCCCAGCGCTTCAATCAGATCTATCCGCCGCTTCTGCCCGATCGCCACTACGACCGCGTCCACGGGCAGGATGAATTCGGAGCCCTCCACCGGCATCGGAGCAAGGCGGCCGTCCGGACCGGTTTCGCCCGTCAGCTTCATCTGCACACATTCCAGCCCGGTTACATTGCCAAGCTCGTCCCCGACAATCCGCTTCGGCAGGGTCAGCCAGCTGAACTCCACACCTTCCTGCTTGGCGAATTCATATTCGAAGTCATAGGCCGTCATCTCCGTACGGGTCCGGCGGTAGACCATCTTCACGTTCGCTGCGCCAAGCCGCACAGAGCAGGTAGCCGCATCGATCGCCGTGTTGCCTGCGCCAATGACAGCAACGCGCCGGCCCATCAGCTCCAGGGTAGGAATCCCGGTCTTCGTGGTTTCCACCAGCTCTATCGCATCATAGACACCGGACAGCTTCTCGCCCTCGATGCCCAGCGGAGGGACATAGCCCATGCCTGCAGCCAGCACAATAGCGTCATACCCGGCCTTCAGCTCTTCAACAGAGATATCCACTCCGACCTTCATTCCGGTGCGGATCTCTACACCCAGCTTCTCTACCTGCTCTACTTCCCACAGGGAGATAGACTGCGGCAGCCGGAAAGATACGATCCCATGCGTATCGAGGCCTCCTGCCAGCTGCTTCGCTTCATAGATCACCACCTGGAAGCCTTCCCGCGCCAGCTCTCTGGCTGCAGACAGCCCTGCCGGTCCGCCGCCGATCACGGCGGCTTTTTTACCGTTGGGGACACCTGCCTTGAATAATTGAACTCCGCTGCTGATCGCCCAGTCAGTAGCGTAACGCTGCAGCAGGCCAATCTGAATCGGCGCCGAAGCGTCATTCAGGACACAGGCGCCTTCGCACAGCTCTTCGGTAGGGCATACGCGGGCGCAGCTGGCACCTACCGGGTTGGAATCCATAATCGTCTGCGCCGAACCCTTGAGGTTATCAGTGGCGATTCTTTTGATGAAGGAAGGGATATTAATGCTGGTCGGACAGGCCTTGATACAAGGGGCATCATAACAATACAGACAGCGGTTGGATTCCTCGATTGCACCTTTGCGGGTAAGTCCCGGCTCAGCCTCGGCAAAATTGCGCATGAACATATCAGGTGTGAACGTTAACGGTGAAGCCTGCTCCATCGGTTATCCCTCCTTCTGTATGATAGCTTCCGCTTTCGAATCAGGTTTGTGTTATATAATATAACATTATTACGATGATTGCCTTAATATTTTACTTACTTATCAGGATTATTGTAGTAAAATGAACTCTAAGCCAACATCAACACTGATTCATATTCAATATTGAGTCATATTTCCTGACATTCTATATTCAAACTATAGTCAATTCGATTTTTCGTTACATTAGACACATTGTCTAATTTCAAAAGTCTATTTTTTACCTGTGAGAATGTGCTGAGAATGGAGAAGCCGCGCAGGCGGGCTGCAAGGCATACGTTCAACGAGGGGGAAGCTTATGGATTGGGAACTTGTATTTACGATCCGCGATGCGCTGAAGAGACCGCTGTTTGCGGAAGCCGAGCTGATTGGAGGAAGAAACGGCCTGAACCGGGCGGTCCGCTGGGTGCATGTGCTGGAGAGCTCAAGCTTCGACAGCCTGATTCACGGAGAAGAGATGATTCTGACCACCGGGATGAGTGCAAGCACTGATTTAGCCGCTTCTTTATCTTTTATGCAGAATTTGATCGATAAGAACGCCGCCTGTTTGTGCATTGAGCTTGGAGCGTATTTCAGCTCGATTCCGCAGGAAATGATTGATCTGGCTAACCACCACGACTTCCCGCTGATACAGTTTACCCGCACTGTGCGTTTTGTCGATATCACACTCGATCTGCATTCTCTCATCATCAACCGCCATCACCGCATGCTGCAGGAGCTGGAGAGCATCTCCCGCGAATTCCACCGTCTGACGCTGACCTCCCAGGGGACCCTTAAGGTATTGCAGTTACTATGCAAAAGCACCCGCACACAGATTGTCTATATGCAGCTTCAAGGTAAACCCCTCTTCTTCCCGGCCCTGCCGCCCGAGGAGCAGCAGCCGCTGCTGAGTTTCTTCGAGGCCTTCAGTGAAGAAATGGAGGGCGTCCAACCGGATGCCGCACCGCATATCCGTGAGTACGGCCATAAGACCATTGCCCTGAAGCCAGTCGGAGCCTTGGACCAGACCTGGGCCTATATCCTGATGGTCTGTAATCACAAGCCGCAGGAATTCGACTGCCTGCTGCTGGATTCCGCCTCCCTGTCGATCGCCCAGGAGCTGCTGCGCACGCGGTATATGGAGGAACGCAAGCTTTTCTCCGAGAATCTGTGGGTGGATGAGCTCGTTAGCGGCCGGGGCCAGGATGATAACCGGATCAAAGGGCTGGTCGGACCTGACTTCAACGTGGTTAACGAGCTGCCGTACCGCGTATGCCTGATCGAGATTGAGAACCCCCGCGACGTCAAATGGAACAGCTCGGAGAATGACTGGGAATCGATCACCTTCCATCTCTCGCTCATTCTGCGCTCGATCTTCGAGAAGTACTCCCTCCGCCCGCTGATTACGCTGAAGAATAACCGGCTGACCGTCATTGCGCTGGATATCCAGTCCAAGCTGCCCGGCAAGCTGCGGCTGCAGCAGGCGCTCGATTCCCTGCAGCATATCCGCTCGGATGAGAAGCTGAAGGACCTGCAGCTCGTTACCGGAGTCAGCAAGTCCCACAGAGGTCTGAAACATGCCCATGCCGGATACCAGGAAGCCGTACAAGCGCTGTCTCTCTATTCTTGTTACCAGAAGTCCATTCTGTTCTATGAAGAGCTTGGCGTCTTCCAGCTGCTGCTGAGCCTGAACGACGGCAAGACGCTGGAGAATTTCATCCGCAGCTATCTCGGCCCGCTGATCGACCACGATGAGGCCAAGGGCAGCGAGCTGATGCTCACACTGCGCGTCTACCTCGACCATGACGGCTCGAAGCAGATTGCCGCGCGGAATCTGTTCATTGTACGGCAATCCCTCTACTACCGGCTGGACAAAATCACCGAGCTGCTCGGCGAGGACTTCATGCTTCCGGAGAACCGGATCTCCATTCAGGTGGCCCTGCGGGCTTACCAGTTCCTGTACCCGGAGAAGTTCAGTCTGCCCAGCTCCCGTTCAGCACAGCTTTGAAGGTGTCGATAATGAACTGAATATCCTCATCGGTGGAGGATAAAGGAGGAGCGAACGTGAGGACATTATTGAAGCCCGCTACCGTATCCCCGTTCTTGCCGATGATCAGCCCCTTGGATTTACATTCCGCGATAATACCCTTGACGATGCTGAGGTCAGCAGGCTGTTTGGTGGCTTTATCCGCAACCAGCTCGATGCCTATCACCAGCCCGAAGCTGCGGATGTCACCTACCAGCTTGTGATCCTGGAGACTAGCGAATTCATCGGCCAGCCTTGAGCCCAGAATGGCGGCGCGCTCCACCAGATTCTCCTGCTCCAGAATCTCCAGGTTGCGCAGCGCAAGCGCACAGGCAGCCGGATTGCCGCCGAAGGTATTCACATGGCGGAAATGCCCATAGTCGTCGCTGTTATCCTTGAAGGCCTCATAGATCTCCTTGCGTACCGCCGTGGCCGACAAAGGCAGGTAGGCGCTTGTCAGCCCCTTGGCCATCGTGACAATATCCGGCTTGATTCCGTAATTGTGGTGGCCGAACTTACGGCCGGACCGTCCGAAGCCGCAGATCACCTCATCGATGATCAGCAGCACGCCGTGGGTGTTGCAAATCTCCTGCACCCGGTCCAGGTAGACCTGATGCGGCACAATGACGCCGCCGCCGGTAATGACCGGCTCCATAATCACCGCCGCGACCGACTCCACGCCCTCCCAGATGATCATGTCCTCAATAGCCTGCGCACACTGGAGGTTATGCGCTTCTTCCGTCATGCCTTCAGGACGGCGGTAGCTGTCAGGCGGAGCCACATGCAGGAATCCGCCGCCCAGCGGTTCATATTTGTATTTGCGCTGCGCCTGGCCGGTCGCCGACAGGGAGCCCATCGAGCTTCCGTGATATCCGCGGTAGCGGGCAATGAATTTATGGCGGTAATGCTGGCCGGTCTGCTGCTGGTACTGGCGGGCGATTTTGAAGGCAGCTTCATTGGCTTCCGAGCCGCTGTTGGAGAAGAAGATGACATAATCGTCCTCCAGCCATTCGTTCAGCTTCTCCGCCAGGGCGATCGCCGGCATATGACTCTGTGTCAGCGGGAAATACGGCAGGGTCAGCAGCTGATTGTAGGCCGCTTCCGCCAGCTCCTTACGCCCGTACCCGACATTCACACACCATAGCCCGGACATTCCGTCCAGAAATTTGTTGCCATCGATATCGGTAACCCATGAACCGCTTGCGGATGCGGCTATCATCGGCGGGTTCTGCTCGCTGTATGGTGTAATATTATGCCATAAATACTGCTGATCCTTCTTGAGCAACTGCTCGCTTTCTTTGCCCAGGCTCTGCACGGCACTCTCTCCTTTCGGAATCCCATTTGATATTTGAATGAATCAACTAATAACGCGCGGTGACCATTTTCTTGCGGGTGTAGAATTCAACGCCGTCACGGCCATTGGCATGCAGATCGCCATAGAACGACTTCTTGTAGCCCGAGAACGGGAAGAATGCCATCGGGGCCGGTACGCCCAGATTAACCCCCAGCATCCCTGCATCGATCTCTTCGCGGAACTCGCGGATCGCCTTGGCGCTGTCCGTATAGATACAGGCTCCATTGGCAAAAGGCGACTCATTCGTGACGGCTATCGCCTCCGCCAGGTCCTTAACACGCACTACAGACAGCAGGGGCGCAAAGATTTCATCACGCCAGATCGCCATGCCCGTCTGCACATGGTCAAAGATCGTCGGCCCGATGAAATAGCCGCCGCCTGCTGCTGCAGCGTCCTTCCGGCCGTCCCGCACTAATTCCGCCTGCTCGGCAAGCCCTGTCTCGATGTAGGCAATCGTCCGGTCCTTGTTCGACTGCCGGATGACCGGCCCCAGGAACACGCCGTCTTCCTTGCCGTCCCCGATCTTCAGCCCGTCGGCCGCCTCCTTCAGACGGTTCACCAGTTCGTCCGCGATTGTCTCATGCACCGCGACCACCGAGCAGGCCATACAGCGCTCACCAGCCGAGCCGAAGGCTGCGGAAATGATATTCTTCACCGCATTGTCCAGATCCGCATCGGGCAGCACAATCGAATGATTCTTGGCTCCGGCCAGCGCCTGTACCCGCTTGCCGTGCGCCGTACCCTGCTTATATACATATTCCGCCACCGGCTGTGAGCCGACGAAGGAAATTGCCTTCACCTCTTCATGCTCCAGCAGACCATTCACCACCTCATGTGCTCCATGCACGACATTCAGCACACCCGGAGGGAAGCCCGCCTCTGCGAACAGCTCCGCCAGCCGGTTCACCAGCAGCGGTGTACGCTCGGAGGGCTTCAGCACAAAAGTATTGCCGCAGGCAATCGCCAGCGGAAACATCCAGCAGGGCACCATCATCGGGAAGTTGAAGGGGGCGATGCCGCCGATTACCCCCAGCGGGTAGCGGTACATCCCGGATTCCACGCCCGTGGCGATATCCGGCAGCTGGCTGCCCATCATCAGTGTGGGAATGCCTGCGGCAAATTCCACGCATTCGATGCCGCGCTGCACCTCGCCCAGTGCTTCCTCCAGGCTTTTGCCGTTCTCCAGCGTGATCAGCTCCGCCAGCTCATTCCAGTGCTGTACCAGCAGCTGCTGGTACTGGAAGAAATAGCGCGCCCGGCGCGGTACGGCTACTCTTTTCCACGATGCATAGGCCTCTGAAGCTGCCTGTACGGCAACGTTCAGCTCAGCACGGCTGGAGATCGGCACATAAGCAATCACTTCGCCCGTTGCCGGATTGAATACCTCCTCTTCCTGCCCGGATGAGGATTCCACCCAAGCCCCATTCACATAGTTCTTCACTTTACCGGCCTGCCCCACGAGCAGAGACATAGTCTGCACCTCTTTCCATATTCTGGGCTGTTTATTATAATAGATGACCGCCGTGCCCGGGCGGCCATCTATTATAGCTATATAAGCTGAACTTAAGAATGATGCCCTGCTGATTCTTAAACTCACTATATATAGGAAGGAATTTGGTTATTTTGCCGCCATCTCGACAATTTCGTTCGTATAGGCTGCATTCACATCAGATGCCGTCTTGATGACACCGAACTTGAGCGCAATATCAGCTGTCTGCTGGAATGCCGCCGCATCCGTATAACCCATCTTGGAAGCATCGAAGCCCTCCGGCTGAATCAGCTTGGCAACTTCAGTCATCATCGTCAGCTGATGCTCGCGGGACGTGCTGCCTTCTTCCGCAAGCTTCATTACACTGTCAACAGCCGCTTCAGGATCGGCAATCGCATCTGCCCAGCCCTTGAGGGAAGCACGGACGAATTTGGCTGCCGTTTCCTTATTGGCATCCAGCCACTCCTTGTTGGCGAACAGGTTGTCTTCGAGCATCGCCACACCCTCGTCATTCATGTCGATTACATTCAAATCCTCTGCCTTGATCCCTGATTCCAGCACCACCTGATATTCGTTGTAGGTCATAGCTGAAGCTGCATCAATCTCACCGCCGAGGAACTGGTCCATGGTGAAGCCCTGCTTGGTGAAGTTCAGATCCTTGTTAGAATCCAGTTTGTATTTATCAAAGAGGGCCAGAATTTCGAACTCGTTACCGCCCATCCAGTTGCCGACCTTCTTACCCTTCAGGTCAGCCGGTGTAGCGATACCCGCATCCTTCTTGGATACCAGCACCAGACCGCTCTTCTGGAAGATCTGGGCGATCTGCACCAGCGGCATTTCCTGCTCCTGGCTGGTCAGCAGACTCGCTACCCAATCTACGCCGATATCCGCCGAACCGCCGGCCACCTGCTGCTCCGGCACGATATCCGGACCGCCGGGCAGAATCTCAACATTCAGCCCTTCTTCGGCATAGTAGCCTTTGTCCTGGGCTAAGAAGTAGCCAGCGAACTGCGCCTGCGGTACCCACTTGAGCTGCAGCTTCACGGTAACCGGATCAGCCGCCGGTTCTGTAGTTGCCGCCGCTTCCGGTGAAGCCGCAGCCGTATTGCCCGCTGTCGCCTCTGCCGCAGGAGCATTATTGTTGTTGCCGCCGCAGCCTGCCAGCAGTGAAATCATCATAATAACCGCCGCCATCATTAACCCGCCACGAAATTTGCTTTTTTTACCGTTCATCTCAGCAACTCCCCCTACCAAATTGAGTTTTGTAATCCGGCCAAACACAGCATGGTTGCCATCGTGGTGCTCTATGCATACGGTCATGCGTTGACAGCTTCTCTATATCCCGTCAGCGCAGAAGCCGGATGTAACAGGTACAGGGTGTTACAGGGTGCTACAGGCATTACAGTTGTTACGCGCGCTGGGAGGGATGCCACTTGATGAACACCTTCTCCAGCCGTTCAACGACCAGGTAAAAGATGACTCCGGCAATGGCTGCCAGCACAATGCAGGACCAGCCCAGCGGCATTTTGGCCACCTTGATGGAGTTGGAGAGCAGATAGCCGAGTCCCCGCGAGGAGAAGAAGAACTCCCCGACAATGGCTCCGATCATACTCGCCGTAGCGTTGATCTTCAGCGCGGTGAATACATAGGGCAGGCTGTTCTGAATCCGCAGATAGCGGAATACTGCCGGTTTGCCCGCTGCATAGGAATGCATCAGATCAAGGGCCAGCGGATCAACAGCCGCCATGCCCTTGTAGGCATTGATGGCCATGGCCGCCATCGTGGTCGCAGTAACAATAGCGGCCCGCGACCCGATGCCGTCACCGAACCACAGGTTCATGATCGGGGCAAGCGCCACGATCGGCACGGCATTCAGCGCAGCAACCATTGTCAGGCTGCCCCCGCCCCAGCGGGGCCAGGCCGTTGCGGCCAGTGCAATGAGGAAGCCGCAGGCTGAACCGATCAGCATGCCAAGGACGGCTTCAGTGAGGGTATATCCGGTGTAAGAGAGCAGCAGGCTGAAGTTGTCCCGCATAGCTTCCGCTATGGCCGAGGGCAGCGGCAGCTGATATTTCTTCAAATCGAAGATTCGGTGAAACACTTGATATTCCCACAACACCAGGAATATCAACCCGGCCAGGAGGGGAAGGATGATTCCGGGATTCAACCGCCGCAAGGGACGGCGGGGATTCTTTTGCTTCCCTGGTTCTGATGAAATTCCGTTGTTAGATGCCGGGATTGGAGCAGGACCCGCCTCCGCTCCGGCAGAAGTAATGAATGGGATATCGCCTACAGAATTGCTTGCCATCAGCGGCTCCCTCCTTTGGGACGGAATTCCGGCTGCCAAGGCGCCACCAGACGTTCGGCCAGGCTCATCAGCCAGTAGCTTGCCATGCCGAGCAGGGCGCCGACCAGTACGGTGGACCAGAACATATACGTATGGGAAGGGCCATAGTAGAGATTGCGGAGCATAATTACACCGATGCCATGCTGCGCACCCATCAGTTCAACGAGAATAGCGCCCGTTACAGCCAGCGGTGCAGCAATCTTCAGGCCGCTGAACAGACCAGGCAGCGCTGCGGGGAAACGCAGCTTCCAATAGACTGCCCAAGGCTTAGCGGCATAGGAATGCATCAGCTCCAGTGCAGATAGATCCACACTGCGCAGTCCGCGCAGCATATTAAGTGCCACCGGGAAAAAGGTGATATACCCGGATATAATAATCCGCGACACCTGCTCGTCGCGTACAATACCATAGATAATCGGCGCCAGGCCAAGGATTGGAATCATCTGCGAAGCAATGGCATAGGGGAAGGCAAGCTGTTCTATTGTCTTCGACAGGCTCATCAGCACTGCCAGAATGACCCCGGCCAGCGCTCCGATCAGAAATCCGACACCTGCGTTGCCGAAGGTGGCTCCGCCCTCTTTCAGGAGCGTCCCGCTATACTTCCAGAGGGTTGCCGCCACTTCATGGACATAAGGCAGCTTGGACTGGGCCAGCGGCGTCTTCGCTACGTTCAGCAGCCACCATGAGACAGCCTCCCAGACCACCAGCAAACCAAAGATCCAGACGAACAGCGGCAGCACGCGCTCCCGCATAAACGCACTGTTCTGCTTCATGCCTACACCCCTTCAAAGCTGTCGCGGATGCGGGCGATCAGTTCAAAAAACTCAGGACTGTTTCTCATCTCCGCCGTCCGCGGGCGCGGCAGCGGAATATCAACAATCGCAGACAGTCTTCCCGGATGCGGGGATAGCACGAATACTCTGTCTGACAGGAAGATGGATTCAGGGATGCTGTGAGTGACGAATACAATCGTGCTCTGGACCTTGCTCCAGACGGAGAGAAGCTCTTCATTCAAGCGTTCGCGGGTAAATTCGTCCAGCGCAGAGAAGGGTTCATCCATGAGCAGAATTTCCGGCTCCATCGAGAGTGCTCTGGCGATGGCTACGCGCTGCTGCATCCCTCCGCTCAGCTGCCAGGGATATTTATCAGCAAACCCCTGCAATCCCACGAGCTCCAGCAGTTCCAGCGCTTTATCCTCGCGGACCGATTTCTTAACGCCCATCAGCTCCAGCGGCAGCGTAATATTATGTTTGACCTTCCGCCAGTCATACAGCACCGGACTCTGAAAAACAATCCCATACTTTTGTGCCAGCCGCGCTTCCTTCGCCGTCTTTCCGGCCACCATAATATTTCCGGCTGTTGGTGTTATAAGATCTGCCATCAGTCTCAGCAGTGTGGTTTTACCGCATCCGGAAGGCCCCAGCAGGGACACGAACTCTCCTTTGGCAATATCAAGGCTTACCTGATGCAGCGCAAGCACGTCAGCCGTTTCCGTCTTATAACGCATCTCGACGCTCTCCAGCTGTATTTCAGGAATTTTTGTCGCTACTAATGACATTTCCAGCTCCCCCTTCATCCCTGAATCTATTATATGTTAAATAACATAACACATATGTTGTGAAAAAATGCCTTTTTCTTGTTACATGTTCGATTAACTAACATCTTACACTTTGCTCTGCAGACCCACATTAGACAAATCGTAAAATGGACGCTGAGAAATTCCGTCATTTTGTCCAGGAGCCCGTTTGCATTGTTAATAATCTGGAATTGTGCCGATAAAGTTAGTATGTATTCTCACCCTCTGTTGCCGGGTTCCTGCCAACTGTTATCTATGCAGATGTGTGATATCATTTAACTATATCTACTCTTCTATAGGAGACCTTTAGCCAATGTTCAAAGCCTATTCCTACACATGGAGGCGCTACCCATGGAATCCATGATTTCCAACTATATAGTCATCGTCTCTATCTCAGGTGTGCTGAGCGCATTGCTGGCGCTGTTTGCCTATTATAGGAAGACAGATTTTTCCGGTCTAAAAGCTTTCATTGTAAGCTCAGCCGCTTCGGCGATATATACCTTCGGGTTCGCGCTGGAACTCTCCGGCAGCACCATGCAGGAAATCGCGTTGTGGGTTAAGGTGGAGTACCTCGGTTTGCCCTATATCGCCCCCTCCAGCATGCTAATGATTATGCACTTCGTAGGTCTGGAGCGTCTGATTTCCAAAAAACTGCTGACCGTCCTGTATTCGGTGCCCGTAATCTCTACCGTGCTCGTATGGACCAACGAGTACCACCACCTGTTCTATCAATCCATGCATTTCCGGGAAGGTGCCCCTACACCGCTGATCGATATCGTCATGGGCCCCTGGTATATTGTGCAAGGCAGTCTGACCTTCGGCTGCATGCTGGCGGGCATGTGCCTTATTCTCTGGCGCTGGAACCGGATGAAGCGGGTGTACCTCCGGCAGATGGTGATTATTTTCATCGGGCAGTTCCTGCCCGCACTGGGCGCATTCCTCTACCTGATGGATGCGACTCCGTATGGAATGGACCCCGTGCCTGTAATTATGAGTGTAACGTCCACCCTGTATATATGGGCTATTCTCTCCCGGGGCATGCTTACCGCCGCACCCATTGCCCGCGAGAATCTGTTCGAGAGCATGCGGGACGGCGTGCTGGTCATGGACCTCTCGGACAAGCTTGTCGATTACAACCGGGCCGCAGCCGAGATGCTGCAGGATCTCGATGCCTCCGCAATCGGCAGGCCGCTGGCCCAGCTGTTCCTTCCCGCCGGCAAGGAAGCTGTCGATTATGTGATGAATTCCAATCCCGGGGACAGCGATGAGCAGGAGCTCGTCTGGAATATGGGGGAGGATGTCCGTTATTACCAGATCCGCTCCTCCCCTGTGCAGAAGCATGACGGGCATCTGGCCGGACGGATGATTATGCTGATCGATGTCACTGAACGGACACTGCTCCAGGAGAAGCTCCTGCAGCTGGCCACCATCGACAGCCTTACCGGTATATATAACCGGACGCATTTCATGGAACTGAGCCGGGGCTTGCTGGAGGAAGCGGCCGAACGCTCCGCCCCCTTTTCGATCATCCTGCTGGATATCGATTTCTTCAAAAGCATCAATGACCGGTACGGACACCAATATGGCGATATGGCATTGCAGCATGTAGTGGGTGTATGCAGCCGGCATGTGCGGGAAGAGGATATCTTCGGACGTTATGGAGGCGAGGAATTCGTCTTATGTCTGCCGGATACTCCCTTGAAGCAGGCGGCGGTCATCTCGGAGCAAATCCGCGGGGATATCGAGCGCAGCGCTTTCTACACGCTGTCAGGGTCCATTAATGTAACGGCAAGCTTCGGCGTAGTGGAAGCCTTCCGCAGTAATATATCGCTGGAGGAGCTGCTCTCCGAAGCCGATCATGCACTCTACACCTCCAAGCGGAACGGCCGCAATGCCGTTCATCTGTCCAGTGGCTCTGCGATCACGCATTTCAAGCCGGTATAATTTCATAACAATACAACTACCCCCATGCCCGGACAGAATCCTGAGCACGGGGGTAGTGTTGTTTTCGGGAAAATTCTTATCGGGTACCAAAGGGGATGTAATGTCGTGGATAAGTTAACAGAAATATTAGAGGCCCAGCATGTGGGTTTGAAATCCTCCATCATGAACGACAGATTCGTACTATCCGTTTATTTACTGCGGTACAGGTGTTCCGTCTTCAACATTGAAGCTTAATCCGCATGACTTGGAGAAGCTGAACCGGGTGGTTGCTTTTTTGGATTAGTCTCGGCTTCGGCTGCGGAGTATCACCTTGCGCCTTCCAGGAAATATTCCACACTCCGCAATAAACCCGGCGGCAGCTCTTCCAGTTGAAGATACGTCTTCAGCTCCAGCAGCACCCGCTCGCGGTTATCCCCGAAGACATCCACAATCCGGGCAAGACGTTCCCAAGGTACCAGGTCTGCACGGAATTCCTGTTCCGTCATTGGTACTCCATGTGATTCTACAAGCACGTTCGCCTTATAGCCGTAGATAAGCTCCAGCAGCTTGAGGAAACCGGTACTGCTGTAACGGCGCGGCCCGCCATATACGGACGGTCCCAGGGCATCTCCCAAGAAAAGAACTTTATCTTCTATAACATGCAGGACGCAGGAATCGGCTGAATGATCACCGCCCACATGGCTTAGCTCACAAGTGACTCCGCCCAGATCTACAGTAATACTCCCGTTAAAGATAATATCAGGCGTATCCACGGTGATTACCCGCGGGGAGCCATATTCCAGGCGGATATGCGCTACACTCTCCTCACTGATTGTCCCTTCCTGCACAAGGCCTTCCAGCTCTTCATCACTTCCGCTCAGCCCTGCGAGCCGGTTAAGTACCCGCGCCGTTCCTTCATGCGCAATCACAGGGACGTTCCAGGCTGTCATCCCGAAGGTGTGGTCCCAATGCCAGTGCGTCAAGGCCAGCAGATCCGGCTGACGCCAGCCCCTTCTTGCCAGCTCTTCCCGGAACAGCTCCGCATGGGCGGGGGAATTCCCCGCATCCATCAGCAGTGTCCGGCGTGAGCCGGAGACGGCCGCCAGGATCGGGCGGTCCGTGTCATGCTCCGCATGCATGATAAGAATATGCGGACTTAGCTCCTGAAACTTATGTTCCATACACAACTTCCTTTCTATTGCTATACCTTAAAGGGTAGGGTAAGCAGAATAAAAGGCATTCTGCCGGAGTATATCCTCTTCCTCTTTTGGTGATAACAGCACCATTGGCAGTTTTTCATTCACGGTATTCTGTTCCAAATCCTATCTTCATGTTGCCTGAGTTTCAGCTTTTAATCAAATGCCCTTGTTTGCCTTGACGGGTTTTCAGTTTAATAAGAGATAGCCAGTGTTGAAACTGGCATAGAGCAGACTGATACAAGGAGGGCGTTCTATGATTAAGATCGGGCTTACCGGCTTCGGAGACCACGAGGAGCTGTACGGCAAAATCAAACCTGCCGACCGGCTTCCTGCGTATAGCGCTTATTTTTCCATTGTGGAGATCGACAGTTCCTTCTATGCCGTGCAGCCGGTCAAGAATTATGTGAAGTGGGTTAACCAGACGCCGGAGCAGTTCAAGTTCATTGTGAAGGCTTACCAGGGGATGACCGGACATCTCCGTGATAAAAAAAATTATTACGATACGCCGGAGGAGATGTACCGCGCCTTCCATACCTCCATTGCCCCTGTGCGTTCGGCAGGCAAGCTGGCCATGGCGCTGTTCCAGTTCCCGCCCTGGTTCGACTGCACCAAGGATAATGTGGAATTCCTGCGTGAGGCTAAGGAAAGAATGCTGGATGTGCCCTCCGCCATTGAGTTCCGCAACGATTCCTGGTACAGTCCTGAGCTGCGCAGCAGAACCCTGCAGTTCCTGGAGCAGGAGGGCTGGATTCATACCATAGCCGATGAGCCGCAGGCTGGTTCAGGCTCGATCCCGATTGTACCGGTCGCTACTACGCCAGACATCACCTATGTACGGCTGCACGGCCGCAATACCGGAGGCTGGAATCAGAGCAGTCATCCCGATTGGCGCAAGCTGCGCTATCTGTACCGTTACAGCACTGAAGAACTGGTGGAATGGAAGAACCGTCTGCTTACACTTACGCAGAGCAGCCGTGATATCTACGTAGTCTTTAATAATAATTCCGCCGGTGATGCTACCCCCAATGCGCAGGAGCTGCAGTCCCTGCTTGGGATTGACGGCGGTTTGGCCCCGCGCCAGCTGGACTTATTCACCTGAGGTTCGGAGGTCTACATAAATCTCTTCTACTCCTTGCTGAAGCAACAGACCCAAGAATTGTTCCATTCGTTTCACAACCCTTAAGGAGGCTAACCAGGAATGAAGAGAAACCATACCATGATGCAATTTTTTGAATGGCATGTTGCCGCAGACGGAGAACACTGGAAACGCCTTGCCCAAATGGCCCCTGACCTGAAGGCGGCGGGAATTGATTCCGTATGGGTCCCTCCCGTAACCAAGGCGGTCTCTCCGGAAGATACCGGTTATGGAGTCTATGATCTATACGATCTGGGCGAATTTGATCAAAAGGGTGCCGTACGCACGAAATACGGAACCAAGCAGGAACTGGTCGACGCGATTGCCGAATGTCTGAAGAACGGCATCGCGGTCTACGTGGATCTCGTCATGAACCATAAGGCCGGGGCAGATGAGACAGAGGTGTTTGAGGTCATTGAGGTCGATCCTAACGACCGCAATAAGGATATCTCCCAGCCGTTTGAGATTGAAGGCTGGACCAAGTTTGATTTTCCGGGGCGCGGGGATGAGTACTCCAGCTTCAAATGGAACCACACCCACTTCAACGGCACCGATTTCGATGCCAAGGCAAGCCGGAACGGCGTATTCCGGATTGATGGGACGAACAAAGGCTGGAATCAGAATGTGGATGACGAATTCGGCAATTACGACTATCTGATGTTCGCCAACATTGATTACAGCAATGAAGACGTGAAGAACGAAATGCTGAACTGGGGCAAATGGCTGGTCGACACCCTGCAGTGCAGCGGCTACCGCCTGGATGCCATTAAGCATATCAACCATGAATTCATTAAAGAATTTGCGGCGGAAATGAAAAAGAAACGCGGCGAAGACTTCTACATTGTCGGCGAATTCTGGAACTCCAATCTGGAGGCCTGCCGTGAATTCCTGAACACCGTTGACTATCAGATCGATCTGTTCGATGTATCGCTGCATTATAAGCTCTACTCGGCTGCGCTTGCGGGCAGGGACTTCGATCTGACGCATATCTTTGACGATACGCTGGTCCAGACGCATCCGGCCAATGCCGTCACCTTCGTCGACAACCATGACTCCCAGCCGCATGAGGCGCTGGAATCATGGGTCGGCGACTGGTTCAAGCAGAGCGCCTATGCCCTGATTCTGCTGCGGAGGGACGGATATCCCGTTGTCTTCTACGGCGATTATTACGGTATCGGCGGCCCGGCGCCGGTGGAGGGCAAGAAGGACGCCATCGATCCTCTGCTCTGTGCCCGTTACAACAAGGCCTACGGCGACCAGGATGATTACTTCGACCATCCCAACACCATCGGCTGGGTGCGGCGCGGCGTTCCGGAGATCGAAGGCTCCGGCTGCGCCGTAGTGATCTCGAACGGGGACAACGGAGAGAAGCGGATGTTCGCCGGCGAAGCGCGCGGCGGGGAAGTATGGGAGGATCTGACCGGCAACCGCCAGGAGACTGTCACCATCGGAGAGGACGGCTGGGCGGTATTTCCGGTGAATGGCGGAAGCGTCTCGGTCTGGGCTCTGCCTGATCCGGAGCCGGAGGACGATTGCGTGAAAGAGTGAACATTGGAGTCCGGTAAGGCGGTGGGCGGTGGGCTGACGAGGACAGCGGGCGGTGGACTGGCGAGGATAGTCGGCGGGCGGGCGACGGGCAGACGAGGACAGCCGGGGGCGGGCTGGCGGCGGGCGGGCGAGGACAGGCGGGGCGGGCGGTGAACTGGCGAGGATAGTCGGGGCGGGCGGTAGGCTGACGGACGAGGACAGGCGGTGAAATCAGGGGCACTTTTGCTCTTCACTTCCTCCTTTGGTCAACGTCCAGGTATGATTAGAGGGATTTATCCCTTTAATTTCAGCATACAGCCTACTTTCAGCGGAATTAGAGGGATTTTTCCCTTTAATTTCACCATACAGCCCACTTTCAGCGGAATTAGAGGGATTTTTCCCTTTAATTTCACCATACAGCCCACTTTCAGCGGAATTAGAGGGATTTATCCCTTTAATTTCACCATACAGCCCACTTTCAGCGGAATTAGAGGGATTTATCCCTTTAATTTCACCATACAGCCCACTTTCAGCGGAATTAGAGGGATTTTTCCCTTTGATTTCATCATACAGCCCACCTTCAGCGGAATTAGAGGGATTTTTCCCTTTGATTTCACCGTGCTGCCGACTTCCGGGGGATTCGGTGGAGTTCCTGATACAAGAACAAATTTGTCCTTCAACCGGATTGGCTCCAAGCTCCAAAGAAACGTAACCAGGACATCATGCACGTTCTATACACTACAGATGGATATCATAATTTTCTAAATAACAATAAAAGAGGCGACTCCCTGCCATACGGCAGCGAAATCGCCTCTTTGCTCCGTGCAGCCAGCCATTAGCCAGCCGTTCACCAGCCTCAGCCAGCCATTCGCCACCTCAGCCAGCCATTCGCCATCTCAGCCAGCCGTTCGCCACCTTAGCCAGCCATTAGCCACCTTAGCCAGCCATTCGCCACCTTAGCCAACCGTTCGCCAACCTCAGCCCAGCCGTTGGCCATCTCAGCCAGCCAACTAGCAGCCTCAACTAACCACAGCCAGCTAACGAATGACGGTTGACTTCTCCCCGTCTGCCCAGACGCCGGAATCACTGTTTAAAATACGGTCGATCGGATACACCTTCCACACAGCCGTCACTACGGCAGAGCACAGCACTGCCTTGGTCAGGTCGCCCGGAATGAACGGCCACATACCTGCAGTTAACGCCTTGGCCAGCGAGTCCATACCGGTTGAGTGGGCCAGCCACCATACGCCGCCAGGATAGACAAGCAGCGCACCAAATATAAAGTTAGCCGCAAGCAACTTCACAAAAGTATATTTATCCTGCTTAATACGCTGGGCGAAGAAGCCAATCAGCCAGGCTACGAACGGCCAGGAGAATATATAGCCTGCGGTCGGGCCAACCAGCACCGCGAGTCCGCCGCTTCCGCCCATCACCGGGAAGCCCGCAGCAGCAAGTCCGATCACGATCAGTACGGTGAGCGTACCATAGCGTGCCCCCAGAATAGAACCGGCCAGCATGACAGCCAGGGTCTGCATTGTAATAGGTACAGTAGAAAAGGGCAGAGAGATCTTTAAATAACTCAGAGCGATCATAACTGCGGCGAATAGTGCACTGAATATCAGGCCGCGGGTCGTCCATTTCTTCATTGCCGGGAGTACCCCCTTTTTTTAGGATCACTATATCATCCCCCTCCGGATACATCAATCCTCAAATCTTTGTTATAATGGGGAGCGATTGTTGACTAGAACTGTAAGGAAAGCGGGCATGAGGATGATCAGGGCGCATAATTTGACCTTGTCTTTACGGGATGGCCAGCACAGGCGCCCGGTTCTGCAAGGGATTAGTATCCATATTGGACGGGGAGAATGGGTTGCGCTCACAGGAGCCAACGGCTGCGGCAAAACATCGCTGGTCCGCACCTTCAACGGGCTGATTCCCCCGTCAGGAGGCAGTCTGTCCGTCGCCGGGCTGGATCTGCGCTCGCCTCAGAACCGCGCGGACGTGAAGCAGCAGGTCCAGCTTGTATTTCAGAATCCCGAGGCACAGACGGTGGGCTCTACGCCCTTCGAGGACATCGCTTTCGGGCTGGAGAACCGCGGGCTGGACCGGATTCTGATGGTTACGCGAATCCATGATATTCTGCAGCAGGTAGGACTGGCCCACAAAGCGGAAGCAGATGTCGCCAGTCTATCCGGCGGAGAACGCCAGCGCCTGGCTGTCGGCTGCTGCCTTGCCCTGGAAGCAGGCATGATCATCTTCGATGAGGCCACTTCCATGCTGGACCCGGCGGGAAGGCAGGATATTCTAGAGCTGGCCCGGCAGTTATGGAGGAGCGGCACAACCGTGCTCTGGGTCACGCAGCGGATGGAGGAGCTGGCCGAGAGCCAGCGCATTGCCGTTATGGGCGATGGCCGGCTGCTCTATGACGGTGATCCGCGCACCCTGTTCTACGCCTCCGGCCTGCCGGATGCGCTCGGATGGGTTCCATCGCCCGTGGTCCGCATCGGGAGACTGCTGCAGAGACAGAACTGGCCGCTTCATCTGCTCCCGCTGACCGAGCCGCAGCTGGAGGCAATGCTATGAGGATTCAGGCAGAGCATCTCTCCTTCCATTACGACGGCAAGTACGCCGTGCAGGATATCTCCCTGAATATCCCCTCAGGCACACTGACCGTGCTCTGCGGAGTTAACGGAAGCGGCAAGTCCACTCTGCTGCGCCTGCTCGCCGGGCTGGAGCATCCGGCATCCGGCAATATCATTCATGAGGATACGAAGCCTGCTGACCGCAAGGCCGGGGAAACCGTGTCTATGGTATTTCAGCAGCCGGAGACCCAGCTGTTCGCGGACAGCGTACACAAGGATATCGAATACGGCCTGACGCAGCGCGGTGTGCCTAAGGTGAAGCGGACGGGCATCATCCGCAGCGCCCTCGCGTGGACCGGGCTGCCTTATGATGAGTTCGCCGGACGTTCCCCTTTCCTGCTTAGCGGAGGCGAGAAGCGCCGGGTCTGTATTGCCGGAGCCATAGCCTCCCGGCCCGGGCTTCTCATTCTCGATGAGCCGACCGCAGGACTGGACCCGCAGGCGGCACAGTCGCTGCTGGAAATGGTGCAGGAGCTGCGGCAGAGCGGCCTGACTCTGATCATCGGCACGCATGATCTGGACAGCTTTCTGCCGGTTGCCGACGGGGTGATCGTGATGAAGCAGGGCGCGGTCCATTATGATGGCCCTGCTGCGGCACTGACAGCGGATCCCGGACTGCTGCGAGCCGCCGGACTTACGCCTCCGGCTTATGCCTCGATAGGCCGCAGGCTTGTAGAACGCGGCTGGCTTGAAGCATTGCCGGACAATCTGGAGGAGCTGCTCGCCGGACTGGATAAGCAGCTTCTGCCCGTTCCGCAGTCTGTCAGCGTTCCTGCAGCCGCCCACAAAGAGCCCAGCGAATGGAGAAGAAGCGTGACGGAATCTCCACCGGCAAGCGGAGACGCACCAGGTCTATCTGCCGCCACACCAGGCCCGGCAAGCGGAGACGCACCGGATCTATCTGCCGCTACGCCAGGCCCGGTAAGCGAGGCCCTGGCTTCAATGATTCCTCAGGGACTTTACGGGGAGCCCGCAACATCTGACCACTCATCAATCAAACAAGCCCCTGGCCGGTTACGCTGGCAGGGACTGGATCCCCGGGTCAAATGGCTGGGGATGATTATCGGATCACTGACCGTGCTGGGGATGGACACCTTCCTCCCGCTGCTGCTGGCTGCAAGCCTGCTGGCCGGACTCACGGTTTCGGCCGGAATTTCCTGGCGGAGGGTCTTCCGCTTCTTCCGACCGTTCCTCCTCATGTTCCTGTTTCTCTGGCTGCTGTCCGGGCTCAGCTGGAACTCGCCCGGCTTCAGTATGGGTCCGCTCGGCTTCAGTTCTGCGGGACTTCAGCGCGGAGGGATCAGCGTGCTGCGGTTTCTGCTGCTGATCGTCCTCGGATTCCTGTTCACGGAGACCACTACCGGCGCTCCGCTGCGTGAAGGGCTGGAATGGGGAATTGCTCCGCTGAGACATCTTGGAATCCGGACCCGCAACTGGTCGCTGGCTGTGTCCGTGACGCTGCAGTTCGTGCCCTGGATTCTCGGCAAGCTGACACAGCTGCAGCTGGCACTGAGCTCGCGCGGCAGACGGGCCCGCGGATTGGCAGGCTGGTCCCCGCGGCAGATTGCCCTGATCATCGTGCCCCTGATCATCCTTGTCCTGGGCATGGGCGACGAGCTGGCTACAGCCGTTGAATCGCGCGGGTATGATCCCGCCAAGCAGCGGACTCCTGTCTATCAGCTGGCCTGGAACAAGCGCGATACATGGGTTGCGCTATGTATCCTGACGGCAGCAGGCCTGTTGTGGTGGCTTTCCCGGATCAGCTAAGTGTATAGCTGAGCATGTATTCCGTATTCGGACTGCCGGCTTCTATTCCCGGATCGTTAATGGTCCAGGTGCCTGCAATATCCAGCTCGCGGCAGGCCAGCTCGAAATTGCAGGCGGCAATGCCGATATCAATCCGCTGCATCTGGAACCCGAGCTTATTGCCGCTATAATTAGGCGTGTGCTCCAAGTAGAAATGCAGCTGCTGCCGGTCTGGAGACAAGACAAGTCTCCATGGCTGCTTGTTGGAGGCTGACGGGCCGATCCGGACCATCTCGATGGGGACGGCCAGCTTCCCGGCGGCTTCCGGTGTCAGCCGTTTGCTGAAATCACCGTCACAGAAGAGCTCCTGCCAAGGCTTCTTATTGTCGGCTCTGACCACATACCGCATCGTGGTATCCAGCAGCCGCTGCTTCTCCCGCGCGTAGCCGAGCGGCGTAATGCAGGGAATAATCTCCCCTTCGGCAAGCTCCAGCCCACGGGTAAAGGATTTGCGGTTAAAGGTTCCGCCAATCCAGCAAGTTCCAAGACCCAGTCCGGTCGCAAAAAGAATCAGCTTCTGGAAGGTATATCCGAACTCCAGCAGTGCCAGCTTCCCGTTACGCACGGAGCCTACCAGATAAGCCTGCGGATTCACAATGATCCCGTAAGCGCCCAGCTTCATGCCCTTGCCTTCCCCCGCCCCGCCTTTGGCCCAGATCCATTCAATCCCTGATATCCCGCCAAAAGGACCGCGCAAATTCTCTTCCTTATCCAGATACTCCATAATGGAGGCATGGGCTGCTGTATCAATTGGTGTGGTCTCATAAGTCCGCACAGACTTGCGTTTCTCCATAATTTCCATTACTGCATTCCCCATAACAGCCGCCTCCTCAAATTATCCCGCAACCCTGCCCTGCCTTGTCTTGCCCTGACCTGAACTGCCCATTCCTTACTGGCTGGCTCAGCCTCCCTGTTACAGCTTCAAGCCAAAAAAAGAGGGCTCCGCTAAGAACAGGAGCCCTCCCAAAATGATCTATACTCTATAGTTGCCTGTTCTGCGGTCCGGTTGCTGGTAAAATTAGTATCCCCCATTTCAGGAGAATCGTCCAGCTCTTATTCCTTATCCTCCGGACCCGGATGGCGGGAAACCAGTCTCACCAGATCGAGGGTTAAAAGGTAGAGGGTAAGCGATGCAGGATACGCCAGATACCGCGGCTCCCACTGCGGCCCGAATTTCTCCTTATACCGCCGCAGGCCGGGGAATCCGTACCAGTGGCCGCCGCGTTCAAAGACCAGGCGGGCCACCTTCTCCTCGCGCAGCGCTCCGGTATTCCGGCCGGCACCAGGCTGCGGGGCATGACCCAGATTAAAGCTGCTGAACCCCCGCGACTTCGCCCACTCCAGCAGACACAGGAACAAGTAATCCATAGTCCTGTTTGGGGTATCCTTGCGGTGGCGCATGAGATCAATGGACACGGTCTTGTGTCCGTCATAGCCCGGGGCAATGGAGGCAAAAGCCATGAGTTGCCCGTCAGCTCCGCGCAGCAGCGCCAGCGGAGCGAGCTGCAGATACGGCTTGCTGAACCAGCCCAGCGAAAACCCTTTTTCCAGGCGCCCGTCCAGCCATTCCTCCGACAGCGCCCTGAGCTCCTGCAGCAGGTCTGCAGAATGCGCGGGCTCGGCAATCTCAAAGACATAGCCCTCACGTTCAAACCGGCTTACCACACTGGGCAGATCGGCATTGCGAGGGCCGCTGGCCTTGAAGTTCTCAAGCGGCACCAAGGCTTCCTCGCCCAGCTTGAAGAACCGGTAGCCTTGGCTCTGATACACCGGGAGGTAGGCTGGTGTAGCCTGGTAGAACACTACGGCGAGTCCATACAAATCCGCCGCCTGGCGGAACTCGCTGATTGCGTCATTGACCAGGCCCACCGGACCCAGCGGATCACCCAGTACCACCAGCTTGTCCCTTACTCTGGCAAAAGCGAATAACACTCTGCCCTCCCGGGCCCAGTAGAAGCTTTTGTCGCCCAGAAACAGCATATGGCTTAAGGCATTGCCCCAGCCTTCCGCCAGAAACTGCTCCAGCCGCGCCATATCCTTATCCGCGAAGAGCTCATCGGCCTTGCGCTGCGGCCGGAGAGCAACAAGCATAGTCAGCAGCAGCCAGGAGAAGATCAGTCCGCCTATAGCTGTAACCGCCACATTGCTGTGCTGCCGCAGCCATTCCGGCCGGATTCCGGCCGGGAGATGCTTCAGGAAACCGTGATGCGAATAACTCCCCAGCCCATAATAACTGAGTGCTATAACTGAAGTCAGAGCCAGCCACCATACGGTGCTCCTGGTACTGAGCGGTACACTAATCCGGTAGAACCGGGTCCGTGAGATCCAGAGGATCAGGCCTACCAGCAGCAGGAACAGCGCCTCTTCATAATCAAACCCCTTCGTAAAAGCAAATACCGCCCCTCCGAGGAGCAGCAGACTCGTCCAGATATACGCTCTACGGACACGCAGGGAAATTCCCCGCGACAGCAGAATTAGCATGAAGCCGATCAGCACGGACAGATGATGGGAAATCTGCATCACCGGCAGGGACAGGAGATCCTCTGTGATCCGCAGCCGGTAGAGCAGCTCAGGTGTAGCTGCGGACAGCAGCAGAATCAGACCGCTGGCCAGCACCAGCTTGCCGAGTGCCCAGACCCCCAGGTCGCTGAGGAAGGTGTATTGGCCGGGCCAGCCCCATATTCTCTGCCATACGGTAACGGGAGTTTCGACTCTGTCTCCGCTGCGTTCAGTCCCCTTCTTACCCGGCAGCCCGATCTCCAGCGCCGCCAGCACCAGTCCGATCAGCCAGGGCACAATGTAATAGAATAGTCTGTAGATGACGAGCACAGCCATGGCCTGATCGCTCCGGATTCCCAGCTGGGTAAGTCCAAGCAGGGCAATCAGGTCGAAGGCACCGATGCCTCCGGGAGCCATACTTAGAATGCCGGCAATGGCGGCAACGACATAAATACTGAAGACCGTAACAAACGGAGCACCGCCGAGCAGCTGACCGGCAATCATCCAGAAGGTCAGTCCGGCAAAGGCCCACTCCAGGAAGGAAGCTCCGACAGAAGCCGCTACCGTCAGCCAGGATGTCCTGCCCTGCCCCCGGTTAATCCACTTGGCGAATAGTGAGGAACGCTGGAGAATTACAAAAAAGGGCAAATAAAGCGCCATTCCCCACACCGCGAATACCAGCCAGCGATGTTCATGCAGAAGGGCATCCGCCGGAAGGATTCCGGTAAGGGTGCACCAGGAGAGCAGCGACAGCCCGGTAATCATCAGCGGTGACAGAAATACGATAGCCGGTGCCAGCACGGACGAGGGCACACCGCTTTTTTTGTAGAGCAGCGTCCGGAGGCCCGCGCCAGCCAGACCGGCAAAGCCGATCAGGTTATTGAACGTATTCGCGATCCAGGCATAGCGGAAGGTGCTTAAGTAGCTGGTCTGCAAGCGGAAATGCCCGCGGATTAAATAATCATAAGTGCTCATGACCGCAACGGAGAGCAGGGAAATGCCCAGCATCTGCAGAATGGCCGGCGCGGGGACTGCTTTTAATTCATGAATGATCATCCCCAAATGAATCTGCTTCAGCTCATTCTGCCCTTCCCAATAGACAAGACCGATGATCAGCAGCGGAACAAGCGCCCTTACCGCCTTAATCCGGTAGATGGACAGAAGCAGCCTCACGAATCTGAAGCGTTCCAATCTTTGTTTCATTGAATGCATGACTTTGAATGCATGACTTCACCTGCCCTTACTGCTGAACTCACCCTTGGCTAAACAACATTCAGCATTTTCCATAAAACCTATTATAGCAATATCAGCAGCAGATGACCCGTATAACGGTTGTATGTTCACCAGAGTTAGACAGCCGGCAAAGTGTAAATCACTGCAGAGTCCGCAGTCACCGGAGAATAGCTTGAGTTGCAGCGGCGGAAAACCGAAGGTTGATTGATCCTGGGATACAAAAAATAGGCACCCTGACTGCAATCAGTCCGGATGCCTATTTCTTGCTGCACAAGGGTTGTCATCCCGCAATAGAGAACCAGTCACCACGGCAATGGCGGTTCTCTACTCAGGCACGCTGTTCACCCGAGTTATACCCGAATGTCAAATCTTCCTTCGCTATCTGTAGTTGCGTTCGCGATTTCCTGTGCAGACGCCGCCGTCAGCTTGCTGCTGTCAGCAGGCTTCTCCGGTGGTGCAGCTGCGCTTCCGGCCGAAGAGGAGCTGCTGGCGCTCTGTGACTTTTGGGCAATTTGCGCTTCGATCTGCTTGATCTGCTGCTCAAGCTGTTTGGTCTTGGTTTCTTTGGTCTTCTCGTCGTCTTTACTTGAACTTACTTTCTCAAGATCAGCTTCCAGCTTTGCCTTCTGCTTCTCAAGCGCGGCTGTGTCCGTTGCACTGGAGGACGTATACGAGGTGGACGTTGATGCGGATACGGATGAAATATTCATGCCTATCTCTCCTTTCACCTCTTCAATATAGCCCCTTCACCCCAGAAGAACGTTAAAATGCGCTGAAAGTTTGCTGAATGTCTGTTGTCCTAAGACTTGCGCGGCTTCCGGTTAACCAGTGTTACGCTCAGCAGGATGATAACCAGTCCGGCAAGGGTATTGGCATAGACCGGCTCATGCAGGAAGATGGCTCCCCACATCAGGCCGAATACAGGGACGAGAAATGTGACGCTGACGGTCTTGACCGGGCCGATGCTGGCGATCAGGCGGAAGTACAGCAGGTAAGCCACCGAGGTACAGATCAGCGACAAACCAAGTACGGAGTATACCGCAGCGGCCGAGGGCAGATGATCCGGGGCAAAAATAACCGCCAGCGGCAGCAGCACCACGCTTGCACCCAGCTGTTGTCCGGCAGCAAGCGCCAGCGGAGTGAGGCCGGAGCCTACACGTGAAGCATATAATCCTCCAAATGCATAACACAATGCGGCGCAGAGCGAGTACCCTACTGACAAGAGAACTGTACTTGTGAGCGGTACCGGACTCCAGCCGACCAGAACAGCTACGCCAATTAGACCAATGACCAGGCCGGCCGACTTGGCCAGGCCCGGCTTCTCCTGCCGGGTTCCCCAGGCGGCCAGGGCCGCAAACATCGGGGTCGTGGCATTAAGGATTGCCGCCAGCGAAGCACTCAGATGCAGCTCAGCCATGCAGATCAGGGTGAACGGAAGCGCGGCATTAATGGCACCGAGCAGCAGGAACTGCTTCCAGTGCTTCAGGATACCCAGCTTGCGCCGGGTCACAAATGCATAGAGCAGCAGGGCTGCTCCGGCAAGCGTAACACGCAGCTCGGTCGTGAAGACCGGCCCCAATTCAGGAGAGGCGATCCGCATGAACAGGAAGGAGGCTCCCCAGGCGAAGGCAAGCAGCAGCAGGGTGGTGAGATCCTTGCGGCTCATGGCTTGTCCGCCCTTTTACAGAGCAGCAGGTAAGATAAAATGGACAGGATGCCTGCTCCCGCGATGACCAGCGCCATCGGCACAGCAGAGTCACTGCCGCCAAGTCCGACTAACGGAGCCGCACAGCTGCCCAGCAGCAAGGGAAGCAGACCCAGGAGTGCAGAGGCACTCCCTGCCGTTTCCCCCTGATCCTGCATGGCTAGCGAGAAGCTGGTTGTACTCACCAGACCCACACTGGAGACCACGGCGAACAGGCAGACCAGAATCGGCAGCAGTCCGCCTCCGGCAAGGAGGGTAACCAGCAGCAGGACACCGCCGAAAGTACAGAGCAGAAGTCCGCTAATCAGCAGCTTGCGCTCCCCTACTCTTGCGGACAACCGGCCGGCAATCTGCCCGGAGATAATAATGCCCAGCCCGTTAACAGCGAAGATCAGGCTGTACATTTGCGGGGATACCCCGTAAATAATCTGCAATACGAAGGAAGAACCGGAAATATAAGCGAACATGGCTGCTGTAACAAAGCCCTGGGAGAGGGCATAGCCCATAAACTTGGCATTGCCGAGCAGGATACGGAAGGTGAGCAGCGTTCCTTTGAGCCCGCTTTTGATCCGGCGTTCTTTGGGCAATGTCTCCGGCAGGCGCAGCAGAATGATGGCCGCAAAGAGCAGTCCGAACACAAACAAAACTACAAACACACCCTGCCAGGTGGTTACTCTCAGCAGCTGTCCCCCGATGACAGGAGCGAAGATCGGCCCCAGCCCGTTGACAATCATCAGCAGCGAGAAGAACTTCGTTAATTCTGAGCCGCTGTACATATCGCGGACCGCCGCACGGGAGATGACCACGCCTACTGATCCGGCCAGGCCCTGGATGAAACGCAGAAACACCAGCAGGCCGATCGAAGGACTGAACGCACAGAGCAGTGAAGAAACCGCATAAATCACCATACCGATAAAGAGCGGAACACGGCGTCCATGCACATCGCTGAGCGGTCCGGCCACCAGCTGGCCCGAGGCCAGCCCCAGCAGGAAGAAGGTCAGGCTGAGCTGCACCATGGCCGGACTGGTGGCGAAATGGGTGCTAAGCGCAGGCAGAGCCGGCAGATACATATCAATCGACAGAGGGCCAATCGTGGCGATGGCTCCCAGAATGACTGCCAGCTGCAGCCGCTGTTTCTTCGAAGGCCCGCCCTCCGCAAGGCTTGAAATATGGTTTTGCTTAATCATAAATAGTGACGCAACCTTTCTTATGGTACCTCTTTAAAAGACGGCAAATCCGTTTTTGCTCAGGTCCGTTTTTTTATTCTTCATACTACCCGATCACAACCTGAATGTTCAATGCTTTTGTGCATTAACGGGGAATAGAACGGGGGAGCAAATATATCTTGGACCTATAACCTATATATCGCAAAGAACCGCCTGCAGGAGCCGGCCGGCCGATCATATCACTGATCAGCAGCTACCGCAGGCGGTTGTCTGTATACTTACATCATTCTCCGGAAGCTGTGAGTCCGGCCAGCCAATCCCTGGCCGCTTCAGCTTCGGCTGTGCTCAGGCGGTGTCCCTGATTGCCCCAGTGAGAGGTGACTTCGGCTCCCGCGCCGCTCAGCAGGGATTCCAGCTCACGTGTCTCTTCGGAGCGGATGATCGGATCATTGGTTCCTGCCCCGATAAAGACCGGAACCCCCTGCAGCGACGGGATTGCAAGGCCACGCAGCGGCACCATCGGATGCAGCAGCACTGCCGCGCGGAAGATGCTTCCGTAATGGAAGAGCAGGCTGCCGGCGATGTTCGCACCGTTCGAGTAACCGACTGCAACAAGGTTACCGGCATCGAATCCGTACTTGGCTGCAGCCTCATCCAGGAACTGCTTCACCTCATGGGTGCGGAAGATGAGATCCTCCTCATCGAATATTCCTTCAGCCAGCCGCCGGAAAAAGCGCGGCATGCCATTCTCGAGTACATTCCCGCGGACGCCCAGTACCGAAGCGCCGGGAGCCAGCAGCCCGGCCAGCGGCAGCAGGTCATGCTCGTTGCCGCCTGTGCCGTGAAATAATACCAGCGTCGGCTGAGTTACATCCGTACCTTGATGGAATACATGCGTCATATTCATTTCTGATTCACCCCGATTTCGCGGATTTCAAATGGGCTTAAATTATCTTCTATCGCCGCACGCTGCGGTTCAAACCATGCCGGAAGCATCAGCTTCTGTCCCAGCGCGTCTGGCGCTTCATCACGGGCAAAGCCGGGAGGATCGGTCGCAATCTCGAACAGGATTCCGCCTTCTTCACGGAAGTAGATGGCATTGAAGTACTGGCGGTCCTGCACCGGAGTCGGCTGGTAACCGTGGCTCTGTACGCGGCGGCCCCATTCCAGCTGCTCGGCATCATCTTTGGCGCGCCAGGCGATGTGGTGGACGGTACCTGTGCCGCCAGCCCCCTGCGGAACCGGAGTAGACTTCAGATCGATGATATTCCCGATATCACCGGCAGATCTGTACCGGATGTAGCCGTCACCTTCAGCAATCTGCTCCATTCCCAGCGTACGGGAGAGTGTGTCTGCTGTTTTGTCCGGGGCAGCGCTGTAGAGAACAGCACCTCCGAAGCCTTTGATCGCATGTTCTGCGGGTACTCCGGCGAAGGACCAGGTGCTCAAGGAACCCTCTTCACGTTCTACCAGTTCAATCCGCAAACCGTCGAAGTCCGCGAAGGAGAGATAAGACTCGCCGATCCGGCTTACCTTGGTAACCGGAATCTGATAAGCGGCCAGCCGCTGCTCCCAGAACCCGATGGAGCCTGCCGGCACAGCATAAGTGGTTACGCCCACCTGGCCGCCGCCAATTCTGCCCTTGCGTCCGGTAGACCAGGGGAAGAAGGTAATAATGGTGCCCGGTGCACCCTGCTCATTGCCGAAGTAGAGATGGTAGACGTCGGGTGCGTCGAAGTTGATGGTTTTTTTGACAAGGCGCAGTCCGAGAATTCCGGTATAGAAATCAGCATTGCGCTGAGCGTCTCCTACAAAAGCGGTGATATGATGAATTCCTGCAGTTTGCATAGTCATGATTATTACCTCCTGAAATTGGGTGTGTTGTACAATCTGTTTTTTCGTAAAATGAGGATGCTATCTTGACGTCCGCCCTGGGCAGCCGCCCGCTGTCTGTGGAGCAGGCTGCCTGGCGTACCGGCTATTATTTAAAGAAAAGTGCATCAAGTGAAATCGAACCCGGACCCGCCAGAGCCACCCCGACCGCAACCACCAGTACCGTTAATGGAAACTCGATCCCGTTAGCCGTAGACCAGAACCCGTTAGGAGCATGGACTTTGATTATTGCGCCAAGCATGGTTGCGGCAATCAGCACAGCAGCTACCGGAGTCAACAGACCGAGTGTGAACAGCAGTCCTCCGACCAGCTCCATCAGTCCTGCCAGCACCGCCATACGTACGCCGGGCTTAATGCCGATCGACTCCATCCAGCCGCCTGTACCTTTGGGGCCGTAGCCGCCGAACCAGCCGAACAGCTTCTGTGCACCATGCCCGATAAACGCTACACCAATTACCAATCTCATCAACAATAAACCTACACTAACCATTTTAAACACTCTCCATTCTCTGGATTTTAATTATCTTAACGTTAAGATATTAGATAAAAATTTTTGGTCCTGCTGATCTATATATAATTTGCCCGCCATTCGGGGACTTGGCATTTTCATTGAATACCAATTCATTATTACATTGTTAAATTTATGGACTGCCTGATCTTCAATGCTCATCTTGCTGCTAAAGCTAAGCTAACAGTCAGCTATCGAGTTCCAGCCGGCTGTTCAGAAACCCGCTGTGCTATTCCGGTTTTCTATACACCCTTGCCCAGCTTCTTCAGCAGTTGAGTGGCCTGAGCCTTCTCTTCACTGTCCAGCCCGCCCATCAGGCTGTGTATGGAACTGACATGACGGGGGAAAATATCATCGAACAGCTCGCGCCCCGCTTCCGTAATCTCGGCATAAGTCACACGTCGGTCGTCCTCGCATGGAACGCGCTTCAGTAGTCCGCGCTTCTCCAGCTTATCGATGTTGTAGGTGATGCTGCCGCTGGTGACCAGAATCTTCTCGCCAATCTGCTGCAGTGGAATCCGCGTTCTATGATACAGGACTTCCAGCACCATGAACTCCGCCGATGCCAGCCCATGGCTCTTCATATCCTTCACCGCCTGATCCATCAGGCTCTTGTAAGCCTTGGACAGAACAACGAATAATTTCAGTGATGCCGCCTGCTCCTGATCGATTGTACTGTCAGCTGCTGTACCTGCTGTGTCATTATTGCCGCTCATTATGTGCACCTCCTGTCGTGTTTGCGTTTATCTTTAAGTTAATTATCTTTAAGTTAAGATAAATATACAGCATGACGATTTCATTGTCAACTGATTAGGAGAAGATTTTTTATATACCAGAGTATATGGTGACTATATAGGAAGTTGTGTGAAAATATTCAGGGATTAACGGGGGATTACTGAGGGAAGGGATTGATGGAGTAACTTGGGGAGCGCTGGGGGAGTGCTGGTGGAGTGCTGGTGGAGTGCTGGTGGAGTGCTGTTGGAGTACTGATGGAGTGCTGATGGAGTGCTGATGTAAGTATAAAGCGAGGTACTGAGGGAGGCTTAGGGGATTAATTTTCGATTAATAGCTTTCGTTCTCCCACCAGACGTCTTGGTTGATCTCCGAATTGCTGGTTGTCTAGAATGAGGCTCTCGCTCAAATTTTAACTGTAGTTTGTACAACTAAAACGACCTATTTCTGCGCAGGAGCAGTTTTAATTGCACTTTGTACACTTATAAAACGCTACTATGCCGTATAAGAGCAGTTTTCCTAATTATAATTGTACGGAATACAGTTATCCTTGCTGATGTGGCTTTTCGCCGTCTTTTAACTGCACGAAATACAATTATCCGCTATGCGCTCCGCATTGCCTTCCCCAGATAACCCTCTGGCGCAATGGTCTGTCCCACATGCCACGTACACTTAAAAGTCCCATCGGTAAATTAATTATCAGAAGGTAACATCTTTCGGTGATTGCACTTTCTACAATAGATTTTACGTTAATGTGCGCTAAAACCAAGTCTGTTGTATTTCATACAATTGATTTCCAGATTCCTGCTCAAAGCCGCCGATTCCACAGGATTCTGCTGTACATAGTGCAATGGGGAATAGAATCCAACCAGGATTGAGCTTAGGATGATTCAATTACAGTTGGATTAAACATCTGTTTCGGAAATTCCTTCAGATCAATCTAGATACAGCTTGGTTCACTTGATAATGAAAGATTACAGCAAGGACTCGGTTTGACCTCACTCCCAAAACGGCGTATCCTTTTGGGTGCGAATGTAAGGAAGCAGTTCATTACATATAAAGGAGGCAACACCTGGATGGATTCAACGGAACTACCGGAATGTGATGCCCGGGGCCGCGATATAGCGGAAGGGAATTCTGCTGAACTGGGTACAGCTGAGCAGGATTTAGCAGTGCGGGATTCTGCGGAACGGGGTACAGCAGTGCGGGATGGAGCGGTGCGGGATTCAGGCGTGCAGGATGCAGCAGTGCGGGATTCAGGCGTGCAGGATGCAGCGGTGCGGGATTCAGCGGTGCGGGATTCAGGCGTGCAGGATGCAGCGGTGCGGGATTCAGCGGTGCGGGATTCAGGCGTGCAGAACGGAGCAATGCGGGACGCGTCCGGCAATGCTGCCCGGCTTATTCCGCCGGGCGCTAACGTGCTGATCGTGACCGCTGTCGCAGCCGAGCGGGATGCCGTCCTGCGCGGCCTGCAGGGCAGCCGCAGGTTCCATGTCATCGCAGCGGGCGCCGGCACCGCTGCGGCTGCGGCGGGCACCGCCGCCGCTCTGGCAGCCGGCTCCTACGGCTGCGTCATCAGCGCCGGGATCGGCGGCGGCTTCCCCGGCCGTGCACCCGTAGGCTCGCTGGTCGTCGCCAGCGAGATGCTTGACGCGGCCCTCGGCGCAGAGACGCCGGAGGGCTTCCGCAGCGCTGCCGAGCTTGGCTTCGGCAGCGTGTCCGTGCCTGCGCCGGGCGGCACGGTCCAGGCCCTTGCGGCCGCGCTGGCAGCGGCCGGGCTTGCGGTAAGCACGGGCACCGTGCTTACCGTATCGACCGCGACCGGCACCGCCGGGACGGCCGCGGAGCTTGCCGCGCGCCATCCGCAGGCGGCGGCGGAAGCGATGGAAGGCCACGGAGTCGCCGTGGCCGCCAAGGCCCTGGGGATCGCAGCGCTGGAGCTGCGCGCGATCTCGAACCCGGTCGGCCCGCGCGACCGGGCCGCGTGGAAGATCAAAGAAGCCCTGGACGCCCTCACAGCGGCAGCGGCTATTCTACTGGAGGTGCTGTAATGACAACCGAACTTCATATTGCTTTTTCCCCATGTCCCAACGATACCTTCGTATTTCATGCCTGGGCGCACGGGCTGGTACCGGATGCACCCAAGCTGGAGGTAACCTTTGCCGATATCGATATCACCAACGGACTCGCGGCAGACGGCGCCGGTCCGGAAGTGCTTAAGATCTCCTACGCCGCGCTTCCCTGGGTGCTGGATAAGTACAAGCTGCTGCCTTGCGGCGGTGCGCTTGGACGGGGCTGCGGCCCGCTCGTACTGACGCGCAAAGGTGCAGGTGCCATCAAACATCCGCGTCAGCTATCCGGCCGCAGAATAGCCGTGCCAAGCGAGCGCTCCACCGCCTATCTGCTCTTCCGGCTATGGGCTGCGCAGCAGGTGCCGGACGGCCCGGCCGAGATCGTCGTCATGCCCTTCGATGAAATCATGCCTGCTGTACAGAATGGCACGATTGATGCCGGGCTGGTCATTCATGAAGCCCGCTTCACCTACCCGTCCTATAATCTTAACCTGCTGACTGACCTCGGCAGCTGGTGGGAAAGCGACACCGGCCTGCCTATTCCGCTCGGCGCGATCATCGCCCGCCGGGATCTGGACCACGAGTCCATTACCGGCTGGATCCGCAGCTCTTTGCAGTATGCCTGGGATCATCCCCTGGACTGCCAGGAATATGTCCTGAGCCACGCCCAGGAGCTCTCCCCGGAAGTAGCCAAATCGCATATCGATCTTTATGTCAACGAGTTCACGATGAACCTGGGCGAAGACGGCTACGCGGCAATCTCTGCCCTGCTGACCCGTGCCGCTGCCGAGGGTCTCGTGCCTGTCATTGATCCGGAGCTGTTGCGCTAGCTTGGACTAATTAGATTAAGGAACAAACAAAACTCATATGGAGGCTGATTCCTATGATTCCTGCAGGCAACAGCAAGCCTAATATTGACCGCTTCTTGGGATATCAGGACGAATACGACCGTTACCGGCCCGAAGCGCCGCCGCTGGTTATTGATCTGCTGAGTAATTACCTGGGCCGCCGTCCGGCCGTGGTCGCTGATATAGGCTGCGGCACCGGTCTGTCCACCTTCCTGTGGAAAGACGCCGCCGACTCCGTAACCGGAGTGGAGCCTAACCCGGATATGCTGGGCAAAGCGCAGGAGAAGCTGGACCGCCTGCACAGCGGGACTGAATCCGTATCTTTTATCCAAGGCTACTCCAATCAGCTTCCCTTCGCCTCAGAGGGCGTCGACATCATCACCTGCTCGCAGTCATTCCACTGGATGGACCCGGCCAGCACACTTCAGGAAATCTCCCGCTGCCTGAGTCCCGGCGGAGTGTTCGCTGCCTATGACTGCGATTGGCCTCTGGTACTGAACCCTGCTATTGAAGCCCGTTACAATGGGCTGATCGCCACTTCGGATGACCTGCTCGCCGGGCTTCAGCCCGATGCCGAACAGGCCCGTAAATGGGACAAGGAAGGACATCTCGGCCGGATCAAAGCCAGCGGATGTTTCACTTACGCGCGAGAAATCGTTTTTCACAACACAGAAGCCTGCGATGCAGAGCGCTATATCGGCCTTGCCCTCAGCCAAGGCGGAATGCAATCGGTTCTGAAGCTTAGCCCGGCCTCACTTGAGCAAGATATTGCCGAGTTCTCGGCAGAGGTTAAGAACTACTTCCGAGGCCGGACATTGCAGGTGCTGATTAGCTACCGGATGCGGATCGGCGTGAAATAGAAACTTTTCCTGCTATATTCTAGTCAGAATCAAGCTTGTAAACTATACTTAATAACAGCGAGACGAAGAACGTCCCGGTTTTCCCCAATTGGGGGAGCCGGGGCGTTTTCTATTTTCACGGGGAGGTTGGAGCGTAATGATATTCGAAGAAGCACATCTGCAGTTTATCAACGGACATCTGGGCAGCAGGCCTGAGGGAGAACGGCGGGCACGATTGGAGCGGGGGCACCGGCATGCCGAGGTTCTGTTCCTGAGGAAAATCTGGTGGCCTCTGCGGGGCCACTTTGGCGGACTTCATCCGGAGTATGAAGTCATGGACTGGCGGGGAAGATCTTATTTTGCAGATTTCGCCTGGTTACCGGGATACGTGAAGCTGCTCATCGAGATCAAAGGCTATGCCTCACATGTACGCGATATGGACCGGACTAAATACTGCGGCGAACTTAACCGGGAAACGTTCCTGTACGCCATGGGCTATCATGTGATTTCATTCGCGTACGATGATGTTGAGCAGCGCCCTGAGCTTTGTATGACCCTACTGCGGCTCGTACTGGGCAGATATCAGCCTGCCGAGGCACCTGTGTCACGTGTACAGCTAATGGAGCAGGAGGTAATCCGGCTGATTATCCAGCTGGCCCGGCCCATCCGCCCGCAGGATGTGAAGGAACATTTCTCTGTCGATTACAGAACCGCAGTCCGGACGTTACACAATCTGGCTGACAAAGGCTGGCTCCTTCCCGTCCCCACCAGTAATCAGGAACGGACCGCACGGTATGAGCTGAAACGCAGTGTGCTTGAATATTTTAATTAGTCTCATAAGGAGCAATCTACTTGCGGTTCCGCAGCAGACCAAATTTAATGTAACGGCTGCGGGCAGCGGACCAGCATTAATGCGATCCGTTGCGAGGCCGTAGACTGACGTAGATGAACATTGCAACATCAAGTGGATCACCGCTATACTTTGTCCGCTCGACGTTTGCCCAGTAACATGTATCCGAAAAGTACGCTGAGCTTTAACCAGAACCGCCAGCAACGTTCAGGTGGATCGTTGAACCCGCTGCTGGCTGTAGGCTATAGTACCGCGAATCAACTGCTGTAACAGTAAGTGGAAAAAGGTATCTTAATTTATCGATTTCGTAGGATCGTGGGCAAGCAAGTGGAAAAACAGCAACTAATTTGGGTGATTTCAGCTACTTGGGGTGAAATGTAATAATTTAAGTGCTGTTTATCCAACTGCTGCATTCGCAGGGTTCATTCGTTCACCAGTAAGTGTAGAAAATCCAACTAATACTGCCTATTCACTCAGTAGCAGGTGAGGGAGCCATGCAATTCTCCAACTAGTCATGTCCCTCACCTGTGCTCTGACCCTAACCTTCAGCTTCGCCCTTCTAGGCAACCCCTCTGACCCTCGCCTTTCAGCTTCATCCTTCTCCCCTTCCTCTAGCCTCAGCCCTCCAGCTAACTCTTTCTCTTCAATCCCTCTAGCCTTAGCCTCCCCCCCTTTCTCTCCCTCCAACTTCACCCTTCTCTCCCTCAAGCCCTAGCCCCCAGCTTCACCCTCTAGCCTTAGCCTTCCAGCCTCCCCCTTCTAGCCCAATCCCTCTAACCTTATCCCTCCAGCTTCCCCTTCTCTCCCTCCTTCTCACTTCCCCCTCCAGCCCCATCCTTCTAGCCCCTCCCTCCAGCAAAAAAACACCCGCATGCGAAACCTCCGCATGCGGGCACTCAATGACCGGCAACCTACTTCTTATTCATCTTAAACTTCAGGAACAGCTCGTTATAATGGGCAAGCATCCGCTTGCCGAGGTTATCGTAGACCTCCAGCCGGTCTGTGATCTCGGCGGGCGGGTAGAAGCGCTCGTCGCCGGAGATGTCCTCCGGCAGCAGCTCCAGGGCGGGAACGTTCGGCGTAGAGTAGCCGACATATTCCGTATTCTGCGCCGCCACATCCGGGCGGAGCATGAAGTTGATGAACTTATGTGCCCCTTCGATATTGGCTGCTCCGCGCGGAATGACCATGTTGTCGAACCAGATGTTCGAGCCTTCCTCCGGCACCACGTAATCCAGCTTGTCGTTCTCATCCATAATCTCCGAAGCATCGCCGGACCAGACGATTCCGACAGCCGCCTCTTCGTTCGCCAGCAGCATCTTGATCTCGTCGCCGACGATCGCCTTCACATTCGGCGACAGCCGGTTCAGCTTGGTCAGCGCTTCCTGCAGATGCTCTTCATTCCTGTCATTGACGGAATAGTGCAGACTGTTCAGCGCCATGCCCATCACCTCGCGTGCTCCATCGACCAGGAAGATATTATTGTCCAGCCGCTTATCCCACAATGAATCCCAACTGCTGAAATCGATGCCCTCCGTCATCTCGGGGTTGTAGATGATACCTACCGTCCCCCAGAAATAAGGCACCGAATACAGGTTGCCGGGATCAAAGGACAGATCCATGAATTTGGAACCGATATTGGCCAGATTCGGAAGCTTACTGTGATCCAGCGGCAGCAGCAGCTTCTCTTCCCGCATCTTAGCAATGGCATAGTCGGAAGGGACCACGACATCGAAGACCGTACCGCCCTGCTCAACCTTGGTCAGCATCGCCTCATTGGAGTCAAAGGTCTGGTAGATCACTGTAATGCCCGTTTCCTCCTGGAACTGCTCCAGCAGCTCGGGATCGATGTAGTCGCCCCAGTTGTAGATCGTCAGCGTATTGCCGCCGGAATAGCCTTCGGCCGAGTTCAGCCTGGAGGCCAGGAACATCAGCCCGAATGCTACGATCAGAATCGCCAGAAACGTATTTACCAGCTGTTTCATCTAGGCACCCCCGCTTCTGCTACCGGTTCTGCAATATGCATAGCCGGGCGGCTCTTCCGCTGGTTAAGGTAGTAGTAGCCTATTACCAGCAGGATGGTGAAGAGGAAGATTAGTGTCGACAGTGCGTTAATCGACAATGAGACCCCTTGGCGCGCCCTCGAATAGATCTCAACCGACAAGGTGGAATATCCGTTGCCTGTTACGAAGAAGGTTACCGCGAAATCATCCAGGGAATAGGTCAGGGCCATGAAGAATCCGCTGAAGATCCCCGGCTTAATGATCGGCAGAATCACCTTCGTCAGCACATCGCGGCGGGTAGCCCCAAGATCCCGGGCGGCATCGGTCAGTGTCGGACTCATCTCCTGCAGATGCGGCAGGATCATGATAACGGCAATCGGAATGCTGAATGCCACATGCGAGAGCAGAACGGAGGTGAAGCCCAGCTTGATCCCGACAATGGTGAACAGGATCAGGAAGGAGGCTCCGATAATGACATCCGGGCTGACAATCAGCACATTATTCAGCGAGAGCAGCGTATTCTTGGCCCGGCGGCTGCGGACATGCTGAATCGCCAGTGCCCCGATGATTGCAATCAGCGTTGCAATCGCCGAGGACAGCAACGCAATGACCAGTGTGTTAATCATAATAATCATCAGCCGGGTATCGGCCACGACTTCGCGGTAATAATCCAGCGTGAAACCCTCGAATTCATGCATGGTGCCGCCGCTGTTGAACGAGTAATACATCAGATAGAAAATCGGCGCATACAGAACCAGAAAGACCAGCACCAGATAGATATTCGCGATCCCGTTTTTATTTTTGATTTTGTTTCTATTCTTGCTCTTCACGCGCGCCCTCCTTTCCGCGAGCTGCCCGTAAGTATCATGAACAGCGCCATAATGGCGATCAGGAATACCGCTACCGTGGAGCCCATGCCCCAATCCTGTGTGACCAGGAAATGCTGCTCAATAGCGGTGCCGAGTGTAATCACCCGGTTGCCGGCAATCAGACGCGTGATCATAAACAGCGACAGCGCGGGAATGAATACCGCCATGCAGCCGGAGCGGACCCCGGAGATCGTGAGCGGGAACACTACCCTCCGGAACGTCGTCCAGCCGGAGGCGCCCAAATCACGCGCAGCATCCACCAGCGACAGATTCATCTCATCCAATGCACTGAAGATCGGCAGGATCATGAATGGAATGAAAATATAGACGGACACAAACACAAAGCTGAAGCCGGTGAATAGGATCTGCTGCTCCCCGAGCCCCACCAGATCAAAGAAATTGTTGACCGGGCCGAAGGTGCCGAAGATGCCGATGAAGGCATACGTCTTCAGCAGCAGATTGATCCATGTCGGCAGAATAATCAGCAGCAGCCACAGCTGCTTATGCTTCGTACGCGTCAGCAGATAGGCTGCCGGGTACGCCACCAAGAGCGAGAACAGTGTGATCAGAAAAGCATACCAGAAGGAATTCAGCATCATTCTCATATATACCGGTGTGAAGAAATTGACGTAGTTATCCAGCGTCAGCTTCCCGTCCAGATCGAACAGGGAATAATAGACAACCAGCAGCACCGGTGCAATAACAAACAACGCAATCCACAGGTAATACGGGATGAGGTAGTACGACTTGCCCTTACTCTTCATCGCTCTCCACCTCGCCGTAAGCCTCCAGACGTTTGTCGAACTCTTCCTCCGTTTCGCCGAAACGCATAACATGGATCGCTTCCGGATCAAAATACAGCCCGATTTCGCTGCCTACCTCCGCCTTGCGGGTGGAATGGACCAGCCATTCGTGGCCGGAACCGTCATAGCAGCTGATCTCATAATGCACACCGCGGAACAGCTGGGAATCCACGCGCACCTTCAGTTTGCCCGCTTCTACGGTGGCAATCTCCAGATCCTCAGGGCGGATCACAATTTCCACGGCTTCATTCGGCTTCAGGCCGGCATCGACACACTCGAACCGGTGGCCGTTAAATTCAACCACATAGTCCTCAATCATTACGCCCGGCACGATATTCGACTCGCCGATGAAATCCGCCACGAAGCGGTTGATCGGTTCATCATAGATATCATTAGGCGTACCACTCTGCTCAATCTTTCCGCCGTTCATGACGAAGATCCAGTCGGACATCGCCAGCGCCTCTTCCTGGTCATGGGTAACGAAAATGAAGGTGATGCCCAGCCGCTGCTGCATTTCCCGCAGAATATACTGCATCTCCGTGCGCAGCTTAAGGTCCAGTGCCGATAACGGCTCGTCCAGCAGCAGAACCTGCGGCTCGTTGACAATCGCGCGTGCAATTGCGACCCGCTGTCTTTGTCCTCCGGACATTTCATTAATGGCCCGCTGGTCATAGCCGACCAGGTTGACGAAGCGCAGCGCTTCCTGCACCTTTTGATTAATGACATCCTTCTTAAGCTTCTTAATCCGCAGTCCGAAAGCCACATTCTCGAATACGTTCAGGTGCGGAAACAGCGCATAGTCCTGGAATACCGTATTCACCTGCCGCTCGTTGGCTGGAATGTGGTTGATGATTTTACCGTTCAGATAAATAGAACCTTCAGTCGGCTCGGCGAAGCCGGCGATGAGTCGCAGAATGGTCGTTTTCCCGCAGCCCGAGGGGCCCAGCAGAGTATAGAATTTACCGCGTTCAATTTCGAAGCTCACGCCTTTGAGTACAGCCTCTTCGTCGTCATATTGCTTAATAACCTGATCAAATGAAATAATAGTGCCTTCCGGGGTAGCTATAGCTAACAACCTCCCTTACCTTATGTAGTACAACCTATTTTACCCGCTTCTTGCGGGAGACAATCCAGAAACAGCATGCTCAGCGCGGATAAGCGACAATTCCTCCCTATGTTCGACAGACTTCAATATATATAGCATATAGGAATAATCCTATATATGCGATAGCTTACATTATTAAATGCATCGCAGAAACTTAACAAGTTCGTAAAAAATGGACCCGGCGGGGCCTGTTTTGAGGTGCTATAATGAAAACGGCTGAAAAACATAAAATTTTTCTTACATTTGCGAAAGAAGATGACTACCATGAACGAGGGGTTACAAGACCGCCTTGAGAAGTTCGGATTATCCCTTTATATGATACGTGTTACCCTTGCTGCATCACTATCCTGGCTCGCGGTACACAGCCTGTATGGCGACCGTTATCTGTACTTTGCGCCGCTGGCGGCGATTCTTATCACCCAGAGCAGTGTCAAAGCCTCCCTCGAAAAAGGGGTGTACCGGCTGCTCGGTATTGTGCTAGGCGGAATCGCCAGCCTGGTTGTGGGCCGCTTCTTCGATGTTGGAGCGCTCTCGATCCTGCTGATGCTGCTGCTCGGCATAGGCGTAGCCACCGCCTGCCGGATTAATATCCAGGCCGTTTCACAGGTTGGCGTCACTTCCGTCCTGGCGCTCACCTTCTATCATGACCAATATATCGTCTGGAGAGTCGCCGAGACCTTAATCGGTGTACTGATTGCCTTAATCATAAATATGATTATCGTTCCGCCCAAGGGGTTCGTCAAGGTCAAAGACTTGGCACTGAGGGGCAGCCTGACACTGTCCGATGCCTTAACCGGTCTAACTTCCGGGGGACGGGATGCTACGCAGGCGCTGACCGCACTTAAGCTTTCCGGTGAACTGCTGGGCAAGAGCAAGCAGCTGCAGAAAGAGCTGCACTTCACGCTCTCCCATTACCAGTGCCGCAAAGAGCTCGGTACGCTGTCACAGGCAACCTCCCATCTCAGCAGGGTGCATTCCTACGTCAAAGGAATTTCCGAAGAGCTCTCGCTGCTCCCTGCCCACTATGCCGCAGCCGACTGGATGACAGAGGTAGTAACGGCAACGGCAGACTGCATTGCCTTATATGGCACCCGGACACTGTCGGATGCGGAATGCGGACGTTCGCTCCCCGAGAGCCTGCGCCGCGCCCGTGATGTACAGCTGGCCTGGTTCTCTGAGCTGCAGGGCCAATGCCCGCTCGCCGCATTCCGTGATCTTGGCGCAGTGTTCTCGCATCTGAACCGGATTCTTGAAGAGATTGAACGTGCCGATTATGCGGCAATCTCAGTCGCAGCACAACCAGCCAAGGCTGTACCGGCGCGCGCTATACGCTTCATACAAAAAGGACTCTCCCATAAGCTATAAGCTGGGGAGCGTCCTTTTTTTTGGGGTGGGGGCTAGTACAAGTGATCCATTCAACAATTTAACAATTCATCAATTATGTGAAGTTTAGACCGAAGTGAGCATTCCGTGATAGTTGTATTCTGTACAATTAAAAACAGCAAAAAGGATGGCTTTCCTCTGATAACTGTATTCTGTACAACTAAATTTGCCCGAATGAGTGAAACCCAATCTATATAGAGCAGTTTAATTGTATGAAATACAACTAAACAGATGATCGGTTGTAAATCAGAGGATTTAGTTGTACAAAGTGCAATTAAGTATACCGCATGTACCGTAATCGGGGCACTGCGTAATTATCATCTTGCCTTCTTCCGGAATATCAAAAAAAACAATGAGCAGCCTGGAATCTACACCGCTTGTCAGGAATATCAAATCGCCCCGCAAGCCATACTTCTGCTTGCGGGGCGTTCGCGCGCTCCAACAGGACGTTATTCAATTCACGGGCAGATATCTCCAGCCCCCGTGCGCCGTAATGTTCTCGGCTCCGGCGGCGGCATAGCCTTCGCATATGAAGCCGGTCACTTCCCGGCCGTCTTCGAGCACCACCCGCCCCAGGCCCAGCGGAGCGGGTATGAGCGACGCGAATGCGCCCAGCGATGCCGCCGGCATCCGCCACAGCTCCAGCCCGACAGAGCCTCCGCCTGCCGATTGTCTGAGCAAGCCTGGCTTCGGCGGCACCGTCTGGAGCTTGACCAGCTCATAGCACGGGGCCGTCCGCGCCTCCTGCCAGAACCGGGCACCATGCTCCAGCATCTGCTTCTCCAGCGGGAAGCCGCGCATATGAAGACCGCAGACAGCCAGTGTCATCATACCGGGAGATGCCGTCTCATCAACAGCACCTTCCGGCGGACCGCTCTCTCCAAGAAGCTGTGCGCCCGCTCCGGCCAGCAGATGCTCGCTGTCCGCCAGAGCGAACATCGTGATGCCGAACGGCAGGCCCTCCGCCGCATCCCCGGCAGGAACCGCCACGGCTGACAGATCAAGCAGGTTGCAGTGGTTGGTATAGCGCCCCATATCGGAGTTGGCCCCTACCGGATTGCCGGCAACCTGCTCCCGGGTCCAGGTTCCGCCGCAGGTCGGGAGCACCAGCACGGCATCCTTCAGCAGCAGCTCCGCTTCCCGCTTATAGCGCTGCAGCCGGTGCATGGCCTGGAACAGGCTCGCGGCCGTATGGCACCCGGCCGCCCCGGAAGACAAGATGGACTCCGTCACCGGCAGCACAGCTTCACGGTGATTCTCCACGAACTCACCCAGACCGGCCCAGCGCTCGGCTACCCAGGGACCCTCGTACAAGATAGCTGCCGCTTCGGAGAACAGCGTACAGTCCACCCGTTCAACCGGCAGCCCCAATGCCTGCACGGCTGCTTCGGCCCGTCCCCAGGCCTCCCGGTATTCTTCGGCATGGGGGCCATAGAACTCCGGCGGAGCCTCCGGAAGCAGCAGCTTCGCCGGAAGAGCGGCGGGCCCCAGCTTCACGGAACGCGACCAGGGGTCAGCTTCATCGAAGCCGCGCGCTGCGCGGTCCACCGCGAGGGCATCCTCCAGATTGTGCGCAAACACGGTGACGCAGTCCAGGCTGGCACAAGCGGGCACTACCCCGCGCACCGGCCAGGCGCCGAGGCTGGGCTTATAGCCGACCAGCCCGTTCAGCGAGGCAGGCACGCGGCCCGAGCCGGCGGTATCGGTGCCCAGGCTGAACACGGCCTGGCCACGGGCAACAGCCACGGCGGATCCGGCGCTGGAGCCTCCGCTGATATATTCCGGGCGCAGGGCGTTATGCGTCTCGCCGTAAGGGCTGCGTACACCGACGAGACCGGTGGCGAACTGGTCCAGATTGCTTTTGCCGAGAGGAATAGCTCCCGCAGCAACCAATCTTGCGACAACCGAAGAGTCATGATCCGGCTGATAAGCATATTCAGGACAAGCTGCCGTTGTGGGCAGTCCCTTAACATCGATGTTATCCTTAACGGCGAACGGAATGCCCCACAGCGGATGGCTCTGCGGGTCCAGCTCCCTGAGCCTCTCAAGAAAGGGACGGATATGCGCCTCGGCAGGCGGCTCAATCCAAATGTTCATTTCCTTGTCGCGTGCAGCGCGGCGGATGATCTCCCGGACCACCTCCTCCGGGGCCAGCACACCGCTTAAATATTGCCCGCGCAGCCAGCCTGCGGTCAGCTTGGCGGGAAATTCAGTTATTGCCGTCATGATGCTTCATCTCCTTCTCTGCGAATCCGTACGTACCCTGCGGCCGCTGCTCATCTCGTGCAGCTTAAGCGCAAGCTGCAGCTCCAGCATATCGTCACCGTCATTCTGGCTGAGTCCCAGCAGCTCGCAGGCCCGTTCTATCCGGTAAGTCACCGTATTATAATGGGTGAACAGCTCGGCTGAGGTCCGTTTGATGTTGCGGTTGCACTTGAAATACAGCTGGAGTGTCTGCACGAGAGACACTCCATGCTTGCTGTCATACTCCAGCAGCGGAACGATGTACTGGTCCCTGTACGCGCTGATCTCCGCAAGCTCCGGCAAATGGTACAGCAGCCTGAAGACACCCAGCTTCCGGTAATCCACATAAGCCCCGCTGTAACCGCTGACCTCGCAGATACGGGCGATTTTGCGGGCGGACTCATAGCTGAAGCGCACCTGGTCGGGACCTTCCGCAAGATCTCCGATGCAGAAGGCGCAGCTCTCCTTGGCAAACACCCGGTTCATCTCAGCCAGCAGCCGTCCCAGCGTTTCCTCCAATGGAATATCCGGCTGCTCCGGAACCGTCAGAACCAATTCTCCTTCAAGGATCGTAAGCTTCACATGCTGAAGATCTCCCCGGGCCCGCACCCGCTTCACCGCTTGCTGCAGCTGCTTAAGCTCCGGCTTCTCCTCCAGCCAGCCGACGGTTACAGCGCGCAGCGGGCGCTCAGGAAGCGGGCAGCCGCAGGCCTCGGCCCGCAGCTTCAAATCCTCGGCTGCGGCAATCCGGCCGCTGATCCAGTCCTGCAGAAACTGGTCGACATACTTCAGTTCAACCTCCCGGCGGGCACCGGCGTTGATCATCTCCAGCCCGACCAGTACTCCCACCCGGTCAATGGTTAACTGATCTACAACCGCCAGCTCGCGGTTCCACTCCAGCAGCACCAGCAGGCATTGATCCACTCCCTTGTCATGGACGGACGATACATAGGCGCGGATCCGCCGCTCTCCGACCGTCAGGAAGGTAATCCCGAGACTGCCCTCCTGGCGCAGCTGCATCCATAACGGAAGCTGCTCTGCCAGCTCTAGCGCCTCTGCCTGCGGGGAACAGAGGACCTGATCGGTATCATCCAGCAGCACAACCGGATTATGCAGCATACCATCCAGCGTCAGCAGGAAATCCTCGATGCCGTCGCCATGCAGAAGCTGCTTGGACAGCTTCTGGAAGCGGCTCTGCAGCTGGGAGAGCTCCCTGGCCTCCTGCACGAGCACCCGTTCCATAATGTCACGTACAACGTCGGAGAAGGAGATAGCCGCCGGCAGCTCGAAGATCGGGAAATTAAGCTGATCCGCCAGCTCCAGCGCCCGTGCCGGAATTTCGTCGATATAACGCTTTGTCTTGATTCCAAGCGCGGATACGCCCTTCTGATTTAGCTGGGGAATAATCTCGGTGATGAGCTCCGGCTGACCGTGGAAGGGGAAACCGCTGGTAATCAGAAATTCTCCCGGACGGACCCAGTCAATCACATCGGGAACCTCCATCACATTGACACGGTTAATGTAACGCCCAAGACCTCCGGCTCCCGCCAGGACCACCGCTTCCTTCAGATCGGGAATCAGCAGGATATCGCTGCAGTTCAATCCGGTGATTACATTGCTGCCCATAGCTCCGCCGCCTTTACTTTAGCTTGGAAGAATACACATCCTCGATCAGAGTGGTGCCAAAAAAATGGTTCGCAGGTACATTCGCCTCGGCCGGCACAAAAATACTGATCTGCTCAGACGGCGAATCACCCGCATTCGCAACGGAGTGGACTACACCCGCAGGTACATGGAAGGTATCCCCGGCCCGGTAGCTGTACCATTCACCCTCGCATAGCAGCTTGACCTCCCCCACAGTGATATGAATAATCTCCACCACATCATGATAGTGTGGCAATACCTGACCGCCAACACCCAGCTTCTCCCACAGAATCGAGCTCATCCGGATGCCCAGACGGTCCGCCTGCGCTGCCGAGACGATCTCCCGGTGGTACAGCTCAATATGATTCGGCATTAACTCCCATGTCATGTCCGCCGCTGTCAGCACTTCCGTTTCCTGTGTATGCATAATCCATTCCTCCATGATGTATAAGTTATAGGTATAGGTTGAAAAAACCCGCTATCTGCGGCGGAATACAGCCGCTACCGGCCCTCCGCCCTTCGGGCCCTGGTGCTCGCCTCCGCCGGATACGTAGATCATCGGATCGCCGCCGACATAGGCCAGTACACCGCCGACTACGGCCCGCGCATGCCGCGTATGATTGATATCCGAATCATCCAGCATGATATGGCGCCGTCCGCGGATGACTCCGTCCGGATCAGCTTCAGCTTTGGCCAGCACCTGCACCAGCTCCTCACCGGGATACCGGTCCAGCAGGCCCTGCAGCGCTGCGCCGTCAATAGCATCCTTCATGACTGCATGGTCGATGTGATACGGGCCTTCCGCAGACAGCGAATTGCCGAACACAATCACTTCGCAGTAGGCAAGCTCACTTCCGGCTGAAGTAGACGCCACAGCGCTGAATTTATCCCAGCTCACGCATATATCTTCTTCACTTAAGGTCGAGCGCTCCACTTCACCCAGGGCAACGGCAGTCCCCAGTGCGGATGCACCTCTGGAATATCCCATGGATTTATAGGTATCCTCTGTAACGAGCGATACCTGACGGCTGTGCGCGTCATACATCTGCTCTGCAGTGAGCAGCGGGCATTTAATCTGCACAAAATGCACATCCGCTTTTGAGGTGATTCCGGCATCCAGGACCGCCCGGGCCACGGCATCCGCCACAGCGTCCACCTGGCTGAGCCGGCCCAGCTCCTCCGGCCGGAAGATCCGTGTTCTGGCCGTACCGACCGCAAGTGACTTTAGACCATCAGCATTTACGCCCGTCTCTGCCTGGCCGCTGCGGCTAATTACCGTGAAATGCGGGCTGAGCACACCTTCCGTCCCTCCGGACATCACATAGGATATTTCTGCAGGCCGCTGTTCCTGGGACACCCCGGCGAAGAACGCCTTCAGCGCCATAACGGCATAGCCCCGCGTGAAATCATTAACACAGCCGTTCCCCTCGGTCTTTCCCAGTACAGCTGCAACCTCTTCGGGACGGAACAGCCCCTCTTCTATCGCCGCCTGCAGGCCGGACATGTCATTCGGCGCACCTGCAGGGATTTTGATCACCGAGCATTTCATCACAGATCATCGCTCCTTGTCCAGAAAATAACCTTCTTCTCCAGCAGTCCGATACACCAGAACAGCAGCAGGCCGCACAGCGCCGAAGCAATAATGGCCGAGAACATCACCGGAGTATCCATATGGTAAGAGGAGACGAGCACCACATAACCCAGCCCCTTATTGGCCCCGACAAATTCACCGACAATCGCTCCAACAATGGCAAGCGAGGTCGAGATTTTCAGTGCGGAGAAGATATAAGGCAGACTGGTCGGCAGCCGCAGCTTCCAGAAGATTTCGCTTTTGGTTCCTTTATAGGTGGAGAACAGCTCCCAGGCCTCGTATTCAATCGCCTTAAGACCTTTGACACTGTTCACCAGAATCGGGAAAAAGCAGATCAGCATCGAAGCGATGACCTTCGAGGTATATCCGGTTCCCAGCCACACGACAAGCAGCGGCGCCAGTGCAACCAGCGGTGTAGTCTTAAGGGCAATGGCGAGCGGGAACATCCCCTTCTCAATCGGCTTGGAATGAACAAAAATAACCGCAGTAACCAGGCCCAGTATGTTAGCAAGCATGAACCCGGTCAGGGATTCACCCAGGGTAACCAGCGTATGGGACCACAGCGAACCATCGATGGCCGAGACCACCTGGGTTGGAGAAGGCAGCAGATACATCGGAACCGACAGGAGCCGTACGGCCAGCTCCCACAAGATCAGGAAGCCGAGCGCAAAGGTGACCGGGTACAGGCTGTCCTTGAGTTTGGCTGTCATAGATGCTTCACCCGCTTTCTCAATTCCTTGACGGTCCGGTGGAATTCCGGCAGCTCTTCCATTCCCGCTTGACGCGGTGAAGGCAGCGGTACCGGAATAATATCTGTCACCCCGGCCGGCCGGGGTGACATCATCACCACCCGGTCCGACAGAAGCACGGATTCCTGAATAGAATGGGTAACCATTACAATGCTGCTTAGACTTGTCTCCGGACTCTCCCACAGACGCAGCAGCTCAAAGTTCAGCTTCTCACGGGTCAGTTCATCCAGCGCACCGAACGGCTCATCCATCAGCAGCACGGTCGGATCGGCAGCCAAGGCTCTGGCAATCGCCGCCCTCTGCTGCATTCCGCCGCTGAGCTGATGCGGGAAGTGGTTCTGGAAATCCTGCAGGCCGACCAGCCGCAGGGCGCTTTCCGCCTTTTCACGCGCTTCCTTTTTGCTGAATTTCTTCTTCGGGCCCAGCTCAAGGGGCAGCATGACATTCTGCAGGGCACTGAGCCATGGCATCAGTACAGGCTTTTGAAAGACCATGCCCAGCGACAGGTCCGGGGAGGAATACGCAACCTCCCCGCCTCCTTCCGGGCTTAGCAGCCGCAGCATCAGCCGCAGTGTCGTTGATTTCCCGCAGCCGCTCGGTCCGAGAATGGAGATGAATTCATTTCGGTATACGTCAAGACTGACATTATCAAGCACAGGCACATTGCCGAAGGAAAGAGAGCAATTGCGCAAGGAGAGCATCGTGTCCCGGGTACCGGGATTCTTCACAGGGGCGGAATCCATCTGTTCTTTCATCGCTGTTGTCATACCGGTTCCCTCCTTAATTCAAGTACTCATTGGTGAACAATGAGCCGATGTCCTGCTGCTTTTTCACAAAGTCCAGATCGATAAGATTCTGCTGCAGCGTCTCCCACGCCGCCTCGTCCATCGAGCCGAGCGGGAGCTTCTCCGGCTCAAGCAGCGGAATGCTGGCCTTCATCATGCTGACTTCATGCGCAAGATCAAGCTTTTCTCCATATTTCAGGCCGAATTCCGCCGCTTCCTCAGGATGCTCCATCGCATAATCCCAGCCCTTCATGGAGGCCTGTACGAAACTCCGGACCATTTCCGGATCCTTCTCAATCACAGACTCCGTGGTAAACAGAGTGTCGGCATAGAAATTGATGCCATAGTCGTTCGGGTCGATAATATTGACTTCCTTGCCCTGCTCCTGCACAGCCAGCACCTCATTAATTACATATCCGGGCCATGCCTTGACCTGGCCGGTCAACAAGGGGCTGAGATCATATTTGATCGGCATCTCTTCGATTTGCGAGGTTTCGATGCCCGCGCTTTTCTCCATAGCACGGAAGGTCAGCTCTTCATTGCCGCCGAGCTTGATGCCCACCTTTTGGCCAACAAGATCTTCCATTGTGGTGATACCGGATTCTTTAAGCGTGAACATTACGAACGGGGTTTTGCGGTATATCGCAGATAACGCCTTAACCGGTACGCCTTTTTCTCTGGCAATAATGATCTGGTCAGCACCGGTTACCCCGAACTCCTCACTGCCCGAAGCAACCATCTGTACCGCCGGAAAATCCGAGCCTCCCGGCCGAATCTCCACATCCAGCCCCGCTTCCTTATAGAAGCCCTTTTCAACAGCGGTATAGAACCCGGCAAACTGCGCCTGATGAATCCACTTCAACCTCAGAACAACCTTCTTAAGCTCACCGGAGCCTTCCGCCCCCTGTCCCTCAGCCTTGCCGGTATCCGAATTGTTGCCGCAGGCTGTAATGAGCAGCATTAGTGAAGTGAGCAGGATAAGCGCTTTGGTTCTGGACTTGTTCCACATGGTGATTCCCCCGTTATGATGTTATTTGGAATACTGGTCATTCGTAATTCGTATTTAGAATTGCTCCAGCGCCTTCAGCACCGCTTGCGAATCACTCACACTGCCGAAGACACCGCCCTGCATTTTGACCATATTGAGCGCTGCCAGGTGATTGGCATAATCCGTAGCGCCCGTGCAATCCTCCAGGATCAGACATTCATAACCGCGGTCATTGGCTTCGCGCATCGTCGTGTGTACACAGACATCCGTGGTGATTCCGGTCAGAATCAGATGGGTAATCCCTTTATTCTTCAATATTAAATCCAGGTCCGTAGCATAAAAGCTGCCTTTACCCGGCTTGTCAATAATGTGCTCTCCCGGTATAGGTGCCAGTTCATCAATGATCTGCCAGCCGCGCTCGCCCCGTACGAGAATCCGTCCCGCCGGTCCTTCCGAGCCGATCTCAGCACCGGTCTGTCTGCTCCGCCACCGTTTATTCGCCGGCAGATCGGACAGATCCGGCTTATGGCCCTCCCGGGTATGGATAACGGTGAATCCGTTAATTTCCCGGATGCGTGCCAGCAGCCGCCCAATCGGCTGAATCGCTCTGGCTGTTAATGAGAGATCGTAGCCCATTCTCTCCACGTAACCGCCTTTGCCGCAAAAATCCGTCTGCATGTCGATAATCATCAGTGCCGTCTTCGCCGGATCAAGGACGCCGTCATAGGGCCAGGTGTAAGGTGCTGCTGTAATCTGCATGGTTCATGCTCCCCTTCCAGAATTCAATGCATGTATTTAATGTTATGTTTATTAACATTAATTTAATTTTTCCTGCTGTTTGTTAGATTATATTACAACAAATTTGCAATGTCTTCGTTTTTATTACGAAATAATGCGATAATTGTTTGTGTTATTCTACATATATAACATTAACATTACATATTAACCCCGGATTAACTCCATTCATATATTAAAAAAAGCCGCCAACGCAGGCAGCCTCAGCAGCAGTCCGTTCTCCAGCTCAAAGATTCGGCTTTTCTTGCAGAGCAGACTCCTCCCATAAGCTGTAAGCGCTGGGAAACCAGTTTTTCAAGCAATATAGAGCTGCACATTTCAAGATTATTAATAAATTGGCAGAATACAGTTGAAAAATAGCTCCTTAAGTACTAGAATTAAGCTTGTTTGCAGAAGTTCCTGCAGCGCAGGAACCAGTTATGACCTTTTTTGTCGATTACAGTCGATTGAAATCGCCTCATGCTGAGTGTATATCATTGATCTATTTCTAAAGGCAAACTTCCTGAAAGGGTAGGACGCAAAGCAATGGGCCTAAGAATGCTGAGAATCCGCGTTTATGGTCGCCAGGCTGCCAATAGAGACCACGTAAGCCATCAGTCACCGGGAGATCCCCCAGGCTTTATGATGCTCTTTTCTGTACGAATGCCATTGATTATACGAAAAAGCGAGGTTAAGATAATGCCGCAGCAATTCATCGAACCAACCCGATATGATTTCGTGGAATCCTTGATGCTTGAACGGACCGGATTCCTGGATTCTTTCTCTGTGGAGGGCCGGACTTCCGGCGGGATGAATGGAGATAAGGATGGAATTATCCTTGTGCAGAATAATCAGATCTTCATTACTCCCCCGCTCTCTGGCGGCAAGCCCGCCCGGATCTCCGCTGTTCATCCTGTAGTGCTGAAGATCAACTGGAAGACCGTTACAGAGCCTACTGAGGTGACCTCAGCGGATCATATTACCTGGGAAATTTGCGAGAAGCCACAGTATCAGATTACGGTTTCACCTGACAAGCTCAAAGTGCATTTCACCTTGTACCGTGCAGAGAAGTACGCCTGGAATCTGGTCAATTGCCCGGCTTCCTTCGAAGCCGCAGTCCGGGCTGAGCCTAACCGGGCGATGCTGCTGTCCACGCTCACCATAGAACAGATTCTTTCTTCGCTGGATAACCGCTCCATTCTGCGGAATCTGAATATCCCGGCCCTATACGCCGAACTGAACAACCCTACATATCTCCCTGTCTGTATCGCAGAAGGCAGAGCCCCGCTGCCCGGCAAGAAATCAAGGCTGCAGCTATCCCTCCCGGAGCATACGCTCACAGGCAATGGAATGCTCCGGGAGGGACGAACCGCGGAAGCTGCAGATTCCTTAGATTATCTGCGGTTTCCGGGAGCACCCTTCGCCAGAGAGGGAGAAGTCTTCGCCCGCAAGCTGCCGCCCGAAGAGGGAATTCCAGGATTTGACGTAGAAGGAGGCATCTTGCCTCCACCTCCACCACAGGATATTTATTTCGCAGCCGGAGACAATGCACGGCTGCTTCCAAACGGGGAGATCGCGGCTCTGCGTACGGGCAGACCCCGCATCTGCGGAGACTCCGGCAGCGTCACAACCTGCGATTTTCCGGCCCTATGCCTCATCACCAAGGAAATGGCGGCAACAGCCCGTGAGATTATGTTTGCAGGTGACATCGTTGTACCCTCAGATATTGAAGGCCCTATGTGTATTGAGGCGTTAGGGAATGTGTATATCTACGGCAACGTCTGCCAATCTACAATTACGGCTACAGGCAGTATCTATATAAGCGGTCAAGTAACCGGCTGCAGCCTGCACACCGGACTTGCCGGGGTACACCAGCACCGCCTGCACCGCTTCTCCAGTCTGCTGCTGACTGAAGTTGGCGGACTGCGGGAAGCCGCCCGGCTGCTGGCCAAGAATGTAGAATCCCGCCAGCAATCCGTGAAATACGGTCTGGTGGTTATGCTGCTGCTGGAGGATAAGTACAGCCATATGGAGTGTCTGATCAGCGATCTTAAATCCGCACTGCTGTGCATGGAAGGGGCTCCCCAGCCCGGTACGGATCAGCTCAAGCAGATGCTGGAGGTTTTTACCCATCCGGGGCAGTTCACCGAGTTTATCACTGACAGTGTTCTGAACAGCTTCTCCCGGCTGCTGCGTAATCTGTGTGAAGACATTGAACTGCTCCAGGAGGAGCATGTCTTCATTAATATCGCCCGTTCCCATAACAGTATCCTGGAGTCCGGCGGAGAACTGATCCTGCGGGACGCGGACGCAGAAACGGTCTAAGCCTGCTGTAATGTAACCCCTGACAAGTACAAACGGCTGCCCCTCTTCTGAGGGAGCAGCCGTTTGTTTATTCCTTACCCAGACCGGGTACCGGGGTCTGCAGGACACTCCCGGCATTCCGGCCCAGCCTGACATTCACCAGAATAATGCTGCTCACAATCAGCAGCATACCGATGACCAGATTCAACGTAATCTGTTCATGCAATAAGACTACACTGGAGCCGATGGAAATCAGCGGAATCAGAAAGGTGAACGAGCCTACCTTGCCGGCCTCTCCTTCATTGATCAGCTTGAAGTATACCAACCAGCCCAGCGCAATCACGAAGACCGCGATGAACAGTGTATTTATTATAAAAGTACTACTCCAGGTAATATCCGCCCAGCTCTCCGAAGCTGAGCCTGCCGCCAGCAGGATTACCCCGCCGATCATGATCTGCATTGCGGTCATCCACAGCATATCTACTCTGGCTGCATTGCGTTTGGTGTAGACCGTAGCCAGCGCCCAGCTGAGTGCACTGGCCAAGGCCAGCAGTACGCCTATAGGCGAGATACTTCCGGTTAATCCCCCAAGGCTTAACGAGGCTACCCCGAGGAAGCCGATTACGAGGCCGGCGATCTTAAGCCCGTACATCCGCTCGCCCAGCCAGATCCAGGCAAAAATTCCGAGCAGCACCGGCTGCAGGAATACAATGGCCGAGAATAATCCGGACGGCACATACTGCAGGCCAATCGTCTGGAAGCCATAGTAGAAGACGATACTGAGGAAGGCTGACACCAGATAGACGGGCCAGAGCTGGCGCAAATGCAGCTGCTTCCGCTTCGGCAGCGCCGCGATGATTAGTATAATACCGGCAATGACCGTTCGGATTCCGGCGAACAGCAAGGGCGGGGCATACGTTAAGGCAATTTTGGAGAGCGGCCAGTTGATGCCCCAGACAATAACCAGGAACACTAATAAGCCAATAGTTTGCTTCCGCTTCTGCATGAGTTCACCTCTTGTTCTGATTTCTTCCCAAATGATACAATAGATTCAGTCATAATTGAAATGAATTATAATCATGAGGGGCATACCAGATTAGATATGAATAACACTCAAATTCGCCTATTTGTCTTAATCGCTGAGAGCCGCAGCTTCACCAAGGCGGGTCTTGAGCTGAATATGACCCAGCCCGCAGTCAGCCGCGCCATCTCCGCACTGGAAGCCGAGCTGGACGTGAAGCTGCTGCTGCGCGACCGGCGCAGCGGATTGATGCTGACGGATATCGGCAAGCGGATTCTGGTTATCTGCCGCGGAATCCTCAGCGGCCTCGATAAGATAGATCAGGAGCTTGCCGCCGAGAAAGGCCTGGAGAAGGGCCTCATCCGCATCGGCGCCTTTCCGGTTGCCGCTGCCTATTTTGTCCCGAAGATTATCAGTGCCATCACTGCCAAATACCCCGGAATTGAGATCAGATTATATGAAGGTTCGGTCGCCGAGGTGAAGGACTGGCTGGCATCACGGTTCATTGACGCAGGCCTGATGATTCCGCCGGTCGAGGATTTCGCCTCCCTGCCGCTGTTCCGGGAGAAGCTCTACGCCGTATTGCCCGGGGATCACGAGCTTCGGTACAAGCAGATCATCTGTGTGAAGGATCTGGAAGCTCAGCCTATGCTGCTCTGCCGGTCGGGCTATGAGCCTCCGGTAGTGGACTTATTCAACCGGGCCGGAAGCAGGCTGAATGTGAAATACGAGGTCAACAGCTACATTACCGCACTGAATATGATCAGGGAGGGGCTCGCCGTCGGTGTGATGTCACAGCTCTCCCTCTTGTCGCTGCCGCCGAATGTCGTGGTCCGGGAGCTGGCGCCTGATGCTTACCGCGACATTCATATCGCCGTCCATTCCCTGGAGGAGACCTCTATTGCCGTTCAATTATTTATTGATACTGCACTGCAGCTTTTCTCCGGCAATGAAGCCGCTCCGCCGTCTCCGGCCGCAGCCGGCCTGATTAACGATACCGATAAGGAGTGATTAACATGGAATATAATCGTCTCGGAAATAGCGGCCTGCAGGTATCTGCGCTGGGCCTTGGAACTAACTCATTTGGCAAAAGGGCGGATCAGGAGACCTCGATCCGTATCATTCATGCCGCAATGGATCAGGGAATCAACTTCATCGATACCGCCAACATCTATGCCGGCTCCGAGTCGGAGAGGATTATCGGCCTCGCGCTTGAGGGCAGACGCCATGAGGCCGTCCTGGCTACCAAAGCCGGCCTTCCGAAGCATGACGGGCCTGACGGAAGCGGCTCTTCCCGCCGCCATCTGATGCAGGAGCTGGAAGGCAGCCTGCGGCGGCTGAAGACGGATCATGTAGATCTGTATCAGATTCACACCTTCGACCCCTACACCCCGCTGGAGGAGACGCTGCGTACCCTTGATGATATGATCTCTGCGGGCAAAGTGCGTTATATCGGTGCCTCCAATTATGCTGCCGGGGAGCTGATGAAGGCGCTGGGCATCAGCGAAGCGCGCAGCTGGGCCAAATACGTCTCGATCCAGTGCAGCTATTCGCTTGCCGACCGCACACCTGAAGCAGAGCTGCTTCCGCTGTGTCTGGATCAGGGACTGGGCATCATCCCGTACTTCCCGCTGGCCGGCGGCATTCTCACCGGCAAATATACCGGCAGTGCCCCTGCCGGTTCCAGAGCGGAAACCGACCCGAATTTCCGCCGCTTCCTTACCCCGGAACGCATCTCGCTCGGGGAGCAGGTTAGCAGTATAGCGGAAGAGCTGGACACTTCACCGGCGGCGCTGTCTCTGGCCTGGCTGATGAGCAGGCCGGCCGTCTCCACGGTGATTGTCGGTGCCACCCGGGTGGAGCAGGTGGAGCATAACCTGCAGAGTCTCTCCGTCCGGCTGGATGCGGCAACGCTTGAGCAGCTGGATCAGGCCAGCGCCGCCTTCCGCAGCGGGGAGCCGTTCGCCGTCTACCGGCTGCCGTAACAGCTGCCGGCTGGACATACCAAAGCGGGCCCACGGTGTACCGTGGGCCCGCTTTTTTGTGCGTTACATAGACAAACCCCGCTTAAGTCACCACCAGACAAGTTACCGGCCCGCGGTGGGACTTGCAGAATACGGCATACATCAGATCCTCACACTTGTCTTGTTGCCGGCAGAATGAAGACTATGAAGTAAGCATTGCAGACATAAGTGTTGTACGTTCTACAACTTTGATTCATAGATAGCCGGTTGTGGCGGAGGATTGTTGTAGGAAATACAAGAATTGATCCTGCTAAGCCGCATGGAGTAGGCGAGATACTGCCTTTTATACAACAATTTTAGATTCGGGCCGGTTTAACGGGCAAAATGTTGTATTTTGTGCAGGATTTCAGAATATTACCGGATCTCTGTTGTGAATAATGATGAATCAGGAAATTCCCGGCAAAAGCGGCCATCCGATAGTCTTGTGAGACATAGTGCCGCAGGTTAGACGGTCAGCATTCTGTATTACACCGCTGCAATAAACCGCTCCATGTCTTCCTGTACGGTGGTGATACCGCCGATGCCAAAGCTGTCTACCAGCACCTTAGCTACATTAGGTGACAGGAATGCCGGAAGTGTAGGGCCGAGGTGAATGTTCTTCACGCCCAGATGCAGCAGCGCCAGCAGCACAATTACCGCCTTTTGTTCATACCAGGCAATATTGTAGGAGATCGGAAGATCGTTGATGTCGTCCAGGCCGAAGACTTCCTTCAGCTTCAGCGCTATGACCACCAGGGAGTAGGAATCATTGCACTGGCCGGCATCCAGCACGCGGGGAATCCCGCCGATATCGCCAAGCGCCAGCTTATTATATTTGTATTTGGCACAGCCTGCGGTGAGAATCACTGTATCCTCAGGCAGCTCGGCCGCGAAGTCTGTATAATAGCTGCGGCTCTTCATCCGTCCGTCGCAGCCCGCCATTACGAAGAATTGTTTGATTGCGCCGCTCTGGACGGCCCCGACTACCTGATCTGCCAGATTCATGACCGCCGCATGGGCAAAGCCGCCGATAATCTCACCCGTCTCGATTTCTACCGGAGCGCTGCAGCCTTTGGCCTGCTCAATCAGAGCGGAGAAGTCCTTCACCCCGTCTGCTCCTGCTGCAATATGCTGAACTCCCGGATAACCTGTGTTGCCTGTGGTGTACAGCCGGTTCTTATAGCTTTCTTTTGGCGGTACGATACAGTTCGTAGTCATCAGAACCGGGCCGCCAAAGCTGTCAAATTCTTCAGTCTGCTTCCACCAGGCGTTACCGTAGTTGCCCACGAAGTGGCTGTATTTCTTGAAGGCCGGGTAATAGTGGGCGGGCAGCATCTCACTATGCGTGTACACATCGACTCCTGTACCCTCCGTCTGCTTCAGCAGCTCCTCCATATCCTTGAGGTCATGTCCGCTGATCAGAATGCCGGGGTTCGTGCCCACACCTATATTCACTTTGGTAATCTCCGGACTGCCGTAAGCCGCCGTGTTCGCACGGTCAAGCAGTGCCATTACATCCACACCGAACTTGCCGCATTCCAGGACCAGGGCAGTCAGCTCGCCCCCGCTCAGGGTATCATCCAGCACGGCCGTCAGGCCTTTTTCCATAAAAGCATGTGCGCCTGCTTCGTAGAATCCCAGCACCGCCGCATGCTCCATGTAAGCAGCCATTCCCTTCAGACCATAGGTGAGCAGCTCACGCAGAGAGCGGATATCCTCATGCTCTGTAGCAAGCACACCCACGGTTGCCGCCTTGTCCGTCAGTTCCCCGTCCGTACTGGCGCTCCATAGCGCTGCGTCATGTTCTGACAGATACGCAATCACTCCGGCATCCGCAATTCTGCTGCGCCAGTTATCCCGCAGGGCAAGCCCCTCCCGGATCTTCGCAGTGAAGTATTCCGGAACAAAGTTAGCATTGGTAATCGTAGCGAAAAGGCTCTCTATAATAAATTTCTCTGTCACCGGATCGGTAATGCCCAGCTCACGGCCGCTGCGTGCGAACACCGCAATACCTTTGAGCGTATACACCAGAAGATCCTGCAGATTGGCTACATCACTGGTCTTGCCGCATACTCCCTGAATCGTACATCCCGTCCCCTTGGCTGCCTCCTGGCACTGAAAACAAAACATGTCGCTCATTACACATTCACTCCTTATTATGAATTGGATAGCTGGACAGGACAGCGCTGCGTCCCGCCTTTACAGTTACCAGTAATTGTAGTAGACTTTCGTCTATCAATCGGTAACGGATGTTACCGATTATTATGAATTCGGAGGAAATGTATGAGACCGGAGCCTGCCGCACTGCAAGCCTGCCTGTTATTCCGCGGGAAATCCGCAGAAGAGATCGAACTGCTGCTGCCCACGCTGGCCTACACCGTCAGCACCTACCGCAAGAACGCCATAATTCTCGCCGAAGGCGATCCGGCTGACCGGCTGGGAATTCTGCTCTCCGGCCGGGTCGAGGTGCAGAAGACGCATTCCACCGGCAGCAGCGTTACCATCGCCCACCTCAAGGAAGGACAGACCATCGGGGAGGCCGTGTTATTCCGCAGGGATAATGTAGCCCCCGCCACGGTAACAGCAACGGGGCCCTGCAAGGTGATGTTCATCGGCAAGCAGGAGCTGCTGCGAATATTCGCAGCAGACACAGATATCCTCACCCGCTTCATTGAGAATCTGTCCGAACGGCTGGTGCTTGTTAACCGGAAAATCGAGAACCTCTCCGCCGGTCCGCTGCGGCGCCGGATCATAGACTTCCTGCTGGAGCAGGGCACGCAGCAGGCCTCCGATACGCTGAAGCTCCCCTTCAGCCGCAAAGAATGGGCCGGGCATTTGAATACCGCCCGTCCTTCACTGTCCCGGGAGCTTGGATTCCTGCGCGATCAGGGCTGGATTGACTTCAAGGGCAGTGAAATCACGCTGCTGGACCGCAGCCGGATGAATGATTACCTCCTGAGCCTGCCCTCTTCAGCAGGCAACCTGTGAAGAACGCCCCGGTGCAGAGCAAACCGGGCTAGACTAGACGAACCAAGCTGTTATGTCCCTATAGATTCACCCGAGGAGGATGCAAGCATGTTGCAGTTAACCGCACCCCATATCGACCAGCTGCTGGCAGAGCATAGACAATGGTTCAGCAGCGGAATCACGAGAACCCCCGGCTTCCGCCTGGAGCAGCTGCAGAAGCTGAAGGACGCTATCAAGCGCAGCGAGCCCCGGATTATCGCCGCCTTGAATAAAGATCTGCGTAAGAGTGAATTCGAGGCGTACGCCACCGAAATCGGATTTACGCTGGACAGCATCGGCTATATGATGAAGCATCTCCGGCGCTGGATGAAGCCGGTTAAGGTAAGATCACCGCTGCACATGTTCCCGGCGAAGAGCAGCATTCTAGCAGAGCCTTATGGGACTGCGCTCATCATCGGACCTTTCAATTATCCGTTCCAGCTGCTGATTGAGCCGCTGATCGGGGCCATTGCCGCCGGCAATTGCGCGGTATTGAAGCCTTCCGAGAGTACCCCTGCTACTTCGGCAGTCATTGAAGACATGATCCGGGAGACCTTTGACCCCGCATATATCCGGGTGGTGCAGGGTGAGAAAGAAACAACAAATCTGCTTATTCACGCGAAATTCGATTATATATTCTTCACCGGCAGCGTGCCTGTAGGCAGAATTGTCATGGAGGCGGCAGCGAAGAATCTGGTGCCTGTAACCCTTGAGCTGGGCGGTAAAAGTCCGGTCATTGTCGACAAGACCGCCAATCTGGAGGCCGCGGCCAAACGGATCGTATGGGGCAAGCTGATTAATGTCGGGCAGACCTGTATCGCCCCGGATTACCTGCTGGTCCATAGCGATGTTGCAGCTGAGCTGATCGGGCGGATCAAACACAACATCACCGCATTCTACGGAACGGATATCCGGCATAACACAGACTACGGACGGATTGTGAATGAACGCCAGCTGCGGCGGATTGAGAAGATGCTTGAGCAGGACCGCGATAAGCTGATCCTGGGCGGCAGCGTTGTGCCGGAGGATCTCTACATCGAGCCGTCCCTGATATACCCGGCTTCCTGGAGCGATGCCTCGATGGAGGATGAAATCTTCGGACCTGTGCTGCCGATTATGGAATACAGCCAGATTAGCGAAGCTATCCGGAGTATCAACGATCACCCCACGCCGCTCGCCCTCTATCTGTTCACTGAGGATAAGCAGGTCGAGGAACAGGTGATGGGCAGCGTTTCCTTCGGGGGAGGTTGTGTGAATGATACAATCTCCCATGTAGCCAGCACTCATCTGCCGTTCGGCGGTGTGGGGAATTCCGGGATAGGCGGCTATCACGGTAAGCATAGCTTTGAGCTTTTCTCCCACCGCAAGAGCATTGTTAAGCGAAGCACGAGACTGGATTTCGGGATTGTCTATCCGCCATACGGCAACAAGGTCAAGCTGGCACGGAAGCTGCTGAAGTAGAGGATTAAGGAGACCGGATAGCCCCCTACCCCACTTTTGCGCAAAAGAAAAAACAAAAAGGAAGCCCCCCTTGCTAAAAGGAGGTTTCCTTTTTGTTGTTATATTACATACCTAGACTATAAACGGAGTACATTCCGTATACTTATTGCTTCAGCCCGCACGCCGTCCGGCAACCCAGCCCGCAACCTCTTTCTCCGGGATAGGCCTGCTGATATAATATCCCTGAATCTTGTCACAGCTCGTCCGCTCCAGAAAAGCCAGCTGCTCCGGTGTCTCTACCCCTTCTGCAGTAACATTCAGGCCCATATCGTGGCCGATGGTCACAATGGAGCTGGCCAGCGACATGTTGTTCGGGGTATCGATACTGTCGATGAAGGACTTATCAATCTTCAGTGTGGTAATCGGCAGCTGCTTCAGATAGCTCAGTGAAGAATAGCCCGTACCGAAGTCGTCCAGCGCGATGCCGATCCCCTTTTCCTTGAGTGCTTCCAGCTTGGAGCTGATGGCCTCGAAGGATTCCATGAAGATCGACTCTGTAATCTCCAGCTCCAGATATTCCGGGGCAAGTCCGGTATCCCGCAGCACCGTAAGCACCATGTTCGTGAAATCATCCAGCATCAGCTGAATGACCGAGATGTTAACCGAGATATGATAGCCCGCATACCCCTGGCTCTGCAGATCCTTGATGAACTGGCAGGCGGTGCGCAGCACCCATTCCCCGATAGGCACAATCAGCCGGCAATCCTCGGCAATCTTAATGAAGGACAACGGCGATACGAAGCCCAGCACGGGATTGTTCCAGCGGATCAAGGCCTCGAAGCCCCAAATCTCGTTCGAACCGATATCCACCAGCGGCTGATAATGCAGCGAGAGCTCGTTATTGGAGATAGCGTTTCTTAAATGCATCTCAATAATCATCCGCTCATCAAAATGCTGCTGCATCTCACGCCCGTAGATTACATAAATGCCTTTGCCCGCTTCCTTCGCTTTATACATGGCAATGTCGGCATTCTTCAGCAGCTCCTCTGCGTTCACGCCATTCTCCGGATATTGGGCAATCCCGATACTGGCCGAGATATGCACGACACTGGCACTCAGCTGAAACGGCTCCTTGAAGCCCTGAACCAACGAGTCCGCATAGCGGATCACTTCACTATACCCGTCTACATCCTTGAAAAGAATCACAAACTCATCGCCGCCGAAGCGGAAATGCTTACTGCGCCCGTCGGACAGCTCCAGCAGCCGCTCGCCGACCTTCACCAGCAGCTCATCGCCGAAGGTATGGCCCATCGAATCATTGATATACTTGAAATTATCAATGTCCAGGAAGAACAGTGCCGCATGGCCGCCGGAGTGCTCCTGAATAAATTTCTTCAGCTCTTCGGACAGCGACAGCCGGTTCGGCAGGCCGCTCAGTACATCATTATAGGCAAGCAGGCGGTACTTCTCTTCACTGGTCTGCAGCAGCGCCTGGTTCTCCACCACCTTGTTATACTGCTCCAGCAGCTCATCCTGCAGTGCTGTCAGTTCCTCATAAGTAGACTCCAGCTCCTGATAGCTCATCTGCAGCTTGCTCTCATACCCTTTGCGGTCGGTGACATCGACCATCGACCCGGCAAACCGGATATATCCGCCGCCTGCATTACGCAGCACCTTGCCCCGGGCCTGGAACCACTTGTATTCCCCCGACTTGCTGCGCATCCGGTATTCAGCGTAGTAATACGAAGAACGACCCTCCAGATGCTGGGTCCGCAGCCGGTCCTCCTGCTCGGCATCCTCAGGATGCAGGAGGTCTCTCCAGCCGCCGCGGGTCTCATTGACCTCATCCCGTTCATACCCCAGCAGCTCGTACCAGCTGTCCGAGAAGTAATAGATCATCGTGGACATGTCCACGTCCCAGATGACCGCGTCCGCGCCATAGGTGGCCAGGCTGAAGCGTTCATTGCTTTTTTCCAGATTGCTTCTGATCCGTTTCACCAGCTGTACATAAAATAATAAAACAAAGATAAAGGTCAGCAGCACGGCAAAAGCGGCAATAATGCTCAGTACCAGCACTTTGTAGGTCTGATAGAAGGAGAACGGCTTGTTAATGATTTCGCTGCCCTCCGGCAGCTTGTCCAGCGGTACGCTGAAATGCTGAAGCTCGTTGTAGTCAAATACATTGCGGACATTGCTGTCAGTCACAACAGGGATATTATCCGCACTCTCCCCCTGCAGGATGCGCAGCGCCAGCTCCGCTGAGGTCTGGCCCTGAATTCTGCCGCTGATCAGACTGCCGCCGAAGGCACCGTGGTTTAGTCCAAAATCATAAATATGGTACACCGGAACACTGCTGCTCTTGCCCAGTTCACTTGAGAACCTGTCAAACTCAACAATCCTTCCGGTCGAGTCACTATAGTATGTAGTCATCAGCACGATACTGTCCGGAGACAGGGCGGATGCCGTTGCTTTAATTTGTTCAATAGAAAAGCGGTTCATAGGGAGGATCTCCAGCCCCAGGTTCAGCGCGTCAATCTGATCCATGACCATTTTGCCGGTCGACAATCCGCTCTCCGAATTATCAAAAACAACATAAACCTTCTTCACGGAAGGGTTGATCTCCAGCGCCATTTGGATCGTACGCGTAGGATCAATTTTCTCGATAACGCCTGTGATGTTGTGAGTGTCCGGGATGCCGGCCACACCCAGCTCATTGACACCGCTGAAGATGATCGGAGCATCATCCAGGATCTCCCGGCGGTACTTCATGGCAAAGCTCAGGGCTGCATCATCTGTGGTGAGAACCGCATCAATACGGATATTCTGATACTTGAATTTGATCGTTTCGTAGAAGTGTTCGAGGTTCTCCTGATTGGGATACCGTTTCCAATCCATATACTCGGTATAGATTACGGGCAGAGCGGCTGCGCTTTTGAGGCGTTCTTCAATTCCGGCACTCTGTTCATCACTCCAGGCAAAGCCTTTCTGATAGGAATGCAGCACCAGCACATTCTGAGCGGGAAGTTCTTCGGCGTAGGCGTGTGTGCCTTCTGTCGTACACAGTAAGATAAACAGCGGCAAGAGCAAGCTTTTTAACAACCTGAGATGAATTTTATCTACACCCATTCGCACACTCCCGTTCATCTATCTCAAAGTCAGATTTCGATTATAAAACGAGGAATTTCGACATTATACTAAATACTAATTCGTTATACCCATTTCCCATCCCTCTTTTGAGTGAAAAAAGCACCCCATTCTGCACCGGCCGGTATCAGCGTAAAAGATAAGGATAATTTATTGCATAAAGCAAATGAATTCTTATCTTTTAAATTTGCCGCTTTCTTATAATTATAGGGGGAAACGATATTTTAATAAACAACAAATAGAGCGGAGCTGCGGCCTTTATGGACAGAGAACAGCGCTCACGTTAGAATGGATTTGCAGTTGACTGCTTAGACAGGAGGCCAGGCCATGCCGACCATCAAGGACGTTGCGCTGAAGGCTGGCGTATCGGCAACTACCGTATCCCGGGTATTGAACAACAGGGGTTACTTAAGTGAAGAATTGAAGCAGAAGGTGCACCAGGCGATGGACGAGCTCAATTACCGCCCGAATGAACTGGCCCGCTCGCTCAGCCGCTCAAAATCAAACATTATCGGACTGATTATTCCGCATGTTTCCCTGCCCTTTTTCGGGGAATTGACCAGTCATATTGAAGAACATGCCTACCGGGAAGGCTACAAGCTGCTGCTGTGCAACTCGTGGCAGGACAAGCAGAAGGAGCAGGAGTATATCAACATGCTGCGCGCAAGCCGGGTGGACGGCATTATTATGGGCAGCCACACGCTTGAAGTAGAGGATTACCGGCAGATGAACCTGCCTCTGGTTACCTTTGACCGGCAGATTTCGCCGGATATTCCTTATGTATGCTCGGATAATTACGCGGGAGGACGGCTGGCCACGACCCTGCTGATTCAAAAAGGCTGCCGCCGCCTGGCCCATATCGGCGGGCATCCCAAGCTGAATATCTTATCGCATCTGCGCTGCGTCGCCTTCGAAGAAACTGCGAAGCAGCACGGCGCCCAGTACGTTTCGCTGCATACGGACAACAACAGCTTCGACTTCGAAGCCTATGAGCTGCTGCTGGCCCAACTGTTCCGCGAGCATCCTGAGGTGGACGGCATCTTCGCCGGCAGTGACATCATTGCCGCCTGTGCCCTGAAGGCCTGCCAGATCAGAGGGCGGCGCGTTCCCGAAGATGTGCGGATTATCGGCTATGACGGCATCGCCCTCCGCAGCCTGCTGTATCCGGCCATCAGCTCTATCCGCCAGCCGATGGAGGCGATGGGCAAGCTGGCCGTCGATCTAATCCTGCGACAGGTGCAGGGTGAGCATGTCGAATCAGCCTACATCCTGCCCGTGGAGCTGGAGGAGGGCGCTACGACTTAGGGATAGATGGCATAGGGATAGAAACAGGGATAGACATTTCCTCCTTGGGTGCGTAACTGGTGAAACCAAGGGCACTTTTGCCCCTCATTTCCTCCTTGGGCTCGCAACTGGCGGAATCAAGGGCACTTTTGCCCCTCATTTCCTCCTTTGGGCCACATCCGGCGGAATCAAGGGCACTTTTGCCCCTCATTTCCTCCTTTGGGCCACAACTGACGGAATCAAGGGCACTTTTGCCCCTCATTTCCTCCTTTGGGCCACATCCGGTGGAATCAATGGCACTTTTGCCCCTCATTTCCTCCTTTGGGCCACATCCGGCGGAATCAAGGGCACTTTTGCCCCTTATTTCCCCCTTTGGCGCGCAACTGGAGAAATCAAGGGCACTTTTGCCCCTCATTTCCTCCTTTGGGCCACAACTGACGGAATCAAGGGCACTTTTGCCCCTCATTTCCTCCTTGGGCCCACTTCTAGCGGGGATTAGAGGGATTTATCCCTTTCTTTTACTCCTTCCGCCGACATCCGGCGGGATTAGTGGGATTAATCCCTTTCTTTCTCCACAGCCCCCTAATGAAGTTGGAGTCCTCCCCCATAAAAATGTAGACTGAATACAGGAGGAGGATGAACACAATGGGAAACTTAACAGGAACAAGAGAGAAGGCAGCGCAAGAGGTGTTGTCTGGCATTAAGGCAGCGGTGGTTGCCCGAAAATATGGGGTGACCCCAGCGACGGTGAATCAGTGGGTGAGAGATTACCGAGAGGCCCATGGGGAACAAGATCATCCGTATCCCCAGGAGCAGGTGGAGGAACTGAAGCGCCTCCTGGAAGTGGAGCAGAAATACGAGAAGGCCGTCAAGATACTCGGCGAAAAGGAGTTAGAGATTGAGATTCTGCGTGAACTGCTAAAAAAGCCAACCCCTGCTTATCCGAAAAAATCGAGGTAGCCGACATGTTCATTAAGCAGGGGAATACAGCAGCTTTGGTACTGCGTCTCATGGGGCTAGCAGAGTCCACGTACTACGACCGTAAGAAACGCAGGTCACTGTCCCCAAAGGCCGTTCAAGGGGGGCGTGGAAGACCCCAGCCAGGCTACTCCTTTAACGAGTCTGGGGAAAAGATTAGTGACGAGGAGATCCAGGAATGGCTGCTGGAATTAATCGCTGGAGAAGAGCACGTGTACGGGTACAAACTCCTGGCCAAGTGCTTGTGGAACCAGCACCGGTTGAAGCTCAATCACAAGAAAAGCTACCGGCTGTGTCAGGCGCTGGATATCCTGCAGCCCCAGCGTCAGAAGCGCTTTAAGCATCCCCGGAAGCTGCCGGAGAACCGAGTCATTACAGGAGCGGGCCAGCTCTGGCAGATGGACATTAAATACGGGTATGTGGAGGGACGTGACCGGCATTTCTTTGTCCTGAGCATTATCGATGTGTTTACCCGCGTCATCGTCGGCTACCACCGGGGATCGTCGTGTGAGGCCAAGCACGCCTGCCAGACGCTGGCGCGCGCCATGGAGCATCACTGCGCCCCTGACAGCGCACGCCCTGTGATCCGCACCGACAACGGCCCACAGTTCGTCAGCCACCTGTTTGGCGACATGTGTGAAAGCTGGGAAATGACCCATGAACGTATTCCGCCTCGAACGCCGGATTTAAATGCTTTTATTGAATCATTCCACAGTAATATCGATCGGGATTTGTTCCGCAAAGAGGCATTCGAAACGTTCGAAGAGGCCTATGAAGCGGTGGACCGGTACATGGACTTTTACAACAATCGCAGAATGCATACGAGCCTTCGTAACCTGCCGCCAGCTACCTTTGCAGAGTGGGTGCTGACCCTAGAAGACCGCTCCCGCTTCTTCTGGCCGAGAGAAAAAGCGAAATAAAGAGCATATCTACAACAAGTACTGATTTTATACGGAGGACTCCGGGATAAGGGGGTCGCACCGCTTTTCCCCATTCCCCCCACTTTCGGCGGGGATTAGTGGGATTTATCCCTTTCATTTTCCCATTCCGCCCTCTTTCGGCGGGATTAGTGGGATTAATCCCTTTCTTTTCCCCATTCCACCCTCTTTCGGCGGGATTAGTGGGATTAATCCCTTTCTTTTCCCCATTTCGGCCACTTCCGGCGGGATTAGTGGGATTTATCCCTTTCTTTTACTCCTTCCGCCGACATCCGGCGAGATTAGTGGGATTAATCCCTTTCTTTTCCCCATTCCCCCCACTTTCGGCAGGGATTAGAGGGATTTATCCCTTTCTTTTCCCCATTTCGCCCACTTCCGGCGGGATTAGTGGGATTTATCCCTTTCATTTACTCCTTCCGCCCACTTCCGGCGGAATTAGTGGGATTTTTCCCTTTCTTTTCCCCATTCCGTCCACTTCCGGCGGAATCAGAAATACAGCAATAGTTTCTCAATAGTTTCTATATAGTCTCTATATAGTCTCTATATAGTCTCTATATAGTTTTTATATAGTTTCTATATAGTTTCTATATAGTTTCTATATTTGAATTCTGAGATAGACTCCTGCTCCAATCCTATTCACACTTTATAGTTGAAAGGCAGGGATGGTTCGATGCTAACGCCTACGATTGCTGAGCTGCAGCAGCTGCTGGCGGCAGTACCCGCTGCGTATAACCGTTTCACTCCAGAGGAAGCCGCCGCACCGCGTCCGGGAGGCAAATGGTCCTGTTTGCAACTACTCGGACATTTATGCGATTCGGCGATCAACAATCTCACCCGGTTTATCAAGGTTCAGTACGAACCGCAGCCCCTGCAGCTGGCTTATTATGACCAGAATGAGTGGATGTCTGCCCAGCAGTATGCCTCGGCTCCGCATGATGAAATACTGACCCTGTGGATCAGCCTGAATCAGTCGGTCCTACGCGCAGTTTCACGCATGTCTGCTGAGCAGCTGGCACTCCTCTTCCTCCGGAATGATGGCACTACGGTCACCCTGCAATGGCTGGTTGAGGACTACGTGGATCACATGAAGCATCACTTGCGGCAAATGATCCCTGACCAGGACTGGGATAGCCCAGCGAAAAACAACCCTGACCAGTAAGAAATAGCCTTGCCGGCCTTTAATAAGGACGGTCCGGTTCAGCGGTAAATAGAAGGCTAATTTAACGTGTGAAACTTATAATACATTCTTGAATTTCAACAAAGACGCCCGTGTTCCCCCACCTACTGAGGGAACACGGGCGTCTAATATCTCACTTAAATGAAAAGCGGAGCACTACAGCATACTACGCCTCCCTTTTCTTGCCGTACTTCCATCCTTTCCACCACCGCAGCCAAGCCTATCTGCCACTTATCTCGCACACAGCTCCAGCAGCTTCCCGGCATCCAGCGCCGAGGTAGACGGCAGCAGCAGGTCAGCCGCGCCCAGCTGCGCCGCGCTGCCAATGCCTACGGCCTTCATGCCCGCCGCCTTGATCGCGGCGACCCCTGCGGCCGCATCCTCCACGCCGATGCAGTTGCCCGGCGCGGCCCCAAGCAGCTCCGCCGCCTTGAGGAAGATCTCCGGATCGGGCTTGCCCTTCCGGAGCTCAGCCGGGTCGGCGACCGCCTGGAACCAATGGGCTGCGCCGAGGCGCTCCAGAATCTGCGGCGCATTCAGGCTGGCCGAGGCCAGCCCTGCAGAGATCCCCCGCTCGCGCAGGGAATCCAGCAGCTCAGGAATCCCCGGCAGCAGGTCAGCCGGGGTGATACGGCCGATCATCTGCTTGTAATGATCGTTCTTCTTCTCCGCCAGCCGGAGCTTCTCGGCTTCTGGCAGCAGCGCAAGTCCGCTGCCCTCCAGCACTATCTCCAGCGATTCCATCCGGCTGACCCCTTTCAGCCGTTCATTCTTCTCGCGGCTGAAGGGAATGCCCAGCTCATCGGCGAGTGCCTGCCAGGCCAGATAATGATATTCAGCCGAATCGGTAATGACGCCGTCCAGATCGAAGATTACCGCCTGAAGCCGGCCCGCAAGCGAAATCTTCACCGGCTCCTGCGGAAGCAGCCTCAGCGGCTGGTCCTTATGCAAGATCTCGAGACCTGTGCCGGCCAGTAGCGTATATACGGCATCCTCACGATCAACGAATATATCCAGGAGCTGCCCGCGCACGGTGATCTTGAAGCGGTAGCTCTCCCACTGCTCCGGCAGGGCCGGAGCAAAGCTCAGCTGACCTTCATACAGCCGCAGCCCTCCAAAACCGTTCACGATCGACATCCACGAGCCGGCCATCGCCGCCATATGCAGCCCGTCCTTGGCGTTGCGGTTAATGTCATCGAGATCCATCCGCACGGTGCGGTCGAAATAGGCATATGCCCCGGTTAAATCGCCGATCTCAGCAGACATAATGCTGTGAATACAAGGCGACAAGGAGGAGTCGTGGGTGGTTAGCGGCTCATAATAATGATAGTTGCGGATTTTATCCGCCAGGCTGAACTTGTTCCCGAGCAGGAACATAGCCATCACGAGATCCGCCTGTTTCAGCACCTGGTGGCGGTAGATCACCAGCGGATGATAATTCAGCAGCAGCGGATATTTATCCGGCGGTGTGTGCTCGAAATCCCATTTCTGCTTCGCCAGGAACGTATCATCCTGGGCATAGATGCCGAGATCATTGTCAAAAGGAATAAACATCCTCTCGGCGGCTTCCCTCCAGCCCTCTGCCTCTTCCATGGACAGTCCTATAACCAGCTGCAGGCGTTCATAGTCAGCAGGATATTCCTCCTGCAGAAGCAGGGCGGTCTCATAGGCATACATGAATTGGTCCTGAACCATGAGATTGGTATAGGCATTGTTATTCACAATCGCCGTATATTCGTCCGGTCCAGTCACAGCATCAATGCAGAAGGCGCCTCCGCGCGCGGGGTTGTAGTGACCGAGATCGGCCCAGAAGCGCGAGGTCTCAAACAGAATCTCCGCCCCTTGGGCAACCAGAAATTCCGTGTCGCCCGTTGCCAGCACGTATTGCTTCAGCCCGTAGGCAATATCGGCATTGATATGGGCCTGGGCGGTCCCGGCTGGGAAGTAGGCGGAGTTCTCCTCGCCGTCTATCGTCCGCCATGGATACAGTGCCCCCTTCTGGGACATGACTGCCGCACGCTCCCGCGCCTTGCCGAGCGTAGCATAGCGGAATTCCAGCAGTGCCCGGCTGACTTCAGGCTGGGTGAAGGTGAAGAACGGCAGCATGTACATTTCCGTATCCCAGAAATAATGGCCTTCATAGCCTTCTCCGGTTAAGCCTTTGGCTCCGATATTGGTCGCGCCGTCCCGGCCTGCCGATTGCAGCAGCTGAAAAGCATTGAAGCGGATACCCTGCTGCAGCGCCGGGTCGCCCTTGATTTCGACATCCGTATGCGCCCAGAAGGTATCCAGATATTCCTGTTGCTCCCCGGCCAGACCGGTGAATCCAAGCTCTCCGGCCATCTCCAGCACCCTGTCACTCCGGCCCTGCAGCTCCTCCTCCACGTAATCCTTGGAGGTGTGATAGGTTATATATTTGGTGAGTCTTACGGTCTCACCGCTGCGCACCGCAGCGGCATAACACACCGATATCCGCTGTCCGATCAGCTGATGGCTCATCTCGCGGCCGGACTTTGCCTGCAGCGCATGGCTGACTGCGGTCAGCAGCGCAAACCGCGTATGCCGTGTCCGCTGCTTCATCCACAGCTTCCGGGTGGCAGCATCGTAGCCGGTATCCTCCAGCAGCAGGCTGGGCTCGGCACTGCCTGCGCCCAGCCGCGGATCATCCGTGGCCTCCGGCCGCCGGATCTCGCCGTCCACGGCAGATTCAAACTTCAGCGTGCCGGAGAAGTTCAGCGCGGTCACTGCATAGTCGATTGCGGCCAGATGCTTGTGCGCAAGCGACACCATCCGGCGGATCTCCAGCAGCACCCGGTGGCCGGCAGGGGATTCCCACTCCACCTCCCGGTGCAGAATACCACTCTGCATATCCAGCCGGCGTTCATACCGGTGAACCTTCCCTTGGTCCATCCGGAAATCATGTCCTTCAATACTGAGTTCGATCATACGCGCATCAGTCACATTCAGCATCGCCTGATTCCGGGAAGGGAACCCGAAGGCCCCTTCGGGATAGACAATCGGCTCAGAATCATAGAATCCGTTCAGATAGTTCCCGGCTACGGAAGTGCCCGCCTTGCCGTGGTAGCCTTCTTCGAAATTACCGCGCATACCGATATATCCGTTGCCGAGCGCGAATACGCTCTCGCTCCGCTGATTATACTCATCCTCGTAGTGTTCCTCACCGAGACTCCACTCGCGGTAAGGATATAATGCCGGCGGATGTTCATAGGGCTTCATCTTCATCTCTATATTCTCCTCCTGATTGCGAATTTCTCCTGACCGCCGCATCGGATCTCCGGGGGACAGACCTCCGCTCTTTACATTGCCGCCGGAAATGGCGGTACTCATGCACACCCGGTACCTGCTCTGAGCCACAGGCTCAGCCTTTCACCGATCCGCCCATCAGACCTCTGACGAAATACTTTTGCAGCAGGAAGAAGATTGCCAGCGGCATCAGCATTGAGATAAACGCAGCCGAAGTCAGCAAATGCCAGTCATTGCCGCGTGAGCCGACCAGATCGGCGATCTTCATGGACATCACCTGCACCGACGGCTGGTTGCCGATGAAGATCAGCGACACCAGATAATCATTCCATACCCAGAGGAACTGGAAGATTCCGATGGAGGCGAGCGCAGGCACAGAGAGCGGCAGAATCAGTCTGCTGAAAATGGTAAAGTGGCTGGCCCCGTCAATGAAGGCCGATTCAAACAGATCCTTCGGCAGCTGGCTTATGAAGTTATACATGAAGTACGTAACCAGCGGCAGGCCGAAGGCCGTGTGCGCCAGCCAGATTCCGAGATAACTGCCGTTGAGCCCCAGCGACGTGTAATCCTTCAGTACCGGAATCAGTGCAACCTGTATCGGAATGACCAGCATCGCGATAATGATAACGAACAGCGTCTTGCGTCCGGGGAACCGTAGCCAGGCGAAGGCGTATGCGGCAAAAGAGGCGATCAGCACCGGAATCACCGTAGCCGGAACGGCAATCGTCAGCGTATTCCAGAACGCCTGCGATAATCCGCTGCCCTTCTGCACGGTCTCACTGCCGTCGGCTTCCTTAAGCTTGTATTCCTTGCCGGACAGTACATTCTTATAATTATCAAGCGTCAGGTCAGGCGTAGTCTTCCAGCCCTGCTCCTGCATATTAACCGTGCGCGCTCTGCGGTTCTCCCACATCAGGCGGCTGTCATCCGCCTTCACACCTGCTTTGAGCTGATCATCACTGTAGGTTTTGCCGTTCACCTCAATCGGCTGCCGCAAGTCCACATCCTTGGACAGCTGCAGCGTTTCGCCGGCCTTCCACTCCTGATGGGGGAAGACCTTCCACCAGCCGGTGTGCAGAATATCCGCAGCCGGACGGAAGGAGGAGGCAAAGAGCCCGAACGTCGGCAGAATCCAGATGAAGCAGATGACGCCCAGAATCAGGTTAACAACGGTTTTGCTGCTTTTTCTTTTCTTTTTGCCGACCATTAGAATCCCCCCTGCTTGCGGAACTGACGCAGATTAATAAGAATAACAGGCAATACCGCGATCAGGAGTACGATAGCCAGTGTTGAGCCGTAACCGAAGTTGCGGTACATGAAGAATTGCCGGTAGAACTGTGTCGCTACTACTTCTGTATCGTATTGACCTCCCGTCATCACCATGACGACGTCAAATATTTTCAATGTAAAGACAATAATGGTTGTGGTTACCGTCAGAATGGTCGAGGAGATAAACGGAATCATGATACCGAAAAAAATCTTCACCTCACCGGCGCCATCCACCCGTGCGGCTTCCAGAATATCGTCAGGAACACCTTTGATGGCTGCAGAGAAGATGACCATGGCAAACCCCGTCTGCATCCAGATCAGGATAATAATGAGGAAGAAATTATTCCAGGGCTGCAGCATACTCGTCCAGGCCTGCGGTTCGCCGCCGAAATAGGTTACGATTGCGTTCAGCAGTCCGATCTGCTCATCGCCCGGCTGATAATAATAGACAAACTTCCAGATCACGCCTGCGGCAACAAAGGATATGGCCATCGGCATGAAAATAATCGATTTGGCAATACGTTCATAGCTGCTGCGGTCGGCAAGGATGGCAATAAGCAGCCCGAAGCATACACAGGCCAGCGTCCCCACGAACACCCAGAGCAGATTGTTGCGCAGTGCGGTTGCCATCAGATGGTCGCTGAAGATTGCAGCATAGTTGCTGAGTCCGACGAACTTCTCCGAAGAAGCATTGAAGAAGCTTAAGTACAGGGTCCGCAGCGCAGGCAGGATTAACAGCCAGCCGAGGATAATAACCGCGGGTCCGACAAATACGTAGGGCAGCACTTTCCTGCGGATACGATCGGGATATTGCTCAACCGCCCAGGTCAGGGTGTAATAGATCAGATATACCCCCAGTACGCCCCACAGCACGGCAAGCACCGCAGTCAGCAGCGGGTTCAGCGTAGAATCGCGGAAAAATAAGAAGATCAGCCCGTTGATCACAATGTTAGCGAGCAGCACCCCCAGCGATAAAAGCACCGCCCGGCCGCTGATTCTCTGCTTGGCCTGCGTACCTGGGGCACCGGCCTCCGGCTTTATTTGTGCATCCATATCAGTTCCTCCTAATAAGTTTTGCGCAGCAAAACTCTCTACATAAGCATTCTTTAACAAGTGGAAACGGCTTTGCCGTCCTTATAAGGACGGTATCGTTTCAGCGAGAAATAGAAGGATAAATTATGGTGTGAAACATATAAATTCTTATATTTCAAGAAAAAGAGGGGCAGGATTCATCACTGCTGCCCTGCCCCTCTTCATCATTTCCGTCCCCCTAAGTCCCGCTTACACGCTCCTTAGTTGTTCCAGCCGGACTGGATCTGCTCCAGCGCCTGATCCAGAGTAGCCGTACCGCTCACATAGTCGGTCATGCCTTTCCAGAACGTGCCTGCACCCACCTTGCCCGGCATCAGGTCAGAGCCGTCAAACCGCAGGGTTGAAGCATCCTGCACCAGCTGCGCCATCCGGCGGTCGGATTCGGACTGGTACCAGTCCAGCGGGGCATCATTCATTGGCGCCACTACACCGCCGGATTGTACCCAGCTCTTGATCGATTCGCCTGTAGTGAAGAATTCCATGACTGCACGTACTTCAGGGCGGTCATTGAACATCGCGTAGATGTCGCCTGCTACCAGAACCGGCTTGCCGTATTGCTCATCAATCGGCGGGAGGTAGAACCAGTCATAATCTACATCAACCTTGGCGGTTTCCGGGAAGAAGCTGGTGATGAAGTTCCCCATCAGGTTGAACCAGGCTTTGGGAGGATTCTCGAACATTGGCTTCGGGGCATCCCCGAAAGCCGTGGTTACGATGGATTTAGCGCCGCCGTATACATAATCCTTGTTCAGCCAGATTTTGGACATCACATCTACTGCATTCTTCACTTCAGGAGAAGTGAACGGCAGTTCTCCAGCTACCCACTTGTCATAGTTCTCAGGAGTTGTGGTACGCAGCATAATGTTCTCTACCCAGTCGGTGGCTGCCCAGCCGGTAGCCGCGCCGCTCTCAATACCGATAGCCCAGGCAGGATCACCGTCTTTGGCAATTTGCTCTGTCAGCGCCATCATCTCATCCCAAGTCTGCGGAACCGTGTATCCGGCATCATCGAATTGCTTCTTCGGATACCAGACCAGACTCTTCACATTGCTGCGGTTCCAGATCCCGGCCATAATCTTGCCGTCTTTACCGTCCATGGTGGACATATCCAGCCAGCTCTTATTGTAATTGGCTGTCAGCTTCTCCTGATCCAGCACACCGGTCAGATCGACTACCTTGCCGGTCTTCGCAATGGAAGCCAGGAGACCCGGCTGCGGGAAGTCAGCGATATCCGGAGCATTGCCGCCGTCAACACGGATATTAATCGTAGCTTCGAATTCCTTGGAGCCTTCATATTGAATATCAATGCCGGTTTTTTCTTCAAACTCTTTGATACTGCTCTCAAATTTCACCTGGTCGGCGTCCACAAACGGGCCGAACATCGTTACCTTAGTCCCTTTATATTCACCTTTCATCGCTAAGTCCAGCGGGCTGCCGTCAGCTGTAGCCTCTGCATTATTTGTCGATTCCTGGTTGTTATCAGCCGCTGTTGCTGCCGGAGCTTCTGTTGCCGCCGGTGCATCCGTCGGTGCCGCATTATTGTTATTCCCGCCGCATCCGCTGAGCATCATGGTGAAGGATAAACACAGCACCATAGCGAGTGACAGTTTACGTCCTGGAGCTTTCTTCATTGTTTCATACATCCCCTTTAATTGTTTTTAGAGACTGCATTAGGTCAGCTTAATTCCCGGAATGACTACCGGCTGAGCACTGGACCACCTCCTTGCAAAGCTTTTCAGAGTATGATAATTTGTACAGTTTAATGTCAGGGATTCCTGAGTCAGCAACATTAATATAGCGCTTACATTTCCATAATATCACATACTGAATGCGTTTCCAATACTGCAAATTCATCTTTTCCTATGTTTTATTTTTAATTTGTGATATTCCTGCACCTTTCTACCTCTGGCAACCGTATTTATAGCGGATTCCCGTATAAACTAACCATAATAACTTGCATTAATCTGCTGAACCCTTGTGAAAAGCTTTTCAAATTTAGAAAAAGAGACCGCTCTGCCCCTCCACAATCCAGGCAGCAGCGCTTCAACCCTGCCCGCAAGCAGGTTTCATTTCTCACGTGAGGATTCTCTTACAACCAGCTTATGCTCCATCTTTTCTTTCATGACAGCCACAGAGCCGGTCGTTAATAACTCATGCAGCTTCTCTGCAGCCCGGTAACCCAGCTGATAAATCGGCTGTGCGATCGTCGTCAGCTTCGGAATGAACATGCCGGACATCCGCAGATTGTCGAAACCGATTACCGACACCTGACCCGGCACCAGAATATTGCGGTCCTTCAGATAAGAGATCGTTCCCATGGCGAACTCATCGGCTACGCAGAATACAGCAGTCAGCTCCGGATACTCACTGAACAGCTCATGCGATGCCTGATACGCCTGTTCAAAGCGGTGATTGGCGTATTTGACCTTCTCCACATTGCGCTCCAGACCGAATTCCTTGAGCGCTCTGACGAATCCGGCAACACGCGGCGGCCCGGACACCGAGTTATCATGATTGAAGCCGATCATTCCGATCTCCTGGTGACCCAGCTCAATCAGGAATTTCACCGCATCATACGCTGCCTTCTCATCATCGACCTCCACCGAAGCCACCTCATACTCATCGGAATGGGAGGAGACCAGCACGAAGGGAATTCTGCAGCCTACCAGCTTCTCATAATACTCCGGGTACAGCACATCACTGGCGAACACGACTCCGTCCACCTGCTTCTCATGGAAGGTATCGATATAAGACAGCGTCCGCTCCTTGTCACGGTCTGTATTGCAGATCATCAGACTGTAGCCGAGCTTAATGCAGGCATCCTGCATCCCCCGGATCACCCCTGCGAAATACAGGTTCTCAATATCGGGAATAAGCAGGCCCAGTGTAAAAGACTTCTTGTAAATCAAACCGCGCGCAAACGCATTAGGCTGATACTTCAGCGCTTCTATGGCTTCTATCACCCGGCTGCGTTTACTCTCAACTACTGTGTCCGGCGCATTCATTACACGGGAAACCGTGCTGATGGATACACCGGCCATTCTGGCTACATCTCTGATTGTTGGCTTCATAGCTCTGACTTCCTTTTTATAAAGATAAGAGTTTATATGCTTACGCAATAAATGTTCCTTATCTTTCTCGCTGAAACGGATACCTGCGCCGATATGTAATAGCGCTGCTCCGGAAGCATCGGCTTCCTGAAGCACAGCGTAGCCGTTTCTATTTAGAAAAGCTTTTCAAAGCGATTATAGCAAGGCTCCCGTAAATTGGCAAGACCTTTGTTATGCGCTTACATTATGCTTCCCCCGGAAGGAATTTCTGATAATTAATCCCCATCATGCTATTCACCGGCTGCGGATTTTGCCTGTTTGGCTATTGGACAACGCCTCTTTTTTAATCGCCTCCGTCCATCTGAAAAGCTTCTCATTTCACTGCTGACCCTTACTCCTAACTCTGCAGACCATTATGTAGCTATAGCACATTAATCGCTGTACCTATATGGAATGAACTTACGTATATAGATCTAACTTGTTGAACAACGCCTGCTTATCTGTTGAGAGTAGCGAGTGTGCAATGCCGTACCGCAATGAGTGTTCGCTTTAGTTGCACAAAATACAGTTAGATAAACCGCACTTGAGACAAGAACCATTCAAATTACCGGTCAGTCACTGCGGGACTGGCGGAGTACGTCAATGCCTTACATGATTCTCCGGCGGCAGAGTGCAGACTTCTTAGGAAGCACTGTAAATACTGTAGAACTGCAGAACTACAGACACTGCAGAACTACAGACACTTTAGACACGGCAGAACTGCAGACACTTTAGACACGGCAGACACTGTAGACGCTACAGACACTGCAGAACTACAGATACTTTAGACACGGCAGAACTGCAGACACTTTAGACACTGCAGACATAAATGTTGTACGTTTTACAACTTTGATTGATGGATAGCCGGGTGATCGGGCGTATTGTTGTATGAAATACAACAATAATCCTGCTGAGCCGCTTGAACAAGGTGAAATGTTGCCTTTTGTACAGGCGTGTTGATTCCCCATATTATGGAATGAATATAATTCCCAAAATGCTCTTGTTCCTGAGTAGACTCAGTTGAACCTGCCACTCCAGCGGAAGACTAAATATACGCCAATGCTGCATAAATTCCCAAAGGGTCAGTTGAGCAAAGGCAGGCACGTTGGAGTGGATTTCATCATAAACGCGTCTCAGAAGCACATAGACAGCAAGGGCCACAAACAATTGGCTGTATACTGCATTTTCGGTGGTTCCAAATAGACATGGCACGTTCAGATGCTGTTTAATCCAGCGGAAAAAGACTTCAATTTCCCAGCGTGCCTTGTAGATTTCGGCGATTACATGAGCGGACTCTTTTCTCAAATCGGTCACGACCCGTACGACTTCCCCCCGGTCATTTTCAAATTCTACGACCCGGTGGCGCTGAGCGGATTGGCACTTCCCTTGACCGATATAACAAGTCATATCACGAACAATTTTCGTTTCTCCCTCTGCGGGTCGCTGGAGGTTTCTCGGCTTCACCAAATGGAGATTGTCTTTGAGTCGAATCACAAACGACTGGCCCTGGAGCACATATTGATCCAATCTGCTAATTTTTCCATACGCCCGATCCTGTACCAAAATGTAGTCCGTATCTGCCAAAACTTCTCCAAACGGAGCGTCATTGCGCTTCGCAATCGATTCCTCCACGTTCACGGGTAAACGCTGACCTTGCGAAAGAGCGACATGCAGCTTAATGCCCCCTCTAAATTTTTTGTACGAGGCCCAAGGCATTCGGGAATTCGCCGCCGTGACCGTCGTCGAGTCAATCAGCAGAAGATCTTTAGGAAGATTCAGATGCCGCCGGGTTTGTCGGTTACATTTCTTGACGAGCAGTTGAAAGATACGTTTGAAGATTTCGTAAGGGACTTCACCGGCCTTGCCGGAAAGGGTGGAGTAATGAATCTCAGGCAAGTCAAAGTTTGGGCCTAAGCGGGCACTTTGCCGGAAGCCGTCCCATTTGTGGTAGCAGGCTTGGACAAAGTAATCGAGTAGCAACCCGACGGTCATTTTGGTTCCACTATCTACGTAGTCCTTGGTTTGTCCAGTCACCATTTGGACTTCTTCCGGTGTTAATACTTGTTTGAAAACGGCTAAAAATGGGGTATATTTATTCATGAGGTCGCCTCATTTCGGTTTGGTTTGGTCGTACTTACCATTACCCGAAATGGCGGCCTTTTTCGTCCCTTTTTTTGGGAAATCAACACGCCTACCTTTTGTACAACAATTTTGGATTAGGACCGATAGGAGAGGAGAAATGTTGTATTTGGTGCAGGATTTTATAAAAAGTTACTGGATCTCTGCCCCAGAAAGCGGATAAAATCGGGAGATTCCTGCGGCATCAGTTGCCGCGTAGAAGTTCAATTCACAGAATAACGGATTAGCCAGGATTGGTTTTATGTTGGAGTTTTATGTTGGAGTTTTATGGTGAAATCTTGAGTTCAATCTAGACAATGCTTAGGATAAGGGGCCGTCGCAGCCAGCCTGCAGATCAAGCAATGAGCCCGGTGCTGATCCAGTACTAATCCGTTACTGATCCGGAAGAATACCGGATCAAGCGATATAGATTCTTCATCTCCAATATCCCTTCATCCGTAATATCCCCTCTTCCTCCATACCGCTTACTTAAAGTGTGTAAATAATATTATTTCATGTTATAATTGGCGGGTAGATCTATCTATAGCTGCAAATACTGCTTACTGATGCAGAAGCATCCATTATGGGAGGGATTATGGTGAAGCAATTGCACGACATTCCGTTCTCCGTGCTGGATTTAGCCCCTATTCGCGAGGGCGGAACAGCGGCGGATTCATTTCATAACACACTTGATTTAGCACGTCATGCCGAAGAATGGGGATACCACCGTTACTGGCTGGCGGAGCATCATAATATGCCCGGCATTGCCAGCTCTGCCACGTCCCTTGTGATTGGACATGTAGCTGGAGGAACCAAGCGTATCCGCGTCGGCTCGGGAGGCATCATGCTCTCCAACCATGCACCGCTGGTTATCGCCGAGCAATTCGGCACGCTGGAGTCCTTATATCCCGGACGCATCGATCTTGGCCTCGGCCGGGCCCCCGGCTCCGACCAGGCCGCTGCCAGAGCGCTGCGACGAGGTCTTGGCAGCGACGGCAGCGAATTCCCCGAGCAGCTCAGCGAGCTCCGGGCTTATTTCGACGCTAACGGGGCAGGCGGCCGCCCGCTCGGTGTACGCGCCGTTCCCGGCGAAGGACTGAATATTCCGATCTGGCTGCTTGGCTCCAGCGGCTTCAGTGCCCAGCTTGCAGGCCAGCTCGGTCTGCCGTTTGCTTTTGCCAGCCACTTTGCACCGGATTACCTGCTGCCGGCACTGCATTTGTACCGCAGCAGCTTCAAGCCTTCCGCTGTGCTCGATAAGCCCCATGTCATGATCGGACTGGGAATAACCGCCGCAGATACGGTGGAGGAAGCGCGTAGACTGGCTACCTCACAGCAGCAGCAATTCCTGAATATCATCCGTGGCCGTACCGGCAAGCTCCAGCCTCCGGTGGACAGCCTGGATGGAATCTGGACGCCACAGGAGAAGGCGATGCTGCTGAGCAAACAGCAATATTCCATTGCAGGAGATCCTTCGCTGATTAAAGAACGGCTACTGGAGATTCTCGAGGAGACTGCTGCCGACGAGTGGATTATTGCATCACAGATTTATGATCACTCCGCACGCCTGCACTCTTATAAGCTGGTATCCGAGCTGCTGCAGGAGAAATAAACCGATACCGCCATCAAATACCCGGCCCATTTAACTACACACGGAGAGATCCGTACTTGTAGCTTAAATGGGCTATTTGTATGCAAGAAACACCGCATGTCTCTTCATTTACAGCTTAACAATGAACCGTTCTCTATAAAATACTACTGATTCATTAATATCCTGAGAAATAATGAGGTAACAGTAGTAAACTGTAGTAAACATATTATTATGTGCATAAAACCTTCGTTTATACCTCATTCAAACCAATTTCACTGTTTTTATTTATCTTTAAATTTGATTATACTGTAGTTATTCGTTATAACGAACAAATGCGCAATTGCATTCTTCAGGTTCGTTCTATCGGGTACTATCGCCCTGTTTCGTAGTGGTTCTATTAAAAACCACTTTATTCGACATAACATGCGTAATAAGCATGAATTGCGGCGAATCGTGGCTGGAAACTGCAGAATTAGGCGGTTATAGGCTAGGAAATACGGGTTGTAGGCGGGCGAGTGAACTAGAAATAGAGTAAAGATGACTTCCCAGAAGAGAGGGGCGGGAATGTGAAAAAGAGCTATCGCGCGTCCTTGCTAGGCGCTTATATTCTAGTTGTTCTGGCTGGTGTCGTATGGCATGCCGGAGGGGCCAGCGCCGAGGACACGATTAAGCTGACCGTGAATTCGCATACGACCAGCACTGCGACCATGAACAACATGCAGCCGGGAGATACTATGGCTTCAGATTATACGGTCATCAATGACGGAAATGACCCGTTTGATTATTCTGTAGACTTCAAATTCCTCTCCGGGGACGCAGAATTGTACAAAATCCTGCAAATGACCCTGCAAAAAGAGGGAGTAATCATCTATACAGGAGTAATGAGCGAGGCAGAAGGCCGGGTGACTATCGGCTCGCTTGAGGGCGCTGCGCAAGAGGCCATCCAGATGGATGTGTTATTCCCGCCAGAAGCCGGTAATGAATTTCAGGGGAAGACGGTGAGTGTAGCCTTTGAATTCACTGCTACGGCAGATCCTGCGCCGACAGCTGAGCCTACGGCAACGCCGGTACCGACCGCGACACCAGACCCTACAGCCGGGCCTACGGCAGAACCGACTGCTACGGCAACACCGACGGCCACAGCAACACCGACTGCCACAGCAACACCAGAGGAACCTGGCAGCACATCAACACCAACAGCAACACCAGCACCTACGGATCCACCATCCAGCACGGCACCTGTAGTTACAACATCTCCTTCACCAACCGCTGCGGCAACACCGGCAGTTGATGAAGTGACTGTAAGTGAAGCACCGGTACCGTTGGGCGGCGGGGATAACAATGGAAGCAGCAGCCCGTCTGCTACGCCAGACGCCGGAGCTGTCACCGCCGGCAGTACACCAGCACCTTCACCGGATAACGGGGTAACCCTTACCGATGACGAGCTTCCGCTCGCCGGACCGGATGAGGACGGCAAGCTGCCGGATACCGCGGAACCTTGGTACAATCTGATTCTGGCCAGCATGGCCGTAGCTATTCTCAGTCTGATCGCCATCCGCAAGCTGGGATCGAAGAAATAATATTTCACACAAGGCTGGAGGAGAGAGTATGAAGAAGCGTTCCGGTATATCCATAGCCGTGAAGCTGATCTTCATACTCTCTTTATGCGTTATGCTGTACTCGGCCGTCCAGATCTTCAAAGCGCCAGCAGAAGCCCGGAAAGCCCTGCAAACCTGGGAGAAAAAGAGGGAGGAAGCCCAGCCCTCCCCCGCAGCAGAGGAAGAGACTCCGCTGCCTGACGGCATGATCAGCCCCCCAGCAGGACAAGGCGGCGTCAACCCCGCATATACGGAGGGGGAGGTTATTGGAGAGATCTATTTTCCCAAGCTGGACAAACGGGTGGCTATTCTGGAGGGGACGGGACGGGCCGCTCTAAAAAAAGGGGCAGGACATGACGTAGGAAGCGCAGCCATAGGCTCCCCCGGCAACAGCGTACTGGCAGGACATCGCGATACAGTGTTCCGGAGCCTTGGGGATTTGGAGGTGTCCGATATCATTGAACTCGAAACGGCGGACGGGAAGTTCACCTATGAGATCACAGGGAGCACGATTGTAGACGGAGAAGCACGGGGAGCCATTAAGCCAAGCGAAGAACCTGTCCTTACCCTGATCACCTGCTATCCCTTCTCCTACGTCGGTTCAGCTCCTGACCGCTATCTGCTCTCGGCCAAGCTGATCGCAAACCAGCCGCTGGTAAGGCAGCCGTAAGCAGACATTTCTCTCTTCGGAAGTCCGCACGGGGATGAGACCTCTGGCGGATCGTGATAATATAGACATACGAAGATGAAGAGGAGATGACCTGAATTGAAACAAGAGCTGATCAAGCGTTTTATTTCTTATGCTGAAATGGATACCCAATCGAATGAGGACAGTGAGACCTGCCCTTCCACACCCGGCCAAATGGTGCTTGCCCATAAGCTGGTAGAGGAGCTGCAGGAGATCGGGCTGACGGAAGTCACAGTGGACGAGCATGGGTATGTTATGGCTTCACTGCCGGCCAACACGGACAAGGATGTTCCGGTAATCGGCTTCCTGGCCCATTTGGATACGGCAACTGATTTCACCGGCACGAATGTGAAGCCGCAGATTATTGAGAACTATGACGGGAACGATATTGTGCTGAATGAGGCGCTGAACGTCGTGCTTACCACACAGAGCTTCCCGGAGCTGAGCGGCTACAAGGGGCATACCCTGATTACCACCGACGGCACTACCCTGCTGGGGGCAGATAACAAGGCTGGTATTGCAGAGATCGTTACGGCGATGGTGTATCTGCTCGCGCATCCGGAGATCAAACACGGCAAGATCAGAGTCGCTTTTACCCCGGATGAAGAAATCGGACGCGGCCCGCATAAGTTCGACGTTGCAGCATTCGGCGCTTCCTATGCCTATACCGTTGATGGCGGCCCGCTCGGAGAGCTGGAGTATGAGAGCTTCAATGCCGCTGCCGCCAAAATCAGCTTCCATGGGGTCAACGTGCATCCCGGTACGGCCAAGGGCAAGATGATCCACTCTTCCAAAATCGCTATGGCCTTCCATCTCCGGCTTCCTGCCGGCGAAGCACCTGAATTCACGGATGGATATGAAGGCTTCTACCACCTGATCTCCATGCAGGGTAACGCCGAGCACAGCAAGCTGCAGTATATTATCCGTGACTTTGACCGCGAGAATTTCGAGAACCGCAAAGCCCATATCGCCGCCATTGTGGATGAATTCAAGTCTACTTACGGAGCAGACAATGTAGTGCTGGAGATGAATGACCAGTATTATAATATGCGTGAAAAAATCGAGCCGGTGCGCCACATCGTTGATATTGCCCGGGAAGCAATGGAGGGCCTGGGAATTACGCCGGTGATCCGCCCGATCCGCGGGGGAACTGACGGCTCACAGCTGTCCTACATGGGACTGCCGACACCGAATATCTTCACCGGCGGCGAGAATTTCCACGGCAAATTTGAATACGCCTCTGCAGACGTAATGCTGAAGGCTGTTCAGGTTATCGTAGAGATTGCCCGTCTGGCTGAGCAAAAAGCATAACGCCTCCTGCATAGCACAAATCCCCCCCGGATAAAGCGCACCCCGCTTATCCGGGGGTATTTGTGTTATGCGGAGCTGCTTCCACGGAGTCTTCTCCGGCCCGGCCGCCGGCAGGCTGCAGCTCAGGTTCACTCTGGGCCAGCACCTCCCTGTATCCTTCGCCCCAGTGTTTGATACTAAGCAGGCCGGATTCCAGGCCCCGGGCCCACTCGGTCAGAGAATACTCTACCTTCTGGGGCACCTGCGGGTACACCTCACGATGAACCAGACCGTCACGCTCCAGCTCCCGCAGCTGCATGGCCAGCATCCGCTGGGTAATTCCCGGACATAATCTGCGCAGTTCATTGAACCGCTTTGTACCGCTGATTAGATGGTAGAGCAGGACTCCTTTCCATTTACCGCCGATGACCTCGAGCGTCCGCTGAAAAGAAACCATTTCTTCATCACGCCTCATCTCTTCCGCATCGCCGGAACTATCGTTTCTCCCCTGTACATTCATATCTGCAAACTCCTCATTGTAGGATGTTCCGTTAATTAATACGATTGTATCATATATAGATTTCCACGTTTATGCCAATATGGCAAAAAACCTCTGGAAGCCTTAAATATAGGCACCCAGAGGTCATGAATAGGTTACAGACACAGGACAGACACCCTCCTGCTACCTGCTATTTACTGCTTCACCGGCAGCCAGCCCGGCGTATGAATCAGTGCATTCCAGAGCGGGTCCGGGATTACAAGCTCAGCTTGGGCGGAAGGGTCCAGCTCAGTCTTAATCTCAGCTGCACGCCCTGCGGCAACCTTCTGAACCCAGTCCGGTTCAATCAGGAGCGGACGGCCCAGAGCGACCAGGCTGATCCCGCTGTCCAGACCCTTCAGGGCATCAGCGGCGGTATAGAGCGAGCCTACTCCAATTACCGGAGCCTTACCTCCGACGCGGTCTACAATCTGCTCGATCCGAGGACGGCCGTCCTCGGTACCCCGGCGCGGCAGCGACCACAGCTCCATCAGGGAAGCATGCAGATAATCAAGCCCTTCCCCTGTCAGTGCATCGATTAGCGCAAAGGTATCAGCCATCGTAATTCCCGGTGTTTCCGGCTCTTCAGGCGAGAAGCGGTACCCTACAAGGAATTCCCCCTGTGCATGCTGCTTCACCGCATCCTTGACACTGCGCAGAACAGCCAGCGGGAAGGCCAGGCGCTTCTGCAGATCGCCGCCCCAGCGGTCTTCGCGCCGGTTCGAATGCGGGGAGAAGAACTGCTGCAGCAGATAGCCGTTGGCACCGTGAATTTCCACACCATCGAATCCGGCTTCGATCGCCCGGCGTGTAGCTTCTCCGAAATCAGCGATAATTCCGGTAATTTCTTCATCAGTCAGTGCGCGCGGAACCGGTCCTTGTCCGCCGCCCGGAAGCTCGGACGGCACATCACTTGCACTGACCGTCTGCCCGTCCGGCAGCTGCGCCGGAGGGCATTGGCGACCGCCATGGAAGATCTGCAGAACCGCCTTCGCCCCTTCACCCTTAATGGCCTCAGCCAGCCCGCGCAGGCTCGGAATCAGCCCGTCGTGGTCAGCACCGAATTCACCCGGGAAGCCCTTCCCGCCGCGAGATACATATACACATGCGGTAATAACCATTCCAACACCTTTGGAACGGCGGGTGTAGTACTCCACTTCCGGCCGGGACACGGTTCCATCCTCATTCGAGGAGAAATTGGTCATCGGCGCCATCACCACACGGTTCTTCAGTTCAATGCCGTTCGCGAACTTAAACGTCTCCAGCAGCGGGCTATATTCTGTCTTCAGCAGCATAATTATCAATCTCCTCCATTTGTCTAAATCTATATGAATTTCATTTCATCGATCTGTCGCGGTCAGGGTCATCTTTCCAAATGACGTTCTCCCCGTAATTTTTGCCCCAGTCATACATCATGCGCAGCACAGGCATCAGCGTATGCCCATACTCCGTCATAGAGTATTCTACTCTCGGCGGGACCTCAGCATACACCCGCCTGAATACCAGCTGATCTTCCTCCAGCTCACGCAGCTGATTGGTCAGCATTTTCTGGGTAATATGCGGAATCAGCTTCTTCAATTCACTGAAACGCTTGGTTCCTTCCAGACCCAGGTGCCACAATATGATAAGCTTCCATTTGCCGCCGATGACAGCAAGCGTAAGCTCCTTCTCGCAGTTGATTTCCTTCAGATTGATACGGTCTTTAATCTCAGTCGCCAATATAAGTCCCTCCTTTCGTTCTTTAATATCATACTACAATACACCCGGGGGCTGCACATCGCCAGCAGACGCCCTGGGGCAGACCCATATAACGTAACAGACCGCAGGCCTATGGCCTGCGGTCTGTATGCTGCATGTGGTATTATTCTTCCCTTGTTATTCCTTGACCAGGCTTCCCTGCAGGCTGGCTGCACTGAAGTCCGGCTGGGCTTCAATCGTAGTGTCGCCTGCAGCTTTGGCTTTGTCCAGGGCGGCGTTATAACGCGTGTTCAGATCCTGAAGATCCTTGTCCAAATCTCCGCCGGTAAAGATATATCTGTTGAACACATCCATCTTCTTCGTTCCTTCCAGACGTCCTTCGGTAGCAGTGAACGGAGTTGCCGGATAGATTCCGTCATACTTGGTCGGCAGGAAGTCCTCAATTCCCGGGATATCCGGAGCTTTCGCTGCGGCAGCAACAGAAGGAATAACAGAAACCCCGTATCCGCCTTCCTGGTAAGCAATCTGCACCTCATCGCTGTACATCCACTCGATAAACTTCCAGGCGGCCTCTTTCTGCCCGGAGTCTTTGCTCATCGCCAGATAGCTGCCGGAGATGACCTGGCTGGCGCCGTTCTGCTGGCCGTCCACGGTTGGCGGCAGTGCTGCCGCCCAGCGGATTTCGGTCGGGAATTGAGTTTTGTACACACTAGGCTCAACAGAATGGTTGAAATACATCCCGATTTTACCTTGAGCGAACTGTGCCCGCAGCGGATCAATATCGAGCGATTCCGAACCCGGCATCATGCTGCCGTCCACTACGATCTGCCGCAGGGCTTCAAGCGTCTCCTTGTACATGCCGAAGTCGAACTTAGCGGTCTGGAAGTTGAAGCCTTCCGTTCCTTCTGTCTTACTGAGGGTTGTGATCGGATGGGCAATGCGTTCAAACCCGCTTCCGCTCTTGAAATTACCGGCGAAGCCGTAAGCACCGCTGTCTTTACCCGCCTCCGTAATCTTCTTGGCATCCTCCACCATTTCGGCAAGTGTAGCTGGCGGCTCTGTAATCCCGGCCTTCTCGAACAGATCCACGTTATAGATCAGGCGCCAGAATTGGCCAATATTCGGCAGGGTGTAGATTTTGCCGTCAACCATATTCTTCTCATTAATGAGTACGCTCTCGAACCGGCTCTTCATTTCCGGTGTGATATAGCTGTCGAACGATTCCAGATAGCCTTTCTTGACCCAGGCCGGTACATTGCCTGTATCCACGCGCAGAATATCCGGCGCCTGTTTACTGGAGAAGGCGATATCCACCGACTGGGCGTAGTTGTCAGCCATCACTTTGAATTCAATATCCACATTAGGGTTAAGCCCCTCATACTCACTGATCTTCTGCTCAATGAAATCCGAATCATGACGGTCGATGGACCAGTAGACCAGCTTGGTTTGCTCAGCGGAGGTATCCCCGCCCTCTGCCTTTGTATTATTTGAAGCGGTTGACGAGGAGCATGCAGCCAGCGATCCCGCCAGCAGCAGCGAAGCTCCAGCCAGCATCCATTGATTTCTTTTCATCTTGAAACCCTCCCTTTTCTTTGTGTAATCGCATTCATTTCATATGAAAAGTATAGAATGACTGCGCGTTTGTAAGTGAAGGAGAAAACAACTATTCAGGGGAGACGAAATCACTGTTTCCGCGCTGCACCTCCGAAGTGTATTTGGAGCGGAAGTCGGTCGGCGTCATGCCGGTATATTTCTTGAACAGTTCAGTGAAATAAGGACGGTCCTCGTAGCCCAGCGAGATGGCGATATCCTGAACCTGCATACCCTCGAGCACCCTCTCCTTGGCCTTCTCCATTCTGCGGCTGATAATATACTGGGCGAGTGTCATCCCCATTTCCTTCTTGAACAGATTGGAGAAATAGCTGGGGCTCAGATGAACCTCCCTCGCACAATCGGCAACCGCAAGGTTGCGGTGCAGATTCTCATTGATGTAGGCGATGGCACGCTCCACCAGCACACGCGCTTCACTGAACTGGCGGATTTGCACATAAGAGCAGCCCTGGCGGCAGAATTCCCGGATCTGACCCCGCAGCTCCTCGAATGAGGCGGAGGTATTCATATCGGCCAGCTTCTTCTCCAGCAGCTTGACCTCAGCGTCTGATGCTTTGTCAGAGAACACACGGTGGACCGAATGGGCCAGCTCCAGGCACATCGTCTTGACGATCGCCGGATCGGGCAGCACGGGAGCACTTAGCCACTCATTCCAAATATTGTCCAGCTGTTCCTCCGCCTTAGCCAGATTAGCCGAACGCAGGCAATAGAGCAGTTCTTTCTCCTTGTCAAAAGAGTATCTGGGCAGTGCGGCATCCCTCTCCGGCGAATCCAGATAGCGGTATACACTGTTCCCGCCGGTCAGGAACGTATTTGTCAGCGCAGACAGCGCCTGGGCGTAGGATACCGACAGCTGACCGGCCTCCTCCACTTCCCCGCCGAGTCCGATAGACACGGTCTGGTACGTATGCCGGCAGACATTCTCCCGGCATTGCTCGGCCAGCTGCTCCGCATCAAGCTCCGCCGGAGGATTCATAACGATAATGAACTGATTAACATGCTCGCGGAACACGAGACCCTGCGTGTACCCGCCAATCGTCTCCTCCAGAATGTTCTGCACCGCGAATCGGATCAGCTCAACCTCAGAGACCGCCAGCGCGGCCGTACGCTCGGCAAAAAAGTCGATCTCCGCCACCATTACACAAAAGTCGCGGCTGTTCATTGTAATCGCATAAAAATCCCACTGCTGGCTGCGGTGCTGCTGCCTGCTGCCGTAACGGATCAGGAGACGCATATACTCCTGACGCAGATAAGGCATACTCTCCCGCAGCTTCTGCTCCATCCCCCGCATCTGTTCAGCCTGCGAGCGTTCACGCTCCAGCACCTCTTTAGCCTTCAGGACGGATTCAAGCACCTGCGGCTTGGTAAAGGGCTTGACGATCAGGTCAAAGGCCCCGAGCTTTACCGCCTCCTGGGCATAAGAGAAATCGGAATAACCCGTCAGAAAGATCAGCTTGATCCCCGGCTGCTCCGCCAGAATCAGCCTCATCATCTCCAGCCCGCCTACGAACGGCATCCGGATATCGGTCAATACAATATCCGGACGGTGTTTGCGGATCTGCATCAGCCCTTCTTCCCCGTTGGCCGCCGTTGCAGCGACGACGATCCCGTGCTCCTCCCAGGGAATCCGCTGGGACAAGCCCCGGACCACAGCCGGAATATCATCTACAATGCATATTTTTACAGGTTCAGCGTGGCTCAGGATAAACTCCACCTTCCATTGGAATTGAGAGAACCGCTTCAGTCTCTATGTGTGGACGGCTGCGGAAGGTTAAAGAGGCTTCCTTGCCGTAATATAACTGCAGACGGCTGCAGATATTGGTCAGGGCATAGCCCCCGCTGCCGGCCGGCTCTTTCAGCCGGGCATTCAGCTGCTCCGCATCCATGCCCGAGCCGTTATCAGCCGCCCGGATTACGAGATGCTGCGCCTCTATGGCCACAGAGATCGTAATCATGCCTTCGCCCCGAAGCTCCTTCAGCCCGTGCAGAATGGAATTCTCCACAAGAGGCTGAATGATAATTTTCAGGACAGGCAGCTCCAGCAGCTCCGCTCCTGCGGTTATCGTATATTCGAACAGTCCCTCATAACATTGCTGCTGGAGGTTCAGGTACTGGCGGACATGCTCCAGCTCCTTGCCCAGCGTTGTAATCTCCTGCCCGTTGTTCAGGCCCAGCTGGAACAGCGCGGACAGGGAAATCACCATCTGCTTCACATCTTCATATTCGTCCATTTCGCATTTCCATAAGATTGTATTGAGCGTGTTATATAAAAAATGGGGTTCAATCTGCGCCTGCAGCGCTTTGATCTCCGCTTTGCGTTTTTCCTTCTCCGTATCTTTGACCTCAAGAATCAGCCCGCCGATCCGGTCCAGCATCTGGTTGAATTTGCGGCCCGCTTCCCCGATCTCATCCTGGAACGGACTCTCGAAGCGGGCATCCAGATCCTCGTGCTCCACCCGCGACATCGTCTTCTGCAGCTTCAGCAGCGGTCCGAGCAGCAGTGCCGAGAGGTATCTCGCCAGCAGCAGCGCGATGACAATGCACACGGCCATAATCATCAGCACCAGCCACTGGATGCTGCGCACAGGCTGAAGAAGCTCCTCCTTCGACTGGTAGCTGACCAGCAGCCAGTCCCCCGCATACCGTGAGTCTGCATAGCTGACCAGCATCGTCCCGCCGCCGGCAGCATATTCGAAATTGCCGCTGTCCGCCTGAAGCAGCTTGTTCATAAATAGCGCCGAGCGGGACCAATCCGGCCGTTCCTTATCTCCGAAGACACTGGCTCCGCCCTTGTTGATCAGCAGAAACTTCGCACTGCCGAGACTCGCGCCTCCGCTGACGGTATCCTCCAGAATGTCCTCCTTCACATTAACGGTCAGGAAGACATCGGGCACATAGCTCTCCGTCAGCGGCTGCAGCAGCAGAGAAATTACATGATGCTTGCCCGCGAACAGCTCGTCCTCATGGCTCTCCACCCAGTTCGATTCCGGATTATCCTTGATCCGCTGATACAGCAAAGACTCCATAAATGGAGTCGCTGTTCTGCGCAGATTGCCGGCGGAGTAGAAATCCCCGTCCGGTGTACTGACCAGGATGGATTCAATGGAGTTCTCTGTCAGCTCCGCCTGTGTGAAGGGGCCCTGCAATAAGGAGAAGTTCGCAAAGAACCGGTCGGTATTATCCGCTTGTATATCCCGCATCGTCTGCTTATACGCTTCACTCAGCATCATGGTGGAGGACGCCACAATAATCTGCTTCAGCTTCTGGTCCAGCACGTTAACGGACTGGTTCAGCACATTGCGGTTCAGGTCAATGGAGTTGCGTTCCATGGCCCGCGAAGCAATCGAGTAGGCCCACAGGCCGGTGACCGAGATACAAAAGACGGTCAGCCCGGTGAATGTCAGCCATATTCTTTTCTTCAGCGAGGTCCGGTACAGCCAGGCCTTCAGCATGATTACACATCCTTCGTTAAGACTGGCTGCCGGTGGACCACCGCGTTAGCCTTAGCCCGCTTAGCCCTTCACGGAGCCCGCTGTCATCTGCATGAATGATTTGTTGGCAAAAATGTAGACAATGATCATCGGCAGCATCGACAGGCATGCGCCGGCAAGCATTAATTGGGGCTGTGCCGCATCACCGACACCATATTTCAACCCGGCCAGGCCTACGGTGAGCGTCTGTAATCCAGGCTGCGTCATCGTAAATACCAGCGGCAGAATGTATTCATTCCAGGCGCCGCGGAAGGTCCAGAGCGCTGTGACCCCAAGGGCCGGTGTCAGGAGCGGCAAGATAACACGAAAGTATACGCTATAGAAGTTGCAGCCGTCAATAAACGCTGCCTCGTCCAGTTCCTTCGGGATTGCCCGCACAAAACCGATCAGCATGAAGAATGCAGTGGCATGGCCGCTGATCAGGATGATGATGACGCCCCAGAGCGATTTTTGCAGATTCAGTGAGACCATGAGATCAAACTGGGGACGCAGCACGACGGCACCGATGGAGATGAACAGGGTGCAGGACTGAATGACCACATACAGGCGTTTCCCGTAGAAATCCACCCTTGCTACCGCATAGGCAGCCATCGTTCCTATCAATAAAGTTCCTAACGTCGTAAAGGTACTTATAAATACGCTGTTCCAGGTAAACCTTGCGAAATTAGCGGATGTCCAGGCCTGCGCATAGTTATCGAAGATCCATTCCTTCGGCAGCAGAGTAGTTCCTGTAGTCAGCTCCAGATTAGATTTAAGCGATCCGAAGAACGCCAATATGATGGGGAATAACGCAAACGCTGCTACGATCAGCAGGAAAATCCACAACAGTACCCGGGACAGCAGCGCCTTGTTCTTTAAGGAACGGCTGGTCTGCGCCGAAGCCATTTTCGTTTCTGCATGCATTGTGCTCACTGTTCATTCTCCTCTCTTTTAGTAGATATCATTCAGTTTCTTTGAGACATAGAAGTAAATCAGGGTAATGATGCCGACGATAACCGCCGTAGCAAATCCGACCGCGCTGCCGTAACCGAACTGCTGAATGCTTGATCCTCCGCTGGATACCGGGAAGAACAGTTTATATAGATAGAGATACATGACTTCCGTCTTGCCGTAAGGACCGCCCTCGGTAAGCACCATGATGCTCTCGTAGCCCTTCAGGGATACGGTAATCGCCAGCATGATGATCATCTGCAGCACAGGTCCGAGCATCGGGACGGTAATACTCCACATTTTGCGCAGCGGCCCGGCGCCGTCCAGAGAAGCGGCTTCATACAGATCCTCCGGAATATTCTGCAGCCCCGCGATAAAGAGCAGCATATAGTTGCCGACTGCGCCCCAGATCGCGATAATAATTGCCGTGACCAGGGCATGCTTGGCGCCCAGCCAGTCTATGGGAGCGGATACAATTCCGGCCCCCATCAGCAGCTGATTCACCATTCCGTTGTAGGAGTTGAAAATAACGTAGAACACAATCGCCATTACCGAAGCACTGATTACGGTAGGCAGGAAATAAATAGCCCGCAGCAGCTGGCGCCCCTTCAGGGCGCGGTTGAGCACTACAGCCAGCACAAAGGACAGCGGGATCGTAATGATCAGCTTGCCGCCTGCGTAAACGAAGGTGTTCACCACCGACTGCCAGAAATCCTTATCCCGCAGCAGCCGCTCGAAGTTATCCAGGCCTATGAATAGCGGTGTACCGAAACCCTGATAATCATAGAACATGTACTTCAATGCCCAAAAGACGGGATACACCCCAAAAATCAGCGTCAGAATCAAACTGGGTGCTACAAAGGTCCAGGCGTTTATTTGCCGTTTCGTTCCATTCATTGATTGTTCCTCCTGTCTATTCGGCTCGCGTTTCTTTCCTTAATCATAAATCCCGCTGTGCAGACACAGTTAGGGAGAAAGCGACTGCGCTAAGGGGGGGAAATTCACTTTTTCATGAAATCGGGCTTCAAAGCCGGGGGCCCTGCCTTGAAGGGTGATTTCAGTTGCTTTGTCCCCTCTCCTCCCTCCGTTTACCCATCCCGGGTCCCGTCCCCGGGCAGCTATACTTATGGTAGAAATTAAGTAAGTTTAATTAATGAACTCGCATTCACAGGGAGGCCGCAAATTTGCCTATGCATTCATCTAATCATGGCACCGCCGGTGCCGGCCCCTTCGGCGGCTATGACCAGGAGCAGCAGCAGAGGCTCCGCGCCAGAATAGAGCAGTATCCGGCGATCTCGCAGGAATATGTAAGACAGCAGCAGCTGTCCGCACAATTCGCCGCACGTGAAGAAGCGGTTCCGCTTAGCCGGCTCGGTGTATTCCGGGTGGAGCCGTTCATCTTCAAGGTGCCCGCCCAGGCCGCTTGCCTGCAGCTGTCCGTACAGGTCCGGGGGCAGGGCGTTGCCCGGATCGGCGGTGTACAGCTGACGCATTCCCAGCTCGGCCTGCCGGTGACGCTAATTAATGGCAGCTTCCGCCAGGCGCTGAAAGGCTGGACGCAGGGGCCGGGAAGCGGCAGCAGAGTGGCACTTGAACGGCTGGCCGGGGGCGGTAGCGGACTGCAGCCTTCCGGCGTCACTCCGGCTGGAGGTGCGCAGGAGGAGGATGTGTTCTGTGTACGCGTCAGCAATGAAGCAGAGGAAGGCATGACTGTGCTGCGGTACGAAGAACGCCTGCCGGTAACCGCAGGCGATTATTACGGCATCCAGACGGAGCTCAGCCTGGAAGCTCCGCTTGGCAGCGGCGGCGTATGCACTGGAGTTACGTTCCTGGACGAAGACGGTCAACCGCTCGGGCCGGAACAGTCCGGACCGCCCTTCAACCGGCCCACGCTGACCAATTGGGCCTACCTGCTGGAGGCTGCCGGTGCTGACGCCAACCTGTATAGGGTGAGCGGTGAAGATCATTATGCCGCCCGGGCGGGGCGCAAGCTGCAGTACATGCTGGCTGATATGCGGCAGGGCATGGATATCTTCCGCCGGGACGGCTGGCATGATGATGATACCTACGGCGCTGTGCATATCGGGCGCGGACTGGCTGCCGTCTCGGTCATCTATGACCAGATTGCCGGGAGCAGAGTGTTAACTGCCGGGGAAATAGAGGCATTGCTCTCCGATCTGCGCTATATTGCGGCGATGATGATGGACACCGCCTACTACCGGTTCGATCTGGAGACCTTCCCTGATGAGAAGGGCGGCAAACGCAGCAACTGGAATGCGGACCGGGCGACCGGGCTTGGTGTCTATGCGCTGCTCTTCCCGCAGGAGCCTGAGAGTGCTGGCTATCTGAAGCATGCCTGCTCCGTAATTGACTGGCAGCTGGCGGAAGTAGTGGATCAGGAGGGGGCCTGGCCGGAGAATGTGCGTTATCACGGCGCCGTGCTGCACCGGTATTTCCTGTTCTTCGTGCTGCTGAAGCAGCTGCAGGGAATGGATTACTTCAGGCATCCGAAGGTAAAAGCGATGTACCGCTTCCTGATCGGCATCGTCACCGCAGAGGACATCATCCAGGGCGGTCATGACGCCGGACCTGTTCTGCTGACTCCTGCCGTCGGCGATGCCAATGTACAGGAGAAATGGTTCCGCCTGCTCGGCTACGCAGCCCCGTTCTATGCAGAGGAAGATCCGCAGCTGTCGGCGGAAATGGTCTGGGCCTGGAAGCACGGCGGCGCACCGGTCCAGGATACCGGAGCTTTCCCGCTGCCGCTGGTCGCCCTGCTGTATCCGCGGCCGGATCTGCCGGAGCAGCAGCCCGCCCTCCGCTCCGTCCATTATCCCGGCATCGGCTACGTCATCTTCCGCAGCGGGGAGCAGAACCTGCGGAACTATGCCATCTACGAGGCTTCGCCGCTGACCTATCACGCCCATCATGACGAAGGCCATTTCTCCATCTGGGCAGACGGGGTTCCGCTGACGCTTGATGCCGGAACCGGCGGTTATTACAACGGGGACCGGCACTGGTATGTATCAGGCGCGGCGCATAATATCGTCCAATTTGCCGATGGTTCAGGCGGCTATGCTGATGGTCCGCTGCAAAGCGTCTGCCGGGAGGTCATCTTCACAGAAGAGCTGGATTATGCCAAAAGCCTGATCCCGGATACACGTGCCGGTGAATATGAGCGGACTTTCCTGTATATCAAGGCAGGCTTTGACGTTTATCTGGTCTGGGACCGGATTGAGGACGGAGCAGACAGCGTGTGGAATCTGCATACACTGAGTACAGAGGCTGAGATCTCGGGGCAGGGAATTGAGGCCGCAGCTCTAGGCAGCATGAGGCTGAGTGCGCATATTGCAGAACCGGCCAGTCCGGTCATCACTGCCGGGGAAGGTGCCGTAGGCGGAGCCTATCCGCTGGCGGCGCAGCAGCATTTCCGGGTGCACGGCAAGGCGGGCGAAGACTATGTGGTGCTGCTGCATCCGCGCCCAGCAGCAGTTCCCCCGCTGCGGCTGGAGCCGCTGCTGTGCGAAGACACCGGCGGAGGCGTGCGGGTATATAAGATTTCCCGCGCAGACGGTGCATGGTGCGTTGCCGCCATCAACGGCTCAGGGCAAAGCTGCCGCGTCCGTATTCCCGGCGGCAGCCCGCTCCGGATACTCGGCACGGAAGGTGCGGAAGCAGAGAGCGGCGGTCACGCGGCGGACGATACCCTGATCCTTGAGCCGGGAACGATCCTAATTGCCGTCCCGCAATAAGGAATCTCCCGATTCATCTGCTACTTACGGCAGAGCTTCAGTAACTTCTGTAAAATCCTGCACGGAATACAACAATTCCCTGATAATATCTGCCCAAATCCAAAATTGTTGTCTTCCGAACTCCCGGCTATCTAAGAATCAAAATTGCAAAACGTACAACATTTATGCCTATAACGCTTATAAGGAGGAAATAAAGAATGAGTAATCTAGGAGTATGGGAACCGGCTGAGCCGGGCGTCAAACGCTGCATTCTGAATGCGGCAGCCAGTCTGATGATGATGGAGGTTCATTTCGAGGAAGGCGCCGAGGGCTATGAGCACAGCCATGTGCATGAACAGATGAGCTACTGTCTGCGCGGCAGCTTTGTCTTCCGCATCGACGGCAAGGAATACGCCTTGTCCGCAGGCCAGAGCATTGCTATTCCGCCTAACGCCAAGCATGGAGTGACTGCGCTTGAAGCCGATTCGGCGCTGCTCGATGTGTTCACACCGATTCGTGAAGATCTGCTTAAGCGTTAAGCTGAGTGCAGGTGCAAGGACAGGCACATCCGCCTGCACCTGCCATAATAGACAGTGCTGCTGCCAATTCCGGCAGCAGCATCAACATCAGCAACGCGATCGCCTTGCACCCTTAGAATGCAGACAGCCTGTCCGGAAGTTCCGGACAGGCTGTCTTTACGTTACGTTATTCCAGATTCGCATGTTTGCCGAACATCTTGCCGGTGGTCTGCCCCGTCTGCTCCATCATCCGCAGGATGACGGCATCGTAGAATACCAGCAGCGTCTGCTCAAATAAGGAGGCCATCGGCTGGATCGTAGCATAGCTCCCGCCTGTCTGATCCTTGGGTGAGCCCGGCAGCTTGACGGTATAATCTGCGAGACGCCCGAGTGACGAATCCGGGGTAATGGTCACGAGCACCACCGCCGCGCCTATCGTCTTGGCTTTCTCCGCCATGGATACCAGCCCCTGGGTCTCGCCGGAGCCGGAGCCCAGCACAAGCACATCGCCGGGGCCGATGCCCGGGGTTACCGTCTCCCCTACGACAAACGCAGCTTGCCCGGCTTGCATCAGCCGCATTGCGAATGCCCGGCCCATCAGGCCGGAGCGGCCGGCGCCGGCTACAAAGATCTGCCCGGAGCGCAGCAGCAGCTCCGCCATGGCCTCACCTTCTGCGGCGTTCAGCCCGGAGACCGAGCCCTGCAGCTCCTTCACAATTTCCTGTGCGTAATCCAGCGTATCCATAGCTGCTTAGGCCTGGCTTACAAGGCGCTTCATTTCCGCCGCAGCCGCTCTCTGATCCGCTTCGCCGGTAATGCCGCCGCCCACGATTACCAGATCAGGATTCGCAGCAATCACTTCAGGCAACGTGCCCAGTTTAATTCCGCCGGCAATCGCTGTTTTTGCTTTTGTAACCACACTCTTAATCGCTCTCAGATCCTCGAAGGAATTCTTACCTTCTGCCTGATGATCATAACCGGAGTGCACACAGACATAATCAACGCCAAGTGCATCCACTTCAGCGGCTCTGGCCTTCAGATCCTTCACGTTGATCAGATCAACCAGGATTTCTGCACCGGTCTTCTTGGCCTCTTCCACCGCGCCGCGGATCGTTGAATCATCAGACACGCCAAGCACGGTAACAATTCCCGCTCCCGCTTCTACAGCTTTCATCACTTCATAGCCGCCGGCATCCATGATTTTGAGATCGGCCAGGACCGTCAGTGCCGGAAAAGCGTCCTTGATCGCTTTTACCGCATGCAACCCTTCATTAATGACAACCGGTGTTCCAATCTCCACAATATCTATAAATTCGGCCACTTCCGCAACAATAGCCTTGGCTCCCGCAATATCCACCAGATCGAGTGCTAGCTGTAATTTCATAGGTTTAGAATCTCCTCATCGTTAATATATTTTAGTAAGTGATGTACTAAGTTTAGGGATATACTGCTGATAAGGGAAGTAGGCACTTTATTGTGATGTAGTTACCTGAAGGATACTATTGGGCGGGGGCCGGGCTGTCTGGTGCATCTTTTTGAAAACGAAGGTTGATTTTATTCAGGATTTTCTTAAATTTACTGCATTTTCACAAAAGCTGTGCTACCATACATTAGATTTACAAATTCTCCGGCGGCAATCCTATTTTAACAACAAGAAGGTGTAAGCTTTATTATGGAAGCAAGCAAACCCAAAGAGTTCAATTTAATTAAGCTGACCTGGCCGATTTTCCTCGAGCTGTTCCTGTTCATGCTCATGGGGAGTGTAGATACATTCATGATCAGCTCCGTATCGGATGATGCAGTCTCCGGTGTCGGGGCGGCCAATCAGATTATTGCCATAGCCATTCTCGTGCTCAGTGTTATCGGGAACGGCGCGGCCATTGTCGTGTCGCAGTATCTCGGTTCCAAGCAGCCCAAAGAAGCAGCCAAGGTAACGGGCAACGCCATAACGCTCAATCTTGCGGTCGGAATTATTCTGAGTACAATTCTGCTGCTGTTCGGAGGCAGTCTGCTGAGCGCGCTGAACGTGACAGGCGATATTCTCGTCTACGCCAAATCGTATATGCATATTGTCGGGGGCGGAATCTTCCTTCAGGCACTGCTGAACGCCCTGGCCACCACCATCCGGACGCACGGGTTCACGAAACAGACCATGGTAGTCTCTCTGCTGATGAACGTGATCCACGTCGGGGGCAATTATCTGCTGATCTTCGGACATTTCGGACTGCCGGCACTCGGTGTCGAAGGCGCAGCCATCTCAACGGTTGCCAGCCGCCTGATCTGTCTGGTCCTGTTCTTCCTGCTGCTCTACCGGATTATGGAGGTGCGGGTCAAATGGACCTATTACACTCATCTCTCCAAAAGGTATGTGCTGCAGATTCTTAAAATCGGCATCCCGTCTGCTTTTGAATCGGTGATCTATCAGTGCTGCCAGCTGGTCTTCACTTTATACATCACTTATCTGGGTGCTGAAGCCATGGCTACCCGCCAATACGCGCTGAACATCTCCAGCTACATCTTCCTCTTCAGCGTAGCCGTATCCATGGGCACCTCGATCATTGTCGGCCATCTCGTGGGCGCAAGGCGGCCTAAGGAAGCTTACACGCGGGTATTCTCCAGTGTGAAATGGGCGCTGCTGGTCACCGTAATTATGGACGCGGTTGTTATTCTGTTCCGCGTACCGCTGATGGGCCTATTCACGGATAACCAAACGATTATAACTATGGGCGCCCAGGTCATCCTGCTCAGCTTCTTCCTTGAGACCGGACGCACCTGCAACCTGGTCATTATCAACTCGCTGCGCGCTTCCGGCGATGCCAAGTTTCCGGTCTACATGGGCCTGATCTCCATGGTATGCATGAGCCTGCCGCTGGGCTATTTCCTGGTATTCACGCTTGATCTCGGTCTGGCCGGAGTCTGGCTGGCCACTGCATTCGATGAATGGGTGCGGGCGGTCATTATGTACTTCCGCTGGAAGAGCAGAGCCTGGGAGAAGCACGGCCTGATTCAGCATGAACCTGCAGAACCGCTGAGCGCTGCGCCGGCGCATTAATCTGCAACAACCAACAGGCGGTTCACCCTGATCTCTGCGATTGGGGCGGATTTGGCAGGAAGGATGAGGAAGACTATGACAATACGTCTGACTGCCTTAATTATCCGACTCCGCAAATAAGGGATGCCCCGGCCGTGTAATCCGGCTAATTGGCATCCCTTTGTGATAAGGTTGTAAGCTTATCAGGTTCCTTTGGCTACAGCTTCTTTATGCTTGGCCGCGAACTGCTCAGGTGTAATCGCTTTGCCGAACAGCGCCTGAATCATATCCAGATGGACCTGGGCGGCGTTCGGCTTCATCTGGATATCAGCAAACAGGGTGATGCTGCTCGCATGGTTTAATTCATTCAGCAGTTCGACATACAGCTGCGGCAGCTCTTCATTCGTGGTATCCACTTTGGTCGCCGGAATTACACCTGCACTGGTTACAGAGGCCTCTCCCCATTTGTATACGAAATATTCGACAAATGCTTTCGCTTCTTCCTTAACCTTGGAAGCTTCGGCTACGAACAGTCCGACACCGGGACCGCCAACCCAGCTGTTGATATTGCCCTTTCCGCCTTCCACAGTCGGGAATTTGAAGAACCCTACCTTATCTTTGAAGTCTTGCGGGATCTCCGGATTCGTCGTGAAGTTGGGAAGCTCCCAGGTACCCGTCAGATACATTGCCGCCTTCTCATTCAAGAATTCCGATTTGCCCTCATCATTGGATAGCCCGTTGAAACCGCTGTTGAAGGTGTTCATGTCCACCAGCGTCTGCACTTCAGCCGCTGCCCGGACCAGGCCCGGATCATCGAAATAGCTTGTCCCCTTCGTTGCGCGCTTCAGTGTATCACTGCCGGCGATACGGTCAGCAAGGTACATATACCATAGCGAGCCGGTCCAGCGGTCCTTGTTGCCAAGGGCAACCGGAGCCACGCCATGATGGGATAACGTTCTTACCACTTGCTTGAACTCTTCGTATGTAGCAGGCACCTGGAGATTATATTTTGCAAAAATATCCTTATTATAGTATACCGGTGAAATGTTCAGCTCAATCGGCAGTGCGTAGGTCTTATTATCGACCACATAGGCTTCGGTAGTGCCTGTTACGAATTTACCCTTTAACCGCGTACCATTCAGGATGTCATCCAGCGGAGCGAATAATCCGCCTTTTACATAAGGCTCCATGAAGCCCGCAGCCCAGGTGATTCCTACATCCGGCAGGTCATTCGAGGCAGAGAGCACCTTCAGCTTATTCTTGTACTGTTCATTCTCCAGCACGCCCTGCTGGATTATAATATTAGGATTCTCTTTCTCGTATTCCCCGATGATCTGGCTAACCAGCTTATTCTGCTGGGCGGAGAGGCCGGCCGGCCATAAGTGCATCATATGAATTGTTATTTTTGGGGCCGAAGCATTGGTGGCTGCCGCCGCACTATTATTTTCCCGTGTGAAGCTGCAGCCTGTCAGAACAAGGGCCAATGTAAATGTCAGGAACAGTCCCTTGGTTATGTTATTCCTCAGCATTGCTATAGCCTCCATTTTCACATTACGCGGCCTGATGTAATCGCTACCAATCAAATTCTAGCATCGTACCCGGAGGGATATAAGACTACACTTATTGGCTAAAATTCCACATTTAATGGATTTCCTGCGATCCGCCCTTCATCTTATGCCTATAGCGGCTTGGGCTTAACTGTTCCAGCGACTTAAACACCTTAATGAAGTACTTATCCGTCCGATAGCCTACACGCTCCCCGATCTCCCCTATAGACAGTGTGGTCTGCAGCAGTAATTCCTTAGCCCGCTGAATTCGCAGACGTGCCAAATATTCGCTGAAGGATACTCCGGCCTGCTCTTTGAACAATACGCTGAAGTAGCTGGCATTCAGATGGATGAGGCCCGCAACCTCAGCCATTGTCAGCTGTTCATGCAGGTGCTGCTCCACATAGGCGATCGCTTCTTTGACCGGCTGCCCCATTCGCGCCTGATCCGGGTCAATCTCCATCAGCTTATGATCCACCAGCTTCTCCAGCTTCACGTGGCGCTGCTGCTCTTCCTCCCGCTTCAGCGCATCCTCAACCACGGACAGCAGCTCGGACTTGTCCAGCGGCTTAAGCAGGTAGTTAACCGCCCCCAGCCGCATAGCCTGCTGCACATAATCAAATTCGGCATAGCCGGATATGACAATAATAACGGGCTTCCAGGCTGACTCCTGCAGGGAACGGATCAGATCCAGTCCGCTTACTTCGGGCATGCGCACATCTGTAATCAGCAGATGGACCCGCTCCTGCCGCAGCCGCTCGCGCGCCTCAACCCCGTTGTCACAGGTCTCCACGGCATACCGGCCGGCTGCCCATACTTCCAGCGTCTGCTTGATGCCCTGCCGTGTTCTCGGTTCATCATCCACGATCAGAATCGTCCTATTGCTCAGGCTCATAGGTATATCCTCCATTGCTTGGAATTTCAAAAGTAATAACGGTCCCTTCGGATAATCTGCTCTCGATTATCAGACCCTCCGACTTGATGCCCTCTTCCCCGTAATACAGCTTGAGCCGCCGCTGCACATTCACCAGGCCGACCCCGTTGCCTTTGGCGGAGATCGGCGGGCCGCCCTCCAGTGTACTGCGCAGCGCCCGCAGAGTATCCTCATCCATGCCTGGACCATTGTCGGATACCTTCACCGAGGTCCAGCCGTCGCGTGGCGATGGGGTGATCGTAACCTCCACACTGCCGCTGCCGACACGGCTCTCCACTCCATGAAGAATGGCATTCTCCACGATCGGCTGAATCAGCAGCTTGGGTACCGGAACAGCCGCCTCGCGCGGGTCCAGCACAATATCCCAGGACAGGCGCTCGCCCATCCGCATCTCCATGATCTTCAGATAACGCCTGATCTGTTCAACCTCTTCACTAAGCGCAACCCACTCGTCTTTATTATTGGGACGGCCAATAATATAGCGGAACAGCCTGGACATTACTACGACCAATCCAGCCAATTCCTCCTCCCCCTTCTCCTCAAGCGACCAGTTAAAGGCTTCCAGGGTGTTGAACAGAAAATGAGGGTTGATCTGCGCCTGCAACGCCTTGAGCTCGGTCCGGCTCTGTAATACTTCCTTCTCGTAGACGACCCGGATCAAATCATTCATATTGGCCACCATGCCGTTATAGGTATAATTCAGCTCCCGCAGCTCCATCGTAGATACCTTCTGCGAGTTGGGCGTCAGCACGCCTAAGCGCGATTTGCGCATGGCCCGGATCAGATGAATAATCGGCCTCGTGATCATCGTTGACAATAGAAACGACATGATCAGGAAAAGCAGGGCTCCCAGCCCCCCTGACAGCAGCAGAACCGTCCGCAGCACAGATAACCCTTTGGTGACATAGCTGACAGGGGTCAGCACAAGCAGTGTCCAGCTGGTCTTGTCCGAGCGCAGCTTAACCTGTACATACTCCTTGCCGTGAAAGCTGACCGTCTGGTCCACACTTTCCAGCAGCGGCAGGAGGTCCGCCTCCGGTGCTTCACTGCTGCCCAGGAGCCGGCCTTCATCATTCACCAGCAGCACAGACTCGCCTCCGTCACTGCCGGAGATCGGATCATCCAGCTGGAAGTAGCTGCGCTGGATTCGCGCCATCAGATACCCTCCCCGCGAGAACCAGCGGTCCATGAGGCTAACCTGGCGGATGGCCAGCAGGCTCTGGCTGTCATGCGGATCGACGCCGATCCAGACCAGCCGCCCTTTCTGGATATTAGCCTCGCTGATATATGGCTCGTTGATTCTCGTCCCCAGACTGCCGTCCTTAATCGGGAAGAGCAGCCGGTAATCGGCGGTATACAGCTCAAGAGATCCTACGCTCGGCATGTACGCCTGATAGCTGGAGATAATCTGCAGCAGCGACTGCCGCTGATTGAATGACACTTCATTGCCGTTCAGCTCCTCCAGCAGCAGCTGCTGCACTGTAGGATGATTAGCCACCTGCCCCATCAGGCTGTCAATCTGGCCAATCAGCGCATTCAGCCGTCCGTTCGCCTGAACCGCCGTCTGCTGGATATGCCGCTCGGCATTATTTTTGAGCAGAATAGATACCCGGTCATATACAAACGCCCCTGAAACCAGAAGAATGATTAGCATAACCAGCACAAAGCCGATGAATATTTGATTGCGCAGCGTGTTGAGTTCTTTGAATCTCTGGAACATCGGAATTCCTTCTTTCCTTGGCAGCGTTTCCAACTCTATTCTCCAAAAGTCCCGGGGTTTGTCAAGAGAAATTAGTTGCCCGGCACAGGGCAGCAAAAAGCCCTTAAGCAGTGCTCCTTGTTCCAGGAGCTGTTTAAGGGCTGCGGCAGAAGGGACTAGATGAACATTAGCGGAGTGATCCACTCCCGGTCTAGGGCTATCCACAGTAAGGCCAGCAGGACGGCGCAGATGCTGTACATTAGTACCTTCCGGCGGGTGGGCTCCAGGTAAATATCCAGAATAATGACTATAATTCCTATAACAGGTACGGCAACAAGCAGGACTGGATTGCGATATTTAATATTCACTGCATTCAAGATAACCATGACCAGAGCCAGAAGCCTAAGATATTTGTTCATAGCCACATCATGACCTCCTTGCCGTTGAGACCATTTTCCAATTATGTATTCTTCATCCTCATCTCTAATATCCCTTGATTCCCCGCTATTGTCAACCCCAGACACCCATCCGCTGCCAAGACAAAAAAAATAGCCCGTTCCCCACAGGGAACTGACTGCTATGGTGTTACTGCTATAATCTGATTCTGTACAGAGCGTTCAGGAATTGGCAGATTACCGGATGGTAATACCCTTCTTGATCGCCTTCATGTCAAAATTCGTATTCACAAGCATAGGCAGTATCTTCATGCTTCTGGTCATCGGCGAGTTGCATTGCCAGCAGGTAGGGACATATTGGAAGGCGAAGTTGTCGCGCATCCACCCGGAGCAATCTTCCTTAGTGCAGGACCAAATGGCTGTGTCTTCTTGCGGAAGATCCTCCAGCGCTTTTTTACGAAAATACATAAGTACCCCTCCTAATAGCTTTGTTAGCATATACTTCCCGAATCGGTTCGTACAAAGCCCGCTTCGGAAGCATACCCTTCGAATAAAGACATATTTCCAGCCCAACCGGACTGTTATGGCAGGATGGTAGCTTGTTCTGGCCTGTTCAAAAAAAAAGCTGCCCTCAACTTGTGTTAAGGGCAGTCTATTTTTAATATTACAGTTTTACAACGTTTTCGGCTTGTGGTCCACGAGCGCCTTGAGTTACGTTGAACTCAACGCGTTGGCCTTCGTCCAAAGATTTGAAGCCGTCGCCAGTGATTGCGGAGAAGTGTACGAATACGTCGCTTCCGCCTTCAACCTCGATAAAACCGAAACCTTTGTCTGCGTTGAACCATTTTACTGTACCTGTTTGCATGATATTACCTCCAAGTTTTATTTAACACATGTCCTTTTATTCCTACGTATTGTACGAACAAATAAAAATTCACACATTGGAAAAGGATTCATACGCACAAATGATAACCTTTTACAATATGTGAATTAAGGGTTAAATTTATGATTGACTTCATTGTAGCACACTAATTCTCTAAAAGCAAAGGATTACTTAAAAATACTTAAAAATAAGTGGAATTATATCGTACCCGGCGCACGGTACTCCATGAACGACCGCACCGCGCACCCGGCAGCTATAGGGTTTAGTCGATATATCCGGCCAGTCCCTTGTCCATCAGATAGTCCATCTCCGCATCGAGAATAGTCTCTACAGTCAGCTCGTCCAGCTTAACATCGCGCTGCGCAGTAACATAATCGACCAGATCATCATTATCAATATCAATCTCGCCCTTGGCATTGGCCTTGGCTTTGTTGATGAAGGCCTGCTCATGCTTCAGCACCAGCCGGATCACGGCCGGATCTACCTTCGTCTGTGCAGACAATACTTCCACCAGTTCCTGCTCATTCACTTCATTACTCATATTCGTTAGTCAGCTCCTTGGCATTTATGCACAATGATTGTACCACAAGTCCCTTCCGGTCGCGCAGCCTCATCTCCACCAGGGAAGAGCAGGATACTCCGCGGACCCGGCTACTACAGTCTCCCCTATTCTTGGTGTAGCCAGCCGTACCCCTTTAGCTGCAGCCGCAGCTGCGACACGCTCGACCGGATCGGTCCAGTCATGCATCGACAGGGTGAAGGCTCCCCAATGAACCGGAATGAGCAGACCTCCCCGCACATCCAGATGTGCTTCAACCGTCTGTTCCGGCAGCATATGGATATCGGCCCAGCGCGGATCGTATTGGCCGCATTCCATCAGCGTGAGATCGAATGGGCCATACTTGCGTCCAATCTCGGCAAAATGCGGCCCGTAACCGCTGTCCCCGCTGTAGAAGACCTTCGTATCCGCCCCTTGGATCACCCAGCTGCACCATAGTGTGGTGTTGCGGTCCAGCAGACTCCGGCCGGAGAAATGCCGGGCCGGCGCGCTGGTAAACGTCAGGCCGGCATACGCAAGCTCATCTCCCCAGTCATGCTCGCGGATCTTCTCTCCGCTTACCCCCCAGCGGCGCAGATGGGCGCCGACACCGAGCGGCACAATGAACAGGCCTACCTTATCCTTCAGCTTGCGGATGGTGCCGTAGTCCAGATGATCATAATGATCATGGGAGAGTACAACCGCATCAATCTGCGGAAGCTGGGAAATCTCCAGCGGCAGCTGCTTGCTGTAACGGCGGCCGCCGATGAACGGAAACGGGGACGGGGCATTCCCCAGCATAGGGTCCAGGAACAGTGTAACCCCGTCCATCTCCAGCAATACCGCAGAGTGGCCGAACCAGGTAACACGGGTGCCCGGGCCTTGCCCGATGGACGCAGGCGGCAGCGGCAGCGGCTGCAGGGGCTCGGCCGGTCTGGACCGGGGATTGCCTTTAATGAAATCCTTCAGAATGGACAGACCGCTACCGCCAGCTCTCTCGCCGATGAGTTCAGCCGTCTGCGGATAAGCGAATTTGCCCTTGCTATAATTAAGCGAGCGGCTGTTCAGCGCCTTTTCCTGCTTCCCCGCCCTCCGTCCAAACGCCGGATAGAGGGTCATAAGCAGATACGCCGCTGCAACAAGTATCACCAGTGAAGCTGCAATATCAATAATAATCAGAGTCATGCGGTAAGCCTTCTTTCTGCCAGTTCATTTCTACAGGCTCCAGCCCGGAATTTTGCGCAGATCCCCATCCCAGATCTGCACCGTGCTCTTCACCGGAACGTTATCCGGAGAGGAAGCTGTATGAATATAACACGAATCAATGCCGATCGTGTCCGCTCCGGCAATATCCGTACGCGGATCGTTACCGATCATAATTGCCGAACTTAGCTCGGCACCATAGTTATCTGCTAAATACCGGTAAAATAGCGGGTCCGGCTTGCTTACGCCGGCTTCGGAGGAAATGGCTATCCCATGGAATAAATGCAGAATGTTCAGCATGGTTAATTCTGCCTCAATGAAGGTCTTCTGGCCATTCGAGAGCAGATAGACCTTCTTGCCGCGCGACCGCAAGGTCCGGAGAATCTCCGGGACTCCGTCATAGAGCGCGATATGGTTCATGGATAAGGTCCGCAGCCAGCGGACAGTCTCATGCAGCCAGGCCTGCCCGGGATTCCCCCCTAAGTCGCGGGCCACGGCACGGAAGACCTCTTCCATGACGAAATCGGGAAACTGGCATTTCTGTGCAGCGGCTTGAAGCTGACGGTCACGCTCCGCAAGGAAACGGGACTGCAGATCCGCCCCTGCCGTGCGCAGCCCGTGATAGCTGAAATGAAGCGCCAGCCGCTCCCATACCTCCGGATGCTCTTCATCTGTCTCAATATCAATTAAGGTTCCATATAGGTCAAAAATATAAGTCTGGTACATAGATCCGGCATCCCTTCCTATTTAGTCCGGCCCAGCTTACGGGCCACGATGAGAATAAGCAGCAGGGAGACCGCGATAATAATAAGGTTGAATCCCCATTCACTCTGAAGCCATCCGTCTTGTGCCGGAGACTCTGACGGTGCTTCGGGTATTATATTCTCTGCACCAAGCGTAGCTGTGACCCGCTTGTCCCCGGCAATCTGGTCTTTGAAATTAATAATATCATACTGCGGAGCAAGTGCCAGGGCATTGCCGTAGATCAGCGAATACGGTCCCGGCTCCTGCTCTCCTCCCGCAAAGACAAGGCGGTCCACCATATATTCCATTTTCAGGCCGGTAATTGAAATCGGGGCATCATCCAGATTATAGATTATAATCCTCAGGGCAGCGGAGGAGGATGCGTGAAGCGGCTGGATGTCCGTCCGTGAAATCCGGGTATCCTTGAAATCGAGCCGGTACAGCCCCCCGCTGCCCGCCACCGGCAGCCTTATACCGTCACTGTCATACAGCTCATACCGCCGCGAGAAATTCCCGGTGCTGCCGAGTGTCAGCCTGGCAATCTTCAGCCGGTCCTTGTTGCTGATGACGATCTCGGTGCGGTTCTCCACCTGGCCGATCTCATACTGCGGCGTCTTCTGCCGCATGAATCCGGCCATCTTCACCTCCCGGCTGCTGTCCACCAGGGTCAGCCCGGGGAAATCCAGCCCCTCCGGATTACTCTTTACCACGAGCCGGTAAAAGCTGAACTTGTAGCTGTCTTCCAGCTCAATGCTGTCGGCACTCAACCCGTTTGTAGCGTACAAATCCCCCTTGGCCAGCAGCTCCCAGGCATTCCCGTCATAACCTCCCCACACCTCCACATGCTTCAGGAAAGACTCATCCGGAAGCTCAAACACCAGCTTGTTTCCCTGAATATCCACATGCTCGGCAAGCGGTGTAATCCGGTAATCCAGCAGGGTGTCCGGCCCTTGAGCCGCCCGGCGGATCAGAATCGATGAATAGGCGGTGCTGCGCTCCTCCACCGTTCCCTCTCCGCTCTCCAGATAATAAGGAACCGGCTTGCCGGCGCTGCCGGTAATACGCAGATCGCGCAAATCCTCTGCTGCCGAGCCATACACGCCTTCATCCAGATATACCTCATAATAAGGGGCCGGCTCCGGAATTGCGATGGCCCGCGAGAACTTCCACTCCCCGCTGTCAGCCTTCTCCGCCAAGCCACCTGCTGCCGCTGCCGTGCCCTCCGCCGGATAAGCGGAGGTGAACAGCAGCAAGCCTCCCAGCCCCGCGAGCAGCAGGGCCGCCCTAGCTCTCCGGCTGGTCTTTCTCTGCGAGCGCATAGGCTTCCTCCATTCTGGCCGATATCCGCTGATAGAGATACGAAATCCCCAGCAGGCAGAGTCCGAAGCTGAAATAAGCGATGATCTTGCTGCCGGTGTTCAGCAGGGTCAGATCATAGAGCAGCAGCTTGCCGGTTGCCAGCAGTGACAAGCCCAGCCCGAAACGGCGGATGTACAGGTACCGCTTGCGGAAGCCGTACATAATGAACAGCACCGAGAGCAGGAGGTAGACCAGACTGAAAGCCAGTCCGCCATCATGCAGCCGGATCTGCACACCCAGGAATGCAGTAATCATCACCAGCAGATAGATGCCCATAGCCACCGGGACCAGCTCCATATTCTTGTAATCGCGCAGGAGCGTTGTCCGCAGCAGTCTTCCGCCGCTGAACCACACGAACAGATTGAAGAGGATAAGCAGACCCAGCACCAGAAGATCTGCCCCGGAGCTTCCGGACAATCCGCCTTGCAGGCTGGGCATCCCCAGCGTGATGCCGATGCAGATAGCATAAGTGATCCCGTACATCAGCATGACCATGTAGCCGACCACCGCATCATAGAGCACCTTAACCTTCGGCAGCACATAGGCAAGGCCGGCCGTGAGCAAGGCTGCCAGCAGCAGCTTGTAGAATGTACTGTGTGCCATATCCTCCGGAACTGCACGGTCGTACAGACGCAGGGCTTCATATACCAGATATACATAGAAATTCAGGATCGCCGCATATTTGAACCAGACTACACCCTGCACCTCGGCAGGTGAGCTGCGGAGCAGAATCTCCTCCCGGGAATGGCGGACCGCATAGAACAAGGCTACCGTAACCATCCCCGCAGTAATAAAGGTATATTTCAGCTCGAAATACGGATTACTGTAGTTGACCACAGGATTAAGCTCGGACACGCGCAGCAGCCCGTCGATGCCGAAGAACGTCCCCAGGCAGAGCAGGAGAATCCCCCAGCCCGAGCGTTCCACCGCCTTGAAGCGGTACAGCTGGCCGTAGACCGTCAGAAGCACTCCCTCAATCAGCCAGCCGATGGACCACCAGGCCGCTCCTAACTGGAACGGGATCATCAGTACGGCAAAGGTCAGAGAGGTGGCGTAGAAGAGCAGTCTGCTCTCCCGTTCCTGCGGCATCCGCTTCTCCAGCAGAACGCCAAGCCCCAGGTACATCAGACAGAAGAACAAGGCAAGCGCGCCTTTGAACTCGCCCAGACCTGCATCCAGGAAAAGAATATACAAGGTTGCGCAGCTGATGGCCGTATTGCAGCCCAGCAGGCAGAAATCCAGCCAGGCGAGCTTCGACTTGTATTTGAACGGGTACCAGAGTGTGATGCCCAGGTACATGACAAAGGTCAATATAGCGCAGAGCATGCCCGCTGCACTGCTGTCCGACAGATTAATCAGCAGCAGCATGGAGGGTATATTAAACAGGAAGCTGATGTAATTGACAATGACCCAGCGCTTGCGCAGGGAGACCAGCAGAATGAGCAGGTTCAGCACGAACAGATAGCCCATAGCCGCGTACACTGCGCTGCCTTCCAGCCCGAACGCCCCTATATAAGAGAACAGTGGCAGATAACCGCCGACAAGCCCCATGGAACAGATCGTCCGCGACTCATAGCGCAGCGATAACAGCACAGCGGATAGAGTGACCAGTACGGATAGACCGATCCCGGCCCATAAACCGATAATCTCCAATAAAAAATAGCTGTAAAAGATTGAGCCGTAGAGTACGGATACCCCGCCTCCGATCAGACCCAAGGCAAAGGCTCCTCTGCCTTTGCGGAACAGCCACTCGCCGCCGCCCAGCATGATAGCGCCAAGCAGAAAGAAGGCGCTGCCCTTCATATAGTCATTGAACCAGGTGGAATAACTGTATCTGAACCCGGCCCCCACTGCCAGAATCAGCAGCAGAATCCCCAGGCGGTTGATCCAGTTCAGCCCGATCTTCATTTCAATCCGGTTCTGCTTACGGCGGCGCAGCAGCGTCTCCTCACTGACCCCTTCAGCGGCAAAGACATCCATACGGCTGTCAAGCGCCCCTGTCAGTGACTGCTCCACCTCACGCTGCCGTTTTCTGCGCAGGAGAATACTCTCATTCAGCCTCCCTTGCACTTCTCCCAGCATGGCGGCTATCTGCGCCTGGTCTTGCCCCAGCTCAGCTTTGGCACGTCTGAACGTGACATCAATACGCTGCCTGGTCTCCAGCTCGAAGGAAGTCAGCCTGTCGAGGTAGGCATTATTCTGCGAGCCAAAGTAGGTCTGCAGCTTCTGCCGCGATACCCGCAGAATGCCCAGCTTCTCATCCAGAATCTGCTCCGTCAGTGCCGTCCGCAGCTCGGAGTTATCCTGCCGCAATATTGAAGCCTGAATTTTCAGTTCCCTGAGGATCAGCTTGTTCTCTTCATTCTCCTTCTTCAGCGCTTCATTCTCATGAACCAGATCGCTGCTCTCATATTCCTCAATCAAAGCCTGGTATTCTTTCAAAAGCCCGTCCTGCTGCTGCTGTACAGCCCTCAGCCGATCTCTGAAATCCTCCATAGCGCCCCCCAGTGCCTGCTATCAGCAATTGTTAATATTTTCATTTTACTATATCTGCCCAGGTATTCCAGTGCAACATAATGGGTCCAACCGGCGTTAGAGAAATAACACATACTTACCTACTAACATAACCAAAGGAGCTGTCCCATGAAAACTTCTCTCAGAACAAGCGCAGCGCTCCTGACGCTGTCGCTGGCCCTCACTACCGGAGTGGTCTCCGCTGCCCCTGCAGCAACCAGCCCAAACCAGACCAAGGCTGCCCAGAACAAAGCCGGCGCCTCACTAAGCGCGTATGCCATTGCCATTAACGGTACAGCCATCACCGAGACCGGCTTTCAGCCTTCCGGCACCAAGGAGCCGCTGATTCCGCTGCGTACCGTCGCTGAGTCACTGGGCTTCAAGATTACCTGGAACACGGCAACCAAAGCTGTCGACTTGAATAAAGGAAATATATATACAACTGTGAAGAGCGGCGAAGACCGCTATGTGATCAATAAAATGTACACTTCACTCGGAACCGCTCCGCTGACTAAGGCAGACAAAATGTATGTCCCCGCATCCTTCGTAAGTGAGGTACTGCATCAGACCGTTAGTGTGGAGGGGAAGAATATCGTGATCACTTCAGCCGCAGAGCATGTCCTTGAGACCGGCGTCATCACCGCCATCCGGAATTCCGGCGATACTTCCTCCATTCAGATCAAGGGTACCGGAACCGCAGGGCTCGTACTGAATGTCAGCGGAGATACGGTATACGAGAAGACTGATGGCACCAAGCTGGCCTTAGCCGATCTTCAGATCGGTATGACGGTAGAGGCCGAGCACGCAGTGTTCTCCACCCGCAGCCTGCCTCCGCAGACGCCCGCTTACCGGATAACTGTTCAGGATACCAAGGCTCAGGCTGATATGCTGGGTACGGAAGGCACTCTCGAAGAGATCATCAAGGCCGAAGACGGCTCACTCAGCCTCCGCATCAAGGGCAGCGCCCTCAGCGATCTGTCGCAAAGCGAGATTGTGCTTCGCCTGACGGAGGATACTCTACTGGTGAACGCGAGCGGAGAAGCTGTAGAACAGTCTGCTCTGGTGCAGGGCGCTACGGTTATGGGCTTCTACTCCCCTGTAATGACCCGGAGTCTGCCGCCAATCGGAACCGCGCTCAAAGTTGTTGTGGAGACCGTTCAGCCTTAACTCAGCCACCGCACCTGTAAAACTAAGTGGATTTATGACATCTATTGCTCTCGCCGCAGCATCTTTTTGGATAACAAGTGGATTTATGGCACCTAATTCACCCCAAATGTCCACCTTAAGCTGATTAGGGCAGAATTAAATGTTCTTTTTCCAACTAAACCACCCAAATCAGACATTTCACATGAAATAGATGTCATTTATCCATCTGCTGCTTAACTGTATGGCAGAGGAACAGGCCTCTCGGGAGTGCGATCCATCGCAGTGACTAATCACAACAACAGAGCATCCCTCCAGCCTACGGAGAGATGCTCTGTTTGTATTTATCCCGGACTAACCCTTGACCGCTTGCCGCACGGCGGGCTGCCGGCCGAGGGTTACTCTGTTCTTGCCCTTAGCCTTGGACTGATACAGGGCCTCGTCCGCCTCTCGGTATAAATCCTCGAAGGTCACATCGCTGCGCTCAGTGAAGGCGATGCCAATGCTGACGGTCAGCTGGATGCTGTGCCCCCCGTCCAGCAGGACGATGTGCTCGCCCAGGGAAGCGCGGAAACTCTCCGCTTCTCTCAAGGCCTCAGCCTCGCTGCCGGCAAAGAAGCAGACCGCGAACTCCTCGCCCCCCACCCGGCCGGAAATCCCGTTATGTTGGTACACCTTCATAATCTTCCGGGACAAATCTACCAGCGCCTGATCACCGGCCAGATGTCCATATGTATCATTAATCAACTTGAAATCATCGATATCGAACAGCAGCAGCGCCATTCCCGCCCCGTGCTGCACAGAATAATTCTGCACCAGCCGCATGAAATGCCTGCGGTTGTACAGGCCGGTCAGATCATCAACGGTAGCCTGATGCAGCAGCTCGCGTTCATACCTCTTCTTCTCACTGAGATCACTGAAGACCATCAGCATGCCTGTGTTCTCTGTGCGGGTCCGCTCCGTGGCAATAAGTGCGACGCCGAAACAGGCACCGTCCTTGCCGGAAGGCTCGATCTCGAACTGGCCTTCCAACCGCTTGGCATAATGGTCCGAAATTTGCCCGTACTGCTTCAGCAGCAGATGTATGCTTCGGCCCCTCCAGGTGTCCGCCTTCTCTTCCAGCAGCCCGGAGAGCATCGCATCCGCAGCTTCATTGACATCAATGATATGGTCATAGCGGTCCGTCAGTACAATGCCGTCTTTCATATTCTCGAAGATTTTATTCTTGGCAAGCGGATATAAGGAGAGCCGCGGATCACGGAACAAGGAGAGGTACGCCACGATGATGGGCGGAAGATAGGTAAATGCAGTGAACCCGGTAATCGTAATTTTGAGCAGCGGAAGCAGAAAGACCGTCAGTACCGGAATTACCAGCCCGAGCAGCAGCATCAGATTACGGCGGAAATAATATGCCGGAGCATTCAGGAGGGAGATCGCCAGTAAATAGACTGCATATAACCCGAACAGCTGGTCATACGCAATAAGGATCATGCTTAACACTGTAGGCTTCACTGCAATTCCGGTAACACCTGCCACTGTTGCGAGCCCAACCTCGCTGCGCATCAGATGATGATAGGAATCGGTGAAGATCAGCACAACATCGAGCACGACCGGAATACAAAAGAAAATAAGCCTCTTGGCCAAACCCTCAGAGGAACGGGAAACATACTCTTTAATAACGGCATAGGTAAAGATAGCACTCAAAAAAAGCGGGCCCTGCTGCAAGTTCTTCCACCATAGCTTGGCCTCAAAGGAATCCGACAGAATCTCTCCGGTCGTAGCCGCGAATATCAGGCTGACCAGCAGCATCAATATCCATAAATAGCATCTTCCCGGTGTGTTGCGGTGCTTGAAAGAACCGATGCCCATGTAGAGACTTAGAACGCTGCCCATTACTAAATAATAAGGATAACCCTGCATCCACGGCATGTCATATTTCTCCTATTTTTGAGATAACTTTGCCTTATTATATCCTACTCTTTCGTACAAATGAATCTTTCTTCCAAAAAATACTATCTGTACCCAAGGTATAGGCGTCCGCCCGCCGTTCCATGGAGATGCCTGAACATACACGAAGACCCTACGGGCAGCCCGTAGAGTCTTCAAAAGGTGAGAAGCGAATTTATAGTTATGCAGGATTCCAGTTGCTAGGGTGCTAAACCGGAGTAGAATCGGCGTAATCTCGATCTTCTCCGTCTTTTCAAGTAGTACATGGGTTAATCAACTACCTTTCGGAAAACACGCAGGCATGCCCTTCCAAACGTCTAATTGATACCTTCCACTTCCCACCTAAGCATTAATACCCCCTACGCAGGCCGCTTAAACAGGCGTGCATAAACAAAACAAAGAGGATACTCCTTCACCATCTGCATGGATGCGGGAATATCCTCTATAGTAGGAATACCATTATTTCTTCTGTGCCAACCGTTGTTTGAACTTGTCAACACGGCCGCCAGTTTCGGTATCTCTTTGTTTACCTGTGTAGAACGGGTGGGATGCGGAGCTGGAGTCTACACGGATCACTGGATAAGTGTTGCCGTCTTCCCATTCCATCGTTTCACCGGAAGACTTGGTGGACGAGCTCAGGAATTTGTAGCCTACGCTTGCATCGAAGAAGATAACCTGGTTGAACTTAGGGTGTATGCCTTCTTTCATTGTAATAACCTCCTTTCCGTACTAATACAACTTCTATGGTATTATGAAGCCATCTCTTGGTCTATTTAATAATTCCGGTTAGACGAAGGGAGATGCGTAAATCTTCCGATTTTTACACGCCATACTATCATACGTGAAAGCGGGCCTGGAGTCAACCTTTTGAGCCGGAAAAAAGGGGGTTTGTCACCCTGCAATCAGGCACCGCGGACCGGGTTGTCCTGCAACCGGCTTAGGGATGAACGTTAGAGCGATTTCACCATTCCGCCGTCGATAAGCAGGGATTGGCCGGTAATATAAGTATTGGCAAAAGAACCGAGAAATACTGCAGCTTTACCGAACTCCTCCGGCGTTCCCGTTCTGCCCAGCGGAATCCCCTTCAGCGCCTCCGCCTGGACCTGCTCAAGCGAAGTCCCCACCGCTTCCGCCCGTTTGCCGTCAAGCTGGAGAATCCGGTCTGTACCGATGCGTCCGGGTGCCAGACTGTTGATTAGAATACCTTCGGGCGCAAGCTCCGTGGCCAGGCTCTTGTTCAGCGCGTTCACCCCTGCGCGGAACACATTCGAGAGAATCAGCCCCTGGATCGGCTGCTTGATCGAGACCGAGCTGATGCTGACAATCCGCCCTCCGCCAGCGCTGCGCATATGCGGCAGCGCTTCGCGGATCAGGCGGACCGTGCTCATCAGCGTAAGCTCGAAGCCGCCGCTCCAGTCCGCGTCGGCCATATCCCCGAAGCCGCCGCCCGGAGGCCCGCCGGCGTTCGTGACAAGCACATCGAGGCCGCCTCCATATTCGGCGGCCGTCCGGACCGCCCGTTCAATATCCTCCGGGCGGGTCACATCCATCTCCGCCACGGCAACCTCTTGCCCCGTGGCCTCCAGAATCGCCTGCCGCGCCGCTTCCAGCTGCGGCAGGCTCCGGCTCGCGATCGTCACGCGCGCGCCTTCACGCGCATATTCCAGTGCGGTTGCCAGCCCCAGCCCTTTGCTGGCGGCGGCTACGAGCACTGACTTTCCTCCAAGACCCAAATCCATAATGATATCCTCCTGTCAGATTGGATTGAAGCAAGAACCCTAATCTGCATTATACATCGTATTCAAGCTGATTTTTGGCTTGAACAATGAAATCCAGCGGATTCTCAATTTTGTCCGCCTCATACTCCACTGCCCCAATCTTCAGCCCCAGGTTCACTTTATACTTGCCGGAGAATTCGGTATCATTCAATTCCTGCAGGCGGAGCTTGATCCGCTCAATGACAATCTTGGCCCCTTCACGGTCTGTGAAGAGCAGGAGCCCCCAGGTGGCGTCCTCCTTGTCCAGCAGATACAGCGCGTCATTGGTGCGGATACTGGACTGGCTGAGCTGGGAGACATCATAGATCGCTTCGGACAGCTGCTCTTCCGGAATCAGACGGCGGATCTCATTCCAGTATTTCACCTTGACGACAAGCAGTGTAAGCGGAATGTGATACCTTGTCGATATCCCGGTGAACAGGCTGGCATCCTTCTGAAAAGAGATACTGTTGCGCAGATCCGTATTCTCATCCACCGTGGCGAGATTGGCCGTCCGCTTCTGCAGGCGCTCATTCTCGGCCTGCAGCTCACGGCTGCTGGACGTGAACACCCAGAGGACGACTGTAATCAGCGGAGTCATAATCAGCCAGAAGTACGTATTTACGCCAATCGATGCCCCTTCGGACACCGTTTGATAGACCACGAAGAAGCCGTAGCCGAAGATAAACGCCAGATTCAGCGTCAGTCCCGCAGTTACCGTGGTGAAATACGTGACCAGCGCCAGCAGGAAGGCCACATTCAGAATAATGATGTTCTGTATATAGTGATCCGGAGAGCCGGCAATGAATACGGTGCAGGCAAACATCAGGACCAGGAAGGCCAGAAACCCGAGATCGGAGATTAGGCTGCTGCGGTTACGTCTCACGCTTATCACCACGTTTCTTCATATGTTTGCGGAGCAGGAGCAGCAGCGATACAATGACCAGCGTGATCATAAGGACAGCCGCAACCACAAAGCCCAGCACATCTGAACGTTCAATAATCTGCGCCACTGTTGATTCTTTGGCCGCGCCTGAGAGGGTTTTGAAGCGGTACGCGTTAACCTGGCCGTCTTTGTCTGCAACCACACCATCCCCGTAGACCTTCCAGCGGTCTTTCTCGCTGGCAATCAGCTTCGAGACCAGGTAGTAGCTCTCGGAGCTGACCGCTGTAACCGCAAGCAGGCCCCGTCCGCTCTCGTAGGGTGAGTCCAGCAGCTGCAGCGTACCGATGCCGGCTCCGTACTGCTCCTCAATCGCTATTTTCTCATTGGACAGCAGGGTCGAGCCGTCTTTGTTGTATTTGAAGAAAAGCTTGTCGTTGTTGTCGCGGATCACCTTGTTGTTCTTATAAGTACCGATGGCAATGATATTGTTGTCCTTCAGATTATCCGCAGCTACATCATCGCTGTAATAATGGACATCCCCGGTGTTGCCTCCGGCGTATTGGCCAAGCATGTTGAAGATGTTGCCCAGACTCTGATAGGCATAGTCATCCATCTCCTGCGGCAGAACGACCGCCACACGGTTGAAGATGCCGTCGCGCAGGAACGGGTACGGATAGTTGCTCAGCAGCAGCTCTGTGCGGTCCTTTGTGTTCAGGCGCATCATCGATTCCTTGCTCACATAGGCCCAGGGCATCTGCTCCGTATTAGGGGTACAGATGGCATTCGCCATCTCCAGATCAAACGCCACCGTGACCGAGAAATTGCCGGAGATGTTCAGGCTCTGCGGCACATCCAGAGTCAGCACATCACCGTTAGCCAGCTCCTTCGTCAGCTTCTTGCTGCCGACCGGCGTATTATTGATGCTCACCGTCACCAGTGAACGCTCAAAATCCAGATTCCCCGCATAGCGGAAATCGAGGCTGATTTTGCCGTCATCCGCAATCGAGCGGTTGGACGGCAGCGAAACGAAATAAGTCTGCTCCTGATGATTCGGTCCGGTCAGCTTATCCCCGGTCTCCGTGAACGTAACATTGGAGCTGATGGGCGGCGCCGGGTCTGCTACATCAGTAGCATCATCCACAAGCTTCAGGTCTTCGCGGATCTGGCTCAGCAGCTCTCCGCTGGCCATGAAGCGTCCGGCCTTGATCAGCAGGCTCTCATCCCTGGAGGTAACCACCAGCACCGGTGAGGAATCCTTGTTCACCAGCTGGATCACGGCATGGGTGCTGAGATCAGCTGTAGTGCTCACCAGATTCTTCAAGGTGGCCGGAAGTTGGTCATACATCGCTACAAGCACCACTGCACGCTTGTCCTTCAGGGTATCCTCACGGTAGGGCAGCAGCGGAATCGTCTTATCGTTCAGCGTATTGCCTTTGGCGAAGCCCGACAGGGCGTAAGTCGCGCTCTCCAGTTCAGAGCCGGTGGCATTCTCCGGCACGGCCAGCAGGCTTTGTCCTCTTTTCACCGTATCCATTCCCGAGAATCTGGCACTGAAATCCGCAATCCCGCCCGTAATCGCCTTAGGCGCGTACTTCACGGATATATTGGAGGTATTGAACAGATGCAGCCAGCTGTCCTGCGTATTGTCTACACTGCAGAGCTGATAACCCTCCGTATCGGTCTTCAGATTCCCCTGGATACTCAGCGTGTTGCTGCCTTCCTTAAGGAAGCCCTTGGGCGCCGGAACGCTCAGGCTCTGCTCCCCGTTATTCTCAGCGGACGGTCTGAAGGAGTAGAACGGAATGCCGTTAAGCGACAGTGTCACACTTGACTGCTGTTCCGCATTAATCTGTGACACCTGAAAATCCAGCCTGATGTTCACCGCATCGACGTTCCAGTAATCCATGACTGTGAAATACTGCTGCTGGGAGCTTGTGCCCGTTAGAGAGATCTCGCTGCCCGTAAATGAAGTCTCGTAAGTCATCGTGGCGTCACCGGGAAGCACTGCCGCTGCCAGTGCCGCAGGAATTTGAACCAGGAAAAGGGAGAGGCAAATCAGCCCTATCATTATCTGTTTTTTCATCATGTTCCGTATCTCCTGTATCGCTTATTTCTTCTCCTCCGGCGCTTCAGTAGCGCTCGGTTTTGTACCATTTGGCTTCCCGTTTGAAAATGACGTCTTTGAGATAGTTATACAGTCCGTAAGCGGCAACCACCATCCACAGCTGGCAGTACGAAACATACATCAGCAGAATGATCCACAGATTCGACAGGCTCATCTCGCCTTTCTCCGTAGTCAGCGTAACGAAGATTCCGACCACGAACAGAACAATGGCGAGCAGCCACAGGAAGCTGCTGAGTCCGGCAATGGTCGTATGGACATACCCCATCGCATGGAGGACGAGCAGAACATCAGAGGTGACCAGCGAGATCAGGAGCAGGAAATAGATCGAGACATAATACAGGATATCAAAGCGGATCTTCGCCGCCTTCCGGTCGAAGAGGAGCGGAAGGTTCTTCACAATGACATAGATATTCCCCTTCGCCCAGCGTGTCCGCTGCTTGAACCAGACCTTCACCGTCTGCGGCTCCTGCTCCCAGGTGACCGATTTCGGCTGGAACTTGATCCGGTATCCCATCATATAAATGCGGAAGCTAATCTCCGTGTCCTCGGCAATTGCCTTGACATCCCAGCCGCCGATACTCTCTACAATAGACCTGCGCATAATGAAATTCGTTCCCGGAATCGTACAGAGCTTAAACAGCTTCCAGCGGCCGGCCTGCGCCATCCATTGAAACGACAGGGTCTCAATATTAATAAACCGGGTCAGCAGGCTTGCATCGCGGTTGCGGGTTCTGAACTTGCCGATCACTGCTCCCAGGGTGGAGTCATTCATGATCTCAGCCACAAGATAGCGCAAAGCGGTGCGTTCCGGTGTATTGTCTGCATCATAGATCGCAATGAGCTCCCCCGTGCTGCGGGTGAAGCCGATGTTCAGCGCATTGGATTTGCCTTTGCCGCCGGTAATAGCATCCGTATTAATGATGATCAGATTACGCTGCGGGTTCCTCCGCTGGATATCGCCCAGCAGCTCCGCGCTGTTATCCGAGGAATTATCGTTGATGACGATGATCTCATACCGGTCATGCGGGTAATCCAGCGCCAGCAGGGATTCCACCGTTTTGCTGATGACCACGCCCTCGTTATGCGCAGGGACCATAATCGTCACCATCGGATACTCACCTCTGATCTCCGGCACTGCCTTATTTTCAGTTTCAATATAGTACAGGTAGCCCGCTATAATCAGCGCTACATTCACCAGCAGCAGTGACCAGATGCAGATCACCGCAATGACCATCAGCACGTCTGAGACCGTCATATTATTCTCCTAATGTTGTTTGATTTTTCCGGGTTCCTTATTTCAAATATTTCCTCCGGTAGAGCCTGTAGCCGATCGTAAGCAGCCCTCCGAACAAGAGCAGTGCAATCAGGATCACAATAATAAAAAACCGGTTCTGCACGCTGAACAGCCTGTTGAAGCTTGTAGCCTGCTTCTCCTGGTACTGGTAATCGGCTGCGACTGTCTGCGGGGTATAGTCAACATTCAGATTGTTGCCGTTAATGTAAATTACCCCATCCGCTGATTCGATGGTATTGATGTCTGTAACAACGTTATGGGCCTCTCGTTTATAGTCGGCGAACGTATACCACTCTTCCCCCAGATTCTGCATCAGACTGTCCAGTGCAGCCTCATCTTCAGGCAAGTCGACAGTAACTGCCGCATTCAGCGGAAGCTCCGGCATCGCCTTGCCAGTCCTGCTGATCCCTTGCAGGAATTCCAGCGGCAGACTGTACAGGGTGGACGGGAAGGTCACAGAGGTGTCTGTCTGTTCCATATATCTGGCTTCTTCATCTGCATAGAGTACCGCCGAATCGAAGAAGCCCATACCCGCCGTAGAATACTCCTTGTCATACGTCCAGTAGCCTTCTGCAGCCATACCCAGCGGAGCTACACCGCCCTCTGCCAGCACATTGATGAAGCTGTTCATCTTGTCATGCAGCGACCGGTCACTAAGGCTAATCGGCGGTCTGACCGCCGGAGCATTGACTACAATGCTGCCGTTGCGGGACTGCACCGTTCTCAGGGCTTCCAGATACCGCTTCATCGCCGGAAAATCGGTATTGCCGAATACCGGCCGGACACTGGCGATGAATGGAATTCCGCTCTGATACAGCCGGTCTGCCGTTTGCTCAAGCAGCTCGAGATCGGAGAAGGGATAAATCTCCTTAAGCACCAGATACGTACGGGGCCGGGCGGAGGATTTCAGCCAATCCTTCAATACATAAGCGGCGGCCATGCTGCTTAAATCCCCCTGCTTCAGATAAGGCATATAAGTAAATTCGCCGCGGCTTACCGCGTAGGGCATTTGCACCCCGCCATCTTCAAAAGACCACCCGCCGTACGTACGGCCGCCCTGTGAAGCAGTGATATAAGGCATTTCTTCCACTTCCAGCGGAATGCCGGTGAATCCGCCGATGGAGAGGCTTGTGCTGGCTCCATACCACACGTCTGTCTTCAGCTGCAAGGCCTGCTGCACGCGGTCCGGCAGCTGGTATCCGACATACATCACAGACCCTTTATAACCCGCTGCGTCCTGCAAGTAAGCCCTATTCGTAATCTTCAGCTCCGCACTGTTAATGACGGTGATCATTCCGGAGTAGGCAGACAGGCTGCCTTGCTCATAATCGGATATATTCTTAAGCGTAACCTGTGCACTGTAGGCGGCAAGCAGCCGCTGCAGCTCTGCCACATTCCCTTCCTTTCCCGTGCCTTTCGCCAGGCTGTCATAGAGCAGCAGAATATGCTGCGCAGCGGCAGGTGACGCGGCGGCGGAAGCAGCCGGGGCGGGCAGCAGGAGATTCCCAGCCAGGAGCAGCAGCAGAACGATGATCCCTCCGCGTTTCAAATGCTCACCCCATTATTCAGGGCAGCATATTCTGGGGCCGGCACGGAAGGGGGTGCAGCCGGCATGGATTTCCGGGAGGAGATTCCGCGGCCAATGACGCTCGATATGACCTGGAAAGTGATCAGGTCAAAGGCTAAGGTAAACAAGAATTCATGCTTCGCAATATCGGCATCGCCTGCTCCGATAATGGAGACTACAATGCCGGACAATCCGACAAGCATTGTAGCCAGAATCACGAACAGCCGCTGCATTCCCCGGTAGTCCCGCGCCCGGACCGCGCTCACGAAGGAAGGCATATAGATACCTGTAATCACTGCCATCCAGAGGAGGATGAAGGCAAAGGTGCGGGGAGCCAGCTTCTCCTTCAGCGTACTGTACACGTTGAAGAAATGACTCTGCGCCCGGAACTCCTTGCCAGCAGATTTCTCATAATTCCCCATCGCCGCGGGCTTGATCGTATAGGCGCTTTCGGCAGCCGTATCGAGAATCGAGCCCAGCTGGTCCGGATGCGTAACATAATATTTCAGAATTGAGACGAAACCGTATTGGCTGTAGAAATCCTTTTCCAGCAGATCCGATTTCACATCCACGGTCCCGTATTGGTCATAATAGGTATTCTCTTTGAGGATTGCGTACTGTTCATTAATCCCGAAGGATTGAAGCGCGGTCTCCGGATTCTCTGATTCCATCAGCACTCCGCGGGTCATGGCATGATACTGGTTAATATTCACGAACTCTTTGGAGATATTAAGATAGGTGGCAATACCTGCGAACATCATCAGGGCAGCGGACAGGAGCGTGACCCAGCGGAACAATTTATCCCGGCGGATCCAGACAAGTGAGATAGAGAGCAGGGAAATTACCATGCCCACAGGAGCATTTTGCTGCTTGGAGGTCGTTAGGATCAGCGTGCTGACCAGAAGTACCGCCAGCATGGCGTAATCGTTGTATCGTTTGCGGTACAGCAGCAGCCATGAGGCGAACACCAGAATCATCGTGACCATTACCAGGCTTTCGCCGAAGAACGAATTGAAGTAGGCGGTATACCCCGTGTCCCCGAAGATAAAAACTGCCAGAGCCGCAACAATCATCCCCCGCTTCCGGGACATCTTGAACGTAACGGCTTCAATGAGCAGGTAGACAGCAGCCACATACAGGAGCGTATAGATCGCGGCCTGAAACCGGATATCGAATACTTCCCTGCTGAATACCAGCTTATTGACGAACAGCGCCAGCTTGATAAACAGGGACTGGGAGGAGACCAGCATTGAGCTGTTCTCGTTATAGTATTGGTAGATTCCAAACTGCTTGACGAAATACCCGAAATACTGGCTGTCATAATCCGGGAGGTTGAAGTACAGTCCATTGCTATATATAATCCGGAAAAAGTCACCGTTATCTGCCATTCCCACATAGGGAGCGGTAAAGAGAGCGATGACTGTTACGAGCAATACGCCAAAAGCCGCGGCAAACGCCGGGGTAATCCGAAGGCTGGCAAGGGTTATGCCGGGCCGGGTTGATGTTTTCACTGGGTTGTCTATCATACCGATTCACCTTCGTTACTATTGTTGTTGGTTGGAATAGGAATAAGCGAGGAGCGCCATCAGATTGTCAAAAGAATATGCCTGCCCGGCAGCCTCATCACCGAATCCGCCATACAGCGGACTTGCAGCATTTACAGCTCTGAATTCATTCATCCGTTCAATACTGGCCGCATAGAGGGACTGATCGCCCAGCACAGCGCCAATCATGGCCGTGAGCGCATAAATCGCCGTAGAACGGATATCATTCGTCCGCTGGCCCTCACGCGTATACTGCCCGTACAGTGTGCCTGCCGCAACCTGCTCTTTGATATAACGGATGCTCGCCGGCTTCTGCCGGTTGCTCTCGGCCAAATGAAGAATGGTAAGCAGCGACTCTACGGTGTTGATGTGTTCGGAGCTGTACAGGCCAGTCTTGTAATCGAACCTTGTCTCATAGAACGGGAAGGAGTCAGACAAATATCCGTCTTCCAGAATCCCGCCCATATTATTCAACAATATCCCGCTTAATTCGCTAGATATCGACAATTTTCGCAACACACTCAGATCAATATAACACAAAGTTACGAACCCGTTGGTAGTTTTGAAAATATTGTCATAAAAATCATACATGTATCCATCTTTTACATTATTATCATAGAATCTCCGGCTATATTTATCGGCTGCTTCCGTGTACTCCGGCTGATGAAATGCCTGTCCTGCTTCATACAGCGCACCGATCAGCCGCAGGTCGTCTACCGCTGCATTGACGGTGTATTGCTTCTGCTGCTTAGGACTGAACCTGTAGCTGAAGCCGCTCTCCATATCGAAGGTATCGCGGGCCAGCGTCCACTGCTGATCAAACCTCTCCTGATCGCCGTTAAGCACGGCTGCTCTCATCAGAAGAGAGGCTGATTCGCTCAGAACCTCATGGCCTGTAGCCATCTCCGCCGCTTCACCGGTTTCCTGCAAATTCGTATATACCCCGTAGGGTCCCGTGAGCTGCGTATCTATGAATTTCAGTAATTGCTGTTCTTCGTCCGCTGTGTCGAGCAGCGGCTCTTCCGGCACGTTCGTTCCCGCAGGAGTAACTGCCGGAGAAGAAGTAGCCGCGGAAGGTACGGGCCGGGCCTGATTATTGCTGCATGAGGTGATTAGAAGCAGCGATATACCCAGTGCAGCCGCCTTGCTGAGTGTACTCCCCAATTCATCACATCCTTAAAAGACAAGTCTTTATATTGGCCATAATAATATAACGGTAATTTATGTCACATTGTTTACTGTTTCTGCGAACATTATGTGTCTAATTTATAAATTATGCCATTTCTTCAAAAAAAGCAGAGCTGCCAGGATCGGAATGATCCGGGCAGCTCTGCTTATGGTATATAGTTCAGCCTCTTGTGATCCTGCGGTAAGTCTCCTCATCGGCGACTATATAAAGCCTGGCATCATCCGGGATCGGCTGCCCCAGCTTACGGTTAATGCCAAGGTCACCGCGGTCGGACAGCAGGGTAGCCCCCTGCCGCAGCAGATCCTGAAAGGCATCTCCATAGGTATTCCACGCACGGCTGCGCGGAATCTCATAGATATCATCACCATGCTGGCGGCTGAGCAGCTGGGTAATCACTTCAGAATTGCCTTCCTGCAGGGCAGATCTTACCGCGAGTCTGGAGATGGCATCATGGGAGAGCACGAACTCGTTCACCTGAACATGCTTGAAGTTCTGAATGTTCTTCTCCTGCATGATTTCTACGGTGGTATGTACTTGCGGGGCGATCCGCTCAATACTGGAGGCGATCAGCAGCGTCTTGCCGTCGCTCAGTGAGGCCTCGTCTATACGGGTATCGCCGAATACAATTGCCGCTCTGGCGCTCCCGATGTTCGCCTTCAGCAGGATATCATCACTGGAGGCATCACCGTTAATAAAGTGGACCTGCTCCAGCTGTTCCAGCGGATGACGGCCGTTCTCATCGATAATTACGATCTTGCAGTTCGCGTCATAACACAGAATTTCATCCACAGCCGCCTGTGTTTTGCGGTTCCAGTTAATCAGTACGACATGATTATGCCCGTGAAAGCTCAAGGTTCCGGCTCCTCTCCTGCGCTGCATCTCTCCCATGGCATCGATAATCTTACCGATAACCAAACTGAGCAGACCGATGCCAAAGATATATAAGAATATCGTAAATACCTTGCCGGTGACTGTTGTAGCGAAATAATCACCGTAGCCTACGGTAGCCATGGTGGTCATCACCCAATAAAAGGCGTTGAACCAGCTATGAAAAGTGTCCGGCTCCAGCAGGAAGGCAGTGGATGCACTCAGAATGACAAAGGCCAGGATGATCAGACCTATAGACTTCTTTTTTAGATGAAGCAGCTTACCGGAAATTCGGATTAGAAAGTGCAACGCTCATCCCTGCTTTCGGGTAGTTAGCTTAAACCGGCCGGGCAGCTGCTGCCAGAACATCCGAGGCACGGCAGCTGCCCTGCTGTCTGGCCGGTCCTTTTAAATAATCAGGCTGCTGACCGCAAACGCTGTTCCGATGAATACCATGCAGAGTGTTACGCCTACTGCAACATTCCCCTTCTGCAGCTGTTCCGAAATCCGGAAGCCCGGAGTGAACAGCTCAAAGATCCAGTAAGAGGCAACCAGACAGACATAGCCTACCGCAAACCAGAGCATCATGAACCAGATGGAGGTATTGGTATATGCCGCTACGCCGAGAATGATCGCCGTGGCCAGGAACTTGCCGCCAAAGGCCAGCGATACAGCGACATTCCCCTTCTTCAGCTCTTCCATATCCTTAAAAGGAGTCATCAGGGTGAATATAACCATACCCAGCACCTGAAGCAGAACAATGGTCAGAATACTAACCACCAGATTAATAAAGATCGTCAATTAGCCCACCCCCGGAATTTCGCATAGGCCGAATCATAGTCGGCGAAATCATGTACTTCCTCCAGCACCACTGAGGCTGTTTTTTGTTTCTCCAACGCGGTATAGCGCTTGTCATCAATCGGCTGCTTAATCCGGTTGCCGGAAGGCAGCTCGAGTACGGCAAAGTTTCTGGTTTTGTCCTGATACTGGGTTTTGTACACCCCGACAAGATCCACATCCGTCGTGATGGACACCTTCAGATTCGCCAGATCCTCCGTTGCCGTCTTCTGGTCACCGTATGATTTCAGCGTGGTCCAGGAGGACAGCCGGATCTCATTCTTCTGATCAGCATCTGTCACCAGCTCCGCATCCATGAACTGCAGTGTCCATACGGTGTCGCCTGTAGCATAATTGCCGTCGTTCGGCAGCAGCTCGTTATCCGGCAGTACGGTCATGTCGCTGCCGATCAGATCACCCACCTTGCCTTCGACTACCCGGTAATCCCACGGCACCCGCGACACGCTGTCCGTTGTTTCGGTATCGGTGTGGAACACACTGTTACTGTTTCCCGAGCATGCGCTTAGCAGCATGACTGCCAGAAGCAGCATTGCGGTCAGCACCCCGGCCCGGAATCTGCGTCCGGCGGCACGTCCCTCTCTACCCTTGTTCATCTTCAAGTCCCCTCACTCCTAGCGCGATAAAATGACTGGCATTGCCTGTAATCGGTCCGCCAGCCCGGCCGAGCAGCCCGCAGGGCTTCCCGTTAATCACGAACATGCCGGTCAGCAGGTGAAGCTCCCCTTCGCTGGTCTGAATCCGGGCCATTTCGGCTCTTTTTTGATAGACCACCGGGAACAGCTGGCTGCTGTCATACCCTTCCTCATCCTCTATTTCAAGCGTTCCGCTATCATCAAAAATCCGCACAGACCCGCCTTCCCGGCCGAAGACAGACTTGGACACAAAGCTTTCGGAGAATACCGCCTTATTGTACGTAGGCAGTATGTAACGGGAGATGACCTGGCGTTCCTCTTCGCTGAACAGCAGACCCAGTTCATACATCCCCCATACCGCAGCAATCAGCCCCTTGGATTGCAGGATAATACTATGCGGCCCGTTGAACAGCTGCAGCTTCCCGGTCTCGATGGCGTATGCCAGGGCGTCGCCGCCTTCATCCACAGCCATCCACTCCTTGGGATAGAGCGCGAACATCCGCTCAATGATCCGGTCCTCTGCGTCCTTCACTACACCTTCATCAATCCACAGGTCCAGACAATCGACGCAGCGGATATCCAGTCCGCTATGCGCTGCCAGGGCATCTATCGTTCCGGTATCCTCCTGATGGCTGCCATAGGCAACACAGGCTGCCGTATCCGGACGTTCAGCGCCCCAGGCTGCGGCAAGCTGCTGCTTCATTGCGGCATTCGGATTCCCGATACCCGCCTCTGCGCAGATCCACGGCGTGGCGATAGAGGCCTCCACATAGCCGGTCGGTGTATCCGCATTCAGCTCCAGCAGCTTAATGGTTCCGTCGCCGGCTACAGCAAAGTCAAATCTGGCATACCGGCTGATCAGCCCCGGCTCCGGCACAGGACAATCGTCAAGCATCTGCCATAGCACCGGGGGAATTCCCAGCAGATCATACAGGTCATGCTTAAGATGGACGTAGCGGACCGCCTTATCCAGAATCATCCACAGTCCTGATGAGGCATCCTTCAGTTCCCGGTAGGTCTCACCGCGCATCACAGCTATTGCATCCAGCCAATATTCCTCTTCCTCCAGGTCAGCCCAGGTGAAGCCCAGCTCATGCAGCTGCTGTACCCGGGGTGCCCGCTCCAGAGCGGACTGGTCCAGATATTCGAAGACGCTCTCTGCCGGGATCATCCGCCGAAGCCGCTCTTGCTTGAGCTTTTGCCGGAGCTTTTACTGGAGCTGGATTTGGACGTGGATGAGCTTGATTTGCCCGAGCCCAGCCCGCTGGAGGTGCCGCCGATTCCGCCTGATTTCGAAGAGGTTTTCCTTCTGGTGATGGAGCCGGTCGATGAAGTCGAGGTCTTCGGTTTCACCACTGATCCGGCTACAGGCTTGTTCTGGAAGCTGCCGCTGCTGTAGGTTGGCGGCTTATAGGCAGTGCGTGTGCCTCCGTAATAAGTCGGCCGGTCATTGTACCAGCCTCTTGAAGAGTAGAACGAGCCGCTGTTGAACAGCATGTGGTACAGAAGCACATCATCCCAGCCGAATCCTGAGTTATAACCGCCATAGTTGTTGATAACCGTTGTCCCGCCTGATGTTACCGCTCCCTGTCCTTCCTGAACAGTCTCTTCCTGATTCTCATCCGGATAGGGAATATTCCAGTCAACATTTTTGTCGAAATAATTCTTAACTTCCTCGGTAGACCAGGACACCAGCTTCGGTTCATCCCCTGTACCGCCGGTACTCCCGCTGGCACCAGCGCCTCCGGGAATAAATAACGCATTGGCCAGCAGGGCAATGCCGAGCGAGGTCGACAATACGCGGATCGGCTTGCCGTCAGGGGTGAACAGCCTGCTTACAGCAGGTTCTTTAACATTTTCGTCTTTTGCCAACTTGGGCCCTCCTTTCCTGATAATGTTCTTTAACCTTCGGTACGCATCGGAACCAGCAGAAGCTCAAGCTTCCCTTCGTCCACATTCAGCCGGCCCTCTACCGCCTCGAACTCACGGCCGCCTACGACTATATAATTCACATGCTCCAGGGCCGTAATCATGTTCATGCTCCAGACTCGCTCCTCAATAATCTGCAGCTCGCCTTCGGGCATCTTCTCAAACAGGATGACATTCATTCCATTATCCACTCCATACCAATCCCTTCTGAACGATCTTATGCTTCTGATACGCTGCCGCTATTATTTCGTTTCAACTCGCGCAGCCTGGAATATCTGTACCACAGCACCAGGCTTAATGAACATAAACTCACCACAAACAGCAGAATGTAAACATGCTTGTAGGCGGCGGCAGGCGCCAGGTTCCGCTTAGCATGCAGCAGCAAGCCAAGGGCGGCAACAGAAACGGAGCCGCCGAAGAACTGGATCAGCTGCAGCAGCCCCATGCCGGAGCCGATCCAGCTGCGGGGAAGAATGCCCGACGCCTCATTGTTCAGGGAAGCCATGGTCGCCGAGAATGACGGCGAGAAGCACAGATAACCCGCGAGCAGAATGAACGGGGATACGGACAGCTTCATGGCAAAGACGGCCAGGACAGCGGCAAGCACCCCGTGGCCGATAATCAGGAACCGGAGGTTGCCGTAGCGGTCTATCCAGTGGCCGACGTAGCGGGTCAGAATCGCGGACAGAATCGCTCCGGGCGCGATGAACAAGCCGATGCTCAGCGCCGATTCATGGAACAGGCCCGCCAGGGCAAGCGGCATGAGGAACAGATTGCCGAGGTTCAGCACCAGAATGCAGAACCCGATGGCAGTCAGCTTCAGATACCTGGGCATGCGCAGCAGCTGAGGGTTAATGAAGGAGTTCTCCGCTTGGGCCAGATGGCGGGCATGAATAAGCAGCGACACTACACTGGCCGCAAGCCACAGGTAGGACTGGCTGGTGACCGCCAGCAGCAGGCTGCCTGCGTTAAGAACCGTCAGGGCCGCCCCCGTCACGTCAAAAGCGGCAGGCTGGGGCTGTTCCTTCGGCAGCAGATGAAGCAGCACAGGCAGAACGATCAGCACGAGGCAGGTGATGCCGAACAGGCCATTCCAGCCGAAATACTGGCTGATCAGACCGCCGATAATCGGCCCGAGCCCGAATGCCATCGCGCTGCCTGCGGAGATCATGGCGATAGCTGCGCCGCGTCTCCCGACAGGAACATAGCGGCTGGCCAGCACAAGTCCGAGGCCTGCCATAACTCCGGCTCCTGCAGACTGCAGGATACGGGTCAACAGCAGGATGCTGAAGCTGTGCGCGAATAATCCGCAGACGGAGGCCAGACCCAGCGTAGTCAGACCGATGGTCAGCAGTCTGCGGATCGGCACCAGGTCAGGGCAGCCTGCTGTAGATCACAGTCGACAGGGCATAACCGATGGAATAGCTCGATATGATCCACGAGCCCAGGTCCGCTGATATGTGCAGATCCTGAATAATCGTAGGCAGCGATACATTAAACATAGTGGTGTTCATAACAACGATGAACAGGCAAAAGGTCCACAGGGGCATTACAACTTTGTCGTTCATTACTCCATCCCTATCTATATTATCTGTTCAGGCTCAACTAAATTCTATGCCTAACAAATAATAATGGCAATGTCCTTAGGATGAATGCCCCCGGCTGATTTATAGCACCTTCTGGACCCAGCTGTCTATGACATGATCCGGCCGGATGCCTAAATCGCGCTGCAGCAGTTCCTTATATTTATCATAGTGTTTCCTAAACCCGATGAAATCTCCCAGGTCGGCGTAACTTCTCAGCACCAGCCGGCAGATTTGATCGGAATACGGGTCCAGTGCCTGCAGAACCAGCAGCCTGTCCAGTGCCTGCCGGGGACGTACGGAGGATAATTCATATTCGGCCGAATGCAGCGACATGCGGATGAAGCGGACCTGCAATTCCTTGCGCCGCGTTTCTGCCCAGTCATAATGATGTTCTTCCAGATAATCTCCGCGGTACAGACTCAGCACCACTTCTCTGCGCGCCCATTCCTCTTCCGATTCCACAGAGGTACTGCAGTATCCCTGCTCGAATTCTTCCAGATCAAGCAGCACATTCTCCTTGGTCAGCCTGTACCGCTCCTGCGAGAACTCAACCTGCACGTCCATATTCCAGGCCTTAAGCAGTTTACGGATATGGTACACCGTTGTATGCAGGTTGGTTACTGCCTTCTCCGGTTGGAAGTCCGGCCAGACCCAATCCACAATGGTATCCTTAAGAATCCATTGGCCGCGGTTATGGAGCAGCAGGGCGAACACCTCCTGCGCTTTGCTGGTTCTCCACTGCATCTTGCGCCCGGGCTCCGTACTGTCCATGAACTCGAGACGTTTGAAGCAGAGAATCGAGAGCTGCTTGACGGCAGCTGCAGGCTCCGTGGGCGTCTCCACACGCGCTTCATTCTGCTCTATGCGGATCTCCAGGCGTTCGAGCGTCTTGCTCAGGCGCTGGGAGGTTACCGGCTTCAGCAGATAGTCGGCGGCGTTCAGTTCAAAAGCCTCAATAGCATACTCACTGTATGCTGTGATATAAACAATCCGCGTGCTACGGTCCAGACCGGCAATATACTCACCGGCTTCCAGCCCGTTCATCTCCGGCATGCCTATATCCAGGAAGACGATATCCGCCTTCTCCCGCTCCAGATGCTCCAATCCCCGTCTTGCCGACGTATACTTGCCGGTAATCTCCAGACGTCCGTCTTTCAGGAGCAGGCGCTCCAGATGCTGCAATGCAGGCTTTTCATCATCGATTAGTATCGCTTTCATTGAAAGGACTCACCTCATGTCATCGTTCTCGAGTTGTCGCTTACCTGGGAATTGTATAAGATATCGCCGTCCCCTGACCGGGCACACTATGAATACTCAGGCCTGTTCCGTACATTTTGAGCAGCCGTCGCTGAATATTCCGCAGTCCGATGCCGCCCTCTGTCCGCTCTTCTGACAGAACCTCCGCAATCCGCTGCGGAGACATCCCGACACCATCATCTTTGACGGCAACCACCAGCTGGCCGGGCAGCAGCTGAATCGACAGCTGCACTGTCCCTCCAGCCTCCTTCTGCATCAGCCCGTGGTTGACGGCATTCTCTACAATCGGCTGAATGCTGAGCGGCGGAACCAGTCCCATAATATCGTCCGGGACATCGAACTCGATATTCAGCCGCTCGTCAAACCGCGCCTGCTCGAGGGCAAGATAGGACTGAACCAGCCCCAGCTCCTTCTCAATAGGAACAGTCTGTCCCCGGTTCTGGAAGTCAAAGCTGCTCCGCAGGTACTGGCTGAGATCCAGCAGCAGATCAGTGGCCTTATCCGGGTCTACCGGACATACGGAGATAATCGCATTGAGCGCATTATACAAGAAATGCGGTTTGATCTGGGCCTGCAGGAAGGCAATCTCCGCCTGAACGGATATCCGGACAGACTTGCGCATATCGAGCAGTGTCTGCACACGCGCCTTGAACTCGCGCAGCTCCACCGGCTTGCTCAGATAATCATTGGCTCCGGCCTCGAACGCAGCCTGGATATCCTCGGGGCGGCTGCTCGCCATCAGCACCAGGATCGGCAGCTCCGACAGAACAAACCGTTCACGGATCGTTTTGCATAATAACAATCCGGGTATTTCCGGCATCACCCAGTCTGCAATGACAAGATCGAGTTCAGGGTACTGCTGTATTTTACTTATAGCTTCGGTCCCGCTGCTGGCCGTAATCACCGAATGATTCTCCAGCTGCAGCACATTAACCAGCACCTGAAGATTGACAGGATCATCATCCACAACCAGAATGAAGCAGCATTCCGCAGGCGGCGGAAGGACCGGCTCTTCTCCCGGCAGCTGGACTGCCGCTGCCGTCTCCCATCCGGTAATTTCCAGATACTCCTGCTCCAGCAGAGCTTTGCTTCTCCGCAGGATAGGTTGCGTGAAGCGGAAGACAGAGCCTTGCCCCAGCTCCGAATGCACCTCTATCTCTCCCCCGGCCAGCTCAACCAGCCTCTGGGTAATGCTGAGACCGAGGCCGTTTTCCCGGTAGGCCTTCTGGGCTGCGGGTCCGCTTGGATCATAGGCATCAAAGATGGAATGCAAACGCTCAGGAGCAATCCCCTGCCCCGTATCCGTGATAAGAATGGCAACATACTCTTCTTTAACCTCTGCAGACAGCGTTATCACGCCCTGAGGCGTATAATTGACGGCATTTGCCAATAAATTATGCAGAATTTGAGCAAGGCGCTGTTCATCCGTCTCCAGCAGGGGAAGATTGCCGGGCAGGTCCAGGCGGAATTCAAGATTGTCCTTTCCGTATACCTGGCGCGTCACCTCCATAATGGAGACAGCCGCGGTGCGGAGATCCACCGCCTGCCGGCGCAGAAAGAGCGAGCCGTGATTCAGCTTCGCGAAGTCAGACATATCATTGATTAAGGCAGACAGCCGCTTGCCCGTCGAGACAATCATGAGCAACTGCTCACTCTGGGCACTGCTCACGGAACCTGCCGCACCCTGCGCCAGTGTCTGGGCCATGTTGACCATTCCCTGCAGCGGCTTGCGGAGCTCATGGGAAGTGTCAGAGATGAAATCGTCCTTCAAGCCATCGAGTGTCTGCAGCCTGCGTGACAGCTGCCCCACCTCAAGGAAAGACGACGCATATTGCCGGGTCATAATAATCGCCTGAACGAATCCGAACAGGACAATCTCGTAAGAGATTATAAAATAGCTGAATGACAGGTTCATAAAACTGACCAGATAGCAGATAATAACGACGCTGAGACTCTCAATGCTGACCATCATCAGGAACATATTTTTCGGGTTCCGTCTTGTCCCCTGAACCATAGAGTAGAGCACAAAGCCGATACTTACCGAACCCCAGGTCAGCAGCAGGCCCTCCAGATAGCTGAACAGATAGGCCGGCATGAATATAGAGATCAGCAGCAGCACGCTCGTAATCATTTTAGAGGCCTTAATGACCGCAATAGACATCGGGTAATTCACCGAATTGGCGACATAGCGCAGCAGATAATAGTAGACCAGCGTGGAAGAAGCCAGCTGCAGCTTGAGCACAATTTCATACGGAAGCCCGGGAAGCCCTGCCGCGATCAGCTTCTCGCCGTGGGTCAGAATGTAGACAAAGGCCGCCATGCAGAATAGACCCAGATAGAGGGTGACCCCCCGGCTCTCTCTTACCTTGGAGAACATCAGCAGGAATAAAGAAAGAATAATAAATCCAAACAGCGCCCCGCCGTCTACAAACAGCGCAAATTCGCGGTGCTTCAGAATAGAGGCCTGATCACCGATGACAATCGGCAGAACGATACCGCCGGAGGAGTAGCTGTAATTCGCCACCTGTACAATAATCTCCATGGTATCTCCGGTCACCGAAGCAAACCCCGTATAGGGTATATTATTCTGCCTCCCCTCAGAAGCGATGGGAGCAGGGCTGCCGCTGCTGCCAATCTCCTGCCCGTTCACGAAGACCCGGCTTGCCGTACGGATGTTGCTGGTGCGCAGACCGTATATCACGGCTTCCCCATAGGCAATCCTGGCCTGCAGACGGTAAGTGCCGTACCCTTTGGCTGAGGGTTCACCGGTGACGGATATATAAGGATTCCATTTCCCGGGAACCTGAACCATTCCGGACACGGCAGGCATGCCCGGGTCCTTCCGCTCCGGGGAGAACACCTCAGGCATCAGCAGCGCACCGCGGTACAGCTCCCATTCCCCGTTCAGCTTCACAACCCCGTCTTTGCGGAAGTCCCAGCTGCGCAGATCAATCATCCCTTGCCGGGCTTGCGGCATTCCGCGGTTTATATGGAGAGTCTGGAGGACAGAGAGCAATGGAAGGATCAACACCAGCACCAGACTGCCTACAATACTCAGCCAATATTTTTTCATGCCCCATGCCATTCCCTTCTAGCTGTCATTGTATAAATTATACATTAAATTCCGTTTATTTAAGTGCAATAAAAAAAGCCGATTCCCATTTATTTCGGAATCGGCTGCTTATCTTATTAGATTAAAATTTTAGGAATATTTTACTTTACTTCCGGAGCTGCGACTGCGGAAGCTGTGCTCTCCTGGGTTTTGGACAGAAAGATATTAAGAATAATTGCTGTCAGAGACCCGGATACGATCCCGTTCTGCAGCAGCATTCTGGCGAACTCCGGCAGCTGGTCGAACATGGACGGCAGCACAGCAGAGCCGAGACCGACAGCAATACTGCAGGCGGCAATCAGCAGATTGCCGTCCTTATGCAGGTCAACATCCGAGAGAATCGACATGCCGGATGCGGCAACCGATCCGAACATGACAATCATCGCCCCGCCAAGCACCGCATTCGGCACGACTGTAGTCAGCGCTGCCAGCTTCGGCAGCAGCCCGAGCACGATCATAATTCCGCCGGCGGCAAAAATAACATTGCGCGTCTTCACCCGGGTCAGCGACAGCAAGCCGACATTCTGGGAGAACGCCGTATAAGGGAAAGCATTAAACAATCCGCCGAGCATGATGGCAAGCCCTTCAGAACGCAGGCCGTTCACGATCTGCTTCTGTTCCACCTGCTGGTCCGTAGCCTTGCCCACGGCAAAGTACACACCTGTCGATTCCACCATGGACACAATATTAACGATAATCATCGTGAAGATCGCCGTAATGCTGAACTGCGGCCAGCCGAAGTAGAAGGGCTGGGCCACACTCACCCAAGAGGCCGTAGTCACTGTAGAGAAATGTACGATGCCCATAGCATAGCCGATTACGGTTCCGACAACCAGGCCTACCAGTACAGATACGGAACGCAGGAAGCCTGTAGTCAGACGGTTCACCGCCAGAATTACGAGCAGTGTAATCAGCGCCAGCAGCAGATTGCGGGGCTGGCCGAAATCAGCGCTGCCCTGTCCGCCGGCCACATTATTCATCGCTACCGGGATCAGCGAGAGCCCGATGATAGTTACTACGGAGCCGGTTACTACTGTAGGGAAGAATTTCAGCAGCTTCCCGTATATCGGGGCTGCCAGTACAACGAACAGACCGGAGATAATAATAGCCCCGTACGCTGTCGGGAGGTTGGAGCCTGAAGCGATAGCGATAATCGGGCTGACTGCGGTAAAGGTACAGCCGAGTACAACGGGAAGTCCGCTTCCGAAATACTTGCTGCCCATAATCTGCAGCAGCGTTGCCAGCCCGCAGGTGAACAGATCCGCTGCGATCAGATACGCCATCTGCGTTCCGTTCAAATTCAGTGCCCCGCCGACCACCAGCGGCACAATCACAGCTCCGGCATACATGGCCAGCACATGCTGAAGCCCGAGGGCGAATATCTTCTGTTTGCTTAGCATCCTGCACTCTCCTTAATTAGTTCTTCCGCACGGGCACTGCCGGTGCCGGGATTATCTATAAAGTGAACTTCCCCCGGAGACATCGAAGCAATCCGTGCCAGGGCATGTACCGGGATTCCGCGCTGCTCCAGCAGGCTGCGTCCTTCCTGGAAGCTCTTCTCAATGACACAGCCGACTCCCATCAGCTGCGCCCCGGACTCCTCCACGATATCGCATAGGCCTACAAGCGCTGCACCGGTAGCCAGAAAGTCATCGACAATCAGCACGTTGTCGCCAGGTCCGAGGTACTTCTGCGAGATGCTGATCAGGTAGTCTTCCTGACGGGTGAAGGAATGCACCGGTGCGGAATAGACCGCCTCGGAGAGGGTAACAGCCTTCTTTTTCTTGGCATAAATAAACGGCACACCCAGCGCAATGCCTGCAGCCATGGCGAACTGGATGCCGCTGGCCTCTACAGTCAGCACCTTGGTGATGGGCTGGTCTCCGAAGATAGCTTTGAATTCCTGCCCGATTTGCAGCGCAAGCTCCGTGTCCACCTGATGGTTCAGAAACGAGTCTACCTTCAGCACAGTCTCCGATAGAATTAAGCCTTCTTGTCTAATGCGTTCCTCCAGTACTTTCATTACAGCGATTCTTCCTCCTTTAAAATAAAAAAGACAGATCCCCTTGAGTGTTTCTCTCAAGTGAATCTGTCCTTCTGGGTTTTTGTCCCTTAGTGGTGTAACACATAAGCGTGTCCGCATCGCTTGGACCAGTCCTTCCCCTGCCGCAGCACAAGAAACGGAACCCTAGATGCGCTATTTCACTCATAGTCGGATAATTACAGTGGTCATCCGGTAGAAACTTATGGGCCATATTCCCAAGATTATATGAGGTATTATGATAAGTCTGTTTTTAAAAACCTTCGTATATCTTACACGCTCTGTATGATCCTTACAAGCAAAATTTTAAGTATATTTGCTGTGGATTTCAAAGTGTTTCATGAAATACACGCGTATTTCATCACCGATTCTCCCTGCTCACTAGGCAACCGTTTGTTTATGGGGTGGCAGCGCCCGTATTCCTCACCCTTCCTTCCTCCGCGCATTAATGATAAGGAAAACCTACGCAGGGAGGCATGATACGGATGGCTAAGCAAAAGGACCGGATAACTGTCATTATTCAAAAAGGGAAGCAGCGGATTGTTACCCGCACCCCGCTGGCCGGCATCAGCCGGCTGGTGTTTGTTATCAATAACCAATATACCAACGCAGCCAATACCACACAGATTGCCAGCGGCGCCGGCCGGAGCAGCGCAGCAGGCAGCAATGCAGCCATTGCTTCACCCTATACCCGCCAGCAGGAGAGCGTCGGAGCCGGGGGAACTGCGGCGAACACAGGCAGCAGGGGATACCGGGGCACCCGCCGTCACGCGCCGCTGCTTCATCCGCGCGCCGGAGAGAAGGAGATTGTCATCGTCGTGAACAACCAGACCGTGAAGCTCCCGAGGGGCAGCAGTAGCTCCTCCGCCACACAGGTCGGCAGCGGCAGCGGAACCTACAGCTCGGGCGGGACCAATGCCGCCATCGAGAGTCCCGGATCCAAGCAGCAGCAGGCGGTCGGCGGCGGTGCAGGCGGCCATGCTTCGAACCGTGCTGCTGCCCGTCGGCGTCAGGGCGGCAGCCGGCGGCGCTGACGCCGCCTGCCGGGAAATTCAATCCTTTTATACTGGAAAATAACACCGGAAACCTTGTAAAAATCAGGTTTTTCGGTGTTTTCTCTGTGTCCTCTATATCGCCCGGCGTCTATTAAAAGTATACTTATATATATTTAGTAGTACTAACTGAACAAAGGCGGCGAACTATGAGGATTAAACAACAGGTTTGGTTAGCAACATCGGTTTCTATACTGCTTCTGGGCAGTATGATTATTATATCTTCACTCTATTTGGAAGGCATTCCGCGTCTCTTCATTAATGGATTAGGCGGGGGCGGGATTCTGATTGGAATAGGCCTTATCTTCAGCATTCACCGGAATATTGACCACGGGCTGGACCGGATTACGAACATCTCCCGGGATATCGCCGACGGGACGCTTAATCCTGCAGCCGCAGCAACCGTACGCAAGGATGAATTCGGACTGCTCGCAGCTTCTTATTATAAACTCGCGGCCGATCTTCATCACAGAACCGCCGAAGAACGCGAACTGCGGCTGAAGGCGGAGGAGCAGGCCTGGATTAACACGCAAGTGTCAGAGATGGCGCTGCAGCTTCAAGGGTCGGTGCATCTGCAGACGGCAGCGCGTGTATTTATCAGCAGGCTGGCCGCCGCTGTCGGCGGAAGCTATGGAGCCGTATATGTGAAGCACGGAGGTCAGCTGAACTTCGCGGCAGGCTATGCCTTTGACGAATCGGCTGGCCGCGGCGAACCCATTCAGCTGGGCAGCGGACTGGTCGGACAATGTGCGGTGGATCAGCAGACCATCGTGCTGGAGGATCTTCCGGAGCACTATATCAAAGTCCATTCCGCGCTGGGCGAAGCTTCCCCTTCATCGCTTATCGTAGTCCCGATCATGCATGAGCTGGAAGTGGTCGCCGTAATGGAGCTGGCAGCGTTGCACCCGTTCGGTTATAAGGAGCATCAGCTGATCGAGCGGGCCGGCCAGAACATGGGGGTGCTGATCAATACTTTGGCCGGCGTGGCCAGAATTGAAGAGCTGCTGAGCGAAACCCGGCTGCAGAAGGACGAGCTCGAAGCGCAGACCGAGGAACTGACGGCACAGACCCAAGAGCTGGAGGCACAGACCGAAGAGCTTATGGCCCAAACCGAGGAGCTGCGGCTGCAGACGGATCAGCTGCAGGATCAGGGAGAAGAGCTGAAGATGCAGGCCGAGAGCCTGCTGTCCTCCAATGAAGAGCTTCAGGCGCAAATGGAGCTGACAGAGGAACAAAAAGCCGAGATTGAAGCCCAGGCCGATGAGCTGAGGCAGCAGACGGAAGAACTGTACGCCTCCAATCTGGAGCTCCAGCAGCAAATGGAGATTACCAGCCGGCAATCGACAGAGATCAAGGCACAAGCCGATGAATTATCGGCCGCGAACCGCGATATGCAGAAGCAGCTCCAGCTTACAGAACGCCAAAAGGCCGAGATTGCCGATCAGGCTGAAGAGCTTCAGGCCCAGACGAATGAACTTCTGGATCAGAAGGAAGAACTCCAGGCACAGACTGAGGAGCTTCAAGCTCAAACGGAAGAACTTCAGGCCCAGACGGACGAGCTCCAGGCTCAGGCCGATGAGCTTCTGACCCAGAAAGAAGAGCTTGCAGCCTCCAATGATCAGCTGCTGCTCCAAGTCCGGCTTACCGAGCAGCAGAAGGAAGAAATTCAGGCACAGGCCCAGGAAATCTTCATGGCTGCCCAGTATAAATCGGAATTCCTCGCCAACGTGTCGCATGAATTGCGCACACCGCTGAACAGCCTGCTGATTCTCTCGCAGATCCTCGCCGAGAACAAGGAAGGCAATCTTGAGAAGAAACAGCTGGAATATGTGCATACCATCTTCTCAGCAGGCAAGGATCTGCTGCAGCTGATCGATGAGATTCTCGATCTGGCCAAGCTGGAGGTCGGCAAAATGACTCCTGTTCTTGAACCGGTCTCTTTACAGGACCTCAGCAACCATATTTTCCGCCATTTTGAACAGCAGGCCAAGAAAAAGAATCTCCGGTTCGATGTCCATTCAGACAACAGGCTGCCTGACCATCTAATGACCGACGGCCACAGACTGCAGCAGATTATGAATAATCTGTTGTCCAATGCTATTAAGTTCACCCCGGAGCAAGGCTCCGTTTCCCTGTCCATCCGCACCAGCGGCGAAGAAGTAGTCCTCGCTGTCAGCGATACCGGCATCGGCATTGCCGCCTCCAAACTGGGAAGCATCTTCGAAGCGTTCCAGCAGGCGGACGGCACCACCAGCCGCAAATACGGCGGCACCGGTCTTGGACTTACGATCTGCCGCGAGCTGGCTACCCTGCTGGGCGGAAGAATTGAAGTGGATTCCGTTGAAGGCAAAGGCAGTACCTTCTCGCTGATCATTCCTGCAGTTGAGCCGGGAGAGGACGCACAGGCGCTGGCTGCCGCTACCTTTGCAGCCGCAGCCACTGCGGATATGCCGGGTTCCGAGACCGGCAGCCGGGAGAATCCTGCTTTCCGGGAATCGTTCGTTCCCGATATTTCCATCACCAATCCGAAGCTGCTGCAATATGCCGAGATGGAGGATGACCGCGGCAATCTGCTCCCCGGCGACACTCTCCTGCTGATCATAGAGGAGGATGCGGAATTCGCCACTATGCTGCTTGAACTGGCGCGCAGCCGGGGCTTCAAGGCGATCGTTGCCTTCCAGGGCGATCAGGGTCTGGCGCTGGCACATGCCTACAAGCCCGATGCCATCCTGCTGGATCTGCATCTTCCCGTTCTGGACGGCTGGTCGATTATCAGCCGGCTGAAGAGCCGGCCGGAGCTGCGCCATATTCCGGTGCATGTCATCTCCACAGCCGAGGAGAATCAGCAGAGCCTGGCGATGGGCGCCTTGTCCTTCTGGAAGAAGCCAAGTGATTATGCCGAACTGGAGGCAGCCTTCCTGCAGATTGAGACGTATATCCGCCGTCCGGTGAAGAGCCTGCTGATTGTTGAAGACAACAAGATGCTGCGCAGCAGCCTTGTCGAATTCATCGCGCATCCCGATGTGAACATTATTGCGGTCGGCACAGGCAGGGAAGCGATGGAGCATCTGGCCAGTCATCATTTTGACTGCATGGTGCTGGACTTAGGCCTGTCGGATATTTCCGGCTTCGATCTGCTGGAGCAGGTCAAAACCAACCGTAAGCTGCAAACCCTGCCGGTCATTATCTATACAGGCAAGGATCTCAGCAAGACCGATGAGCAGCGCCTCAAGCACTACGCCGAGAGCATTGTTATCAAGAATGTACGGTCTATGGAACGGCTCTACGATGACACAGCCTTATACCTCCACCGCAAGCATGCTGACCTGCCGCTGGATAAGCAGCAGCTGATCGAGAATCTGCACAATCCGGAGTCGGCCTTTGCCGGAAAAAGCATTCTGCTTGTGGATGATGATATGCGTAATATTTTTGCGTTATCCAGTGTGCTCGAAGGTTATAATATGGAGATCAGCTTTGCCCAGAACGGTAAAGAAGCCCTGGAGCATCTGGAGACACACCCGGGCGTTGAGCTCGTATTCATGGATATTATGATGCCTGAGATGGATGGTTACGAGACCATGAAGCATATCCGGCTCAGACCGGAGTATGACCAGCTGGTGATTATCGCGCTGACCGCCCGCGCCCTGGAGGAAGACCGGGTCAAATGCCTGCAGGCCGGAGCGAACGATTATATATCCAAACCGATCAATACGACACAGCTGGTGAGTGTGCTGAAATTATGGTTGATTCAGTAGGAGGAATTATGGATTACCCTATTAATATTTTACTTGTCGATGACCGGCCGGATGAGCTCCTGTCTATGCAGGCTTTGCTGGCCGACACACCTTATCAGCTGATTGGTGCAACCTCCGGCATGGAGGCCCTGAAATGTCTGCTGGAGCAGGAGTTCGCCCTGATTATTATGGATGTGCTCATGCCGGACATGGATGGATTCGAAACGGCGAAGCGGATCAAAGCGCGTCAAAAGTCACGTGACATCCCGATTATATTCCTCACCGCGCTGACTTCAGAGCTGGAGAACTATATGATGGCCTATTCAGCCGGAGCTATAGATTTCCTGACCAAGCCTTTCCATCCGATCGTGCTTAAGAGCAAAATTGACGGCTTCGTACGCCTCTATCGGACCCGCAAAGAGCTGCAGCTTAAATCCCAGGAGCTGGAGGCGGCGAATAGCGTTCTGACCGAGCTGAAGGACACTGCCGAAGTCGCTCTAAGGATCAAAAGCGGCTTCCTCGCCATGATGAGCCATGAAATCCGCACACCGCTGAACGGAATTATTGCCATGTCGGATGTGCTGCGGACCTCTGAGCTGGCGGCGGATGACCTGGAAATGGCCGAAATCATTCATACAAGCGGCCACGCGCTGGTGTCTGTCATTAATCATATCCTGGACTTCACCAAGATCGAATCCGGCAAAATGGAGCTGGACTATGAGCTCTTCAACCTCCACTCCTGCATCAAGGAAACCGTTGATCTCTTCCGGGCACTCGCCAAGGAACGCAATCTGGTCCTGGAGACCTTCATTGATCCAGCCATTCCCGCACTGCTCATAGGCGATCCCAACCGTCTGCGCCAGGTACTGAACAACCTGATCGGCAATGCAATCAAATTCACCTACTCGGGCGGCGTTAAGGTAGGGGTTCATCTCCGGCAAGCGATGGATAGGGTAATGGAGCTTGAGTTCATTATTGAAGATACCGGCATTGGCATTCCTGCGGACAAAATGAAATACCTGTTCCAGCCGTTCACCCAGATCGGCGCTACGATCAACCGTAAGTTCGGGGGTACCGGACTCGGGCTGTCCATCTGCAAAATGCTGGTCGATCTGATGGGCGGAACAATCTACGCTAAGCCGGATGTTGAGCAAGGGGCCGTCTTTATCTTCACGATTCAGGTCAGTGAAGGACAACCGGATTAGCGCCTTGTCCAGCTGTTTATCTCGGCAGCTGGCCGGACACCAGGCATATCAAAGAACCGCAAGCCTCCGGGGCTTGCGGTTCTTTGTGTACGGTCATAGGTCTGCTGCGCCTTATTCCACGCCTCCGGGCAGCAGCTCCACCTTCTTGTTATTCAGCACATTGTCCTCAAGCACGGCGAATTTATCGCCATACTCTTTAATAATATGCTGCTCTCCCCAAGCGCACAGGGAGTCCAGAATGGAGCCGAGTGTCTGTCCGTATTCACTCAGCTCATATTCCACTTTGGGCGGAACCTGATTATAGCTGATCCGGTTGACAATGCCGTCCTGCTCCAGCTCGCGGAGCTGCTGGGTCAGCATTTTCTGCGTAATATTCGGCATATGCCGCTTCAGGTCGCTTGTCCGCAGCTTGCCATGCGTCAGGTGGCAGAGAATAACGCATTTCCACTTCCCCCCGATGACCTCTAGCGTAGCCTCGACTGAAATATTATATTTTTTAGCCATTATAATGCCTCCTGTATGCTCACTTTACATCCCTGTATGTGTCTCTTAGCGGGTAGTTTATGGGTAGTTTATGGGTAGTTTATGGGTACTTTTTGGTACCTATAGTACTTTAAAGTACGTACTATCCATTTTCGCATCTGTACTCCATAATAGCACTTACCGGCCGGTGATTACCATAGTAGGAGTGAAGAACATGTCTCTGGACACAAAAAGAAGTACCCTCGCGCTGCTGGCTCTGGCGATCAGCGCCTTTGCGATAGGAACAACCGAGTTTATCAGTGTCGGGCTGCTGCCGCTCATAGCTGATGACCTGAATATATCCGTGACCACCGCCGGATTAACCGTAACTCTGTATGCGCTCGGCGTAACCTTCGGTGCGCCTGTGCTAACCTCGCTGACCACAAGAGTCTCCCGCAAAACACTGCTGCTCCTGCTGATGCTCGTATTCATCGCCGGTAACAGTCTTGCGGCCGCTGCTGGCGGAATCGGCACCCTGCTGGCCGCCCGGGTAATATCCGCCCTCTCGCATGGCCTGTTCATGTCGATCGCCTCCACCATCGCCGCCGACCTGGTGCCCGAGAACCGCAGGGCCAGCGCCATCTCCATTATGTTCACCGGCCTTACCGTAGCCACGGTCACCGGCGTGCCGCTTGGCACCTTCCTCGGACAGCAGCTGGGCTGGCGGGCCGCCTTCACCGCCATTGTCGTGATCGGCATCCTCGCGCTGATCGCTAATCTGATTCTGGTGCCCGCCGGACTCCGCAAGGGGACCCGCACACCGCTACGCGAGCAGGTCAAGCTGGTGACGAACGGCCGGCTGCTGCTGTCTTTTGCCATTACAGCCCTGGGCTACGGCGGAACGTTCGTCGTCTTCACCTATCTCTCCCCGCTGCTGCATGAGATCAGCGGCTTCCAGGAGAAGACGGTCGCTGTGATCCTGCTCGTCTATGGCATCGCCATTGCCATCGGCAATGTGATCGGCGGCAGAGCAGCGAACCGCAAGCCGATGAACGCCTTATTCTATATGTTCGCCCTGCAGGCCGCCGTGCTGCTGATCTTCACCTTCACGGCTCCATTCAAGACCGCTTCCCTGATCACCATCTTCTTCATGGGGCTGCTCGCCTTCATGAACGTCCCCGGGCTGCAGGTCTATGTAGTAATGCTGGCTGACCGGTTCGCGCCCGGCGCCAGAGATGTCGCCTCTGCTGTCAACATTGCCGCGTTCAACGCAGGCATTGCCATCGGAGCCTACCTCGGCGGCCTGGTCACCGATCATATGGGACTGATCCACACCGCCTGGATAGGCGCTGTCATGGTGTTCGGGGCCGTTCTGCTCACGGCCTGGAGCCGGGCGCTGGAGAACAGGGACGAACGTATGCAGCGGGCGGAAGCTGCTTAAGCTTAAGTGCTGTGTACGCCGCAAATGGAAATGTGCGCAGTCAAGCGGTATGCATGGTCTGATTATAGGCTATAGCTGCCGCAATCCCTTTCTCGTAATACCTCGCTCGCTGGCTGTGACGGGGAGAGCATCTTGCTTCTTAAATTCCTGCCCATAATACAACATTTCCCTCTTTATTCCGGGCAAATTTTAAGATTGTTGTATGAAATGCAGCATTTCTTGTCTTCTAAGCGGCTTATCGAAGAAATTATTGTATTTAATACAACAATCCTTTAGTAAATCCGGATATCAAGGAATCAAAGCTGCACTACGTACAACATTTTGCCCGTACAGTGTGAAATTAAAGTCTTCATTCTGTCATCAGCGAATCAATCTGCGGATTGAATGTTCCGCTTGTCTAATTATTATCTTAACTTTAACTACACTATTCCTTCAGGAGGTCATTCGATATGGCACAGCATTTACAAGATAGAACAATACTTCAGGGCGGCGTGAGTATGCCGTGGGTTGGACTCGGAGTTTTTCAGGTAGAGGACGGCGACGGGCTGGTGCAGGCGGTGAAGTCCGCAATTGCCCACGGCTACCGCAGTATTGATACAGCCGCAGTCTATGCCAACGAACACGGGGTCGGGCAAGCGGTCAAGGAAGCTATGGCCGGGAACAAGCTGACCCGCGAAGAGCTGTTCATAACCTCCAAGGTCTGGAATGCAGACCTTGGTTATGAAGAGACCCTTGCTGCTTACGAGGCCAGTCTTGAGAAGCTGGGTTTAGAATATTTGGATCTGTATCTCATTCACTGGCCGGTGAAGGGCAAATACAAGGAGTCCTGGAGAGCGCTCGAAGCCCTCTATAAAGCAGGCCGCGTCAAAGCCATCGGCGTCAGCAATTTCCAGATTCATCATCTGGAGGATATCCTGCAGGATGCGGAGATCAAGCCGATGGTCAATCAGGTTGAGCTGCATCCTTATCTATCCCAGCAGCCGCTGCGGAGCTTCGCTAAGACGCATGGCATCCAGATCGAAGCATGGGCTCCGCTGATGCAGGGCCAGTTGCTGGATCAGCCGGTGCTAACGGAAATCGCCGCCAGCCACGGCAAGTCCGTTGCCCAGATCATCCTGCGCTGGGATCTGCAGCATGGGATCGTCACCATTCCGAAATCAACCAGAGAGCAGCGGATCATCGAGAATGCCTCCCTATTCGATTTCGAGTTGAGTGACGCCGAAATGGACCGCATTGACAGCCTCAATCGTGATCAGCGGACCGGTCCCGATCCAGACAATTTCGATTTCTAAGCGGTTGACGTTCCGTCTGGTGTCCAGCCTGATGTGCAGCATGCTGTATATCTGCTAATAGAAGAAGCTCCCGCCTTCACAGTTTGAAGACGGGAGCTTCTTTTGCTCTTTACTCCTACTCTTTACTCCCACTCCTTACTCTTACTCCTTACTCTTACTCTTTACTCTTACTCTTTACTCTCACTCTTTACTCTTACTCTTTACTCTTACTCTTACTCTTACTCTTTACTCTTACTCTTACTCTTACTCTTTACTCTTTACTCTTTACTCTTTACTCTTTACTCTTTACTCTTTACTCTTTACTCTTTACTCTTTACTCTTTACTCTTTACTCTTTACTCTCACTCTTTACTCTTTACTCTTACTCTTACTCTTACTCTTACTCTTACTCCTTACTCTCACTCCTTACTCTCACTCTTTACTCTTACTCCTTACTCTTACTCCTTACTCTCACTCCTTGCCCCGTTTTCCCTTTCGTTGCCGTCTCTGCAGCTCTAACCGCCCACCATAGCAATAAGCACAGGTAGAGCCAGGAAGGATGCCAGCGTAGTCCAGACAATACAGCGCGAGACCAGCGATGGCGAGCTGCCGAAGCGTTCGGCCAGCACCACGGAATTGACCGCTACCGGCATCGAGGCCAGAATCAGCAGCACCGAGAATAAGGTGCCCGTAATGTTCAGCGCGAGCAGCACCAGTGCGGCCAGCAGCGGAGCCAGCAGCAGCCGGACGGTCAGCCCCGTCCAGAATGCAAGCTGCACGTTGCGCTCCGTATGCGCAGCCCGGACCTTCACCATCTGCGCGCCGAGAATCGCCAGCACTACCGGCGAGTAGGCTCCTGCAGCCATCGATACGCCCGAAGCCAGCTCATGCGGCATATGCAGACCGAGCGCCCGCAGCAGCAGGGCCAGAATGGCCGCATAGATGGCCGGCAGCGAGAAGACTGACTTCACGGCGCTGCGCACCGAGAACTGTGATCTGGCGGCAAAATACACGCCGATCGTATTCACAATCACCATCTGGGCGATGACATAGACCGATGCCTTGTCCAGGCCCAGCTGGCCGAAGGCCAGCAGCACCAGCGGCAGACCGTAATTGACGCTGTTCGTGAAAGTGGAGATGAGCGTCAGGCCGGCGGCTTCCGGCGGAGCCAGCTTCAGGATTTTGCCGATCAGGGTAGCCAGCCCCCATAAGAGAAACAGATTCAGCAGCGAGAATGCGAGCGTCTTATAGACATCATCGAAGGAGATTTCCGCCGTAGCAAGCGTATCCAGGATAATCGCCGGACTGAGAAAATACAGGTACAGCGTCAGCAGGGGCTTCGTGTCAAGATTCTTATAACGTCCGAGCAGCGCCCCGGCGGCCACCGGAATGGATAGCGGCACAATAACCTCTACAAGTGTCGATAGTACAGTCTGAATCACAAGCCAGGACCCCTCTGTTCTTTAGTTACTCCCTACTATACCCTTTGGGGCAAGGAGCGTCTAAGACCCGGAATCAATATCCTTAATAGAAACTGCCTATGGCAGCCCGCCGCTTGCAGTCTTTGCAACAATTTCCGCCCGAAGGGCAGAATCGGCACCTTACCAAGGGATAGATTAGACCTCACTACCCTGCTCTGCCAAGGTGCATGACAATCACCTGGAATTGACGGCATAGGCATCCCACTCTGAGATAATAGTTGGAAAAACGTATCTTAATTCGGCTTTTTATGATCCTTTGCCGCAATTAAGTGGATTAACGTCATTTAATTTCCTGCCTTTTCTCTATTCTGATTTATATGCAGCCTATTAAGTGCTGATTTTACAACTATTGTCCGGCAGGTAATCTTCCGCTCATAAGCAAGTGGAGAAATTCCATCTATTTCGATCCACTGGCTCTACCTCCACCACCGGTTATCAGGCGTAGCGTATAAATTCTTATCTTTAGACAAAAAATCCTGTACCCTTATTAAAGCAGGGTACAGGATTTAAGAATTACAGGATTTAAGATTTACAGCATTTTAATTTCAAGCAGCTCATATTTGATGACGCCCATCGGGGCATTGACGCTGATAATGTCGCCCACTTTTTTGCCGATCAGCTCTTTGCCGAGCGGACTTTCGTAAGAAATTTTGTTGTCCAGCACATCAGCCTCTGCGGGACCTACCACTCTATATTCAATCTTTTCGGAGTATTCCACATCATTCAGAATGACGATGCAGCCTACGCTGACTGTGCTCAGATCCATATTGCTGGAATCCACAATCTGCGCCTTGATCAGCATCTTCTCCAGAATCATGATCCGTGTCTCCATGAAGGATTGATCCTCCTTCGCGGAGTGGTATTCGCTGTTCTCCTTCAAATCACCGTAGCTGATCGCCAGCTTAAGCCGGGCTGCAAGCTCTTTGCGCCCTGCTCCCTTAAGTTCTCTCAGCTCATCCTCGAGCTTGGCCAAACCTTCTTTCGTCAAAAACACTTCGTCATTGTTGGACATGTATACAACTCCTATTTGTGCCTGCTTTACTGTATTCTACCCCATTTCAGGCGGAGTTGTAAAAAGAAATGGATATACTAACCATCAGCTTACCTGTTCGCCCTCTGCTTCCCGGCCCCGGCCTGCAGCACAGGAGCTGCCGCAGCCTTGCCGATTCCGCTTCTCAGCAGAAAGGTCAGCGGAATCGCCAGCAGGCCAACCAATGTAGCGATCAGGAAAATATCCTGTACGCCCAGGGTCATTCCCTGCGCCTTGATCAGCGCACCTGCCGCAGAAGCTCCGCCGCTGAGTTCCTGCTGATGGGCGAGTGATCTGGAGGCGAGCAAGGAGCTGAACACGGCAATGGACAACGCGCCTGTAGCTTGGCGGACCCAGTTCGTCACGGAAGAAGCATGCCCCGTAATCTGCTTGGGTACGGCTGACATCCCGGCATTCGTCACCGGCATGAAGGCCAGGGCAATGCCAACATTGCGCAGGGCCATCAGCATCGCCACACGGGTATGTGTAACGGCCAGCGTAATATGGCTAAGCTCCCAGGTTGAAGCGCTCAGCAGCAGAATACCGCTGAGAATGAGCCAGAACGGGCCGATCCGGGAATATAGCTTGCCGACGACCGGTGACATGACCGCCATTACGATCGAGCCGGGCAGCAGTACAAGTGCCGTCTTCAGCGGAGTGGACTGCTGGATGTCCTGCAGGAAGACCGGAATTAAGAAGGTCCCCGAGTATAACGCAACGGTAATAATACAGTTAATGATCAGACTGTAGGTGAACCGGTTCTGCTTGAACACCTTAAGGTTCAGCAGCGGCTCCTGCAGAGACAGCTCCCGGCGGATGAAGTAGGTTAAGGCTGCTGCACCAATCAGCAGCAGGGATAAGGTCTTCCATGAGGTCCAGCCCCAGGCATTCCCCTTATTGAAAGCGAGAATAATAAAGGCGCTGCTCAGAATCACGGTTACGAATCCAGGCAGATCGAAGCTTCTGCTGCTGGCGGTTTGACGCTGGAACGGCAGGCATTTCAGCGCTACCACAATCGCGATGATGCCGATCGGCAGATTGATCATGAACAGCGATTTCCAGCCGAAGTAGCCGGTAAGCCAGCCGCCGAGCGTTGGCCCGAAGGCAGGAGCCAGCATGGAGGACAGGCTCCAGAGGCTCATGGCGAAAGCCTGCTTCTCTTTCTCGATAAACTGATAAATCATCGTCATCGTCGTCGGGATAATCAGCCCGCCGAATATTCCCTGCACAATCCGGAAAATAATCAGGGAATGAATACTCCAGGCCACGGTACACAGCCCGGAGAACAAGGTGAAGCCCGACAGGGCAAACACATAGAGATATTTATAGCTCCACTTGTCGCCGAAATATCCTACGACCGGAGCAATTACGCCGGTAGCCAGCAGATAACCCGTAATCATCCATTGCACCGTGCTGATCTCTGCATGGAAGTCTTTCAGAAACACCGGGAACGCAACGTTAATCGTTGTTGTACTGAGAATGGCCATGAAATTACCGAAAAAGATGGCCAGAATAATAAGCCAGAATGATGAATTTTTTGCCGTCTGATTACCCAAGTATGCTCTCTCCTCTGCACTGCCACCACTATAAACATTAGCTTCACACTAATATAGGTGTATGATACAATCATTTCAATATACGTGTATTATACAACTATCATCCTGGAAGTCAATATGACTTATTTCATTAGAGTTTCATTATGCTTTCATAAATAACCGGCAGCTTTCGCTTAGGGCTGTATTATCACTTATAATATGGAGACATATAAGGCTGGACCTTAAGAATTACTCAATCATAAAGGACGGATACTAACTATGGCTGATGAACAGACTGATAAAAACCTCGAAACCCTGAACCATGAGCTCATTACGCTAATCCGCCTCGGCTCGCTGGATAAAAAACATGGCGGACTGGACCGCTCCTCCTACACCCTGCTCCACCATCTGTCGAACCACGATAAGGTAGGCGTTAAAGCGCTCGCCGAAGAATTCGGCCTCGATACCTCTACCATCAGCAGGCAGACGAGCGTCCTTGAGGCGAAGGATTATGTGGTAAAGGTGCCTGATCCGCAGGATGGAAGATCAAGCTATTTTCAGATTACCGCGCTGGGTGCGCAGACGTTTGCCGAGGCCCGGGACATCCGGCTGCAGCGCTATGAGCAGATTTTTGAAGACTGGTCTCCCGTGGACTGCCAGACCTTCAGCGGGCTGCTGGCCAGGCTCAACCGGAAACTGCAGCAAAAGCCAGACTAAGGATTGACGAATAATGACGAAACTGGTAGATTGAATTAATCATACAATTTAACTCGGAATTATATTTTAGCCAAAGGGGCTGGTTCTGCATGAATTTTATCTTCTTTTCCCCGCATTTCCCCAAGAACAGCGCTGATTTCTGTACCCAGCTGCAGCAGCAGGGGGCGACGGTGCTCGGGATTGGCGATGCCGAATATGACCAGCTGGAGGACAAGCTGAAGTCGGCACTGACGGAGTATTATAAAGTAAGCAATCTGGAGAGCTACGAGGAGATCCTGCGGGCCGTTGCTTTTTTCACCTATAAATACGGTAAGATTGACCGCTTCGAGTCGCTGAACGAATACTGGCTGGAGCAGGATGCCGCTATCCGCACGGATTTCAACATTTACGGCACCAAGTCCGATTTCGTCTCCAACCTGAAGCAGAAGTCCAAGATGAAAGAATTCTTCCATAAAAGCGGTGTAAGCACCGTTCAGTTCTCCACCGGGACTACGCGTGAAAGCGTGGAGAGCTTCATCCAAAGCGCCGGCTTCCCGCTGGTGGTTAAGCCCGATCTCGGCTCCGGTGCCAGCAATACGTACAAGATTAATAACGAAGAGGAGCTGCAGCACTTTTTTGACACCAAGCCGGAGGATGTAGCCTTTATTATTGAGGAATTCATCGATGGAGTTATCCTCACCTATGACGGGCTGGTGGATATTGACGGCAATGTGCGGTTCGCGGTCAGCCACCTGTTCGAGAATAGTGTCATGGAGGTCGTCAACACGGATAACCACCTCTACTATTTCTGTCTGAGAGATATCAGCCCCGAGGTAGAAGAGGCCGGGAAGAATATTCTGAAGGCTTTTGACATCCGGGAACGGTTCTTCCATATCGAGCTGTTCAAATCACACAAGGATGGCCGGATCATTGCCCTGGAAGTGAATATGCGTCCCCCGGGCGCCTGGATGACCGATGCCATTAACTTCGCATACGATGTGGATGTCTATAAAGAATGGGCCAGCATGATCGTACACAATGAGGTCGGCGGTCCTTACGAAGGCAAATATTACGTTGGCTATGCCAGCCGCAAGAATCATAAGCATTACGCTCACAGCCACGAGGACATCTACCGCACATTCGGCGGGCGGATTGTGAACTATGCCGAGATCGAAGAGGTATTCAGCAGAGCGATGGGCAACAGCGCTTATCAGTTCCGTTCTCCCGAGCTTTCGGAGGTTAGGGACATCAGAGGTTATATTCACCAAGAAGAGGGATAGGATGTGTTAACGGATGAGGATAAGCTACCATAAGGAGTACAGCCACAACCTGGGCAGAGACATGGAATATAAAATATACGGCCACGCCGGCAAACCGATGCTCGTCTTCCCCACGTCGCTTGGACGCTTTTATCAATATGAGGATTCGGGTATGATTGACACGCTCTCCTCCTTCATTGAAGCGGGCAAGCTGCAGATATGGGCCTGCGACAGTATTGATGAAGAGACCTTCTTCTCCACTCACTGGAATAACGAGGACCGGGTGCACCGCCATGAGCAGTATGATAAATATATCGCGTATGAGCTGATTCCCGGCATCCTCCACCAGAGCAAGCAGAACAACGGCGGGACCGATCAGCGCATTCTGATCTCAGGCTGCTCTATGGGCGCTTATTACAGTGCCAGCTTCTTTTTCCGTTATCCGCAATATTTCGATACCTTAATCGCCCTGAGCGGCGTCTATTCCACCTATTATTTCTTCGGCGACTATATGAGTGAGCAGATCTACCTGAATTCACCGCTGCATTATCTGCCGGGACTGACGGATGATTATTATCTGAACCAGTACCGCAGCAGCAACATCATCGTCTGCGTCGGACAAGGCGCGTATGAGGATGAAATGCTGCATGAGACCCGGCTGCTTCAGGATGTGCTCGGACGCAAAGGCATTCCCGCACGGATCGACTACTGGGGGCATGATGCCGGTCATGACTGGCCGTGGTGGAACAAGCAGATTCATTATTATGTGGAAGGCTGCTTGTAGCACGTGTATAGAAAAAAGAACGGGACTGTCCAGTCATCATTGCAGATGACTGCGGCAGTCCCATTTTTGGCATGCGCTCACCCGGTTCAAGGCAACAAAAAAAGGAAACCGCCAGGTTCAGCAGTTTCCTTCCAGCACTTACAGCCAAGTCTTATTCAGGCAAATGCTCTGAACAGAACAGAACCAGTGCTGCTTCCTCGTCTTCTTCCATATCGAAATCGAGAACCTTGCCTGACGATGTTTCCTGCAGATCGTAGCTGACAATGCTTGTCTGCTCTTCTTCCACTTTCACAATTACTCGGGCCGAAACACCGTTCTCTACGTATAGCTCATCATCTTCCGGCACATCCAGGTTAATGACGAACTCATATCGCTTGCCGCTTAGTATTCCAAAAGGATCTCTTACGTTCTCCACGGTGTAGCTTGTAAATGTCAACACGTCGCATTCCTCATTTCTCAAATCACTGCCAGATTATTGTAACACAAGTAGAAACGCCTTTGCTGTCCTTTTAGACAGCATCGTACTTATGATGACAAACTGCTGCCTAATTTATCCGGGAAACTGCGCTGCCGGCACCTCTGCCTTGCCTTTGGTCTTCTTGATCTGCTTGCTGCGCAGCTGTCCGCAGGCCGCATCAATATCGACTCCGTGCTCCAGCCGGGTGCTGACGCTGACGCCCTGTTTCTTCAGCGTATCGAAGAACGCACGCACGGATTCCCGCTCGCTCCGCTGGTACTGGCTATGCTCATCTACCGGATTATACGGGATCAGATTCACATTCGCCAGCTGGCGCCGGTCTCCGATTAACTCGGCCAGCTCCAGGGCATGCTCCTCACGGTCATTGATATCCTTCAGCAGGATATACTCCAGGGTAATTCTCCGGTTGGTCTTCTCCAGATAGTAATCAATCGCCGGCATTAACTTCTCTATAGGAATGGCACGGTTGATCTTCATGATCTGTGTCCGCAGCTCATTATTCGGCGCATGCAGGGAGATCGCCAGATTGACCTGCATATTGGCGTCGGCGAATTCTCTGATTTTGTCAGCCAGACCGCTGGTGGATACGGTAATGCCTTTGCCGGCAATGGCCAGACCCTTGTGATCCTTGATCGTAATCAGGAAATTCAGCAGATGCCGGAAATTATCGAACGGCTCACCGATGCCCATTACGACTACATGGCTGACCTTTTGCCCAAGACCGGCCTGATCCAGATCAAGCTGGACCTTCATAATCTGCTCGACAATCTCGCCGCTGGTGAGATCTCGGCTCTTCGCCAGCAGCCCGCTTGCGCAGAAGCTGCAGCCGATATTGCAGCCGACCTGAGTGGTGACGCAGACGGACAGACCGTACTTTTGCCGCATAAGCACCGTTTCAATCAGGTTGCCGTCTTGTAAGCGGAACAGGAATTTGACAGTGCCGTCAGCCGATTCCTGCTTCACATGCTCTTCCATCGTCTGAAAGACATAATGCTCTTCCAGCAGCTGTACACAGTCCGGGTTCATCCCCGTCATCTCTGCAAAGCTGGTAACCCGCTTGCGGTATAGCCATTCCCAGACAGCGGATGCACGGGATTTCTTGTGCCCATGCTCCAGCAGCCAGGCGGTCAGTTGTTCCAAAGTCAATCCATAAATGGATTCTTTATTCATTTCATATCCTCTTTTCAAAACTTTAAAGTTCAATCAATCTATTCTACCTTGCGGGGGACATTAGCAACAACAATAACTTATTGTCTCAAATTTTGTTTATTAAAACAAGGGGAAACGCTGCCGATTCCGGGTCATTTCCGTGCACATACGCAGAAAAGCGCACCCCGCGATCCGGGATACGCTTCCTGCTTTTTATTTGAAGACGGCGAACTTCAGTCCCTGTGCCTGAAGATACTCAATAATCTCAGGAAGTGCCTGGACCGTAACTGCTTTTTCGTGCAGCAGGTAGATGCCGCCTGACGGGTCCGTTGTATGGAAATAACGGAGGACCTGCGGGGCATTATCGGCTTTCCAATCCTCTGGGTCCCGGTTCCAGAGCAGCAGCTTCATATGCTGCCGCTTCGCCTCAGCGGCCAGCTCATCATTAACTGCACCATAAGGCGGACGGAAGATAGTTACCGCAGAGTTCATGTTCGACTCCAATTGCCGGCTGGCCCGCTCCAGATTCTGGCGGTTCTCCTCAGGACTGTTCCGTGTCATATCACTGTGATCCCAGGAGTGGCTGCCGACTGGCATGCCATGCTCACTAGCATAGCTGACCTCTGCCGGGCGGCTGCTGGCGTTCTGTCCAATAAACAGGAAGTTCGCCGCCACACCATACTCGTCCAGAATATCTACAATCTGCCTTGTGTACTGCGAGGGCCCATCGTCGAAGGATAAGGCCACATACCCCTGAGGCAGGCTGTATTCATAGCTGTTCCCGTCCAGTTCAATCTCTTCAACCGCAGTCTCCGGAGCCGCTGCAGAGGTATCTTCCGGGGTATCTTCCAGGGTATCTTCCGGAGCCTCTTCCGGGACTGCCGGGACTTCGCTGCTCTGGTAGGCCGCCGTCTGGATCACCGGTATAACATTAATAAGGGGACTGCTGCTGACGTCCGCAGCTACGGCTGCCTGCAACGGGTCCTCATGGGCTTCTGCGCTGTTGCTGAACAGCTTGCCGTCCATGCGCAGCAGGAACAATGCGATGAGGCAGCTGAACAGAATACCGCGCAGCAGTATGGCCCGGGCAGGCCGCAGGCTGCGGCTGCGTTTCAGTTGTCCAGGTCTATGCTGCGGCAATTCAAGTGACGGTACCTGAGCAGCAGGTTCGGGCCCGGCTGGACGTTCTTCCTCCTGCCGCGCCTTCACAAGCTGCGAGGCATACTCCTCGGAGCAGGCATAATACAGCGTTTCGCTAAACGTCTGGTTCATTTTGATCAGGGAGCTGAAAAAGCTGCGGCGGAAGGGGTCCCATTTGGGATAGAGAGACAGACGCACACGCTGACCCGCGAAGGGGCCAAGCATACTCAATTGCACATATGTATATTCATCGATGATTAGTATTTGGCGGGCGGAACCGCTGCTGTGGGTTAAACCTACCTCCATCTGATAGACGCCCTGCCTCTGCTCAAGGGACAGCAGCTCTACCATCCGAGCAGCGTTCGCCGGGTGTACTGGCATAAGTCCTATGTATCTCCGTTGCTGTCGTTACGCTCTGCCGGCGGAGTGCTTCCGCCAAAGGGTACGGTCATGCGGTTGGTGAAATCGCTGATCATGCTGGAGAGGTAGGTTTTCTCCTGCCGGACCGTATCGTATTTCTGTTTCAGGTGACTGTTCTCTGTCTCCAGGCGCCCGATCTTCTCTTCGAGCTCATTCATCCGCTTCAGCTTCTCGGAGATGGCATCATTATGTTTTTGTACAAGATTGGCATATTTCTGCTGCTCCAGATCAATGGTGCTCTTGAGCTCATCCATTTCTCCTGACAGGGTCGTGTGCAGCTCACGGTAATCCTCCAGTACCTGGTCCACCTTCAGATTCTTCTCCACCAGCTTATGCTCTAGCTCCAGGATGCTCTTCTCCCGCTCTTCAATTACCTTGTTCAGGTTCTTGAGATCCCGTCCCAGCCTCTCCACATGACTGCTGGAATGATTCAGCCGGTCCTGCAGCTCATGGTTATTCGTTTCAGCATGCGCTCGGGCCTGAATCATCTGCTCTACTGCGAAGACAAGATCCAGCGACTTTTTATCCAGCTGCGCTTTGCCGACGGACACGAGGCCGGGAGAACTTTCAGCCTTCTCATAATTATCGCTATCTTCGGGCGGAGGTTCGGCCAGTTGAACCTTTTGAACCATACCCGGTTTGGCCGGTTTGTCCACAGCTTCTTTCTTCTTAAAAAACGGAGCCGCCATCTATATAATCACCTCATTATAAATGTCAAAATATGTCGAGCATATACGAGTTTATTATAGTTGATTTAGCGGATGCGTTAGTGAGCCTTAGTATCTAACTTTACTAAATGTATCCAAAGGCCTAAGTTGCGCCATACAAGCCGCTGACAGGCTTATTTCAGGATAAATCACCTATGCCATTTGTACTGGACGTTCCCGAAAAACAAGGACCACACCGCGCCCGAAAATCCCGGATTATTCCGGCGTGTTGTCATAGCATCCTAAGGCCAGAGTAATACATCTCCCGGTTCAAATCCGGGATTTAACGCTTAACTGTACAGCAAACAGGCACCATCCTGACCGGACGGCACCTGCATGCATCATTATCCAAGTTACATCGGGAACCCCGCCTGCAAAAGGTCAAACAGCATAATTTCCTGAACAACAAAAAAACGCAGTCCGCAGGAAGCAGGGACCACGCTTTTCATCCAAACCATTATTTATACAGTACCTTCTCCACATTGTATTTCGCCTTAAGCTTGTTCACAATGTAAGTCTCATAAATTTCTCTGTCGACCGGGTCTTCCACGAGGCAGACTTCAATCTTGGTAACCTCGTCGCGGTGAGGCTTCATGACCGATACGTTATCTTCGAAGTGCTTCTTGATCCGCGGTCTCAGCTTGCGTGCCTTGCCTACAAACAGCAGCTCATCCTTGTCATTGTAGAACATGAAGATGCCGCCGGCTTCGCGGGTAATCAGGTGAAAATCCGAAAATCCGTAAATATGGCTGAGCACAGGGTTCTCCTGCTTAAAAATAGTAACTTCCGGTGCCGGAATGGTAATGCTGATCATTAAGCTTCACTTCCTCATTGTATATAGAAATAAATAGTATCACAGATTGGGAAACCTGACTATTTCTATCTTCTGCAGATTACTCCTGTTTTATAAGGGGATTTGTACATTTTCATCTGCACGGTTCTGGAGGGAATGGATCGTCGCTGTTATCCCCTGTTCAAAAGGCGTGGCCGGAACCGGTCCGGCTACCCGCTCGTACTTCGCACCGCTGAGCCGCAACGGCTCCTTCGTCAGATACAGCATCTCGACAATCTCTTTCATTACCGGTACAAACAGGCCGAGCAGTGACAAACCTGCTGCGCCTAAGGGGATAACCACTTTCGAGCTTCCGGCGGCTTCGCGGGCAATCCGGACGATCTCTTTGCCGGAGATCACGCCTGCTCCAGGAATGTTCCAGTTCTGCCCATAGGCCTCCTCGCGGAGGGCGAGCTCCACCATCATCACTGCCGCATCCGGCAGATAGACGTATTCGCGCGGAACGTTCATATTGCCGATGAACATCGCGAGTCTACCGGCAGCTATGGCTTCCAGCGTCGATCCGAGGTAAGAGGCTTCATTGGCCGTGGGGCCGTAATAATCCGGCAGGCGGACAATCATTCCCTTCGTGCCGCTCCAGCGCGGGCTGAAGAACATCCGCTCGAATTCCAGCTTTATTTTCCCCTTGCGGGTATGCGGATTCTTCGGATAGTTCTCGTCAATCGGCTGCTCATTCACTCTTCTGCCATACGGATAAATCCCGTCTACAGCCACTACCTTCGCCCCCAGGCGGTTCGCGGCCTCCATCACAGCTTCACCCATCGGCAGCAGCTTCGCGGCCATTTCGTGATAAGGCACCGATGCACTGTGAAAAATAACATCAGCCCCGCGCGCGGCCTTAAATACATCATCCGCACGGAACACATCTCCGGTCTGCAGGCTCAGCCCTGCTGGATTCCCGAGCTTGGCCGCGAGCTGTTCCAGCTTCGGCATGGAGCGCCCAAAGGCTACAGTCTTGATCCCTCTTCGAAGCAGCTCGGCAATAATCACCGTTCCTGTCCCTCCGGTTGCTCCCAGTACCATCGCTTTATTTATCATTTGAAATTCCTCCTGGTATAATAGATTGTTATTTATTATTAATTTTTGTTAGTGATTGATCACTAACTAAATAATAAAAATAAATGGTAGATAGCTGAACTTAATTTAAGCTGTTAACTGAAATCCTGCACGAAATACAACATTCTACCCAGGAAATCGGGCTAAATTGAACATTGTTGCACAAAAGGCAGCATTCCATCTGATTCAGGCGGCTAAGTGGAACAATTCATGTATTTCGTACAACAATAATTACGAAGCCATCCGTATCCATGAGCCCAAGTTGTAATACGTACAACATTATCTATTCATGACCGCTTACCTGCGCTCAGAATGAAATGATGGACACGTACCACTATTTCGTTTCGTTCAAGCTTTGCTTGTTCTTTGCTAATTCTTTGCTAGTTATCCATTACATTATTAAGTTATTGATCAGTCACTACTTGAGCCTGAAAAAATGATGATCCGGCTGGATGGGAATTATGTAGCAGCTGACTCTTGCCTGTGGCTCTGAATTTTGCTTAATCCTCCTCCAGCGCTTGTTGCACCGTTACTCCGATCATCCCCCAGCCCGCTCCGCGATGCTTACAAATGCTTCGGCTTCAGCTCCGGCATTCCCAGCGTGAGGGCGATATTGCAGAGCATACCGTTAGCCATGAAGGTGCTCACCTCCACCTCCGGGTGCGCAAACCCTGCTGCCGAGAACTTGCTCTCCATCAGACGGGTTACCTCCAGAATTCCAGCCTGCATCGACTGGCGGATAGCTTCATCCCGGATGCCGATGGCCTGCACCTGCAGAATAATCTCATTCGGATGGGTCTCCATCAGTTGCTCGTATAGCTGAATGGCCTCTGCAAGGAGATGGTCTGCGGGAGCCTGAAGCCCTGAGAAGGTGCGGAGAATCCGTTCAAAAGCCCGCTCCAGCGCAGCAATGAACAGCTCCTCCTTATTCTTAAACAGCTTGAAGATATACGGCTGGGATATCCCCACCTTCTCGGCCACCTGCGCGGTTGTAGCCCGGTAATAGCCATGTTCTGCAAACACAACTACAGCCGACTCCAGAATCTGCTCCCTGCGGTTTACCGGAACGGTCTCCTCTCCTTTGGAACGGATAGTGCCCGATTGCTTGTTCATATAGTTCTCCCTTTCTGCCGGAATGTTAGGTGATCGTTTGGCTGTCTTTTGGTTATTGATCAATCACTCTCTTGTTTAGCAGTATATACTTCAATCTTTAAATAATCAACCACAGCCTGAAAAATAATAATTACTGAACAAAATCTCCCGGAAGGCGAATCAGCACGAATCAGCACCAATCAGCACCTCCCTAAGGTTAATTTAGACCTCACTCACCATTCCGGCTAAATTTCACTTTGGATTAGCAACTGCAAAAATGGAAAATGGAGGTGATAGACCTCCGCTCCCTAATTAATTGGATAAACGTATCTTAATTCGGATGTTTCGGAGTATTCGAGGGAATTAGTTGGATAAATGCAATTTAATTCCATGTATTTCCTCCGTTCTGATCTATTGCAGCATATTAAGTGCTGATTTTCCAACTGTTTCCTCGCAGGGGCTCCTCCGTTCATGAGCAAGTGGAGAAAAAGCAACTATTTCCGGCCGCCATACTGCCAAGCCCTTTCGCCTAGACAGCCGTGCCGCCTGAATCAAATCGCGCATCGCCGCACCAGCTCCCCTTTCAACCGCGTGCAGAGAGATTGCACGCGGCGCTAAGCCAATTATTCCCCCTATAATTATTTACTTTGCCGGACCGGACGCTGGACCGGAGTTAGTGGGGGTGATGGAAAGGACATGTCATCGCTTCGGCAGCGCCCTGTTGCTCAGACTCTGCTGCCGGATCATCCGTCCCCGCATGCAACGAGGCAGAGCCGCCAGCTTCACTGGATGGACCGGCTGCTGCATCTAACCCGTCCGCGTACGCCTTCTTCTGGTACATGAAACGCGGACTTAGATGCAAATCCCTCAAGGTGTTATCGTTCCAGATCGGCGTGGACGAAGGCGACATCGGGGGAATCAGCCAGCCCCATTTGCCTGATACTTCGCGCCCCTGCCGCTTCTCCTGTTCCTGGAAGCGGACGAACTGATCTGCCGCTGTATGGTGATCGACAATACTGACCCCGGCCTGCTTGAAGGAATGCAGTACAGCGCGGTTCAGCTCCAGCAGCGCGCGGTCCTTCCACAGCGAGGTATTAGTCGAACGGTCCAGGCCCAGCAGATCAGCCACTGCTGGCAGGCGGTTATACCGTTCTGTATCCCCCAGATTCCGGGAGCCGATCTCCGTTTCCATATACCAGCCGTTGAATGGCGCCGCCGGGTAACGGATGCCGCCGATCTCCAGGCACATATCCGAGACAACCGGAACGGGATACCAGCGCAGGCCCAGCTCTGGGAACCGTCCGATCTCCGGATGAGTGAGCGGAATCTCCTGCACAAGTCCCGGCGGGACGGGGAACCAGCGGGGTTCCTCCCCGCCGATGCTGATGACAAGCGGCAGAATATCGAAATCCCCGCCTGTCCCCTGCCAGCCCAGCTTCCGGCAGACCGCAGTGAACTCATCCGACGCAGGATCACCAGCACGCGGCTGCTCCCCGTCCCCGGGATAGCCGGCATAACGGATCAGCTGATGATTCCAGATCCGGATAGCTCTATCCGGCTGCTCTCCGCTGCGGAATACGGTAATGACCGGCCGGATCCTGCCGCCGTTATTCGCATGCTCCACATGCCGGAATAGCGCCTCGGCCACCTCCTCCGCAGTCTCTGTCCCGCGCGCGTCAAGCACTGTAAGCGAATGCCAGAACAGCCTTCCGATACAGCGGCTGTTATGACGCCAGGCCATCCTCGCCCCATGGGTTAGTTCTTCCTCCGTATGTATATAGGTGCCCGTAAGAATTACCTCTTCATGTATATCTGCAAGACGCCGCTCCCGCTCACTCTCTGACTTGTCCAGCTCCTGGTAACATGCAGTGATGAAGGATTCCGCCTGCCCGATTAATTCATCAATGTTAGGCTGCTGATCTATTCGATTCATTCTTTCACTCCTTGTTTCTGATAAAATAATGTTGATCAACTCCGCTATTGGAGCGGATAACTACATGCTGGGGTGATGAGGTTGAGCAAATTCGGAATGTACGCGAAATTCACCGCTAAACCGGGTGAACGGGAGGCATTGGCTGCCATTCTGCTGGAAGCCGCAGCGGCGGCTGAGCCTGTCCAAGAATGCGAGCTGTATATCGTGAACCTCTCGGAATCCGAGGCGGATATCCTCTGGGTCACAGAAGTATGGAGCAGTGCGGAAGCCCATGCTGCTTCCCTTGCCCTGGAGGCCACCCGTGCCACGATCCAGCGGGCCATGCCGCTGATTGCCGGAGTCGAGCCGGTCAAGCTAATACCTGTAGGCGGAAAAGGGCTGGCGTTCGGCTCAACTGCCCCATAGGCGGCTGAACCCTTATACCTTCCCTGAAATAGAGGCAAGGAATGCAGCCCTAGGGCAGTAATCCTTGCCTCTATCTCATGATGCCCGCCTTGCCGGCAGCCCCGCTGCCATCCTTGCGCAGTTCCGCTTCAATCAGAGCACTTATTTCAGCTCCAGCTCAGCCAGCCTGGCGATAATCCGTCTTTTGCGGTATAGCATACGGGCAGCCTCCGTCACATCCTCCAGCGTCTTCCGGTTGAGATACGCGCCAAAGAACATGCCTGCAACCGGAACAGTCTGGAGCAGCTTTTTCCAGCCCCAATTGTCACGGTATACCATAACAACCTCTTTCCAGCCCTGAATCTTCGAGACTGCCGCGTTCGTTCCGGCAATGATGTTGCCGTCCCCGCCGGCCTGCAAATTCAGCTCCCGCAGAATCGTCCGCTTGCCGACAATATCGGAGGATGCGAATTGCATCACCTTCACAGTGAATATCCGTTCCGCCTTATCTGTCGGATCGTAGCCATAGCATAGGCCAATCTCCTGGATGGCCTTCAATGAAAGTCCGAGAACAGCCGGAATATCGGCAGCAAGGGTGAAGATTCCGCCGAAGCCGGTAGTAGCCCCTTGGGCAGTTGCCGTATTCCGGCTCCTCTCTGAGAGCCGGAGCGCTGCCGCATCCATTACAGCCAGCGGATACGGCCCGTTGCCCGTCCCCCCGGCTGCCACGCTTGCCTCCCCGATCAGCGTGCCTACCTTGCGCCCGGCAACCAGATAGTTGCCGCCATTCTGGATGTAGCTGCCCAGCTCATCCAGCAGCTTGCCTACCTTCTCATGAATAATCTTCGGTGTGATTTTATCAAGCAGCTTGAACGGCAGGCGGGTAATCCGGTCCCAGATCATCAGCTTATTCTGCTCTTTCTCCCACTTGGCAATCCGGGCAAGTTCCGCATGCAGTGTCTCGGGTGTCTCAAGCGGTACCCGTGAATCATTAGCTTCCGGCATATTTATGCCTCCCTTGAATGATGGTCTTGTCATGTTTGTTGCGTCTGCGTCTTAGTGGTATTACTACGTAGCCTTCCCCTGATCCGGTTCACGTATATTATAGATGTGCCTGATACCTTATAACCTTATTCACTCCGAATGATTGCACAAGTTTGTATAAGCTGGCCCCTAATTAGATAAATAGCAAACAGGCATTCCCGGAGTAAATCCGGAAATGCCTGTTGCAGCAGTAACGCAGGTGCTTAATAGCCTGCCGAATTCAGGCCGGCTTCAGACTCGGAGCAGATCACGCTGGCTATTGCTCAGGCTTTAACTCTGGCTTTAGCTGCGGGCCTTAGCTACGGGCCTTGCCGCCAGGTTCGTCCAGTAAAGCGAGTCTGCGTTTCTCTTCGGCCAGCCTGTCTTCAGTCAAGTCTACACCGTGTCCGCCGACTGATCCTTCGGGAGCATGGCGAACAGCTTCCTCCGCATGCTCCAGGCTATTCTCCGCCTGGTCAATCATCTGTTCCGCCGGATGGCTTAACGCCTGAGTTACAGCGTTATGCAGCTTGGTCACAGAATCCTGCGCCTGATCCACCGTGCTGTTCGTCCGCAGACTGGATTCGTAATGCTTCATAAGTATACTTCCCCCTCAATCACGGTTTCTGTTCTTCTCTAGGATGGATTGGAGGCGGGAATCTTATGCAGTAATCCTGACAGCCGGTCAGCTTAGGGCTGATATTTGCAGGGTTGTGCTGAACAGTAACGGCAACTTATCGTGATTAACCAGGTAGCGTTCATTATTCCCTTATAGCTCAATTCATTTCCTTACGGACCTTAGAGACGTTATTGCCCTCATAACGCTGACTTTTCCCTCCATGCGGACTGGAGGGATCTTATTCCTGCATAAGGAGGGCTAAGCAACTCCAGATGCACACAATAACGGCGCTAGTGTCCACAACACCGCCAGAACATATGAGATTACCTAAATAATGTCCCTGGTGTCCATAAGCGTATACGGCGGCGGACTGTGATATGAGGCTTATAACATAAATTGGCAGCGAGAGCTTGAGTCCCGGGCAGGCGGCATTATCCGGGGCTTGGCGTGCAGCCGCCGCGAACCTTGAGCGGCGGCTACACCAGCAACATGGCGGTGAGAGTCATCGCCGCCAGACCCAGCAGGACCGGCTTCAGATTGCGCCGGGCCAGCTCGAAGGGGCTGACGCCGCAGATCGCCGCGGCGGGAATGAGCGCCCACGGGATCAGGGTGCCGCCGCCGACCCAGATGGCGGCCACCTGCCCAAGGGCGGTCAGGGTTGCCGCGCCGGAATGGATCGCGGCGGCGAACAGCCCGGCAATCGAGCCGGCCAGCGAGATGCCGGAGAATCCGGAGCCGTCGAGACCGGTGATCGCGCCGATCACCGTCAGCGTTACGGCTCCCACGGCACCGTTAAGCGGCACGTGATCCGCCAGGGCAACGCCCAGGTCGTTCACGATGCCGTGCGAGCCGTCCGGCAGCACCTGGCCGAACAGCTCGGTGAAGGCCGAGTCGCCAAGATAGAAGAAGGCGGCGATCGGGATAACCGGTCCAAAGACCTTGAAGCCGAATATGAATCCTTCAATGAGATAAGCCGTGATTTTCTCCAGCCCCTGTCCCTGGCTGCGGTGGGCCAGCAGGGTGATGACAATCAGGATCAGCACGGCGGTTCCGCCGACCAGAGCTGTAGCATCACCGCCCTGCAGGTGCAGCATGAACATGGCTATCACATCCAGGAGGAAGAGCAGCGGGATGGCGATGGCCAGCGCTTTTCGAAGCCCGGCGCTCATGTGTACCTGCCCGTCATCGCCCGTCCCGGCTGCAGACAAAGGTCCTGCTGTGCCTTGGTCAGTGACCAGGCCGTCTCTCCACGTTCCGTTCTTCTGGTCTCTGCGCATCATCCAGAAGGCAGTGACAGTAGTTACAACCCCCATAACAATAACCAGCGGAATACTTGCCTGCATGACGCTGGATACCGGAAGACCCGCAGCATCCGCAGTCAGCTTCGGCGCTCCCTGGATAATATAATCGCCGGAGAGGGCGATCCCGTGCCCGAACAGATTCATTGCCATCGCCGCACCAAGTGCGGGCAGTCCCACCCGGACAGCCACAGGCAGCAGAACTGCCCCGACCAGTGCCACCGCAGGGGAAGGCCAGAAGAAGAAAGAGGTCACCATCATGATCAGCCCGATCCCCCAATAGGCCATTGCAGGTGTGCGCAGAAACCGGGTGAGCGGGGATACCATCGTCTCGTTGATGCCTGTAATAATCAGAATCCGGCTCATCGCCACAATAATGGAGATAATCATAATGGTGCCGAGCAGCTCTTTGGTAGCATATACGAAGGAGTTGAAGATTCCCGACACCGATCCGCTGAGTGTGGCCGTTGCCAACAGCCCCAGCGCCAAAATCCCGGTCACGCAGATCATTGTCGTATCACGCCGCCGGATCAACAGCGCCAGAATGAACACAATGAACACTAAATAGACCCAATGAATCGCCGTAAGCTGGATACCCATTATCCTGCGCCCCCTTTCCACTTACTTATAGCAAGTAGGTGCTATATGCTATGCAGGGGCATAGGCTGGTGTTCGTACAACCGGGCACGGCTGCACCATCCTTATAAAAAAAAAGACCCCGGAATCCACGCAAACCACGGATTCCGAGATCAATATATAGGTGTTTCCCTATTAAGGCTGCCGGTTAGCCCTCCGCGCCCGGATGAAGGCCAGCTGCTGCAGCCGGTCCTGGGTAGAGCTTCCGCTCCATAGACCAAGTTGCCCGGTAGGGCCCCCGCTGCTCTTCCCTGCTTCTTCCGGTGAAGGGGCAGAAAGGGACAGGGTACAAGTACCATCCCTGTAGATGATCAGGCTATGATCAGCAGAGAGGTGATCTTTGGCGACATACTCATCGATGTAGCCGTATATTTTTCTTAAGGTCACAGGATCTTTGCTCATCTGCTGCAGGATATTCGGGGCAATCACAATCTCCCGCACATCATCCCTGGCTCCCTTGCCGGCACTGTCCGCACCCTTGCTCCCGTCCTTGGACACCGCTGTGATCCGGACAGGCAGGCCGTATTTCTTCCTGATTCTGCGTGCCTGATCTTCAATGGCCGCAGCAACAGCTGCCAAAGTCTCCGAGAAACTAAGCACAGACGACTCTGCCGGATCATGGGCCTCCTGATGCGGTGAACGGGTCAGTGAAGCGGCTTGAATCCGGGAAATGGGAATATACATCGAACATTCCTCTTCTCGATAAAAGTTCAGGACAACTCTTTATCGGTGAAAAGAAGAAGATTGCTTAAACCGTTCTATTCTGTGCCCAGTGCCCCGGCCGCTGCATCCTCGCCGCCAAGCCGCCCGGAGGTGAAGGAATACCCCAGTCCGACGCCATTTCCTACATAAGTATCGTTAAAGAGTACGCCTTCGGACTCCACGCCCACGGCATATAGTCCCTTGATGGGCACACGCTTGTCATTCAGCACCTGGAACTTGGTATTTACAAGCAGGCCGCCCACCGAGCAGAGATTATTGATCTCGGAAATAATTGCATAATACGGGCCGCTCTCACCCATCGGAAGCAGATATTCCTTCGCTTTGCCGAACTCGGTATCGATGCCGGTCTTCGCCGCTTCCTGATACAGCTTAAAGTCGGCAGCGAATACTGCAGCATCCATTCCCGCATTTTTTGCCAATTCCTCAATGGTATTACCCTTGAAGCCGTCACCGTTGGCAACCATGGACTCGAAGACTTTATCCGCATCCTTCCAAGGCTGGTCCAGCGTGAATTTATCGGCAAAAGAAGCATAGAATTCCGGCGGCATTCCCGGCAGTCCGGGTGCTTTCAAGCCATTCATCCCCTTGGTCTTGAGGGCATCAATCTGCGCCTGCGAGAGAATGACCAGATGATAGGCTCCGTTAAAAGCACTCGTGTTCGCCGCTGCTACTGCGGTTAGTGTTGCCGCTTCATCTCGGAATCTCGCCCCGGAAGGGCCGACATTCATCAGCGTTGGCAGGTAGGAGAGCATCAGCGGATAGCTGGCTTCGAACGGCTCATACTCCGCCTTCAGCTTGTCCGTTGCTCTGGCCAGGGTCTGGTGAAGCATTTGTCCCCCGAAGTTATCGGGAACCTTCGCCCCAATATCCCAGGACATTTGCAGCCCTTCGCCGATATTCTGTCCTAGTCCGCCATTGACGCCTTCGAAGCCGAAGGCTTCCTTGACCATCTCTTTGTTGCCGGCATAACCGCCGGTAGCCATGACAATGCTTTTGCCGGTGATCTCAAGCACAGTTCCATCCGCCTTCCCGGCAACCACTCCGGTAACCTCACCATTGCTGCCTGTAATCAGCTTCTGGGCTGTTGTTTCGGTGATTACCTGTCCGCCGCCCTTTTCCACGGATTCTGCAAGCATCGCCTTCAGCAGATCCTGGCGGGTGTCATAGGCCGGTAACATATGCAGCTGTTCTCCGCCAAAGTTAAGGAAGGTAGTGGTGTAGCCCTTGCCTGTCAGCCAGTCATAGGTTTCACCCGACTTGGTCACGTACTGGCGGATTGCCGCTGCGTCTACTCTCCAGTGATTATTAACGATCCAGTCGCCAATCTCCTTCTCTACTTCCACTTTAAGTCCGCTGCTGACAGCGGCTGAAGAGTTGTAGAACTTACCTGCCCAGGACAGATTGCTTGCTCCGCCAATCGTAGCTGTTTTCTCAATAAGAATGACCTTTGCGCCTTTATCGGCTGCAGAGACTCCGGATGCGCCTGCACCCACAACAACGACATCCGCAGACAGCTGCTCCGTCTTGCCTTCTCCCGATTTCACTACAGCTCTCGATTTAAAAGCCTCCACGTTGCCGCCCGCCTGCTTCACCGCATCTTCAACGGCTGTCAGGATCGCCGTGCTCGACTCCGAAGCACCGCTGACTGCATCTATGGCCAGGGTCTGGCCGGCAATAATCTCTTCCTTAATCTTATTAATGGCCTCCACGCCGATGCCGGCCGTTTCGTTCTGGCTGACCACCTGGATATCCGTGATTACGGATTCGGCGTCGAGTGTAACCTCAACCTGAATCTTGCCGTCTTTGCCGTCAGCTTCCGCTTTATAGGTTCCCGCTTTAAAAGCTTCCGGTACCGCACTTGTATCCGCCGGCTGCGTAGCCTCCGGTGATGCTGAAGGCTGCTCCGATGCTGCCGGTCCGGCTGAATTATTGCCGCTGCAGCCGCTGATGAGCGACAGAACCAGGATCAGACATACGCTTACTTTTAACAACGGCCGTACTGCTTGCTTATGCATTATTTCTCCCCCTGTGTGGTTAGTGCAGCCAAGCTTCTCTCTCTATAAGAACTGCTGACTACGCACAGAGTGTAAACCTTGGTACAACACCAAGGTCAATGAAATATATGTGAAATATTTCTCAAAGTATAAAGGCGGGCGGTTCCGTTTCTGCTTGTTTCGCCGGAATATTGATCTCCAGATAGGTTTTGTTGCAGCTGTTCGTGCGCTCTGTAAACAGGATTTTACCGCTGATATCCCCGCTGACCGTATACTTCTGCGCCTTCGCATAATCCAGCATGAATCCGAAGGACTCCCGTTCGAGGTATTCCTCATAGGTGCTGACAATCACTGCAGAGATGCAGGTTGCCGGCTCCAGATACTCCACACTGTCATTCAGGCAGACCTCAAGCTTCTGTTGATCCTCTTCCAGCAGGGCAAGCCCCCAGCTGTAATCCAGCTCTTCGGCTCCATAGATGCATTCTGTATTCTCAATACGGAAGGAATAGAAGGTGAACGGCAGCAGCTCCATCCAGGCCTGGACGGTTCTTTTGAGACCATCCTTCTGCAGCAAATGGTTCTTGTTCGTCTGCTGAATCCGGTACATACCCGGCACTTGCTTGATTCTGCAGGTATAAAAGGATTCGCTGATCCCCCCAAGCTCGGCATGAATCTCCTGAATCTTATTCAGCAGCAGCGTGCTGCGGCGTATCTCTTCTTCCAGCTGCATTCCGGCAGCCGCTATCGACTCTACCACTTGCTCGGAAGGTGCGTCTTTAATCAGTCCGGCCACATCCTGAAGCGGAATCTGCATGCTCCGGTACCATCTGCTCGACAGTAAATTGCGCGCGTCCAGATCATTGAAATACCGGTAATTGTTATGCTGATCCTTCATCGGCCGGACAATATCATGTTTCTCATATAAGCGCAGTGTATCTGCCGTCACCCCTAGAATTGACGCGAATTCACCGATAGAATATTTCATCAGCAGCCCCCCAGCTTACTTGATCCCATTCTTTCATCAGTTCAATGATAGAGGGTTTAGCCGGGAGACTTTGTGGATTATGTCACACGGGTGCTACTGCGCCTTGCCTTCGCTCAGGCTTGCCATCGTCTTATTGAGCCGCCGCTGCCGCGTTTCTGCCGTCTTGGCATCCTCAATCGAGAGGACAAACCGCCGTTTATTCGTGTAGGATAATCCGTCCCAGAACTGCTTCGCTCCGGCATGCTGCTCCAGCTCCGCAGCCAGATCAGCCGGTACCTCCACTTCACGCGGCCGGGTATCCAGCGCAAGCTCTACTTCGATCTCATCACCGGCACTGACACCGGCGCCCTTGCGGTGCTCCGCGCTGAGCGGAATCATGAACTGTCCGCCCATCGTCGCTACCGTGCTGGAATAGCTATATTCCCCGATCGTTACCTTCACCGCCGGCTTCTTGCTTGTCCCGAGCTCTGCTACCGCCTCCGCAGGAACAGGGATCCCCGTGGCCGTCTTGCCGCCCAGTATAACGGTTGTCCGGAATTTCATATTTATTACCTCCTGGATAGGCGCTTAGCCATTTTTATTCCCATTGTAGTGCAGGGAATGGGGCTTTTCCAGTCGCCGGTGAGGGCGGCATGGTTTATACTTAAAGGTACTGAAGAATGTGACGAACGGAGGCGGCCGCCATGCCCGCGAATCTAACAGAAAAGGTAGCAGACCTCCCTTTATCGCCTGGCGTGTATCTGATGAAGGACAGTCTGGGACATATCATCTATGTCGGCAAAGCGAAGCAGCTGAAGAAGCGGGTCCAGTCCTATTTCTACAATAACAAAGGACACTCGCCCAAGGTGAAGCAGCTCGTCAAGCATATCCGCGATATCGAATACAGGCTGACCGATACGGAATTCGAAGCCTTCATGCTGGAATGCCAGCTGATCAAAGAGATCAAGCCGATGTACAACCGCAAAATGAAAAATCCGCTTGCCTACAGCTATATTTCCATCGTGGACACTGCGCCGTACCGGCAGATCGAGATCGGCTATGAGCCCAGTACCCTGGAAAATAGTCTCTCCTATGGTCCTTACACCAGCCGCAGCACTGTGGAGCGGGCTGTACAGGGCATTAAGGAATCACAGCGGATTCTCTGCAGCAGCCCCCATTCCCGTAACCACCGTTGTCTGAACCATTCGCTGGGCTTATGCATCGGGATGTGCGGAGGCGGTGAGGCTCTGAAGCGGTATGAGGAGATTATCGGGCAGATCATTGCACTGCTGAACGGGAGCGGCAATTCAATCGTAAGCGGACTGGAAGTCCGGATGGAGGAGGCTGCGCTGCGGTTTGACTTCGAAGCAGCTGCCAAGTACCGGGATTACCTCGGGGCGGTCCACTCGCTGCTGCACAAGGAGCAGGTGATCGGCTTCACCGGAGAGAACAAGAATATTATCGTGCTGGAGCCGGTGGACGAGCAGTTTCACAAGCTGATTCTCATCAAGGGCAGCGTGATTCTCTACCGTACCCGGCTGGCGACTGAAGCGCTGGACAGCGGACAGCTTACTAAGATGATTACCTCTGCCGCATTGGAGCATTTCCGCAGCAGCAGCCTGATTGCGGCTACAGAAGAAATGAGCCGCCATAAGATCGATGAGGCCCAGATCATCTACAGCTATCTTAAGAGCAGCTCCGGCAATTACCTTCTGGTCCCGCAGGAATGGCTGGAGGATAAGGATACCGCCGGGCTGGAGGAAGGGATTAACGGGCTGATCGGGAGCGCATTATAACCAGCGCTGATACCGGCTCTCCAGGTGATACAGGAATAGACCGTTAACCTACTCGCTGCAACAATAAATCTCTGCAACAATAACCCGGGACCTCTGCACACAAGCAGCGGTCCTGGTTTCTAATATAGATGAACATACGGCTGCAGCCTTCCTCTGCTTGAGGGCCACAGGCAGTCCTGACTAATAGGTTACACTTGCGCAGTAGGACGGATCACGATCTCGTTCACATCGATATCATCCGGCTGTTCAATCGCGTAGGCAATGGCACGCGCTACTGCATCCGGTGTCATCGCCAGCCTATCGCGGACGGCGGCAAGCTGATCTCTCACTGCCGGGTCTGTCACACTCTCCGTGAAGCCGGTCTTGACGATACCGGGTGAAATGATAGTGACGCGCAGCTTGTCGCCCGCCTCCTGGCGCAGCCCCTCCGAGATGGCGCGCACGGCGAATTTCGTTCCGGAGTAGACGGACTGGTTAGGAACCGTCTTGTGTCCTGCTGTAGACGCAGTGTTCACGAAATGTCCGAAGCCCTGCTCACGGAAGACCGGCAGCGCTGCGGCAATACCATACAGAACACCTTTGATATTAACGTCAATCATGTCCTCCCAATCTTCGACGCGCAGGTCGTCGAGCGGGGAAATAGGCATCACTCCGGCATTGCTGACGAGCACATCTATCTTCCCGTACCGCTCACAGGCAAGCGCAACGAGTCTGCTTAGATCCTCCCGCTGTCTCACGTCCGTGCTTGCATAAACGGCTTCGCCGCCATTGTTCACAATGCGTGCCGCCAGCGCCTCCAGGCGGTCCGCTCCGCGCGCTCCAAGCACTACCTTTGCCCCGCGCTCCGCAAGGAGCAGCGCTGCCGCTTCCCCAATCCCGCTGCTCGCACCCGTAATGACGACAACTTTATTCTCAATGCTCATACTGCATCCTTCTCTCTAAGATCTAATGGCCTTGCCTGTTCATTGTAAGTAAACAGCAGCCCAATCAGGTAGACAGATCGCCTCCGATTCTTGCCTAATCCTCTCCCGTGCGGATATAATTAGCCATTAGACCTTCGCGGAAAGGAGCAGTGAAGCATGAACGACATCTCCTCCCTCTCTACCCTCTCTGCCCATTTACAAGAACTGATTCTGCTTATTCAGCGTCATGCACCTTCAGAAGGAACACATGCTTCATCCGTGCCGGAGCTCTGCTTCAGACGTGCAAGCCAGGTGTCCGAGCCGAGACATTCGGTCAATACGCCTTCGTTATACGTGATTGTACAAGGCTCCAAGACAGCTTCGCTGGCGGGAGATACTTACATATGCAGTCCGGGCAGCTACATGGTCAGCCCGGTGCATCTGCCTGTAGTCGGGATGATTACGGAAGCCACGCCGGAGCTTCCCTATCTGAGCCTGCAGTTATCTATTCGTCCGGAGGTCATACTGGACATCATCCACAGCAGCGGTCCGCAGCGGGAAGCAAAGACGGAACGCGGGATCCTGCTGGGCCAATCCGATACACCGCTGCTGGAGGGGCTGGTCCGCCTGGTCCGTCTTCTGGATACCCCTGAGGATATTGAGTTCCTCGCACCGATGATGATCCGCGAGATTCTGTACCGTGTGATGAAAGGGGATCAGGGGGCAATCATCAGCCAATTCTCCATTGCCGGCAGCTATTCGTATAACATTTCCAAAGCGATCCATCTGATTAACCGCGATTACTCCAAGCCCCTTGTGATTGAAGAATTGGCGAAGGAAGCCAATATGAGCCCTTCCTCCTTGCATAAGCATTTCAAAAAGGTCACAGCAATCAGCCCCCTGCAGTATCAGAAGGCCATCCGGCTGCAGAACGCACGCCGTTTGCTGCTGTCAGAGGGATTAGAAGCCGCTGACGCGGGCTTTCGCGTGGGCTATGAGAGCCCTTCCCAGTTTAGCCGGGAGTATGTCCGCATGTTCGGGCGTCCTCCCATGCACGATGTTAAGCATCTGCGCAATACCTTAAGTGTTCACGCGGATGAATAGGCGAACTGCCGCAGGACAGAAGCCGCTGAATTCATTATGAGTTTTGGAAGCAAGAATCAGAGATTCTGCAGGACAGCCGTTACGAGAAGACGAGCTATCTGGCGCCGGTTCTTCAGATACACATTATTTCAGCAGATTGGTTAAGAAATATGAGGGCTTGAGTAACCCTATTACGGTATATGCGGTAGGCTTAATTGCACTTTGTACAACTAAATCGTCTGATTTTTAACCGATTATCTGTTTAGTTGTATTTCGTACAATTAAACTGCCATTTTAACCTTGATTCTCCCCTTTAGGGCAGATTTAGTTGTACAGACTGCAGTTATAAGAGGCAAGCAACCCTTTTCGCTGTTTTTAATTGTACAAAATACAACTATCATTAAGCGGACTTTTTAACAACAGGAATCCAGACTTCCATTTCATACATGTTATTGCCCCGGTCATACGTCATTTCAAACTCAGGACCCTCTGTGGCTTCATAATTCGAGCCCGGGAACCATTCCCCCCAAATACGCTTCCATAAATCATGAATATCGCTTTCTCCATCAGGATAAACGCCGGTCGTGAAAATTGCGTAGGTTTGCGGAGGGATCTGCAGCTGTTCAAAGCCTTCCGGCAAGCCGCTTTCGGGTACAAAGTATCCGATCATGTACGAAGACTTATCGCCTTGCTTGTTATACATTACCGCATGAATTTGGCCGTTCTCTCCCAGTCCTGCGGCAGCCCGAATCCGGTCCACGTCTCCGCCAGCAATACACCGGGTCCAAAAGGCAGGGATTTCAATAAACGGATTCTCGCCATCGGCATTAATTACAGTAGATACGCCAAACATTTCAACAGCTTGTTTTTCTTCGATTTTATAGTTCACTTCTACATCTCCCCGAATTGAAAGTTGAAAGGATAACCGGGGATAAGCCTTAAGTGAGACGCCCTTGTCGCGCGCTGACATTGGCATTACACCATGCATTTTTTTGAACGCTCTGGAGAAGGCTTCGGGCGATTCGTAACCATACTTCAAAGCGATGTCGATAATCCGGGTTCCGCCTTGCTGCAGCTCAAAGGCTGCAAGGGTCATCCTTCTGCGCCTGATATACTCCGAGAGCGGCACATCAGTTATGAACGAGAACATCCGCTGAAAATGGTACGTTGAGCAGCAGGCAATCCTGGCCGCCTGATTGAAATCAATCACATCCGCCAGATGTTTTTCTACATATTCCATTGCGTTATTCATGCGGTCCAGCCAATCCATACCGGTCCCTCCTTTCAAGTCTGATTATAGGGGAGGATGAGACAGGAAACCTTGCAATCCATGCACCGAAATATCATGTTCGATATTGCTTCTATAGAATCCTCTAACCGGGACGTTTATTCCAGCCGCAAGGCTAGGGCGTTATTTTGTCGTATCTTTTTCAAAAATTTAGCCGGCAATGTCACAATATGAACAGATGGTTCGTTGTACAGAGCATAAAGGGGGTGAGAAGCTTGGAGAACGCCGATCTGCAGGAACGGATTGCAGCCGTGCTGGCAGGGGATATCCAGAAATTCGAGGCCATTATGCAGGCTTATCAGCGGCCGATTTTCTTCTATTGCTATCATATGCTGGGCCAATATAACGAGGCTGAGGACTGCGGACAGGAAGTATTCCTGAAGGCATACCGCTCTTTGGGACAATATGATCCTAATCTCCCCTTCGGCGCCTGGCTGTACACCATTGCCTATAACCAGTGTATTGATGTGATCCGCAAGCGCAAGCTGACGAAATACTTGAGTCTGTTCTACCGTGATGACCAGGAGAACCGGCCGGTCGATCAGCATATGGAGGCTAATTACCCGGATGCTGCGGTGCAGCAGACGATGGCTATGTTAACGGCCGAGGAGCGTAACTTACTGCTGCTGCGCACCGTGGAGGAGCTGAGCTATCAGGAAATCAGCCGGATGCTTCACCAGAATACCGCGCGGCTGCGCAAACGGTATGAACGTTCCGCCAGGAAATTCAGGAAGTATTACGCTCAGGCGAAAGGAGTGAAGCATTATGGATACGGACAAGGATCAGGAGCTGAAGGAACTTCTTCATAATCCGCGCTTTTCCCATCCGGATATATCCGGGGAAGTGATGAAGAGGTTAGAGACAGGACATCAAGTGAAGGGGGTCTTCTGGATGAAACATAAAATTAGCCTATTGGTGGTTGCGGGCATGCTGCTCACAGCTTCCACCGGATTTGCAGCCGTTCAATATCAGTCGCTGAAGAACAAGCAGGGTGAGGTTGTATATCAGGTCAAGCCCGCGAAGGCGTTCCCTGCCTATGAGGAGGAGGAGCTGCAGCGCTTGAAACTCAGCCATGAATTAGGCGAAGCTTTGCTTGAGAAGGGTACCGCTGCTATCTTCTACGTCTTGGACCATAACCCGGACGGGAAGCTGGATACGGAGTACAAACCGTTAGTCTATACCGACCTGTCTTCGCTCCGCAATAAGTTATCGGCTCAATCTTTGACCGTAGCCGACAAGCTTCCGGGAGGTTATGAATTCCAGACAGCCACTGCTTACTTCAAACCGGTCACCCTGCTCCACCCGCCTACCCCGGACGAAGAAAAGGCTATCGCTGATCAGCTGCGCAAGCAGGCCGAGGCAGCGGGCAGAAACTACGGGATAATGCCGGTAGAGCTGTCGGACCAAATCCTCAATTTAACTGCGGTCTATAGGCAGGGAAAACAGGAAATTACGGTGACAACAACAAGAAGCGAAGGCGAATTCACGGCTTATGTAGATGAACAAGTAGATTTCACCGCAGAAAAAGCCGTTGTCAACGGCACTGAAATGATCTACACCAAGTATAAAGGCGGCAATAGCCTAACGTGGTCAGCCGCGGTTCCGGGAAGTAGGGACACCTATCAGTACCAGATTGACGAGATGAGCGGACAATTCTTAAGCCAAGAAGCACTGATCGCCATCGCGAAGCCGCTTCTGCATTGAAAGAATACGAATTCTTTTCCCGGATGAACCTCCAGGTTTCCGCAAACTATGGAATTAAATACCCGCGCAGCCGGGCTATATATATCCTTGGGATTCACCGAGGTGGAGCAACGGACAATGTTCCCGGGGTTCACCTTATAGCCGCCGCTGCATTACCATCAATACACCGCCTGCGGCTCAAAGCGGCCGGTATCTTTTAACGTATAATCAAAAAACTGCAGAATCAGCGCATTCATCGTCTCAATGCAGTAATACTTATCAATATCTGCTTGCCCGCGTTGCAGCTTATTCGCAAGGATCGGCGAGAACAGCGGAAGATCGGTCAGGCTTAAATGCTTGGCCCCTTGAAAATGAACGGTGTACGCATCCTTAAAGTTTGGATTATCGGTCTTGTTCGCCGCGTATGCCGAGTTTTTCCCGAGCTGTCTCCACACATCGTCTGTATAAATGTTCAGCAGCGGTACGTGATAAGGTTCTTTTTTTGCCGCCAACTCATTAATCTCAGGGTCATACAGAAGCTCGCTGAAGAATGGGGCATCGAGATTCACCACAGCATCCACATCGCTGCGCTCCCGGCCGAGCGCCACGCTTGCCGCACCACCCATGGAGTGGCCGAATACGCCAATGTGCTCAGTGTCGATCCGTTGGTACACAGGGTCCTGGTCACTTACTGCCTTCTCCAGGATCGTATCGATCACGAAATTCATATCCCCGGTCCGCTGCTTCATCCATTTTTGCGTAAGGCCGTACAGCTCTTCCATGGTGTAAATCCCATCTTTGTTGGAATCGTTATGCTCCCGCAGATAATCTGCATTAACCATAGTGATCTTCCCGTCCACGCTCTGTGTATAAAAGGAATGGTAAGGATGATCGATAGAAACTACTACATAGCCGTGGCTGGCCAGCTCCGTAAAGGTTGAAGTGTTGCTTTCCCTGACCCCGTATGCCCCATGAGAAAAGACCACCAGCGGATAGTTTCCCTCCGCATTGCCCGGATACCAGAATTCCACATTCATAAACCGGTTCTCCCCGGTATCCGTAAATTCTTCAATCCGGTTAGGGTCCTTATACGTGTAAACAGCCGTTCTGACCTCATATTCCCCGGTCACTTCAGGTGCCCGGTACTGCGGGAATAGAATGGGCGGTATAAGTGCGATTAGCAGTGCCACAGCGGTTATGATGATTTTCAATACCCTGAATGAACGTTTGGACGTACGGGGCTTCGCCTTCCTTCCGATAAGATCAATTGAACCCTTCAGCGCAAAAATGAACAGCAGTGCTGCCAGCAGTACCCAGCTGAAGCTCCAATCAATAACAGGGGACAGTGTCAGAATAACGAATACGATAAACAGGGTAATTCTAATCCAGCTTTTGAGCTTGCCAAGGCTGTGCATAGGGGGATTCTCCTCTTCCAGTTAAGTTATGACCTCATCATAAAAAACTGCGAAAAGGGTGTATATAGATTTACGGTAAGCTGTAGCTGTAGGGCAATAAGATGCAGAATAACCTCACAAAATGGGGCACTGGCTTCGGGATTAATCATGAATTTCTTGCTTAACAACCTTAAGTCTCTCGTTAATTTGCTCTGCTTCCTTCTTATCCTTCCCATAGGACAGCACGCGGACTACGGCATATACCACGGCAATTTGGAGTGCAAGAAGGAGTGCGCCGGGCACACCAGTCACAACTCCGATCAGGCTTGCAAGGGAGATCAACAGAATCTCCAGGGTGAGAAAATGAACAACGATTCTAACACGCATGGCCCGCTCGCTTATCTCATGTGGAGTGTACCAGATGATTCCCGTTAATGCCCCAAGCAGGGAAAAGCCCATAATCGTATAGATCGATATCAGGTCAAATGCGAGCTCCGGGATATAAATCTGCCGCAGCACTGTAATGATAATCATGATGGATGCGAAGATGATCAGAAAATCGCGGATGATGTCTTTGACAAAATCAGATAACTTCATGCTGTGATCCCTCCCCCTATAATCCAAGTCTTTGTTTGAGTGCCGGCACATACTGTCTTGATATCACTACACGTTCCCCGTTATCAAGCAAAGCTGTGAACCGGCCGCTGAGGGACGGACGCACACTGGCAAGCTTGGCGATGTTTAGAATCGTAGATTTGGAGGCGCGGAAGCAGTTCTTGTCTCTGCATAGCTCCTCCAGTTCATACAGCTTCTGCTTCACTTCATGGACCTGGTTCTCGCTGTAGACAAATACTTTGCCGTCCACGGCTTCAAAATAATAGATATCACTGAGCTTGATACGGCTGAGCCGGTCCTCCTGATATCCCAGGATGATCAGGGTTTCTGTCTTCAGCTTATTTACGATTTCAGAAATCTCTTCATCGACTTCATGGCACCGGATGCGGATCTCCTCTTCTTGCTCCCTGCTGATTTGCTCGATGGAAATTTTGATAGGATCACCTACAATAGTTCAGATTCAATTTCCGCTGCCTGTTTCATTCTCATGATAAGGGAACGGTGTGACAGCTACAAGGGGAAGGATACACAAAAAGCTGTCCTCCGGTTTGACCGGTCGGACAGCTTGGTATGAAACGGGGACCTGCCAGGGAGGTGATGCCTGCCAGTCCCTTACTTTAGAGCATTCGCCTGCTTATCATGATACCGTCCTCTGGGTACGACCAGCGGAGAGCCCGAGACAGGGTCTGCGATTACCGTGCAATCCAGCCCGAAGATCTCTTTGACCCGCGTGCCTGTAATCACCTCTGCAGGCGTACCGGCAGCGACAAGCTTACCCGTGTGAAGCGCAAAAATATGGTCGGCATACCGCGCAGACAGGTTGATATCATGCAGCACCATTACAATCGTGGTTCCGTGCTTGCGGTTCAGATCGGTGAGCAGATCGAGAATCTCAACCTGATAGGTAATATCCAGGAAGGTCGTCGGTTCATCGAGAAACAGAATGTCCGTCTGCTGGGCCAGCGCCATGGCGATCCAGACACGCTGCTGCTGGCCGCCCGAGAGCTCATCGATATTATGATTGGCGAACTCGGTGATATTCATAATCTCCATCGCTTCGGCAACGGCCTCATAATCCTTCCTGGACCATCCGCCAAGCAGGGACTGATGCGGAAATCTGCCACGTCCCACCAAGTCGGCGACAGAGATTCCTTCCGGAACAATCGGAGACTGCGGCAGGAGCCCAATTACACGGGCTAATGGTTTGGCGGGCATTTTGGAGATCGGCTTGCCGTCGAGGGTAACCCTACCCGAGGTTGGCTTGATAAGTCTGGCCATTGTTTTGAGCAGCGTGGACTTGCCGCAGCCGTTCGAGCCGATAATTACACTGATTTTATGATCAGGAATCACCAGGTCTACACCGTGGATAACCGTCTTATTCTCATAGCCCGCTATGAGCTGTTCGGCCCCGAAATGATGTGTCTTGTTCATTATAACTCTCCCTTTCGATTCATCCGGATTAACAGGAAGATCAGATATGGCGCTCCGAGTAATCCGGTAATGATGCCTACAGGGAATCTGTACTCAAAAGCAAATTGTCCGATCAGATCGGACGCCAGAACCAAATTAACTCCGACAAGACCCGCCGGAAGGATATTCGAGGAGCCTGTTCCAACCAGTCTCTTCGCGATCGGCCCCGACAGGAAGGAGACAAAGGCAATCGGTCCTGTAGTAGCCGTAGCAATCGCAACCATACAGACAGAACTGACAATCAGCGCAATTCTTGTCTTATCTGTGCTTACGCCGAGCGAAGTGGCCGATTGTTCTCCAAGCTCCAGTATACTCAGATGCTTGCCCAGCAGGATGATGATTGGCGTACAGATGATTACGATGATCATCAGCGGCGGAAGCTCGCGCATTTGTGAGCCGTTGAGACTGCCGGTCAGCCATCTGATGGCTGAGGGAACGTCTTTCTCGGAGCTGATCAGCAGCAGATAGGAGATTACAGCATCCAGCATAGCCTGCAAGCCGATCCCGATCAGGATTAACCGCCCGATGGAGAAGGTCTTCCCTCTGGACAGTACATAAATCAGCAGCACTGTGGCCAGACCCGCAATTACCGAAGCAAGGGATATAACCGCTCCGCTTGCCTGAAGTATGACGATGCAGTACACCGCCGCCGCGCTTGAGCCGGACGTAATCCCAATCACATTCGGGTTCGCAAGCGGGTTACGCAGCATGGTCTGGAAGGTGTACCCGGCAATGCCAAAGGCAAATCCGGCGAACAGTCCCGCCAGCATCCGCGGCAGCCGGATAATTTTCACCGCGAAAGAGACTCCCTTGAGCTCCTCTCCGGAGAGCGCCCGGATGACATCTGTCACCGGATAGATCGTGTTCCCGAGCAGAAGCATCGCGCAGCACAGAATAAGTGCAAGTACTGCGAGGAGGCTGGTCACCAGTATGCCCCGGCGGTGTCTGCGGCGTCTGCCTGCAATAATATATTCAATCGCCTGATTTGTCATAATGACCGCACTTTCGATTTCATCGCTAATAGAATTAGGATCGGCGCCCCTACAAACGCTGTAACTACACCGACTTCAAGCTCCCCGGGACTTCCAATAAGCCTGCCGCCTACATCCGATATCGTCAGAATAATGGCTCCGGTAACCGCTGACATAGGGATAACGAAACGCAGGTCTGATCCAAGGATAAGACGTATGACGTGAGTTGATAACAAGCCGATGAAGCCGATCGGCCCGGCCAGGGCCGTAACGGCACCGCATAACAGTACACCTGCAAGCGCCGCAATGAGCCGCAGTGTGCCTGTCCGCACACCCAGACCCGTCGCCACATCATCGCCCAGTGCCAGCGCATTCAGGGCCGGAGCCGTAATGAACGCGATCAGCATACCGGCGAGCAGGAACGGGATAAATGTCGTAATGCTGCTCCAGGTTCCCGAGCCGACGCTCCCCACCTGCCAGAACCGGAACTGGTCCATAACATAAGAGCGCGGAATCATGATGGCTGTGACCAGAGAAGATAAGGCAGCGCTTATGGCAGCACCCGCCAGAACGAGCTTAATGGGCGTGGCTCCGCCACGTCCCATTGAGCCGATTCCGAATACGAATACAGCAGTAATCGCAGCTCCGGCCAGAGCTAACCATATATATTGGTTCGCGGAGCTTATGTTCAAGAATGCAATTCCGCAAACCACAAACAAGGATGCCCCCGTGTTCACTCCCAGTATGCTCGGGTCGGCAATCGGATTGCGGGTAACCGCCTGCATCAGCGCTCCCGATACTCCGAGTGCCCCGCCGCACATTAAACTGAATACCGTCCGGGAAATCCGCTTGCGGACTACGTTTGCCCCATAGCTGTCCACCTCCGGATGAAATAAACCATCGATCAGTTCATTCCACCCCACGTGACGCGCTCCCAGTACAAGGGAGGCTATCACGCACAAGACAAGCAATACCAGGCAACTCATCAGGACCGGGGTAAAGTTCTTCGGGATATGCAATTTTAGCTGTTTATCGTCCGAAAGCGGTGAACTATTCATTTATTTTATCAATAGCTCCTCCAATTAAGGCAAGGTATTCATCAATCGTGTATGCAATGGACAGCGGGTTAGGCGTTCCGGCAGCTACCAGCGGTGTATCACTGTCGATGAAGGCAACCGAACCTCTTTCAATGGCAGGGATTTTGCCCAGCAGCGAATCTGCCTGAAGTGTCTTAAGCAATTCGTCATTCCCATATCCGACGATAAGATCAGCATCGTACAGGGCTTCCACATTCTCTGCGCTTAAGCTCAAAGAGTAGCTGGTAGGGTCCGTAATCTGGGAGGTAATGCTTTCCGGATAAACCATTCCCAGCTCATACAGGAATGAGACACGGGAATCCACAGGCGTATAAATATGCAGTTTGGACAGGTCCTCAGCGGAGAAGTTAACCCAAACCACTTTTTTACCGTTAATCTGCGGATATTTGCCCGCCTTTTCGTTAACCAGGGCTTCGGTGTCCTTGATCAGCTGCTCCCCTTCTGCCTTCATGCCCATCCCTTCTGCATTTAACAGGACCTGCTCGCGCCAGGTGGTTGCCCAAGGAGCCGTCGGATAAGCGACTACCGGAGCGATCTGGCTAAGCGTATCATAGTCTTCCTGGGTAATTCCGGAGTATGCGGCCAGAATGACATCCGGGTCTGCATCCGAGATGGCCTCGAAATCAAGACCGTCGGTATCCTGGAACACATTCGGATCAGTTACATTAAGCTCCTTCAGCTTATCTGCTGTCCAGGGCAACAGTCCGCTGTCATCCTGAACGCCGAAGTTCGCTGCCGAGAAGCCTACAGGTACAACGCCAAGCGCGAGAGCCACATCATGGTTCGCCCATTGAATGGTCACTACGCGTTCAGGCTTGCTCTCAAGTACAGCTTCACCAAGCGCGTGCTTGATGGTAATCGGATACTGCGTAGCATCCTGGGAGGCTGGTGCTTCTGTAGCAGCCGCTTCAGCAGATGCCGCAGCAGTTGCAGCCGGAGATGGTGAAGCAGCTGAATTAGACTCCTGATTTGAGCATCCAACCAGCGCTATAGTAAGTGCAAATGGAATTAATAATGTTTTCAAAGAAAACTTTCTTGTTGTGTTCATGCGTGGACCCTTCCTTATCTTATAATGTATTTTTTTTGTTCTGCTGCTGACTAAACGGCAGAGTGACCCCTCATCGGATAAGATGCGGTGATCCCCCTTAATCCGATAATGATAATCATTATCGGATTAATATATATTCAGACAGTCGTATTGTCAATGCAAAAATAGAATTTATACATGAAGAAACATCGATTCCTTGCAAGAAGTTATTAGTTTTTTTGATTATGAATACAGAATTCATCGAATTTATCTATAACTCTAAAGCCCATTTAACTCTGTTGAAATCATACACGTTGAGAGTCTTACAAATTAGAAATATTGAAATCGTATTATTATGCTATCCTTGATAATCTCTATATTGTTGGCAATGCCCAGACTAATTTAGAGCTACTACAACATATTTGACTCATTAAATCTATACCTCTCTATTTTTTGTTTCGAGCAAAACTAAAACACAATCAAAAAGCTAATAATAGCTAGTCCCGCTTTCAGGAGTAACTACTATTAGCTTAGTACCATCTGTTATGAAAAAATCATACTTTTTGAAATTATTACAGCAATTCCTCAAAAGAGCTCTTACCTAATTAAACATCTCAGAGTAATACTACTTCTTTATTAAGGTTTTTTATTCCATGGTCTTCTTCTATTAACCAGCTAGGAATTGTATAATCGCGCCCCTTTACCTTTGCAAATCTAGTTTTATATGTGTAGCCTAATGGATCTTTAATTTTATCATGCTTGGAGAGCCAACCTATTATAAGATGTCCTTCGGGATCGTCAGAAAACGCAATATTTAACCACCAACCAATAGATAACGAGCAATCGCCCAAACTCTTTATTATTGAGTCAGCTTTCAACCATTCAGTATCTAAGGTTTGTTCCCTAACAATAGATAACACTAAATTCAAATTAGCCGTTATATCGTTATTGAACAACTCATTTTCTAATAGAGCAAATGTACTAAATACATTTTCAGTCGTTTTTAATTCTTTTCTTCTTAACATATATGCTAAAGATGTACCTGCTTTTTGAAATCCACCAGCTCTCGCTTTCATTAATAAGTCTGTAGCTAGTTCATAGTCCTTCAAACTATATGAATTTATCCCCATATTAAACAATTCCTGTGGTGTAGCGTCTTCTAGAGCATTATTTATATACTTCTTCCCCTTAACCTCATCTCTACCAATTTTCATTCCTTTCTTTAATCTTACCCCATACTCTAATATAGCTGCTTTAGACTGTAACTCTGTCGCTTTTCTTAGTCTATGGATTCCAGAGTTTACATGTTTTTTTAAGTTATTACCCTCAATATATTCTTGTGCTAGCCTATAGTTTGCTTCACTATTCCCTTTCTGAATAAGATATTTTAGGAGTTTTTCCCCTTTTTTAATGTCTTTTTTTAGGTAAATGCCTTCAATTATTAATTCTGCGTATTGTAATATGGCTGCTTCTTGATTATCATCAACTAATTCTTCAAAATAAAGAGTGCCTAACGCGATATCTTTATCCATGTTGAATCCATAAATCTTTAGTAAAGCCAAATACTCTTTCGCCCTATGGTATCTATTTGCAATAAGCTGTTTAAGTAAATTCAACCCTTCTAATACATTCTTATAAGAATTTTCACTTTCAATATATAATTTTGCTAAATAATATTTCCCTAAAAGATCTCCACTATTTGAAGCCTCTCGCAATAAATCAACGGCCTTTTTTATATCTTGAGGAATACATGTTCCATCTACTAAATGGCATGCATATCTGACTTTCGCCTCAGTACTTTCTCCATCGACAGTTTTTTCGAATAGTTGAATTGCTTTATCACGATCACCTTTTGTTGAAACGCCCTCAAGATATATATCACCTAAAATAGCCATTGCTAAATGGTCATTATTTTCAACAGATTTTTCCAAAAATAAAATTGCTTCACCTTCAACTCTTGGACTAATTAAGCCTTTAATTATAAAATCAGCCAATAACCTTCTTGCATAGTCATGTCCTTGCCGTTCACCTTCTCTTAATAATTCTTCCCCTTTTTTTATATTTGTACATACTCCCTCACTCCCAGTGGTCAAATAAAAACCGTACATTACTTTAGCCTCTAAACTATACTGGGAAAGCTCTTGTATTTTTTCTAATCCAAGATCAACATTTTTCTCTATAGAATCTCCCTTTATTAGTCTTTCAGACAATTCCAATATACCATCTTCGTCATTCTCACTTTCTAATCTAGTAAGAATGCTAATACCCTCGACCAGATTCTTTTCTAAAAATGACCCATCCAATAAAATTCTTGATAGATGTAGTGCAGCTTTATTGTCGCCAGCATTCATGGCGAGTCGTAACAACTTCTCGCCCTTTTCTTTATTTTCTGCAACATATGCTCCCCTAATGTATGAATCACCTAAAATTCGAAGTGCATTACTTTCTTCCGCAGAACACGCTTCTTCCATCAAGCTTAACCCTGAAGTAAAATCAAATACAGTTGATACCCCAGTAACTATGGCTTGCCCTAAAATCGTTTTTGCTAGAGTGTCTCCTAAATTAATTGAAGCCAAGAGTAGCCGCTCACCTTCGTAAATATTCTTCTGCAAACCTTTTCCGTATAACATTCTATAGCCTAATTTACGCATTGCCTTTGTATCAGAAAGTTCAACTGACTTTCTCAAATAATCAATACCTTCTTTAACCTTCCCCTTTACTAATTCTTCATCTATAAATAAATCAGCTAAGTAATTTCTTGCCAATATGTTCCCAGCAGCTTCAGCTTCTATCAGTAAGTTTATGGCATATTCTTTCTCGTTTGTTTCAGGACTATTAATAATGCATTTAGCATATTGATACTTTGCAGTTGTATCGCCACCTTTTATAGCCTCTAGGTATAGCTGACGACTTTTACTATAATTTCTATCTACTCCGCGACCATTCCAGTACCTAAATGCTAAATTACGGAGTGCATATGATTTCCCTAAAGATATTGCTTTTTCTAGACACTCCAATCCCTTTTTTAAATCCTGCTCATAAAAGAGGCCCTCCATAAGAAGTTCTCCAAAGTAAGCTAACCCTTCGGGATATTCCTTCTCAACTAATTTATCTAATAACTCTTTAGCGAATTTTATATCCTTTTCAATAAATTCCCCTTCGAATAATAGTTGCGAATAATCTAATATAGCTTCTTCATCTTCAACATCTAATAATTCCTTCATAAAAGAAAGACCTTGTTCAACATTTTGCGACAAGCCAAATCCAGATATCAGTAAACTAGAGTAATATCTTTTTGCTTCTAAAAATCCGGACTTAGTTAAATCTTCAAGATATTTTATTGCCAACTCTTGATTGTTTCTAGAGACATTTATAAAATATTTGGCTAACTGATACTTTGCTAGTTCATCTCCTTTTTCTATAGCTATATTTATTAAGTTAATTCCTTTTTCTTCATTTCTAATGATGCTATGTCCATAAAGATATCGAAATCCCATAATACGAAACGCATCAACATGTTTTTCATTTTCCATTAATTCTTCTAATATCGTGTTGCAAGCTGTAATATCTGATTCTATTCCTTTTCCAATTAATAATCTGACTGCTAAATCTAGCTTAGCTGTTTTATTTCCTTCAGCAGCAGATTCTTTTAATAGTTGATACCCTTCTGTACTATCTCCGGTAGGAATCTTTCCATCAAGAAGTAGACCACCTAAAATCCCTTTGGATGTTGCATCATCACTTTTTGCTCCAGCTCTTAAAATAAGTTCCGCTTTCCCTTTGTTCACCTCCACTCTCTTTCCTTTTATATGAATATATCCCAAAAATGAATAAGAATCTTTATCTCCTAGTTCATAGGACTTCTCTAGAAACTTCATGGCTATATCAATATCAATGTTAGGGTCATTAAAAAATGAATATCCAATTTTAAAAATCCTTCTTCCATCTCTATTTTCAGACATGTTTTCTAAAAATAAATTAATATCAATCATTCGAGAAAGCCAAATATTCTCTTTTTCTATTGCTTTTAAGGATTCAATAATAAAATCCAACTTAAGAGATGCATCCTTTGATAGCCAATCTAGAATATAACGAATAGATTCCCTAATATCCTTTGTGCTAAAATATTTATTTTTTAAAAAGATAGCAAAATCACTATCAATTAATTTTATACGAGTAAATCTAGTATCATTAATTCTACTTTTAATTTTTTTCAATTCATTTCGAACTCTAGGCAATCTACAATTTATTTTCCTGTAATGAAGAAATTGTTGAATATACTCTAAAGAAATAGATTGAATAGGCTCAAAAACAGCTAGTAATAATAAGATTTCTTCAAAAACTTCATCGCCATTGTACTGTTGTAGTTCTGTTTCAAAATGAATCACTTCAGAGTTATCTAAACTATCAATTAATTCACTGGTAATTGAAACATGGTTCTCATCAACTAATTGTAATAATTTATTTAATCTAGCAGCCTCACCATTTGTTTTTTTAAAAAGTGCTAAATTAATTACAGCGCTTTGTTCATTGTCTACATCCAGGCCTGTAAAGTATTTCATGTCCGATTCATTAAAGTTCTTAATTGAAATTAATTTTGTTCCTTCGGTCGGGAAAAATGAACTGTCTTCAAGATTATTTGTGGCTACGAGTATCCGGCATTCCTCGGGCAGGTTTGTAATTAATTCTGCCATCTCTTTTCCCATTGAAGAAATAACCTCAAATGAATCAATAATCAGAATAAATCGTCCACATTCCTGAATTAACCTTTTAATCGCTTCTCTAAAGTAGTAATTAATTTTTTGAATATTTCTTTGATTAAAATAAAGATCAACAGTTCTTTCTCTTTGCTCTGTATCTTCCACGCCATAATCATTAAAAATTGAAACATCAATTCCATTGATAATATAAGAGTTAATTTGTTCAATGACGGATTTGAAAAAGTCAACAATACTACTAGAGTACTTGAAAGAAAATATCAATAATACATTTCTGCTAGAACTGTTCTTATTTAAACTAACAAATTTTGAAATTATTGTTGATTTCCCAACATTCCTTAATCCCTGTATTAAAGTTAATCTATGTTCCAATAGACTGGCTTCCAGATCATCAATTTCCATTTTTCTACCTCTAGAATTACTAGAAAGAAGCAAATATTCATTACTTATAGACTCTATTAGATTTGTTATGTCATTAGAAAAATACTTTTTAATTATAATTCCTGAAGTTGCTGATTTATAAAAGTCCAAATTAATATATACGGAGAACATAAGGCTAAAAAGAACTTCACCAACTAATCCATATTTACTTTTCAAGTGAAGCCTCTCATATCTGCATTTTTCTATATTCTCAAGAGTCTCTTTGGCAGATTGGAGTAGCAACTTTATATTTTCATCTTCTGAACCCTGGGTTATAAGAAATGAGTAATATTCGAAAACGTCAAGAGTTTCACTTGTAGTATTAAATGTCGTTTGTAAACATAGTATCCATTTTTTCACTAAGCAAGAGAGGTCAATGATATCTTGATTCTCAAAATAATTTGAATCATCAAAAACTCTCCCTAATCTTTGTAATTCATTAATTATTCCATCTTTATCCTCTTCATTAAAATTACAGATTATTCGATCCATTGTTACAACTGTAATATCCAAAAATGCGAGCATAATATTATTTTTATCTATTATATTTTCAACAAACCTTTTGATAAACCGCATATGTTTATAAAAGTAATAGTAGGTTGAATCATTATTAAGAAAAATATTCTCTGCCAAATAATCTGGAGTATAGCTTGTATTGTTTCTTTTATCGTCCGAAGATAAATTTGTGTTGTCTACTTCTATTATTTCTATTTCATTCTTTTTTTTTGAATATTACTGGATTTATTTCCAGTCTCCTTATTATAAGTCACTTTACCATTATCGTCTGGCCCTAGCTCTATATTTGCTATATATCTATCATGGTTTTGTGAATACATTCTATGATGAACGAGAAAGTTATTATTCTCAAAAGAAAAATCTATAATGGAGTATCCATTGAAGAACCTCTGATCATGAGCAAATACTCCATTAAAAGTGTTTGACGGAGCTATCGATACTAATAAGTCTCCGTAAGTTGATGTTTCTTTATGACTACTTCCTTTATGGACATGCCCACAAAGTACCAAATCATATTCTCTTTGCATAAAAGGTTGAACTATCTCCATATCAAAATCTTTTAATAAATCTAATTGATGATGAATCACCGCTATTTTAAAATCAGTTTTCTCTATTTGTTTTTTAGCTTCTTTTGCCTGCTTAATTCCAAGCAAAATATTATTGTTATCATGGTCGCTATCATAGCAACGCCAAGCAGTATTAAATGCGGAGATCCCAACTTCTTTATTATTATATTTATAATGATATGTTGAGTGAAAATTAGTTATTTCACTGTTAGGTGTGTGTAAATGATATTTTCTTTCAAAATTTTTAAAAGGAATAATCCTTTTTATCTCGTCAGGATTCTTTTTGTTATCTTCTATAAATTGAGAGACGGCAGTTTCGTTACATAGTGTGGATCTAAGTCCAATTTCAGTATTGTGGCTATCGGCATTTCTATCAATATCATGATTTCCTGGAACAAAAATAAAATGTTCTTTTGAAAGGTTAAGCGCTTCTAGAAGTGGGCTCGCAACATATGTTTCGAATTCAGAAAATGCATGCTCAATACTTTCAAATCTCTGTCCTCCTTTGTCAATAAGATCTCCAGAAAAAATAATAAGATCTATTTTCTTGTCATTATTATATTGAGCTAAATCTTTAACGAGGGCTTCAACAATGAAATTAAAAGTATCTTTAATGCTATTACTTGCAATATGAAAATCTGATAAATGTATTATTCTCATATAGAAAACCCCTCCATATAAAGTCGATATTTGTTTATATTTGGGAATATTATATCTGAAGCATTCTGGTTTTCCAATGAGGTTTTTCATTCTAAGTAAAATTTTATTTAGTGGTCATTTTAACATTCTAAATATAACAAATTTGGCAATATAATAATCCCCACCACACAAACAAGCAAATAGGCTGTCCATTATCAATTATCCGATAATGGACAGCCTATTGTCGTTCATAATAGAGTCGCTGATGGGTCTCTGTCTGTTACGCCAGCAGCCCGCGTACACCTTCACTAAGCGGTGTAAGGGGACGGTTCAGCAGCTTCTCCAGGTCACCGCTCTCGATATTCAGTGCACCGTCGCGGATCGCGCCTTGGATGGCAACTACAATCGGCAGTGCAGCTTCCGGTACACCTGCACCGGCCATGATCTTCGCATAAGTAGCGTCATCTACTTGCTGTACGTTAACCTCTTGCCCGAGCACCTCACCAACCACGGCTGCCAGCTCTGCCTGGGTGAGCGGCTTGCCGGACAATTCGTAAATGACATTCTCACGGCCTTCACCGGCCAGAACCGCAGCAGCCGCCTGGGCATAATCGCTGCGTGTGGCCCAGCCCACCTTGCCGTCTTCCGCGGAGGTCAGCCAAGGTGCGCCGGCTTGCACGGCCTGAATGGAGCCGGCTTCATTCTCCAGATACCAGTTATTGCGCAGGAAGGCATAAGGAATGCCGGATTCACGGATGAACTCTTCGGTAGCACGGTGTACCGGTGCCAGGAACAGGGAGCTGTTATCGGCATCGCCTACGCTGGTATAGACAATGAAGCCTACACCCGCACGGACAGCGGCATCCACAGCGGCCTTATGCTGGCGGATACGTGTATCATTGTCACCGTCTGCCGAGACAATCAGCAGACGCTCTACTCCGGCAAAGGCTGCATCCAGCGTCTCCGGCTGATCAAAATCGCCATGACGGACATCGACTCCGCGTGCTTGCAGCTCGGCTGCCTTCTCCGGGTTTCTGACACTGGCTACAATATTCTCAGCCGGTACGGTCTTGAGTAATGTCTCTGCTGCGATGGAACCAAATTGACCCGTTGCTCCTGTTAATGCGATTTTCATTTCAATTCCTCCATTATGAGTATCTTTTATTTGAATAGCAGTTGTTATTTCCCGTAAACATAGGTGATTCGCTCTCCTGTAACCATTGTAGTTACATGTTGACGGAATGTCAAATGGAATGTTTCATCAGCTGATGACAGGTATGGAATGTGCATAACGCTGAATGGTTAGCATTCCCTTATCATGCTATTCTTAATAGACAAATTCCCTTTCAGAAAGGTTCTGCATAATGGAGAAACAGAGAGAAAGCATCTATACACGCTATGTTCCGGGATTGACTCCGGAATCTGAATTCACCGGCGAGGCCTGCCAGCTCATCTTCCAATCCGGCAAGCTGCTTGTTACGGAGGCTTCCTCCCCTCCCGGCATCCCCATGGCCCGCTCCCTTGAACAGCTGGCGGTTACACCGCTGCGCATACTCTACCTAGGCACCTTCGCGGGTCTCCCCTGCTATGCCTCAGAAGTAAGCGCGGAAGCTCCCGAGCCGCCGGGCCTCGCTTTCCGTCCGCTGCGCTCCTTATATGAGGTGCTGGAGGAAGACCTGTTCCATCTTGCCGGCAAAGCGCTGCAGCTGCTGGTCTGGGACGGCAATCACCGGTTCTGCGGACGTTGCGGAACCGAGACCGCCCACTCTCTGACGGAACGGTCCCGGATCTGCCCGCAGTGCGGGCTGGTTAGTTACCCGCAGCTTGCGCCTGCCGTCATTACAGCAATTCTGAAAGATAATCAGCTTCTGCTCGCCCATGCTCCGCATTTCCAGAACGGGATGTACGGGCTGATTGCCGGCTTTGTCGAGCCGGGTGAGACCCTGGAGGATTGTGTGCGGCGTGAGACTATGGAAGAGGTCGGCCTGAAGGTCAAGAATATAACCTATTTCGGCAGCCAGCAGTGGCCTTTTCCCAATTCCCTGATGGTCGGCTTCCTTGCAGAGTATGAGAGCGGAGAAATAACGGTCGACGGCGAAGAGCTTGATCATGCCGCATGGTTCCCTACAGATCAATTACCCGTTATTCCGCCGCCGGTCAGCATCGCCCGCAAAATCATCGACTGGGTCGTAGAGCAGCAATCTGAGTCAGGCGCAGCTGCGGACAAGGAATTATAGACAGGACCCCATTCAGCCTACCGTCTTGAAATAGCGGTAAATCTGCTCCAGCTTACGGCTCTGCTTGCCCTTCGGACTCTCCATGCTGCCGAACTCGAAGAACTTCACCTTGCGGATTCCTACGAAATTGAACAAGGCTTTGCGCATCAGCGCCTTGTGGGAGTTATTCAGCCACAGCAGCGGATAGTGGGCCGGCCCCTTCATGCTGGAGATGCAGATAACGCGCTTCCCCTTGAGCAGCCCTTCCGGCAATAGTCCTCCCTTATCGCGGTACGCGAAGCCTGAAGCGAACATGCGGTCAATGTACCCCATCAGCATCGCCGGCGGTCTTCCCCACCAGATCGGATAGACCAGCACAATCTGATCGGCCCACAGCAGCTGTTCCCTGTATTCCTCAAGCTCCGGATCACGGTACATATCGCGTCTGCGCTTATTCTCATTAAACACCAGCACCGGATCAAATCCGGCCTCATACAAATCAAGCACTTTGACTTCGTTAATCTTCGTATTCTCCTTGCTGCCGCGCAGCACTTCCTGCAGAAAGGCATAGCTGAGACTGCGGTGGTTCGGATGTGTATAAATAACGAGTGTGTTCATCAGTGTATTCCCCTTTAGTTATCATTTGATAACAAAAACATAGCATAGCTTTAATTTAGTTGTCAAATGATAATTGTTTTTTGATAATTAATTTGGTATGTTTTCCTCTGAGGTGATCTTATGGACAACAACCAGCTGTTCCAGAAATTCGTAGCCTTCAGTGCTGCCGTCCATCAAATAACAAACGATATAACCAAAGATGTGAAATCAGAGGCCTTAACGCCGCTGCAATATAAAATTCTCGAATACATCGCCGTCAGCCAGCCGGTAACACTCAGCGAGGTCAGTGACTGTATGCAGATGTCGATGCCCAATACGAGCCGTGAAGTGAAAAAGCTCAGCGAAAAGGGCGTCTGTACCCGGATCACCGACCCGGATGACCGCCGCAAGCAGGGTATTACGCTCTCTGCCGCAGGCGAAGCGCTGATGAACGAAGCCTTTCAGCAGATCGCCGTCCGGTTCGAGCAGCGTATTGCGGGTATAACGGCTGCAGAACGCAAAGAGATCGAGCAGGCGCTCGATCTCTTGCAGCACAAAGTATTTTATTAAGCCGTTACAAAGCCTATCTCCATTTCACCATTGGTTATTTCACAGCAACGCCCTTCGCCGGAATCTCAGCAGGGGCTTCCTTGCGTTTGATGAAGAAAGCCAGGATCAGCGCAGCTACTGCGGCTCCTGTCGTTACCATTGAAGCCACATTCATCCCGTGAATTAAGCTGTGGACATCTCCCGTTGGTTTCTGGCCGCCGCCGCTATGAGTCATTATGGTGACCAGCAGCGCTGTTCCGATGGAACCGGCGACGGTCCGCAGCGTGGTGTTCACGGGAATCCCATGCCGGATCAGGGCAGGCGGCAGGGAATTCATCCCGCTGGTGATGACCGGCAGCAAGGTCAGGCTGACGCCGACCATCCGCAGAGAGTAGCCGACCATCAGGAACGTATAGGTCGTATGCTCTGTCAGATTCGAGAACAGCAAGGCAGAGAGGACCGTCAAGCCGAGTCCGGTGATAACCATCGTCCGGGCACCAATTTTATCGAATAGCCTGCCCGCTATGGGCGACATTATACAGATGAGAATCGCACCGGGAAGCAGCATGAGACCTGACTTGAGCGCGGTATAACCAAGCATGGTCTGCATGTAAATAGGCAGCAGTAGCTGGGCACTCAGCATGATAATCATCAGAATCATACTGATCACTGTAGCCATAGTAAAAGCAGGACTGGTGAATACCCGCAGCTCCAGCAGAGGATTCTCCATGGTCAATTGCCGCCAGACGAACAGGCCCAGCGCAATGAACCCGGCCGCCAGGGAGATCAGCACCTCCGTGCTTCCCCACCCTCTGCTGCCGGAGACGCTGAATCCGTATAATACGCCGCCGAAGCCAAGCGAGGATAACGTCATGGATAACGCATCCACCTTGCTTTTCACCTGCGGGGTAACATTCTTAACGAGAAAGACTCCAATGACGGTGATCAGCAGCGAGTATGGAGCCAGAATATAGAACAGCAAACGCCAGGAATGATCCTCTACCAGCCAGCCGTTCAATACAGGTCCGATGGCCGGGGCGAAATTAACTGCAAGCCCGATCATCCCCATCGTGAACCCCCGCTTGGCAACCGGGATCAGGATGAACGTTAACGTCTGCACCAGGGGCAGCATGATGCCCACTCCGACGGCCTGCACGATTCTTCCGGTGAGCAGCAGTCCGAAATTCGGCGAGACCGCACACAGGAGCGTTCCCGCAGTCAGCATACCCATGGCAAAGACGAAGACCTGCTTGGTTGTAAACCTCTGAATCAGAAAAGCCGTAATTGGAACCACAATGCCTGTAACCAGTGCAAAAGCCGTTGTCAGCCATTGGGCAGTACTCGTGGACACCTGGAAATCGCCCATAATGTTCGGCAGTGCTGTATTCAGTGAAGATTGATTCAGCAGCCCGAGCATAGTCCCGATAATTAGAATAGCCATGATTAGCACGGTTCCCTTTGGTATTTTCTCCATATTAATTCCCCTCCATTGATACGTATTGATAACCTTCTAAAAGTCCGCCTGATCTATTTCTGGTCAGCATAACGCCACCAGGCAAGAGTACCTATTACGCCAATGCCGCCGGTGAGATACGGAAGCATACGGCTAATCGCCTCCAGATGGGAGCTCTCCTCCCCCGAAGCGCCGCTGAACAATCCGGGAACGGCCCATGGAATATATTCCACAATACCGAGCGCCCCGCCGAACTGGGCAACTACTATGGTCAGCAGAACCACGCCGAGCGGAGTCATATAACCACGGCCGATACAAGCCATCCATGCCACAGGTATGCTCAGGCAGATCACCATTAGACTGACCTCCGCGTAACGGCCGAAGCCATGAAGAATGATCTCCAGGCTCCATCCGTCCAGGCCGACAAGCCCCGCTGTTAAGCAGCCGACGATGAACACCAGCAGCGCCAGCCCCATGCTGAGGACAGCGGCAACGAGCAGCTTGGCGGCGGCCACCCCGTATCTGGACAGCGGCAGGGCCAGCAGATCCTTGAGCGTACGGTCGGAATATTCCCGGCCGAAGATCCAGCTGAACACAAACCCGAATCCGATGAGGCCCCCCATAGAGATCACAATACCAAGCTCCTTCAGGAGCCCCTCCATATTGATCTCACCCTCGAAGCTGCTCTGGGAGCCGATCGTTCCCGAGAAGACCAGCCCGATCATGACCGGCACCATCATACTGGCTGCAAGCGAGATCCAGAACAGCCTGGAACGGCGAAGCTTCAGCACCTCTACCCCCAAGGCCGATATCCATTGACTCATCCTTTCTTTCCTCCTTCAGCCTCAATCATTCTTAGAAAATAAGCCTCCAAATCCTCTTCCTCCACCTGAATCAGCGTGGGCGGCATATCCGCATACACAAGCAGCTTGGAGATGTGGTCCGGGTTCGCGATAGCACGTTCATCCGCAAGCCGCAGCGTTCCCTCTCCGGCTTCCTGCACAGCATACCCGGCCTGAATCAGCCTCTTCCGGGCACTGGCCGTGTCCCGGGTCTGCACAAGCAGGCGCTTGCGGAGCAGATGCTGCAGCTCCTTCACATCCGCCTCCTGCAGCAGCCGGCCCTGATGCACGATGCCAATCCGCGTCGTCAGCCTGGAGACCTCACCAAGAATATGGCTGGAGATAAAAATCGTTACGCCGTGCTGAAGGGCAAGCTCCCGGAGCAGCTCCCGCACCTCTACAATCCCGGCCGGATCAAGCCCGTTCGTCGGCTCATCCAGTATCAGCACCTGCGGATGATGCAGCATGGCCTTGGCGAGTCCCAGCCGCTGCCCGTTGCCGAGGGAGAGCGTCCCTGCCTTGCGGTCCCGGTAAGCTTTAAGCTGAAGCTTATCAATGATGCGGTCAATGGCCTTGCGGTCAGAAATACTCCGCAGCCTGCGGATAATCTCCAGATTCTCACGGACGGTCAGCTCAGGATAGGAGTAGGGCGTCTCGACCATGTACCCTACATTCGCCCACAGCTTATGGCTGCCCGCATCCACACGCTGTCCGAATACATAGGAGGACCCGGAGTCGGGGCGGATCATGCCCAGCAGCATGCGGATGGTTGTTGTTTTACCGGCACCGTTCAGTCCCAGGAAGCCGTAGATTTCGCCCTGGTTCACCTCCAGCGACAATCCGTTCACAGCATGATTGCTGCCAAAATGCTTCGTTAATCGTTCCGTCTGAATCATTGCGGTCATAACATCACTCCTGCCTTTCGTTTAAAACTAACTAGTTGTTTATATTTTGTCCAAAAGAACAGCCGTCTCTTACAGCAAAGACGGCTCCATAACGCCATGAATAATAAACTGGACGATCTGCCGGGTGGTCTCTTCTCTCATCTGCGGGGAATCCAGTGTGCCCAGCAAATGTTCAAACCGTGAAGACGACTGCAGGGTAGCTGTAGTCACATTCATAATCATAATCGGAAACAATGCCGGGTCCAGATCCTGGCGGAGTATTCCGTTCTTCTGTGCAGCTAAGGCCAATTCATGCATTTGTGTAGCATCGTCCGGACGATAGGTGATCTGATTCCAGGTCTTCCAGTCTTCAGCGGCCTCCCAGAATAGAATTCTCAGGTAACTCCGGTGCTCCAGGAGGAAGGACACCGTCTCCCGGGTCATAGATTCCAGGAAGCTCCTGAACGCCTCAGGGTCCGATACAAGCTTTTCATTCTTCAGTAATCCTTTAATGAACGCGCCCGTAATCTGTTCGCCAATCTGGTCTGCGCGCTTGACCACTTCTGTATATAGACCCAGTTTGTCGCCAAAATACTGATAAATCAGGCTTTTATTGTACCCGGACGCCTTCGCAATGACATCAATCCGTGCCGCTGAATAGCCAAGCTCTGCAAAGATCTTCTCGGCTGCATCAAGAATAATCCCTCTGGTTCGGGCAGCATCGTAAATTTTGGGGCTTCGTTTACTTTCTGCGGATGATATACTTGCCACCTCCGTTTATAACTAACTGGTTAGATTTTATGATGAATTCCTGCAGAAGTCAAGTGCAGCTCAATCGGGCCTGGCCCATTCCTCTTGGGTCGGCCTCCCCTTCCAACAATTGGCACAGAACCATTTCTTCCCGGCAACGTCCAATGTATAGAGTTAAATCTATCCATAAGGTGATGAATCCATGACAGCAAGAAGAACTGCGCTGCTCTCCCTGCTCGGGCTGACCCTGTTAGCTCCAGCCTCTGTCCATGCAGAAGCAGCCACTACGATTAAGCCTATCTCCATCTATCTGGACGGGCAGCAGCTTCAGCCCGAAGCCCGGCCGCTGAATATCAGCGGTACTGTGCTCGTACCCATGCGTAACCTGTTTGAAGCCCAGGGTGCCGGGCTCTCCTGGAATAATACGAGCAAGACTGTGACGGCCACCAAAGGCGGCACAACGCTGACCTACACCATTGGCTCAGCCACTGCCCGGCTGAACGGGCAACCGCTCGCCCTGAGCGTACCGGGGCAGCTGTCGCAGGGCTACAGCATGATCCCCCTGCGCTTCGTCAGTGAAGCCCTGGGCAGCACCGTCACCTGGCAAGCATCCACAGGTTCCGTCTTAATCTCCTCAGCCGCAGCCTATAACACCTCGGTTACATGGGGGGTTAATCTGCGCAGCTCCCCGGACTCGGACAGCGAAGCCAACACGCTTGCCCTGCTACCCGCAGGCAGCAAAATCAAGGTCATCCGCGAAGTGAATGCCCTCTGGCTGGAGGTGCGGACGGAAGATCATGTGACCGGATATCTGTCCTCCAAGCCGAAATATACGGATTACAGAAGTGCCTCTCTGCTGCAGAAGCAAGGGGACGCACTGATTGCCTACGGGAAGAAATATCTGAATGCACCTTATGTATTCGGGGCTTCGCCCGATCAGACCGATACGTTCGACTGCTCGTCTTTTGTGAAACGGGTATTTGCGGACACGCTGTCGGTTGAGCTTCCCCGGGTGTCTTATGACCAGGCGCTGGAAGGCACTGAGGTTGGAGTGGACGAGCTGCGCACGGGAGATCTGCTCTTCTTCAGCGCCCGGGGGCTGGATATTGGACATGTCGCTATCTATGCCGGAAATAATCAAATGCTGCATACCTATTCCAAAGAGCTCGGTGTACATATCGAGGCTTTCGGCAGCCAGTGGAAGAAACGTTTCGTTACCGCACGCAGAATTTTATAACATCAAGTACATTCTTACTCCTCTACCAAGGCAGGGCGCTGGAATCCATGCAATGCGTGACACGGTTCCGGCCCTGCTCTTTGGAGGTGTAGAGCGCCTGATCCGCTTGCCGCAGCAGGGTTGTCTCATTACCCGTGCCTGCAAATGTAGCAATACCCGCGCTCGCTGTAATGCCGCCGGGGATACTTGATCCCCATGCCGCCCGGGCAATTTCATGACGCAGGTTATCGGCAATTAGTATCGACTCCTGGGCATTGATGTCCGGAAGAATAAGCACGAACTCTTCGCCGCCATATCTGGCCGCCATATCCTGCTCCCGGCAATGATAGCGGAGGATGCTCCCCATCTGCTCCAGCACATAGTCACCTGCCTGATGCCCCAGCGTATCATTTACTTGTTTGAAGTGGTCTATATCAAGGATCAGCAGCGAGAATAAACGTCCCTGCTCCCTATACCGTGCGATATGCTCCTCCAGTGCTTCCTGAAAATACCGTCTATTCTTCAGTCCTGTAAGCTTGTCCGTAGTGGAGCGTTCAACCAGAATAGCATTCAGCTCCAGCAGCTCTGCCTGCTTCTGCTCAATCTCGGCATGGAGCTGCTTCAGCTCGGCGAGCGTCTGCTCCTTCTCCCAGTAAGCTTCCTCTATCTGCTTCTTGGCAGACCGCAGCTCCCGCTCATAATCCATGCGCTTGCTCATCTGAACCAAGGCACAATCAATAACCTCTACGCCCTCATGCTCGTACCGCCTGCCGTTCAGGATGTACGGAATGGACTGGCCGCCGCTGTCCTTCAAGCTGATGAACAGCTCATCCACCTGCCCGTGCAAATTGATATTAGGATAAAAGTACGAATGGAAAACAAGCTGGTTCGCTTTTGACATAATCGATTCCAAATGCTTGTGCTCCAGCCCTTCCCGCTTATAGCCCGTCATATCGAGGAAGGTCTGGTTCATCTCCGTGATCATACCTTCGTGTGTAATGGAAATATACCCGCAAGGGGCATATTCCAGCCGTTTATCCATGTTCCTGTACCCTCTCCATACCTCTTAATGGCTTCAATCGCATTGCAGATATTCGTTAATCAGCATAATCGTCTCTTCCGGGTGGCTGATATGCGGATAATGCCCTTTGGCTTCCAGCAGCCGGAAGGTACTGTTGCTTAAGTGTCTATGCAGATATTCCCCGGCCTCTATCGGCACGATACTGTCATCGGAGCACTGTAGAATCAGTGTGGGAACGGTTGACTTGGCCCGCTCCGCCCGGTGATCAGACAGGAAGGTAACCTCGGCGAATTCTCTGGCAATGACCGGGTCCCCGGAAATGAAGGTCCGCTCCAGCTCCTTCGTGAGCTCAGGAAGTTCTGGATTCTTCATCGCCAGCGGCGCCATAAATCCGGCCCAGCCGGAGAAATTCATCTCCATCATTTCCAGCAGCTCAGCGATATCACTCCGCTCAAATCCGCCGATGTAGCCTTCACCATCGTTCAGATAACACGGGGACGGGCCGATCATAATCATTTTGCGGAAATATTCCGGCCGCTCAATGGCAGCAAGCATTCCGATCATCGAGCTGACAGAGTGGCCGACAAATATAACACCGGTCAGCTGCAGCGAATCTATAACATCAAGCACGTCCTGCACATAGCCGCCGAAGCTGCTGTACTTCTCTCCGCTGTAGGCTGAATGATCCGAATTGCCTGAGCCGACATAATCAAAAAGCACCATCCGGTACTTCTTCTCAAAGGCAGGCGTAATAAATTGCCACATACTCTGGTCACAGCCAAATCCATGGGCAAAAACGAGGGTCTGCTCCCCTTCTCCAATAACTCTTACCTTGTTGCGTGCCATAACACTGCTCATGCTCACTTGCTCCCTTTATTCATCACGTTCCCTCCATTCTGGGGCGCACCTATGCAAAGATCAAGCAATCATTATGTGTCTGCATGTGTCTGCGCGTCTCATGGTGTCCATTGATCGTGAATAATACCAACCAGCGCATGATCATCACCGTTTGTCTCAAAAACAAGATAGAGGCTGCGCCAGTCCATCCCTTCCTCAGCCAAATCCAGCCCGCCGATGTAATATTCGACGAAATCATGGTTCGCTTCCGGATAGACTTCATTGAGATTTCCGGAGGTCTGCTCCTTACGCAGTTCCTTATTCACTGCAATCCCGGCATCCTGCTCAAAGTCAGCATCATAGATATACCACTTATAATAATCCGCAAAATTCAGCTCAATTACCTCACCCGTACCTTCGAACAACCGCCACACGCGTTTTGCAGGATCCTCCAACAATGTGTCCACCTCATCTTTGGTGAATACGAGATCATTGTCAGTATCGACATAGGCGAAGGGTGAAAAACGGATTCCCCGCTCAGGATGCACCCAGGCGGCAAGCTGATCCATATCCTTCTCTTTAAGTGCGGTAATTACGGCTGCTGCTGCCTCCAGAATATCGGGCGGCTGTCCTTCTTCGGTTGATGGGGCTGATGGGGTTGATGATGCTGGCGATTGGACCGTTGTTGGATTGGGTGTCTGTAGCGGAGTCTGCTGCGGTGGGTCTACGGGGGCTGTACCGGGAGTGGACTGCGGTGCTTCCTGTGTGTGCTGCGGCTCCTGCGAAGGCGCTGCTGCTCCCTCCGGTGTCCCGCTGCAGGCGGTAAGCCATAACATAGCTGCCATAAAGGCAGCGCATCCGATGTACCTTTTCATTGGGCAAGTTCCCTCCTACAAAGTTTGTGCGCATCAGCTTTTGGACAATGGGGGCCCGCCTGCTCCGGACGTCTGTACTACATCCTTCCCCTTTCAATAGAGGAATGAATCCCGAACTGCTGGTTATATGCTGAACGTGGGTAAATAACCATTATTATTAATAATTTGGGAGGGATTAGGATGCCAAGTTATGCAAAAAAGCCTGTGATTGTTCCCGTTGACCTGGACCAGCAGCCGTACCCGCTCATGTTCCGGCTGCCCGCATGGCATTATGTACTGGCAGGTGCCGGGGCAGTTATATCCAGCCTGTTTATTGCTGCCGGTTTTTATTTCACTTGGGAGGCCCGGGCTGCCGTGTGGATCTTTGCAGGCTTCGGCCTTTTGATGCTGGCAGGCAGTCTATGGTACTTATTCACAATCAAAGGCACCTTTATTGAACTGACCAAGGACCATATGCGCTACCGGGATTACCGCAAGGTGAAGGAAATCGACCTTAGCCGGATTTATGTGGAAATTATGAATAACACCTTTGTGCTCTATACCCCTGAACAGTCCCAGAAGGTTATCCCTTCAATCTATGATAATAACTCGCTGCTGCATTCCCTTCTCTTCAAACACAGTGAAAAAAATACCGCCCGCTCCGACTGGGAGAGGACCGGGGAAGACGGCGAATACCGCTCCTTTACCGATAAGATCTCCCGGCGCAACAGCAAGAGCTACAAGCTTAATACTGTATTTCTTATCCTCTGCTTCATCGCCGCCAATGTGCTGAATTATATCGGTAAGCCTGAGAAAAGCCTGAATTATCACCTGCTGTTCTTCCTGCTCATGACTGTTTTATTCGGATATGCCCTCTATTCCAGCCGCCGCAGGGCTGCCCGGAGCGGAAACAGCAATGGAAACGGAAGAAATACGGGGCGATGATTCTTTAGCAGCAAGAAATAGAAGGACCGGAATCTGCTGGCCGCTGGGGTTCAGATACCGGTCCTTCTGTTTTATGCTTTGCGGACAAACTCCGACTTCAGCTTCATCGCACCAAATCCGTCGATTTTGCAGTCGATATCATGGTCGCCTTCCACCAGCCGGATGTTCTTCACCTTAGTGCCTATCTTCAGAACGGATGAGCTGCCTTTTACCTTGAGGTCCTTAATCACCGTTACGGTGTCCCCGTCAGCCAGAACATTGCCGTTCGAATCCTTAACCACCTTCTGGTCCACGTTGCTTGCATTCTCTGTGTTCAAAGACCACTCATGTCCGCATTCCGGGCATACCAGAAGCGCTCCGTCCTCATAGGTGTACACGGAACTGCACTGCGGGCAGTTTGGTAATTCATTCATTATTTCTTTTCTCCATTTCTGCTTAAGCACTTTTTTTGGGGATAATTCTGCTTAATTTTAGCATATAGCTTGCTAGCCAGCGACAATTATATTATCATCTAATTAGATATTTATCTAATAGAAAGCTGGTGGTTATCATCATCCAATTAGAAGAAGTTTCCGACCCCTTGTCTCCGGAGAGCCTTCAGATTCAAGCCTCAATCCTTAACTCACAACCTGCCTTCAACCTCATGGTGGAGCATAAAGCTTACCTCGATCCGCTGGAGATCCGCGAAGACAACAGGAAGAACCTCGAAATGGGAGAAAAGATGCTGTACATCAAGGCCCATAGCGGGTACGCCGGGCTAATTACCTACCTTCCCGATTACGGACAGGATCATCATCCATGGATCGGGCTTCTGGTTGTTCACCAGCAGTATAGCCGGCAGGGTATCGGGAAGACTGCGGTCCTTGAGCTGGAGCAGATATTTAAGCAGCAGGGCTTACATGCGGCCAGGCTGGCGGTTCAGCTGGAGAATAAGGCCGGGGAAGCATTCTGGACTGCAAACGGCTATGTCCGGATCAGAAGTGCCATGGATAACCACAATAATGAAGTGGATGTCTACGAGAAGCAGTTTAAGTAAAAAGCCGGTGTGGTAATAACTATGATCCAACTGATGCAGCTTGTCCCGGTACAAATAATCTTACGAGGAGTGAGTATGGCATGGATACATCTGATCGGATCAGCCATCTTCCCGCAAGCGGGGAGGAATATTCCAGCCTGGCCGCTGAGGCCGTAGACGCGATCGAGGAGCTGTCCGGGGTGCATCCCGGATACCGCCGCGCGCATGCCAAGGGAATCTGCTGCCGCGCTTTCTTCCGGCCAAGCGGCCTGGGCATGGAATTCACTACCGCAGCACATCTTCAGGAGCAGCAGGTGGACGCAGTGGTCCGTTTCTCGGGCAGCTCCACCGATCCGGCGCTGGCGGACCTTCTCTCGCCCGCCAAGGGTATGGCAGTCCAGTTCAGCCTGCCGGATGGAGGGATTACCAATCTGGTCGGAGTGACGATACCTGTCTTTTTTGCCCGTACCCCTGAGTCATTCATAGATATTGTCCGTACGGCCCACCGCGCACAGGCCGGCACACTCGGGACCCTGGAGCTGATCAAGGAGATCACGGTCCACTTCAGTGAGAGCAAGACGAGTCTGCTGGCCGTGAAACGGCTGAAGCCGCCTGCCAGCTATGCGGAGAGTCATTATCACTGCATTCATGCTTATTATATGGTGAATTCAGCGGGAAGGCAGCAGCCCGTGCGGTTCGAGTGGATTCCCGAGACGGGAGTGCGTACCTTATCGGCTGAGGATGCGGCTCAGCAGCCGGAGCATTATCTGGAGGATGAACTTGAGCTTCGCTTCAAAGATGAGTCGGCTATCTTCCAGCTTGTGGCTGTTCTCGGTGAAGAAGGGGACCCGACGAATGACCCTACCCGTGCCTGGCCTGAGGACCGCCGGAGAATCGATCTCGGCCGGCTGCATATCTCGGAGATCATTCCGGAACCGGAGGGGCTTGTAATGGACCCCACCGCAATCACGTCCGGGATACAGCTGTCGGACGATCCGATTCTTAACTTCCGCAGTGCAGCCTATGCCGATTCTCATCATAGACGGAGTGAAGGAAGATAATCCCGGCCGGAGCTGCGGTGAAGGCTGTCCGGATACAAATTAAGCGCCAAAGGGACTTTTTGCTGCCCTTTGGCGCTTTTGATTCAATCGCTAGGCCTGGTTGGGTAATGGATAATAATCCAGACACACAGAGAGGAGTGCAGTATGCAGCAGGCTATGATTATCATTAACCCCGCGTCCGGCAAAGCAGACGCGCGGGACTATATCCGCAGTGCGGAAGAGATTCTGCAAAGCGCAGGGTATCAGGTTACCATCCATGAAACCTCCGGGGAGGGGGATGCAACTGCGTTCTGCGTGCAGGCATGCAGCGGGGGCTATGATCTGGTGGTGGCCATCGGCGGAGACGGCACCCTTCACGAGACCATGAACGGGCTTGCCGATCAAGAGCACCGCCCTACGCTGGGGATCGTACCCATGGGAACGGTGAATGACTTCGCCCGTGCCCTGCAGATTCCGCTAAGTCCTATGGATGCCATCCGGACGCTCTCTTCCACCCGCACGCAAAGAGTCGATATGGGCCGGCTGAACGACCGGCTGTTCGTAAATGTGGTTGCTGCGGGCTCACTGGCCGGCTCACTCTCTTCTGTCACCACCGAAGACAAGACCCGGCTGGGTTTCCTGGCTTATCTGAAAGAAGGCATTAAGGAGCTGGCCAGCAACAGCGCACACACCCTGACCATTACGCATGACGGGGAGATCTGGGAAGGCTCTTCGCCGCTGTTTATCGCGGCGCTTACGAATTCAGTAGGCGGCTTCGAGAAGCTTGCGCCCGGTGCTGCAGTAGATGACGGGCTGCTTCACTGCTTCATCGTCAAGGATCTTAATCTGCTGAACACCGTTACAGTCAGCATCTCTTTGCTGCTCGGCAACCTGAGAAATCATAAAGATGTTATCTACTTCACGGCCAGAGAAGTCGCGTTGCACTCTCCAGAGCCGGTGAAGACCAATGTCGATGGTGAAGAAGGCCCGCCGCTCCCAATCCGGCTAAGCACGATTCCGCGTCACATCCGGGTTATTGTTCCGGAGCAGTGACTGTCCAGCCGGTTATGAATGGCTACTCCCGTGCAGATCGCTGAAATCCTCATTCAGCGTCCACTCCAGACGCCGAACCCACTCACGCTGCACCTCTTTGGGAGCAATCCGCAGCCGGTGCAGCACATTCCATACTTTATATAGGCTGGATGCCTTCAACTGCTGCGGCGTGAACGACAGCGGATTCCCGGACAGGTAGCCCCGGATGAAGGCTGCATTCAGCTTCTGGGCTTGCCCGGGGTAATGCAGCTTCGTGAACCAGCAGACCCAGGCCACGTCATTAAGCGGACCGCCCCATTCTGCCCATTCCCAGTCCAGCACATGAAGTGTACCTTCCGGTTCACAAAGTATATTATGTACCCCGTAATCCCCATGCGTCAGAACCCAAGGCTGGTCCTGGGCATCGGCAGCCGACAGGAGCTGGAGCGAATCCCTGCTCAGGGGACCCGGTACGAATTCTAACCTCTTAATCATCTGACTAAGTGCGGATCTGTTGCTGAGGCGCAGACCTTGCTCTAGCAGTTGATACGGCTGCGAATGAATCTGGGAAGCCAGCAGCTGGCCCATTCTGCTGTATATTTGTTCCGCTCTTGCCCAGTCTCCTGCATCAAGGACGGATTGTGCACTTACGCCCGGCATGCAGTCCATCACGAGTATCCGCATCCCGTCCATCTCTGACACCTCATGTATGGCGGGTGTATCACAGCTTCCCTGCACCAGCTTCATAGCCTGGATCTCATTGAGCGTGTCTTCGTTGGACAGATTCGTTACTTTGGCTACAAGCGGAGGCTCCGCCCCCGCCATCAGATAGGCGAAATTTGTATACCCTCCTGTAAGCCGCTCCAACCGGCAGGCATATCTTATTTCCAGCGCTCTGATGATATTAGCATTCATGATATGAAATCCCTCTCTTTTTCCTTCAGTAGACAATAATCCAAGAATATCACATGCTCCAGTTTATTACAGATTAAGGCTTTCTGCACAAGCAGCCCGGCGGTCAACTTCAGGTATCAAGCTTCAGGGAAATTGTGTGCAACATATACATTCTTATATTTGCAGCATAAACAGACCCGCAAGTAACTTTAGGGGTCTGTTCGGGATGCTTCTTATCGTTCCGGCAGTATTTACGTAGATAGGTTACTTCCGAAGCGTGACGTATAGCTTGTGTAACACAACCATTTGGCCGATATGGTAGGCATTATGCGTAGCCGCATTGCTGATGATTTCCCACCAGGCAACCGGTTCAGGGAATCCTTCCACCTGTTCCTCCAGTCCCTCTTCGGACAACAGGGTCTGCCATTGCAGCAAGACCTGCAGCAGGCTTCCCCGCAGCTCGCTGAATGCAGTGCCCTCCGGGACCACAAAGCTGCGGTTGTTATCACCAACCGGAGGGACAGCATCCACCCGCCCCGCCCGGTACCTGCTCTGCCAGGTCTCATTCCAGTACAGCAAATGCCGGGTAAGCTCAGCAATACTGTTCAAGCCCGCTCCGGGCTTCCAGAAAGCTTCTTCCTCTGTAACCGCCTCTACCGCCTGAATGAACGGAAGATGCCAGCTGGGGTCATTGGCATTCGCCAATAATTGATTGGCAAGCACATCCTTGGCATGAACCATACTTCCACTCTCCTTTTCTTACTGAAAATACCACAAACCGGACATCCTAAGCCAGGCAGGGTTCAACTATAATTAAAGTCCTCTTCCCTTAACGGGAACGAGGACTTTCTCTACATCCCAGAAGGATGATAATCGCTTAACTTACCGTAATAAACCAGCTCCAGCCGGTCGCTCTGCCGGAAATCATCCGGGGTCACGAGTGCAGGCAGCTTATTCCACAGCTTAATCCCTGAGCGCTCCAGAATCTCGGCAACAAACTGCGAGCAGAAGTAGGAGTTGCTGAATTCAACCGGCTCCTTCAGCGCTATGCCGATGACGCCGAGAATATTATAGAGATACTTCTGGCGGCTGCGGATGAAGACATGCAGAACCCGCTTCATTTTTTCCACCTCACGGTCTGTAACCTGAAGCCTGTAGATGACGCATGTTGTACCCGGATACTTGCTGTATGTACCTGTACGGATATCCTCCTTCACGAACCCGCCGTTCAGCGGATTGGCCGGATGCTTCCGCCCGAAGCTGTACAGCTCTGACAGCTCCCGGTTAAACGAGATGGAGGCATGATTATACGGAGCCTTGGTGTAGCCCTGGATCAGCTTCGTAAAAAGCGTACCTGTATTGGTGAGCAGAATATAGACCGAAGAATCAGCTGACATTACAATTTTCCCCTTATAGTCTGGTATATAGGCCTTATGTGGCAGTGATCCGGTAACTCGCCAGAATCCTGCACATAATACAACATTTCCCTCATTAAATCGGCTCAAATTCAAAATTGTTGTACAAAAGGCAGCATTTCGCCTCTTCCAAGCGGCTTAGCGGGAAGGCTACAGACTGCCGGAAACGAATCAGATCAAGTGTAAGCTTCAAAATAAGCTGGACACTCTGTTTATTCTAACATAAAATTCCTTTATTGAAATTCCACCCATAGATAAGTTGGTGATTGCTGATGAACCGCTCGTTATTTACGCTCGTACTTATTTTCGCAGCTTTATCGGTTATACACTTATTGTATCTTGCTGTCAGCAGACTGCAGAAGGACAAGGACTATACCGGAATCGGCTTCCGGATCAAAACCTGGTGGGGCATGCTGTTCATCTTCTGCCTGGCTACCCTGTCCAATTCCGTCGTTTCCCTGCTGTCCCTGATGGTACTGGCCTTCTTCGCGCTCAAAGAATATTTCTCCATGATCCGGACAAGAAAGGCGGACCGCAGGCTGTTCCTCTGGGCGTACCTGTCCATTCCACTGCAGTTCTACTGGGTCTATATCGAGTGGTACGGGATGTTCATTGTCTTCATTCCGGTCTATGTATTCCTGCTGCTGCCGTTGCCCAGGCTAATTAACAAAGGAACGCTGGGCTTCCTGCGCAGTGTCAGCGCCACCCAGTGGGGGCTAATGCTGATGGTCTTCGGGCTAAGCCACCTGGCCTACTTCCAGTTTGCGTCGCCGGAATATGGGGCTGGTCTTGTCCTGTTTCTGGTCGTGCTGACCCAGCTTAATGATGCCGTTCACTATCTGGCCTCGATCTATTTCGGCAAACACAAAATCGTTCCTACCTCCAACCCCTACCTGACCTGGGAAGGATTCGCCTGCGCGTTCGTTGTGACTACAGCGGTCTCCTATCTGATCTATCCGCACCTCACACCGCTGAATCCGGCCTTCGGGTATCTCTCCGGCATGCTGATCAGCCTCAGCGGCTTCTTCGGCAGCCTGACCGTATCTGTGCTCAAGCGCGATCTGCTGATCGGCGATGATGATAAATTCGCTGCGCTGAAGAAAAGCTACCTCAGCCGCATCGACAGCCTGACCTATACAGCACCCGTGTTCTTCCATGTCATCCGGTACTTCTTCGACTTCATGTAGCCGCCCTTAAACACAAAAACAGAGACTATCCGCTAATGGATAGTCTCTGTTGTGCTGTCAGGCTACAAATGCTCAGCCTGCTTATTCAGTGCTTGCTGCTGCATCCGCTGGCTTCGTGGTGCCTGCATCCGCAGGAGCTGTAGTGCCTGCATCCGCTGGTTTCGTTGTCCCTGCGTCTGCTGGCTTGGTGGTGCCGGCGTCAGCTGGCGGTGTGCCGCCTTGGCCGCCTTGACCGTTGCCTCTGCCGCCTCCACCACCGAATCCGCCTCCGCCGCCAGGGCCGCCCATGCCGCTTGGGGCAGTGGTTATACCGGATTCATTGACCCAGGTTACACTGCCGGTAAGATCAAAGGTCACGAATTCGGTGCCTCCGCTGTACTCGCCATCCGTATACAATCCGTCTACGGCTGCTCCGGTAGAGCTGCCTCCGGTATAGACAGTGTATGAGCCTTCTTTCAGCTCAGGGGAGCTCACAACTACCGTCTGGAAGCTCTTCGATGGAGTAAAGGTCAGGATTGTATTGCCGTCAGCGTCTTCCAGGTGAACCATTGTACCAGCTTGCTGGGTTTCCGAGAAGGTCATGCCCACCGAATACTGGCTGGAGTCTTCACCAGGAGCCTGTGCCATACCGGAAGCACCTGCTGCTACCAGATATCCGCCCGTCATGTTGAAGGTTCCGTCATAATCCAGTGCGCCGTTGCCCGAGTTCTCAGGGCCATTCACAATTGCGGTTCCGCCTGTCATCGTGATGGATCCGTTCGAATCCAGACCGTCGCCTGCTGCATCCACGGTCAGGGTTCCGCCGCTGATGGTCAGCAGGTTGCTTCCGGTGCCGGCAGTGAATTGATCTTGTGCCTTGGTTCCCCCAGCAGCCGCATTATCATCGTTGCCGCCGGCCACATTCACGCCGTCATCCGTCGCGACTACATGAATCTCACCGCCGGATATGGTAATGTTTCCTCCTTCAATCCCTTCATAGCTCTTCGTAATGTTGATCGTTCCGCCGGACAGGGAGGTCAGGGAATCCGCATGGATTCCGTCGTCGCCTGCGGCAATTTCGAATTGTCCGTCCGTGATGGAGACATTGCTGTTGCTGTGCACCGCATCATCTGCGGAATCAATCTTGAAGCTTCCTCCGTTCACGGTGAGATCTCCGCCTGCTTTCAGCCCCTTGGCGCTGGTCGATTCAGTCTCCGTGGTGGTAGCGGCATCTGTGCTGGCAGCTGCAGCCTGGTCTGTTGTTGCCGCTGCATCCATCGCAGGCGGAGTTCCTCCTGCTGCTGCCTGATCCCCGGCAGTCTCTGCTCCCGGACGTTGGCCGCCGAAGCCGCCGCCCATGCCCATTCCGCCTTCGCCAGCCTTCACTTCCGCATTTACACTGCCGCCGCCGGTTACCAGGGTGTAGGTTCCGCCGTCAATTACAGCCGCCGTCTCGGCCTGAATGCCGTCATTGCCTGCGGTAATATCAAAGGTTCCTGCTGCAATCGCGATGAAGCCTTTGTCCGCTTCTTCGTCGTTGGTCGATTTAATGCCATCGCCCTCTGCGTTGATCGTAATCGTACCGTCTTGTACGGCGATCAGGTCTTTGCCGACGATACCATCATCTGCTGCCTTGACTTCAATTGTGCCGGACATGATCTTCAGATCGTCTTTGCTTGAAATACCATCCTTGTAGTTGCCGGTTACCGTCAGCTTGCCGGTGCCGTTAATGGTCAGATCGGCTTTGCTGAAAATGGCGGCGCTCGGTTCATCGGTAGCCGCATCTGCGAACACATAAGCCGCTCCGTCAGTCACGCTATTCTCTGTGCCTTCCTGCAGGGTAATCACTACTTTACCCGCTTCCTTAATGTAGATAGGTGCACTGTCGCTGTCCGTCAGCTGTGCACCGTTCATTACCAGCCGTACGGTTCCCTTCGCCTGCTCGTCTACAATAATCTGCCCGTCACTGAGCGTGCCGCTGAGTACATAAGTCCCTGCTTCCGTAATCGTTACTGTTCCGCCCGCAGCTGCGGCACCGGCGCCGTTGACAGTAGCGCCCGTTCCGGTTAGGGTAATCGCGGTCGAATCCGCCTCCGTCCAGGCCGTCCCAGCATCGTCTTCATCAAAAGCTACCAGATCCGCCAGCTTCACACTTGCCAGCTGTACTGCGGCAGAAGTACTGCTCTGCTCTGCCGTCACTGCTGTAGCTGCGTTGTTACTTGCAGTATTTTGCGTAGCGGCGTTTGCGCTGCAAGCCGACATGACTGCGGCGCATAACAGTACCAGTCCTATTTTACTGCCTAAGATTAAGTTCTTCATCTGTCACCTTTCCCTTCTGGTTTAGCATTAATAATCATTCATGACTGGAGCCATGGTCAGTGATAGGTCAAGGTTACCGTTGCGTGTGCGGATAGCATCTAGCAGTTCCTTCTGGCTCGTGTGCTCATCAATCGTTACGGCATAGACCAGTTCATACAGGCTGCCTAGTTCGGTGGTTCTGATTTTCTTAAGCTCGTAAGCCACATTGAATTTATTGAAAACTTCCGCGAAAGCTTCCTCATACCCCAGATTCTCGGGAATGGTCACTTTCAGTGTCTTTTGCATCGACTTTCTGAGGCCAAAGCCTGTGCGGTTCAGCACGACCATCAGGATACAGAGAATAATGGTGAAGAGTACCGCATATCCGAATGATCCAACCCCGCAAGCCAGGCCGGAGGCCATAGTGAACAGGACGAAGGTGATATCCTTGGGATCGCCGGGGGCACTTCTGAACCGGATGATGGAGAAGGCGCCGGCAAGGCTGAAGGCCCGGGCAACGTTGCTGCCGATGAGCAGGATAATGATGGCCACAATGACCGGCAGCAGGACCATCGTAAGCGTGAAGCTCTGCGAATATCCGGCAGGGTTCGTCTTCATGTAGGTGAAGCTGATGAGTCCGCCAAGTACAATCGAGATCAATATGGTTAGAATTGCATTCGTGAAGGTTAGCTCCGTAGTGGTCAGGGCTGCGCTAAAAATCGAATCAAGCATATAGGACACTCTCTCTTTCTGCTTTGCTGTTCTTCAGCATTTTTTTATATTCGTTGCCGTATTTGGAGAAGCTGGTGCGGTACATCTGGTGCTCCGAGAGCATTTTGGCCAGCCAGACCGGAATCGTCTTCTCGGCCTTCACTTCCATCAGCCATTGGCCCGGCTCCAGCAGCTCTTCGCCGTATACGCCGTGCTCCATCTTCAGATCGTACCGCCGGCAGCGGATATTCGTATCGAAGGTGATGCGCAGGTCGCGGTTATTTTTGCAGAACATCGCTTTGCGGTCATAGGACAGGTACAGCTTCGGCTGCAGATCATATCTGGTCAGCATGTACTTGATTTCTTCAATCACCTGCTTGTTCATGTAGCTCTTGAATTCAGGCTCGATCCCGCTGGCAACGAAATCATAGGCTTCATTCAGCTTGAGCGGGGTTCTTCTCTTGTTCACCAGGCCGAACACCTTTTTCTTAATTTCCAGATAGACCTTGGTGTCGCCGGTAGGAATGCCGTAGGCCCGGATGCGAAGCTTCTCCTTGTATTTCGGCTTGGCCAGGCTGCTGCGGATCAGGGAATCATGCGGTGTGTCATAATACAGGTTGGTGATGGAGTAATACTCATGCTGCTTGTTGTACTCATCGGGCTCCATATATTCGAGCAGTTCGTTATAGAGCTTCATGTAGGATTCGGTGTCAAACAGGTATTTGTTCTCGTAACGGTTGAACACTTCGATCGCCATATGGGTTCAGATCCTTTCGGGTTGTGTAATGGAGACTGCCTTTATCTGTTGTTTCGTATGTGCCTCGCTTGCTTATGAATGTATCTTAGCCCCCGAACCTTTAATGAATCTTAAATGGTTTTACACTGCGCTGACTTTTTAACACAGGGATAACACTTCTGAATTTATCTTCTATATAAATGCCCTGGAACGCTTGGAATTTCATCCGATGATTTCGCTCGTCTGAATATCTCCGGCAGCACCTGTTCAGCAGTACAGTTAAGGTTGATTAAAGGTAATCTTGCTATAATGGCTTCAGCAGCAAGTACATTACTTATGAAGAGGATGAGCCATCCCATGAGAATATTAATTGTAGAAGACGAGATTCATCTGGCGGAAGCCCTGACCCAAATATTGAAGAAGCACAATTATTCGGTGGACGCCGTCCATGACGGCAGATCAGGTCTCGATTATGCGCAGAGCGGGATCTATGACCTGCTGCTGCTCGACATTATGATGCCGGAGATGGATGGAATCAGCGTGCTGAAGGAGCTGCGGAAGGACGGAATCTCCACACCGGTGATCATGCTGACCGCCAAAGGCGAGATTACCGATATGGTGACGGGACTCGATCACGGAGCGGACGATTATATCGCCAAGCCGTTCTCCTCGGAGGAGCTGCTAGCCAGAATCCGGGCCGCCCTGCGGCGCAAAGGGGAAGTGATTCCTGAGGATGGCCTGAAGTTCGGAGATATTGAACTGAACACTGCGAATCCGAAGCTGACCGTGAAGGGCAAGGAAATCAAGCTCAACCTTAAGGAAACCGAGCTGCTGGAGCTGCTGATCTTAAGGAAGCAGGCCGTAACCTCGAAGGAGCAGATCATTGAGAAGCTGTGGGGCTTCGATTCCGAAGCGGAGCATAATAACGTGGAGGTCTACATCTCTTTTTTGCGCAAAAAGCTTACCTTCCTGAATTCAGAGGTACGCATCAGCACGATTAGAGGCGTGGGTTATGTATTAGAGGTGAGTGCTTAATGTTCAAGAAACTCAGAAACCGGTTCCTGATTGTCAATCTCGCTACCATCTCCATCATGATGCTGCTCGCCTTCGCCACGATCTATATCATCATGTACGTCAATGTGCAGAGCGATATTAATATGGCGCTGCACCGGATTGCGGACAATGAGCAGAAGGGACCCGGCGGCGCACAAGGAGGGCCCCGCGGTGCAGCAGACGGCGGCATGCCCATGGATAAAGGGCCAATTGATGCTTACCAGCCTGACCGTTCCGTCTCGTTCACCATACAGACCGATGCAAGCGGCACGCTGATCAGCAAGGACTCCAAATTCACGATGGATGATGACTTCTATACCGCTGCACTTAAGGAAGCCCTTAGCTCAGGCAAGGACATCGGCCGCTTCACGCTGGACGGCAGCCGCTGGATCTTCATGGTTAAGCATACGGGGGATAAGGAGCAGATCGTCTTCATGGACATCTCTTCCCAGCAGAAGATCCTGACCAATCTGATCTACACCTTCACAGCTGTCGGCCTGCTGATGCTGATCATTCTCTATTTCACCAGCCGGTTCTTCGCGAACCGCTCGATCGCGCCGGTCCGGGAGGCCTTCGACAAGCAGAAGCAGTTCATCGCCGATGCCTCGCATGAGCTGAAGACGCCGCTGACGATCATCAACACCAACGCGGATGTGCTGCTCTCCAACAGTGACGATACGATCCGCAATCAGGCGAAGTGGCTGCAGTATATTAAGTCAGAGACGGAGCGCATGACCCGGCTGACCAACGACCTGCTGTACCTAACAGAGATGGACGATTCCCGGACAGGAATGATCCACAGCAAGTTCAATATGAGCGATGCGGTAGAGAATATTATTCTGACCATGGAGGCTGTTATCTTCGAGAAGAACATCTCCTTCGACTACAACATCGAACCGGAGCTTACCGTACTGGGGAACAGCGAACAGATTAAGCAAGTGGTGATGATTCTGCTGGACAACGCAGTGAAATATACGAATCCTAAGGGCGCTGTAACCATCTTACTCAAAAAGCAAAATAACGATGTCCTTCTCTCCGTCTCGAATACCGGGGAAGGCATCGCTGCCGAGCATCTGACGCGGATCTTTGACCGCTTTTACCGTACGGACACTTCCAGAGCGCGCAAGCAGGGCGGCTATGGCCTGGGTCTTGCTATCGCGAGGTCGATTGTGGATCAGCATAGAGGGAAGATTTACGCGAAGAGTGCGATAGGAGAGTCAACAACGTTCTATGTGCAGTTGCCTTGAGGGTTGCGACAAGCATACCCATCTTATATTCCCAGTAAATGAGCCTCTCCCTTACCGGAAGAGGCTCATTTACTGACTATCTCTAAAGATAAGGGTTCCTTGTTAATCCCGCTGCCGGCATTATACGTTCACCTGCTTCAGCCCCGCTGCGGCGGCCCGGTTCTTCAGCCATGCGTTCCTCTTTCTTCTGCAATACAATCGTGAATTCACCTAATCCGGGAACGTAGATCCGGGCCTCAGAATTCACTTGGTCCATGCCAGACAACTGGCTCATGAGGTCTTCTGCCGAGTTTATTTCCATCATATCCTTCACCCCCTGCGGTAAGATGATGAACGCCTACGGATTGACACCGACGGAGAACGGACGCGCACCAACCGGAATAACGCTAATTACAGCCTGGGTGACCCCATCAATAACCGATACCGTGTTATCATCCTGATTAGTAATATAGATGCGGTTCGTCAATGGATTGGCGCCTGCACTATTAGGGTTATTCCCCACCGGAATGGTAGTAATCACCGTATTGGTTAATCCGCCAATCACCGATACATTGTCGTCATCCCGGTTCGGTACATAGATGGCATTGGTAGAGATGTTCACTCCCGGCTCAGCCGGAGTCGTGCCTACAGGCACGTTGGTGATCACCGTATTGGTCGCTCCATCAATGACAGAAACGGTGTTGCTGGTGAAGTTCGCGACATAAATCCGGTTCGTCAAGGGATCAACACCCAACCGGAACGGGTTCACCTGCACGGGAATCTGTGTAATAACCGTATTCGTAGCCCCGTCAATGACGGTAACAATATCCGAGTTGAATTCAGCTACATAAATAGTGTTGGTTAATGAATTCACGCCGATTCCCGTCGGAAAAGGAGAACCGCCAGCGGGAATAATGGTAGTCACCACAGTGTTGGTTAATCCGTCAATGACAGTGACCGTATTATCATTAAAATTCGCAACATAGATGGCATTGGTAGCCGTATTGACCGCGACTCCGCCTGCTCCGTCCCCGGCAGGAACGGTGGCCAGCACCGTATTGGTCACTCCGTCGATAACGGATACGTTATCGCTGTTCAAATTAGCAACATAGATGCGGTTGGTTAACGGGTTCACCGCGACTCCTGCAGGATTCACACCTACAGGGATGACTGCGATCACCGCATTTGTTGCGCCGTTGATTACAGAAACATCATTGCTGTTGAAATTGGCAACATAGATACGGTTGACGGAGCCTGTGACTCCCCCCTCTTCAGCACCCAGCAGCTCGGCTGAGACAAGACGGTGGGCGGTAACCAGCTGCCCGGCTGAATTTTTACCCCACACAGAGGTTTCCGTCTGCAATTCAGCAAGACCTTCCGTTGTGAAGACAAACTCATAGGCATCCAGATTGGCAAAGTAATTTCTTGTGATCACTTCGTCCGGGGAAACCGTAATAAGCTCGCTTACATACAGCGTCCTTGTGAGCGTTAAATTGTATCCTTGGATCAGAATAGCAGACTGATTCACCGCGTCCCGGTTATCGATCTTGACCGTCACCTGCACAGTAGGCCTGACACCGCTCACTTCATTATTTTCAATAGGTCCTGTTGACAGAATAGCCATTCTAGCGAATCCTCCCTTTTGAACGGATCTAAGAAACTACCTCTCTCTCTTAATGTATGTAAGAACTGGAGTCCGGATTGGACTATACTATAGCTAGAATTAAATTACGGCTCGACTGCCCATTTTCCAAGAAAGGTGTGACTCTATGCATTCTATTGGCCCTAACCCGAACGAGGTCCATCCCAATCCCCATATCAGGCAGGTCCGTTTCATCAAAAATACAATCACACGTCCCAACATTATTGCGGGAGATTTCTCCTACTATGATGACCCTGACGAATCGGTATCCTTCGAGAGCCGGGTTACCCATCATTATGAGTTCATCGGGGACAAGCTGATCATCGGCAAATTCTGCGCCATCGCCCGCGGCACCGAATTCATTATGAATGGGGCCAACCACCGGATGGGCTCGGTGACCACCTACCCGTTCAATATTATGGGCGGCGGCTGGGAGCAGGCGACGCCTGAGCTGGCGGATCTGCCCTACAAAGGCGATACCGTTATCGGAAGCGATGTCTGGATCGGCCAGAATGCTACAATCATGCCGGGCGTGACGATTGGCGACGGGGCGATCATCGCCGCTAATGCTACTGTCACCAAGGACGTTCCCGCGTACCATATCGCCGGGGGCAATCCGGCCCGGATTCTGCGGCAGCGCTTCAGCGATGAGCTGATCCGGCTGCTGCTGGAGCTGAAATGGTGGGACTGGAGCCCGGAGAAGATTACGGCGAATCTTGAGGTACTGTGCAGCAGTGATCCGGAGCGGATCAGAAGTCTTGCGGCTGGCAGCTAAACTCGCAGTACCGGACTACAGTTGAATACAAAAACGGCTGTCCATGGGCTATTACTCACTTCCCGGACAGCCGTTTTTTCTGCTATTAAGTTCAGTAAGATGCCTTATCGTCGCCCGCGCTCAGTCTGGCCCGCATCTCCGCATACGCCTTCGGGGTGCCGACATCATCGATCGTCCCCTCTGTATAATAGGCCCGCATCTCCTGGCGGGAATGCAGCCACTCCGGGAAATAACTCGGCGCATCCGGGTTGCCTCCCTCGGCAAGATAGCGGGAGATCAGCGGCAGCGTAGTCTGCTTGTAGATATAGAGGGCAAACACGCCGATGTTGGAACGCGGCTCCTGCGGCTTCTCCTCCAGCGACAGGACCCGCATCTCTGCGTCCAGCTCAGCTACACCGACACTGCGAAGCTCTTCTATATTGTCGACGGTACGGACCAGAATACAGTCCCTATCTATTTTATGAAAATAGTTCAAATACCCTTCCAGGCCGAATCCGAGCACATTGTCGCCTGCCAGTACCAGCAGATCATCCTGCAGCTGTTCCCGCTCCAGCACATATTGGATATCGCCAATTGCACCTAACCGTCCTTCCGGGGAGGAAGTGCCGTCATTCAGAATACGGATCGGCTTCGATCCCCGATACTGCTGATGCCACTGCCCAAAAGCATGAAAGAAACGGTCATTCGTCACAATGAGAATCTCCGTGATATCCTCCAGCACCTCCAGGCGGCCGATCAGCAGATCCAGAATCGTCTGGTTCCCTTGAACAGGGAGCAGCGGCTTGGGTGTGTCCCGGGTTAACGGATAGAGGCGGGTCGCGTACCCCGCAGCCAAGATTAGTGCTATCATCCCTTGTTCGCTCCTCTACCCCGGCTTGATGACGCAAACAAGGACTCAGACAGCAAACCCATTGTTTGTCTGTATATGGTATGGGCTGCCTCTACATCACCAAGGAACCCGCCCATATACAGGTGGATTACACCGTGCAGTGATGCCCATATCGTGCTGACCAGGGTACCCGTCTCTTCCTGATCCGAAATCTGTCCTTGTTCCTGGGCAGTGCTGATTAGAACCAGCAGACGGTGTATGGCTGTCAACGTGCCCTGCATACTCTCTGCATCCGGCTTGAACTCTGCAAAAGCCCCCCCAAACATCAGCTTATAGTAGCTGGCGTAGTCCTGTCCGAACTGCCAGAAGGCTTCGCCCAGATCCAGCAAATGCTGCAGCAGATCCGATGATAGCGGCACTTCTTCAAAACGCTGGGCCAGCAGTTTGCAGCCCTCCAGATACAATTGCTGGGCCAGTCCCTCTTTATTGACAAACAAACTGTAAATGATCTTGGTTGAGCAGCCCATCTTCTGCGATACTCTACGCACAGTGACGGCCTCCGGCCCCTCTTCCTGCAGAATGGCAGCGGCGGCATCCACCACAAGCTTACGGAGATTCTCCGTATTTTGCAGACGGGCTTCCTGATATGTTTTTAATACCCGCCCCGTGGAGGGTGTGGGTTTGTCTTCGGTACTGATAAGAATCACCTTCATCCGGTTATCATGTTATTGACCAGCAACAGAGTTGCCGGGTTCTAACAGGAATTCTAAACATTTGAACATAGGTTGTCAATTGAACCCTCACGCTGAAAAAAATGAGTTGACACAGGTGTGTCGCTATGGTTACTATGATTCACATAGGAAACACTGTTACCAATTGTATTTATGCCGTTGAGAACGGACATTATGGCCGCTAAGATCGGTCATATTTTTTCCGAATCTGGTAACATTGTTTCCATTACAAAACATTGTAGCAGAAGGGGTAGAAACTATGAATATTAAAGGGAAATGGTCGTTAATCACCGGAGCCTCTTCGGGAATCGGCGAACAGTTCGCAAGACAATTAGCCAAGGTAGGCAGTCATCTGGTGCTTGTAGCCAGAACCAAAAGCAAACTCGATGCGCTCGCAGCCGAATTGACGCGCAGCCATGGAGTTCAGTGCCGGGTCATTCCCCTGGATCTTTCGCTCGAAGGCGCTGCCGGAGATCTGTACCAGCAATGCCAACAGCTTGGCCTGAGTATCGATCTGCTGGTTAACAATGCGGGTTTTGCCACACATGGCCTGTTTGAGGAGGTCTCCGGCGAACGCCAGCATGAAGAAGTGATGCTCAACGTCACCGCTGTCGTCGATATGACTCATTTATTCCTTCCCGGAATGCTCCACAGAGGGGCAGGCGCTGTGATCAATGTATCGTCTACCGCAGGCTTTCAGCCGCTGCCTTATATGGCCGTCTACGGGGCGACCAAAGCTTTTGTCTTGTCCTTTACCGACGCCCTGTGGTGGGAGAATCGTAATCGCGGCGTACAATTCTTCGCCCTGTGTCCAGGCTCGACGGAGACCAATTTCTTCAACGTGGTGGGTACGGAGGATGCTTCTGTCGGCGGCGCGAAGGACTCGCCGGAGCGGGTAGTGGCCCTTACCCTGCGCGCTATGGCCAGAGGGAAACAGTACATTGTTCCGGGACTCCGCAATTACCTGAGTGCCCAGATTACCCGGTTCATGACCCGCAGACAAAGTCTGCGGCTGGTCGGTGGTATGCTTCGCCCCACACACCCTAAGGAGGATCTATAATGTCTACAGAAACCAATCCACGTAAACGTTCCACCGGTCAACACATTCGCAGATGGGGCTTGGTCCTGCTCGGCGTAATTGTGCTGGGAATAGCCGGATTCCTGCTGATGCCTGCCCCGGTAGAGCCTGCTGTATGGTCTGCACCTGCCGCCCCTTCTTTTGAGAAAGAGGGTCCCTGGAAAGAGAACAGCAAGCTTAGCTCCGCAGAGCTTGTGACAGACCGCGCGAAGTTCCCGGAATTTATCACTTTTGATTCTACGGGGCGGCTGTATACAGGCGACTCTGACGGCACAATCTACAGAGTGGCCTTCGATGCGGAAGGCAAGGCGCAGCCAGCCGAAGTGTTCGCCGATACCCAGGGAACACCTAACGGGCTGAAATTCGATGCTGACGGAAATTTGATTGTGGCGGATATTCAGAAGGGGCTGCTGTCGATCGACCCGAATGGAAAGATTGAAGTATTGGCCACTGAAGTAGATGGAGGACCGATCTATCTGGCGAACGAGCTGGACATCGCGCAAGACGGATCGGTCTATTTCTCCGATACCTCTAACTATGGTAAGGTCATGTTCAAAGAAATTGCCGAGAACAAACCGCATGGACGGTTGTTGAAATATGATCCGCAGACCAAACAGACAACCGTTCTGCTGAAGGATTTATATTTCGCCAACGGAGTCGTATTGTCTGCTGAAGAAGATTTCGTGCTTGTTGCTGAATCGTACCATTACCAGCTGACAAGGTATTGGCTAAAGGGGCCCAAACAAGGCACCTCTGATATTTTTGCGGAGAACCTGGCGGGGTTTCCAGACAATATCACCCGCGATGCTCAGGGACATTTCTGGGTGGGGGTATTCACAACCCGTCTGGCTTTTGCCGATTACATGCATAGTCATCCCTGGTTAGCAGCGACGATGTCCAAAGTTCCGCAGGCCTTGTTAAATGGAGCAAGTGCGCCGGTGAAGCACGGACTTGTCGCAGAATATGGACCCGAAGGAGAGCTTGTGAACAGCTGGCATGATCCTGAAGGAACCTTGTATGGCATCACCACTGCCGTAAGCCAGGGAGGATATTTATATCTCGGAACCGCACCGGGAGGAAGACAGGGTGTTCATCGGGTGCTTCTGAAACCCTAGGGATTGTTACATTAATCCACTCTACTGCCGGTTTGAGGCAGTCCAAATGGCAGCCCGCTCCGGCAGGAGGGGCTGCTGTTTGGCTGGAGGCATCATCTTCTGTTAGCGTAAGACCCACCTGCCCAGACGATCACTAAACTCACTCAGCGCTCCTTCCGCGTAAACCTAGTCGTTCCCCCGCGACCTGTGCTAGCAGACATATACAATCCGACAATCTCTGGACAGGCATTCCACCTGCTTCGTGGCGTTACCGTTCAGCTGAAACATACTCCTAATTCTTAAAAATTTCAAATAGTGAAATGAGGTTGATTATAAGGATTTGATTTTCACTTTATTAAATATAAGCAAGAGAGCAATATCATCCATGGTGAATTGTTTGAGCTTAAATTCTATTAAAGGATGTGTTGATTTATGGCATTTACGTGTACAACAAATGGAGGAGGAGTCGAACTTTCAGCTTCTACGTTCGAATCAATTTATGGGAAATATGCGGACTGGGCAAGTTACAAGACAGGCGTTCCCTATGTAATGATCCTGATCATGTGGTACCATGAGAGCGGGAAAGGAATTAAAAACATTAACACTCCCTTCAACAATCCAGCAAATGCTTATGGAAGTGGCCCTGCTCACCCGTATACAAATATCTGCGTAGGCGTTACAGACTTCATTAATCTGATGACAGGAACAAATTTTAGTGTCAGTGCTGTTGATGCAAATGGACGTTCTGCATCTAAGTATATCAAAGACGCTATTGCTAACGGCTACACGCTGCCAGCCAGTAATAGGTACGGATCTGTCCCTGGTGCTGGCACATATTATGCTCCTGGTTTCGGCGCTGGATGTGCTGCTATGGGAGCAATGGGATGGGCTGAAAGTTTTTACTACTCTTCTGGTTCTGCTGTTGGTGCAATTCCTAGCGCAGCCGGAAATATCCTTCAACGTTGGTGGGAGATTTATTACTCTTCTATATCCAAAACTAAAATCGGTACAACTTTAGCGCCTAGTTGCTGCAGCTAAAATAAAAACAAAATAGTAGGTATAGACATAAGGACGCGAAATTCCCATTACGGGAATAACGCGTCCTTTCTTTTGTATTTTAGACCTAAGTAATAATAAGACTAAAAGGAAGTAACTGTTCTTTGAAAAACAATCAAAAAATGTAGATTTATGAGATATAATAGAACATATGTTCTTAGTTAGGTTGATTATGGAAGTTTTTTCTTCACTTTATTAATGGAATGAATCTAAAAGGAGGCTATCAGCAATGAATTTAACATTATTGAATGAAGCAGAGTCAGTAATTGTAAAAAAATTTTTTTCAAAATGAAAAAACAATTCCGTTTCTAAATCCAATTGTCAATTCCTTTTTTGATGAGGAACAACATATAGAGTGGTTGTTATCGGCAATAAAAGGGAACGACGCTAGTTTGCAACTTCTCAATAGGGCGTTCAAAAAACATTACTTCAGGATACGTTTTATTCGCTTTATTTCTTCAACTATTCGCTTCGCAGCTATTGGTTTTATGCGAAGAATGAGGAAGGTCAAAGAAAGAAATCCTCTTTTCTTAGATAATGATACCTCTGAGAAAAACAATAAAGACGAATTTCTATATAACCATTCTCCAATGTTAGATCAATACTTTTCAGGAGATGAATTTTTTAGAGATAGTATTGAAGACGACGCACTTTACTTTGCTTGGATCGATCTAAGTCCTAAACAAAAACAGGTTATTTTATTGTCTTACACGATGTCCTACCAAGATATTGAAATTGCTAAATTTCTCTCAATTAGCCCGCAAGCAGTATTTAATAGAAAAAGAAAGGCGTTAGTTAAAATGAGAGCAATTTATTCCAGTAAGGTGGTGAACATCAGTGGATAGTGAGGCATTTACTATTTTCATTACTGCAATAAATAATGTTGGCTTTCCAATTGTTATGATTGGATATTTAGTAATTAGATTTGAAAAAAAGATAGATGCTCTGACTAACGTCATACACGACCTGCTCACTTCAATAAATGAATCAAAGGAGAACTGAGTTTTATGGAAAAAGATTTATATACCCTAGTCAGTTTGGCCCAGCAAGGAGATCGAGGGGCGTTAGAGAGTATTCTTGAAATGTTCTCCCCCTTACTTAATAAACAAAAGAGGAAGGTTGGTTTGAACGACCAAGACGATTTACTTCAGACTTTAAGAGAGCTATTAATAGAAAAAACACTACACTTCGATATCGAACATTCACCTGATTTTTCACATTTCAAAAAATTGAAAGGGGAACTTAAGGATGAATAAAAGTAATATGGAAAGACAATTAGAAATTCAAAAAGAAATTTGCATGTTAAGTAAAAAAATAATTACTGCCGCACCGGAAGATCTGGCATTCTACGATTCAATTGGACAGCTCTATGTTTTGAAATTGAAAGAAATCCAAGAAGAATGCCTTACCTTAAAAAGCGATAATTGCGTCGTTATACCGTCAAATTGCTAACCCCAATTTCGAATTCTATTTCGTATAGTATTCGACATATAACTTCGATGTTATTATTTGTTAAACATTTTATTAGGTCGAGCGTCTAATTATACGTAGTTACAGTTACAGTATTTTGAATTATCATTTGAATATAATTGCAAATATGTAACAAAAAACTATTTTCATAATGTATAATTAAAAATGTTCAAAATAAAATCTTTAGAGGAGTTCAACAAATGAAATATGCAAAATTCTATACGTTGACAACAATTCTTGCTGGCACTTTGCTTATCTCGGCATGTAATAACAGTAATAATTCTCTTAACAATAGCGCTACTTCAAACATACTCTCTCATCAAGAGGAAAAGGCAAACTCAACTTCAAACCCAAGCAGTAAAAGTGTACAAATCGGGGAAGAAAGCTACAGCATTCCATTAAATGATGAAAAAACAAAAAAGTACAATTTTGCTGTCAAGACATTAGCCGGTATTGTTTGGTTGCCAGCGCCTAAAATGGAGATAGCTCCCGGAACAGAAACAAATCCATTTTATTTTCCGACTGAGCCGTTTGTTTTTTATTTGAGTTCTCCTAATGAAAAAATTCTTACTTTAGAGAAGTCTAAAAAGTTATTTACCTTGCCACTTAAAGATAGTGAAGCTACGCTGATTGTAGATGATGTATTTGGATTTGGAGATTATATTCTCTACCATACATCATCTGTCTTTACAGATGGAGCTCAGCCGCTAAGACAACAAACATGGATTATGAAGGTAGAAGACCCCTCATACAATAGAGTAATTAATGAGTTTCACTCAACGGGAGGAGATTCTTACAAATATGCAACTGATCAAATTGAAAATCTCTATATTTGGGTTAGTGTAACCCCTGGAAATTCTGATGGCAGCAGCAACTCTGAAGCCTATGTTTATAATATTTCTACCGGAAAGAAAGTGAAGCTAGAAGATTATTCTCTTAGCGGACAATCATCCGACTCAATTCAGTTTAACTACAATGATAAAGAATATACTTATAAGCTTCAGACTAAATAATTGATAATTTAGATGGTTATAACTTGGAAGGTTGAAGACCTTTCGCATAAGTTACATCATATCCAGGCAAAAAAGCGCACCCCCTACAGGATGAATCGCCCTTTGCTTAACCTTATCACGCTGCCCGTTCTTCAGCCTAACCCGTATCTCCGGAATGCCGACATCATCCATCGTCACCACGGTGTAATAGGCGCCCTCTCTTGCCGGGAAGCAGCCGCTCCGGGGAATAGCTAGGCACATCCGGATCGCCTCCTTCGGCCAAATAAGGCGAGAAGAATGGCAGCGTGAATTTTTATAAATATACAGCGCAATACACCAATGTTCGAACACAGCTACTGCTGCCTCTCTTCCAGCGAAAGAACCCGCATCTGTGTATCCAGTCCAGCCACACCGATACTGCCGATCCACCTTGTGAAAATAGTACAGATACCCAGTCAGGCCAAATCCGAGTACATTGTCACCCGCCAGAACCAACAGATCCTATTGCATTTATTTCCGCTCATCACGTACATGATGTCGCCACTCGCTCCAAACCGCCTCTCCGGGGAAGTTGTACCGTCAATCAGAATCGCGGTCTATACGCCACACCGTCGATCTGAACCTTGAGTCCCTCCGGGCCGCCAACATGGGCGAATTCGGTAGAGATGGTTTTGCGTGCCGGATATTCGCCTTGGAATCTGCGCTTGAACACCTCCTCCATGACCGGAATATCCCATACATCCCGCAGCAGAATATCCACCTTCACCACATCTGTTAGCGTAAGGCCAACCTGCCCCAGGCGGTCCCTCATATCATTCAGCGCACCCTCTACCTGCTCTTCCACCGTTCCGCCTACATTGCCCACACAAAAGCTGAGGAAGATGAAATCCCCCGCTTCAACAAAACCTGAATACGCATAGTCCTTGTTCACATCATTTCTGATGATTTCGCCCATATTCGCTTGTTCGCCCCTTGTCATCTGAGATAAGCCCAGTATAACGGTGGAAACCGGACAGCTGTGTGTCGTGGTTTTGTAGGATAATTATGGTAATATTAAACTGATTGAAAAGATTGCACCCGAAACGGAGGAGAACCATGAAACGATTTCTCACCTCAAAATCTTTCCTGATTACATCTGTTCTGTTCAGCCTGCTGTTCATTGTGAATCTGACGGCAACTCCCGACAGCACGGCTACAGATATTGTAATCAGTATCCTTAAATCCATATTAGCCGGGGTAATCAGCGGGTTTTTGGTTGGCGGGCTGATCTTTCTTGTGCAGAAGAAGACGGTCTGATTCTAGACTCCCGCATGCGGAAGTTCTGGAAGCTCCATAACAACCTGTCCCAGACACGCTGCCAGTACCTCATGATACCGCTGCTCCTCTTCTATCGTCACTTCCTCACGCAGTGATTCGAACAACGCCAGGGCAGCGTTTGAAGTTGCCGTCATGCCTGGACTGGTGGGCCAGCCTTAAAGATTGCATCGTCCAGTCCAGCGCCTCCCGCGCTCTGCCCCCTCGCTTACAATATAAGGCCAAGTGATAACAATAGCAGTAATACTGTGCGATATTATCTGCATCCTCATACTCTCCAAACCCGGCGCTCTGTTCCGCGAATCTATACAGCAGATCATCGACATCAAGCCCATACTGAACCGCAGCCTGTAAAATTACACCGAGACCTGGAAGCAGCTCCTCTGGATTATCCTGCAAGAACCGGGTATACCCCTCTAGAAATTCTATTCTTCCGGACAGAATCTCCACCATATACAGATTGGCACGCGCCAGACCTCTGAACTCCTCGGCGATCGCCTGCCCCTCCAGCCCCAAGTCCTCCATCCAGCCAAGCTCGGCATAGCGGTATATAGTCTCCCTGGCCTCACCATACTTCTCCTGCTTCTGATAGGCAATGCCCCGCATTAGATGACTGAACCCGAAGTAATAGACCAGCGGACGCGCTGTATCCAGAAGGGGTAACGGAAGCTTTTTGGCCTTATGATACTGACGCTCCTCATAGACGCACTGCGCATAGCTGTACAGAATTCCGGCAGCATCCAGCGTCTTGTCCCATTCCTCGAAGCGGTAAGCCATTTCTATCATTTCAATGATAATCTCCGGATTCAGTGATTTCAGAATGGAAGGGCGCATGGGTGGGCCTCCTTTTTATCCATTTTTAGTTAATTGTTTAGCTGAATATATATTTGGTCAATATAAACAGTACTTTTAAGTACTATTTATCTATAAATTGATTTGGTTTTGATTATCTGTAATGGTTAGCTGACCTCTTCTAACCTTAAGTGGAGGTGATCCCATGAATTTACCAGAAAGTGTAGGAAGTCGGATACGTGAGCTTCGAAAAGCAAAAGGATGGACTCAAGAACAACTGGCGGAAGCAGCATCACTTCATTACAGTTATATAGGTGGGGTTGAACGAGGGGACCGCAACATTTCTTTGGAGACACTGGATAAAATAATAGCTGCCTTTCAAATTCCAGCTGAAGAAATTTTCCGTTTCGAGGATGATACCGACCGCCGTAAGGCCTTAGATGAACATATGACTCTGATTAGTGGCAGGAGTACAGAGGAAATAGCAGCACTGACAAAGATTAATCGGGAAGTGATTGCTGCACTGGATATCTCTGAAGAAAAGAATACTAAATAAGAAATATCTACTCCATGAGGTGAGCCAAAATGCCAGATGAATCCAAGTCCGAGCTTGTACAAAGAATTGGAGAACGTATTCGAAGAGTACGCAAAGAAATAAACCTTTCGCAAGAGCAGCTTGCAGAACGGTCAGGTTTACATACGAATTATGTGGGACAAGTAGAACGTGGAGAGAAGAACCTTACGCTTGAGACTTTGGAAAAAGTAGTTGGAAGTCTGGGTATATCATTAGAGGAATTGTTCCGTTACATTGGACCCATGAAGCAGAAGGATGCAATTAGTCAAATTGTAGAGTTACTTATTGAACGTCCATCAGCAGATCAGGAGATGGCGCTTAGTGTACTAAAGTCGGTTTTGGATTGGGAAGAGAAGAAGCACGACCTTTAAAAATGCTACAAAGATTATAACTCCCCGCTTAATATCGATAATGGGTTTCTTCTCACCGCTAGTAGTATTTTGCCCTCTTAACCTTTGGAAAAGGTGATTACTATGACAGACTTACGGAATACTGTCGGAGATCGAATTCGAGCTATAAGAAAAGCGAAGGGATTTACACAACAACAGTTAGCGGAATTATCCAACTTGGATGATGCATACATAGGGGCCGTAGAACGCGGCGAACGGAATTTTTCAATTGATACACTGGAGAAAATCGTGACAACACTAAAGATCCAACCCGCAGAATTATTTCAGAATAAGGATGACTTGAACGAGGCGGAAGCTGCGCAGCGGAGAGCCATTGATGAGTATGCGGTTACTGTTGGTGAGTTAAGTGTTAAGCAAATAAGTACTTTGAATAGGATTGTTAGAGAGGTACGGAGAGCTTTTGTGGATTGAGCATACCCTGAGGTGAGCCAAGATGCCAGATGAATCTAAGTCAGAGCTTGTACAAAGAATTGGAGAACGTATTCGAAGAGAACTTACGCTGATCAAGTTGCGTTATATAATACGATATTGATTAATTCCTCTAAATTGTTAATAACAGCATCAGCATCAACAACAGTTTCAAATTGTTTATTTCGTTTCCAGACTGCCTTCATTCCAACATCACGGCTTGCCCGTATATCGTTATCAGGATGATCTCCAACAAAAAGGGCATTCTCGGCGGCTATATCAAGTTTTGCCAATGCACGGTTGAAGATTGCTTTATCGGGTTTTCGTAGTCCTTCCCATTCTGATATTAATACCTCATCAAATAAATGCTCGATGTGTAGCGCTTTGAAGTTATCATATTGGAATTGTCCAAAACCGTTTGATACCAGTGCTAACTTTATGTTATTGTTCTTCAACTCAGTAAGCATGCTTAACAAGTTCGGATAACCTATACAATACATTTGGAAATTTCTTATGTAATCCTCTAAAAGTAACGTCCATTCCATGTTTTGAATAGAGAATTCATTTATAATCTGCTGATAAACTTTGTCCTTCCACATGTAACCATGATTATCAAGTTCGATGAACCGCTTAACAAAACTTTCTTTATTAACGATCTTAAGCTCCGAATAACGGTCGTATTGATCTCTGACAAACTCTAATAGTGATAAGTCACGGTCCAGCAGTGTTCCATCCAGATCAAAAAGAACCGCTTTGATTGTCATTCACTCACTCCTTTTTACCTAAAATTCGTTATAAATGATCATTATCCCTCCTAGTATAGCGTCAGATTTAAACTAGTGAAAACCATTTTGTTAAATCGTGTGCTGAAATTTGTGCCGCAGCAGAAGCAACATTACCCAGCGGAACCGGAACCGCCAGTAAAGCCAGAATCAGTAAGTACACCGCGAGCTTGTGAAGCTTGAACCTTGTTAGCATGTAACTACCTCCATTGTAGGATAAACTTGCAACTCAGACAGAAGAGAAGGGGTTGCCTCACCCTCCATCGATTCACTCTCTGATGTGTGCACTCCATTAAGACTAATGGAGAAGTTGCGGTTGCAGGCTGGAGGAATTCAAAGCGATTGTACCATTGTAAAAAGAAACCGGAATCCACGAGGCATACGTCTACTCCATTCCACACTAGCCCTCATACGTTATACAGAAGCCCGAGTGGTTATGTATAAACCTGACCGGCAGAAGGTGGGATAACGTGAATAAGTCGGATGCAAATAAGCACAGAAAGCTGAAGATGCAGCAATTCAAACGAAAACGGATAAAGCTTCCGCTCTACAGCACTACAACCTACAAATACAAAAGATATCTGAAAAAAAGCAGGATGTTAAAAGGGAAACGAAGTGCTAAAGGAGATTCTGCCTCCCAAAACGCTAAGTGCCCGCCAAGCGTGACAGCCGCTTCACCGGGCGCAATGAGTATGATGGAACTCATGCAAAACATGGCTGCAATGGGGATGCAGGGAGCCACTGGCGCTGTAGGACTCATGGGCAGTATAGGAGTTATGGGCGCGACAGGCGCGACGGGTGCGATGGGCAGCATCGGGCTTATGGGCAACATTGGAGCCATGGGCGCGACAGGCGCCACGGGCGCGGTGGGCAGCATCGGGCTTATGGGCAACATTGGAGCAATGGGCGTGACCGGGGCCACGGGCGCGATGGGCAGCATCGGGCTCATGGGCAGTATTGGCGCTATGGGTGCGACCGGGGCGACCGGAGCGATGGGCAGCATCGGGCTCATGGGCAGTATTGGACTCATGGGGGCGACCGGAGCGACCGGTCCGATGGGCAGCATCGGGCTTATGGGCTCGATTGGACTCATGGGGGCGACCGGAGCGACCGGCCCGATGGGCAGCATCGGGCTTATGGGCTCGATTGGACTCATGGGGGCGACCGGCCCGATGGGCAGCATCGGGCTTATGGGCTCGATTGGACTCATGGGCGTAACCGGAGCGACCGGGGCGATGGGACTCATGGGGGCGACTGGAGCGACCGGGGCGATGGGCAGCATCGGGCTTATGGGCGCGATGGGACTCATGGGCGTAACCGGAGCGACCGGGGCGACCGGAGCTACAGGGACGATGGGATTGATGGGCTCGATGGGACTCATGGGCTCGATGGGGGCTATGGGTGAGATGGGACTCATGGGGGCTATGGGCTTAATGGGCTTGATGGGTGTAACCGGAGCTACTGGCGCTACTGGGGCGATGGGTCTTATGGGTTTACCGGGAGCTGCCGGGCCTCCCGGGGCTACCGGTGCGACCGGGGCGATGGGCCTTATGGGCTTGCCGGGAAATGCCGGACCGCCCGGAGCTACTGGCGCTACCGGGGCTACTGGTGCGGCCGGGGCCACTGGTGCGACCGGACCGGCAGGCGCAACGGGTTCAACGGGTATAACGGGTGCAGGCTCAGGATTCATCGAGACGCTGAAAATCGGGGATCTCAACACCCAGATCCCATTTAATGCCGGGGGCGGAAATAATGAGGCTATCGGGGCGCTCGCATTCAGCGGATCGCAAATAACGATCAACAGGCTTGCAGCTTACGTTACTCAACTAGGCTCTACGGGTATTTTTCAGATGGCTGTACTGCAGCCGACCAGTACTAACCAGTCTACAGTTATTGGAGTAACCACTGTAGCAACCACTTTACAAGCTGGAATATTCATTCTGCCGCTGACGGCACCTCTGACGTTATCGGGGGATATTACGTATCAGCTTGCTGTCTACAACCAGGTTAACGGCTCCAACCTCGGAGGCCGGAGCACAGGCACCCCCGGGCTGGCAGCACCGCCGATTAATTTCAGATCACAGAACCTCACGGGATTTACAACAGGCCAGTCTATCAATACGAGCGATTCTATCCTACTGTCGCCTTGGCTGGCGGGACTCGCTTAACCCTTCCTTGGCGCATGGTACAAATAAAACGGGAACTGTCCTATAAAACGGCAGTCCCCGTTTCTATATGCCAATCAAGCGCCCCGCTTAATCCAGCTCCGCACGCGAGAATAGATCCCGGATCAATACGTCGTCCTCACAAGCCCGCTTGAATGCGGAGGCGAAGGCTACGACCGCAGCTCCATCGGAGGCATACGCGCAGAACATACCGGCCTCCGGGTCAAACCGGATGATTCCGGCCAGTTCAGGCATCTGTTCCTCAAGGAATACCGCAGCCAGAGAGCCCCAGTCATATCCATTGCCTTCGAATCCCTCTTCTTCCCGCGCAGCAAACACTTCGGCCTTGTAGCTGCCTACGTTCAGAATCACAGATTTTCCGCCATTCTCCTGCTCTACTATAATAAAAGGCTTAACATCCACAGCTTCCGTGGCTTCCGCCTCCTTCAGCTTCTCAAGCAATTGTTCCTCTGCTATATCCGTGAACCGCAGTGCTCCCTCACTCTCCACGATCATTCCCTGCCGCACCCGTTCATCCAGCCAGTCGGAGATGAAGCCCGGGGCGTATCCGCCTGTGCTGAATTCTCCGCCGAACGCGATTATTTTCGAATAGACCTCAAGATATTGGTCACGGTTCGTCTGCGGATAGGCGCTGGTGTACAGCCAGAACTGCAGATCATACATCAAGGTCGAGCGTTCGTCCGCATGAAGAGAGAAATGGCCCTTCTCTTCAACGATGGCGGTGCAGATGCTGCGGATGATCCCCTCTATGTTGTCCACTCCGGTGACTTTATCGCATAGCTCCTGAAGCAGAGGAGAGAATTGCCCGGCCGCTACCTTCCGCAGATCGTCCTGCTTATCTTCCTCCGATGTATCATAGACCTCCTCGCTCACCAGCCCGCGGATGAAGGTCTCATAATCCTTGGCCAGGAACGTAATTTCATAGTTGTTCTCCTGGTCCACATGAATGACCTCGGGTTCTCCCTCCGGCCCGCAGTAGCGGTAATCCAGCATCACCACATCGTGGCCTGCAGACGGACAGTCCCCAATAACCACTCCAATATCGGGGTATCCCCACTCCTCGATCATGAACTGGCTGCCGAGATCGCCGCAGAGCGCATAGCTTTTGTCCCGGCCGATACCGGCAATTCCCGATATTGCGATATGATCTTCAGCCCAGGAGGTGGATTCCTCCACCGGGAAGCAGGTGTTGCGGGGAATCCCGCCGTTCTGCTGCTTCATCATCGCGATGTAAGAAGACGGCAGCTTATAGCCCAGCTCCTGCTCCACAGAAGCAATCAGTTCGTCACTAGGCGGCGCCGACACATACTCCTTCCGGGCATAGTCGCTGTCCTCCCAGAAATCCGCGCAGTATTCGATGAAAGAGTTCAGCTCTCTTCCGTCCGCATCCCCCTGTGCATTAGAGGCACGCAGCGCTGCGGCACGCCTTGCCTGCTCCCGCTTCTCCCGCTGCGCGCCGCTCCGGCTCCACTTCAGCAGCATGTGGGTATCCCCATCCCCGGGAGCCAGTTGGTCCGCCTGTTCAAATGCGCTTATAGCCTGTTCATACTGCTTCAGATAATAATAGGAATACCCTATGCGAAAATGCCACAGCGGATCATTCCCGCCCTCCCCCGCAATACTGAGCAGCTGCTCCAATGCCTCCCCGTAATATTCCAGGTTGTTGTAGGCTCTGGCTAACTGGCTGATAGTCTCATAATCTCTTGCATCCGGCGGAATCTCCTGAATGCGGTCCACAATCTGCTGATACTCATTATCTTCATGCCAGCGTTTCAGCTGTGCCAGCAACTCCTCATCCATGCCTTCGGCCTCCCCATTGTGACACTGCAAATAAGCCCGTACCCGATCGCTGCCGGACTGCTTGCAGTCAGTTAAATCGCTATTACCCATTCACCCTGAATGGACAGGTCTAAACATAGGTTTGGGATATACCCCCAATATATAAATCTGTATTTTCAAAAAAGAGACCATCCCCCGCCGACATCCGGCAAGGAAACAGCCTCTTCGTATTATCGCTCTTACTACATTTATCTGCTCCGCTGCCCGTCCGGTTACTGAATCGCTTGCAGATGCTCCTCGAGGCGGTCCCAGGTTTCGGTAATCCCCTGCTCCATCCCCATATCCATCACCGTCTTGAGCGCTTCCGCGGAATCGTATTTCGACCGGCTCACCAGCTTCGTCTTCCCATCGTATTCTTCAAAGAACATGCTGACCAGCGTGGACGGCATGCCTTCGGTTTCGTTGCCTTCGGCATCCGAGAAGTAATCGGTATAGACAAAACTCTCGCCGTCGGTGATTTCATGGTATACCCCTTTGCCCCAGGATTCCATGCCGAAGAAGTCGCCCTGCTTCTCATCCACACATTTCATACAGTAGTGCCAGACGCCGCCCGGACGAAAATCAACGCTGCAGAAGGGAACGATCCAGCCGCGCGGGCCCCACCACTGCTTCAGATGCTCAGCCTCGGAGAATACTTTGAATACAAGCTCACGCGGTGCATCGAATACACGTTCAAGAACCAGTTCAAGACCCTCTACTCTCGAAATCATTTTGCTGGACATTGCTAATCCCTCCTGATAATCATGAATTGTCTTTGGATTGCAGCTTCCGGAGATACTCATCCAGATTGTCGAAGCGTTCACTCCACAGCTTACGATAGGCCTCCAGCCAAGCATCCATAGCCTCCAGCGGCTCTGTACGCAGCCTGTAATTCCGGCGGTTCGCCGCCGCCTCTACCTCAACCAGTCCGGCTTCCAGCAGTACGCGCAAATGCTTCGAAGCCTGAGGCTGCCGCAGCTCCAGACGCTCAGCAATATCGCCTACGCTCAGCGGCCCGTCCTTCAGAATCTCTACCATCCGCAGGCGGGTCGGTTCGGCAAGTGCGCTAAATGTCGTTGTGTCCATTTCAGATGTTCCTTTAGTGAAACCATTAGTATTGGGGTACAGTTACAATATACCCTAATAGGAATATTCCAGTCAAGGAATATTCCTATTCACGCTACTAAATCAGGTGATTGATTCGCTGGATAGACCTTACTCATACCGCCACCCGCTTACACTCCTGCAAACGTCAGCGTTACGGTTGTACCTTGTCCCGGCGTGCTGTCGATGGCGATGGAGCCGCCATACCGCTCCATGATTGCTTTGGCAATGGCCAGTCCCAGGCCCGAGCCGCCCTGCGAGCGGTTGCGTGAAGCCTCCGTACGGTAGAAGCGCTCGAAGATATGCGGCAGCTGCTCAGCGGATATTCCGATGCCTGTATCGGCTACGGTCAGGATCACCTTCCCGTCGTCTGAACGGGAATGCCCGATCATTACCGCCCCGCCTTCAGGCGTATATTTCAGCGCATTCTCCACGATGTTGCGGAGCACCTGATAGCAGGCGCTGCCAGGCATCCGGATGGGTAACGCCCGTTCACCGGGGCCGCCGTCATAATCAAGCCGCGCCCCCGGATTGACATGAACAGTCTGAGGCAGCAGTTCGTTCAGCACAGACTTCAGATCGCAGGTTTCTTCTCCGTCCTCCGGGGCCAGGGCCTCCGCCTCTGCTTCCGCAAGCAGAAGCAGCTGGGAGATCAGCTGCTTCATCCTCCGCGTCTCATCCATCATGAACGCCAGCGACTCATCCAGCACCTCCGGCGATTGCTTGCCCCAGCGCTGGATCATATGCGTATGGCCTTCAATAATGGCCAGCGGTGTCTTAAGCTCATGGGAAGCATCGGCAATGAAGCGGCGCTGCTGGTCGAAGGAAACCTCCAGCTTATGCAGGAACCCGTTGAAGGTCTCGCCCAACTGCTGGAGCTCATCCTGGGCAGCAGGAACATGCAGCCGCCGGGACAAGCTGTTCGTTCCGATGCTGCGCACTTCGCCAATCATGCTGCGAATCGGCTTCAGCGCTGAACGGGAGACGATGCCCCCTGCAAGCACAGCCATTCCGGCAGCCAGCAGCAGCCCCAGCAGCAGCAGTCTGCCCACCTCCTTCTCGGCGGTAGCACTGCGTGATTGCCCGCTGTCCGTAAGCTGCAGCCGGACAAGCCCATACACGGGCAAGGACAGCTCCTTCTCTGCGCTGTAGACATCTGAGCCGGGCGCCGGTTCACCTTCGCCCGCTTCTGCGAGCACACGCCCGCGTGCATCCAGCATTTGCAGAACCTGGCCTTTATCCAGCTCAGGGGCAAAGACAGAGAAATCCGGCTTCAAAAAAGCCGCTGCACCGCTACCCTTGCCCAATCCGGGCTGAAGCAGGGACGGCAGAAATTCCACCTCACCGACCCGCAGCTCAAACTGTCTAAGCTTGGCATCCAGCAGCCGGGTCTCCTGGCTGTCTGTCCAATGTTTGAAGGTAATATAGACAAATCCGCTGACCACCGCCGCAACGGCCAGTGCAGTGAGCGCAATCGAAGCGCTGACTTTACGGGAGAACGTCCATGGCTTCATTCGCTCACCTCAGTCTCTCAGAATATAGCCGCTGCCCCGGACCGTATGAATCAGCTTCTCGCTGAAGCCTTCATCCACCTTCATACGCACATACCGGATATAGACATCCACCACATTCGTCTCGCCTTCATACGAGTAGCCCCAGACCAGGTTCAGCAGTGCCTCACGGTTCATCAGCCGGTTCTTATGGACCAGCAGGCAGTGCAGCAGCTCGAATTCGCGCTGTGAGCATTCAATCTCGCGCCCGGCGCGGCTGACCCGGTGCGCAGCCCTGTCCAGTATCAGATCCTTGGCATGCAGGACCTCATCTCCGGCTTCTGCGGCGTGCAGCCTGCGCTGCAGGGAACGCATGCGGGCCAGCAGCTCTTCGATAGCGAAGGGCTTCGGCACATAATCATCCGCCCCGGTATCCAGTCCCCGGACCCGGTCACTGACCGTGTCCCTGGCAGTCAGCATAATGATTGGAGTCTGCTTCACCGCGCGTACCCGCTTGCATACTTCTATTCCGCTGATGCCCGGCAGATTCAAATCGAGCAGAATGATGTCAAAATGCTCCCCCAGCGCTTTCCCGGCACCCGTAAGACCATCGCACGCAACCGTAATGTCATAACCTTCATAGGACAGCTCCAGCTCCAGCAGGCGGATCATGGCAGGCTCATCCTCAATAACCAATACGCGTTCCTTCAACCTCTCGTCCACCTCTTCACAAGATCAGTTCTGCATTAGCGACAACCCGGCCATAGATTTGGCACGGATCTGATACGTACCTGCGCCCAGCTTCCCGCTGGCCCGGTGATTCTTCACTGTCAGCGGGAAGTCCGTTTCAATCTCTTCAAAAGCGGATTCGGCATCGACCACGACTCCCGCATTCCCCGGCCAGGCCAGCTCTACGTCCCCTACCGCTGTAGTTACCTTCCAGTCTCCGCCGACCTTCCGGCTCTTCACATGAATGTTCCCGGCTACGGTAACCGCTTCTACAGCAGCCAATGCGTCCTTCACCGACAAATTGCCGTTTGTGGCCTTCAGGGTCAAGGCTCCGGCAATTTGCTCCGCCTTCACGTTGCCGTTGGTAACTGTGACTTCTACGCGGTCCTTCGCTTCAGAGACCTGCACATTGCCATTCACCGTATGTAATTTGAGCGCATTGCCTATGCCGGAAGCAGATATATTTCCGTTCACAGCCGCTAACTCAATTCTACCTGTACTAGAAACTTTTGACAAAGAAAGATTGCCGTTCTCCGTCTCTGCCTGAAGCTCGGCCTTCATGCCCTGCGGCAGTGTAACCGTCAGATCAAGGCTTGGATATCGCCAATTGCCATAAGACTCGCTGTAGGTTCTAATCTCCAGATCAGCCCCTTTGCTTACCTTCATCCCCGCCTTGTCCGCTACGGCCTTTGCCTCATCCGCGGTTGCCTGATGGACGGTCACTGTCATATGGACCTCCATCTCCTTGACATTGCCCTGCTTAATTTCGATGGTTCCGTTCGTGTTGGCAATAGAGACACTTTGAGTGCCGGCCGGCAGGCTGACGCGGGTAATGCCTTTGTCAAAAGAGTATCCCGTCCCCGTCTTCTTCCCCGCTGTCTGCAGAGAGACTGCAGCCGCCGGAGCTGACACCGAAGCCTGTGCTGGCGCGGATTCAAAGTCCGCCTCTGTCAGCGGCCGCGCACCGGCGCTCCCTCCATCCACTATGCCCATGTACATTAATACCGCTGCCAGCGAGGCGCTTGTGATTAGCCGTTTCCACATCATTCTCATATTCTCTCTCCTCCAGTTCATGTGATTACCCTTAGGGTATACCATCCTTGATGAGAAAGACTTTGCAGGGAGATTAGAGTTTGATGAGAATATCTGGGGACTCCGCCCCAAGTTCTAAAGAGCCCTATTGTTTATTTTCTATTTAAGCAGGTTTACGCTTGCTTCCTCCAGCGAAGGAATGAGATTTTTAGGCTCAATAGGGGATGACATGACGATTAGAATCGTATAATTCCCGTATTTATCACACTGATTTCCAAACTCCTCAAGACCCTGAGTGGAGTCTGACATGACTTTTAACAGATAATTGTGTTCTCCGCTGATGCGATAGCATTCGACGACATCGGGATGGGTACGGCAGAAGTCCAGAAAGGCATGACACTCTCTGGAGTGGAAAAGTATATAGGCAGCTGCCTGTTTCCCGATTTTCTCCGGAGAAATGATCGTCCGGTACTCCTTGATCACCCCATTTTCCTCCATCCGCTTCACTCTTTCCGTTACTGCGGGCTGAGACAAGCCCACGCTTTTCCCCAGCTCTGTCATGGAAATTCTCGCCTGACTTTGCAGATGAAACAGAATTTGCTTATCAATAGAGTCCATTTTTGACCACTCCTTTAATTTTAAGATTATCGGTATAAAATGCCTTTATTTTAAATGTTATATGTGGGTTTTACCTTTATCGGCTCATGTATTCAAGTTAATTTATTTTATATACTTTACTTACAATAGTAAAGCGAAGACAGTTGCTGCTTTAACTATGCGAAAGGATGTTGAGTATGCCCTATTCGAACACAATCAACCCTAACCGTATCCCGGAGCGGATCGACAAGGTCATTGATGAGACACTAACCGACAAGCGCCTGGCAGGTGTTGTCATAAAGGTAGCGTTAGATGGACAACTCATCTATAGCCGTGCTGCTGGTTATGCTAGCCGTGAGCTAAACCACCCTATGCGGGAGGACGCGTTGTTCCGGCTTGCCTCGGTTTCCAAACCGATTACCTCTACGGCAGCCCTGATTCTGGTGGCGCAAGATCGCCTGAAGCTGGATGACCGTGTAGACCGGTGGCTGCCGGACTTTAAGCCACGGCTGGAGAATGGAGAGACTGCAGCAATGACTGTCCGTCACTTAATGACGCACACTGCTGGTCTGACCTACCGCTTCTTTCAGGAAGAGGGCGGTTCCTATGAGCAGGCTGGTGTATCTGATGGCATGGATCAGTCTGGTATCACGCTTGAAGAGAACCTGAAGCGGCTCGCGTCTGTTCCACTTCTCTATAAACCAGGCACCCAGTGGAGGTATTCTATTGCCACAGATGTGCTGGGGGCAGTAATTGCTAACGTTAGCGGGAACACACTCAGTGAAACGATCCGCTCACTTATTACTCAACCCCTCGATATGACGGATACCAGTTTCATAGCCGTGGACCCGAAGCGCCTGACCACAGCTTATGCCGATGACATTCCGGGACTGCGGCCTATGAAGAATCCCGATAGGCTGGCCTTTGTAGAAGGAACTGCGGGCTTCCGGCTCGCCCCGGGCAGGGCGTTAGACAGTACTGCCTACGCTTCCGGGGGAGCCGGTATGGTAGGCAGCGCCGGAGATTTTCTGCAGCTGCTGGAAACGTTGCGGAAAGGAGGAGCGCCACTGCTGCCGGAATCCCTGGTCCGCGAAATGACCACCAACCAGATTGGTGACCTGCCCATGCCCTTCTGGCCGGGACGGGGTTTCGGCCTGGGGATCACAGTCCTTAAAGATCCTGCTGCCGCAGACACAGCGGAGTCCCTTGGTACATGGCGCATGGGCGGCACCTATGGCCATTCGTGGTTCGTCGATACCAGGCAGCGTCTAAGCGTGGTAGCCTTCACCAATACCGCACTGGAGGGCATGTCGGGTCCGTTCACGGTTGATCTTTGCAATGCTATCTATGGCAGATTGGACCCGTCATGAACAACATAAAAGAGAACGCCGGGAGGAGTAGCACAATTGCTTCCCCGCAGCAAAGCTCCAGTGCCCCTGCTTCCGTACGCCTTCCCTGGACCGGATTACTTGCTCTGGCAATGACCGGGTTTATCTGTATTCTGACTGAAACGATTCCCGCCGGACTCCTGCTTCAGATCAGTAAGGGGCTTGGAGTAACAGAGGCCATGGCGGGTCAGCTTGTTACTCTCTATGCCCTGGGTTCTTTACTCGCCGCCATTCCATTGACCACGGTAACACGCGGCTGGAGGCGGAGACCCTTGCTACTCATTTGCATCCTTGGTTTTCTCATATTCAATACCGTTACTGCCTTATCTTCGAGCTATCCCCTGACGCTTGCGGCCCGTTTCTTCGCGGGTGTGTCCGCTGGTGTCCTGTGGGGAATGATCGCAGGCTATGCACGGCGCATGGTACCGGAGCAGCTTAAGGGACGGGCTATGGCTATTGCAATGGCGGGAACGCCGCTTGCTCTGGCTCTCGGTGTCCCTGCCGGAACGTTTTTGGGTGATCTTGCAGGCTGGCGTAATATCTTTGGAGTCTTGTCGCTGTTCGCTCTGCTACTGACCAGTTGGATACTCTGGAAGCTGCCGGACTATCCGGGAGAAGCTGCAGATAAGCGGCTCCCTCTAAATAAGGTCTTCACAAGCCCCGGAGTGCGGCCGATCCTGTTTGTCGTGCTGGCCTGGGTACTGGCCCACAATATCCTGTATACCTATATAGCACCGTACCTTACTCAGGCCGGGCTAACCGGACGCGTGGACTTGGTGCTTCTTATTTTCGGTATTACAGCACTTCTTGGCATCTGGTTAACCGGTATCTGGATAGATCGTCACCTGAGGCTGCTGGTTCTGATTAGCCTCACTGCATTTGCATTGGCATCTGTTCTGCTCAGCATAGGCAGCGGTAAGCCTGTTGTAATCTATCTAGTAGCTGCTGTATGGGGCTTAACGTTCGGGGGAGCAGCCACGCTGCTGCAAACAGCAATGGCTGCAGCTGGTGGAGAGAGTGCAGATGTAGCGCAATCCATGCTTGTAACCGCATGGAATCTGGCCATTGGCGGAGGCGGTATAATCGGTGGAATTCTTCTTGAAACAACGGGTGTCATGTCATTCCCATGGGCGTTGTTTGTCTTGCTGGCCCTCTCTGTATGGATAGTCCGGCGCAGCAGAACGCATGGATTCCCTCCAGGAACCATGGACATCCATCGCGATAAATAACTTCACGACCTCGTTATTCCTCATTTGCAGGTGCTGTATAATCTTTCTGTCCACAAGTGGAAACGAGAAAATAGAAGGATAAGTTATCATGTGAAACCTATAAATTCTTATATTTGCGCAAAAACAGCCAGGAACCCTCCCGGCTGTTCTTCAATATACATTAGGTTCCCGCCAATATCGGCATTGCGGAATTCAGCTGTTACCCCTGCTTAATCGGCGCTGCCAGAATGATCTGTCCCCGCGGGGCGTCTCCCCCGTCATCCGGCTCCAGCGTAATTGCCACGGTATCGTAGGCCTTCGGATCAAACGAATAATAGAGTGCCCCGTTTCCGTCCTGTGAGATGAAGGTGCCCGCATTCTGCGGCGTATCCCCTTTGATCAGCCATACCTGATAGACCTCTGTGCCTGTAAGCTCCGGCAGATCCTCCGCCTGGATTACGAGGTGGGTCCCGGATGTATCAGTGACAATAGTCGCTACACCCTTGGCCGAAACAGCCTCTCCCGACGGGCTAAGCGCCACCGTCTCATTCACCTTAAGCCCCTGCAGAGGCCCGGTGCCGGAGGCAATCTGCCGCTGCAGCTGGTCTACATCCCCGCGCAGCTGGCCGGTATAGACAATCAGCAGCAGCACGGCCACAGCCAGTCCGAGGCTTAAGTAACCCCAGAAGCGGGTTTTTCTAGGCTCCGGGATTCTCGCCTTGGGCAGGCCCTGTTCTATAGGTGCCACCTTAACGGACTCACGCTCAATGGTGCGTTCTGCCGCAGGCTGAATATTAGGGCTGGCTTTCGGCGGAGCAGCCGGTGTACTCAACTTTTCCGACTCTAATACCCGTGATAATATCCGATCCTTCATTCCGGAAGGAGGCTCTGCGGGCTCGGAAGCAAGGGGAAGATGGTCCAGTACCTGCCGGTATTCACTTACCAGCTCCTTGCATTCACTGCAGGCTTCTGCATGGGCAGCGAACTGCGCTGTCTCTTCTGCCGTCAGTGCGCCCAGAACATATAATTCGGCCAGTTCACAGAGATCATCCTTATGTTCACTCATGCGCATGATCCCTCCTTCCCCAGTGCCGTAATGATTTGTGCAGCTGCTTCATTGCCAATCGGACCCTTCCTTTGACCGTCCCCAGCGGAATTGCCGCAAGGTTCGCTACTTCCTGCTGGGTATAGCCCTGATAATAAATCATATCCATCACCTGCTGCTGATCCCGGCTGAGCCCCAGCAGCGCGTCCCTGATCTGTTCCCCGGCCATCTGCAGCTCAACGAGATCCTCGGTCAGCTTTGTATGGTCCTGAATCATATCCAGATTCCCGGAGTCTGCAGATTGCTGCGGCAGCCGGGAGCTGCGTTTGCGGAGATGATCAATCGCCAGATTGCGGGTAACTGCGAACATCCAGGTAAGCAGCTTGCCCCTGCCGAAATCAATCTGCTCCGCATTCTTCCATACCCGCAGGAACAGTTCCTGCATTACTTCTTCAGCGGCCATCGAATCCTTCACGATCTGGTAAGCGAAACTATAGATTACCCGTTCATATCGGTCATAGAGCAGTTCGAGGGCATTCGAGTCTTTCTGTGCAATAAGCAGAATTAACTGCTTATCGTCAGCTGTGTCATTCAATTGCCATCCCCCATTCAACAAAAATTTAGTACCCCGGCACTCCAGCGCTGAACTTCCTGCGTTTCACTGAGTATAACCGCTTTGCACAAGCGGCTCAACTTTGAATCAAAGATCATGCCCTCCGGAATTGAAGCCAGGCCGGCTTCCATATATGATAGCTATATCATATCCGCAAGGGAGGATTCATTTCCGTGGCCGTACTTATTAATGAACAGATTAGAGCAGCTGAGGTCGAGCTTACCGGGCTGAAGGGCCAGAAGCTCGGCACCGTATCCAGAGACGAGGCGCTGGCTATGGCCAGATCCGCAGGAGCCGATCTGGTCTGCACCTCGCTGATGAGCAGTCCGCCGCCCTGCAGCCTGGTCGTCAAGGGCAAAGGCAAAGCCGCTGCGCAAGCGGCCCGCAAGGGCGATACCAGCCGTCCGCAAGGCGGCGGAGGCAGCCATGAGAAGGTGAAGGAGCTGCGCTTCACCGCCCATATTGAAGAGCATGACTACGACACGAAGCTGCGTCAGGCGGACAAGCATCTGCGCACGGGCAAGCCGGTGCAGCTGGTTGTGAAGTCTTCCGGTGCGAAGGAAGCGGCTGCCGCGAAGACAGTCCTGGAGCGTCTGCTTGCAGATCTGAAAGAGGCCGGAAGCAAAACCACCGGAATTCAGACCAGCGGCAAAGGTGCACAGGTACGGGTAACTCCGCGTACGTAATATTGCTGTGAGAGCAACAAGTGGAAAAAGGTATCTTAATTCACCTATTTCTGAGGGATGGACCGAAGCAAGTGGAAAAACAACATCTAATATTGTTAGGTTTAGCTACTGTGAGTAAAAAGGGAGGATTTAAGTGCTGTTTGTCCAACTGTTATTGGAGCAGGGTTCTATCGTTCATCAGCAAGTGGACAATATCCATAACTGCTTCCGGCCCTCATAGCATCCGAGCTTGTCCGTTCGTTCTCTCTAGTTCGGAGCATATACATTCTTATCTATTAAGTGGAAACGGCTTTGCCGTCCTATTACAGGAAGGCAAAGCCGTTATTCTCGAACCCCATCTTCTTCCACTCATCTTGCCCTGCCGGGCCGCTCATCTTCTACTCGTCTTTCATACATCTCCCGCTCATCCTAGGGTTATCTTCAACTGCCAAGCCGCCCAGCAAACCGCAACCTTTCCAGCACATGCAGCAGCTCACCGTTGCAGTCCTCATAATCGCCGGTTAGTCCGGCCAGCTCACGTTTAAACCGGAAGCCCAGCTTCTGGAATACTCCGAGCGACGCTGTGTTCCGCGGATCTGCCTTGGCATATAACCGGTCCAGCCCGATTACATTGAAGGCATAAGCCGTGAGCGCCCGGGCGGCCTCGGTGGCATACCCCCGGCCCCAATGCTCACGCCCGATCAGATAATACAGCTCGGTATCCGGTGCGCTGAAATCCAGTACGCCGAGGCCGCACCAGCCGATCAGCTGTCCGGTTGCCTTGCTGCAAACCGCGAACGAATATTTGAACGGCAGCTCAAACGGCGTATGATAGCTGAACATCAGCCAGCGGAACAATCCTTCATATTCATGCCGCTGCATGACCTCCATATGCATGAAGGTTAGCACCTCCGGATTCTGCATCAGCGCGAAGGAGGCGCCAAGATCACTTTCAATATAAGGACGGATGATCAGACGCTCTGTTTCGAGCCTCATCGCAGCTAACGTTATATTCATTTAGGTGGCCCCGCTTTCAAGTCCTGTCTGTACCCCAGCATAGTACAAGCGAAAGAAGGTCCACAAGGTAAAAGATGATTTAATCCGTTTGCCCCCTGCCGTTATTCCACAGCGTTCTGAAGGCATCACAGCTGCGGATCAGGGAATCGAAATCCCCCTCCCCTACCAGCCTTCCCTGCTCCATCACCAGAATCTGGTCTACTCCGCTGATGAAATTCAGCCGGTGCGCAATAATAATAACCGTCTTGTTCCTGAACTCTGCAAACACCGTTTCCATCAGGCTTTTCTCCGTAATATTATCCAGCGCCGAGACCGGTTCATCGAGGATGATCAGATTCCGCTTCTGCAGGAGCGCCCGGGCAAAAGCCAGCCGCTGCCGCTCACCGCCCGACAACTTCAGGCCCCGCTCACCCACCATCGTGTCCAGCTTCTCCGGCAGCTCCAGCACCTTATCCTTCAGATGGACCTTATCCAGAACCGCATACAGCTCCTCATCCGGCACATCCTGGTCAAACACCATATTGCCCCTGATCGTAGTATCGAATACCGGACTGTCCTGCGACAGATAAGAGATATGATCATAGTAGCTGTTCAGGCTCAGCTCATCGATATCCGTGCCATCCACCAGCAGCTTGCCGCCGCTTTTCTTCAGCAGGCCCGTAATCAGCTTAATAACCGTCGACTTTCCGCTTCCGCTTAAGCCAACCAGTGCAACCGAGGTTCCGTGCGCGATGGAGAAGGACAGCCGGTCCAGCACCTGAACCTCCCCGTAGCCGAAGGACACGTCCCTGAATTCAAGATCGCCCTGCAGCCCGGCCACCGCCTTCCCCTTCTCCAGATTAGCATCCTCCGGGGCATTCAGAAATTCACTGAACCGCTGATAGGTCACCCTGTTCAGCTTGTAGCCGACGAATAACACGTTGAAGATGGCAATCGGCGTATATATTTTCTCAATGAACATGAACAAGGCCACCATCACCCCGACCGAGGCCTGCCCGGACATCACATTCTTCACTCCATAGAGCAGGACAAACACTTTAATGACCGTAATGAATAATTCGAATAAGGCAAAAAAAGACTCATGGATCATCTGCAGTTGAGAGCTTTTGCGGATAATCTGCCGTGCGGTCTCGTTCAATCTGCTGATCTCCTGCGCATACTTCTTATTGGTCCGGAACACAACCAGCTCCATGAATCCGCGGATTGAATAGCGGGACATGGACTCCTGCTCCTTAAGCACAGCCGCTTTAATCCGGTAGAGGTATTTCAGCAGCACATTCGTGATCACGAAGATCACCACATACCCGCCCGCAATCACCAGCATGATTCTGAGGTCATAATAGCTGATGAAGAACAAGCTGAAGAGGATGGTAGGCAGCAGCTCATGCAGTGTCCCCAGAATAAAAGTAAACAGAATGCTGTTCCCGGCCGCCGCGCCGTTCTCAATTACCTTGATCATCTGGCCTGTGCCCATATTCTGATAGGCGGTATAATCCATTCTGGAGATTTTGGACAAGGCCAGGATCTTCAGCCTTTCCGTGATGCTGTTTGACAGATGGGCGCCCGGATATTCATCCGCATAATTCAGAAGTACATTCGCGCCCAGCAGCACCCCGTAGACGACAATCCAATGTGTGATTTCGCTGAAGCCCGTTCCATCCACCGCCTGATCGAGAATCTTCTGAAAGACCACTATGCCCAGACTGCTTATGAACTGAATGGCGAAACCAAGAAGGATATACAGAGCAATCCACCCTTTGAGGTGGACAAGACATTTTCGCAGCATAATTACAATCTCCAATCTTGAAATGAGTATAAAAAAGCCGGGACCACGCTTCGCCACCCAACGCTAATGACCCCCCTGCATATGCAGTGTGGTCCTTACGTTGAATAACTCAGTGTCCCGGCTCTAAAAATGAATGCCTGGCACCGTCCAAGGTTATAGTTATCATGTGATCAAAAAGGCAGACTGCCCCCTTGATGGCTGGTACGCGTTCTACCCAGCCCGATAACTACTTCCTTGCGACAGTACGGTATGGCATCCATTTCACCCCGATTGTAAGATTGTCTTGTTCCTAATCCAGCATGGAGCTCAGCCAAGCCGCCGACTGCTCCATATAACCCAGCTGGTCTACAGCATCGAAATGCTCGATGGCCAGCGTATCTGCGTATCCCTCTGCCTTCAGCATCCGGAGCACCTCGGCGATCCGGATGCAGCCTGAGCCTGCAGGGGACGGATACAGCGGAATCCCGCTTGCGCTGATTCTGGGCTCCCCGCCGTTGTCTTCCAGCGACCGGTCCTTGCAGTGGACATGGATTATCCGGTCCTTCAGCTTCGCGAACGCTTCCAGTTCATCCTCACCGCGGTAGATGAAGTTCCCGGTGTCGAAGGTGATCGCCAGCTTAGGCACCTGCTCCAGGAACCAGAGCAGCTCGTCCGCCGACGAGAAAGGTGCCCGGATATCGTCGAAGTCCTCCATCGTCACACGGATGCCCTTACGCTCCGCGTAATCACAAATGGCATTCAGCGCAGCAACCATGCTCTGAAGAGCCTGGCCCCGCGCCTCCGGGGTGGCCGTTTCTTCGGTGAAGCCCGGAATGACCAGTACCTTGCCGGCTCCCAAATAGGCTGCTGTATCAATGAATGCATACCCCGGCTCCGGTGCAGGCTGATTCCCGAAGTCAAAAAAAGCATACATCGACGCCACGGAGATCCCCGCTGCATCCAGCCTTTTTTTCATCGCCTCAGTACCGGTCAGCGCCTCTTCCAGATCAAGCTCTACCGCCTCTATGCCATAGGCATGCACTTTGTCCAGTACATCCGTAAGCGGCAGGCCGCTCTGCTCGCTTGCCTTCACAATATGATTGTAAAATACCGACAGCTTCAAGCTCTCCAGCCCCTCTCAGCCTAGCGCTTAGTATCCTCTGTATCCTTAGAATCCGAGTTACCGTCCGCTTCTTCGGCCGAATCCTCAGCATCCCCAGAATCGTCAGGACCCTCCTGCACGCCCGCTTCATTCCGGCTCCATTCCAGGAACTCAATAATGTCCTGATCCTCAGGGTCCAGCTTATGAGCCTTTTCAAAAGCCTTGATCGCCTCATCGTACTGGTCCAGATAATAATGCGCGTAACCGACGCGGAAATGCCACAGCGGATCTTTTTTGCCTTTGTCGGCGGTCTTGTTGAACCATTTAAGCGCTTCCTTATAACGTCCCAGATTATTGAGCGCCCGGCCCAGATGGACCGCCAGCTCATCATCGATCAGCGGGGTAGGAACCTCTTTGATGCGGGATACGATTTGTTCGAATTCATCTTCCTCATGCCAAGCATTCAATTGCGCAATTAACTCTTGTCTCATTACAAACAGCCTCCCGGTTAATATATCCATTCCTCTAAGAGTTACTTTATCATTTTCACGGAGAGTTTCCCACTGTTGCCCTGTCCGCCCTAAGCCGGGATGGCGATCTCGAAGGTGGTTCCCTTTCCTTTTTCGCTTCTAACCTCGATAACTCCCTTAACTTTGTTGATCGCACTGTAAGCCATGAGCATTCCCAGACCCGTACCTTCTTCTTTGGTGGAATAGTAGGGTTTGCCCAGCCGTGAGATTTCATCCTTCGTCATCCCGATGCCGGTGTCGCGGATGGTAATGATAATATTCTGCTTCCTTTCGGAGATATCAATGGACAGAACGCCGTCATCCATTCCCTTCATCGCTTCGATTCCGTTTTTGTACAGATTAATCAGACATTGCTGCATCAGATTCCGGTCATAATGGGCGCAGAGTGAGTTGTTGAAGCTGAACTCGACCGCTACTTTGTGGATTGTGGCATACGGCATGATGACATTCTTGGTGTACTCACACTCGGCCTGGAGGTTGGAATAGACCATATTCTCCGACTGCGGCTTGGCAAAAGAGAGATAATCGCTGATGATCTTCTCCGCCCGGTTCAGCTCCAGCATCGACAGTTCAATATATCCCTTCTCTTCGGGCGTAAGCGTCTTCGATTTATTGAGCAGCTGAAGGAACCCGCTCGTCACGGTTAACGGATTCCGCATTTCATGGGAGACGCTGGCCGCCAGCTCACTAACCACATTAAGCCGCTCCGACTGCATAATCCGGTCACGATTCTTAAGATTGGTAATGATCTGCTCCAGCAGAATCATTAAGACCGCCATCACCGCTGCATGAGTGGTCAAAGCATAGAAGGTGAGCATCCAGAACTGCATATCCAGCGCCTCCATAACCATGCTCAGCACAATCAGATAACAGCCCATCGTAAGCACGGCAATGACGGTTGCCCAGCTGATCCGTGTCCTTGGCTTCGAGCGGATAAATCTTGAACTTAATAACGGCACAACGATCAGAACTGCTGTTGAAAAAAGAAACGAGTGAATCGTTCCCTCTCCGCCTATATAGAAACGGTATACGTTTAGTATCAGATAGAGCGGAAGAACATTTTTGTACCCTCCATACAAAGCTGCGATAAGAAACGGAACATACCGCAGGTCAAAGATAAACCCCGTCTCCAGCCGGATCGGCTTGGCGATACACAGGATCATGGTTATAGCTGTGAGCAGTACAAGAATCTTCCGGTTATAGGCGTGAGGCCTATTCTCAAAGAAGATCAGAAAGATAAGTACCGGAAACAGCATAAACAAGAAATTAAGAAGCAACGTCTCAAACAAGGTTAACTTCCTTTCGATCCAATACTGGTATGGTATCTGCATTTGTGTTCTGTGCACTATACTTAGAACATTACGCTAATCTATTATTATAAGTAAAGCTAAACCGGATTACTATTATAATCTTCTATGATTTTCCATTATTTTACCACATGTTATGGACTCTGCTATAATCAATTGACATGCCTAAATAACTGCATCTCAGGGGAGGAAGCATTATGGCTTTTACCATTAATAATCTGAAGGATAACCCTAATGTTGTGATTAAAGAACAGCTTGGCGGATTCTCGGTCATTGAATATAAGGAGGATCTGAGCAGCACCTCCATGCTGGAAGCCCAGGCCAACTTCTTCATGAGCAAGAGCAATATGCGCAACAAGCAGCTGATGATTGAGCTTACGAATAGCGAGGTTATGCTGAGCGCAGGCGCTATGCAGTATATGATCGGCAATATCGAAATGACGTCGGGTGTCAAAGGTGTCGGCGGTCTGATGCGCAATATAATATCCAGTGCAGCAACCGGCACGAGTGCCATTAAACCGCTCTATAAAGGAACAGGGACGATTATGCTCGAAACCACCTACAAATATCTCTGGCTGATTGATGTCGACAACGACCATATCGTGATTGATGACGGCATGTTCCTGGCCTGCGAGACTACGCTGGATATTGCTGTCGCTGCTCGCAAGAATGTATCCTCAGCCGTCCTCGGCGGAGAAGGGCTGTTCAACCTGAGCGCACGGGGTAAAGGGATTATCGCTCTTGAGGCTCCTATTCCATCCGAGGAAGCCGTGGTGGTCGAGCTGCAGAATGACGTGCTGAAGGTAGATGGCAATTTCGCGTTGATGTGGTCGAACTCGCTTGACTTTACCGTAGAGAAATCAGGGAAGACCCGCATGGGCTCTGCCGTATCCGGCGAAGGCCTGGTCAATGTCTACCGGGGAACCGGTATGGTCTGGCTGGCACCGCTCATGAATTACAAGAATAGCCTGTTTCAGGCTGCACCTACCTCCTGATTCTGACGCCACTTGAGGCAATGCTCCATCCAACCTAAATTCATCTAAAGGACGGGCCATCTGTATGTCTATTCAAGCTGTACTATTTGATTTCGACGGAACACTCGCAGATACGCTGCCGTTATCCTTCCATGCGTTCAAGGCCGTATTTCAGCAATATGATCATAGAGAAGTCACCCGCGATGAACTTGTCGCCATGTTTGGCCCCACCGAGGAGGACATCATTGGCGGCAATTTCGCTGACCCGTCTTCCGTTCCGCAAGCTATAGAGGATTATTATTCGTTATATGAGCAGGGGCATTTCGGAGAATTTCAGAATGACGGGCACATTGTAGAATTACTTCAGGCCCTGAAGGCGCAAGGGATGAAGCTTGGCGTCATTACCGGTAAAAGCAGACGGGCCTATCAGATATCGGCCGGGGCACTGGATCTGGAACGCTTCTTCGATATCTCCATTACCGGAGATGATGTGGTTAAGCCCAAGCCTGATCCCGAAGGCATACATTCGGCGCTGCGTATACTTGGCATTGCTCCCTCCAATGCTGTATTTGTTGGGGACAGTAATGCAGATATTCTCGCGGGCAAGGCTGCCGGACTGCAGACCTACGGGGTCCGCTGGCTGTCCACCTTCCAGAGCCAGGCTTACGATGTCCCGCCGGATGGCGTGTTTGACAGTGTTGATGAGTTCCGGAAGCTTCTCAAGTTAAATAGCATCATTGCAATGACGTATCATTCCAAGCAGCAAGCGGCGGACATTACTGTACTGGAGCAGCAGTGCAGCCACGCGGACTCGGTCCAATTAAGCTCAGATCTTGAGCATCTCGTCAAAGAGGATGGCGACCACGCCCTGCTCTGCTATCGCGGAAACCAGCTCATAGGTTTGCTGAGCTGGTTTGCTACCGAAGGCGATTATGCGCAGATTAATGCCATGGTCCATCCGGAATACCGCCGTGAGGGCGTATTCCGCAGTCTTGTGCAGCGGGCCAAGGAAGATATTGCGCCTCTCGCCGTACACAGGCTCAGCTACAGGGTTCCGAGCCGTTCACAGGCAGGACTCCGCGCGGCCAAGGCTATCGGTGCTGATTATGACCGCTCTGAATACTCGATGTCATATGCCCATACGGAGTCCGGCAGAGAACAGGCTCCGGGAGACTTGCGTCTGCTGCCTTCCTTGCCGGAGGACTTCGAATTCATGGTCTCCTGCTCGTCCCGGGCCTTCGGAGACTCCGAAGACGCCACCCGGGAGTATTTCCTGCAGACGAATGAACCGGAGCGTATCACCTATATTGCCTGGGCGGGCGGCCAGCGGATCGGCCTGATCCGGGTGAATTACGTGAATGAGGCAACAGCGTTTATCCATAATTTCTGCATATTGCCCGCCTGCCAGAGCCAAGGGTATGGCGGGAAGGTGCTCCGGCAGACTGTTGATCTCCTGCTGCAGAAGAACTATTCTTCGATCCGTCTAGGTGTTGTCACCGAGAATGAGCGGGCTTTGACCCTCTACCTCAATGCCGGCTTCAAGATCAATTTCGAGTATAAATATTACAGCGGCAGCCCGGCGTGAGCACAGATTAAGAAGGAGCGATATATGCCCGTTACCGAGAGTATTCCCTGGATTGCCGCATTTCTCATTCTGCTGTCCGTAGTCTGGATTGTGCTCGTAAGCTGGAAGAACGGAATATCGCCGATGCCCGCGTCCAGGGCTGTAAGGGCGGCAGTAGCCGGGGAGGTGAACCGCATCCCGGGATATGCCAATGTTCTGGAGGCGGGGTCGGGCTGGGGAACGCTGGGCCTGGAAGTGATCCGCCGCTGCCCCGGCAAACGGCTGACCGGCATAGAGAACTCAAGGATTCCCCTATGGTTCTCACAGCTGTTTGCGGTAGTATGCACACGATTCCTGCCAGTGAAGAGTGAACGGGAGCGGCTGCAGGGCAAGGTCATTTTTAGGCAGGGCGATATATATAGAAGCTCTTATAGCGATGCCGATATTGTACTCTGTTACCTGTTCCCCGGAGCCATGGAACGGCTGGCGCCTAAGTTCAGGCAGGAGCTGCCGCCGGGCGCAGCCGTAATCAGTGTCTGCTTCGCTCTGCCGGATAAGCAGCCGGTCCGCATCATCACCTGCCCGGACCGGCTGCGGACGAAGGTGTATGTCTACATTGTCTGAATATTACCTGCGTAGAAACTGCAAATAGCCCAAAAGCATGCCGCTGCCTTGGGCCATTGGATGGATCGCGTACTTCTAGGATTTCCCCTTATCCGCTAACTGCTCCTGTGCCAGACGGACCATCTCCCGGACCATGGAGCCTCCGATTCTGCCGCCAATCTGCCCCGCAGATTCCGTGGTCAAATTGCCGTTATTGCCCGCCTGCAGCGGGATACCGAGCTCCTTCGCCACCTCGTATTTCACATCGTCCGGATGATTCGGATCTACATGGTATCCTTCCTGCTTCATGACCTCTGCTTTGAAGGTCTGCATGCCCTGGGCTGACCCGGGCACCGCATATTTCCTGTTTCTTCTCGCCATTTCGGGTACACTCCTCTGCTGTCTTTTAACTAAGATGCCCTGGAGCGTAGGGGATTATCCCGCCTTAAGACTGCATCCCGTCTTCAATCCGCTTCATGAAGTCTTCTACCGCGCTGTATCCAAGCTGCTTGAGATACCAATTATTCGCAGCAGCTTCGATCAGGCCGGCCACATCGCGCCCCGGCTGAAGCTGAACCTCAATATGCGGGATTTGAACGCCGAGATATTCCGTGAACTGGGGAACCAGCTCCAGGTCATTGTTGAGTGAATTCTCCTGCCACGGTGCCAGCTCGATGTCTAATACAATCCGCGTCTCATCCTGGAAGGCCCTGCGCCCGTACTGGCGTACGACATTGATCAGACCGATGCTGCGCAGCGCCAGGAATTCGCGGGTCGTCTCATTATGCGTCCCGAGCAGCGTCGCCGGCCCCAGCTTCTTGAGCACTACAATATCATCGGCCACGAACCGGTGGCCCCGCCGGATGAGCGTATGCGCCGTTTCGCTTTTACCGATCCCGGACTTGCCCCGAAGCAGAATCCCGATGCCCGACACATTGACACATACCCCGTGAATCGACAGCTCCGGCGCCAGCGTTTTTACCAGATAGCTGTCCAGCTTGGCAATAAACTCCGTGGTCACCTCTGGTGTCCGCAGCAGCGGAATGCCCTCCTGATTACAGTATAAGGTGAGGTAAGGAATCTCTTGCTGGCCGCTCGTTACAATGAAACAAGGCGGATGATATTTAACGATATTGCCGATGTGCAGCATGCGTTCCTCTACACTCAGCGTTAACAAATAGTTGATCTCCTTGCGGCCGAGCACCTGTACCCGCGCCATCGGAAAGAAATCGAAATAACCGACGAACTCAAGCCCGGGTCTGTGCGTCCGTGGACGGGTAATGACGCGGTCCATGCGTTCTGCCCCTGCCAGCACTTCCAAATGAAACTTGTCCGTAAGATTCTGAACGGTGATAGACTTCATATTGTTCTCCTCTCAACCATATTCTTCCGATAGAATCACTTAAAAATCTTGTAATCTGCACACGCTAATTATATATTAAAATCAATATATAAGACCTTTGACCCAGAAAAATCAATAAAACACTAAATATATCAAGAAGGTGTAGTATATTGGCCTTGGAGTCTTGGATTGATCTGATGATGTGCTTTGTCTTGTTCCTTTTATTTATATACATATTTACTTCTGTAGGTACGATAACCAATTTGCACAAAGTCTACCTGGGTTTTCATTTCTCCATGATGATCTGGCCTTACTGCCAGTTTGCCATCCGGACCGTTGATGATCCAATCTATCAGCTATTCTATGTGAAGCTTGCCTTTATCGATGCCTCCCTGCTGACTACGGGCTGGATCTTCTTCACCATTCTGCTCTCTGGCCAATCGCAATTTCTTAACCGCAAAATATTAATCGCCCTGCTCGTTCCGGCATTCCTGTCGTCGCTGGGTGTGGTGCTGAATCCGAACGGCTGGTTTGTTCTTCCGGTAAACGGCGGATATGTTGAGCGGATCTACGGACCTATTTTCTGGATCAACATGTCTATTGTTATTCTACACGCCATCGTATCGCTGTATATCATTTATGTAGCTCTGGTCTCCGATCAGGCGCCGCGAATCAAGAATCAGATCATGTATATGCTAAAAGGGATTCTTGCCGTCTGTGTCTTCCTGATGATCGATGTGTTCCTGAACGTAGTGCTGGACGATTACCTGCCGGTCATTCCGGGCTTTACTTCGCTAGGCATTGTGGTGTCAGCTACCTTCTTCGTGATTACCATTCACCAGGACAAAGTGTTTGATATTGTAACTATCGCCCACCAGGATATTATCAATACGATGGAATACGGAATTCTTGTCCTCGACGATCAAGAACAGGTGGTCGAGATCAACCAGGCTCTGCTTCCCCAGATCCGGCTGAATCCCGGGCAGAGGTTCGATATGGCCCGCCACCTGCCCGGCGGCAATATCGTGAAGACTGAACAGTTCCTGCAAACCTACCGTGACCATCCGCTTGAGGTAGCCGAGACAGAACTAATGTATCCCGCACTCCAAATGTACATCAGCATTCATGCCGCACCGATTATGGTGAGCGGTGTGAGGGTGGGCCGGATTGTCACCTTCCAGAATATAACCGAGCTTCGGCGCCTCATTGATGAGACGAACCAGCAGAACACCATTCTGCAGGAGCGCAATTCCGCCTTAATCAAAGTCCAGGAAGAGCTGTTCCAGACGAACGCCAAGCTCCGGAAGATGGCCATCACCGACAGCCTGACCGGCTGCTATAACCGCCATTATCTCATGCAGCAGCTGGAGAATGAATTAATGAAGGACCGGGATCCCAGGGTCCCTTCGACCATTATACTGATCGACATCGATTATTTCAAAATGGTCAATGACCGCTACGGCCACCTGGCCGGAGATGAGGTCATTTGCAGTACGGTAGAGGTCCTGCAGCGTAATCTGCGCCACTCTGATATTCTGTCCCGTTATGGCGGCGAGGAGTTCCTTATCTACCTGCCCGATACGGAAGAGGATGAGGCGTATGTGCTGGCAGAGCAGCTTAAATCAAGCATTGAGTCCAACCAGATCAGAATTGATCATATAGACGAGCCTATATCCATCACCATCAGCATAGGAATGCTCAGCATCGGGGAATTCAAGGTCACACCGCCCATGAGCACAACAACTTACTTGAACGATTTGTTCAGATCGGCAGACAAAGCCTTGTACGCAGCCAAGCATCAGGGCCGAAATCAGATTGTTTCCGTGAAAAGATAGCGAATGCACATAAGCCACCCGGCTCAGGAAGCCGGGTGGCTTAACTTTTGTCCGCGGGGCTGTTCCCTACTGTAACTTTAATTATAGCTAAGCTTTCTCTATACATCCGGTTTCGCCAAGCAGGATAATGAATAACAGTTAGAACCATTCGTCAAAAGGGGTTCCCGCAGATGAACTATGATTATCTTATCCGCGAGATTAACCGCTCCTACCCGCTCCGTATTGAGCAGATCCGGCTTCACCGGGAGATGATCGGCGGGGTGTATTTCGCAGAGGGCGGGGGTAAGCGTTATGTACTCAAAATATACCGCAGCTTCAAAACAGCCGATGCCCTGCAGTCCGTCCGTATTCTTGATTATTTAGAGGCTCATTCTTATCCTGCCGTTACTGTGCTGCGGACGGCGGGGCAGGAGAGTCATATCCTTCTTGAAGCTCAGGATGGCTTGCAGGCAGCGGTGCTCTTCCGCTATGCCGAGGGGGCTACGCCCGATGGGATAGCCGAAGCAGAGGTTATCGGTCAACAAACCTGAGAATTGCATCAGCTCATGCAGGGCTACCCGGATGAACTGATCCACCGGACAAAAACCGACTACATCGGTGACTATCTCTCCATTATGCGCGAACTGGACTGTGCTTCCGAGTCCGTTGCTGCGCTCGAACACTATGGCAATGAACTATGGAGCCGTATGTCAGATTTGCCTAGACACTTTTGTCATGGCGATCTGCATACAGGCAACATGCTCAGGGACAGCCGCGGGCAATACGTGCTTATGGACTTCGATGACGCTTCAGGTGATTATCCGGCCATGGATGTTGCCTATATGTCTGATAACACTCACTACCCTAATAAACCGGAATTCCGGATAATTCAAACCTGCTGTAACCTTTTTGCAGAACGGCACGTCTAAGATCACAAATAAACCACAAACTACTCTATGAGGTGACTGACAATGAAGAATACATTCAAGATCATTACTATATCGGCAGCTGCTGCACTGGCGCTCAGCTTCGCGGGACAACAGTTCGCTTCCGCGGCAACCTTCAAGGATATTAACAATGTGCAGGACAAAGACAAGATCATCGCTCTGCAGAATAGCGGCCTGATCAAAGGGATCAGCCAAGACCTGTTCGGTCCGAATATCAGTATCTCGGAGGCTGAAGGAGTGCAGATGATCGTAAATGCACTAGACCTGAACCTTGACCTGATCCGGTTTGTGAAGGAGCCGCATGCTACCGACTATTTCAAGAATGCCAATGATTCCGCCTGGTATGCAGAGGCGCTCATTATTGCCGGTGTCCACGGGCTGGATCTGCCCGCCGACCTGAAGCCAAACCAGAAATTAACGCGTGAAGAATTCACGCACCAGCTCATTGATGCGATCGAAGCCAGCGGCCAGCTGCCGATGATCAAGCCTGTTGTTATTGATTATAAGGACCAGGATCAAGTTAAGGCAGAGTATTCCGGTTCGATCCAGCGCGCACTGAACTACGGTGTCCTGAAGCTGGATGAAAGTGGCAAGCTTAATCCTAAGCAGGAAATCACCCGGGCTGAAGCAGCTGTAGCGATCAGCAATGCGCTGGCGTATCTGAAGGCACACCCGGCACCGGCTGCGCTGAGTGAGACGCTTACTGCCGAAGAGGCCGTTCAATTGATTAAGGAGGCTGTAGGTCCGGAAGCAGACCTGCAGATCAAGATCGACCCGGCTGCCAGCATGTCCCGCGAATCATTCACCTACCTGCTGGTGCATACCCTCCAGACCAGCGGCCAGCTGCCGATGTTCAAGCTTATTCCGGTTGAAGTCGCAGATGAGAGTCAGATGGATATCTCCAATTCGGGCGCTATTCAAACCGCACTGGCGCTTGGCTTCGTTACACTGGATGAGTCCGGCAATTTCAATCCGAAGGGTGATATTACACGTACCGCCGGTACGGATATCGTGAATAAAGCGGTGGAATACTTGAAGGCTCATCAAGCACCCGCAGCAGAGAGCGAAGTTCTTACGGCTGAGCAAGCTGTTCAGTTGATCAAGGAAGCCGCAGGACCGAAGGCTGATCTGCAGATCAAGATTGATCCGGCAGCCAGCATGACCCGCGAGTCGTTCACCTACCTGCTGGTGCATACCCTCCAGACCAGCGGCCAGCTGCCGCTGCTTAATCTGATTCCGGTAGAGATCAAGGATAACGACAAGATCAATATCCTGAACTCGGGAGCCATTCAGACGGCCATCGCCTTGAAGATCGTGAAGCTGGATGCTGACGGCAAGTTCAATCCGCAGGCTGGAATCACCCGTACAGACGCGGCCGCTATGGTTAGCCAGGTTCAGGAGATCCTGAAGCGGGCTGCTGCGAATCAATAATAGCCGGAACATTCCAATTTTCCGCAAGCAATTATCAGCTCAAAAAGCACAAGTCAGTAGCTTGTGCTTTTTGGCATGTTTTATGATCACCGCCAGGGAGCTTGTCAACACGATACAGCTACAGCAGCAGAATCATCAGATCCTCATCCAGATACTCATCTCCAAGCTTCATCGCCTTCGGCTCTGTGCCATAGCAGATGAATCCAAGAGATTCGTATAGTCTTTTGGCAGCTACATTATTCGAGGTTACCGTTAAATTCAGAATTTCGAGCCCCGGCAACAGCCTCGCCCGGGCAATCAGCTCCATCATCAAGCGGCGGCCCACTCCTTGTTTACGGACATCCGAATCCACATATACTGAATATATATTAGCTTTATGATCAATTTTGGGCCGGCTCTCCCGGAAAAAAGTGACGATGCCCACCAGCTTCTCCTCAGCATCAAAAGCTCCCAGCGTGAAATTATTCTCCGAGGGCTCCAGCCTGATGCGGGTGGTGACTATAGACAGCTTCTTTTCCGATTCATAGGAGCTGAGATAGGCTTCCGGATGCAGCCGCAGCGACTGTAGCCGAAGCCCGCGGTAAACCTCCGCATCCACAGATGTCAGCATTCTTAGGTACAACGGTTTTGCCTCCTCAAGGAATTTAGGGATTCCAAATTGACAAAATTGCAGAATTTGGCTATATTTAGACAGTGTAAAATTATATTTTGAACAATTTAATTTCTCCGTTAATCAATCTTACATAATTATGAAAAGAGGGATTTACTATGATGATCGTGAGTTTAATACTCGTGGCCTTAGTTGCACTGGAGCATGTGTATATTCTAGTGCTGGAAATGTTCCTGTGGACTACCCCGCGGGCGCAAAAATCGTTCGGCACCACTCCGCAGTTCGCCCGGGAAACGAAATCGCTGGCGGCCAATCAGGGATTGTATAACGGCTTTCTGGCGGCCGGTCTAGTCTGGAGCCTGCTGCATCCGAATGATACCTTCAGTGTTCAGCTTCAATTGTTCTTCCTGATCTGTGTTGCGGTTGCAGCCATCTATGGCGGCATCACGGCCAAGAAATCCATTCTATTGGTTCAGGGCCTCCCGGCCTTCATTGCTCTGCTTGCCGTTATTCTGGCGAATCTGTAATTATGAGAATGGCCGCTCTTCCCTCACAGCTTCTGTGCGAACTGGTTCAGCTGCTCGGACATCGTCCGGATCTCCTCAATGAAGCTGGAGATTTCATTCGTTGAAGCAGCCTGCTCCTGCCCGACTGACGCAATCTGATGGATGGATTGGCTGATCTGCTTCATCGCGGCTTGGATCTCCCCCAGGGTATCCCGGATCCGCTGCGCAGACTGCTCGGTTTCCTTCGAGAATTTGCGGATTTCTTTCGCTACAACATCGAATCCCCGCCCCTTCTCTCCTGCGTGGGCAGCCTCAATGGCTGCATTAATCCCGAGCAGATTCGTCTGGTCGGCGACCTTTCTGAGGACAGCCAGTACCTCATCGCTTTTTTTGACACTTTCAGCGGTCGTTTCCGACTGGAGCAGCAGCTTCTGCGAGAAATCGGCAAGCAGCCCCGAGCCCTCTGCCACATGCCCAATCCGGGCGTTAGCCTGATTTAGGGAGACCGAGATCTGATCAGCGATTTCGCGCAGCTCGGTCTGTCTGCGGACCTGGATGCAGACCGCCCCGCAGACGCTTCCATCCTCTCCGTGTACCGGAAGAACCGTACCGACGAATTCATACCCATAGTAGTCCTTAGGGACATTAGCTTTCGAGAATTCATCATTTCTCAGCGCATGATACAGAGGTTCGTCCGCAAGAATTATCTGTCCTGCCCGAATTCCCAGATCAATGGACGTTCCAGGGAAATAAGCGATGAATTTCTCCACATCACAGACAGCAATAGATACATCATAGGGAAAAGCAGCTTTCAGGACCGGTGCCAGGTTCACTATATCTTCAAGGGAGCGGATAATGTTCTTCATGGATGTAGGTTCTCCTTTATTGAATTGCTCATTACACAGTACAGAACACAGTACAGAAATATCTAGATTAAGGTTCGACATTTTCCAATGACTATCCTTTATTCAAAAACTTAATATTTAAAATTTAATCATGTCCTCTTAACTTAAGTCAATGAAGCCCTGCAGGCACCTTAGTACAATATAACCACAATCAATAATCAATCAGGGGGGTTATGCTAATGTCTGCTGCAGTGGCTCGAACCGGGGGAATATCGCTCATTGTAATGGCGGTTGCCGCCGCGCTCTCGTACGGATATGTCCAAGGGAGTCTGGTAGTGGATGGAGATGCCGCTGGGACCTTCGCCAATCTTCAGGCCTCTCCGTCGCTGTTCAGGGCCGGGATTCTGGGCTGGGTACTGATTATGGCCTGTGATGTGGCAGCTGCCTGGGCCTTATATCTGGTGCTGAAGCCTGTGCATCCGGGCCTGTCCCTGCTGGGAGCATGGCTGCGCCTGGCTTATACGGCAGTGTTGGGGGTTGCTGTCTCCAGTCTGATCGTGGTATCACTTCTTACCGGTAACAGGGAGGTTGCGCTTTCCGGCTTCACACGAGGGGAGCTGCAGGCGGAGGTCATGCTTATTCTTCATGCTTTTGAAGCGGTATGGTCGGCTGGTTTGATTCTGTTCGGGGGGCATCTGCTGATTATAGGTGTGCTGGCGTTATGGTCGGAAAATATTCCGAAGCCCGTCAGTGTGCTGCTGCTGCTGGCAGGCTTCGGCTATATTATGGTTCATCTGTGCGGCACACTTGTGCCCGGGTATGGGGAATTCCTCCAAATCATCAAATGGGTGTTCATGCTGCCGATGACCGCAGGGGAGCTGGGGCTCGGCATCTGGCTGCTGTTCAAAGTCCCGGCTGCGCGTGTTCGCGCTCAAGCCGCTTCTTAATCCGGCTGAGCGACTCCGGTGTCATCCCGAGATAGCTGGCCAGCTGATGCTGGGGGACGCGGCTGATCAGGCCGGGCCTCCGATGCAGCAGTGCCTTGAGGCGGTCTTCGGGGGATGCCGCAATGAAGGCGGCGAATTCCGCCTGCACCTGTCCGAAATTCTCCTCGATCATCCGGCGTGTCATCAGCTCCAGCTGCGTGTGTCTGGCGTACATTTCCCTCTCGGTATTCAGCGAACCGACAACCAGTACGCAGTCCTCCAGACAAGTCAGGCTGTATTCCGACGAGGCCTCCTCTTTATGCGCATTGAAGATAGCGATCGCCTGCTCCTCTGTGTAGAAATTCGAGGTGATGTCGCGGCCTGTGACGTCAACACTATGCTGCCGTACGCATCCTTTTAACACGAAATAGCAATGACCGGGAACCTCCCCCTGCCTAAGCAGCGTGGCTCCCTTGCTGTATTCCTCAACAAGAATCTCCTCCAGAATGGCCTGCTGCTGCTCTTCACTGAGGGAGGTCAGCCGGGTCATATATTGGAGTAATCTATGCTTCATGTTTCGGATTCCTCCTTATAACGCTGCTGACAACATGTCAGCAGCGTTTGAACATTCTTGCACTCATGTATTGATTATACTAACATCGGCATCACTTTTCTCCTTCTTGCTTCGCATGGAGTACAGGACGAACAACAGAATGAACCATAGGGGAGTAAACAGCAGCGCCGGACGGGTATCATCTGCGAACAGCATAATGATCAGAATAGCAGCAAACAACGTTAATACCGCATAATTGATAACCGGTGTGAACGGTGCTTTGAATTTGGACGCGGCATGTAAGTCCGGACGGTTTTTCTTATACTTGATATGACATACGAGCACAACCCCCCACACCCAGATGAAGCAAATGGCGCTGATCGTTGTAACGATGCCGAAGGCCTGGCCCGGAATAAGCTTGCTGAGCAGCGCCCCGGCCGATATAACTATTGTAGAAATAAATAAAGAGTTAGCAGGCACATGATTTCGGTTCAGCTTGCCGAGCTGCGGGGAGGCCTGATCCCTTCTGCTCAGATTATACAGAATCCGGCTGGTTGAGAACATCCCGCTGTTGCAGGCGGAAGCCGCTGAGGTTAAGACGACGAAATTGATAATACCTGCAGCAACCGGAATCCCGACCAGATTGAAGGTCCGCACAAAAGGACTTTCAGCCGCACTGAGCTGGGTCCACGGGTTAATGCACAGCAGGACGAAGAGCGCGCCTACATAGAAGAAGAGAATCCGCAGAGGAATTTTGTTAATCGCCGACGGAATATTTTTCTCCGGATCTGCTGTTTCTGCGGCTGATACACCCACAAGCTCCACACCGACATAAGCGAACACAACCATCTGGAAGGAAAATAAGAAGCCCTTGACACCGTTCGGGAACACACCCCCGTGCTCCCAGAGATTGCGGACCGTCACCGATCCCGCATCCGTCTTGAACCCGATGACCAGCAGAATGATTCCCAGGCCAATTAAGGCAAGAATCGTGACGACTTTGATGAGAGCAAACCAGAATTCGAGTTCGCCGAAGCTTTTGACCGTCAGCAGATTGAGTCCTAACAGAATAATCAGGCAGATGACGGCCGGTACCCACTGCGGGATATCGAACCAGTACTGCACATAGACGCCCACTGCAATCACATCCGCCATCGCCGTCATAATCCAGCAGAACCAGTAGGTCCAGCCTGTAATGAACGCAGCCCGCGGTCCCAGATAGTCTTCAGCAATGTCCGTAAAAGATTGATATCCCGCTTTGGAGAGCAGCAGCTCACCCAGCGCCCTCATCACAAAAAACACGGCAATTCCCACGAGTAAATACGTGATCATAATGGACGGCCCGGCCTGCTGAATCGCTCTGCCTGATCCCAGGAATAACCCTGTACCAATCGTGCCGCCGATAGCGATCAGCTGTACATGCCGGTTCGCCAAATCTCTCTTTAATTCTGTCTGTGCCATTGCCTTTTTCCCCCTTAATGTGTACAACGCTTTGCTGCCAAATAACATAAAAAAGAGATTGGATGTCATCCAATCTCCCGGTTCATAAGAATATCAAAATAAGCTACCTGCGCCGCTGACCGTAATTAATCAGCATAACAAATACAAATTCCGTACTCTTCTGTCCTTTTGCCTGAGATTGTGAACCCTTCGGCGCTACGGTCTCCCGCAGTCTCTCCAGAAGCTGCTCCTGCTATAGTGTGATCCATAGCAATCATAGCCCGTGTAATGTATTAAATTGGTGAAGCGTTAATGCATTCTGATATTCTAACATATTACTCGGCATGTGAGTATTGAACAGTGATAAAAGTCTCCTACCTATGGCTAGATGTCTAGGGTGCGCTCCTGCACTGCAGCGGCATAAATGTTGTACGTTTTGCAACTTGGATGCGCAGACACCCGGTTGTTTAGATAGATTGTTGTATGAAATACAAGAATTTCCACGCTAAACCGTATGAAGGAGGAGAAATGCTGCCTTTTGTACAACAATTTTCGATTTAGTCCAATTTAATGAATCGAATGTTGTATTTTGTATAGGATTTTAGAAAGTCACGGGCACGGAGGATGAGTTTGCCGGTAATACCTTGGCTCTGCATTAAAAAAAAGCAGACAGGCAACAGCCCATCCGCTCATTTGATCCAACATTATTAAGCTATTTATTTAATGATTACATAATCCAGGCCAACCAGCTTGGCGTAGGTTACGATCTGATCTGTAGTCAAGTTGAGCGACACCACGGTATGGTGGCCGCCGCCGTTCTCGATCCATGCTTTAATTCCATCCTGGAAGTTAGGCTTCACCTGCCAGAGCACACGGGCCACTGGAAGATTCGGAGCCGGAACCGTCGGCTCGAAGGCAGTAACTTCATTGATCAGCAGCTTGTAATGCGTGCCAAAGTCAGCCATCGATACCACAACGCCTTCGCCGGCTTTGCCGTCGAATACGAGACGGGCCGGATCTTCGCGGTCGCCGATACCCAGCGGAGACACAAGCACCTTCGGCTTGTTGCTGGCCAGGCTCGGGTCAACCTCAAGCATGTGGGACTGCAGAATCGCTTCCTGTCCGGCAGCCATTTCGTAGGTGTAATCTTCCATGAATCCGGTGTTCAGGTTATGGCTCATCACCTTCATCAGGCGGTCCAGGGCTGCTGTCTTCCAGTCCCCTTCGCCGGCGAAGCCGTAGCCTTGTGCCATCAGACGCTGAACGGCAAGACCGGGAAGCTGCTTCATGCCGTGCAGGTCTTCGAAGTTCGAAGTGAACGCATTGTAGTTGCCGGCATCCAGGAAGCGTTTGAGGGCAATTTCATAGCTGGCCTGTACCTTCACGCTGGCTTCCCATGCTTCTTTGCTGTATGAACCGTAATCGAAATCATACTGCTCTGCATATTCAGCGAACAGCGCATCAATTTCTTCTTCCTTCACTTCGTTTACATACGCAACCAGGTCGCCGATCCCGAAGTAATCCACGGTCCAGCCGAACTGAATCTGGGCTTCTACCTTGTCGCCTTCGGTAACGCCCACGTTACGCATGTTGTCGCCGAAGCGGGCCACTTTGATGTTGAAGCTTTCGTTATACGCAACGGCAACGTCCATCCATTCGGCAATTTGCTTCTGGACTTCGGCGCGTTCCCAGTACCCTACTACCACTTTGTTCTGTTTCTTCAGGCGGGCATTGATGAACCCGTATTCACGGTCGCCATGGGCAGCCTGGTTCAGGTTCATGAAGTCCATATCCAGTGTGGCCCAAGGAATGCTCTCATTGTATTGCGTAGCCAGGTGCAGAAGCGGCTTCTGCAGCAGCTTCGTGCCGCGGATCCACATTTTGGCCGGGGAGAAGGTATGCATCCAGGTAATCACACCGGCAACCTCGTCACGGTAGTTGACTTCTTTCATGATCGAAGTGATTTTGTCTGCACTGACCGCCAGATCCTGCAGCACCAGCGGATAAGGCAGCACCCCGCTGTTATTGAGGGCATCCGTCATCTCCTGTGCATGAGCTTTGACTTCACCGAGGGCTTCTTCTCCGTACAGATGCTGTGATCCTACAACAAACCAGAATTGCTTAGCGCTTACTGTTGACATATTATTTCATCCTCTTCTCTTGGATAATATATAAATCAGATTATTTCTGACCGTAATAAGCGCCTTTACCATGCTTGCGCAGATAGTGTTTATCCAGAATCCGCTGCGGCAATTCTTCAGCGAAATGGTTCAGCTCGCGGGCAAAATGGTTCAGCTTGGACACTTCCTCCAGCACCACGCTGTTCATCACTGCATCATGGGCATTCTTCCCCCAGGTGAACGGGCCATGGCCTTTCAGCAAGACGCCGGGAACTGCCATAATATCAAGGCCCCGCTGTTCAAAAGTCTCAATGATCACGCGTCCGGTCTCCGCTTCATAGCCGCGGTCAACCTCCTCCTGCGTCAGGAAGCGCGCGCAGGGTACCGCGCCATAGAAGGTGTCGGCATGTGTCGTGCCCATTACAGCAACATCCAGCCCGGCCTGCGCCCAGATGGTCGCCCAGGTCGAATGCGTGTGCACGATGCCGCCGATTTCTGCATAATGCTTGTAGAGTACGGCATGGGTCGGTGTATCCGAGGATGGTCTCATCTCCCCTTCAACCACGTTACCGTCGAAATCCACTACGACCATATCACTCGGTTTCATTTTGTCATAGCTGACGCCGCTTGGTTTGATGACGAATACGCCTTTCTCACGGTCAACTGCGCTCACATTGCCCCAGGTGTATTTGACAAGTCCATGCTTAGGCAGGTCCAGATTGGCCTCGAATACCTCTTCTTTCAGTTGCTCCAACATAGGTTAACCCCTCCCGTTTTCTACCAGATGATCTACAGCAGCCTGCTCGATCGCGATCCCTGCAGTGTAACGTTCCATGAACAGCTCGAAGCCCTTCACATCAGCCGCATCCGGATGGATGACTTGTCCTTCCACATCCTTAAATACCTTGTGGTCAAGGAAGTCATCCAGACGCTCCTGCTGTGCTTTGTTCTGCATGTAAGAGGCCAGAATCGCCATCCCCCATGCGCCGCCTTCTCCGGCTGTTGCCATGACAGAGACAGGGACGTTCATTGCAGCGGCAACGATTTTCTGCCCGACCACAGGAGTTTTGAATAACCCGCCGTGAGCCAGAATACTGTCGATGGACACTTGCTCCTGCTTGGTCAGAATATCCATTCCGATCTTCAGCGCGCCAAAAGCGGAGAATAAATGCGTCCGCATGAAGTTGGCCAGATTGAAGCGGCTCTCCGGTGAGCGTACAAACAACGGCCGGCCTTTCTCAATCCCGGTAATATTCTCCCCGGAGAAATACCCGTAGCTCAGCAGACCGCCGCCGTCAGCATCCGCCTCCAGTGCTTTATTGAACAGGACACTGAACAATTGCCCTGGGTCTGCCTTAAAGCCCATCGCCTCCGAGAATTCACGGAACAGGCCGATCCAGGCGTTGAGATCACTGGAACAGTTGTTGGCATGAACCATGCCGACCGGACTGCCGTCTGGAGTTGTTACCATATCAATCTCCGGATATACGGCTGTAAGATCCTTCTCCAGCACGATCATTGCAAACACGGAAGTACCTACGGAGATGTTACCGGTCCGTTTGCGGACACTGTTCGTAGCAACCATACCTGTTCCGGCGTCGCCTTCCGGAGGACACAGCGGAATACCCGGCTGCAGCTCCCCGGACGCATCCAGAATTAACGCACCCGCTTCTGTTAATAGCCCTGCCTGCTCGCCCGCAGTATACACTTTAGGGAGAATATCTTTCAGCTTCCAAGGGTAGCCCTTGTCTGCAATGAGTTCATCGAACTGTGCAACCATCGCTGCATTGTAATCCTGCGTGGCCTCATCTATCGGGAAAACCCCCGAAGCATCGCCGATCCCGATCGCCTTGCTGCCGGTCAGCAGCCAGTGAATATACCCGCCCAGCGTTGTTACGAACTCCGCCTGAGGCACATGCTCTTCCCCGTTCAGTATCGCCTGATACAGGTGCGCTATGGTCCAGCGTTCAGGGATGTTGAACTGGAAGACCTCCGTTAATTCTTTGGCCGCAGCACCGGTTGTTGCATTACGCCAGGTCCGGAACGGAACCAGCAGCCCGCCTGCGCTGTCAAAAGCCATATATCCGTGCATCATTGCCGAGAACCCGATAGAACTAACGGTCTTAAGCGTAATACCGTATTTCTGCTGGACTACCTGCTTCAGTTCATGGTAAGCCTCCTGCAGGCCCTTGATAATGTCTGTCAAATGATACGTCCAGTACCCGCCCTCAAGCAGATTCTCCCACTCGAAGCTTCCGGATGCGATGGTCTCAAACCGCTGATCAATCAGTACTGCCTTGATACGTGTGGATCCAAATTCGATACCCAGTGAAGTTTCTCCCTTAAGTATCGCTTGCCCGATGTTCTGATCCATGCCCACGTTACTCCTCTCTGAACCAAACTGTTATAATAGAAATGGAAAGAAGGCGCTTCCTTTATTAACAGACTTAGTATATTTTTTGTTCGTACATTTGTCAACATAACACACAAGATATACATACAAATTTTACAGTAAGAAATCCATATTTCCCTTGAAACGCTTATACATAGTAGACATTGGATTATAATAACGATATATTCATACTATAATGTGTACGTACAACTATTGCGGATATACCGATTCGCATATGAACAACCATGAAAGAAGTGAGCCGGGTGAAAACCAAATACCAGATTATTTTTGATGATATAAAAAGCAATATACTGTCAGGAACCTATAGTGTGGGCGAGCAGATTCCTACAGAATTAGCCTTGCAGGACACCTATGGTGTGAGCCGGCAAACCGTCCGGAAGGCTATCCTGGAGCTATCCAATGAGGGCTTTCTAAGAAGCGAGAAGGGATCAGGCACCTATGTAAGCAGCCAGTTCCGGTCCAAATCGGGGGGCAACCCCAATACGAAAACCATCGGTGTCATCACGACCTACCTCTCGGATTACATCTTTCCTTCCATCATCCGCGGGATCGAGAGCAGACTTAACGAGGATAATTATTCGCTGCTGCTCGCCAGCACCAATAATGATGTCGCCCAGGAGAAGAAGGCGCTGGAAATGATGCTGTCCTTTGGCGTCGATGGTCTGATTATTGAGCCTACGAAGAGCAATCTGTACAACCCTAATATTGCATACTATCTGTCGTTCAAAGAACAGGATGTCCCGTTTATCATGATTAATGCTTATTATGAAGAACTGGAGGTGCCTTTCTTCTGCCTTGATGATGTGCAGTCCAGTTATCTGGCAACCAAAGAGCTAATCTCGAAGGGCCACACCCAGATCGGTATTATCGCCAAAATGGATGACCTGCAGGGCAAATACCGCATGAAGGGGTATATCAAAGCGCTTGGAGAAGCCAAATTACGCTTTCACCCCGAGCAGGTGCTGTCCTTCGATACCGAGTCCAAGCAAGCCCTGTCCGAGAACCTGAAGCAGTTCCTGACCGATAACAGAGAGGTATTAACAGCTATTGTCTGCTATAACGATGAGGTTGGCCTGGAAGTCGTAAATGTGTGCAGACAGCTGGAAATTTCGATTCCGGAGGATTTATCAATTATTGGCCAGGATAATTCTTATATCGCCAAGAATGCGGGCATTAAGCTCACAACCTTAACCCATCCGCAGGAGCAGATGGGCCGTGATGCTGCTGAATGGGTTATTAAAAAGCTGCAGGGGAAGAAGGATTTGCGGAACAGCACCTATTATCAGCCTGTGCTGATTGAGGGGGAGACGGTAAGGGCGCTGGATTAGCAGAATTTTCAAGAAAAATTCACAAAGCAGTTCACCTATCCACTTTTCTAACATACCTTGAATAAACCACTGGAAAGGGGACAAATCAATGTATCTGCTCTGGGTGTTGATTATCGGCGGAATTATCGGCTGGCTAAGCGGCAATCTGATTGGACGCGACGTTCCAGGAGGCGTGCTGGGAAATATCATTGCCGGCTTTGTCGGCTCCTGGCTGGGTACCGAGCTGCTGGGGCCGAGGGGTCCCGTTGTTGGAGGATTCCATATCATTCCAGCCATTGTTGGTTCAATTATCGCCTTACTGATATTCTTTGCACTGGCCCGCGGGGGCGCATTCCGGAAACGTTAGAATCCCGCCGGCTCTAGCTTCAGCTTCATAACAGAGACCCTCCTGCAGTACCGGGGAGGGTCTCTGTCATGCATAACCCTTCATTCTTGCGGGGGAACCCTCCGTTATCCTTATAGAATCCTTAGAATCTCCTCTTAGACTGTGGAGATAGAAAGGATGATATACTATGCAGGACATTATTCTGGAAACCGAGAATCTGTGCAAAAGCTTCAAGCATCAAACCGTCGTGAGCAATGTATCACTTGCTGTACCGCGCAACTCGATCTATGGACTGCTTGGTCCGAATGGCGCCGGCAAATCAACAACACTCAAAATGTTCGCAGGCATGCTGCGCCCCGATTCCGGCAGCATCCGCATTCAAGGGCATGATTGGACCCGGAAGGACTTACGCAGAATTGGCGTACTGATTGAGGCGCCGCCGCTATATGAGAACCTGACCGCCCGTGAGAATCTCAAGGTACGTACACTTGCTCTCGGATTGCCGCAGTCCCGGATCGAAGAGGTGCTCACGACCGTGGATTTGGCCCGGACGGGGAAGAAGCGTGCCGGACAGTTCTCCATGGGGATGAAGCAGCGGCTCGGCATCGCGATTGCACTCCTGAACCAGCCGGAGCTGCTCATTCTGGACGAACCGACCAACGGGCTTGACCCTATCGGGATTCAGGAGCTGCGGGAGCTGATCCGTTCCTTCCCCGGGCAGGGAATCACTGTCATTCTCTCAAGTCATATGCTCTCCGAGGTCGAACAGGTAGCGGATCAGATCGGGATTATCGCCGGCGGAGTGCTGGGATATCAGGGTGCCATTCCCCACGGCCAAGAGCTGGAAGCCTTGTTCATGCAGGTGGCAGCAGCAGGCCGGAGGGAGGTTGCGCCTCATGCTTAATCATATTAGGGCTGAACGTTTAAAATGGCGGCGCACCTTCATCCCCAGTCTGGTCTGGATCGCCCCTGTATTCACGATGCTGCTGTGTGCCATTCTAATGGGCGGAAGCTATTTTCAGACCGGGGCTTATAACTGGTGGTACACCATGCTCTTGCCGGGGGCGTTGACACTCACTTGTTCACTGGCTCTGCATAAGGATGCCAAGATGAAATACCGCGGACTGCTGGCACTTCCCGTCGATCCGAAGATCCTCTGGGCCGGGAAAATCATCGCCTGTGCGCAGTGGCTGTCCGCGGCTCTCCTCCTGTTCCTGATTGGCATTACAGCAGGGGGAATGCTGTTTGGCCAGACCATTCCATTGCTGAACAGCATGGCCGGCAGCGCGCTGATCTTCATTACGTTTCTGTGGCAGATTCCACTGTGTCTGTTCCTGGCCGCACGGCTCGGATTATTCGCCGCTGTTCTGCTTAATATGTTCGGTACTGTCGTGGGCGTGGTTACCTTCGATGCCGGAGGACTGTGGGATTACATCCCCTATACGATTACTTTCAGACTCATGTGCCCGGTGCTGTCCATCCTGCCGAATGGCCTCCCGGTACCGGCGGACAGTCCGCTGAGAAGCACAGACATGATTCTGGCTGATGTGCTGGTCTCCCTGGTCTGGTTCGGATTACTGTTCCTGCTTACTGCACTATGGTTCCATAAGCAGGAGGCGAAGTAACATGGCCACACTACTGGGATTGCTGCGGGCGGATCTGCTCAAAACCCGGCACACACCGTTTCTGCTGATTCATCTGCTGGCCCCCTTAACCGGAGCTGCCGTGTTCCTGGCCTACTATTCTTACTCCCCATGGAGCGCCTCAGACAAGGCATTGGCGTTCATGCAGTCTCTGGGCTGTGCCCTTCCTGCCCTGATCGGGCTCGTCTGCTCCATGGCGGCGGAACAGGAAGCGAATGCAGGACAGTATCAAGGAATGCTTGCTATGCCTGCGGCCAGAATCACAACCTATATAAGTAAGCTGCTGCTCCTGTTGTGTTTTGGCCTTGGAGCCGTCCTGTTCGCTTACAGCCTCTTTGGCCTCGGCTTTAGCAGGATTCTGCAGCAGGACAGGCTGGGATTACCCTTTTACCTCACCGGGGCAGTTATTCTGTTCGGGAGCAATATATTTCTATACCTGCTTCACCTGACAGCCAGCCTGCAATTTGGCCGGGGGGCTTCTATTGGAACGGGGCTTGCGGGAAGTCTGGTGTCCGCCTTAATGCTCACCGGACTGGGCGATTCGATCTGGCCCTATATCCCCTTCGCCTGGGGTGTCCGCTTCATCTCTTTATGGACAATCCACGCTTCCGGTATCACGTTATCCCCTGCCGTATCCGGCCTGAATACCGGAATTGCGGTCTGCATATTGGGAACAATCACCGCTTCCCTGCTATGCCTCTTATGGTTCAGGCGCTGGGAAGGACGATCAACGGAGAATTAGACCTACAACTAATAATTGAGGGAATGAATATGGCCAAAATACTCGTAGTAGACGATGAGCCCGCCATCCTGTCGCTGATTCGCAATGCACTTCGTACGGATCAGCACCTGGTGACGGTGATCTCTGATTCCACCCAGGTGCGCCAGTCCGATCTTGGCGCATATGATCTTATTATGCTGGATGTCATGATGCCGGGGGTAGACGGCTTTACCCTTTGCCGGGAGATCCGCGCGGCAGTGGACTGCCCCATTCTTTTTTTAACGGCCAAAACACAGGAAAGCGATCTGATGTACGGCCTGGGTCTGGGGGCAGATGATTATATTGTGAAGCCCTTTGGTATAGGGGCGCTGCGGGCACGGATTGATGCCCACCTCAGGCGGGAGGGCAGGGAGAAGCGGAAGGTGCTGTATCTGGAGAACGTACATTTCAATCTCTCCGGTAAAGAGCTGTTTGTCCAGGCGGACAAGGTGACTCTGACCAAAAGCGAATATGAAATCTGCGAATTCCTGGCCCGCAGCCGCGGACAGGTCTTCTCCAAGGAACATATCTATGAAGCGGTCTTCGGGTATGACGGGGAAAGCGACAGCAGCGCTATTACGGAGCATATTAAGAATATCCGGGCCAAGCTGAGCAAATATGGAATGGATGTCATTGAGACCATCTGGGGGATCGGATATAAGTGGAAGCTGTAAAATTAACCAAAAGCGTACGCCTTCGCACCTTTTTCCTGCAATACCTCCTGTTCTTAAGTCTGGGAACGATCCTGCTGCTGGGCGTGCTGCTCGGCCTGTTCACGCTCGCTTTTGCCTGGGATGCCGTGCTGCCTGCAAACTATGCCGAGAAGGAGATTGCAGCGTTCAAGGAACGGCTTGCCTCAAGCGAAGCAGTAACGCCGCAAATGGTTCCGGACAGGGTGGATTATACCGTGTTCACCGGAGATGGAGAGCTGCTCGCCGGTAATCTGAAGCGCCAGGAAGCAATACATGCCTGGGAGATCGTGCAGCACGGGGATAGTCAGGGCTCTCATTTCTATACAACCGCCCGGCACGGGCAGGAAATCTGGATATTCCGGTATAGCTTAACGCCGCAGTACGCCTCTTCCCTGCTTCGCAGCTATCTGCCGAATCCTCAGCTGCTGGCCATCCTGCTCTTCATCTTCGGTGTTTTGCTCCAGGCCGCCCTGCTCGCCGCTCTGTTCGGCAGCAGACTGTCGAAGAAAATGGCCGGGCTGCAGGAAGCGACCGGGCACATCCAGCGTGAGAATCTGGAGTTCACCATTAAGCCCTGCGGAATCCGCGAGATCGATGAGGTGCTGGCCTCCCTGGACCGGATGAAGGAAGCCCTGAATGCCTCACTTAAGCGGCAGTGGGAGCTGGAACGTTCCCGCAGAGAACAGATTTCCGCGCTGGCCCACGACATTAAGACACCGCTCACCATCATCCGGGGAAACGCAGAGCTGCTGCAGGAGACCTCGCAGGATGATGCCCAGCGGGAGTATAACAGCTATATTCTCCGCAGCGCCGGGGACATCGAAGCCTTCGTACAGGAGGTTATTGATCTGTCCAGCCTGCAGGCTGGATCGGCCCGCCGGGAATCTCTTGTGCCAACAGGGGAAATTATTGAAGAGTTGGAGCTGCAGCTGAAGGCCCTCTCCTCCGGGAAGAACCTGCATACCTCTGTCCAGAAGAAGAACCTGCCCGAGTTCCTCTTCATTAATAAAGAGCTGCTGCTGCGGGGGATTGTTAACGTGCTTGCGAATGCGGCAGAGCATACACCTCCGCAGGGAAGTATCGGTCTGCTCGTGCAGGGTGGTGCTGATGCTGTTCATTTCATGATTACTGATACCGGCCGCGGCTTCTCACAGGCCGATCTGAAAGAAGCAACCCATCAGTTCTACAGGGGCGACCAGAGCCGAAGCTCCGGCAACCATCACGGGATGGGGCTCTACATTGCCCGGTCTGTGGCCGAGCAGCACGGGGGCAGCCTTAGTCTGGATAATGTATCCCCCTCCGGCGGAGGGAAGGTGACCATGAGCATTTCACAAATCAAGCAACCAGGCGACCCTGATTCTCTTTAAGAGGATTGGGGTTGCCTGATTTAATCCCCTTTTTAGTCGCCAGCCGCCCGTCAAATGTACCTTCTCTTATACACCAGAGTAATCTGCCCCGCTATGTACTCCGCGCTATACTCTGTACCCTCCTTAATCCACCACATTATAATCCCCAGCAAGGAAGCTGTAATAATATCAACCGAAGCCACTTCCCTGGCGGTGCTTATATTTCTGGCGTTCCGCCGTTTCTCGATCGTATTCTTGAGCAGGCTGCTCAAGTGGTTCGCGAAGCCCTTATGCTCCACCAATACAGCAAGAACCTTCCGGTACTCATAGAAATAATTCAAAAAGATAACCAGCTGCTGCTGTTCGTTGCTGCCTTTCACCTGTAATAACGGCTCCACCTTCTTGGACAGTTCATCAAAGATCTCATGAACCAGCTGGCGCAGCAGATCGTTAATATCCTCATAATGCAAATAAAACGTTGCCCGGTTCAATTCGGCGCGGCTGGCGATTCTTTTGACAGTTAATTGAGAAATCTCCACATTATCGGCCAACAATGAAAATACAGCATCCTTCAGCATCTTTTTCGAACGGATGGTTCTTGGATCAACCCTTTTGTCTTCTGGCATTTCATCCCTCTAACTTGTTTATTTGGCACTTCATCAACGCATTCGCCCAGACTGTCGATTAGTCGACATTTCTGCGGAAACTGCAAATAGGATTAACGCCTAAATCCTGATATGATTCATTTTATTGACACTGTGTTGAAAAAGCAATGAAGAGAGGCCTGTGCTATGCAAGAAGAATCCAAGACCATAAATAAAGGGATTTTACTGACCATCTTAATCTTTGGCTGTTTCTTATCTACCCTTAATCAGACGTTATTGAATGTCGCTTTAAGCAGTCTGATGGATGTATTCGCTGTCACGGCAACCACCGTACAATGGATTTCAACAGGCTTTATGCTGGTTAACGGGATATTGATTCCGGCCACAGCCTATTTAATGAAACGATTCACAACACGGCAATTATTTCTGAGTGCCATGTTGTTTCTGCTGATGGGCTCTATAATTTGTGCAGCAGCACCAAGCTTCAGTGTTCTCCTGATCGGGCGGATGATTCAGGCAGCCGGTGCAGGGATTATCATGCCGCTCCTGATGAGTGTTGTGCTCGCCATCTTCCCGGTTGAGAAGCGCGGCAGTGCGATGGGACTGCTCGGGCTGGCGATGATCTTCGCTCCTGCGATTGGTCCGACGCTCTCGGGATTTGTTGTAGAATATCACTCCTGGCGCTGGTTATTTATCGGTCTCATCCCGCTTGTCCTCATTGTTATCGTACTGGCCTTCAAGTATCTGGTGAATGTATCCGATACGGCCAAGTCGAAGCTTGACGTAGTAAGTGTTCTTTTATCGACGATCGGCTTCGGTCTTATTCTATACGGCTTCAGCAGTGCAGGCAGTAAAGGCTGGGGTGATGCGGTGGTGATCCTGACTTTGGCGGTTGGAGTCGCTGTAACGGCCCTATTCTGTCTCCGGCAAATTAAATCCGATGATCCGCTGCTGAACCTGGCCGTCTTCAACAATAAAGTCTTCACCTTAACCTCCCTCATTAACATATTAATCACCATGATGATGTACGCGGATATGATCCTGCTGCCTATTTATCTGCAGAAGGGACGCGGCTTCACCCCCTTTGATGCAGGACTGCTATTATTGCCGGGCGCGCTTGTCAATGCGTTCATGTCCCCCGTTACCGGCAAATTATATGACCGGTTCGGCGCGAAGCCGCTGTTCATCATTGGCTTACTGTTTATCATTCCGGCAATGTGGGCGGTAACCGATTTATCGGAATCTACAACATATACGTATCTGATGATTCGTACCATTGGCCTGCGGATTGGCCTAAGCTTCATTACCATGCCGCTCAATACGGCCGGACTCAACGCACTGCCGAGGCAGCTGGGTACGCATGGCACCGCCGTGAATAATACCGTGCGCCAGATCGCCGGGGCCATTGGTACGGCTGTCGTCATTACGATCTATACCGCGCAGGCAACAAGTCATGCAGCAACAGTCATGCGCAGCAACCCTTCTACTACAGCTGAGCACCTTAAATCCCTGGCCTCGATGCTGGGGGCAAGTGACGCCTATTACTTCATGATGATTCTAGCTGCCGCCGCGTTTGTAATCACCTTATTCATGCCGGTGAAGAGCAAGCTGCTGCCGGATAAAAAAGCGAATATAGCCAGCAAGGAAGATCCTCTGCTGTAACCGGGCTTGTGATCACAACAAATAGAGAAGCACCTCTTCAATACGTTGAAGTGGTGCTTCTCTATCAGTCCTCTTCCCAATTCCTGCGGTACAGGCGGGAAGCATGCTGCAGCGTATTCTTCGTATAGAGTTCAGTCTCAGCCACCAGACCCGCCACCTTGTCCCGGAAGGCAGCCTCCGGCAGTTCTTTGTCCAGAATCACCTCATAAACCTGCTGCAATTCCGATAAAGTGAACAGCTTAGGCATTAAGTGCAGCGCGATGCCGGTCTGCTCTGTTTCTTGGCGCAGCCGTTCGATGGCGCGGGCAATGATTTTCCCGTGATCAAAAGCAAGTCCGTCACTGGACTGGATGGAGTAAGTAACTGACCTGGAGGCCGGCTTGGCTGTCACCGTCCGGTCTATAACCGCCGTCAGTTCTCCTTCTCCGGCACCCAGCTTAAGCTCATAAGTAAAGGTTCTTACGTATCCTTCTTCCAGCAGCTCTTTGTGCTCCCCTAGAAGCCGGTAGCTTACCGTGAACCAGGCCGCGTCTTCGGCATCATCGCCCGCCTGCAGCTGGAACCGGCTGCTGTCAATCAAGGCCATATAGCTGCTGCTCATCACCCAGGTACGGGGGTCGCGGCCGGGATCGGTAACGGTATAGAGCTGCTCCAGGTATACATCAGCAACGCCGGTCTCCTCATACAGTTCACGTGCAGCCGCCTGCTCCCCGGTCTCATCCGGCTGGATGAAGCCGCCCGGCAGCGCCCACCGCCCCAGGCAGGGATGCCCTCCCCGGCGGATGAGCAGGATGCGCAGCTCTTTGTCCGGGAGCTTGAGAGAGTCGTCTGCCTCCTTGTCCGTAACCGTAAAAACAACCATATCCGCCGCCACCGAAGGCCGCTCATAATCACCTGCCCGGTATTGCTCCAGAAATTCACGTTCTGTAAATCCGTTACGATCTAATAATTCCAAGCGTCTCCGCCTCCCGGATTCTTTGTTCTAGTGCTGCAGCTCTCCGAAATAGTTCCCATAAGGCTTGAACTTCGCAAGTACATCGTCTACCTTACGCATGCGTTCTTCCAGCGTCCCCCTAAGCGTAATGTAGGGAATCCGCCGCTCCTTCAAATCTGCTATGATCTGCTTGTGAAAAACATGCCGTTTCTGGTCCCCGCTGCGATCCCAAGTATCGTCATAAGGAATATCGTCGTCACACAGGAAAAACAGATCGTACCGCTGCGCATTCTCCAGCGCCAGCCGGGTTAGCAGCTCCGGAGCCCGGCCGTGGTAATCCAGGGCGTACATGTAAGTGGTAATCGCATTCGTATCGGCAAACAGATACCGGTCTGCTGTAAGAAGCGCCTGTTCCTCCCGCTTGATATGGCCCACGGCAATGTCGTCAAAAGCCTCTATGCCGATCCGGCGGTCCACCTGATGCTCCGTCCAATAATCCCGCCCGTACTCGCTGGCAAAAGCCGTCCTATACTGTTCCGCCAGCGCTTCAGTAATCGTCGATTTGCCGGTAGACATCGCTCCTACAAACACAACCTTCGTAATTAGATCCCGGTATACAATGCCGCTTACATATTGCCGGTATTTAAAAGGATCAGAGCGGATCATGGTGGCCGATACCGGCACCTGCTGACGTGCTTCATCCACCCGCCGGTCTATTGCCCCCAGGGCAATGCTCATATGCCTGCCGTAGAACTCACTGGAATAAAAGTGGGTTACCTGCTCGCCCTTCAGCAGCCCCAGAATATACCGCTCTTCCCGGATCTCATGCTCACGGTCATCGGAGTACCCGTCCGGACCATCCCACGCTTCAATTACCCGCACCGATGAGGGATACAGCCTGCGTATCCAGTTCGCCCGGATATGCAGCGGGACCGGAGAGACGGACGTTTCATAGATCACCACGATCAATTCATCGACCTCCTGCAGCGCCGTTTCGATCATGAGCTGGTGCCCTTTATGCAGCGGAGCAAATTTTCCGAGGGTTAATCCGAGTGTCTTCATGCCAGCGCCTCCTTAACCCCTTTGTTCCAGTTATAGTAGCCGTATACCGCGTTAACCAGATAGGCGCTCCACATGACAATCATCAGCAGACCTTCACCACTGCCCTCCACCGTCCGGATCACCCAGAGCAGCACCGTGAACAGATTCAGCACAATGTAAACCAGCCACTGCTCCTTGAATCTCCGCACCATCAGAATCGTGGCCACTACGGATAACACGGTCGTGATGGCATCAATATAAGGTGAGTTCTGCGCAGGGATCAACGACAGGCTATACCCCAGCAGCAGCGCCCCGGAAATACAGACTGCCATTGTGAGGAGCATGCCTTTGGCCTCCATCTGACGCATGGACAGCTTGCCGCTCTGCATATTCTTCTTCCACATATAGAAGCCTACGACATTCATCGGCACGAAGAATAGCAGATTCAGCATAACCTCTCCGAATAATCCGTTAATATAAGCCAGGTAGGCGTAGCCGAAGGTGTTATACATCCCAAAGGCATAACTCATCAGCTTTCCCTTCGCCGTAAGCACCACGCACAGCACCCCGGTAATAAAGACCGTGAACCCAAGAAACGAATCCTTGGAAATAATTGTAAAACTAATTGCGATCAAAGTAAATATAACCAGCCAGACGATTTCGAACCCATTCCAGTTCCCCGCAATCTTTTTCACGCTGCATCCCTCCGCTTTCTGCACATATTCCTGTAGAAATAACTTATTAACGTTTTGATAATTACATCTTGTTAATATCAAGATAACAGAAGCTGCGGCAGGATGCAAGCCCGATTCTCCTCTCGTCAAAAAAAAGAAATAGACCGCCCTCCTGTTTGGATAGCGGTCTGCTGTGCTATGGTTCTCCAAGCCGGGTCCCTCAGGTATTCCTTACAGCAAAACCCTGTTCTCCAGTATATTTTTCAGGCTGATATGCGACTTGGAAGGACCGAACTTAATCAGCGAATCCTGAAATTCAGCAAGCTCTTCAATTGATGCAGTCTGCACCTTCATGAGATAATTATATTCTCCGCTGATACGGAATAAGTCCGTTACTTCAATAGCCTCCCGGCAAAAGTCAGTGAGCTCGTGGCAATGCTCCGTCTTTAATAGGATAAAAGTGGTCGTCCCCCGGTTCAGCTCCCGCAGACTAAACGTAGTGACATAGCCGGAAATGATATTCTTTTCCTCCAGCTTCATCATTCTTTCTTTCACCGAAGGTTGCGACATGGCCACCTCTTTACTGATTTGAGCTACTGACATTCGTGCGTTGTACTGCAGTAAGGTCATGATTTTTGTATCAATGTCATCCATAAGATTATCTATCCTGAACGCCCCCTTAGTTAATAAACCAAATTATCTGAAATACCTCATAATATAATCCTATATTACTATAAATCCCTTGTTATTTACATGTATTTCAAGCTTTGTTTTACCTATAATTAACCTATATCAGATACGGGGGGGCGGCAATTAGATGGGCGTAAAAGGTCTGGCACATGTAGCGATCCAAGCTAGAGATTATACAGCGACTATTGCATTTTATACCGGAGTTCTGGGGTTTAAGCGGGGTCATCACTGGAGTCTGCCCTCATTTCACATCCAGGAAGCTTCGATGCTGATTTCACCGGACGGCAGAACCTGCCTTGAAATTTTTGATAACGATGCCGTGATTCCTGCTCAGGGAAAGAAAGCTTCATCCGAAGAAGAGATAGCCCACGGAGCGTTATTGCATTTTGCCTTTTATGTAGATAATGTGGAGGAAATATATCAAAAAGCCCTTGCTCACGGAGCAAGGACTTTCGTAGAACCGGATACCCTGTCACTTGGCGAACCGCCGTTGCTGGTGAAGAACGCGCTCGTTCACAGCCCTAACGGGGAAATTATCGAATTTATTGAAGAGGTTGATTTTGACATGTCCGGATTTAACCCTACCCCATAAAAAGCCCCGTCCCTGAAGGGACGGGGCCTGTTCCGTTATGCAGCCATCGCTCAGATCACTTGATCTCTATCCCGTACCAGCCATCCGCCAGTATATCCAGCTTGTAGTTAACAGGCTCCTCACTATAAGCCTTCTCGGCCAGATGCTGACTGTCGCAATACACAATATGATAGGTGTTGCCGTTCTCACCTTCCCAGTCAAACACGAACCTTATAAGGCTCTTCCCGTTCTGTCTGCTGTATCTAAGAAAGTTCAGCTTGTCCTCTGATACCGCAATAATCTGTCCTACCTTGTCCTGCAGATCCGCATTCGCACCATCCAGGAACTGATGGCCCACAGCATTTCCGTTATTCGAATAGATAAAGGTATTTCCTATATCACTCCGGTTATCCAGGCTGGTCATAAGAAGCTCAGTCTCATCTTTTACAGCCGCAAACAGCTCGCGATGATCCTGGTAAATCTCATACTTTGCCTTGGGGTTATTGTAGCTGATGATCAACCCTGCCGCCACAAGCATCAGTATAACTGCAATGCCAACAAAGACGTTTTTAGTGCGGCCCATAGCTCCACCTGCCTGACCCTTTCAGAATGAGACGCTTATGAATCTATACTATTTGCAAAAAGAGGAGTGGACAAGTCTTCTCTGCATATAACCCCACGCTTCAGCCATAATAATACAAGCCATTTCATTCGCACACATAAAGGAGCAGATGAATTTGAAAAACAAATGGCTGCTGGCGTTAACATTGGTGCTCATGCTCACCTTGACGCAAGCAGCAGGACCCCTACAGGCACAGGCTGGCGACAAGAAAGAAGCGGTTTGCTTCAGCCCCAAGATGGTTCAGCTGAAAAGCGATATGCAGAAGGTATGGATTGACCATACCATATGGACGCGAAGCTATATTGTCAGTGCCATCTCCAATAACCCGGACCAGAAGGATGTACTGAACCGCCTGCTGAGAAACCAGCAGGACATAGGCGATGTATTCAAACCGTATTACGGGGAGGCTGCCGGCAACAAGCTTGCGGAGCTGCTGAAAGAGCATATTGGGATTGCAGGCAAGATTGTAGCAGCCGCCAAAGCAGGCAATCAGGCTGATGTGAAGAAGCTGCAGGACGATTGGCATAAGAATGCCGATGAGATTGCAACTTTTTTAAGCGCATTGAATTCAAACTGGCCGTTTAAAGCGGTGCAAGAGATGCTGTATACACACCTTCAGTTAGTTACAGACATTGTGCTGAGCTGCCTCAAGGGAGACTGGCAAGCAGATATTGCCGCGACCGACAAGAATGAGGTCCATATGATTCATTTAGCGGATGTTCTGTCATCAGGCATTATCAAGCAGTTCCCGGAGAAATTCTAGTGGAGTGTAACAAACACCGTATGTAAGACAGCTTTTCATAATCGCCCGGGAGGGGGTTGTGGAAAGCTTTTTTAATGGGAATGAAGGTCTGGCGTCAAATATGTCCTCCCCATATCAGACGAATGCAGCAGGCTAAATATCCCCAAGAAGTGTATCAAGCTGATCCCAATGCTCCGCAGTATGAATCATTTCTTCGGCAAAGCGGGCAGGGACCCTGCTCGACGAATCGAGCGGCGGCTTGATCCACCAGAGCGACTCGATGCACCAGACATACTTGACTGCCCGCAAAAGAGCGCCCGGCGGCAGCGGGTGTACACTACGGTAGCCTTCAGCGAAAGCAGCAACCGCATCCCTGCGGAATCCGCTCCCGCCGAGTGTGCCGGAGAGGACCGCCCGCCCGAGGTCCAGCGCCGGAAACGAGTAGCGTGCCCGGTCGAAGTCAACGATGGCTGTCAGCGCATCCCCTTCGAACAGCAGGTTGTCCGCCCACAGATCAAGGTGGGCCCAGCCCGCTGTCAGAGGCATAAAGTCATGATCTCCAAGTGAATCAGTAACCGCCTTCTGTAATTGCAGCGCGTCCCGGACACGCCCGGACGAGCTGCGGGCTGCCTCCCAGCTTACCTCCCAGGCGCGCTCCATCTCCTCGCGCGACAACTGCCAGGCCGGTTCACCCGCCGGCACTGCTGCTCGCAATCCTGATGCCGCTGCGGAATTCCAGACAGTATGCATATCCGCAGCAGCCCGTCCGAGTGAATGCATTCCCTGCTTACCGATCCTGCCGGCAGGCACCATAGCACCCGGACAGCATGTCATGGCTGTCATGTATCTTCCGCAGGGCAGGATGTGCATGCAGCGCCCTTCCAGCGTTAACGGCTCAGGACACGGTCCTCCCGACTGGTACCACAGGAGCTGCAGCTGCAGCGCATTCTCAATCTTGCCGCGAAACTCCGGATCATCCATCTTGAACCGCCCGGGGTGATAGCTTTTGGCGAACAGCCGCCCCTTATTCGTCCCGATAATCCACTTCTCGTTCAATAGTCCGCGATTCACACGCCCGGCAGACAGCAGCTCCGCCTCAAAATGCTTCTTCAGCCAGCCTGCGATCTCGCCAATTAATTGGTCCTCAGTCGTCAGCAGCATTCTAAGCCAACCCCTCTAATCAGATTCCCCTATTCATGATTCTATCTCAACAATGTCAATATTTCTCTGACAGAATTATCAACAAAGGCCCGCTCAGGCCGGGATTTCATGAACACAGTCAGTCCGATTAATGATATGACCAGTGCCTGCGCCAGACTCTTTGCGTTGATGCCGGGATCAAGCTCACCTGAACGCAACCCCCGTTCAACCGTTTCCTGGAAGATTACCGAGAGATACATCTGATGTTCTCTGGTCAGGATTGCAAATTTCTCATCATGAGGCGCAAGCTCCACCATCGAGTTGAGGCAAAAGCATCCCCAGTTCGGGCCTTTCCCATATTCCTTTGCCACTAGATTCTCAAAAAAACTGCGGAATGCTTCTTTAACAGAAGAATTAGTCTGGAGTTTGCCCCGGATAGAGGCAGCGTGAGCACTCGTATATTTGCGCAGCGCAGCTTCGAATAGTCCTTTCTTATCTCCAAAGGCGGAGTATAGGCTGGGGCGCTGAATGCCCATTCTTGAAGTCAAATCGCTCAAAGAGGTGGCTTCGAATCCTTTCTCCCAGAATAGCTGCATCGCTGCATCCAATACCTTGTCTTCATCAAATTCACGTTGCCGGGCCAATATAACCCCTCTTTTCATATCGTTCAGTATATTATAATTTTATGTTCAACAGGCTGTCATGTCAATGTATTGACAGTTATCTTTGTTTATAGTTATATTTATCAGGTCACATTTCATACCGTTCAGTATATTATTTTGCGATCCGTTATACATTCATTTAAGGAGGAGTCTCTTTGGAAAAGGTAGTTGAACAACCACATGCAGCATCCGAATCTGCTCCAGTATCTCCAATGTCCCGGAGTGTTGCGCTCTTATTTGCCATCGCCTGCGGACTGGCAGTCGCCAATATTTATTACGCGCAGCCCCTGCTGGACGCTATCTCACAAGAATTCGGGATTACTCATTCCTCCGTTGGCCTTGTTATTACCATCACTCAAGTCTGTTACGCGCTTGGACTGCTATTGCTGGTGCCCCTCGGTGATTTGTTGAACCGGCGCTGGCTGATCGCCGGACAGATGCTAATATCCGTCCTGGCTCTGATTGTGGTTGGCACCGCCTCCACCAGCCGAATATTATTCATAGCTATAGCTGCGGTTGGATTGCTTGCCGTAGTCACACAGACACTGGTTGCCTTCGCGGCAACTTTGGCAGACCCGGCTGAGCGGGGGCGTACTTTGGGCGTGGTAACCAGCGGAATCGTTATAGGTATTCTGCTCGCACGGACTTTTGCCGGAGTATTAACGGATATAGCCGGTTGGCGCTCTGTCTACCTGGTCTCTGCGGGATTAACGCTAATCATGGCTGGCGTATTGTTTCGGGTGCTGCCCAAGGATGAGCCCTCAAGAGAAGCCTTATCCTACCTGCAGCTGCTGCGTTCGCTGTTCACGTTATTCGCACAGGAGCGAATTCTGCGCATCCGCGCTGTACTGGCTCTGCTGATTTTTACCGCGTTCAGTATATTATGGACTTCCCTGGTGCTGCCACTCAGCGCCCCGCCGCTATCTCTTTCACATTCTGCAATTGGCGCGTTTGGACTCGCCGGAGTGGCTGGAGCATTGGCAGCAGCGCGGGCAGGCCGTCTTGCCGACCGGGGTTTAGGGCAGAAGACTACTGGCGCGGCATTGACTCTGTTGCTTCTGTCATGGCTGCCCATAAGTTATACTCAGCATTCACTTCCCGCATTAATCGCCGGCATTATCCTTCTTGATCTGGCAGTACAAGCTGTACATGTCACCAACCAGAGCATGATTCTTAATTTGCACCCGGAGGCACGCAGCAGGCTTACCGCCGGTTATATGATTTTCTATTCCATAGGCAGCGCCACCGGGTCCATCGCATCCACCAGCATCTATGCTTACTCAGGCTGGAACGGAGTATGCTTGTTAGGCGCAATCGTCAGTGCCCTGGCGCTGCTATTCTGGGCATTAACCCGCCGCCTTAAATAGATAAACATAAGGCCGCCCTTACAGGCGGCTCACGGCTCTCTTATATTCCGTGCTTTGCGCAGACTAATTAAGCTTCTTCACCCCGATCACCTTGCTGCTAAACTGGTACGTTACACTGACATTCTCTATAATCTCCGTATCCTGATAGGCCAGGGAACCCTCGAACTCCAAGGTATCATTGTCCTTCCAGACGATGTTACTGGCATCACTATAATTTTCATAATCCGGGCGGATCCATGTGTCTATTTCTTGCTCCGCCCCATATTTGACTCTTGCGGATTCTATTAATTCCGGACTGGTTCTTCCTGCTTCCACATTAATAATCTGCACAAATTCACTTTTATTAGAACAGGTGACGACCGCAACTAACTTCTTATCGGGGGAAGGAATTATATCTGTTATATACATAGAAGGTGCAGAGAAGCTTGAATATTCCTCCAGCTTATTGTCTTTGATCCTCCATAGGACATTCTGGCTTCCATAATCCGAATAATGATTAAATAACGTAAATAACATACTGCCGTCTGCCAGTTTAACAATATACGGACTCCGGTAACTTTGTGAGAGAATATCTATGGCAAAAGCAGCCGCATCGGCGATTTTGGGATTCTCATTTCCTGCAAACGGCTGAAGTTTATTCAATGCCTTTGCTCTTAAGCTTGGATCATTGAAGCCTTCCACCAGCCGGTTAATAGCAATATATACATGTTCTTCATTATCACTTGTGAGGGCCTGCAGAAATTTCATCCCGTCATATTTAGGAACCGGCAGTAACTCCATGTCTTCAGCTCTCAGATAACGGATATACGGCTCTGCGTTCTGATTCTTATAATATTCGGTTGCTAATAAAGCGGAAGCGGTTGAACTATAGAGTACAAGACATGCAACCAGAGCCACCCACTTTTTAGAAAAGCCTTTCTTCCTTTTCTCCGCTCCGCTCGATCCGGCTGCTTCGATTAAATCTTCATCAATGAGTCCGATCTCGCGGTATAACTCTTCTCTTTTCACAGGTGAACTCCCCCCTTAGATAAATGAACTCTAAGCTTATTTCTTGTTCTGAAAAGAATGGACTTCACCTTACTGCTGCTCATCCGAAATCTCATAGCAAGTTCCTCTATGGAATCTGAATACCAGTACCGCCTAATAAATATATTTCTGGCTTGCTCCTCTATGCCATATAGAAATTCATTGATCAAGCTTGCGGTTTCACCCGCTTCATATTCTCCTTCTACCGTATCCGGGGAAGCTATGCATCCTTCCAGTTCGGTTAGAATGGCATCAAACTGACGGTTGCGTTTCTTGGCTGTATTATAACTATGTCTATCGAGCGCTATATTACGGGTGATTCTTCCTAAAAAAATAGATAGCTTCCCGGGCATCGTTGGCGGAATTGCATTCCACGCAGCCAAATATGTATCATTCTCACATTCATCAATATCTGAGAGATTCGAAAGGATGTTTCGGGCAATCACTCTGCAGTAAGCCCCGTATTTACTCTTGGTCTCTACAATGGCCTGCTGTGAACGCTGTAAGTATAGGCGGACTATTCCCTGATCTTCCATCTGTCATTCTCCTTTTAATCTCTTATCTATACAGTAGGGAATTGTTGGAACGGGTTGCACTTATATTATAATTTTCACAGAAAAAATCCCAGCGCATAAGAAGTATCCCTCTTATCAGCCAGGATTAAGATATGTTCTATAGGTTGCAGCCTCTTTAGAGCAAATTAAAAGATAATCATTCCGCGTTCAGCGTAAGCGTGTCATCCTCCTCACTGGCTTCAGGTGCCAGACTTACAGTAATGTCTACAGTCAGGGCATCCGTTATAGCGGTATCCGTCCAGGACGTTCCGTCCCATACCTGCTTCAGATAGGTCACCGTTATCTTGAAATCACCTGCCAAAGAGGGAGTGTACTCGGCCCCATATACCTCTTCAGTTACCGTAAATACCCCGGGCTTGCCCGCCTCCGTGGAGCTCCACGCTACCGGGTGGTACCGCTCGTCGCCGGTGATTGGCGATGTGTTGCTCTGATTGTAGCCCTCAGCTGTCAGGATGACCATCCGACCCGCCACTGCACTGCCTGGACTGACACTAAGACTATTTCCTTCAGCGCTGACCGCTGTATATACGTCCTGGGTCACCGTCTTGTTCGCAGCGGATTGAACCTTCTGTATCCCTGTAACGCGGGCATTATCGAACACAGCATTCTGGGAGGTTGTTCTGAAGCCGATTCTCCCAGCGGTTAATTCCGTTAGCGGGTTCGTCCATTCGAGCTTTAACTGGCCGTCCACATAACCTATGATCCGGTTTCCTTTGATGACCGCTTTAAGGGTATACCACTGATTCGCGGCCGCATCGGCGAACATCGTGCTGGACACAGAAGTCAGCGTTCCGTCTACCGCCTTGAACAGCTCCAGCTTCTTGTCGTTCACATTCATCCGGTACATATAATAGTTATTAGCATCCTGCACCCGGAAGAGGATACCGGCATTGGCATTCGCGATGGGAACCTTTACTTTGGCTTCCACCGCAACATCCTTCCACGAATCCCCGGCTGTAATGAGTGCCGTAGTATTCCCCTTCGTCTGGATCAGCGCCTTCGTGTTACCATCTGTTGCCACATTCCAGTTACCCACGGCAGCCGTCCACCCTGCGGTATCCCCATCTTCAAAGTTGTCGGTGAGCCGGACGGAATTCGGATTCGAATCGATAGGCGTTTCATCCACATCCGTAACCTGGAGCGTGAAGCTCCTCGCCACAGACAGTCCGCTCGCATCAACGCTCTTTACCCGGATCTTATAGCTGCTCTGGGCCTCATAATCCGGCGTGGTCCGGAGAATCAGCGTGTCCCCCAGCGGAGGGATGGAGAAGCTGCTGTTATCGGCATCCCCTTCTCCCGGGGTCAGCGCGTAAGTAAAGGTATCTCCCGCATCCGGATCGGTTGTAGTGAAGGTTCCGACTACGCCTCCCGGAGTGGTAAGCTCCGCAACACGGGTAGCGCTCAGCGTAATATCGGTTGGCGGATTATGAATCTCTGTTACCTTGGCATCGTCAAACCAGATACCCGCCGAGGTGGTGCGGAAGCCGGCTCCCCCGGAGGTGAGTTCAGTGTTCGGATTACTCCATGTAGTCTTTAATTGTCCGTCCACATACCCTTTGACCGTATTCCCCTGCACCGTTACCTTTAGCGTATACCATTGATTCTTCACAGGGGTAAAAGAAGTCTCGGATACAAGTGTCAGTGCTCCAGCTATAACTTTGTACAGCTGCAGCTGGCTCTTGCTTGCATCGATCCGGTACATATAGAAATTCTCCTGATCCTTCACCCGGAAGACAATGCCTGCGTTCTCACTTGTGTTATTAAAGGGTAACCGCGTTCTGGCTTCATAGGTGTAATCCGTCCAGGGAGCACCGGCATTCGCGGTAATGAGCGCCGTCTGCGTCTTGCTGGTGGAGAGAACCTGATTCCCTCCGTCCGCTGTCACCGCCCAGCTGGTTGTGCCTGAATGGATCGTCCAATCCGCAATATCCCCATCTGTAAAGTTATCGCTGAACAGCGGCTGTTCAGAGTTGGCGAAGACTACGCCGCTCACATAATCATTGCGGATGGTTGCCTTCAGGTCGCTCATATTCTGCGCGAGCTTGCCTTTGACCACGACATCCGTAAACGTCACCCCGTTCACCATTCCGCCCTTGAGCGGTTGCCCCCGCAAGAACGACGTCTGCGTTCCTGTTTCCCGGACATTAATGTTCTTGAACAGGACATTGCTCACATCGCCGGCAGTGACAGTGGAGACATAGAGCCAGAAATTGCCGAATTGCATGCTGCGGACCCGCTCGATATCAATATTCTCGTACGTAATATCCTTAGCATAGCCCTCCACCGGAAGTGTATTAAGGGAATAGCCATGATCTACGAAGAAAGCCCGGGCGCTATTATACACGTACGAATTGCGGAAGGTTACACCGATCTGCGGTGTACATACGCCCATGCCAATCTTGAAGGCCGCAGCGCGGGTCCAGGCCAGACTGTCGTCAAAGGTCACTCTTTCCAGCTGCTCAATTGCTCCCGGCCAAGCCTTGGACATTCCTTTCTGCGGCCAGGTTTTGGTGGAATACGTATCATCGTTGGAGATGGCAATGGCATGCTTCACCAGCACATCCTGACTTTCATTGATATCCATAGCGTCTTCCTCAATAGGGCCATACACGCTCTGGAATCCCTTGTAGTTGGTGATCTTCACATGGTCCGAGCGGACCACCATGAACGCCCAGAAGCCGCCATCGCGCAGGATTAATCCGTCGAAGGTGAAGTTGCTGGTCTGCATCGGTACCAGCAGATTATTGATGAACCCCTCACCGTTCTTGTGCTGCCGCTCCTCCGGCAAGCCTTCCTTCCGCGGCGGATTCACCATCTTGCGGCTGCGCATCTCGATCCCTTTCCCGTCAATGGTGCCGCGTCCGCGCATCGTAATATTGCTGGAATTCACCGCCGTGGTGATGAAATACGTTCCATCGGAGATCGTATCCTTGCGGAAGTCATTCCGGTAATCCTCACCCCTGCCCGTGCCGACAATGACAGCTCCGCCAGCCAGGTAGAAGGTAACATTGCTTTTCAGGGTCAGATTGCTGCTCTTATACACGCCCGCCGGAATGTACACCGTACCGCCCCCGGCTTGATTGGCGTCGTCAATCGCCCGCTGGATCGCAGCCGAGGTTATCGTTGCCCCCGTTTTGTCTGCATGGTACGGTGCAGCAGTTACATTGTAGATTCCCGGACCGGAGGACGCGGGAATATTCGTCTCCAGCGGATCGGCAGCGATGACGAGCCTTTTCCGGTGCTTCGTCCTGTCGGTTTCATCATAATTTTCATTAGGGTCTTCATTGATATCTACAATGACATAGGTCGAGGCAGACAGGGTAAAGGTCAGCTTGTTCTTGCTCCCGTTGACGGTCCCCTGGATGTTCTTGGCCAGCGGGCTGATCGAATACGATTCAATCGGCTTATTGCCCAGCATCGTAACTTCAATACTGACCGTTCCGTCAAAGGAGAACCCGGCGTAGTCATATTCAGACTGATAGTTAATGACGGGAACTGCTTCATTATTCACTTTCAGTGAAAAAGCACTGGATGCAGTATAGATGGAGGGCATCGGGTAGTTCTGGATGACCGCGGGTCCGGCTGCTGCCTGCGGCACAGATGCAGGATCAGCCGCCTCTGTGGTATCCGCTGAAGACACCCCGTAGTTGGCAGGGCTTTCGGCCGCACCGGCTGTCTGCGGGATGAAACCTGTGAATGTGACTGCAAGCGCTAGTAGAAGACTCATTACTTTTCTCGTAAGCATAAATACCTCCTCTAGATCCATATTGGCTCCTTATGCATGGTGATACGGGCAGGACAACTCCAAGTAAGTAACCGCTTTCATAACATGCCCTCACATACGGAGTTATTCCTTACTATAATCCTGGACCATGAAGAAAGGAGCGTGGCAGGCCCACTCTCCAGGGATACAATTATACTGTGCTGTATGAACTACACCGCTCTCTGTAGAGCAGGAAAAGTCGTAATAACACTTTGCTTAGCGAATCAGCACTTCCTTTGTCACCTGTGCAGGGGGCCGCCAAAGAACAACGAATTACTCATAGAAGGACTACTAAACTGGAGGGATTGAAATGGAAATTCTGAAAACAAAGGAAGCTGCGGAGCTGCTGTCCGTTAGCCAGACTACGATCAAACGCTGGGCGGCCATGTTCCCCGATTTCTTTCCAAAGGACCGTCTTGGACATTATACCTTCTCGGAGCGGCAAATCAGCCAGCTCAATCATATTAAAGAACGTATTAATCAGGGGGAAGCACTGGAATGCATCCATCTGGATCTCACGAATGACAACCTGCCAAGGGGCCCGCTGCAAGAGAATCTAAGCCCAGATACAGACGATGACCCTATGAATAAAATATGGTCCCGGATCGGGTATATTGAACACGCGCTGGATCAGAAAGCAAACGAGGTAGTTTCGATTCAGTTGCTCCAGCAGCGTGCTGAACTTGAGGATATGCGTGTAATGATTAAGCAATTATCCGCAACGCTGGAAACGATGCAGAAGCCCGGCAGTAACTCCCTCTCCACGTATGAAGAGCTTCATCCGGTTGCCGCCGGCAGGCTGACATCTCCGCCAAGGAAGCGCGGTCTATTGCGCTCTTTTTTCCCATTCCTATAGGCCCGCCTCTTCACACAAAAAAGGTGCGACAAGCCCGGTTCATCACCAGACGCTCGCCGCACCTTCACTCTCCAGCTTAAATTAAGGCGTTGAAATGGCCTTCCGCGTCCACCGTCGCCGTCCGGGGATCGGTGAGACCGATACCCTTGAAGCCTCCCGTTCCTTCATTGCGCCAGAGGGGGAGGTGATCCTTAAGCGGAGATGCCGGTACGAAATTGGCAGGGGTGCTGCTTCCGCTCTTCAGTACGAGCTGGGACTCCAGCAGCCGGATTTGCCGCTGCAGCTGCTCCCGCCGGTACGGAGTCTGCATCTGACTTCCCTGTGCCGCATTCACTTTATCCAGTTCCATCATCAGCTGGTTGCGCTGCTTCTCCAGGGAACTGACATCACTCTGTGTACCGCCATAGGCCGCAATGGGCTGTATGGAGCTGATGCCTGATACTGTCTGTGCCGCCATGATCTTTCCCTCCGTTTCCTTGGCCCCTACTCCAAATTCAGCCAAATTCGTAAGTTCTAATCATCTTTATTACCCCGCGTGCCCCGTTATGACAACATCAGAACCGCAACTGGACAATAATCGTCGTATAGTCTCAGCCGGCCGCTTGTTTCGGACCTACCAAAGACCCACCGGAGGCTGGCTAAAGTCCCTTCCGTCCAGTCCCTTATTCGTCCTTCAACCGCCGCACATACAGAACAACCGACACAACCGTTAATACAACCGTCCATGCCAAAATAATGAGAAGGGGTTTCAAGACATCTCCCGTTGTATATCCTGTATCGCTTAGACCCAGCAAATGCACAAGCTGGCTGCTTGGCATGTAATCCAGCACCTTGAAGACCGGGTAATCCTTGGCCAGTACTGCTCCCCAGGGTGCACCGGTGAATATGAACGCCACCGGGAGTATAGATAATGAGGCTTCAAGCACCGTCTTGGAGAATAAACCGCAGATTGTACCGGCTGCCGTGTATAGAATAATTGACAGAATGATTGCTGCCGTAAACGTTCCTATATTAGCCGGCTCATAGCCCAATATATACGTTGAAATAGTCAGAACAACAGCGGACATGACAAAGACCAGGCTGCTTTTACCGATCAGAACATCCATGGCCGTGGCCGGAGTCAGCATTAATGACCTTAAAGTGTTACGCTCCTTCTCCTCTGCGATCAAGCAGGCTTGTGCCATACTCGTCAGGATCACTAACGATGTATTCAGAAGAAAACCGATCGCTCCAGGTAAGGCTGAGCCTGCACTTCGAAAAAGAAATGCGAAGAGTATAGGAAATACCAGAATAATCGAGATCGCGTAATTGCGCGAGAACTCTTTGTAATCCTTCACAAATATCGCCCGGGCCCGTTTCAATGAGATACTCATAGCAGCTCACTTCCTGTCATTTTAATAAAAATATCACCGAGACTGGGCTCTTTCGTCTCGATCCGGTCAATGAGCCCCCGCTTCATCCAATCCGCGATTTGATCCGCCGTCTCCTCACCGATTGGAAGCTCATAGGCTTCCCCGTTGGTTAAGTCAACACTAACTGCATTCTTCCGGTGCTGCCGTTTAAGCTCCTTTGGTGAGCCGATGACCTGAATTTGTCCCTGATACAGAATGGCTACACGGTTGCACATCAATTCTGCTTCCGCCATATCATGCGTAGTCAGAAAAATCGTTGTCCCTTTCTCATTCAGGTAGCGCAAGCCTTTATAAATATGTGCGGAGTTCACCGGGTCCAACGCCGAAGTAGGCTCATCTAAGAATAATAATTCCGGCTCATGGATAATCGCGCAGGCCAGCGTAACACGCTGACGCATCCCTTTCGATAAAAGATTGACTTTCTTTTTGCGCTCCCCGCTTAAGTTCACAAACTGCAGCACCTTATCGACTGCAGCTTTGGGAAGATCATATAACTTACGGTACAGCTCCAGATTCTCCTCAACCGACAACCGCTCATAGAGGCCGCTGTTATCCGTCAGAATGCCGAAGCGCATCTTCTGGGCAGACTGCCGCATCTTCTCCGCAGGCTGGTTAAATACACTTGCCTGTCCGCTTGTCGGATTTAGCTGTGCCGTGAGAATCTTGATTAATGTTGTTTTGCCTGCGCCACTCGGACCGAGAAACCCAAAAATTTCTCCCTTAGGAATAGAAAAAGATACATCTGCTAACGCATCCTTTGGTCCAAAGCTCTTGCGGACACGTTCTACCTGGATAACCTCCATGAACTCCACATCCTTAGTGTTGATGGCATAAATATATAAAGAATGCACGCTTCCTGCCATCAAAACCCGCCGAAATGTAGCTGTAACCGGCTGAATGGTACCATTTAAATGTTCAGCAGTGCCTTTAATTCCTGCAATTTCGAGCGGGATAACGGAACTACGGCATCCTGGCTTGTGTTTAACCGCAGGCTGTAGCTATTCTTCGTCCAGGTAATAATCTCTCTTACCTTTTGCAGATTAACGATGTAGGAGCGGTGACACCTGAAGAACCCGAAATTCAATAACCTCTGCTCCAGCTCGGTCAGCGTCAGCGCACAATCGTAATTCTCCCCGCCCACATGAACAAGAATCGAACCCTCTACACTTTCTATAAAATCAATTTCAGGCGGATTAAATAAAATCACCTTGTCATTGCGTTTGGTAGAGATCTTCTGCAAGGTGATATTAGGCTCGTCCTGTTTATGTACATCCTCCTTGTCCTCTTCGGAGTCCCGGATATCGAGCGGATGGAATCCGGACTCATTCAACCGGTAAATGACATCACAGGAAATCAGAGCATCCTCTAAATTCGAAGTTAGGATTATAATCTGCTTGTCTGCCGATAGGTCATCCAGAACCCGTTTGAATTGACGGCGGTCCTGCTCTTCCAGATAAAAGTACGGTTCCTCCAAGACAAGTGCAGGCTGATGTGCAAAAAAGACACGCAGCAAGGTCACATACATCCTTTTGGATGAGCTTAGATCCTTGATCTTTACCTTCCGTTCTTCTTTTAATGCAAAATACTCCATGAGCGAAGCGGCATGCTCCTGCCTCTCCGACACATGAATTAAAAATGTGATTAGCTCCTCTACCGTTAAACGCATGTACTCGCCTTGCTGCACCCGAAATAAATAAAACCCGGCATGCTCCGCTAATTGATTCATTACAAGCTGCTTCCGCTTCAAGTCCGTTATAATGCCAACCGGCTGGCCCGGTGTCATATTGAATTCGATCTCCGGCAGGAATAATTCCCCGCCTTCATACATGGGTTGAAATTGCATACCGTCCTCCTGGTCAATGCTGCTATAGATATATATGCCAATTATATAAGTACCGCAACAAAGAGAACAGCCCTTATGCTGTTCTCTTCCGCTGTCTGCCTTATTAGAAGCAGGTGAACGAGCTGACCCGGTTCAGATCAATGCCGAAGTACGTCCAGAAGAAACCGGTCCATCGGAACCCTGCAATTGAACTGCGTCCGACGAATATCGGGAAGAACCAGAATTGCTCGCCATTGTTCAGCCAAATGTATGTGTTGCGGAACAGGCAGCGTCTAATTCCTCCGGGGTCGATGGCGAATGTGGTAACCGGCATTTGCGGCACGAATTGCGGCGGAGGGGACGTCGGCGCCTGAACGCCTCCCGGTCCGCCTCCCGGAGGTCCCGGAGTCCCCGGAAATCCGCCGGGACCTCCACCTGGAAACCCAGGTCCTCCTGGTCCTCCTGGTCCTCCTGGAATCCCCGGAAATCCGCCGCCGGTTCCCGGTGTTGGAAAAAATCCCATATGTGATCGCTCCTTTCAAGTGAGTAGGCATAATCATCATATGCATTCGCGGAGAAGGCGCTTGGGCGGATGCCCAGTGTACATGCGCCTGACGTAAATTCAGACTTCACACAGAATAATCCCACAACTATCAAAAAAGAGCCGCACCCTCATCGGGTGCAGCTCATTATCCGTAATTTAATCTTCAAGCTCCGTATATATTTGAAAGGTCACGCCGAATTTGTCCGTTACATCACCAAATCCCGGGCTGAAGGGTTCTTCTTTAAACGGCATATTGACCTGACCCTCCTGCCGCAAGGCTTCATAGATCCGCTTGGATTCTTCTACATCATTCGTTGTAACGCAGATAGTAACCCGTTTCCCGGTTTCGACAGGTGAACCGCCTGGAGTATCAGATAACATAAGCTCCGTACCTCCAACCTTGAGCTTGGCGTGTGCTACAAGACTCCTCAGATCGTCTGTGAACGTGCCGGGTATGTCCGGCATGTCACCATAAGTCATCATAGAGAGGACTTGTGCGCCGATGGCTTGTTCATAGAACTGAATGGCTTCCTTTACCCGGCCCTCCAAAGTAATGTAAGGGGTAAGTTTTACCGTCATAAGATTATTCCTCCTTGAGTTTGGATTGAACCCGCATTTGTGATTCATTAGTATAGACGATCCGGCCGCCGCAAACTCATCGGCCGATTGAAAAATTCTGCCTCGCGTCCAAATCTGCCGGTAATCCAAATCGCACAAATAACTCAGGATCAATGAAATGATGGATATGAGCGATCTTCCCCTGTTTCAGCTCCGGAATATGAATGCTCCACGGAACCAGCCTTCCATCCGGTCCGGCGGGTACATACTGGGCAAAAGCGGGGCAATCCCCGTTAGCCCGGACCGGCAGCAATCTGGAGCCCAAACAATGGCTGCGTGTAATAGTGTAGAATGACGACAAATTAGAGGTGCCGCGAACCCACATCGTAAATGGCGGCATCGACAAGCTGCCGTTCTCGTGGAATAAGGCCAACAATGCATCAATATCATACTGTTCGAAGGCTTCCATATAACTTGCAAGCACTTGTTGATCTGCCTGGGCATCTCCCCCTTGTAACTCCTCGGACCGGAGATTGGACCGGGCGATACCCGACCGGGCCCGTTGCACTGCACTGTTGACGGCTACTGTGGTCATTCCCATCGCATGTGCTGCCTCGTTAGCCGACCACCGGAAGACATCAAGCAGAATCAGTACAGCGCGTTGCCGGGGCGGCAGTATTTGCAGGATCGCAATAAAGGATAACCGGACGGTTTCCCTGCTGACCACGATGTTGGCCGGGTCGGTAGCGTTATCGGGGGCCGGCCATATCCAGGAATTCCGGGGCAAGCTGTCACTGGGCTCCCTAATAATAGCCGCGGGTTCAGAGAGATCCATCGGAAGTGCCCGCCGCTTGGCATTCCTCAGCCTGTCCAAGCAAACATTAGTGGCAATCCGGTACACCCAGGACTTACGCGAAGAATCCTGCCGGATCTGGTCCCAGCTCTGCCAGGCGCGGAGCAAGGTATCCTGCACTGCATCCTCCGCTTCAAAGATGGACCCCATCATCCGGTAACAATATCCGGTTAGTTCGGAGCGCAGCTCCTCAAGCATGTCTATTCCATGCTTTTGGCTCATATCATGTTCCTCCTTTGGGATCGGCTAGAGTTGCCGGAAGCGGATGGTGCTACTCGGCGGCTTCCGCCAGCCAGGCTTGTATAGCCGGAGAATCCGCATGGTTCAAGCGCAGGGCGATTTCAGTATTGATCTTATCCGGCGGCATGACCTCGACAAGGATGCATATGGACTCCCGCGGTTGATTCAAGATAAACACACCTTGATCATCGAGCATTTTCATAGCCAGCTCCATCGCCTTCAGCCTCATATCAAACTCGCGGTTACCTTCGTCCTCTTCAAGCTCCCAGATGGAAGGGCGCTCCATAAACAATTGTTTGACGCCGCCAAAGTTCTCATCCCCGTAGCTACAATAGGGTGAATCGGCGTAGGACCATTTGATGAGCTCCGCAATCGTTGCTTCCGGCGCGCCGCTTTCTTCTCCTTGTCTGGCTGCTTCCCGCTCCAAAGCCTCCCATGACCAGGCGGAGAGGCTTGGCGCATGTCCCTCGCCGGTAGTATATAGCGTACAGTAATAGTAACGTTCACCATTTTCAAAAAGAGTCCGAAAAGACGTTCTGGCAGCATCGGTAATCGCTAACGCCAGCGACTCCATTTCTTGCATCGGCTTCATGACATGACTCTCCTTTCCGTTAGCCGGGCAGCACCCAGATGATCAGTTATTATCTGAAACCGCTTCGCACCCATTCGACAAGAGCCACTGCTCCATAACGGCAAACGTTTGCTCTGCATCCTGTTCATAGAAGACGGCCACCTCTTGCTGATAGGCATAATTTAATCGTACATAGCCGCCCAGCTGCCGGTAGAACAGGAAGCAGGCATAGGCATTCTCAATGGACAAATCCGGCGGAAATTCCTTTTGGCATAATTCGGCCAGTCCGGGCAGCGTAAGCAGTCCCTGCCCTTGCGGTAAACGCAGAAAGTGATGGCTCCGGGTACCCGTCCACGGTTCATAATAGACGGGCTCCTCCTGGCTCCTCCCATACACCTGACGATATATTTCGTCCAGCACCAAGACGTACATCGCTTCATCTTCCGGCCCCCGTGCCTGCAGGGAAATCGCCTCTACGCGCTCCGCATGCCGGGGCAGCCAGAGCAGACCATCCATCCGGGGATGCACGGCCAGAAAATCACCATCCACCGTTGTGCCTATAACAATACACTCGCCAATCTGCTCTTCAGTAATAGGACTGTCATCGTCATGCTCCCATAACCCGTACTCCGCAAAAGGCTTAAGCACCTCCGCATCCGGAAACTGGACATTCATCCACCCTCTATAAGTCCCTTCACCGAATCGCTGCAAGAACCGAAGGTAGGCTGGTGGATACACAGTAGCAGCTTCCTTCGCAAGCACCTGGTTCTGGCCCTCAGACAGCGGTTTAGGCCGGGATACGATGTACATAAATACTTCCCCCTTTATTGATAACCCAGTGCCGCTAAGGATTGCTGTATTTCCCGGTCTGCTTTACTTTTGAACGTTGCAAACTCTACAGAGGATAATGAACCCGGAAGTTTCTGATGGATAAAGGAATCATAATCGATCGCTGTTCCGAGAATGCGAAGGGTGTGCAGCGAAGGCAGCTGGTCCATTCCCGTCAGACGGGTTAAGCCTTTACAATTCCTGATCGACAGCTCCTCCAGTTCATTCATTTGCCGGTCAAAGCTGATTGTCTGCAGCTGAATTTGATCCTCAATCACAAGTCTCTCCAGCCCTTGAAAGGCTGCAATATTAGTCAGATCATGAAATCCCCGGACCCGGGTGATCTCCAGGTTCCCGATGGTATTCTCTTCGATTTCCTGAATATTCTCCCGGCCTCCAAGCAGAATGCGCAGATGCTCCAGCTTCCTCAGCCGGTTAACGAAATGCAAGGGCTGCTTGCTGACTGAATGCAGCGCGAGATAATTCAAGTCCTCCAGATCACCTATAGCCTCAAGGTTTTTAACCTTGCCCCCTACATGAAGCTCCTCCAGATCGGAGTACTCTTTGAAATGCTGGAGGTTGAGCGTTTTTTTATCTGACATAATGGTTAATTTATTCAGAGTGCGCAACGTATCAAGCCCCAGAATTTCCGGGTTCTCCAGCTCGTATATGCCTATACTTAGACTGCGCAGGTGTTCCAAGTGGTCCAAGGCATCGGTGTGATGGGCCTGAGTGAGGCTATCGAGGTGCAGCATTTTGACATTAGGGACCCGCAAGAGCGTATGACAATCAAAAGACAGTGAATAGTGGGCATAGAAGCGAACTCCGAAATTCTCATCCCAGCGCGCACAAAGCTCATCCACTTCTTCCAATATAGTGCCATAGAACTCGGGGTGTGAGAACTGTACAATGACCTGGTTGCCACTGCGCAAATCCTGCTCCATCTGTATCCGGTCCAGCGTAGCCGGATTATTGATCAGAATCCGTTTTTTCCATATTTTCCGCACACATGATCCTCCTATTTATATAATCCGCTATGCCTTCATTTGTCCATTTCTGATTCACCGTCACTCCATCAAAATTCATATTTCTTAAAGCGTTCTCCGAGCGTTTCTTCGTACGGGACCCACTCCCAATCGCACCACAAAGACATGCCTACAAGCTCTGACAGCTTATCTACAGCTTGTTCCGGGCTTGTAATCCCAATAAAGCCTTCAAAATCCTCATGGCGGATATCCAGCGCCCGCTGCAAGTAGTCATCATCGATGCGCTCTTCCTGGAGTTGTTCATATTCATCCCTCGTCCACTGCTCACAAAAGATTCTTTCAGCCTGAATGTCTCCATTCTCGAACAACGACAACTCGAATATCTCCTCATTTATATATCCGGCAGTCATCACTGGCTCTTGGGTAAGCAGGGACAGCGTTCTGCCGATCTCCTTGACCGTACCCCATACAAAATAGTCATGGAGCACGCTGATCCAGTTCTCATTGCTTTTGCTTACGTACATGACAACTTTGCTCTCTGGAGCCCCGTCCTTTGACTTGCCTAACACTGAAGCATGCCCTTCGCTTAGCTCCCTTAAAGCCTCGACAGTCTTCTCAAGATTGTTCGACTTGATATGCAAATTTGCAAATGATCTCCCCACGGGGTGAACCCCTCCTTCATTTCCTCATTCTTCAGTAATCGCGCGCTGCATCGAACCAGCGCTGGGCCATCTCCTCTGTTACAGGCTGGCCAATTAGATGTTCAGACTGGCTGAGTTGCCATACCGCTTCGCTAAGGTCTTCGCGTTCTGTGGTTTCGATGCCCTTGAGGGTATTGAAGCGTACGGTAAAAGCAGTAATGGCAGCCTCTGCATCGTGGAAGCTGCGGGCCTTCGCCAACGCTGTCTGGGCAGTGCTGTAAGCTTCGTTAGCCAGCTTGGCCAGACGTTTAGGCCAGGATGAGAACGGGCGGCCATACTCGGCCGTCCACCACTCCGGCTTTCGCAATTGGCTCACCGAAGCATGCTCGGTCCACGGGCGGGTGTTAGCGCGTGCTTTCATTTGCTGCTTGAGGCGCTTACCCGTAATCTCTTCCACATTGTAGGCGATAAACCTGCTAAGCTGCGGCCAGGCACTCAAGGGCGGCAAATCCCCCAAATCCGGCATGAAACGCAGCTCCAGATTTCTTAACCGGACATGACGGGCCAACAGGTCCAGGCCGCAGAAGTCCCCCCACAAACTCAGTGAGTCAAGATTGGGGAACCGGTCCAGACACTCCAGCGAGATGGGCTGTCCCAGCGGCGCATTCTGTAGCGTCAGGCTTGTCACTTGGTGCAATTCACCCAGGCCGGGCAGCAAGAATGGAGCATCATTCTTGCGCCTGCTAGTGCGTGGCGCCAGTGTCAGAGAAGATGGCACAACGCCCGTAGCCGACAAGTGTGATAGATTACCGGACACACTCAGGCGGAAATCACGCTCCGGAAGCCGCAGGGTCAGGTGCCCCCCGGACGGTTTCAGCACGATATGCAAGCCGTGAATAGAGGATTTGCTGGCGTCTGCTGCCATGTCTGCAGACAGGATGGGTGTCCATGTCAGCTCTTCAACGGGACGTTCCTGCGCCCAGTCAAAGAAGCCCGTATTATCTCCTGTATAGTGTAGAAATCGCGGCCAGGGCGAGCCGGCCGGCGTGGCGAAGGCATCGAATACGGTCCAATCGATCTGCGCGTCAGGCTCAACATGAAGTTCGGCCTTCTTCCCCAATTCCGCAGGTCCGATGGAAAGACTGCCCACACCAGGCTGAATAGCGAGAGTGTGACTGCGCGGGCCTGTCAGGTCGATGGGATAACTGCCACCTTCTCTAACCGAACCGGCAGGAGGACGAGCTTGGTTATCACCATTCATAGAAATTATCCTCGATCAATTCCTCGAAAGAGTCTGCTAATAGCTTGCTCTCCCCGCTATCGTGATAACAGATAGTAACCTGTCCTGCCGGGTCAATGAGTATCGGATCGCCGGAGCCATCCATGGAAATAACATAACAGGTTGCTAGAAGCTCTGCAAAAGGATGGTTCTTAAATTGCTCCCGGAACCCCAGCGTCAAATCAACAACTGTTTCGTTCCCGAGGCTAGAGCCATTCGAAAATGCATGTATTGCAAGACCTGCATATGCTCCCCCAAACATTTTGATAAAGTCTATGTAGTCCTCATGAAAGCTTACATTCAGCTGCTGCTGTGCTTTAACGATTTCCTCTGGGCTCGCCGGAATACCTAGTAATGATCTGTTATCCTCCCGGTGGAGAAAAACTTCCAATCGCTTCATTAACGCATCCTTCATAGATAATCTCCTTCCAGCCACAGGTAATCCTGCGCCTCTGGCTACAGTCATACTAATTATATAAACTGTATGGAGCTCTTTTCACCTTTTTTTGGCAAAGGCGGCATTATTACATATAATCGTCATAAGAGCTATGCATCAGAGGAGGATCTATGTTGAACAAGAAATCACTCATTGCAAGATGGAACGATGACCAGCTTAATGAAGTGAACCGGTTGCTCTCCGCTGTTACAGGCAAACCTAATCTGCATCAAAAAGACCGCTCTTTTCCATCCTCCCCCTATGGACAAAATGAGGCTGGGCTTGAGGATTACCGGGGAGTTACCCTGACTGAGACCATACAATACCTTACAGTACAGGATGCCGATCTGTCTTATGCACGTTTCGATGATTCTGCAAGCTTGAACACCTCAACCTTTACAAATTGTTGCTTTGACGGGGTTAAACTGGATAGCAGATATGTGACTCATACCTTCAGCCACTGTTCTTTCCGGGGAGCCAAGCTGAATAATGCCAGGATCAGCAAGGAGTTTAACAATTGCGATTTTACAGGCTGCAACTTAAGTAAAGTGATAGCGAACGATGTATCCTTTACACGCTGCCGTTTTGCCAACGCTAATTTTCGCGGTGCCTTATTGTTGTATTGCCGGTTCGAGGAATGCAGCTTTGATGGAGCTTTCTTTCAGGACGGCTCGGTAGCCGGAAGCCGCTTTACGGGAGAGGCAGGCCTGCTCCCTGTTTGGGGAAATACGATACTGGAAAATGTCAAAATCCATGAATGATGTCTGCTTGAAGCAATGAGCAGCCTGCTACCCTTAATCATAGATTAAGCGCTACAGCCAAGCCCGCCTACAGCAAAACGCACAAGCGAATGGCTTGTGCGTTTGCTTATACCGGCTTTAGCTGTCAATAAATCTTCTTCAGCAGCCCCATCACTTCATCCAGGGTGAGGCCAAAGGACTTGTAGTAGGAGGTGTCGCTCTCCATTTGCTTCAGGATCATTTCGTTGCGTATCCGCAGCATCTCCTCCTGCGAGAATTCGGCTACAAAACATCCTTTACCTGTTACCGTATTGATCAGACTGCTTCGCTCAAGCTCTTCCCAGGCTTTCTTAACGGTGATCACACTAACATGCAGCTCCAGGGCTGCCTGCCGGATGGGCGGCAGACAATAGCCGCTTTCCAGCTCTCCCTTCAGAATTTGTGCGCTAATCTGTTCGTACAGCTGCTGATAAATCGGTTTCTCCGATGTGTTCGAAATTGTTACATTCATAATATCTCCACTTTCAGAAATCTCTTTACCGCTATCTTATAGGCAATCAGCGTGAATGCAATGAAAATGATAATACCTGCGATCAGAATGGAAAGCTGCAGCGCCGTGTTATCCGTCCCTGAGCCATAGAAAATGTCATTTACCCAGGGACTTTGGATTCCGGCCCATTGGGCCAATCCGGCAAATAGTATAGCAGCCGTGGTGGATGCGGTCGTTGCCGCGCCATACTTATACGCTGTCTTGTAATACATGGATATAAATAGGATGTTGAAGATTGCCAGCATGATGAAACACAAACCCCAAAAACCCATATGCGGCGGATAGAAAATATAAGTCAGATGAGGGTACAAGCGAAACGTAAATATACTGAAGACCATGGCAGCGAGAAGATGCATGAGTTCAAGAATGACGACAACGATTATCCGGGAACTCACGATGTCTGTTTTGGTCACGGGCATCATCGTGCTGAACATCAGATCATTCTGGCTTTTGAATCCGCCAAACATGTTCGGTATCGTTATGAAGCAGAAATACAGCGGGACGATAAAGTAGACCCAACCGGGAATAAGCATCAATCCCCCCATAATTAAGGGTAATACGAAGAACCACGGGTTTACGCCTAATTTCAAATCCTTCATCACCAAATTATACATATACATTCTCCTTTTTCGCAAAGTAGATCATGATTTCATCAAGACTCGGCGTGGTTGCCCTCAGGCTGGAGGATGGATCAATGTCTTTGGTATGAATCAATCCGGTAAAGCCGAACGAGTTGATTTTGTAGGAAATCAACTGCTCCTTCACTTCGCTTAATTGGGCTTCGCTGCCGCTAAGCAAACGGTAAGACTCCTTTAATTCATTTTTCTCGGAGCTGGCAATAATTTGTCCTTGTTCAATGAAGGTTATATAATCCGCACATCGTTCTAAGTCAGAGGTTATATGAGTAGAGAAAAGAATGCTGATCTCGCCGCCGATGATGAGCTCCTGAAAGATATCGAGCAGATCGTCTCTGGAGACCGGATCGAGTCCGCTGGTCGGCTCATCCAGGATGAGCAGCTTTGCGCCATGCGATAAAGCAAGGGCCAAGCTGTACTTTACCTTCATTCCCCGGGACAGCTCCGCTATTTTTTTGTTCTCATCCAGCTTGAACCGCTTGAGATAATTGTAGTACGTTTCATCATTCCAATTCTTATAGAACTTCTTGGTAATATCGGTCAGCGTCTTGATCTTGCTGCGTGTATAGAAATCGATATCACCGAATGCGCATCCGATCTCCTGCTTCAATTCAATCTCGTGATCAGCGATGTTCTTGCCAAGAATGTATATCTCGCCGCTATCGACATGAACCATGTTCAAGATCGATTTGATCGTGGTCGTTTTACCGGCGCCATTGGCCCCGATGAACCCCATAATGTAGCCCTTCTCCAATTGAAAAGATACATCCTTGATCTGAAAGTGCGGATATTTTTTATTTAAATTGCGAATATCTAATGCCAGCATACCCTACCTCCTCAATAAATTGTGTATTCCGTATATACACAATGTATCACGAGTCCTTGGCAAAAGTCAACGGGTACCACAAGCAGTACAGCATGAGCGCTGACTTATGCGGCACTAACCGATGGTGCATCCTTGCGTTTGCGCCGGAAGAACGGCTTGCCTTTCGACCAATGGATGAACGGCCGCTCTATGACATAATAAGAGACTGCCGCCGCCGCATACGAGATGACGAGGACGGGTACACTGATGCCGAGCCAGCGCCATACATCCCTAATCCCGGAATAGTGATAATCGGCTATGCCATACTTCTCGATTAGCGTGATGAACAAGTAATGCCAAATATACAGGCCGAACGAAATCTGCGCGGTAAACCGGAAAAAGCGGTTATCCAGCAAACGCCCTACGATCACGCTGAACGGTGCTGACAGCAGTACGATTCCGAACAAAATGGCATAAGCCGGGAAGTAATAGGGCTGGTGCTGGAGGCTGAATTCAAATTCGCCCTGGTGGCGCATACGCCAGATCAGCAGACCGGCAAGACCCAAAGCGGCGGCTCCGGCTGCATCGAACACCCCAAGCTTGCGTAGCCGCTCCACCTTAGCACCAAGCTGCATGAACGCGGTCGTTATACCAGCAGCCAGGATGCCGATAGCGAAGTGGCCGAAGAATCCAACCGGATTGTAATTCGGCATCCAGTATTTCGCACCGCCAATCTGGCCATAATCCCATCCCCGGCCCTGCCCGCTTGGCGTAAACCACTGATGGACGAGGGAGTTTATGGCAAGCACCAACCCAAACGCGGCTACCCAGAACAAGATCGCTTTTCCGAACGAACGCCGCTTGCCGAGCACAAACAATACAGCCATAAACACAGGCATAAGCAAGTAGCTAAACACCTCGAAGCTGATCGACCAGAACGGCCCATTCAAGTCGGACGGGAAAAAGGTTGTATAGTGGAAGCCTGACGTAAATGTGAACCCCGTTATGACTCTCCGCCACAGGTACTCCGTAGGAATGTCCAGCCTCCATACGAGCAACAGACAAACCAGGAATGATACATAGAAGCCGGGTATAATTCTTGCAGCGCGGCGTACGGCATACGTCCGGATGGACGGATACGGCTTATTTTCCAGGTAAGCGCTCCAAAAGGGGAACGACAGCAAAAATCCGCTTAACAGGAAAAATAAGCTGACCCCGCTGTTCCCAAGCAAGAGCACCGACTGCACTTCTTGAAGCCAGGGCTTTTGTGCGGGCATCGCCAGCTTTTGTGACAGATGATGCAGGATGACGGACAGGCAGGCGATCGCACGAATGCCATCCGCTCCTGCTAACCGGGTACGGCCTAACTGAATCTTGGACATCAGCTACATTCCCTCTTTCCCTCAATAACTTGATTCCAGGCACTCACATATTTCCATAAATAATAGAAAAACCCTTCAACGCTTCGAGGGAATAATTCCGCGCACAAAAAAAGAACCTTCCGCACCGGGAAAGTTCTCACCTGCTCCTATGAATGCTTTACCTTAATCTGCTGCACAGGCTCCCCTGGTCCATTCGTCAGCCCTAGCGACTCTGCTGCTAAAGTATTGATTTTGTTCAAGAGCTCTGTGTTGCCCTGCAGAGACAGGCCGTAGGAAGGGATCATTCGTTTGATCTTCGGCTCCCAGGCCTCAATATGCTGCGGGAAGCATTTGCTGATGACCTCCAGCATGACAGAAACGGCGGTAGAGGCCCCAGGAGAAGCGCCCAGCAAAGCGGCTATCGAGCCATCGGCGCTGCTGATTACTTCCGTACCGAATTGAAGCGTACCTTTGCCGGCAGCCGTATCTTTAATAATCTGCACACGCTGGCCTGCCACGACCAGATCCCAATCCCCGCTTTTGGCGTTCGGGACAAATTCCCGCAAGGCTTCCATCCGCTGCTCTTTCGACAGCATGACTTGCCCGATCAAATATTTGGTCAATTGCATATTCTTGGCGCCTGCCGCCAGCATTGTGACGAGATTGCCCGGCTTAACGGAGGTGACCAGATCAAACATCGAGCCGTACTTCAGAAACTTGGGCGAGAAGCCGGCAAACGGTCCGAAGAACAACGATTCTTGCTTGTCGATCACCCTTGTATCCAGATGCGGAACAGACATTGGGGGCGCACCAACCGCTGCTTTACCATATACCTTGGCATGATGCTGCGCCACAACCTCCGGCTTCCGGCACACCATAAACAGTCCGCTTACCGGGAATCCGCCAATCCCTCTGCCTTCCGGGATACCGGATTTCTGCAGCAGATGCAGGCTTCCTCCCCCGCCCCCGATGAAGACGAATTTCGCCGTATGCCGCTCAGCAGCGCCGTTGCCGGCATTCCGCACCTTAAGCTCCCAAGAGCCGTCCTTCGTGCGCTTAAGATCCTCAACCTGATGGTTGAACCGGATATCGACGTTGTTGCTCTGCAAGTGGCCGAACAGGATGCGTGTCAGCGCGCCGAAGTTAACATCCGTTCCCGACTCCATCCGGGTTGCCGCCACCGGCTGGCCGAGTGTCCGGTTCTTCATCATAAGCGGAATCCATTTCATCAGCTGCGCCGGATCAGCGGAGAATTCCATGCCTTGAAACAGCGGGTGTCCTGAAAGCGCTTCAAATCTTTTTTGTAAAAAGGTTACGTCTGTCTGTCCTTCGACAAAGCTCATATGTGGTACGGGTACGATAAATTCCTGCGGATCTTGTATGCGTCTGCTGTTCACCAGATAAGACCAGAATTGCTTCGAGAACTGAAACTCCTCATTCACCTTGATAGCCTTGCTAATGTCGATAGATCCATCCGGCTGCTCCGTGGTGTAGTTAAGCTCGCACAATGAAGAATGCCCCGTTCCCGCATTGTTCCATTCATTGGAGCTCTCCTCCCCGGCACCTGCACGCCGCTCAAACACAGTGATTCTCCAATCAGGCACTAATTCCTTAAGCAGTGAACCCAGTGTTGCACTCATGATTCCGGCACCAATTAAAATCACGTCTGTTTTGGTCTGTTGGTTGCTCATATTCTACCGTCCTTCTACCCTACGATTTGCAGGAAGGATGCAGGCACTCCTGCTCTGGCACGCATAACTTGGCCACACACCTGCTTGGGATCAATTCTGATCTTAGTGTATCACTATTGAATATAAATTTTAAGATTTATCTAATATTTTATGAAAACAATGTTTATGGAAAAGCTATGAAAACCGCTCAGTCTGCAATGAATTGTTGTGTTGAATGCATGCCTTCCCAAATCTTGCCGTTAGACAGATGGTATTCAGTCTCCACTGAACCGTCTGTTCTGGTGTAGCTGATTACAAAGACCTGGCCTTTCTCAATCAGCATCGGGTATTGATCGTAAGGAAGGACATTTTCCTCCAGTGGCAGGTCTTTGACATCTCCATACGCATCCTCCAACCGCCAAAACTCCCGATAGGCGTAATCCTTGAACCCGCTCAAGTCCTCCTTTCCAAAATACGATGCCGTATACTTCTTGCCCTGTAAGGTGATGGATTCTACTCTGGTAGGTTCAATATCTTTAGCAATCCAGCTGAGGTCCTCGGAATGAAGGTTGCCGCCATAGTGCTTCTGTAGCTGATTGGCCATACAAGGGATGGATTGGGTACTATAGTCCATTCCATCAAGATTGGTATGTGCTGAGCCGTAAATGCCCATGACGCTCTCACTGCCCAGCTTTTCATATTCACGGATAAAATATAGGACTGCTCGACAAACAAGTGTCTCATGCCCTCGTTATGATAATGTTCAGACCACAATTCATACTCCTTGTCCATAATCTTGGCATTCCATGTGCTTCACCGTACAGATAGATGCTGCCGGAGGCTTGCGTCACCACAGGCGTTTCCTGGGTTGGCTGCGCAGACATGCTCGCTGTCTCACTTACAGAGGAGTTGCTGCTGCAGGCTGCAAGGCTGCTGGCCACCATGGCAATGATTAGGCCAAGTAGCAAAGGGCGTGCAAGCCTTATTGTCGTTTGGGCTAAGCGGGTGATGTTGTTGTCATTCATAAGTAGGATCAACCTTTCATGGTTATGACTTTCATAAATACCAATTTCAAATCATTACCATTAATCATAAAATAAGAGAGACACTAACGCTGCAGCAAAACGCACAAGCCAGTGTCCTCATTCGAATACAAAATAAGTGCCTGATTTTCGGCTACGGCTACCGTTAGCAAGGGGTATACTAATCTCATCCTTAAATATGTAGGTGTGATCATGATCCATAATGAGGAACGTAAAGCCGAATATTATCAAGCTCTGCTCGAGAAAAAATCTGACTACGAAGGTGTCTTCTATGTCGGCGTCACCTCCACCGGCGTATTTTGCCGTCCGACTTGTCCCGCCAGGAAACCAAAGTACGATAACTGTGAGTTCTACGAGACCGCGCAGCAGGCACTGCTGGCTTCCTTCCGCCCCTGTCAGCGCTGCCGTCCCTTGTCGCATCCCAATCATGTCTCTGATATCGTCCGGCTGCTTGTCGAGGCCGTTGAGCAGAGTCCGGAGAAGCGCTGGAAGGGACAAGACTTCAAAGAGCTATCCATTGATGAATCCACTGCCCGCCGTCAATTTAAAAAGCGCTTTGGCATGACCTTCGTTGAGTACGCCAGGTCCCGTCGAATGGGACTCGCTTTGAAGAGCATCCGGTCGGGAGGGAAGATTATCGATACACAATTAGCCTCCGGCTATGATTCCAGCAGCGGATTCCGGGACGCCTTCTCCCGCATTATGGGTGCAGCGCCTACGCGGTTAGAGGATAGCCTTATTCTTAGAGCATCGTGGCTGGACACGCCGCTCGGCCCCATGATGGCAGTAGCGGACGACAGTGGGCTGTATCTCCTGGAGTTCGTAGACCGCCGGGGTCTGGAACGCGAGGTTGAACGGTTAAGGACAAGATTAATGGCGGCGATTATACCCGGACAGACACCCCCCATTCAGTCTATGGAGAGAGAGCTGAGTCAATTTTTTGAGGGAACGTTAACCGAATTTAAGACGCCTCTTCATCTGGTGGGATCGCCTTTTCAGAAGAGCGTGTGGGAACAGCTAAAGAAAATTCCACCGGGCGAAACCCGTTCTTACGCAGATATCGCACTGGCGCTTGGCAAGCCAGCCGCCTATCGTGCGGTAGCACAAGCGAATGGAGCCAATCAAATAGCCATCGTCATTCCCTGTCATCGCGTAATTAACACCAGCGGTGAACTCGGCGGGTATGGCGGCGGAGTCGCACGCAAAGAATGGCTGCTAAATCATGAGAAAATCGGAGGTCAATACAATGAAAAGTCAACTTGAACAGGCACGGAAGCTTCACGAATTGCACAGAAGCGGCAGCCCGCTAGTCCTCGTCAATGCCTGGGATGCCGGAAGCGCACAAATTATTCAAGGAGCGGGGGGCCAGGTTATTGCTACCGGCAGTTGGTCTGTAGCTGCAGCGCATGGATACGATGATGGGGAGAAGCTTCCTTTCGAGCTCGTTCTATCCAATCTTCAGCGGATTAGCAATAGTGTAGATCTGCCCATTACCATTGATATAGAAGGCGGTTATGGACCTTCTCCGGAGATTATCAAGAACAATGTGCTGAGAATCATCGGGTGCGGAGCCGTAGGCGTCAATCTTGAAGATCAGAAGATCCATGAACCGGGACTACACTCCATAGAGGAGCAAGTCTTGCGTATCGCAGCTGTGCGGGAAGCCGCTGAGGAGGCATCGATTCCTCTTTTTATTAATGCTCGTACCGATATCTTCTTACAGACCGCCGCCCACGAGCATGATGAGACTCACCTGGAAGCTACCCTTCAAAGGGCACACGCCTATGCCGAAGCCGGCGCTCACGGAATCTTCGTGCCGGGCTTGTGTAATGAAATGCTGATCGAGAAATTATGCCAGGAGTCTTCACTACCTGTTAACGTTATGATCTCCCCGGATTCACCCCCTCTCCAGAAACTGGCATCGTTAGGCGTTGCCCGCATCAGCTACGGTCCGCGTCCCTATTTGATTTTGATGGATGCCTTAAAACAAGCTACTGTGAGAGCCCTGGATTTACAGGAATAGTCATCATCCTAACCTAGGAGATTCCAAAAAAAAACGGCTGGTCAGGTTTCCCTGAGCCAGCCGTTTTTTGATTATTTTAATATTACATTATCGATTAGCACTGCCGTATCGTAGACACTGTCACCTTGATCCCAAACGTGGAACCGAAGGACGATGGAGCCCTTGCCGGCAAATTGGCTTACATCAAATTGTACATGCTTCCAATTCGTCATGTATGCTGTATGATCCCCACCGTAGAAATCAATGGCTACTTGGTTCTCATCAATCCAATAGGCCGTGGATTCATTAATGGACTCAGTGCCGACAATAACGGACTCACTGCCATAGACACTAGAGGTTACTGTATTCCCGCCATTCAAGTGAGAGGTAATGAGGGAAGCCGTGTTGATGTATACACTGGAAGTTACCGTTGCTCTGAAAGTGTCATTGTATTTGCTTCCAACGTACTCCTTAGGCTCCTCAGAAATGAAGTTGTAATCGAACGATAGGGTTGTTGCTCCCGCCGGAACAATGAAACTTTGCTCGATATAACTATCCGAATTGTAGTCATATCCTCCTTGATCATTGTTTTCAAACCCAAGGCCTGTGCTGATAATAGCCATGTAGTTCCCCTCTGTCGGCTTAAGCGGCCCCAGCTTGGAGATTACCCGGACATCGCCGTTTCCATTCCAGCCGGTCCAGCTTCCGTTCTCAAAGGTTCCGTTGATGACCCCTTCGGTCTTAGCGCCAATGCTGCTGCCTTTCATGGCGAATGCTGCCAGTCCATCGTTTGCTCCATGGGCATCCACTGCTGCCTCAAAGGCTTTTGCGGTGGTCATGTTCTCATCGATTAAAGCGGTGAATACAGATTGAGCAATAGCTTGATCATAAGCAAGCTTTACATAATCGGTATATCCATAATAAGTTGCAGCACCATTGTTGATAAAGGCGTCTGCCATTGAATCGTTGTAAGCACTGCGGCAGCTGCCATTATATACAATGGTATCAGGAAGCATATCGTTGTACCGTGTAATAAAAGAAGGCGTAATAGCATAATAACCGGATATAATAGCCAGTCTTCCCTTTTTCAAGTCCAGCTCATATGTCTTTTTGTTCTCTGTCGTTGCCTTTTCCCCTGTCAGGAACATGACCTGCGGTCCTGCATATTTGAAATCAATGCCGTATTTATTATGGAGCTTTTGGAGCACTATTTCATCATAGTAAGTATCTCCATGGGTATCCAAGACCACAACGCCATATTGATTCAGCCCTTTAAAGAAGTTAACACCCGCTGCGGTGTCCTTTACTCTTTCCACCAGGAAAGGGTAACTGGACTGGTCGAAGCTATGATATACAGCGTCATACACGGTCGAGGACGGAAGTGTGCCGAAAAACGGAGAAACTACTGCAACCCGCTGGCTTCCAATGGTACTCACGGTTTGTTCCACGTTTTGCGTCAGCGCCTCAGCCGCCAATGCTGTACTGGACGCAGCCTTTTCTAAGGTGCTGCTTAGCCCTTTGGTATTCTCGGGCGCTGCAGATATTCCCCCTAGAATCCCATTGTCCAGCAAATACCAGATGCTTCCTCCGTCACCCGAAAGCCCGGCATGTTCTACTTCGTCTTGCGTTTGAAGCCAAGCCACCGTTTCTTCTTTTGCTTTTTGCAAATCACCATATGAAGCAGCGAGTTGATCAACCTTACTCTGTGTATTATTTTCAATGATTTCTGTTTGTGCAAGCTGTTCATCCGTAAGATGCTTCATTACAGATAATTTGAAGACCGCGCTGCTTGGCACATCTCCTGCAAACGCCTGCAGATTTATGTAACCTTCTGTACTTTCAGTCAATACAGCTTTGCCACTGTAGAGCCCGTCTGCCGCAAGACTGTCTCCATGGACTTCCAAACCGTCATCGTACAGCGAGATGATTTGTGAAATCACTTTGCCGCTGTCATCTACTTGATAAACACTAGCACTTACCGTTTCTGCTGCATTAATCGATGAGCGGAATATAACTTCGGTTTGCTCTTCCACATAAATAGCATCTGTATTCTCTCCCTTCACCACAACCTGAAGAGCTGGTGCTGATACCGGTGCCGGGGTTGCCGGTATAGGAGGTGTAGGTGTCGGCGTTGGTGTCGGTTTCACCGGGGCTGGTGTTGCCGGTTCAGGCGTTCCCGGTGCTGGTGTTGCTGACGCTGGCGTTCCGGGTCCTGGAGCTCCCGCCGGTGCTGACACAGAGGTTCCACGGTCAGTTGGTACCGGGGTGACAGTAGGGGTAACCTCAGGATTCTTACCCTTATTCGTCTCTTCAGCAAGAAGCTGTTTGGATTTGTCGACATATACTGACTTATTGGTTGTGAACTCATAAGCCAGACGAGCCAGAGCCTGGCGCTCCGCACGCTCTTTCGGTTTGAATTTCAGCGTGCCGTCACTGCCTTGGACACCATTGATGAATCCATTTTTGAAGGCAAGGGATACTTGTGCTTTTGCCCATTCGGATACTTCTGCGATATCTGACAGCTTGTTATCCACCGGAAGCTTCTTCGCCGTTTCATCCAATTCGAAAGCCCGGATGAAAAATACGACCAGCTCTTCACGGGTAACATTAGAATTCGGACTGAAGGTGGTCGCCGATGTCCCCTCCGTAATGCCCGCCTTTACCAATGCCCCTACATAACCGCGATACCAGCTGTTCGCGGCAACATCTTTAAACGGTGCGGCTTGATTGCCGTTTACTTCTAGACCCAAAGATAGGACTATGATCTTCGCCAGTTCGGCGCGCGACATCGCCTTTGTTGGTTTAAAAGAGTTATCTTCATACCCGGAGATGATTCCTGCTTCAGTTAATGATTGAATTTCCTTTTGCGCATAAGAGCCTGCAATGTCTTTGAACTGAGCGGCCTGCCCAAACACCATATGTGGCGTAAGGGTGCTTAGTAACAGGGCAAACACAATCACCAGACTGAGTTTACGGCGTGTTGCTTGGAATAACATTGTTTCTTCCCCCTTCTCTCTCTAAAAAATCAGAAGCGTCGTCGCTCTACCGAGTCCCAATGATGGTATTTTAAACCATAATTCGACAACTTCTTGATTCTACAATAGGTCCAGGGCAATTGACAATATTTTTCCGCCTCCTACAGTCAAATAGAACCCGGTCCGTATACCTCAACCTCAAAGATTCTGGCCGCAGGGTTCGTGGTTTGTGTAGGCGCCGTTACGTTCAGCTTAATATACCGGGCCGATACTACGGTTATATTGTCTACCGTGATACCTAGCGTATTATTGGTTACGTTGACCACCGTGCTCCAGTTCGTACCATCGGTGCTGACCTGAATATTGTAGGCCTTCGTATTATAGGAGGCGGTCTCTCCGCCTTCCGATGCATGCTTGATGACAAATTGATTGACTTGCTTCACGGAGCCGAGATCGATCTGCAGCCAGCGGTTGCCGGACTTGGAGCACCATTTGCTGTCATTGATGACGCTGCCTTCCACAGCTTTGTCCGCAGTTTGCGAGGCATTGCACGTACTGTCAACCGTCGCGGGTTTATTTAATGCCATATTTGGAGGCCCGTATACCTCAAACTCATAGATTCTTGCCGCAGGGTTCGTGGTTTGCGTAGGCGTTGTAACGTTTAACTTGATATATCTTGCTGATACTGAAGCGATATTATCTACTGTCACGCTTTTCATATTATTGGTCACTTTGACTACTGTACTCCAGTTCGTACCATCGGTGCTGACCTGAATATTGTAAGCTTTCGTGTTATAGGAAGGGGTCTCCCCGCCTTCTGCTGCATGCTTGATGACGAATTGGTTCACTTGCTTCACGGAGCCAAGATCGATCTGCAGCCAGCGGTTGCCGGACTTGGAGCACCATTTGCTATCATTGATGACGCTGCCTTCCACGGCTTTGGCCGCAGTCTGCGAGGCGTTGCACGTACTGTCAACCGTCGCGGGTCTGTTCAATGCCAAATTCGGAGTCAATGTAGCCGCACTGCACAGCATATTTTCTCCCGTAGCCGCCCATTTTGCATACAGCGTTAGATTTCTGGTGATTAGATCTGATCCACTATAGGCTTGCGTCAGCGCACTGTCGTAGTACCAGCCTGCGAAGCTGTAGCACTCCTTCACCGGAGTATACTGAAACACCACTTTACCTAAGGACGCCGACACAAGTTGCGGGGCAATCGTGGAGCCTCCGTTCGTCTCATAAGTCACGACCAGCTGGGTGGGGTTGCCCCCTTGGTCGCCTCCGGCAATTGCAGGCGCCCCTAACGTCATTAACGAAACGATGATAGCTATCACCATCAAGTAACCTCTTATCTTCGCCGTAATCCTTTTCTTTCTCTCACTAATTCCTGAGCCATCCATCATTCGAGCCCCTTTCTCCTACCTTAATGATTACGGATTTTTGCACCATTCATAAGGGTATTCACAGTAACGCGGAAGAATGCTTGTTTATCGCCGAGCTAGAACAGTATTTTTAGACAAATTTCAGACAAATAGCGGATTGTAGACTTTAGCAAACACCACTCATTGATGATATGATTAGTATGAAACATCATACTGGTGCAGATTCATCATCTAAGGAGAGATTAGGATGCAGCAAAAAAAAGAAAATAGTCACGGATTCGGGCATGGCAAAGTGCTGGGAACAACCTCAATGGGCGAGCGGGGACAAGTTGTTATTCCTAGAGAAGCAAGGGAAGAGCTTGATATCAAGCCAGGTGAGAAATTCATCGTTTTCGGAAATAAGCGCAAGGGCGCTGTCATTCTGGTCAAAGCCGAAATGTTCAACAAATTTGCCGATTTCTTCATGAGCGCTTCGAAAAAGTTTGAAAGCATGGCCCAAGCGATTTTTGATAAAAGCACTACGATCCCAGAAGATGAAGATGATGATCAGGAGCCGGCAGCCGCTGAAAAAAAACCTGAGGTAGATGAAAAAGAATGAGCGAATTCTTTAAATTGATGAAGGATCTCCGGTTCAGAAGAACCATGCGGATGATTTTTAAGTTCGCCTGGGATTTCTGGTGGCTGGGCAAGCAAAAGTATTTTATTCCGGGACGGCGCTTAGAGGCGAAAACAAAAGCCTTATATCGAAAACAGGCAGCGTATTTTACGAAGACCGCCATGGACATGGGTGGCTTAATCATCAAGCTTGGGCAGCATGTTAGTGCGCAGGTGGATATTTTGCCGAAGGAAGTTATTGATGAATTGTCCAAGCTGCAGGATTCCGTAGAATTCGTAGATTATTCCGAGATTAAGCACAAGGTAGAGACCGAACTCGGAGTATCTATTAGTGAGATTTTTGCTGAGTTTAATACAATTCCTATCGCAGCGGCTTCCTTAGGACAGGTACATCGGGCGACCTTACGAACAGGTGAAGAAGTCGCAGTGAAAGTGATGCGTCCCGGGGTCGAGGACATTATCGCCATTGATTGGAGATCCATACAGGTTGCTATTTCGTTATTGAAACGCCAGACGAAGATTGCAGACTTCATGGACCTGGATGCGGTGTATGATGAGTTTCACGACACCGTTATGGACGAGCTCGATTATGAGCAAGAGGGGCGAAATGCAGAAGAATTCCAGCTGCAGTTTATCCATCGGGATGATATCGTGGTTCCAGGCATTCATTGGTCCTATACCACTTCGAAAGTTCTAACCATGGAGTTTTTGGAGGGTGTAAAAATCAATGATTTTGCCCAGCTGGATGCCTGGGGTTTGGACCGGACCCAATTAGCGACATCGCTGATAGAAATTTTCGTAGAGCAGATTCTATTAGAAGGCTTCTTTCACGCAGACCCGCACCCGGGCAATGTTCTCGTCCAGCCTGACGGCACCATAGCCTTAATTGATTATGGAATGGTCGGACGAATTGCCGAGGATATGAAGACGCAAATGGTAGCACTTCTGATGGCGGTGTATTTAAAAGATGCTCACGGCGCAATCGACGCCCTCACCCGTTTGAGATTTTTAAGACGGAATGTAGATTTAGAGGTATTCGCAAGGAACCTTACGTTACTATTTGAACAAATCAACGGGGATACGTTTGACCTTAGCTTCGTGACATCAGGCGACAATGCTGAAGAGTTACGTGATTTCCTCTATTCTCAGCCTTTTCAGTTACCGGCAAACACAACATTTTTGGGAAAAGCCATAGGCACGGTGTATGGACTTTGTACCGGACTGGACCCCGGACTTGATTTGATTGGGACCGTTAAGCCTTATGTCGAAGAGGTTGTGCGCAGGGATCTGCGGGGAAATGTCTTCTCTAACGTTGTAGATGAAGGCAAGAGCATTCTCAAAGGAATCCTTCCTACGACCAAGAAGTTCATATCTGCGGTAGATAAAATGGATAGCGGAAATTTACGGGTAAAGCTGTCGAGCTCCTTCGAGCAAAAATTGATCGATACGCAAAATAAAAATACACAGCGGATTATTGCAACAATCATCGGGGCGGTATCCCTTCTGACTGCTGCAAACCTGTGGAATGAAGTGAGTCATCTTGTTTCTTATGGGTTGGGGGTTTTGGGGCTACTCATTATGCTTAGCCAACTCAAAACAAGAGGACGCCGCCGTGCCGAAAGACACGCCAGGCAGATGAACGCCATGCGTGAGCGTAGCAGATTGGAAACGCCGAAGTCTAAGCACTAGCAAAACGGGGGTTATTTTTCTTGAGCGAAGAATATCTGGCGCATGAAAACGAGTGAACGTAAATAAGAGCGGGGCATAAAACTGTTAGCTTATGCTCCGCTCTTATCTTTATTTATTACTTAGTTGTTCCGCCAAACCGACCAGAATTCCTTCGGTTCCACGAATGTAGCAGAGCTTATACGAGTCCTCGTACTGAACCACCTCGCCAACGAGCTGAGCACCATACTTAGTGAGTCTGGATACCATTTCGTCAATATCTTCAACGGTGAACATGACACGTAGATAACCGAGAGCATTTACAGGAGCAGTCCGGTGATCTGATATAGCAGGCGGGTTGATAAATCGCGAAAGTTCAATTCGGCTGTGGCCATCCGGGGTAACCATCATAGCAATCTCTACGTATTGAGAACCCAGTCCGGTTACGCGGCCTGCCCATTCACCTTCGACGGTGGCTCGCCCTTCGAGCTTCAGGCCAATCTCCTCGAAAAAAGAAATTGCGTCGTCCAAAGACTCGACAACGATACCGACGTTGTCCATTCTTAGTAATTTATTTTCTGCCATAGTTTCATCTCCTTATGTGTACAAATTTATTAGCCGATCCTCTTAATAATTTATTCTATTTAATAATTACTGATTTCTCAACAAATAGTAGTAGCAGGATTGCCGGATATGCATTACTGCAAAGACAATTTTCCATCCTCCATCCGGTAGACCTTGTCGCAATATTCAAGCATACGCTCATCATGAGTAACCATAATCGCCGCTTTCTGTCCCGAATTCACTTCTTGCGCGATTAGACTGACCACTTCATGTGCACGTCTGGTATCCAGACTTGCTGTCGGCTCATCCGCCAAGATGATGCTGGGATTATTAATTAGGGCACGGGCAATCGCTGTCCGCTGCTTCTCCCCGCCTGAGAGCTCTTCCGGAAAGCTATTTAATTTCGAGCCCAGACCCAGCTCTGCCAGCAGTTTAGTGGCGAACTCCTTGTCCTCTCTTTTAACCTTTCCCGACATCTTTTTTATGATCAGCAATTGATCAAGAACATTTAGATAAGGAACCAAATTCGATGATTGCATAATGAATCCGATTTCTTGTAGTCTTATATTCGCCAGTTCTTGTGCAGTAAGCCTAGAAATAGGATGTCCATTCAGCTTTGCTTCTCCTTCTGAAGCTTTGAGCAGTGCTCCAGCAATAGACAAAAAGGTACTTTTACCTGAACCCGACGGTCCAACTACAGCAACAAACTCCCCCGGCTCCACTGAAATGGACACATGGTCGAGTGCCGCGATCCGATTGCTTCCTTCGGCATAATACTTGGTAACATCACTCATTTGTAATCCCTTATTCATTATTCAACCCTCCCGAGCGCCTTGAGCGGATCAATTTTTGTAATCTTTCGTACTGATACCAGCGAACTTAACATAGCGATAATAAGCAAGATAACAGAATACGAGACGACAAGACCAGGTTCCAGCTTAAATGGCATACCCTTCGGCATAATGGCTGCTGTTCCATAAGTCAGTAAGACTCCGACTACAATACTAGTCAGCGACAGCACGAACACTTGCGAGACAATGGCTTTGCTCAAGAACCTGTTACTGGCACCTATAGCCTTCATAATGCCGAACTGGTTAGTTTTCTGCATCGTCATTACATAAAAGAATACCCCAAGCACGAATGCGGCGATTGCGAGCAGAAATGCCAGCATCATTAAGATAGTACCGTTCTCTTCCTTGTACCCTGGCATTCCTTGAACTGCGGCCGCCCGGGTAACCGTGTCCGTATTGGTCAGCTTGCTATTCATTACATCAGGATCGATATCTTTGCCTTGTAACATAATCGCATTAACGGGCCCTGCAACTCCTTTATCCGAACCCGGAGCCGCGAAGGTAATCTTCCGCCATTCCGCCATCGGAGTGAATACGGATGCAACGTGGTTATAGGTCTGGTTCTCGGCAAAGCCTATAATCGTCAGTGATTCCATCGTGCCATCTAATTGAAAAGTGTCACCAATGTTATAGCCCTCATCCTTCATGGTCGAGTTCACTACAACACCGGTAGGGTTATCAGAAGATAGGCCTTCCCCTTCCACGACAGCCGGTTCCAAGAAGCTTCCCGGGTTGATTCCTATAATTGCGATATCCAGCTTATCTTCACTCTTGATGCTTGGTTCCTTCAACGCCGTTGCCATCGTACTTCCCATAGGTGCGGCAGCACTAACATTGGGTAGTAGCTCCACCTCCGCCAGTAATTGATCAGACAGTAGTGACTTGCTCATGGAGGACTGCGATCCTTCTTCAAAAATGACATAATCCGCCTTCATCGTCTTAAAGGTTGACGCAGCTAACGTAGACAGGCCATTCCCTAACCCGGATAAGATAAATACCAGCCAGGCTAGCAGTACAAAAATAATGATGATCATCAAAAATCTCATTTTGCTGTGCATCAATTCTTTCATAGCTAAAAACATTCCTTTTCCAACTCCTCGCCCTTTTTTGACACATGTGTCAATTTCGACCTACCCTCACGCCACAACATTAATTAAACAGCATAAATGACACCCGTGTCAAATTAAATCCAAGACTGAGGTTAGCTCTTGGCTCCTCCGGTCCACATCTGAAACAACAGCTTTCCCCAAGCGGGTACTGGGATTTCCAGCATATTAGGTGTATCAATTAAGTTAAAGAATACACCAATAAGTACAGGAAGTGGGATATCCTTCCTCAGGTCATTATTCTGTTGTGCGCGTTCAAATAAGCGTGATAATTGAACTTTCAGGGTCATATGTGCTTCCTCAATAAATTCAAGATCTCTGGCGGCTGCAGATGAATTAGCAGTATTAATTTTACTGGCATTTCCTAAAAGCTGATGTAGTGCAGACTCTTCTACATAAACGAGAAGCAGCTGTTCGAGGGCGTCCATAGGATCAGCCTCATCAATGGCTAATGCATTCTCTAATACCGTTGCCATTACGCGCTTCATACAAGCAGCCACAATCTCTTCCTTATTGGAGTAATATTGATAAATCGTGCTTCGGGCTCCTGACAGATGCTGGGAGAGCAGCTTGAGGTGAAAACCGTCATACCCATGCTCAAGCACTAATTTTTTTGTCATATCCAGCAGCTCTGTCTCCGTGAAAGACTGTTTTCTTCCCATTGAATCTCTTCCTGTCCTATCTCTGATTTTATTTATTATCAGTTTAGCATATGTTTATAAGCATTTCCCAAAAACAAGACCACTGCTCTCCACAAGGTGGAGATGATCCGATTATAAATAGAACTTGAGTGTAAACGGCAAGTGTGGAAGGCGGGGTTCCAATTGCATTCGTTGGTTTTCCACACAACCCCTATTTCCCGTTCCCAAGCGAGCAGCTACGGTTGTTTATCGTATTATTCTTCACATGCACCAATACGCCCATAAGGGATCAGAAATGAGATTGACTTCATCAATAAGACGGCAAATTAAGTGATCTATGTGATAGAACAGTCAGCAAAAAAGGTTCATCGCAGCAGTCAGCCGCGATGAACCTTTTCATAAGAACCAACTAAATGATAACAACTACATTAGAACTTTATAAAACCCGTAAGGCCTGGGAATTGACTTCCCGGAAATCCCGGAAAACCTGGAAATCCCGGATTTTCACCCTCTCCACCTTCTCCGCTTCCTTCGTCAGGCAAGATAAGCTCATAAGTCACATTTTGTGCCGGTACTAAGTTCATAGCATACTCATCAATTTCCGGTGCCCCGTCTAACGCCTTCCATCCAATTCCAGTCACTCCTAATCCCCAGACAGATTTACTTGGAATCGTGAATTGTACGCCGAAACGATAGGTTTCCTCATTGATTAGCTTTTCTTCTTGTGTAAATGGATCAATGTAGATAAATTTCACTTTATATACATTTCTATCATAATATAGCTGGAGCGTCGTACTGCCATCTTCATCAACCACTCCACTGCTTATGGTTGCATAATCGGTACCTGTTCCTTCTAGAGCATAGAACCCAGAGTAGGTTTTATGGGTTGCAGTTACCGTGTCCCCTACTATTCCTTCTAGCTCTTCTGTATCCACTAATTCAAATGGAGCATCAATACCCGTACCTCTTTGATAATGCTCCACCGTATACTTTTTACGTTCTGCAGCCTCCGTCCACTGTGCAGTGTAGGTCAGATTTTCCGCTGGCATTTCACGATTCTCTGACGGAATTGCTGGTGACCAGCCTGTAAATGTATAACCTTCACGCGTTGGGTCAGATGGTATTTGATAAGGCATTCCTGCACTTAAATAGCTTTTTCCAGAAACACCATCAGCAAAAGTTCCTTCATTCGAATCAAACGTTAGCTCATATTTACGCTGTAGATATTGCCTCACTACAAGCTCATTTTTAGGAAGTTCCGGATCTACTACAATTGTATAATCTGTTGGAAGACCCCAATCATCTGCTAACTCGTACTCATTGGGACTGTTATAATAGCCTGCCGCTTGGGTACGTGCATTGAACACTTTGTATGCAGTTGCCAGATAAATTTCACTGCCCACTTTCGAGAATTCTCCTTCGTAGCTGTCTCTTGAATAATATTCTACAAGTACCCTCATATCCTTCTTCAAATCGAAATAGGCCGTGTAGGTTTTCGGTGTAGCCGGAACAATATTATCCATTGATTCCCATCCAAGGAAAGTAAGACCTTTAATATTCGTCACATAGCTCGGAACATCCAAACTGGCCCCATACTTCATATATTCAATATATTGCGTTGCGGCAATTGGTACATCATCTGTTGCCTTCGAATAGTCAAGCTGGAAGGTTAGCTCGATCATTTCGCGTTTATATGAGTACTTGATTACAGTTGATCCGTCTGCCTTAATAACCACTTGAGTCTTTTGAGGCGTAATGAATCCTGGGATGTCTTTCGGACCTACTGAAGGTACAGCATTCGTTTTTCCTCTTAATTTTTCTGTATCAACTAATGTGTAGCCATCATCATATGAATTTTCAGTATAGGTTTCTACCAGATACGGCGTATCCGTAGCAGGTTGAAATGCAGCATAGAAATTAAGATCTTTGGCATCCATTACAGTTGGAAGCGGAACCTTCCAACCTATCGTTCCCAGGCTCTCATTATACCAGCCTATGAATGTATACCCTAGCTTGGTAGGATCCGGGATCTGAGGAATCGCCGACAAATATTTACCACTAATTTGCCGCATAATTCTCATATCAGAAATTGGTAATTTTTCATCAAGTTCCTTTAATGTCATCGTATAGCTGTCTTTAAGATTATCATATGAGACTGTATAGGTACGAGTCAGAGGATCAGAACCTAATGATGCGCTTGGCCCGTCATAAGTGATATATAATTCTGTATCATATCCGGTTTCATCATCACGATCAGGTGTGATAGTACGGTTGCGAGGATCATACCTGAAGTTGTCCCTATTCGAGAAACTGATTCTAAAGTAAGAAACATCTTGTGGAGAAGAAGTCAGTTCACCATCGTGTAAATCCATCTTATCCATCATAAAGTATTCAAGTGGTAATTGATAAGACGTCTTCCCAAACTCACCATGCATCTCTATCGGTTCAACATCATCCTGTTCGTAAGAGAAATCCAGGATCGCGCTACGTGTACCCATTTCAAATAGAGGCTTCTCATAGGTCGTCGAGTAAGGTACGACTGAGAAGGTTCCCTTAAACGCCTGCGCAATAATTTTTATTTCTAAATACAGCCCGATCTCTGCATGATAAGCCCCTTTCATACTAGAAATCGCAGGTTTCCCTTCAGTCCTCTCATAATGATAATAGAAGAAGCCCCATAATTTTATATACCCTCCTAGCTCTGCTTGCACCCCTATACTATTAAGCTCCGTGGATAAGGCACCGACCTCTACCGTAAGACGAATCCCGGCTCTTAACCCTAATTCACCCATCGCATAGAAGGTAAATTTATACTTTTCAGGTACAAGCGTAGTTTGAGAGTTACTAACCTCAGCTGCAATGATGCGCATATTGAAACCATAGCGTTGACCATTTTCATACGTATATATAATTCCAACCGAGATATTAACCTTTGCACTAACTACGAACTCTGCCTTAAATACAATCTCAAAAATACCATTAACGACTCGCACTTGGGTCCTAAATATTTCTTGTGTAACGATATCAACCCAATCAATATCTTCATTGTCCAGGAAATCTGCATATAGATCCGGCAAGCTGTCTGAGATCTCATCAATTTCATTATCTGTGTACTTTTCAGACTCTTCCATAACCTTCTTAATTTGTCTGGCGACGTTAATAACATCATCACTATTCCAATCAATATCTTCCTCTTTCTCGAATAGACCGAGATTGGCATCGAATCTTACGGCCGTATACGTATATACATCAAGATTGGCATATACTGAATAATCGACGGGTATTGAGAAAAACCAGAATTCTTCCCAGTAAATATTCCCACCAGCACTAAGGTTAACTGAAAATTCTTGCTCAAATGTCCCTGTTAATTTAATTTTAATTTCGTGATTTGCACTAACCTCGATGGTTACCTCTGCTTCAATTTGTAAAGCGGCGCGGATACCTGTTTTTCCTTCGAAGTGGTTTAGGTTCGGTGAAATATCTACCTTTACTTGTTCAACAGATACTTCCACCTTTGAGCCGGCTATCTTCATCAAGCTAGTACCTGCAGCTGCATTTTCACTGAGATACTGAATATCGCTGTCACTGAACTGGTTATCTACATTAAGCTCCTTAAAGCTGTCTGTTTGCAGTGCCATTGACGCAAGATAGCCTGAAGCGCGCTGTGCAAATCCGCTATCCATTGCTTCACTAGTCATCTCTGCTTCCAGTTGGGCAATGCTATCATCACTAAGCAGCTTTTCATTCTCTACTTTTTGATCTTTTTTATAATAATCGAATGAGCTGCGCATTGCTTCTTCGCTAATAGCCTCATAAGTAATCGTATACGTATTATTAGCAAGATTAACTGCTCTGATCTGTGCATAGTTGAGAAGCTGAGAGGCCTCACTCAATTCCCCTGTATAGAATGCAATGAAATCTCCTGGCTCGACGGTAAGATCTTCTTTGAAATTAAAGCCCGCATACTTGGCATCCGAGAAATCCATCGTTGATTCAGATATCGTGATTGAATTATTGTTCGGATCACCATCCGTATCCTCAGCAGCATTTACGGGTAAAACATCCGGTACAAAAATAATATCCGCTACATCTGGCGCGCCGTAATGATACTCATTGCCATTTTTGATTGAAAAAATTTGGACGTAAGAAATGTTTCCTTCATCCTCTAACGGCGCGCTTCCATTATGCTCACTTGGATTAGCACCGTCATAAATGGCAACGGTATCTCCTACTTCGATCCCGCCACCCTCATGAATGAAGTAGCCATCCCGAAAGTCGTTTACGGTTGTTTCCGTAGTTCCCTTATTGATCTCATACGTATATAACGGGTTCGCAATAAACTTAGCCTGCTGACCATCTTGACTCATCAAAGACACTTCAGCTGCACTTATAAACTTCAGGTTTGGATTGAATTTAAGATTGTTGACTTCAGCCTTAGCTGTCGTAAAATCAACTTCCCTTGTGGATGAATCATATTCCGTATCGCCTTCTTTGAATACTAAAGCATCTTCAGTCAATACGAGCTTGAATGTACCTCCCTCAGGAAATTGCTTACTCTTGTTATTGGCAGTAATAATGTATTCATTATCCACCTTAGTTATGGAAATACCTGAATACTTTACAAAATCAAGATGCGTAGATGCACTAAACCTAATCGCATTCTTAATCATAGATTCTGTTAATTCTCCAGAGCTATCAACGACTTTAATTGAAAATGTGCTTGGTTGATCCAGCTTACTAATCACAGGTATACTTTGAACTTCGAGTGCTTGATCCGATAATCTTTCGAATTTGGCATATAGTGTCATGTCGCTGGTTACAATTGCATCTGAAGAAACCTCCGTAGTAAACTCACTATCCGTATACCAGCCTAGGAACGTGTAATTTTCTTTTTGCGTAGTTGGTAATTCGCCTAGTGAATGACCTGCAACAACGTACCTATTCGCTATAGCGGTTCCGCCATTTGTATTAAATGTAATGGTGAAGGTTCCGCTAGTTGATGTTGGAGATGGAGATGGAGTTGGAGTTGGCGTAGATACCGGTGTGGATGTTGATGTAGATGCAGATGTTGATGTTAATGTCGGTGTTGATGTCGGTGTTGGTGTCGATGTGGATGTTGGGATCGCTGTGGATGCCGGTGAAGTGTTTTTCTTAATCACCTCATTACTGCGCATGACAAACGAAGCCGCTTCAGCACGAGTTGCATTGGAGGCTGGATTGAAATTACCGCTTCGGTCGCCATTGATTAGACCAGCTCTCCATAATGCTAATACAGCATCCTTTGCCCAGCTTGAAACATTACCAATATCGTTTGGCTCTGTAATAATAGGATTTCCTGTTTGATAGTCGATGTTAAATTCCTCGAAATATCTAACCATAATAGTAGCCATTTGCTCTTTGGTCACCGTATTGTTTGGTGCAAACTTTCGATTGCCCATCCCTGTTACAATACCGTTCTCATTTGCCCATTCTACGTAAGGTGCATAATAAGAACCCGCGGACACATCCGTGAATGAAGAGGCTGAGGTGTATTTGGAAGAATCAATTCCTGCTGCACGTCCAAGAACAGTAACGAACATTGCACGTGTCATCGTGCCTTGTGGTGAGAAAGTGTGCTCCCCTGTACCTTGGAATAGGCCATTCTGATACACATAATTTGCTGCTTCGAAGAACCAATTGCCTTGCTTCACATCATTGAAAGAACTTGCTGTATTCCCATTCGTCAAATTCGGTGCATCGGCAACCGGATTGATATTTTGCGCGATATTACTCCAGCCACTTGATAGCTCATTGGATGGAGGTAATTCCAACGATTCTGTTCTAGATTTACTAGGATTGCTGGAATCACTAAAACTACTTGACCCGCTGAAACCATTCAGATCACTAGAGCTGCCCGTTTGCGCCAATGTCAAGCCTGGCGATACTAGGGAGACCAACAATAACACTGCAAACATTAAACTAATAATCCGTTTGTACAAAGACTATTCCCCCCAATAAATGAATTACATGAAAAAAAACGACTGACACCCTAACAGTGTCCAGCCTCTTGTGCATCCAATTGTTATCTTCATTTATGTTAGCATAGCAACTTAACCCTCATCTGAAACTTAAAGAAAACTTTAACTTTAGCTTAAATAATGGGAAGTAGAAATAGAGCGAAAATGATGTTCATCTAAAAAAATAGCGGCAGAAGAGAGTTTATCTCTTCGCCGCTTACCGGGATACTCTGGATACAGGTCCATATTGAGAGGTGACTAATTATTATTTGAGCGTTTCATTTCGGTAGCCTCTCTCCCTAATTAGAGCGTCTCAACCAATTTCTGAATCTTTGAGCGGGAAATTAAATATAAAGGACCCATTGTTTCTATTTTGCCGTCCTTTACACGTATAGCGCTCTCCTGTTCTGCCGCATAAACATCAATCTCTTCAGACAAGGGGAACAGGTAGCCTTGAACAAACGTGGCGTAGCCCCGCTTAGAATGGGATTCATAGGCAAAATGATCAAAGCCCATACCCTCATAAATAGTACTCGGTTCAACTTCATGACCAGTGTCATTCAAGCTTAACCATTGAGCAGACATGTTCAGCGCACCGGCGCTGGCACCCAGTATAACGGCATTGCTGTTCTTAATAACATCCGATAATTCATAATCCGCCAAAAAATCGCTCTGCAAAACAGGATACCCGCCGCATAAAAAAATGACGGAAGCGTTCTGAATGAACCTCTGGGCATCCTCCTTCTGCATGCGGTAATCAATGAAATGATATTCATCAAAAATAATGTTAGCCTGATTCAGCCATGTCCATTCAGAGAGTTCATCAAAGTTAATTGGCTCATCTGTGTAACCAGACGGGTCAGCGCTAATCATAACAAGCGATTGTCTGTCTTGTATATCCTCCTGCAAACAATGGACCAGCTTCTCTGGAAAAAAATGATTAAACCAACTGAAATAGTAGTGAGTACTCAAACTTAATTACCTCCATATGTATTATTTCTAGCGCACTTCTTAATTAGCCTCATTAAAGCAGTTTAATTTAGCTTCAGCGGTCAGCATGGCGCCGTTAAGAATAAGATTATTTCCGTCATTCCGGACCCTTGTTCTGAAATACAGGCTGCGCACAAAATTTTTCCCGTTTACTCTGGCGACTCTCTGTGCGCGCGTATCCGGCCATTCCGTACATTGCGACAAGCTATGAATCCAGTCGGCAATCTCCTGCTGCGGAAGCAGTGCTTCGCTAATCATCGTGTCCACAATGCTGGCCATGCGCTCGTCTTCCTCCTCGTCAAAAATCCGGACACCGTTATGCAGCATCCCTGTAATCGCCTCCAGCACCTCGCGCTGCACTGCATTATCGCTTTCCGGACAGCGGATCAGTTCCTCGAGGGCATCTGCCCCGTGAGCCGCGGCATGCGCCCAGCCTTCGACTGCCAGATAACCGCGCAGGTCCTTCTCCTCCTGGTAGTAGCGAAGCAGCGAATGCTGTAGATGCTGGAACTCATTTGGAGTCAAGAATGAATTATTCCTGTGCCGCTGTACAATAAGAACGATAGGCAGAACCGCAAACGCCCTGGTGAGTACACTATGGTCATCCTCGCTTCCAATCCGATAGAACAAATGCCGGTCATCCATCAGGACAGCCAAAAGATGCTGCATTTCCGCATATGAGAACTTATTATCGCGCTTCAGCCATATATGAAAAGTGGAATAGATATGCTCACGCAGCTCAGACTCCGGATCGCCAATATGCCGCAGCATCAGACAGGTAAAGTCTTGTAACCTTTCTCCCTCACGCAGGATATAGCGTTCCTCCTCCAATCTTTGCAGCTTCCGTATCAGTTCTATTCGTGTGTCCTCGTGCATTTAGTCGCTTGCCTCCTAGAGAAGTTATAGCGGGCGTTATGTATTCTTTCCGCCGATATCCCTACTATAGAACACAATGACTGACACCAGGGCGTCAGTCATTGTAGGATAGAAGCATATTCTGCATATATTGCTGCAGCTCCGCCCGTAATTCACGAGGCTCCAGCAGCTCGCACTCCTTGCCGAAGCTTAGAATGAATTTCAGCAGACCCTCCTCATAAGGATAAGTATCCGTCACGAGATAGAAGCCGTCTTCACGCCGGCTAATCTTCTCTTTTTCAAAATACTCGGGAAGCTGCGCGCCAATTCGCGGAGTGAATCTGAGCACAACCTGTATGTCCCGCTGCGAATAGCTTTGCTTAATAACCTCGGCGATTTGGTCTTCCGGCAGCTCTCTTTTTGCAAAAGGTGGCCCCTGTCTGAGTTGCTTAATCCGCACGAGCTTGAATCTGCGGTAGTCCTCTCTGACCCGGCAAAAACCTATCACATACCAATCTCCGTGGCGAAAGTCAATCCAGCTTGGCTCTACCGTTCGCTCCAGATATTCCATATCCCTGTTGATATAGTCGAACACCAGCAGTCTGTTATCCGTGATGGCCTTGCTTATGATCCCAATGTATTCTTTAATTTCCTGCTCCATGCTGAAATGGGACATATCCAGAGTCAGCTTGTGCTTCTCGGGCTCCCGCTTATAGGTATGCTCAACCTTTAGCATGATGTCATTAAAAGCTTCGTTCCTACCAAACAAGCTGTGTAAATTCTTCATTACAGCTACAAACGTATGAGCTTCATCCCGGTTTAAAAAGAGGCCGCTTATATTATAGCTGTCCATAATATAGTATCCTCCGCCCTTACCGCTGGACGAGGCAACCGGTATGCCGGCTTCGCTTATTTTTTCGATATCCCGGTAGATCGTCCGTAAGGATACCTCGAAATGCTCGGCAAGCTCCTTGCCCGTTACTGTGCCTTTACCGGAGATGATCAGCAGCATGGAGAGCAATCGGTCGACTCGCATGATTGTGTGTGACGTCGGGTGACGTCTCCTCCTCTGGGTGAAGTAAGTGAATCATATATTCTCTTGCTTTAATGCATCAATAATATTCTCCTTTTTTACTTTAGCTCCGGAATAAACAACCGCAGAGCTGACAATGACAAATACACACACAATGACAGACAGAATGCTCATCCAGGGCAGGGTGAACCCATAGCTGAATTTGTTCGCAAATGCTTTATAGATCAGAACCATCACGGCGAAACTGACAGGAAGCCCATACAAGAGCGACTTGACCCCATAAAAAACACTCTCATAGTTCAGCATTTTTGCAAATCCCTTTGGCGTCGCGCCTACGGATTTCAGCATTGCAAATTCCCGTTTGCGAAGAGCCAGCCCTGTTGAGATCGTATTAAAGATGTTCGCAACGGAAATCGCAGAGATTAATACGATGAAACCGTAAGAAAAGACGTTCATCAGCAGAATCTGTTGTTCTTCTCTTATTCTGGATTGATATACATTGTAGACATTCAGATTGGTCTCATTCAACGCTTCAATTTCCTGCTGCGTTTTCACCGGTTCCGTGCTTTTCATATGGAGATACATCGAAGCGTTAGCCAGCTCCTCGCCGTCTGCCAGCCGATTCATGACGCGTTCCGACACGATCATATTTAACCCGCCTACGCCTAACGGGCTCATCCCCATCGGTGCCTTATCCGTCAATGCGGCAAATATCACTTTATTTGCCTTCGTTTCTTCCCCGCTCGCTTTAAAAAAACTCGTTAGCTCGATATGTTGACCGATATTCGCATATATGGACTTCGTCTGAATATATTTACCCGTATCTATATCTTTATAATGAATCGTATCCATCACGATTGCGGCGGGATGATCCAGATCCGTAAGCTGTTCGTAATCTGCGTGAGCCGCTCTGGCATAGGCTTGCAGGCTCGAATCATTCAGTGCATAGAGCTTAATTTCGTAAGGGTATTTCCCGTCTTGCAGCATACTCTTATCCTGCTTAACCTTCTCTTGCAACTCGTCGGCGATGCTTGCTGCATCGACCCAAGCGTTCCTGACTAACTCATGACTGACGCTATATTCCGTGACGCCATCCAGAGATACAAGCGATTGCATCAACCGGTCATCTAGTCTTTCGCCATTACTGGACGACACTTCAATATCGTAATTGATGCCTTCCAGCGACAATGCCAGAGATCGTGTCAGGCCAGTCGTGAAAAACGATATCGTCAAAAACAAAACGATGCTGATGACCAGCGAAAAAAGAATAACATGATATCTTCGTTTGTTCCTTTTTAAGTTTTTCAGCCCGATTTCTGCTTCGATTCCGAAGAGCTTACGAATGATCTTCGACGTCTTCACTGCTTTGGCCGTAAGCTTTACGTCGGTGGTTTGGCGAATCGCGTCCATGGGAGATACCCTGGATGCTTTAACCGCCGGGAGATACGCCGAAACGAAAATTGTCAGCATCGAAACAAGACAAGTAATCAAGAGCAATAACGGCGTGACGATAAGCCTCAGCTTTTCACTAGTCCATAATGCCCCTTCAATCATTGTGTTCATGAACGAAAAGGTGATTCCGATTCCGGCAAGACCGCATAAGATGCCAATGGGAATGCTGATCAAACCAATGACGATACCTTCAAAAAATACGGAATTTCGCTTCTGCCTTTTCGTTGCCCCCACGCTCGCGAGCATCCCTAAATGGCGGGAACGTTCCGAGACGGATATCGCAAAAGCGTTATAGATGAGTCCAACCGAGCCAATTATAATGGCCCCCATAATGATTGCCGATAATGAGAACATCATGCTGGATGAGGCTCCGCTGCTGGACAAGCCATAATAACGAAGCAAATCGTTATTATATTGGACAGTGTCCATTTGGTTTTTCTCAGCCAGCTTCTCCGCATGTGCGAACAAGAACGGATTGACCTGCTGCAAGACCACCGACGCATCGACCCGATCGTCCCCCCCGATGATATGATCATCGACATAGCTAATGATCGTATAACCCGGGGCCCGGGCCGGTTCCGACACCGGAGGTTTAATGAAGCCTACCACCGTATAATCCCTAATTATGCTATGCTGTAATGTCTCGGTCAATGTGCCGTCTTTCCTGCGCAGCGGTTCCGTCTGATCCAGGGGATGATCGCCCCCTTGTTCGAATCGGTCGCCGACGCGAAGCGTTAGACGGTCGCCGATTTCGTACTTCACTTTGCCATTTGTTGTAACAGACTCGGAGATCACAACCTCCTTGTCCGTGTGCGGAAGACGCCCCTTGCTTATTTCAATCTGAAATTGTGTGAACCCTTGCACATCATATTCCTTAATGAACAAGTACGGCTTATTGGAATTTTGTCCCCCTTCTAATGGGGCATACCCAAGGTCTCTTGTGATTGCAACCGTTTTGGTTGCATCATCGCCCTGTATCGCCGCAAGCTGTTCCTTGGTTATATCTTGATACTGAATATGCCACTCCCCTGTATCTGTGATCGTTTGTCTGATCATTAAATCCGCAAAGGAAAAAATTAGCGTAATGACAGCGGTCATCATGGATACCGAAATAATTACGCCAAGAATAGTCACAAGTGTTCGTCTCTTGTTCTGCTTCAGATGCCGGATGGTTAATGTATTGACAATATTCATCGCCTTATCACCTCGTCTTTGGCAATCCTCCCATCTTCAATTGAAATGATTCTGTCGGCTTGCAGGGCGATCCGTTCGTCATGCGTGATTACGAGCAGGGTCTGATGATAGGTCTTATTCAGCATTTTCAATAAATCGACGATCTCGCTGCTATTCCTGCTGTCCAGATTCCCGGTGGGTTCGTCGGCCAGCATGATCGCAGGATTGCCGATGATCGCCCTGCCAATCGAGACACGCTGCTGCTGTCCACCGGATAGCTGATTCGGCAGATGGTTTAACCGATGCTGTAAATTCAACGTATTCACAAGATCAGCCAATTGCTTTTGATCTACCTTTTGTTGATCCAGCAAGAGCGGCAGCGTAATATTCTCTTCCACCGTCAGGACGGGAAGCAGATTGAAAAACTGGTAGATCAGCCCGATTTGCCTGCGTCTGAAGATGGCCAGCTGCGTTTCGTCCAAGGTATACATATCCGTATCCTGAACATACACTTTCCCGCCAGTCGGTCGATCCACACCGCCCAGCATATGAAGGAGTGTCGATTTCCCCGATCCGGAAGGTCCGATAATTACGACGAATTCACCTTTTTGGACCGAAAAGGAAACATCATCAAGCGCCTTCACCGCCGATTCGCCTGTGCCGTATATTTTGGACAAATTTTCAATGGTTAAAATCTCCATTGCCATCCCTCCTTCCCTAGATGCTCAATTCCAGTTATATACCATCTCTCTATATCCAACATCCCAAAGGATTTCATTCCCCTCAATGGTTATCTTAAGCTCTTTAGCCCCGGTGAGATGAAGGATCCTATTGTCCGGCTCATGGAGCTGATCTTCTGCAGATACAGACAGGAGCTCATGCCCGTCAACGGTAACCTTAAGGCTGCCCTGAAAATCCTTATGATCAGGAATTCCATAATTCAAGCTAAGATACAGATCTCTCTTATTGCCTAGCGAATACGTATATGTTTCCTTCTTTTTACCTTCGATGCCATACACATTATATTGGGGTGTCACGTCTTGACCGCCAATCTTAAGACTGTCCTGTTTGGTTCCCGTTACTCGATTTCCGGTACTATCTTCCCATTCGTTGATCGCTACAAAAGGGGCCAACTCTTTGGTGAACACTTGATCAACTACTCCGAAGACCCCCCATACGCCGAGCATTAACACAGCACTGGCAATTCCTGTAGCAGCGATATTTCTCCAGTAGTTTTTTGTACGGAAGCCAATCTTGTAGCCCCCGAATCCAATAGCAGCGCCCACTGAGTTCGTTATGACGTCGTTCGTGTCAAAGCTGCCGAGGAATGTTAGGGCCTGGATGGTCTCCACCACAAGAATGGACAGGATAAACCCTGTCATGAAGCGAACAAAGCTAGTGCGGTATAACAACGGAAACAGTATGCCAAAAGGTATGAAGGCTGCAAAGTTTCCAATACCCACCAAGTCCATCAGTGTCGGATGTAGAAGATCGGAAAGACCCGGCACCCTAAAAAAACCGTCCGGCAAAAAAATAAAGGTGTACTGACTGGTTTGATCTACCGTATCCGCTCTGCCGAAAGCAAAAAGCATAAAATAAAGAATAATCAGGGTGTAGCCTATCGTGATAATAAAAGTAATCTTGCGCTGCTGCTTCATTTGCATGGTTGTACCTCCATTGTTCATCTGATAAATATCATTTTAACTGTCCAAAATGACTTTACAGTGACGTTGGAGGTGACAGTTCAGTCACTTACGGAATGCTGTTAAATCACATGCTTATAAAATTTGATCCGAAACTCTGTACCCCTCCCGCTGCCGCTCGTTACATCAATCACGCCGTTCTGGCTTGCAATGATGCTGTGAGCCATCGCAAGCCCTATACCGATACTTCCTTCATTAGCATTCTTTCCTTTATAAAAACGTTTGAATATATAAGGCAAATCCTCTTTCGGAATGCCCTCTCCGTTGTCAGCAATAACGATTTCCGTATATAGCACGTTGTCGGAAAATGTGATGGTAATCGCACCGCCCTCAGGTGTATGCTCCACTCCATTTTTCAAAATATTGATAACCGCTTCAGCAGTCCAACGGAAATCGCCGGCAAAAGAGACGTTGTCATCCCCTGTGATGGAAACGGTCTGTCCCTTAATATCCATCGGAATCATAACCGGCTCCAGTGCCTTTTCGATTAGGGTTCCCATGTGTATTCGATCTTTTTTGAACGGGATAGTTCCCGCTTCCATTTTCGCTAGCTTTAATAAGGATGAAACAAGCCAATCGATCCGTTCAAGCTGAATGCGAATATGATGGGTGAACTCCGTTCTTTTGAGTGGAGGCAGATCAGGGGCGCTTAACAGATCTGCCATGACTGTCATAGAGGTGATCGGCGTTTTGAGCTGATGTGAAATATCGGAGATGGCGTCGGTCAGTTGAAGCTTATCCCGCTGCAATAGCGAACGATGCTCGGAGAGCATGCGTGTCACCTTGTAAATATCATTCTTTAAGATGCTAAGCTCACCTTCTTGATTATCGCGAGGGTCAAGGGAGGCCTGGCCGCTGCTAATCTCCCGCAAATAGACGGACAGCTTCTCTAGCTCGTAATATCTCCGTTTTGTGAATAATACAGCTGTGCCGGTAAGCAGCACGGATACAATAATAACCAGGGCTGCGGTGACAGACGAAATGAAAGCAGCAATGACGATCGCCGATAAGCTGATCGAACCCATGACGAGTAATAATATTTGATTTTCCCGATTGCGCAGCATCTAATCACCAACCTTATAGCCTAAACCGCGTACCGTTTTGATCAGAGCCGGCTGCTCTGGATTATCCTCCAGCTTTTCCCTTAGCCTTTTGATATAAACCGTTAACGTGTTGTCATTCACGAAGTCGCCGGCCACGTCCCAGATTTGCTCCAAGAGCTGATTCCTGGTGAGGACCTGTCCAACGTGGTTGCCAAAGATCAGCAATAAGCGGTATTCCAAGGCGGTTAGCGAAATTTCGGCACCGTTTTTATATACTTTGCCTTCCAGCGTATGGATGCGCACATTGTCAATGTCAATGACCGCTCCGGCATGGGACAGCTTCTGGTATCTCCGCAAGACGGACTTGATCCGGGAGAGAAGCTCGCGAACCCGAAAAGGTTTGGTAATGTAATCATCGGCTCCCATATCGAGTCCCATCACGACATTGACCTCATCATCAATCACTGTTAAGAAAATGACCGGGATATCCCGTCGTTCCTTCACCATCTTGCATAATTCATAGCCCGTTCCGTCTGGAAGCTGTAAATCGAACAGGCACAAAGTGAACTGATCGATGTCTTCGGCGAGCACCTTTCGGGCTGAAGCGGCATCATGGCAGAGAACGGTCCAATAACCCTCTTGCTGCAGCGAATATTCCAGTCCCGACGCGATCGTCTTATCATCTTCAACTAATAATATTTTCATCTGAAGATCATCCTTATGATTGATTTTAGAACATTTAATGAATTCCACGACTACACAATCTCTTTGAGTCATTTAATTTACCTGATGCCATATTAATGACTTTCACAACTCTGAAGGGGCAAGATAGGGACAAAAAACACCCCACAACGCTAAAGATATTCTTTGCTCAGATTTATATCGCTTTTGTCGCGGACGGTCATAACCTGAACTTTATTATGGTCAGCATAACATTTAGCCTGAACCGCTTCTTACGACCTCATTTGCCCTGTTGTCTGTTCAATCTATTCTTATTCCAATATTACCGAACTGCTCCCCCTTCTGCATTCTGTGAAATGCCTGAACTGTATCTTGTAAAGGATATACTCGATCAATGATAGGACGAAGCAAGTGGCGTTCCATAAATTGAAGCATAGCAGCAAATTCTTCACTACTTCCCATAGAGGTACCAATGATACTAATTTGGGGAAAAAATATGGACCGCATCGGGATCTCCATTCGATCTCCCGAGCTTGCCCCAAACGTGACAATACGGCCACCCGGTTTAATAATGTCAAAGTAATGTGGGAACGTCGCAGGTCCGATGCTGTCGAGGATGAGATCGACGGTGTCTCCATCCATACTTTCCCTCCAATCGCTATGACTGTCAAATGCATGGTCAGCCCCATTAATGAGTGCAGCTTGTCTTTTCGTTTCACTACGTGATGTCACACTAACACGCGCACCCACCGCTGAAGCCATCTTCATGGCATAAGTCGCAACACCACCACCAATGCCAGGAATAAGGACGTGTTCACCTTGCTGTAAGCGGCCTCTCGTGAACAGAGCTCGATAGGCCGTCAAGGCGGACAGGGGTAGCACACCCGCTTCTTCCCAAGACAGGTAAGCTGGCTTGCTGATGACATTTTGCGCAGGAATGATGATAGACTCGGCGAATGTACCATCTGAAGGACCTCCTACAATGGCTGGAACATACGGAACATTATCGGCGGATTCCCATCCGATACATGGATTAATGATGACATCGGCACCTAATGGATGGCTGAATACGCCTTCACCTACTGCTTCTATCCTGCCCGCGCCATCAGAACCAATAACCAGAGGGACATCCTGTTCTGTTCGATCTGCCATGATGAACAAGTCCCTATGGTTCAGCCCTGCAGCCTCTATCCTTACTTTTACTTCGCCAACCCCCGGCTTTTGGTCCCTAATATCTTTATATTTCAAGCCCTTCAGGCCACTTTGTCCAGCATGTACAATTGCTTTCATCTTGATTACTCCCTTAAGTCGTTATTAATGAATCTATATTGAATTGTACATAAAGGATATAATCCAGTAAAATGATCAAAACTGAAGGCGACTATCATAAAGAATTATACCAGGCAGGTGACATGGAAATGGAAAGTGGAGATTTAAAAATATTTCAAGCTGTTGCTCGCGAGGGCACCATAACGAAGGCCGCGCAAGTCTTGAACTATGTGCAGTCCAATGTGACGAACCGGATTCAGTACCTTGAGGCTGAGTTGAAGCTCCCTCTTTTTCGTCGATCCAATCGGGGGATGACGTTAACGCCGGCAGGTGAGAACTTGCTGGAGTATACGGATAAAATACTGACTCTGATGGACGAGGCTGTGAAATCCACACAATACTCGGAGCATCCTGCGGGCCTTCTCCGCTTAGGTTCCATTGAAACGACAGCAGTTATTCATCTGACTCCTCTTCTGACCAAGTATCACTTACGATATCCCGATGTCAAACTATCGCTCATCACTGGCGAAACGCATGGTCTCTTACAAAAGGTGCTTGATTACGAACTAGATGGAGCCTTTGTCTATGGACCCATTGACCAGCTTGATATAGAACATGTTGTGGCTTTCAACGAGGAGTTGGTGCTGATCTCGGAACCGGGTAAGAGTGACATGCGCGAATTGCTTACGAAGCCGATGTTGTTCTTCGACGTTGGATGTACACATCGCGCAAAAGCTGAGAAATTCCTAGGAGAAAGCGGGATGAGCTCTTATCAGATTATGGAGTTTGGAACGTTAGAAGTAATTCTAAGTGGTGTAGCCGCTGGATTCGGCGTGTCTATGCTGCCACAATCGTCAATTACCAAGGCGGAAGAGGCGGGTCAAATATCTTCCCATCGTCTTCCTGAAGGGTACCGGGACTTGCATGTATGGTTTGTACATCGCCGGAATTCCATTTTCTCCAGTGCATTGTCAAGATTATTCCAAATGATTCAACAGCCATAGACATGCCTAACCTACTGAATAAGAAGTGGTGGTAGACCAACATCAGCAACTTCCATTACTTCGTTTTTTTCAAGATCTCTATTTCATGTTGTCTCATCTGTTGTTTTGAACAAGCATACTGTTAAAGAGCCAGCGAAAGTTCAAGCTGAAATACTGGGGCAGATGCCAATCCTCATAGCCTTTTAATACCCCTTGTTCCAGCCAGTAAGACTCTGATTTCCCGCTTTTTACAGCTCCAGAAACATAAGTGATCGTTTTCTCCAAAAATTGTATGACATCCGTGATTCGATCTGAATTAGATACATCTCCATGTCCCGGAACGACAGTATTGACCTTGAGGTCTTTTTGAATGCGTTTAAGGATGCGTATCCAAGCGTATGGATTACCGTAGGGTATGACCGGAATGGTCTTAGTCGATATTAAATCACCAGCGATCAAGGTTTGCTCTTCTGGAACGTACACAACAGCATCACTTAAAGAATGACCGCCTCCGTAAGATAAAACTTCGATTGATCGCTTTGTTCCTTGAATAACGAGTTTATCGTCAAAAGTTATCGTGGGGATCACCCTGCATAGGGAAGGGATGGCATCATAAAGGGCCCGCTGTACGGAAAGATCATAGTCGATTTCAGTTAGCATGTGGGGATCTCTTTGCTTTGAACGTACATGATTTAGGCTAGTCATTAACTTTTGAATGTTTTGCTGCATGAAATCAATATTCACTTCACCCATATCTGATAGCAAATCTCTTGTCCATACAGTAGATATAAATTCGCTTTTCATAAATTCCTGATTGCCGTTGACATGATCTCCATGAAAATGTGTATTCACTACATATTTAACCGGTTTGTTTGTTAGTTGTTCAGCAGTATGACGTAACAAAGCACCAGAATGCGGCAGGTTGGTTGTATCCACTACAACGGTTAAATCCCCAAGATCAATAATTGCTGCATTCCCCAGAGAACCGCTGCCTGGAACCGAAATAGCACCCCAGATCCCTTCCGCTGCTTGTTGAATCGTGAAATATTCGTTGTTCATTGTTACACCCCTTAGTGTTTGTTCCTGTATTTCAATTCGTAAAGTTAACTTACAAGTTAGAGTCAACTAGAAGTCAAGAGAGTTTTCAGGGTATAATATTTTTCAATACCAGCATTAAAAAGGAGGGACAGAAATCGGATGCTTACGATAAGTCAGGTGTCAGTACAAACGGGATTAACTCCTTATACGATTCGTTATTATGAAAAAATCGGGGTACTACATGAACCCAAGCGTAGTAGTGGAGGGGCACGTGTCTACAAAGAAAGCGAGGTATCCTACATTCAATGTCTAAATAAACTAAAAAAATTGGGCTTATCGCTTGAGGAGATTACGGAGTTTACTCGTGAGGGCTGTGTAATGGATAAAATTCAACAAGGGGAGAATCCCTCTAATTATAATCCTACCTTAAAAAAGCGGATTGAAATCCTTGAGAAACATCTGATGGGACTGGAATCCAGGCGGCAAGAAATTGATTACATGATTTCTCTCGCCGAAGAGAAACTTACCCTATACCAGGAACTTACGAAAGAAGACATAGTAAATACTAGATAATAGCGGCGTAATCCTGCGTGAACACTGCAGGGTGTCTGATGTAGAAAATCAGACACCCTGTGCCAGTTACTCGACATGACCCTCATGAAGGTCAGTTAATCAATGCCTGCCGCTGAACCGTTTAATCGCTTCCTCGGTCACCGGCTCGAAGAGGTTTACCAGGTTGCCGTCGGGATCACGGAACAGCATAGAACGGTTTCCCCATGGCATCGTGGTCGGTTCTTTTACCCAATCATAGACAATTGGCTTCAAGCGTGCGTATTCGGCTTCGACATCGTCGACGCGGAACTCGATGATGACAGTGTGATTGCTCGCTGCCACTACGGAACCAGCGCCGAATAGCTGCGCCGTTTGGGAGTGGCCGATTGCCAGGGTACATGCTGGCATAACGAGTTCGGCAAAAACAGGCGCGGGGTGCACCGCCGAAACACCCAGGACTTTTTCATAGAACTCGGCGAGACGATTCACATCGTCGGTAATGATGCGTACAGAAGCAAAATTCACAAAACACCCTCCTTCCTATACTCCTTTATGTTTACATACCTGATAATAAAACAACGCTACTGACAGCGTTATGTCAGTAGCGTTCTGAAATTTTTAGGGCTTCCTCACGAATCTTATTCCGGAATAATTCAGGCTCCAATACGATTACACCCGCTCCCCAGCCGAGCACCCATTGCAGCAATTCATCCAGTTGGCGTACGCGTAAAACCACATCTAATCCAGCTTGATGCTCTATCATTTCTTCAATGTAATGATAGTTGGATTCCTTCACCTTATCTGCGAGGTCATGATTAAATCGAAGAAGAACTCGCAAGTGGCGATCATCCCGAGGGGTATACTCTCTTAAGTCAAAATGTACAGGAAGCTCGAATCGCTCCTCCAGTTCTACAAGTTCAGACATTCGGGCCAATCGGAAATGGCGAATATCGTGGCGTAAGTCGCAATAAGCCACGAGCATCCATGATCCTTCAACGAGTACGAGGCCATAGGGAGCTACGGTGCGATCGCTATGGTGGCTCCCCGTAGAATCGGTACTTTTCTTCGAATAATGAAATCTGATCTTTCGCCCATCTAATATTACCCGGCGAATCTTATCAAGATTATCCCTTTCATTTGACAGAGCTGCCTGTTTGCCCGGAGCAAGCAATCGCAGCGCCTTGCGTATACGGGAGCTCTCATTGCGGACACCGTCTGATAAAGTGGCCTCGATCTTCCTCCGAGCAGCCTTAGCTCTGTCACGATAATCATTATCAAATCGATGCTCGATAAAATCCGTCCCTATGAGTAAGGTCACGGCTTCCTCTATAGTGAAGCTGATCGGCGGCAGAAAATATCCCTCCATTAAGGAATACCCTGTACCTGTAGTGCCTATAATCGGTACACCTGCTTCGCTGATCGCCTGAATATCCCGATAAATGGTCCGTACACTGGTTTCAAACAGGGCCGCCAAATCTTCGGCACGTACCACTTTCCTGCCTTGCAACTCCAGCACGATAGCTAATAAACGGTCTGTTTTATTCATTGCTGCCCCCTCGAAACGGTATGCTGTGCAACAGAATCTTGCCCCTACTTATGATACGGTTCACCGTAACATCTATAGAACGAAATTGAAGGCCTCACTATTCCTTCATACCTTAACTCTTTCGCTATTCACTCTGCACTCTTCCCGTTCTGCACCAATCTCTCGCCAGAACCATCCCTTTGGCTACCTACACAATCTCTTTATTAAAATGTCCTCTTGTGTCTGTATCCTGATTAAAGACAGCATTATTCATTGAGCCATTTAATTTGCCTGAGGCCATATTAATGACTTTCACAACCTGCTCTTTGGATTCAACTGTAAAGTTTAATCTGAGCGCCTCAATTCCTTGGATATCTTGTAGCTCATCCAACAGATTAAGCGTCTTCCCGTTAAGGAGAGTCGTTGTACAATCATCATGGGAAATGATAGGGAACGTTCCGTGCTCATCTTTTAACTCATAGCTCTTCGTTTTGCAAATTCTGCATTGATTCATTTTTTTCATCGGACAATATTTGGTAAACATCAAAGGAGCCCTGCCATATACAATCATTTCCAGTGCAGGATAGCCGTCATTTTCTTTAACATAGGCATTCATTAAATCTTCAATTTGGCTCTTATTCAATTCATAAGATAAAGTGACTCGTTTTGCACCTAATTTATATAATTCATAGCAACTAGTCGCATTAATAACATTTAGAGAATAGTCCGTAACAAACGGGTTTGTTTCTCTATAGTGATTAATCCCCCCATATCCTCCAATTAGTAGCTGTCCTTCTTGTTCCTTATAATCATTCTGATTTCTTCTAACCACATTTTCGTAATAGATTTCCTTAATTCCACAGCTCACGCAAGCATCGTACTGTTCCTTAGTCGTTACAGAGGCCGTAAGGTATGGTTTTCCAGGGGCAAAGCTTATTTTTTCTTTTGCTTCCAAAGCCTTGGTTCTTTTCTGCTGGCTGTTAAGCTTTAAGTCATACAAGCCCAGTACAATATCTCTTCTTGCTGCATTTAACAGTTTAGCTGGAATAAATGCATTGCATTCCTCATACTCGACATGATTAAGTTCGAATATCGTATCATTTAATCTTGAGAATTGCTTGATTACCTGGTCTTTTGTTGTTGGATTATTAATGGCTTCGCCCAGTATTTCCTCGCTTTCATAGGAATAATTAAAGCCTAAGCCTTCCGCATCTATGACAAGCTTTGAATCTGGACATGCATATACTCTAATATCGAGGTTAAACCGCTTAAATTCTTTTTCCAGTGATGCTTCTAATTCTTTGTTATAGAAATAATCCTTCGTTTTATATACTAAATCTCCCTTAGACATCTTTTCTTTGATTTTGATATAGCAGACATCCTCTGCTTTGTTGATTAATTCGCCCTCTTTATCGTACAGTTTGGCAACCGTTAGATTAATATCTTCATTGTTGTGACTGATTCGAATGGTATCGTTCTGATTTAAAGGACGTGTAAGTGTTATTTCATACATGTCTTTAACAATCCCGCTGATTGTTCCAATTTCATAACCAAAGTTATTAGGTTTTAAGATGTTTGTAATATTTCTCCTGTCTTCGTGAAACAAATACCCTTTAGTAAATGTTCTATTGAATGTTTTTTTCAGATTTTCTTTGTCTTCTTCGGTTATTTTATGATCTAAGGCCTTGCGATATTTGGATACAACATTAGCAACATACGTAGGCGCCTTCATTCGGCCTTCTATTTTTAAAGAATCGATTTCTTTTAAATCATCGATATAATCGATGGTGTTCAAGTCCTTAGTAGATAGAATATAGCTTTTCCCTAAAGATGTATCTGTTGTCTTATCGATTAGTTCATACTCCTTACGGCATGAACCCACACATCTTCCACGATTTGCGCACCGATTGCCGAGCAATCCTGACATTAGACAATTCCCCGAATAAGATACACATAAAGCACCGTGAACGAAAATTTCTAAGGGGATTTCAGCTATTCTTTTGATCTCTTTTACTTTTTCAATCTTGACCTCACGGGACAGAACAACTCTTTTCGCACCAAGTTCTTTAAATAATAAAGTTCCGTCTACATCGTCTATTCCCATTTGAGTTGAACAATGTGCTTCCATATCAACAAAGTTTTTAACGATATAATCGAAAGCAATCAGGTCCTGGACAATAATTCCATCCACACCGATTTCATTTAATTCCTGTATCTGCTCTTTCATCTCTTCAACTTCGTTTTCAAAAACGATGGTATTCATGGCAACATAGATTTTAACGTTCCTCAGGTGCGCATACGTAACAGCCTCTTTTAACGTTTCTAAATCAAAATTAGATGAGTATGCACGTGCACCAAATTTTTGCATTCCTAAGTATATTGCATCACAACCATTAGAAATTGCAGCTTTTAAAGCTTCCATACTTCCTGCTGGAGCTAATAATTCAGTCATTTCTTCCTCCTTGTGACCCATAAATTGTACGCTAGTTAAAGCGACATTTCTTTATTAAAGATTTTTTTGTTACGCCTATATAGCCCTGGTCTTTCGGCAGCTCGGATAATTACTGCAGCCCCAGAATACTGCGCCTTCTTTATTTTTACGCTGAACCATTGGAGCCCCGCATGCGCAGGTTACATCTTTAACTGTAGAACCAGCGGCCCTTTTTGGTTTTGCTTTAGTTTTGACAGGCTGCCATTTCCCCCAAGACCGGAGCTTGTTCTCGACAAGACCACCATGCCAGTAATCAACCTTGAATTGCTCCGCCTCCCGCTTCGCATCGGCTGTAAGATCGGACGTAGTGACCAGCAGAGACAGGATGCAGTCATGATTTCTTTTGGCACCTACCAGTTCGCGAACCGTCATAACCTGTACTTTATTGTGATCAGCATAACATTTGGCTTGAACCGCAGTTTTCTCACCGCGTTTATCGACGATAACCAAGTCTACACCACCATCCTTGCCTCCTACTCCTACTTCTTTAACAGAATAGCCTTGATCCTTGAAGTACAGAGACAACAATCGCTCAAACTCAGCACCATTAATTTTATCCAAAGATGTTCTTAAAAGTACATCGTCAGGTCTGCACGTTGTTGAAGAACGGTTAAAAGTCGTTTTCACACTTTTGTTACTGCTTTTCTTAACAGCAGATTTCCGCTTGCCAGTACTGCGTCTTCTCTTCTTCTTAGTCCCCTGCATCATTCCGCTTAAGATGGATAATACGATAATAACTACTATAAATCCGATAAATGATGTCATGGCTGCTCCTTAGTAAATTAATAAGGTTATTAGTAACCAAATTTCAGACTATTGCCATTAATCATAAAATAAGAACTACACTTTTGCTACAGCAAAACGCACAAGCCAGTGGCTTGTGCGTTTGTTTTAAATGACCTCATTTGCTCTGCGGGACGTATCTCATAATAATTCTTTAAGTACATTTTTCGCCACGCGTATCTTCTCATCATTAGCGTCACGAAGCATACCTACAATATCCTGAATATCTTTCTCAGCTGAGGTAACCATAAACTCTTCATTCTGATACGCAAACAGCTGAACTAAATTAACTTCAAGCGATTCCGCTATCTTATGTAAATTCAATAAAGAAACGTTCTTCTCGCCACGCTCTTTCCGAAGAGCACGAATCCGGGTTACGACGAGCTTCAATATTTCCTTATCCATCACGGTGTTCACCTCTTAATTAACGCCTGAACCTCGTTCACCTGCTCCACCGTTGCCCAATCGCGCAACGATTCAAAGAGCGCCAGACTTCTAGTAGAATGACTGTCGTTCCCCGACCGATAGGACAGCCTCACTGCTTGCAGTATCTGCTCCAGTGCTTCCACCAGTCTTCCCGCCCGCTTATAGTACAGCCCCAATTGATAACTGAAGCGATAAAAGTGTACTAAATTGCCCTCATCCTCATATGTGCTGAATTCTGCTGTATGCTCCGCGAACATCATCAGCAACTCGTCCACATCCAGCCCATACCGCAGCGCAGCCTGCAGAATCACATCCAATCCGGGCAGTACTTCTTCTGGATTCTCTCGCAGAAAGGCAGTATAAGAAGTCAGAACCCCCACCCGCCCAGACATAAGTTCAAGTGCACGCCCGTTTGCTTGTGCCAGAAATCTGAATTCCTCTACAACTTCCAGCCCGTCCTCACCTAGATCCTCCAACCATCCCAACTCGGCATACTTATCTATGTATACCTGTGCTTCCTCATAGTTCTCTTTCGTTTGATAAGCCATCCCCCGAGTCAGATAACTGAATCCGTAATAATAAACCAGTGGATGCTCAAGCTCGATTGTTATCAATGGCGAAGACTTAGCCTTCCGATACTGCTGTTCCTGATACAAGTACTGCACACATTCATACAAAATCTCCGATGTCTCAATGACTTTGTCCCACTTCTCCAAGCGGCAAGCCATCTCTATCATCTCCACAATAACATCAAGGTTGAGTGATTTTAGAAAGGATGGGCGCACGGTAGGGCCTCCTTTAGACTGTAAGAATATTTTTAATTAGATGAAGGTACATTATCTGTGCGGTATGTTTTGGGCTGAGCAACTTTGAATCATAGAGAAACTACAGGGAAGTGCAGAAGGGGCTAAAAATATGTATATATTTTACTTTTTGTTGAATACTTTATCTGTCACGACCATTATATCAGATTGATAATGGACTTAAAAGGGGTTATTTTCCTTGAGCGATCCGTCCAACATCATTAAGCAGATAATCGGAAAAACCGTTAAAGCTATACGTATCAAACAAGGTCTAAGCCAAGAAGATCTGGCCCATGAATGCAATGTCGACCGATCCTACATTTCCATGATTGAGGTTGGCAGAAATGAGCCTTCCGTCACGAAAATATTTGATCTCTGTAAGGGACTGAAAATCAAACCATCTGATTTTTTCAAGCTGATTGAGATAGAGTATGAGAAAGTGCAAGAAAACGAGTGAACATAAATAAGAGCGGGGCATGAAGCTGCTAGCTTATGTTCCGCTCTTATTGTTATTAAGGGAATATGTTGTAAATTCCATATACTTCTTCTTCAATATAAATTATAGACGCCTCATAGATATTGGCGTTCTTCAAGTAATCTTTTATTAGGTTAAGTTATTTTAATACTATATCCTGAAAAGGGTTGGGAACTAAGCTAGCAAAAAGACCTCCCGATAACTATATTGAATCGGGAGGAAGTACAGAATTGCTGGGAGATATAATAATTCTTTAATGTCATGTCATTCTATATGAATCGGGCAAAGAAGGAAGGCATGCTTTCCGGCGAAACAGGAACTGGATCATTACTTGCACCTGATCTAGTGTAATATCCATTTTCAAAAATTGCAGCTCCATTATCGCAGGTTATTTTGATAATGATAACGGATTTGGAGTAATAGTTGACCATTCTTATTTTCGATCCAATTTGTCTCTTATAATGCTCTGATATAGGCATACTATTAACAGCATTTTTAAATACTGCAAAATATTCATCATAATTACTCTTATTAAACTCATTTACTTCTCCATCGACACCAGTTATATAAAAAGAGCCTATTTTAATGGGATTAGTTTTATATCTTTCAGATATTTTTATCGCATCTTCAACATTATCAGCCACGCCAACAAGAACATATCCCACCGCATTTCTCCCGGCGTTGGCCATCGCTGTAAGGGTCTTATATATTTTCTTTATCAGATCATCATTTCGTTCCCCTGTTGCTAATTTATAAATACCTTGTTTAAAATCGTATTGGCTATTTTCCGTATTAGATTGCTTAAGCAATGTTTCGACCTCGGTGGTATAAGAATAATACATCGGATCGCCATCAGTTCTACTCACAAAACTAGAGGCAAGAACACCAACCGTCGCTGCTACTAGTTCAGTCTTTTCTTTACTGGTCCACCATCCCCCACCTGAAGCAATATTCATTGTTCGACTACTAATAGATTCAAATTGATTATACAAGCGATCATAATCTATTATCTTTTTCTCTTGTTTCACAAGTAACTCATAAAGTGATAAAAACAAAACTTGAAAGTATCTTGGACCCTTATAAATTCTTGGGCCAACAACATGTCCAATTATTGTTTTTTGACGATTGTGAAAGATTCTCTTAATCTCATCAAGCACATATAAAAATTGCTCTGAAAGCTTTTCTGGATTTACGGCTAATATGGCTTCTTCTAATCTTTTTCCTCTTATTTCGGAGTCAACATTCCTGAAACCGTAGTATTCATCCAAAACACTTACATTTGATGGGGGTAATGGGTTTAAAACCATTGCAGCCAATAAATCTGCTACTTGCTCCTCATCCATTGATTGGCGTAAATCTTCTTTATTTATTATATTTTCTTTCACCCAGAATACTGAATCTGCGTTTATTCCAGACCCATTCGTATCTTGGTTAATACTTATACCCTTCATATGAGATAGTAATAGAATATCATCGTGGGAGACATCACCGCGAATCTGTGTAGATAGTAATCTTACTAATTCAGCAAATTCACTAGTGGCCCCTGCTTGTCTTATTTCTTGACGAGATAAGTGCTGACCATTTGAATTAATTCTTCTAAATACTTCATCAATAACATTAGGGTCACTTTCGTTATAAATTGAATACGGTAACTCATAACTGACAATCTTGACACATACTGAACGGTCAAGAATAGGTTTCTTTTGTTCCAAAATCCCCTTATCTAGTAAATCTTTTGTTGTTGCGGTTGCGGTGAGATCAAAATAATATCCATTCTCAAGAGAATACTCATTTTCAATAAATGAGAAAATAGCATTTAAGCGCTGCATTCCATCAATTATTTCGTTTCTCACCAAGTCCTTATATCTATTTATTGAAAATAAGAATAATGGAACTGGATACCCGTTTGCCAAGGAATCAATAAAGGCTCTTTTTTCCGATACACCCCATACAAGCTTTCTTTGATACCTTCGATTAACTAGATAGAAATTATTACGATAATCTTCATATGAACGTTCAACTACTTTTCCATTAATAATGGGTTGTGTGGCCATAACATACCTCCAAATTCGATCAAATTTATCTTTATAGTTATCTAGCTCACTATTTATGCCGTATCAAGGCAGAATAGACTAACCAAATAAATAATTTGTTATAAATTTTGAATATCCTTTTCTATCTTAAAGCATGCCACCCGTCCAGGGAGCACAGTGCTATTCTACACTATCAGGGTCTTGTGGAGGGCTGTCCTCCCTTTCTATTTGTTGCATAGTTGCGGCCACTTCCGGATAATCTGCGGCCCGCTGAGAACCTTGCTCCAATAACTGCCTACCCAGCTCACTGTTTCCCCAATTGTCTCCCTTACGCTCGGAATAACGGGTAAGGGCGTAGATCAAGAGCTCAGGGGCCCTGCATGCTATTTTGATAATATTTTTGCAGTGATTATCAAGGGATTTCTCAAGCTCTGCGCTTATGTAGTCATCCAAGGCATCCTCGTGCCTATCCATAGAGAAATAAAGATTAGCTCGGTTGGAGAACAGCACATATCCTCCGGATTTTATTCGGCTGATTGATTGGTTAAAGTCCTCCAGCGCTTTCTTAAAATACTCTTTTTTTTGTTTTGAATCTTTACAGGATTTCCCTAAATTATGCTGGGCAATTCCACGCAAATTATAATCTTCAGCAGTTACCTCAGTGTCTCCGTTGGCAATAATATAGGTCGCAGTGTCAAGTAGCTTTTGCAAAACAAGTGTCTTCTCTGTTTGTTCTAACTCGGAGGAGTATCTAAAATCTGACTTAGCTAGCTTCCTGTGATACGCAATATGAAGATCACTGCTCTGCAGAATCCCTCTACGATAATGCTCCGATGATTTCAGATAATCTTCATGCTCAAACCACGTGTCGCCCAGCAAAAAATAATAATCATCGTCGATATAGACAGTACGTCCAGCCTGCTCAAGCCGTTCTTCATACGCATTCACTTTTGTTTCCGCTGTCTTTCCATTCTCTGTCTCTTTGATGTAATCTACATATTCCTTGACCATCTGCCGAACCGTTCTCTCTGTAATCGGCTCGGGAATTAAGTTTACCATACCATCCTCAGAGATGATGGCAATTACACAGGCAGTCTGGTCCAATCTCAGTTTTTCAAGATACCGGTACGCCGAGTTGAACCTTGCCCCACGACTAGCGTCGCCTAAATTCTTTTGGGCCAGTCCATCCAAAATCACGCCGATTGCATGGCAGTCTGCTTCGGTATCACAATATAAGGCACCATCAATTGCAGTTAAATATTTTATAAATGCTGGATTAATCGAAGTTTTGAGAATAGGAGTGGATTGCTTCTGCAGCCGCTGTACTTCGCTCTTGGCCGTCTCCGGTTTCGTAATGACAACCATGGTACCGCTCTGCTGCCTAGTCGCCTCTTTAATCATTTTGCCAAGCTTGTCCAAGTTATGCTCAAGAATAGACGTATCTTTGGTAAACGTGGCCACGGTAATCCGCTTAAATAGATCCAGATCAAACCGTTCTTGGCTAATTTCTGGGTTCTTAAAAGAGACACCTAGTATCTTATCCGATATGATACGGAGATTGGTCGTCATTTTGAAGATCTTCTTATCTTCGTTCGTCTCAACACGCTTATCAGTAGCTCCCTCTTCTCTCATTGTGATGAGCATCAGATCATAACGCGATAAGCCTTTGAATTCCAATTTAAACACGTGATCCATTCCCAGTAGGCTCCAATCCACCTCACCGATTCCATAAATGATATGCTCATCGGCAATTAGGAACAAATCGCTTTCATTGTTGGTCATCTCCAGCAATTTTCGGATACGTCGACCGTCCTCCAAGGAAATCCCTTCTTCTCCTTCGAACTGAATTGCATACTTCACCAACCCGGTTCGCTCGCTTAGTAATTTGGGACTCATAAGTAGCATGCAGCCAAAAGGACTTTCTCCTTCGTACGTCCGGGTAGCGATGCCCTCAATTTTCTCCATCAGCATGTTGATATAGTATTGGTGGTTTGGTTCCAATACTCTTCCATGTATTTCTTGAATGCTTTCTTCCCCACCGTCTGTAATATACTGTTGAACTTTACCTAAAAACATACGCGCCATACGCTGTAGGAACCCAATCTCGTTCTCCTTATATTTGGATTCAAGTTCCTCGCCGAGCCTATAGTCCACATCCATTTTATAATAATCAATAAAGTAATAATCCAGTGTCATCCGTAAAAAAGAAAGATTTGGAACCTCATAGAATACTCGACGGACCTGCGGACCTGCGTAATCAATCGATAGAATATAGATCAGTTGGAATTGCTTCCCCTTCAGCGCTAAGTTCAACTGATTCGGATAAATGATACTACTAGTTGAATGTACCTGGGTAACCAGTGGAGTAGTCGATTCGGCATTATCCATGAATTCTTCCCCCGCAGAATCCTCCAATGAGTGCTCCGATGAGGTTCCAGCGGATGGCTCTCTGTCGCGTACCATCTCACGAATGTGTCGGTCCAGTCGCTCCACGGTATCCCACGGCTGGCCGGATAAACCCAGTTTGTTTAGTGCTTCGTCAGGCCCCTTCAGCTTCTCCAGTATGACCTGAGTTTCCTCGTCACGCTGCCCAGTCAGAACCCGCTTAATTCTGGCGGTCGCCAACGGACTACAGTCTTCTTGCAGTACGATGGCATACAACTTGAGTTCCATACGTTCATCCAGCCTACGCACCATTTCTTCAAGTTGATGGTATACGATTTTGTGGACATTCTCGATAAATTCCAATGACATTAGGACGTTCCTCTCCCGCTTGCTTTGTTTCCCAGAATGTATTTATCATATCATATATTGGAAAAAATTTTGGTGTCAATTCAGCCTACACAGGCGGTTAGCCACGCCTAAAAGGATAGCCTTTGGGGGAGCATCCTCTTGGTATACTGCCTTTATCTAAGGACATAGATGAACTAAAACCATTGGGACGAGAATTAACACAGGGGTTGGAGCTGAATAGAGATTAAATTTGTTTGGGGACTTCATCCGGAAAGTAGTGATACCAAATCAATAACTTTGGAGACAACAACGTCGGAAAATCAAAATTACTGTCTATTCTTCTTATGTATTCGCTGCCTACCAATCTCTTCTTGATCATCTTTCTCATCAGTACGGTCACAGACTTGATGGACTAGACCGACTAGTCCCAATAGAAAGTTAGACGGCTCGTCTAATAGAAGCCCTCAAGTCATATAGCCAGTTATAGATGCTGAATGCACGTCGATTAGTATTAGACTTTTATGTAGTCAAAGCTTTAACATTGCTCCGCTGACCCTATTTAGCTATATCAAACAAAGTAAGTACTATTTCAGTTTCATGAACTACTATCGAGAATACCAATAAAGCGTAGAAGAATCCGCTTCAAATGATCATAAAGTAGATCCATATGAAAAGAGACTAAGAAATCGAAGGAAACGATAAATGAGTCACCTCAAATACTCACCCCTTGATCATCTCAGCTTGTGTGAGCGCTTCTTTGCCATGCCAACCTTCTCCACGCCTATTATGCAGTTTCCACTAAAACTTGCCCCTACTTATGATACGGTTCCCCCCGATTGATCTTCACCGCCCGGTAAACCTGCTCCACCAGCACCAGCCGCATGAGCTGATGGGGCAGCGTCATTCGGCCGAAGCTCATGCGCTGCTGAGCGCGGCGCATTACCTCATCGGAGAGCCCGTGGCTGCCTCCGATGACGAAGACGACATGGCTCGTCCCGTAGGTGCCGAGCCGATCGATCTCGGAGGCAAGCTCTTCCGAGCTCCAGAGCTTGCCGTCGATCGCGAGCGCAATGACATGCGCCTCGCTCTTGATATGCGCGAGGATACGCTCGCCCTCGCGCACCTTGACCTGAACAACCTCTGCATCGCTGAGGTTGTCAGGTGCCTTCTCATCCGCCACCTCAATCATCTGGAACTTGAGGTATGGCGTCAGCCGCTTGGCATATTCTGCGATGCCGCTGACCAAATACTTTTCCTTCAATTTGCCTACGCCGATAATCTGAATGAACATGTCTTCCTCCTGTGGGTTATGCTTCTATATACCTGTGCCATTCGCTGAATTTCTGGAGAAGCCCCCCTGAGTTTGCCTTCGCCAAATCAAGAGGACTTTATAATAGTATTCCAACGCTCAGCCATCGTTATTTTCATTATATAAACAGCAAAAGGACGTATCCGCTACGTCCTTTCTGCTTAAGGTTATCCTCTATGTTCTACCACATTTCCGGGTAAAAATAAACCGGAATCCGCCTTTACAATTCCTGTCTCCTGGCTCTTTCAGCTATCTTACTGCTCGCGCTATCCCTGCTCTTCCGCCACTTGCTCCTGCTCCCCGAATCCCTCACCGGGCCCCGTCTTTTCATACGCCAGCAATATTGAATCCAGAAGAGCAGGGAACCGCTCCTCCAGATCCTCTGTCCGCAGTGACAGAATACGCTGCGTGCCCTGCACCCGCGTATTCACTATGCCGGCTTCGCGCAGTGTCCGGGAATGATGGGTCAGGGTGGACTTGGCAATCGGCACCTTGAAGCTGTTGCAGGCCTGTGCGCCATGTTTGCGGATTTCCGACACGACATATAAACGGACAGGATCGCTAAGCGCATACAGCACAGAGGCGAGCTGAATATCCTTGCGTTCCGGATGATGAAGCTGCTTCATAAGAAAGACTCCTTTGAAATACAAATAGTTGTCATTCATTTATATATTTTAAATTCCAGATGATTTGTTTATTTCCTAATTGCATTTTACATCAGCCCATGCTATATTTCAATTGTTCGTAAGTAATCGAACTATAAAATAAAAATGTTTAGTTTTTTATTTTAAATAAGTCCAATAACAAAGGAGTGGCCCTTAAATGACCTCATTACATACCTCTGAGGACAGTACAAACGATTCAACCGCTGCTCCGCAGGCAACTCTTCCACGCGAAGGACTGCTGACTCTGCTATTCAGCGTTGCTGTTGTTCTCGTCATTATGAATACAGCGATGTTCAATCTGGCATTGCCTGATGTGACCGAGACCTTCGGCATCACAGCAGCATCCGCCTCCTGGATTGTTACCGGGTATTCCATCATGTTCTCTATTGCCTCAATCACATACAGCCGGCTCTCTGACTTCCTGCCGATCCGCCGTCTGCTGGTTATCGGGCTGCTTACGCTAGGGCTTGCTGCCGTGGCCGGTTTCTTCAGCACCAACTTTATCTTCCTGCTTATTGTGCGCATTCTGCAGGCATCGGGGGCAGGCGCAGTCATGTCCTTATCGCTCGTCCTGTTCACCCGCTATGTCCCGCAGGCCCGCCGCGGCAAAGCAATGGCGACAATCATGTCCGCCGTCTCGCTGGGACTGGGTCTCGGTCCGGTAGCAGGCGGTTCCATCGTTGAGTATCTCGGCTGGACCTGGCTGTTCGCGGTCACGGCAGCTATTCTGCTCCTGGTACCGCTGTTCCTGATCCTGCTGCCTAAGGAAGTTCCTACCCGCGGCTCCTTCGACATCCTGGGCGGTGTGTTCCTCGGTGTCGGCACCACCGGTCTGCTGCTGTTCCTGACCAGCGGACTGTGGGTTGCTCTGATCGCCGGAATTATAGCAATTATCTTGTTTGTCGGCCGAATCCGCACCACTCCTGATCCATTCGTGATGCCGGCGCTGTTCCGTAACCGGTCCTATCTCGTGCTGGCCCTGGTTGGTGTCGCCTCCTACCTGTGCAGCTTCGCCACCTTGTTCCTGCTGCCGCAGATTCTGGTTCACCGCTTCGGCTTCAGCGCAAGCCATGCTGGACTGGTAATCTTCCCCGGCTCGCTGCTGGCGATCTTCGTCTCCCGCACCGTGGGGCGGATCATTGACCGCTACGGCAATGCCGGAATTCTGCGCCTGGCACCGTTCCTGGTACTGGCCGCGACCGTACTGTTCGCCTTGTTCGCCGGGCGGTCGTGGGTTGCTGTCATGCTCGTCTATATGATTATGAGTCTCTCGTTCACCGTACTGTCCAGCAGCGTATCGAACGAAATCTCGCGCATTCTGCCTGCTTCGCAGATTGGCTCCGGAATGGGGCTGTTCCAGCTGCTGCAGTTCTTCAGCGGAGCCTTCAGCGTGGCGATGGCCGCAAGCGCTCTGGAATGGCAACGTGGTCTACCGCTCCAGACGGCTTACTCCAACATCTACTGGGGATTATCCATTGCGGCAATCGTCGCAATTGTATCAGCCTTTATATATGGGCGCAGCAGCCAGAGCAGCTCGCTGGCCGAAATGGCGGAAGCAGCAGACGCCTAAAAAGCTTACGCACTCTCTCTGCCCGCAGAACCCGGAAAGCCCAAACACCCCGCAGCCTTCACGGCTACAGGGTGTTTTTAATTACAGCAGTCCTCAGACCACCAGATATTCCGCATTCTGCTCGCATTCCGCACATTTCGCCGGCGGGTCCCAGTCCGAGAACTCCGTCTCCTTCAGATCCACTACATCGGGTGCATCCTCGTATTCGTCCACAAATTTGTCGATGGCCAGCTCTACGTGTTCCTTACACACTACATACATTCAATCAAGCATCCCTTTCTGTGCCGCTTCGGTGTATACTTCTACTACTGTTCTACCACATTTCCCGGCAAAAAGGAACCTTCCGCAGCGCAAAAATCCGTCCTTATCCCTGTCCCGTAAACTTATCAATATCCCCGGCAATCAGCCCGAGCGCATCCTGCCAGAATGCCAGTGAATGTACATCGATATCCATCAGCTTCGCGGCATCCGCAATGCTCATGGTACTGGTCGCTGAGAGGAACTGCTCATAGCGTTCTACGAAGGCCCCGCCCCGCTTCTTGTACTGCGCATACAGCCCTTTGGAGAACAATAATCCGAAGGAATACGGGAAGTTCAAGAACTCATTACCCGCCATATAATACCCGGCTTTGCTGATCCACTGGTAAGGATGAATCGAGTCCGGCAGCACACTTTCACCGTAAGCCGCATGCATGGATTCCATCATCAGCGCGTTCAGCTCCTCCACAGACAGAGCACCGGATTTCCTGCGGGCATATAACCGGCTCTCGAAGCCATACCGGGCATAGAAATCAACGATATAATACCCGGCATCTGAAAGACTCCGCTCCAGTATGGCAGCCGCTTCACCCGCTGGCAGAGACTGAAGCAGCTCCACATGAATCAGACTCTCACAAAAAATCGACGCCGTCTCGGCAATCGGAACCGGATATTCCGTGTTAACCATCGTTTCCCCAGCTAGGCGGCTGCTGTGGTACGCATGACCGATCTCGTGGGCCAGCACGCTCACATCTATATAATTGCCATTGAAGCTGGTAATGATCCGGCTCTCCCCAACCGGGAAAATATCAACGCACATCCCGAAGTTGCCTTTACCGCTCCGCGGCTCGGCATCGATCCAGCGCTGCTCAAACACCTTACGGGCGAACGCGCCAAGCTCCGGGCTGAACCTGCTGAAGCCGGCAATAATCATCGCCTGGGCCTCAGCATAAGTGATGCGCTCCGCAGCAGCTTCCGCCGCCCCGACAGGCGCAAAAACATCACAAAAAGGCAGCCCTCCCGCATGCCCCAGCAACGCCGCCTTTTTGGCATAATAGCGCTGAAAGTCCGGCAGGCTCTCTTCGATGGCCTGAAGCATCACCTGAAGTGTCTTCTGATCCATCCGCGATGCTTCCAGCACTTTATGCAGTGGTGAAGCATATCCCCTCAGCTCATAGACGGCCGCAGCCTCCCCGGTTACGGCATTAATGCAGGCTGCACTCTGCTCAGCTACACGGCGGCAGGCCTCATGCTCCGCTTCTGCCGCCGCCCGGCGTACCGCAAGATCGGGATCATAGGCAAGATTGCGCAGCTCGGCAAGCGACACACTCCGGCTCAGCCCGTCCAGCTCCGCCTCGACCCGCAAGGTAGACAGCGTCTGCATGTACAGCCGCTCCCAAGCCTTGGACCCCGTCGCCTGCATCCGGGCAATTACCGCTTCCCCTTCCTCGCTGAGCAAATGCTCGGATTTACTCTTAAGCTCGCGCAAGTAGAAGCCGTGCTGCTCCAGATAAGCGCTCGACCCGATACTCCGCTCCAGTTCATCTGCGCTTACCTTCGCCAGCCATTTGCTGAAGCTGACTAAAGCTTCACCCGCACCGTAAGTAACCTCCTCCAGCTCATCCATCAGATTAACGGCTTCCGTATTACTGCTGTCTGCACTGAACCTTAATTCCGCGTAGCTGAACAAACGAAGATATATATGTTGATAAGCATTATATTGTCTAAGGAACTCTCCCATCACACTAGCAGCATCCTGAGCGCTATTCATCTGCGAGGCTGACCATGTATTCAGCTCCCCTGCAAGTGTCTCCACCAGCCTGCGGTCCTGCTGAAATTGCTCCGACTGGAAGGAGGGATAGATCCGGTCCAGATCCCATGTTAATTGCATCTTCTAACATCCCCTTATCTATAGTCGCAGGAACAATTCATCCTCACATGCTTCCACCCCGTCCCGCCATAATCCTTGCTGCAAAATCCACTTCAGTATATCACGCCTGCCAAATTAGAAGTCCATGGAAATATTAGATATAATCAACTATACCAATATACCAAGCCATAACCGATTTCCGGAAAGGAGCACCGCATGGTTAACCAGTCTATTACCGAAGGAGTCATACGTACACGTTCAAAGCTGCGCAAGGATTTGCTGATTTCTATTTTTGACGAGTTCGACGGCAGCATCATGGCCCTATCTCCTGACCGAAGAACGGAGAAATATACCAAAATGGCGCAAAATGCCTTTTCCTTCTACCGGGGCAGCGCCTATCTGTTTTATTTTGACACGACACGGCAGTACTTCCCTTACCATAGCTCACCCGGCCGCCCTACATGGATTCAAGGGGACCTGCATTTCGAGAACTTCGGCGCTTTCCGCAGTGAAGACGGGGAGATTGTGTATGATGTGAATGATTTTGACGAGGGGTATGTCGGCTCTTATCTGTACGATCTGCTGCGAATGGCGGTCAGTATTGCGCTTGCCGGCAGGCAGCTCGGGCTGGGTCAGACAGAACAGCTTAAGCTGAGCCGGAGTTATGCGGAGGCGTATTACCGTCAAATTCACCGCTTTTGTGATGGTAAAGACAATCCCGGAAATTTCGTCCTGGATGAGGATACGGCCAAAGGCCCCGTCAAGAAGCTGCTCCGCAAGCTGGAGAAACGCCGGCAGAGTCATTTCCTGGAGAAGGTCACTGCCCAGATGCAGACCAGCCGGGTATTCCTCGAGACCTCGGAGCTGCTGATTCCCGGAGCTGCCGAGCAGGCACAGCTGGAGCTGGCCTGGAGCTTCTATACACAGACAGTAGTTACACGCAGCCTGAACGAGGAGCATTTCCGGATCAAGGACATCGCGGTCAAGCGCGGCTCGGGAACGGCTTCCATCGGACTGGACCGCTATTATATTCTCATTGAAGGCGGCATGGAGCAGGCCGGGACCGACGATACGGTACTCGAGGTAAAAGAAGTCCGTGTTCCCGTTCCCGCCTATTTCCTGCCCTACTCGGATTCGTTCTGGCAATCCTTTGCCCATCAGGGCAAACGTGTATCCGCGACCCAGCAGGCGATGCATCACAAGGCTGATCCCTACCTCGGCTTCTTAACGGTGGACGGCCGGGAGTTCTATGTCAGAGAGCGTTCCCCGTACAAAAAAAGTCTGAAGCTGGAGAATATCGCAGACATGGACGAGCTGACCGTAGTTATCCAGCAGATGGGCAGCCTGACCGCTAAAATGCATGCCCGCGCCGATGCCGATGTCGACAAGGGTATTCTCGACTATCACAGTGAGCAGGAGATCGCCAAGGCCATGGGTCCCGATTCTGATACCTTTGCCCGTTATATCGCAGAGTGGGCTTACGGCTATGCCGGGCAGGTAGAGAAAGACTATGCCATGTTCGCGGATTGGGTATCGGAGCAGTACGGTATATAACGGGCGGGTCCCCCTTCTGATTACACGCAGTCAATTCTACTTTTGACAATCGCTTGTTGAAGCACAGCAGAGATACAGCTATCCCGCCTTCGGTACATCTGTTGCGCTTTAACTGCACTTCGTACAACTAAAGGTCTGTTTTCCGCCCCCGCATCCGTTTAATTGTATTCTGTACACTTAAGCGGCCTTATAAAGACCGCATTAGCGAATTCGGGCAGATTTAGTTGTATGAACTACAGTTATAGTCTGCAATTGCGACTAATCGCCGTTTATAATTGCACATTATGCAGCTATTCCTACATCAAAGAAGCTCTCTCTACCCGGCAACCGGGCGGAAAGAGCTTCTTGATTTATCCATATTTATTTGCCGTCCGCACATTTATGAATTGAATTGGCTTGGCCGGTCCAGCTCATACAGCTTGCGGTAACGCGGTTCCCGCTCCATCAGCTCCGCATGGGTGCCGCGCATCTCCACCAGGCCATTCTCCATGAAAATCACCTCGTCCATCTGCTCCGCACCCACCAGATGATGGGTAACCCAGATCAGCGTCTTGCCCGCCATCGCCTCGAACATGGTAGCCAGCAGCTCGCGCTCTGTGCGCGGATCAAGGCCAACCGTTGGCTCATCGAGCACAACGACCGGCGTATTCTGCAGCAGAATACGGGCCAGTGCGATCCGCTGGCGCTCTCCGCCGGAGAAGCGCTGCCCTGCTTCGCGTACCGGAGTGTTGTACCCCTCCGGCAGCGAAGAGATCAATGGATCCAGCTTCGCCAGGGCTGCCGCCTGCTTAACCGCTGCCTCCGAAGCCCCGGGGTCCCCGAGCCGGATATTGTTCGCCACCGTGGTGTCGAACAGATGCGGGCTCTGGTTCAGCACGGCGATGAGCTGCGGAATCCGCTCACCGTAAGCCGCAGCGTCAATTCCGTTAATCGTCGCGGAGCCGATGGTTGGCGTGATCACGCCTTGCACCATCTTGAGCAGCGTCGATTTACCGGCTCCGCTGCGGCCAATCACAGCAACCTTCCGGCCCTGCGGCAGGTTCAGCGTCATATTCTGCACTGACCAGTCGTCTCCCGCCGTATAGCGGTAGCCCGCCGACTTCAGTTCAATATGGGCCTGCCGGCTGGCCTGAATCGCCTGCACAGCGGCAGCCGCCTTCGCTTTGGCTTCTGCATTCTTGGCTGCTTCGGCCGCGGGCGGCACAGCTCCCTCCGCTGCTCCCACCCCCTCCAAGCGCTCCAGTGAATTCCGGTATTGCGGAATTTTCTCCACGGCCTCCGATACCGGCAGGAAGGCTTCCGCTACCGGGAAGACGACGAGCACGAACGCGGCAATCAGCGTTCCGGCAATCGCTCCATCGGCATACTGCCCGCCTGCCCAGTAGAGCAGGGACAGCACGCCAAGCCCGACAACGGCTTGGCCGATGAACATGCGCAGCCGCGCCCAGCGCCGCAGCGCACCGTCCGTGCGGGCGACGGTCTGCTCGTCGGCCTCATAGGTGTCGACGAACTGGCTCTGCCGTCCGCTGATGACCCAGTCGCCCAGACCCAGCACGGCATCGGTCAGCTTCTGATACAGCCGGTTGCGCTCCAGCTTCACCTGACGCTGACGCTTCTGGGTGAACAGCAGGGAGATCAGCGGCAATACGGCCACCAGGATCAGCATGTACAGGCCCATAAGCAGGGCGAACGCCAGATCAAACGTGCCGAGCGAAATAACGGCTACCGCATAGATCAGGAGTGCGATGATGCTCGGGAAGACCGTGCGGAGATACACATTCTGCAGATATTCGATATCGTCGGCCAGCATGCCGAGAATATCCCCGGTCTTGAAGCGCGAGGACAGGAACAAGGCCTGCGGCTCCAGAATGTTGTAGAGCCGGATCCGCATCTTCGAGAGAATGCGAAGAATCGTATCATGTCCTACGAGCCGCTCCACATAGTGGATGACGGCCCGGCTTGTCCCGAAAGTACGCACGCCGACAATTGGTACATAGATCATCAGTATATTTTCCGGCGGAATCGATGCCTTCGAGATCAGGAAGCCTGAGGTATACATCAGGGAAGACGCCGAGAAGATCGTCAGTGCGCCTAATGCAATGATCAGCACGAACCGCCAGAAGTAGGCAGAGTAATAGGGAGCAAACCATCCTTCACGTTTCAATGGATTCCCTCCAATTGACTTTGAATAAGCTCATAGTAAGCACCCTTACGGGCTGTCAGCTCACTGTGTGTGCCGACTTCGGCTACCCGTCCCTGCTGCATGACGACAATCAGATCCATGTCGGTCATCCAGTGCAGGCGGTGCGTAGCCAGGAATACCAGCTTGCCTTCGAACAGCGGCAGCATCGTTTCCTTCAGCTCATATTCTGTCTCAATGTCCAAGTGAGCCGTCGGCTCATCCAGCAGCATAACCGGGCGGCTGCTCAAGAGAGCACGTGCCAGTGCCACACGCTGCTCTTGTCCGCCGCTTAGCGAACGTCCGCCGCCCCCGATCATTTCATCCAAGCCGCCCGGCAGCGAAGATACCAGCTTCGATAATCCGGCAGACTCCAGTGCTGCCGCAACAGCTTCCTGCGTAGCCTCCGGATAATAGAACCGCACATTGTCAGCCAGTGTGCCGCTGAAGATGTAAGGACGCTGCGGGATATAAGCGGTCTGCTTGCGCCATTCCTCATCCGTAAGCGCACTGACCCCATTTCCGTTAATCGTGATATTGCCGGAGGTCGGATGAAGGAAGCCGCCCAGGATATCCACGAGTGTAGACTTGCCTGCCCCGCTCTCCCCGATAATGCCGATCTTCGCATATCCGTTGAATTCAAGCTGCACCTCTTCGAGCGAGGATGCGCCTTCTTCTTCATATTTGACGCTAACTTCGTTAAGCCGTAAAGAGCTGTTATTGTTCCACGTGAAAAACGCTCCCGGAGCCTTGCCACCCTGTATAGCTTCCTGTTCCCCCGGCTCCAGCAGCTTCGCCTGCACGGCCTCACGGTCAATAATACTCTTCATCGCCTCTCCGGCCTCCTTGCCGTCGAGTGTGGCATGGAAGTCCGCGCCCACCAGCCGCACCGGCAGGAAATATTCCGGGGCCAGAATCAGGATCGTTAACCCCGTAACCAGTGTCATCTGCTCATTGACCAGACGCAGTCCGAGGCTTACCGCTACCGATGCCACCGATAGCATGGTGAAGAAGTCCATTGCGAATGAAGACAGGAAAGCCACTCGCAGCGTACGCATCGTGGCCGAGCGGTAGCGGTCGCTGACCGCTGCTATACTCTCGCTATGGCTGCGGCTGCGCCCCAGGAATTTCAGGGTTTCCAGCCCGCGCAGCGAATCCACGAAATGATTGGAAAGCGTACGATAGGACTTCAGCTGACGGTCCATCTGCTTGCGGGCCGTCATACCGATCAGAATCATGAAGACAATGATGATCGGCATCGTTAAGGTAAGAATGACACCGCTGGAGGTATCCTGGGTATATACATAGACAAGCAGCAGAGCCGGTGTTACCGCCATACCGACCATCCGCGGAATAATCAGTTCCAGGTAGGTGCGGAACTTGGTTACTCCTTCAAGCACAAGTGTGACCACATTCCCGGTTCCCCGGTCACCTGCCAGCCTCGGTCCCAGCTGGAACAGCTTGTCCATCATTTGTCTCCGTATGCTGCTGCCGGTAGCTTCCGCGAAGCGGTAAGATGTGCGGCTCATCAGCATGGCACAGGCATGGCGCACGAGAAACGCAAGAAGGAACAAGAGCGATTTAGCCCCTTGTTCCTTCAGCGGTTCTCCCGCAAACAGCGCAGAGACAACTTCGGCCAGCGATTTCGCCAGCAGAAGAATGGACAGGCTTTGCACCAGGGTAAGGAAGCCGACAATCAGAAAGACAGGCTTTACTCCTTTGTACCCAAGCAAATTTTTATTCATTAGTATTCAAGATGCTCCTTCTCGTGAACCCGTTTGTGGAAGATGAAATAACTCCAGATCTGATAGCCAAGCACGAATGGCAGCAGCGTCAAGGCAACGATCGTCATTACCTTCAGTGAATAGTGGCCGGAAGCGGCATTCGTAATCGTCAGGTTGAACGCCTGATCCAGCGAGCTGATCATCACCCGCGGGAACAGTCCGATGAAGATCGAAGCTACCGACAGCGCCATTACAGCCCCGGTCATTCCGAAGGCATAACCATCCTTCTTCTTGGTCATAAAGTATCCGGAGAGCAGATAAGCAACTACGCCTAGAGCAACTACAATCCATAGCAGGGTTCCGCGTTTGTCGAAGATATCTGTCATGTTGTACGTCATAATAACGAAGGCCACCAGCAGCACTGCCAGAGGAATCAGCAGTTTCTGGGCCAGCTTACGGGCCCGCTCCTGCAAGTCTCCCAGGGTGCGGAGCGTAGTGAACATCAGTCCATGTACCAGACACAGCAGGACTACTGTAATTCCCGCTACAACTGTATAGGCATTTACGATATCGAAGAAACCGGCATACATCTGCATATCCCCGTCAATCGGCAAGCCTTTGATGAAGCTGGCGAACACCACAGCCAGCAGGAACGGCGGCAGGAAGCTGCCGAAGAAGATGCAGACATCCCAGGTTTTCTGCCACGTCTTCGAATCGCGTTTACCTCTGAATTCAAAGGCAACACCGCGGGCAATCAGCGCCAGCAGGGCGAACACAAACGGGATATAGAATCCGCTGAACAGCGTCGCATACCAATGCGGGAAGGCGGCAAACATCGCGCCCGCTCCCGTAATCAGCCATACCTCATTCGCATCCCAGAACGGACCGATGGAATTAATCAGTATCCGGCGCTCTGTATCATTCTTGGCCAGAATCTGCGTCTCCATTCCTACACCGAAGTCAAAGCCTTCAAGGAAGAAGAACCCGACAAACAGCACCGCAATCAGCAGAAACCATAATTCATTAAGTGACATGGGTTAGTCCTCCTTGTTATACGGATCGTGGGATTCACCGTGTTCGTTATCCATAGCATAAGGACCTTTTTTGATAACCTTGATGAACAGGCCGATCATTACCGCACCCAGTATGGCATAGATTGCGGTAAACGAAATCACCGAGAACAACACCTGTCCGCTTGTAATATTAGGTGATACACTGTCTTCCGTAGTCATAAGTCCGAATACTGTCCATGGCTGACGCCCGATCTCCGTCATAATCCAGCCTGACGTGTTGGCAATCGGTGGAAGCAGCAGCCCCCAGAACATGAACCGCATGAACCAGGTATTGGGTTTGTCCATCTTCTTGCGCCACATGAGGTAGATGGCATACACACCAAGTGCAATCATTAGCGAGCCTGCCGCAACCATGATCCGGAAGCTCCAGAAGGTTGTTTTGACAGGCGGGATATAATCTCCAGGTCCATACGCTAATTCGTACTCCTTCTGGAGCTCCAGCATACCCTTAACTTCACCGGAGAATTTACTGTAAGACAGGAAGCTGAGGAGATACGGAATCTGCACCTCTCCGCTGCTGGTCTGATTCTCTGTATCGATATTAGCAAAGACTGTCCATGGCGCCGGGTCGCCGCTCTCACCCCATAGCCCTTCAGAAGCAGCCATCTTCATTGGCTGTGTTTCAACCAGATACTGCGCTTGGGCATGTCCGGCAACAGCTACGCCAAATGAAGAGATAATACCGACAATGGCCGCGATCTCGAACGATTTACGGAAAAAGGCCACGTCCTGCTTCTTAAGCAATTTATAAGCACTGATCCCCGTTACCAGGAATGCGCCTGTAGCGTATGCGGCAAGCACTGTATGCGGGAACTCCACCAGCAGCTGACCGTTTGTAATCAGTGCGAAGATATCATTCATTTCAGCCCGTCCGTTGTTGATCTGGAAACCTACCGGATGCTGCATGAACGAGTTGGCGGCCAGAATCCAGAATGCCGAGAGCATCGTTCCGAAGGCTACCAGCCAAATCGATAATAGATGAATACGCTTGGATACCTTATCCCAGCCGAAGATCCAGATTCCGATGAACGTGGACTCCAGGAAGAATGCCAATAAGGCTTCAATAGCTAGCGGGGCTCCAAAAACATCACCGACGAAGCGCGAATAGTCAGACCAGTTCATTCCGAACTGGAACTCCTGCAATATCCCTGTCACTACGCCTACTGCGAAGTTAATGAGGAACAGCTTCCCCCAGAATTGCGCCATTCTTTTGTACTCTTCATTGCCTTTTCTAACGTACATGGTCTCCATAATAGCAATTAAGAGCGCTAGTCCGATTGATACCGGCACAAAGAAATAATGAAAAATCGTCGTCGACGCAAATTGTATACGCGACAGCATTACTGTATCCATATTTCTCCCCTTCCTTCTCCCCATTCGATATGTCTATTCTGTCAAATTTTCAGGGCCTAAAGTGTGATAATTATCACATTATACACCCTGTTTGAGCATGAAATTCAATAAATTTGTGACAAATATCACAATATTACATAAAGAAAGCAAAAAAAATAAGACGGTTTCACCGTCTTGGATTTGTCCATCATTTATAGTTGTCTTGGTTCATAAAGGCATTGGTTTAGGTAATGGAAATACCTTTCTTAAGCGATTTGAGATCGCCATTCGAATTAAGCAATTGCGGCAGCATCTTCATGCTACGAACCATCGGGGAATGACAGAGACGGCAAGAAGGCGCATGCTCAAATGCGAAATTATCCCTCATCCATCCGTTACATCCATCGTTGGTACAGGCCCATATTGCGGTATTTTCTTCCGGTACTTCCTCCAAAGGCTTCTTCCGGTAGTTCATTGCCGTTCCTCCCTTCCTTTATGTTACAAGCTGAGTAACGATAAAAAAAGACCGTCCCAACTTTCACAAGCGGGGACGGCACCTTCTATTAATTACAGTTTTACAACGTTTTCGGCTTGTGGTCCGCGGTTGCCTTGAACAACGTTGAATTCAACGCGTTGGCCTTCGTCCAAAGTTTTGAAGCCGTCGCCAGTGATTGCGCTGAAGTGAACGAATACGTCGCTTCCGCCTTCAACTTCGATGAAACCGAATCCTTTTTCTGCGTTGAACCATTTAACTGTACCTGTTTGCATGTGTGTTACCTCCACAAATTTAAATTAATATGTTCTTTTTATCTTCAGACAAAGAAAAAATTCACACATTGAGAAAGGTTGTGATTCATTTGACAGCCCTTTTCAATGCGAGAATTAGGTATCAATTGTATGAATAATTTCATGTTACCACACCTTATTAACAAAGGCAAGCTGTCCCATCCGAATTTCTCCGTTTTTTCCCTTATAAGGTCTTCTTCCCAATGTAAGGGTTACCAGTTGGTCTAAATAGTAATATTTATAGCCGATATCATTGTTTACCCCATTAATTTGGACTTGAAACGGGCTCCGTCCTCTTAAATTTTGCATAAAAGGACGGCATGAACCGTTTCCGTTATCCTGACTGCCTTATTATTATATACGGCGGCTTCCGGTTTTATTCCTCGGGTTTCTCAAGAAGTTGTACCGTCACCTGCTTCACTTCACCATTGCGGTAAAATGTAATTTGCAGATCATCCCCGATCTTGGTATGGTCGTACAGATATTTGCGCAGGGACAAGGTGGATGTAATCGACTTATCATCAAACTTGGTAATTACATCATTGAATTGCAGGCCTGCATCCTTAGCCGGACCCACTGCATCCAATACTACAACCCCGTCGGTTACCGTAGTTGGAAGGTTAAGCTCTTTGCGCTGGTCTTCAGCAAGCGGTACATACGGATTATTCAAATCTACAGAGTACACGCCCAGGTAGGAACGGGCAATTTTCCCGTTAGCCGCAAGCTCATCCGCTGTCTCCATTACATGGTTGGCAGGAATCGCGAATCCCAGCCCCTCCACACCCGTATCCGAAATCTTCATCGTGTTGATGCCGATCACTTTGCCGTCCAGGTCAACCAGTGCGCCTCCGCTGTTGCCTTCATTAATGGCAGCATCGGTCTGGATAACCTCCTGCTCCCAGTCGTATACCCCATCCTGGTTCAGAGATACCGGGATCGTCCGCTCTGTATTGCTCACAATGCCAGAGGTCAGCGTATCGCCGAGGCCCAGCGGGTTACCGATCGCAATGACCGTCTCACCCAGACGCAGTTTGGAGGAATCCCCGATCTGCGCAACCGTGTTGATACCTTTGGAATCAATAGAAAGCACTGCGATATCACTCACCTTGTCGGCACCGACCAGCTCTGCCTTGCGGGTCACACCATCCACGGTAACAACCTCCAGCTTGCTGGAGCCTTCAATCACATGATTATTGGTAATGATATATGCCTTATCTTCATCTTTTTTATAGATAACTCCCGATCCTAATGCAGACTCATCGAGAATATTAAGTTCCTTGTTGTCTTCCTTATGGTTAATGATGCTTACTGCCGCCGGGCGGACAAGCGCAGCAGCCTGAATAATCCGGTCAAATGGATCGGCACTGCTCACAGCCACCTTGTCAATGACTGCCGGGGCCTGTGCTTTCTCCTCGGTGAACTGTCCCGTCACCAGACTGAACAGCAACACAGCCACAACCGCACTGCATACGGAGCTGATCAGCGATACCTGCCATGTTGCCAGCGAACGCCGTGATCTGCGGACAGACCATTTCCCTTCGGCGTATCCTTTGGAGGTACCCTGTTTGCCGGCTCTGCGCCGCGACACCTTGGTTGAATAGAAATCATCATCAAACAATCCCACGTTAAATCCTCTCCCCTCTATTGCCACCGCATTCAAGACCTGAACGCCAAGCAACCACGCCCGAGCTTAACCGCTATATCTCTTAGACTTCACAAAGTGCTAAAAGGTTTCACTTGATTCATTCACCACATACCTGTGGGTTCTAAGCGTAAGGGGGCTCTCCTATTCTTGCAACCTACTAAAAAGTTTATAAGCTTGTATCCGGAATATTTTGCAACCTAAAAGACTACACTAGAATTAGAAGCAGCAACAGCCCATAACTTTAAAGGAACGGTCTATATGATTGTATCACAGGCAGCACCGCCGCCCACATTTTTTCTGTGTTAAAAAAGATGCGAATTTTTAACATTCCCGCTACAAATTCATTTCAAAAGGAGGGCCGGACTATGGAGTCATTCTCAACAAGTATGGATCTGGTACAGTTTATCGGCAAGCTGGGTGATCTCAAGGATGAACACTACCACCTGATTCTTGTCCAAAGTGCGATGATCGAGCTGCTGATAGACAAAGGGCTGTTCTCCCGCCAGGAGCTGGAGCACAAAATCACTGAAGTGGACCGCCTTATGACTGGCTCACCTTATCCCATGGCGTAGGCCGGTCATAGTAGGTGTCACAGAGCCTGAACTCGCTGTCTTTGAAGAAGCAGCCCCGGTCCTCCATTGCCCCGCGTACAGACATTTTTGCCAGATCCATCATGTTGTGGTCTCTGCTCAAATGAGCCAGATAGGTGCGTTTGGTCCGCCCCGTCAGAATCTCGCTGAGCGCTGCTCCCGCCGCCTCATTGGACAGATGCCCCAGATCGCCAAGAATCCGCCGCTTCGTATTCCACGGGTAACGCCCCATCCGCAGCATCTCAATATCATGATTCGATTCCAGCACGAGCACATCGGCATCCGATATTGCCGTCCTTACCTTGTCGCTGACATACCCGAGGTCTGTGGCTACGCACAGCTTCTCTTTGCCGTCATAGAAATTGTAGGCTACCGGTTCCGCCGCATCATGGGAAATCGCGAACGACTCTACCCGCATACTGCCGAAATCCCGGTGCTGCCCGGTTTCCATAATGACCCGGTTATGCTCGGCAATCTTCCCGATCCCCTTCTCTATCGCTCCCCAGGTATTGGTATTCGCATAGATCGGAAGATCATATTTGCGCGCCATCGCCCCAAGCCCTTTAATATGATCAGAATGCTCATGGGTCACAAGAATTCCGTCTAACTCTGCTCCTGTCAGCTCACGCATCGCCAGCAGCTCATCTATCCGTTTGGCGCTAAGGCCCGCATCGATCATAAGCGTGGTCTCGCCGTTACGCACCACCGTCACATTCCCGGTAGAACCGCTGGACAGTACTGTAAATGAAATCCCCATATCTCTCCTGCTCCTTCTACTCTGTTGTCTTGGGACTGATAATGTCCGCACTTATCGCATCCACGTAATAGGCACTGCCGTTCTCCAGCATAAACCGCCACATCGGCGAAGCCACCTGACTCTCGGAATTGAACAATTCGCCGTAATAACCAAGCTCAATCTCCTTCACCGCAGAATCGGCCGGAAAATACTTCTCGATCAGGCTGCTTAGCGCCTGTGAGGCCGGAAGTACCTTTTGCAGATTATCACTCCGGCTTGCACCGATCTCAATCTGCGGCCAGCGGTACGCCACAATCTTCTGATCGCTGTTGATCAGCTCCAGCCTTACCCTGAACAGCGACCACTTATTGTCCACCAGCGGATGAAGCACGAACTTGCCCACCTCGCTCTCCTGTGAATCAAAGCGGTAATTCGCGATATCTGTTATCTGGCTCTCCAGCAGACCGCTCAGCTCGGAGAACGAGGAATACATCAGCTTGCTGTCGATCGGCTCATTAAGCTTCACCGGCACTTCATTCTGTTCTTCTCCGGAGTAGCGGTACGTGATATCCGGCAGCTGCGGAGTGGCAGCCGGAATCGGACACAGCAGCCGGATGCCCTTCTCCTCCATCACCGCCTGCGTTTCTGCGGACAGGGAAGTGAAATCAAGCCCCGCGCTGACCTGATCGCGCACGTCTATCCATAGCTGATAGCATAGCAGCAGATTCAGCACCAGAAAGGCGTAGATTAATACACTTTTGGCTCTTCCCCAGTCCATACCGTTTCCTCCTCAGATAACAACGTAAGGCTAAGACGTCACTACGGTGAATATTGGACTTCCGGCCGCTGCCCGTCTACAGATTTCTTTAATTCAACCGCTTTTCGCGGTGGATATCCGCAGACAAAGGCGGTGGCCACCGCTCCTACAGTTCCAAAATCCCGCTTCGATCCTCCACGCCTTTTGTTAAATCAGCTTTGCTTTCCTCTAATCTAATTCAGCGTCAGCACACTGCCGTCACTGAGCGTCACGCGCCAGACCGGACGAAGCTGCAGCTTCTCCTCAGTCAGCGTAGGCATATAGGCGGGCGTCAGATCGGTGACCCGCAAGGAGCTGCCGATCCGGGCCAGCCGCTGCTTCAGCGCTTCACCCCCGGACAGCTCAACAATTGTTTTCTCGGACTTCTCTTCATCCATATACATCAGGGAGCGCTCATAAGAGGATACAGTCCCCTGCTGCAGCTCCAGATGGATCACACCGTACTGGAGCTGAGGATTACTCATAATCGGATAGGAGCCAGATGGATAGGCACCGTAATATTGCTGAAAGGACACCTTGCGGTCCTGCCGGCCTTCTTCTGTCGCAGCCAGCCTGTAGGTTCCGTTCCAGCCGCCATGGTTATTGACGAATTCCACCGCCTCCAGCGCATCCTTCGCCGGTGTGCTGTCCCCGTCCGGAGGTGCTGCAGGATCACTATAGCTCATCCAGTTCTGCTCCTGGTCCACCTGCAGGCTTCGTTTGCTGTCGGTGTAGATTTTGGAGCCGTCCTTCTCAGGAATATATCTTGTGCTGCCTGCATCGAAGAACAGATTGCTCTGCATTTGCTCAATGGTATACATACCCGCAGGCATCACTACCTCAACCAGCGGAATTGCTGCTTCCGGGACATAATACTCGCCGTTCACAGCGGTATAAGGCGTCAGATTCTTGCCGAAATCCACATGCTGCTGCACATCCTGAACCGTCAGGTCGGCTTTGGCCGCCTCATACACAATATCACCGCGTGTGCTGAAGAAGATGGCATGCGCTTTGGAATCATTTTTGATATTGTAAATCCAGATCCGGTCGATGCTCTCTCCTTCAAACAGCGAATCCGGCGAGATCTGCATCACCCGCTGCAGCAGCGTTACCGGAATGCCTGCCCCGAAGGACAGCTCAATGCCCGGATTCTCGCTGCGGATCTTATTCCAGTCGAAATCCTGCACGGAGCGGCGCTGGAAGCTCTCGAAGCTGCGCCCCTTCAGCCGGTTCAGAATCAGATTATAGAAGGTTGAGCTGGGATAGAAAAGCGTGTGCTTGTCCTCTCCCATATGAATGATCATTTTATCCGGGTAGAGCAGGTTCTCTACCTTCTCTTTAGGTCCCATAATATCGGTCTTCACATATTGGCTCTCCGACAATACCGCCGAATCACTGCCCGGCAGCCTGTAAATTAAGTAATAGCTCTCCACAAGGCTTCCGAGTATAAGCAGGAACAGCATCCATGACTTAATTTTCTCCTTCACGCCTCACTCCCCCTATGCTTCATCAAAGGCAGCGTGAACGTTACCAGAGAGCCTTCATTCAGCTCAGACTGCAGGGAAATGGAGCCGCCGTGCGCTTTGACAATTTCCCGGGCAATGGACAGCCCGAGACCCGTTCCGCCCATGTTCCGGGAGCGGGCTTTATCGACCCGGTAAAAGCGTTCGAAGATGCGTTCAATATCTTTCTTCGGAATTCCGATCCCGGAATCGCGTACCGAAACGGCCAGCATGCCATCCTCAGTCTTATGGGCTTCAAGCCGGATCGTTCCGCCTTCAGGCGTATATTTCAAGGCATTGGAGACCAGGTTGCCCAGCACCTGATCAATCTGATCGCGGTCCAGCCAGGCAGCGGCTACCTCCTTATGCACTCTCGTGCTGATATGAATCCGCTTCTGGCGGATCTGGAAGGAGAAGCGGTCCGCCACATCCTCCAGCATCTCGGAGATATCTGTCTGCTGAATACGCAGACTGGACTCCTTCGAATCCAGGCGTGACAGATGCAGCAGATCGGTGACCAGGCGGATCATCCGCTCCGTTTCGTTGCGGATAACCCCGACGAACCGCACGGCAAGCTGCGGATCATCCAGCGCACCGTCATCCAGCGCCTCCGCATAGCTCTTAATGGTGGTGAGCGGCGTCCGCAGCTCATGCGATACATTCGCTACGAACTCACGGCGCGACTCCTCGAGATTCTCTTGCTCGGTGACATCCTGCAGCACCGCAATCGTCCCGGCGATCCGGCCGCCATCGCGCCGGTGGATCGGGGTGAAGGTGACCCTCACGATATTCGGGTCCTCTCCGCCCATCGGAGACAGATGGAGCATTGCCGACTGCGCATTGCCCTGGGCCAGCGATCCGGACTGCTCATGGTCAAGGCCGAGCAGCTCATCGAGCGGCGCTCCCTCCGGAAGCGGCCCTTCCGCTCCAAGCATCAGGGCGGCGCGGGTGTTCATCAGAATGACTGCGCCGCTCTCATCTGTCGCTACCACACCATCACTCATATTCGCGAGGATGGAGGACAGCTTCTCCTTCTCCTCTTCATTCTGCGACAGCGCTTCGCGCAGTCTGTCCGTCATATAGTTGAATGCCTGGCTCAGCTGGCCAATCTCATCGTTGCCGAATACGGGGACCTTCCGGTTGAAGCGGCCTTCTGCCACCGCAGTGGCATGCTTGGTCATTTCTTTTATCGGATGGGTAATCGTATGCGCGAGTATAACCCCCAGCACCGCTGTCAGCGCGAGCGCCAGCAGCAGCCCCGAGAGGAATACGCTGTTAATCCGGCTCATGGTGGCATATAGATCCTTCATATCTGCGGCGATATAGATCGCCCCTACGACCTTATCACCGGAAATCACCGGCTTGGCTACAACCTTCTTGCGCACGTTGTCATCCGCAATGATATATTCCTCGTTGTCACTGATACCCTGCAAGGCACGGCTGACAACCGTCTGCGTATTGCGCCGGCCCACATAATCATTCTGTGAAGGAACAGAGGTGGTAATAATCTTGCCGCTCGCATCCAGCACCTGAATTTCTGCGCCGTTAATATACAGATTGTTCACCATGCCCCGCAGGCTTTCTACAGCAGATTCTTCATCTGCCGTGCCCGTCTCACTCCCGAACTTGTCGGCGGTAAGGATCGAGAGCATCTCTGCACGCGCCTTCAGATCCTTGGTGAAATTATCGGTCAGGGAATTCTTCATGGAGCTGACAAAGTATACGCCGATCAGCTGCATCGCAATCAGAATCAGCAGCACATAAATTACAATAAGCCTGGCCTGAATCGTCCGGAAAAAGGACAGTGCTTTCATCACAGCCCTCCGCTTTTGGGGCTATGCATCAAATAACCGAGTCCGCGCCGTGTGAATATATATTCCGGCTTGCTGGGATTCTCCTCAATTTTTTCTCTGAGCCGGCGGATCGTTACATCCACGGTCCGCACATCACCGAAATATTCGAAGCCCCAAACGGCCTGCAGCAGATGCTCCCGGGTCATTACTTTGCCGGCATGGCGAATCATATAATACAGCAGCTCGTATTCACGATGCGTCAGATCCAGCGGCTCGCCGTCCTTGTAGACCAAATACATATCCGTGTCGATGAATAAGCCGAAATGATATACCCCTTGCTTGCTCTCCACGCTTTCGTTCGGCGTTTCGGACAAGGCCGGCTTATGCTGGCGGCGCATCTGGGCTTTGACTCTGGCCAGCAGCTCACGCGTACTGAACGGCTTGGTTACATAGTCATCGGCGCCCAGCTCCAGGCCCAGCACTTTATCAATTTCTCCGTCCTTGGCGGTCAGCATGATGATCGGAATATCCAGATGTGCAGAGCGTACCTCACGGCACACATCCATCCCGTCCTTGCCGGGCAGCATCAGGTCGAGCAGCATCAGGTCGGGGCGTCTGGACAGGGCCAGCTCAACCGCACTGTTGCCGTCAAACGCACAGATAACCTCATAGCCCTCTTTTTCCAGATTGAATTTCAATATATCAGCAATAGGTTGTTCATCATCCACTACCAGAATCGTGCCCATTTGCATATGCTCAGCTTCACCTTTCTAACGATACTCAGGTCCTTGATTCCTTTATTTTAACATACCTGTACGGGCGTCACATCTAACTAAATAAAAACCGCCCGAAATTATCCGGACGGCTGGCCATTCTATAAGCGGAGCTTAAAATATATATATTATTTCAGATATTTCATAGGGTTGACCGCTGTTCCATTCTTGCGGATTTCGAAGTGCAGATGTGTTCCGGTTGAGCGGCCGGTGTTGCCCATAATGCCTATTTGGCTGCCCTGTCCAAGCTTCTGGCCGACGGAGACGGAGATTCTGCTTAAGTGCCCGTAGTAAGTAACGTATCCGTTGTTGTGATTGACGATAACCACATTACCGTATCCGCTCTGCACACCGGCAAAGCTTACCGTACCGGCATCAGCGGCTTTGATTGTACGGTTGCCGGATACAATATCCAGTCCCTTATGTGTACGTCCCCAACGCTCGCCGTAACTGCTGGATATCGTAGCTCCGGTAACCGGCCAGGCGAACATTCCCGTTCCTTCACCGACAACCTTGGTGCCCGAATAGACCACTTCAGGCAGCGAAGCCTTTACAACCGTCTGTCCGAGCCATTCTTCTTTGACCACCAGTCCATTTTCTTTGGTCAGCCTGTATTGCATCGTCTTAAGTCCCGTCTGGCCGGCACGGACCACCTTTCTTTTGCCTGCCGCCAGCTGATCGCTTTTGCGTACAATGACTTCAGGCTCTGTAACTACTTGTTCAGTTACCTGCTCCACAGTTACGACCGTAAGATCAGGCTGGGGAACCGTCAGTTGCAACTGATCCCCGATCTGCAGGCTAAGCTCCTTGACCGCGGGATTGTTGCGGAAGATATCGGCCTGGGTAATCTGGAATCTGGAAGCGATCGCAGAGACCGTGTCTCCTTCCTGAACCGAGTAGACCAGCGGCTCTTCCTTGCCTTCGGTCAGCACCTTCACGGCTTCCTCTACACTAAGCACCTTGTTGGGGTCTGCCTTGACCGGAACAATGCTGACTTCCTCGCGGATGGCCGCCGATTCCACTTGGTCTGCCTTAGCTGGTGCTGCTGCTGTCGTCTTGGCCGCCGTCTTCATCAGCTTCGCGCCAGTGGCTGCAGCCTGCGGAGTATAATGCGCCTTCACGGCCTCGAGTACCGCGGCTGCCGTCTCCTGATCCTTCACGATCCCGAGCGGTTTGCCATCAACCGTCAATTCCACGCCTACCGCATAGGCTTTGAGCATGCCGTCCAGCTTGTCCAGTGTAGCTTCGCTGTCGATCTCCGGTTTGTACGCCTCGGCTACCTCTGTCGTGATACCGCTGGTTTGCAGCACCATGACGGAATCCGGATACTTAAGCTGATATTCCCGTCTCTTCGCTTCAAACAGCTTGTTAAGGTCCGAATCCTGACTTAAAGTTCCGATCTCTTCACCTTTCACCAGCACCTTGTAGTAGGTTACTGTATTCGCCGCAACATGTTTCTTCTCCGCTCCGACTAAAAAGGTAGTCAGAAGAACCAGACCGGCAGTGGCAACAATCCATGAACGCCGGAGTCTGCGTGGTTTGGTTTCCGGCTGAAAGACCCGGGTTTCGCTGGCAGTGCTATTGCCCTGTTGACCTGCTGCACCTGACCCTGCGGATGTTTCTTCGCTGTTCCGCAGTTTCCCCATCCGGCGCATAAACTTAAAACCTTTCATGAAACTCTCCCTTTCAGTCCGCCCATACGGTCCGCCTTAGCGGATAAACTTATTTTTAGAGCCCCTTTTATATGTTGTACGTCATCTATTTATCTGTTTGCATGAGTATGAATATTGCTGCTTTTTTGGGCCCGGAAAAGGTTACAAAATATTAACCCCTCATAGTCCTTTTTTACTGTACCATAGCCTGAAGAAAAATTTCAACTTTCTTCACACAACAAAACCCGCGAAAATCGCGGGTTTAATCCCAAAATATGCGTTTTAAACAGATATACCGTGTCCAAAAAGTGACATTTTTTAATTTTGCGTGGAGGGTGCAGAATCAGGTGTAAGCATTTTCATTAAGGACTCATATTCCTCCTCATCCACATACCTCGCAATGATCTCCTGCAGTTCCTTTACTTCACTCTCTGTCAACCCGCCTTCCATAGCCGAGGAAATTTTTAGCATTTCCTCCTGCGGGAGCTTATTCATCAGAATATTGAAGATATTGGATTTCTCATCAGCGGGAAGATTCTCCTTCAAGTCGTTTAGTGCGCCTGGCGTCATTACCAGCTCCTGATCCAGTGCACGGTCACTCTGTTCTTCTCCGGCCGCCGCTTGTCCCATTACAGGCAGCGCATCCTCAGGCACCGTTTCGTCCACCTTATCCCCGGTTTCACTCGCGGGGGAATCTCCGCCAGTTCCTTTTTCTCCGTCCACCTTGCTTGAGTCTGCCTCTTTAATTGTATCCTTAGTATCCTTAGGATCCGTAGACGAGGAACTGCTGCTTCCCATCCCCGTCAGACTCTTCACGAAGCCAAGCATACCCGGCTCAGGCCCGTCTACCTTAATATCAAAGCCCGCCAGCACCGACTGGATATACGTATTGACCACATACGCAGTCGTCAGCATGGACAACCCGCTGGCCAGTACAACAATCAGACATATGCCAAGTGTCCGTTTCATTAGTTTCATCGTCATCGCTCCCTTATGCCCTGCTCTATTCAACTCCGGAGAATCAGTCCTTGGTGATCCTATTCTCCCAGTATTGACTAGAACCCGGCCCGGGAAACCTCTGTTATCCCTAGAAAGGCCGCTTAACAGCTGCCAAAACACAAAAACAGGAGCCTCCTCCGAGGCCCCTGCTCCTGTAATTCATATTCATTCTGCTTCAATCTAGATATAGATTGGCAGTACCTGATTCGTCTGTTCCCGGTTACGGCCTACGGAGAAGATAGAGATCGGAATACCTGTCAGCTCTGATACACGTTCCACATATTTGCGAGTGTTAGCAGGCAGATCGTCCAGGGTCTTCGCACTTGTAATATCTTCGCTCCAGCCTGGAAGCTCTTCATAGACAGCTTCGCATTCCGCGAGCATCTTGAGGCTGGCCGGGTAATGCGTAATGATCTCTCCGCGGAACTTGTAGCCTGTGCAGATCTTGACGGTTTCGAGGCCGCTCAGCACGTCCAGCGAGTTCAGGGACAGACCCGTGATTCCGCTGACGCGGCGGGCATGACGCACAACTACACTGTCGAACCAGCCCACACGGCGTGCGCGGCCGGTTACAGTACCGTACTCGTGGCCTGTTTCACGGATATAATCACCAGTGGCATCGTTCAGTTCTGTAGGGAACGGACCGTCGCCAACACGGGTAGTGTAGGCTTTAGCCACACCAATAACCTGTTTGATCTTAGACGGGCCTACGCCTGAACCGATGCAGACACCGCCTGCGGAAGGATTGGATGAAGTGACGAACGGATAAGTACCCTGGTCAATATCAAGCATTACACCCTGTGCACCCTCGAACAATACTCTGGAATCTGCATCAATAGCATCATTCAGCACTACCGAAGTATCCGTCACATAACCGCGCAGCACTTCTGCATACTCCAGATATTTGGTCAGAATTTCTTCTACATCCAGCGGCTCTGCACCATATACCTGAGTGATAACCTGATTCTTCTCTTCCATCAACGGACGAAGTCTCAGTTCGAATTCCTCGGCGTCCATCAGATCGGCAATCCGGATACCGTTGCGGGCTGCTTTATCCATGTAGCACGGGCCAATTCCCTTGCGTGTGGTTCCGATTTTGTTCGGACCCTTGCGGTCTTCTTCAAGCGCATCCAGCAGCATATGATAAGGCATAATGACATGAGCGCGGTCGCTGATCACCAGGTTCTTCGTATCAAAGCCATTCTCATGAATATAATTAATTTCTTGAATCAGGGCCTCTGGATTGATAACCATTCCGTTGCCGATAACACAAGTTTTTTCTTTATAAAATACACCTGATGGAATCAAGCTGAGCTTGAACTTCTTCCCGTCAATCAGAATCGTGTGACCGGCATTGTTACCCCCTTGATACCGAGCGACCACATCTGCACTCTCTGCCAGAAAATCCGTGATCTTTCCTTTGCCTTCGTCTCCCCATTGTGTTCCCACGACGACTACCGTTGACATGTTCATTCCTCCGTAGGTGCTAGCAAGCACCATTATTTTTCAAAATAGAAGAATTTATATGCTTATGCTATAAATTATCATGATTAAGCTATAAATTATCATGATTAAGCTATAAATTATCCTTCTATTTCCACGCTGAAACCCGCCGTCCCTTTATAAGGACAGCGAAGCTGTTTCCACTTGTAATATGGGCTCGGTACGGATTTCTTATGTACGCAGCCCTCCGGACACCAGGGCGGGCTAGCCCGCCAAAGCACAATAATCAGTGTAACAGCGGCACTTTTTAAAGTCAAATAAAAACGAACGATCACAGTTGAAGATGTGCGATCGTTCGTGTATTGTGCGAAATTCGCCTAACCTGCGAACGGTTCCGCATGTGCCCGCTCGTAGTTGACGAACTTGTTAAAGTTCTTGAGGAATACCAGCTCTACCGTGCCTACCGGACCGTTACGCTGTTTGGCAATGATGATTTCAATAATATTCTTCTTCTCGGTGTCCTGATTGTAGTAATCGTCACGGTACAGGAACGCTACGATATCGGCATCCTGCTCGATCGAACCCGATTCACGAAGGTCACTCATCATCGGCCGTTTGTCCTGACGCTGCTCCACACCACGGCTGAGCTGGGACAGGGCAATAACCGGAACATCGAGCTCACGGGCAATCTGCTTCAGGGTACGGGAGATTTCGGATACTTCCTGCTGGCGGTTCTCTCCGGCTTTGCCGCGGCCCTGGATCAGCTGCAGGTAGTCGATGACGATCATGCCGAGGCCTTTTTCCTTCTTCAGCCGGCGGCATTTCGCGCGGATATCTGTAACGGTAACCCCGGGTGTATCATCGATATAAATTTCAGCCTCAGACAACGACTGGATACCCATGGTCAGCTTGGACCAGTCATCATCGCTTTTGAAATCACCGGTACGCATAATATTGGCGTCCAGATTGGCTTCTGCGCAGATCATACGCTGTACCAGCTGGGGCGCCGACATTTCCAGACTAAAGATCGCTACGGTCTCTTTGGCACGGACCGCAACATTCTGGGCGATATTCAGGGCGAATGCCGTCTTCCCTACGGATGGACGGGCAGCCACAATGATTAAGTCGTTACGCTGGAAACCGTTCGTCATATGGTCAAGATCGGCAAACCCGGAAGGAATCCCCGAAGTGCCGCCCTTGTTCTGATGGAGCAGCTCCACCCGGTCGAATACCTGCATCAGCACATCACGGATGGCAATGAACCCGCTGCCGCTGCGGCGGTTAGAGATCTCCAGGATCCGCCGCTCTGCATCACTCAGCATGATGCCTACATCTTCGCCGCCCGTATAGCCTTCGCTGACAATCTGCGTTGCTGTACGGATCAGCCGCCGCAGCATCGCCTTCTCTTCTATAATCTGTGCATAATAGTCGACGTTGGCCGCAGTCGGTACTGCATGCGCCAGCTTAGCCAAGTAGCTGACACCGCCGACATCCTCAAGCTCCCCCTTGTCCTGGAGCCGGGATGTCAATGTAATCAGGTCAATCGGCTGGCTCTCTTCTCCGAGCTGCACCATCGCCTCAAATATCATCTGATGCGGTTTGTCGTAGAAGTCTTCGGTATTCACCCGCTCCATCGCGGTAATAAGCGCTTCATCCGACAGCAGAACCGCACCTAGTACGGCCTGTTCTGCCTCTAGATTCTGCGGGGGAACCCGATCGAAAAAGAGATCTCCACCCATTCTACTCCTCCGTTACCTGCACCGTGAGGTTAGCCTTTACTTCAGTGTGCAGCTTCACTGTTACCTGGAACGTGCCTACATGGCGGATCGGATCGCTCAGCTCAATCTTGCGCTTGTCGATCACGATTCCCTGCGTAGCCGCCAGCGTTTCGCCGATCTGTTTGCTGGTGATCGCCCCGAACAGACGGCCGCCTTCGCCCGCTTTGGCCTTCAGCGTCAAGGTCAGCTCATCAATCTTTTTGCCGAGCTGAACAGCTTCCTCTTTCTCCTGGTCCTTACGGCGCTGTTCCGCTGCCGCCTGGTTCTCCAGCGTCTTCACATTGCCGTCGGTAGCCGGACGAACCAGTCCGCGCGGCAGCAGGAAGTTGGCTGCATAACCTTCGGATACCTCTTTAACCTGCCCCTTCTTGCCTTGACCCTTAACATCCTTGATGAAAATGACCTTCATTCGAATAGCCCCTCTTTCGATTCAATTTCGGCCAGTACTGCAAGCAGTCTGGCTTCTGCTTCCTTAGTGGTTCCTTCAAGCTGTACAGCCGCATTGGATAGATGTCCGCCGCCCCCCAGCTTCTCCATAACCACTTGTACATTCATCCGCCCCAGTGACCGGGCACTGATGCCGATCAGGCCGTCAGGCCGCTCACTGATCACGAATGAAGCAACCACATTTGTCATTCCCAGCAGCGTATCCGCCGTCTGGGCAATCAGCAGCTGTGGAATTTTCATTCCCGGCGCAGTAACCACCAGCGCGATATGATCATATACCATCCGCGCATGCTTGATAATCTCCGCCTTGGAGATATACTCCTGCAGATCCTCCTTCAGCATGCGCTGAATCAGAATCGTATCTGCCCCGACACGCCTCAGGAATCCGGCTGCCTCGAAGGTCCGCGACCCGGTATGCAGCGCGAAATGCTTCGTATCCACCGTGATACCCGCCAGCAGCATGGTAGCCTCCAGCGGACTGAGCTTGATCTTGTCGTGAATATACTGCAGCAGCTCGGTCACCAGCTCACAGGTTGAAGATGCGTAAGGCTCCAGATACACGAGCACTGCATCATTGATGAACTCTTCTCCCCGTCGGTGATGGTCCACTACTACGATCCGGCTGGCGTATTGCACCAGCCGCGGCTCCATTGTCATGGAAGCCTTATGTGTATCTACAACTATCAGCAGCGTATGCTCCGTCATAACCTGCAGCGCCTGCTCTGTCGTGATGAAGGTCTTGTATAGCGCTTCATCCTTACGGATCTGCTCCATCATGCGGGTAATGGACGGATTCGGCGTCTCCATTACAATACTGGCTTCCACATTGTACATCTGCGCGGCCTTGAGCAGGCCGATTGCTGCACCTACAGCGTCGATATCAGGCACCCTGTGCCCCATAATCAGCACCCGGTCGCTCTCCTGCATCAAATCGCGCAGGGCGTGGGCGATCACCCGTGCCCGTACCCTCGTCCGTTTCTCTGCGGCATTGCTCTTGCCGCCATAGAAGGAGAGCCGCTGGCCCGCCTTCACAGCCGCCTGGTCTCCGCCCCGGCCCAGTGCCATATCCAGACTCGACTGGGCAAGAGCACCGAGCTCACTGGCCGATTCCGAGCCATAGGCAAGGCCTATGCTGAGCGTCATCGGCACCTTGAGATCAGCCGTCATCTCGCGGACCTCATCGAGTACAACGAACCGGCTCTCCTCCAGCGCCTGGAGACTGCGGTGGTTCAGCAGCATCAGATACCGCTCTGAAGACAGGCGGCGCAGATAGACTTCAAACTGCTTGCTCCACTCCGTAATCTCGCTGGCTACCTTCGCGATCAGCGATGTGCGCTGCTGATCGTCCATTCCCTGGGCCGCTTCATCCAGATTGTCCATCATTACAATACCGATCGCCAGCTTTTCTTCCTCATACCGCTCACGCAGGACCACCAGCTCAGTGATATCGTAGAGATAGAGCAGACGTTCACTTGGAATCACCACCACCTGATAATAACGGTCATCGACCGTGATCTCCTGGCGGTGATCCTTCAGCGCACCGTCTTTGGCGGGTTCGCGCTTCTGCGGTATATTCTTCAGAGAAGCAATGACATCGGGCATCAGCTCCTGCATATCTTCACCCACAAGAGTCTTGCGGGAGAAGATCTGGCTGGCATTGCGGTTATTCCACTCCACAGTACGGTCTTCACTGTACAGGATAATCCCTAAGGGAAGCATACTTACAGCCTCTCCTTCCACCCGTTTAATGCGGAAGGAGAGGCCGTTAATATAATCTACAAGGTTGCGGCGGAACGACAGCTCGGCCTGCAGCATGGTGAAACACAATGTGCCGGCCAGGAAGAGGCTGGCAACACCGAGGACCCAGTTATAGATACTGACCACTATAATCAGGACCAGCAGCAGCAAGAACGCCCACACGGTATGATACCCGTGCCAGCGTCTTTGCAGAAATTTTGGCATGAGCTCTCACCCTATCGTTTCGATTTCTTCACAAGCTCCCGCAGCGGAAACGCCAGATCGACAACACCGATAATCCAGAATCCCGGCAGGACGATAACAGGTATCGCCAGCAGCAGCGCTACTATCTTGCTCCACTTCCGTTCATGTATGAGGAAGAAGAGGAAACCGATGGTTTGAATCTTGAATGCGATTTGCAGCAGCGGCAGCAGATTGGCCGAGACCATCAGCATGAAGCCGCTGTCCGCACCGCCGAAGAGCAGGCTGAGCACTACGCCAAGCAGATAATACCAGATGAAGGCTCTGGACAGTCTCCACTCCCGTGCAGGCTTCAGTCTTGGCACCGCGTATTCCATGCTGTTCAGAATCGGACGGACAATGGAATGCGTAATGACAGCTATGATGAATGCGCTAAGGATGAGCGTCATCGGAATAGCCTGGATGGTCAACCAGCTCATCATGCCAATCTGATCCGATGAAATGGTGATCTCGGAGAGCAGAGGATTGCTTGCCCCCATAGTGGCCAGCCAGTCCGTATAAGTCTGCAGAACATCGTATACATAATCGTACAAGTTAAACTGCAGGAATGTAGTACTGATTAACAGAATCAGCAGGAATTCACCTAATACTGCGACCATACCGGCAATTAGCGTAGACATCGCTGATGCGCGTTTCTTATACCGGCGTCCCATTACAAGGGCCGGTATCAGGAAATAAATAGCTATCAATACGTAAAACGGTGTAATCAGGCCCACAATCAGCAGGACCGGCACTATATGCAGAATAAACTGCTTCGTGCTAAGAGTCGTAAAGAGCACAATGGCCGGGATAATCATAAACAGCGTCGTGATAAGCAGTAATGGGGTGGACAGGGATAACAGCAGCAGCAGATAAGCTATGCTCCAAGCCACAGATGTCCAGCGAAATTTCAACAGTATTCACCTCTTACGCATATGTTCTTCTAGTGCAGATATATCCTGGTACCATTCTTCCAGCTGATGGCCTTCCTGCCTGTGCTTTCTCAGCTTCTCCATCAGCAAGTCATCCAGTTCACGATAAGGGATACCAAGTCTGCGCCCCAATATATATGAGCTCATAATCAGGCTGGCCAGGCTGTCGCCTACACGGGCGGTACTGCCTTCCCACAACGCTTTGAATAACCGTGAGACTTGATCGATTACTTCGGTCTTTAACCACTCAATTACCTTGGCGCGTTTGGCCACGTCCAGGTCCTTCGGCACATTGGGCACGTCTCTCTACCTCCGGCAAAAAGCATTATTCTCCATTATAGCATAAATATTTCCGAGCCACACGGACGCCAGCCTCCCGGATCATCCGCATAGCGGATCCTTTGATCCGGGTGTAATTCATGGACTTTACAGGCACACCGGAAGGTATCTACAGCCCGCCTTTCAAAAAAGGCCCGCATTCCGTTACGCCGGAAATACAGGCCTTGGTTCCTTAAGCATTTGTCGCCATATGGATGAGGTTATAACGATTCCTGGGATTGCCGCGAGACAACCTTTTCGCAATATTCGATGATCTGACTCCGGCGTACAATACCAATGAACCGTTTCATGTCGTCAACTACAGGTACAAAGTTCTGTACTTTGGCCAGGTTAATCAAGTCCTCCATATCCGCATCAATGGATACTGGCAGATTATTCATCCGCAGCGGTACATCCTTAAGCAGATATTTGGAAGCATTCTCAAAAGTAACGGCGCCGCCCGACTCCTTCATGTACCAGAGCAAATCACCTTCTGTGACTGTTCCGGCATATTCCCCGTTCCGGTTCAGAATCGGCACTGCGGTATAGCGGTGAAACTCCATCCGTTCCAAGGTCTGGCGCAGCGTCGAATCCAGTGTAACGCAAGCTACCTCCTGTTTCGGAAGTAAAAAAAACGCAATATTCATCTCTTGATCCTCCTCAAAGAGTTCCGAAGGAATGATGCTCTACCTTCCGTGCTGCAAGGCCCACCGTAGTTATACGCCTGAGACAGCAATTCGTTCCAGTTCATTATACCATGAAGACAATAAACAGCAGCCATTAACCTTGCGGATGGCTGCTGTTTTTATGGGGGACAGAATGTACGCGTCCGCCCTTACTGGGCTGTAGCTGTAGCCGCAGGCTCCAGGGCATTCTCTGCTTTGCCTGGTTCAATTAGCTGGTCCACCGGTGTGCTGGCATTCATCCAGTTATCGATCATGGCCTTAGCTTCACTCAGATCCTCTTCATCAACAATATCGTAATACACGCCATTGATGCGTTCGCCTTCGCCCATCACCGTGAAGCTGGAGATATCCATATCCTTGCCGCCCATGAATTTCTTGGCCAGACTGATGATCGTTGAAGGCTGTATGTCTGTTTTGAAATTATCGCCCATAATATCCAGCAGCTCCGGGATGTTGCCGATTTGGCTGATTGATAACATTTTATTCGCTACCACATCGATAAATACCTGCTGGCGTTTGGTCCGGTTGAAATCGCTATCCTCGCGGTAACGGGTATAGTTAAGCGCCTCTTCACCACTGTAATTCGACTTATTGGCCTTAATGGTGAATTTCTCATGATCCGCACCTTTGTTGACAATATCCTTCTTGATCGGCAGCGGAACACCGCCAATAGCGTCAACCGCATCCTTCAGGCCCTGGAAATTAATTGTGGCATAATATTGAATATCATGTCCCAGTAATGCTTCCAAGGTATCTTTAGCCATTTGCTGGCCGCCAAAAGCATAGGCATGCGTGATTTTGTCCTTCTTATTGTCACCATGCCCGATAATTTCCGTGTAGGTGTCCCGGGGGATTGAGATCAGCAGAATCTTATAATCCTCCGGACGGATAACGGCATAGATCATCGTATCGGACCTGGCCACTTCATTGCCCCGCTGGTCTGTACCCAGGAGCATTAAAGAGAACGGGTCGCTTTTGAATACTACCGGGGCAGGTTTAACCGTTGTGGTAGTTGTACCGTTATTCTCCAAAGGCTGGTAGGATTCTTCCGCCAGCTTGGTTTCCACCTGATCCGACAAAAAGAGGTCAAAGGCCAGCACCGCGAGCGGCTTCTGGAACAAAAATCCTCCGGCTACAATGACCAGGGCTACAATGAGTGCAATGTATCTTTTCTTCAGTTTTTTTATTTTTTTCATAATTATAATTCCTTCTTTATGGTGGATTGTACATATGATTGCCGTGCTCTATTTACAATGCCTGCCTGGACTTTCAGACAGTCATGACTGGGCTCTTCTTGCTGCTATGCGCTGCCCTGCTTAAGGATATGGTTCCCCCTTTCCGGGATTCGGGTCGTTCTAATTGTAGAATAAACCTGGAAAACTGCTTTGACACATAAACAATATTTCTATTGTAATCACTTCACACCTAAAAAGAAACAACAAATAACGACAGCATCGGCGCGATAGCCGCCTGTATTCCTTAAAGTATATGACGCAGGAAAATCCGTTTTGATGCTCATTTCCAGAAAATAATAAAAAATGACGGCCCGCACTGCCTGCCTAGGCAACAGATCGGACCGTCATTATTTATCTAATCGATTTCCTTGATCCACCAGTTCTGCGGATCACGTATATTGCTGATCGCGTTCGTAGATACACCCTGGAGGCGTTTATTAACCGCGGTAATATTAGAGCGTTCGGAGAAAAAGATCATCGGAACCTCGTCATTAATCAGCTTCTGCCATTCATAATATGCCTCTTTGCGGAAATCCTGGTCGTAGGCTTTCAGGCTTACCCCGTCACGGATGAGTTCCTCGCTGCGCTTGGACGTCCACCGCGGATAATTCCACGAATCGGTTGCCCTCCATAAGCCCGAAGGATCGGGGTCGCTGGCCAGCCCCCATACACCGTTAAATAGCTCTACGGACGGATCATCGGACTCTACTGCTTCATAAAAGCTGTTCAGCTCCTTCAGGCTGCCGCCGTTTAACTGAACATTCAGCCCGACATCACGCCAGTTCTGCAGAATCGCTGCAGAACGTGCCTCTGCTGTTTTGCTGCCGGACATCGCGTCGTAATGAATCGTGAATTTCTTACCGCTTGGATCCTCGCGGAGCCCGTCTCCGTCCGTATCGAGATATCCTGCCTCATCCAGCAGGTTCTCTGCCTTCTCCGGAAGATAAGCATAGGTATCTATATCCTGGTCATCAATCTTAGCCCAGCTTGAGCTGGGAATAGGGGTCTCGATCAGTGTTCCCAGGCCATAGGAATATTTATCAATAATCCCTTGCCGGTCAAGCGCATAATACATCGCTTTGCGGAGACGTTTGTCCTGGAATTTGGGATTATCCATCACCACCTGGCCGCTCTCATCATCCCAGTGTCCAAACTTGAACCCTATATATTCATAAGACAGCCCTGGTGTCACTTTGATCTCCACATTGTTCAGCTGCCCTGCAGCCTGGTAAGCATCCCGCGGAAGGCTCCCGATATCGATGCTTCCGGCTTCAAGCAGTGCCGTCATGTCCTTGCTGTCAATGACCTTGTAGGTTACTCCGTCCAGCAGAGCTTTCCCTTTATAATAATCATCGAACCGTATCATTTCGACACTCTCACCCGGCACAATAGCCTTAATCATGAAAGGACCGGTGCCAATAGGCTGCTTACGTACCTGATCACTGTCCAACATATCCTTCACTGCGACGCCCTCGAAATACCTTTTGTTCATCGGATATGCCCACAGGTTATCGATCATGTTCGCCCGCGCTGAATTCATCGTAATACGCAGCGTATACGGGTCCATCACCTTGAGTCCGGTGATTTCCTTGGCCTCCCCCAGGTGGTAAGCTTCGGCTCCCTTAATCATTTCCACGCTATAATACCTGGAGCCCGGATAATCCGGGCTGGCGATGGTCTCCAAGGCAAACTTCCAGTCCTCCACGGTCAGCTCATCGCCGTTATGCCAGCGGACACCAGGTTTGATGGTGAACGTAAATACCGTATGATCCTCGGATTCCTGCCAAGTGGCAATGTTAGGAGCCGTAGACAGGTCATCGTTGACTTTGAACATGGCTTCCGTAGTGAATTCAAGCACATTCGCATCGTCTTCCCCTTCAATAAAGGCCGGTTCGAAATTGCCCTGAAACGCAGATGAATATCCATAGGTTACTGTCCCGCCTGCTATAGGTTCATCGGCTGTTTTGCTTAAGCGCGTCATATAAGACTGGGCGCCCGGGCTTGGCCCGCTGCATGCAGACAACGCCACCGCAAGCATAAGCGGAAGCATTAGCCGGCCGATGATATGTTTTGACATATATTTCTTCCCTCCCGGGTTCCATCAGACTTTATGTAAGCGGTTACTACACTGAATTTTACTATAACTCTGATTGTTCAGCTCATGGACATTTGAATATGCCACATAATAGAGGATAACCAATATTGGCTCTAAAGTGAAGCCTTTAATTTCTATTTGGTCTGCAGAAGCCCCCGTGAAATGTGAAAAAAGCCTGCCCTGACGGGCAGACTTCTGGAGTAATCACACTTATTTTTCCTCCTCGGGATGTATGATGCTAAGGCCTTCAACATGCCTCTTCTGCATCAGTTTGCGCTTCTTGCGGGTATCCTTGCTCTCGAAAATAATATCAAAATCATAATCCGCCGGGTATAGCTCCTCTTTGGACAGATATGGCTTCAAACGCTTATGGTTTACGGTTATTTTCTGTTTCTGGATCATCACTCCGACCATCCCCCGGCTATCCTTCTTCATATATACAATTCCCGTTCGCCCCAGCGTAGTGACGTAAACAGCGTCTCCCACTTCAAAATCAGGCTTCGCCGCCGGCACGCTGTGCCCCGCATCAGCTGCATCATCCCGGTTTTGATCCGGATTGCCGCTCTGAGACGCAGCATTCCTCTTCTCAGCATCAGCAGCTCTCGAACTCTGTTCCTGTCTGTAAGGGCTACTCCACGGCTTCTGGCTGCCTCTATGCTCCTGCTGCTCGGCTACAAGCTGTTTGGCGCGCTCAATAACCGGTTTGTTTATGCCGAGCTGCTCGGCTATCTGCAAGGCATAGCTCTCGCCCGCTTCGCCAATCGTCAGCCGGTACAGCGGCTGCAGAGTCTCTTTATCGAACTCCATCCGTGCATTCTGAAATCCCGGTGTAGCTGCAGCAAATACCTTAAGTTCGTTGAAGTGGGTGGTTACCACAATATTAGCGCCTTTACGGTTCAGCTCCTCCAGAATAGCAATCGATAGGGCGAACCCTTCCCCGGGATCCGTACCTGCCGCCAGCTCATCAATCAGCAGCAGCACGCCTCTGCCGGCATCACTTAGCATTCCTTCTATACTCTTCATCTGTGCAGAGAAGGTACTGAGCGACTGCGTCAGACTCTGACCATCGCCAATTACGCTAATTACATTGCTGAACACGGTAAAATCACTGCCCGGCGCAACCGGCACCAGCAGACCGGATTGTGCCATCAACGACAGCAGGCCCAGCGTTTTGAGTACTACCGTTTTGCCGCCTGTATTGGGGCCGGTTACGATCAGAGATTTGTAGCCCTGACCAAACTCCAGGCTGACCGGCACCATATCTTTGAGCAGAGGATGCCTGCCTCCATTCATCCGCAGGAAGCCGCGTTCATTCAGAGAGACAGTCCGGGCATTAAGAACCCTGGCATACTTCCCCTTGGCGAAGATGAAATCATAGGTGCCGGTTACTTCAATATTCAGCCGCAGAGCAGCCTGTTCCTGCTCTAGCAGCCCTGTAAGCATACTTAGGATGATTCCTTCCTCCCGGGCTTCATCAGCTGACAATAGCTCAATCTCTCCCTGAAGGGAGGCCACCTCGTCCGGCTCCACGAAGACGGTCTGCCCGCTGGTCGATTGATCCAGCACGGAGCCCTTGATTTGCTTGTGATACTCCCGTTTCACCGGAATCACATACCGGCCGCCGCGCATGCTGATCAGACTCTCCTGGAGGATGGACTTATGGCGCGCCATAATACTCTCCAGCTTTCGTTGCAGACGATCCTTGGCCACAGCCAGCCGTTTGCGCACCCGCTCCAGTCCTTTACTGGCCTGATCGTCAATAACACCCAGCCGGATACAACGTTCGATCTCATCCCTGACAGAACTCAGCTCCTGCAGAGAAGCTCCGTAAGCAGCAATACGCGGTGCACTGTGCTCCTTGGAAGCCATATACTTACGCAGCTGTCCACAGCTGTGCAGGAACACGGATACTGCGGTGAAATCCTGCTCATTGTACAGATAACCGGTTCCAAGCAGTGACAGAACCCACTCAATGCCTTCCAGTGACGGAATGGGCACACTCGCCCCCCGCTCCAGCAGCTCTTTGGCTTCGTCCGCTTCATCCAGTGCACGGTGTATGGCCGGCAGATAGGTCATCGGCGCAAGCTCGCTCACATATCTTCTCCCTTCATAGGATACGGCATGGCGCATTAACTCCTGTTTGATTGTCTCGTATTCCAAGGTGTTCATACTCTGTAGATTCACTCTGATTCCTCCTTATATAGATGCCTGTATTTCAGGTTTGCTCCCTAACGCAAAAAGGGCGAAGACCCGCCACTGCGGCAGTCTTCGCCCTCTTTTGAATGCTATTCTCCTCTTTGGCTTCAGGTACTGGCCCCACCCGCTGGATGAAAAGCTCCTGAAAACAGAAAAAACCGTGCTGCAAAGAGCACGGTTAATCACAAAGAGAATAATAGCCGTAAAGAGGCCATCATGACGCTTCGCGTGTGTTCTTAACTAAATCATTCATTCTTACAGCCCGCTGCTAATCAGAGATGTCACCAGGACATAGTCTAACAAGACATGCTCCTGGCAATGATTGGAGCACGCTGCGGCTTACTGCCGGAATGATATGAAGTTGCTTAGTTAAGAACGCTCACCAACATCAAAATTTCCCCTTTAGTTATAGGATACCTGTAATTTACTACATCTGGAATCCGGTTGTCAATTGCCGGCAAAGCAATTCATTACCCATGTAATTCCGTTTTTACCGTCGGCAACCTGTCCATGAAGTGCGCCGAAGAAGGTTTTTTGCAGCTCCACCTTGACCTGCCCGCCCTCTGAGCTCAGTTTCTCATAAATCGCCCGCATCTCATCTTCGTTGTCCAGCCCCAGAATAACACTTACATCCTCTGTCTTGGCACCTTTACCGTAATCATCGGAGAAATGAATCAGTGTCTGCCCCAAATGCAGCTCAGCATGCAGCAGCTTGCCATTATGTTCATTCAGAACCTTGATCTCTCCGCCAAAAACGCTCTTGTAGTACTCCACAGACTCCTGCACGTGCTCAATAATGATGTAAGGACTTGCGCTGATCATTGTTCATTCCTCCAAGTTTTATTTAAATGGCCTAGCCAGTATTCTGCCCCTATTATACAGTTTTTGCCCGCGGTAATTCTTTTGTATGCATGCAAAAAAGCAGCCGGCTAAGCCGGCTGCTTCATAAAACGTCCTATTCCGTTGTGTAAGGCAGCAGCGCGATTTGACGCGAGCGTTTTACAGCAATGGTCAGAGCGCGTTGGTATTTTGCACTTGTACCAGTTACACGACGCGGCAAAATCTTTCCGCGTTCGCTGATGAACTTCTTAAGAAGCTCAGTGTCTTTATAGTCAATGTGAGTAATCTTGTTCACAGTGAAGTAGCACACTTTTTTACGCTTGTTGCGTCCACCACGACGTGCCGGTCTTTTGTCGTTGTCCGCGCCTTCTCTTGGTTTAAAAGCCATGTTCAGTTCAGTCCTTCCTTATTAAAATGGCAAATCATCGTCCGATATATCGATCGGTTTTCCATCGCCTGAAAAAGGATCTTGAGTATTGTTGTTACGCGAGAAATTGTTGTTATTTCCGCGTGCACTGTTACCGCCGTTACCGCCGCCACCAAAGGCAGGCTCTTCGGGAGTACTTCCACCACTTGGTGCATTTCCGCCTTCACGGTTCTGCGAGGATTCCAGGAATCGGACATTATCAGCAATAACTTCAGTGACGTATACACGTTTACCTTCATTATTCTCGTAATTCCGTACTTGGATGCGTCCTTCTACGGCTGCCAGTCGTCCTTTGCGCAAGTAATTGGCACAGGTCTCAGCCAGCTGTCTCCAGGTTACTACCGGGATAAAGTCCGCTTCGCGTTCACCGTTCTGGCCCGTAAAGTTGCGGTCTACGGCAAGCGTAAACTGCGTTACGGCAACACCAGCGGGAGTATAACGAAGTTCCGGGTCACGGGTCAACCGACCGATCAGAATGATACGGTTCAACAATTCAATCCCCTCCTTATAGCGCGATTCGTTACAAAGCTTGTCAATATCTTAGGCAACGTCGTTCGTAATGAGATAACGAATTACTTCGTCGGAAATCTTCATGAGACGTTCCAATTCGGTAACTACTGCAGGTTCTGCATTGAAGTTAACCAAAACATAAACGCCATCACGGAATTTCTTGATCTCATACGCAAGACGGCGTTTACCTTGCACATCGTGCTTTGTAATTTCTCCGCCGTTGGAGATGATGCCTTGGAATTTTTCGACTGCTGCTTGAACGGCTTCTTGTTCAATGTCAGGACGAATAATGTACATGACTTCATATTTGCGCATAATTTTCACCTCCTTATGGTCTGAGGCCCCTGATCACGTCAGGAGCAAGGAACGAGCACAAACATAGACTCGCACCAAATCAATATACCAAATCCCACTGATGAATGCAAGCTTTATTCATACGCACCAGATCATGGACCGATATTAATTACATGAAGATGTCTCTGCAAGGCCACAATATAACCGCTTCACCACTTTACAGAAGGAGGCTTATCATACTATGGGCGAGAAAACAGAGTACGAAAAGGGCGATAAAGCCCCCAATCCGGGGGTTTATACAGAAGTAGGCGAGGCGCGCAGCTTCCATACCGAGATCCAGAATCCCAAGCGGATTGAAATGGAGAAGGGCGACACGTTTCCTGAGACCTCCAATCAGAACCGCAAGTGGAAAAAAGTCGAGAAAGCACGCGTGCATTAATTAACCAATCGCATCGCATGTATAAAACCTGTCCGGCTGCACATACTATACTCAGGCAGTACAAAAGAGAGGTGTGGTTCCGTTGAACGTCGTAGACGAACACAATCACAGGGATTCTGAATCAGCAACTATTGTAACCCGGGGAGAGTAAAGGCTGTTCCTAAAAAAAACAGCCTGGCACAACCTGTTTCACTTTAGCGGCTACAGACAGAGATTTCCAAACATCATTGATGTACTGCCTCTGGAGAGAGACCTGCAAAGGTCTCTCTTTTTGTATGTCTTCATGCAGAAATAAAAAAACCTTCGTCACCTGAACGAAGGGATAGTAGTTAATGTATATAATGCTGAAGTGGCGGAGAGGGTGGGATTCGAACCCACGCACGCTGTGACACGCCTAACTGATTTCGAGTCAGCCCCCTTGGGCCTCTTGGGTACCTCTCCGCAGCAAGAATTATTGTATCATGCCAAAGTTACAATTGCAAGCTATTTGCACTAGCGCTTTACCTCTGCTGCAAGCTTAATTGTTTTCGGCTCCGCTCTTTGCAGAATGAAGAACCTTCTTCATGTTTTTTTCGAATTTAGCACGGGGGATTAGGACGCTATGCTGACAGCCGGTACATTTAATCCGGATATCCATTCCCATACGGATAATCTCCATCTCGTTCGTTCCGCAGGGATGCGGCTTCTTCATCTGTACAATATCACCCAGCCCGAATACTTTGCGTTCCATTATTCTTCTTCCCCTTCCTCTCCCTCTTGCGCAGCAGCTATCTGTCTTCTCGGACTTGCCTGTTGCTCCTCACGGGCTCTACGGGAGCTCTCAGAGAGTTCCTCCTCTTGAGCCGCTTCAGCCTCCCTTGCCTCCCTGTCTGCCTGCACACGAGCCTCCTGCTCTGCCTTGGCTGCTTCCAAAGCGCTTTGCTGCTCCAGGGCCTGCTTAATATCACTCTGAATCTGCCGCTCTGCGGAATCTCTGGCGTTAGGCATGCAATTAGCCGCCACCCGGATTACATACTCCGAAGTACTCATCGACTGAATACCCAGCACATTGGGATAGTCAATTACACTGGGGTTCCGTTCCTCTATCCCCTTAAGCGCTTCTCCAATCAGTGCAAGTGTTGCTTCTAAACCCCGCTCTATTTTGACAGGCACATCCACCACCGCCAGGGCATTAGCCAGCGAATAATTCGTAACGTTTACAATCGTGCCATTCGGTATGATATGCACTTCCCCTGTCGCACTCAGCAGCCGGGTCGTTCTCAGGCCAATCATTTCTACCGTACCTTTATAGGTTCCACTCTGGATGACATCGCCTACTGCAAATTGATCCTCGAAGATGATGAAGAAACCGGTAATTACATCTTTGACCAAACTTTGTGCGCCGAACCCTATCGCCAGCCCCACAACTCCGGCCCCGGCCAGCAGCGGTTTCAGATCGAATTGGAATACAGACAGAATCATCATAATCATGACAAAATTACAGATGAAGGCAACCACATTTTTCATAAGTCCGCCTACTGTTGAGAATCGGCGGTTATTCGCTAAGCGCCTTCCCCGCGTCTCCCTCTCCAGGGAACGGTCGATAACATTGGAGACTACCTTAATAATCACCCGGGTCACAAGAAAAAGCAGCAGAATCTGCACCCCGGAAAACAGCACGGTAGCCCACATATCTGCATTGGTTATCCATTCCCATATTCTATCCTTAAAGCGGACCACTTCGTCGACTGCCTGACCCGGCGTTGTCACTTCCAGCATCCAGTTATTCATCCTGCCCCTCCTTCTCCACAACCTCCACATATCCTATACCATCACTTGATTTGGCAAAGATCCCGCGTATCTCTACATTCTGCTCCGCCACAATGACCCGCACCTCTTCCAATGCACTCCGGTAGAATTGGATCGACATGGCGCAACCGGCTGTAATCTCCTTGGGTGTAGGAAATATATCAATTTCAATCTCCGCATATTCCAGCAGCATCTCAGCGCGCAGCGCCTGCTGGGTCGAATCAAAGGCTATTAGCAGTTCATCCTCCACACTCCGCGCCTCCTCTGGGCTATTCGTCCTATCTATTGCCGCCATAGTATAAAAAGCCACTTTCATCCATATACTAGGATCATCAGAACAGAAAGGAAGATCATATGAATTTCTCTTCTAAAGCTTCATCCCTGCAAGAACCATCCTGTTTAAAAATATCACATGCTGATCCCGATATCTATTCTGCGATTACTCATCGGCTTCTTTTCCACTTTTCACGCACACGTACAGATACACCAATTGTTATTGTCTGTGTAGGCACAGACCGCTCTACCGGTGATTCACTTGGACCGCTGGTCGGCACTGCGCTTGCCCGCTTCCATAGCCCCTTATTCCATCTCTACGGAACGCTGGACGAGCCAGTTCATGCTGTTAACCTGGAGGAGACTCTCTCCCTCATTTATCAGAAGCACCCTAACCCGTTCATCATCGGAATTGATGCCTGTCTGGGCCAGTCAACAAGCGTTGGCTGCATCCAGGTCGTAGACGGCCCCCTCCGGCCGGGAGCAGGGGTCAACAAGCAGCTCCCGCCAGTAGGTGATATCCATTTGACAGGCATTGTGAATGTCGGCGGCTTCATGGAGTATTTTGTACTGCAGAATACGAGATTAAGCCTTGTAATGAGATTATCCGATATCATTGCTTCCAGCCTATACTCCGCACTTAAGCAATGGAACCTTCATGCTAGATCTGCTGCAGCGCGAGAGCAATAACTTCCTTCTCCTCTGGAGACAGGGGATACTGCGACTCTCCCTTTTCAAGCGGTTTGGAGTATATATATGAGTTCTCGCGGTTGTGCAGACTGCTCAGCACAATTCCGCTATGGTTGTCATCCAGAATGGCAAGCGAGAAGCTCAGATCATTGCCGCGCTCTCCAAAGGCATTATAGCGTTTCATGGCTACCTTGGACTTCATCCCCCGCATTTTGGCTTGTGCGGCTTCAATCATCGCCTTATGCTCACGCTGACCATCCTCCAGCATATCTCCCTGGTTCTTCAGGTTTACCAGCAGGCTCTCCAGATCCTCAATGCCGTTCCCGGTCATCATCGCTTCATATCTGCGCCGCATCTTGCGGATCTTGGCACCTTGAATAATTAGAACAATTGCCAGCAGAATAATTATCACTGCAAAACCCATAAGGAACACCGATAGCTGTTCACTTATTACTTCATTTAATTCCGACATATATGGACCATCCTTTGTCTAAATATAAAAATTCATCAGGTTTCACATGATAGCTTATCCTTCTATTTCCCGCCGAAACGGTACCGTCCTTTATAAGAACGCCAAAGCCATATCCACTTGTTATCTTGTTCGTGAAGCACCATACATTTCGGCCATGGCATCCAGCAATCTGTTAACATCCTCTTCTGTCGAGCTTACACCAACACTTGCCCTCACCGCTCCACTCTCCAAAGTGTCTGCGGCTTTATGGGCCAGCGGCGTACAATGCATGCCTGCACGCACAGCAATGTTATATTCACGGTCCAGGCGATGGGCAATATCCGCTGACTCTTGTCCCTCCACTACAAACGCTACAATTCCACTGCGCTGAATGCCCAGGCCAGGGCCGAGAATCCTAATCCCCGGGATGACGGCCAAGCCTTCCATCAGCCTCTGCGTCAGCTCCCATTCCTGCATATGAATCCGTTCCGTTCCCATGGCCAGTATTTCCTTCACACCCGCCAGCAGCCCGGCTACACCAACAGCGTTCTGAGTGCCCGCTTCATAGCGGTCAGGCCGCACCATGGGCTGATCACTATTTTCCGACTGGCTGCCTGTTCCGCCGTGCATCAGAGGCTCCAGATCTAAGTGTGGCGATATATACAGCCCCCCGGTCCCTTGAGGTCCTAACAACCCTTTGTGCCCCGGAAAAGCCAGCAGATCGATATTCATTTCCGGCACATTTATATCTAGTGAACCCGCACTCTGAGCAGCATCCACCAGAAATACAGCTCCGTGTGATTTAACCATATCGCCGATAATCCCAAGAGGAAGTATACTCCCGAGCAGATTGGAGCTGTGATTACAAACCACCATTCTGGTATTGTGGCGGAACGAATTTTGAAGTTCTAGCAGATCAACCTGCCCCTCACCATCCACCTGTAAATAATCCACTTCAACACCCATTATCCGGCGCAAATACTCTAAGGGTCTGCGTACAGAGTTATGTTCTGTCATCGTTGAAATCACATGATCCCCTGGTTGAAGTGTACCCTTAATAGCCATATTTAGCCCCATGGTTGTGTTATGGGTAAAGGCAATATTCTGAGCATTGGAGACAGCGAACAGTTGAGCCAGCAAAGCCCGTGCCCGCACCAGCACGCGCCCTGTACCTATCGCCAGCGAGTGGTTACCGCGTCCGGCATTTGCCCCGGAATGCTCCAGAGCATCCATCATTGCAGCAGCCACTGCAGGCGGCTTAGGCCACGAGGTTGCTGCATGATCCAGATAAACCAGTCTCTCCATCTCTTCACCTCACTATTTTCCGTTTAAAAAACATATCCCTCCATATCCGTTTTAGGGATATCTCAGGATATGTTTTCGGCACAAATATCCAAATCAGTTCCCGAGCAACTCCAGCAATCTTTCCAGGTCTTGGGCACTGTAATAATTTAATTCTATTTTACCTTTTTCCTTACCTTGCTTAATCTTAACGGTTGTTTTGAACCGTTCCCGCAATACTTCCTCAACGTTATCAATATAAGGATCGCGTTTGACCACCTTAGCTTTAATCCCATTCGCAGGTTTGCGGTCGAGGTTTTTCACTACCTCTTCCAATTCTCTCACACTCCACTGCTGTTCCACACACTGTTCGGCTAATTGCTTTATCGTCTCCGGATCTTTCAGCGCTACAATTGCCCGGGCATGACCCATAGAAATTGTTCCACGTGAAACATAATCCTTCACTTCCTCCGGCAGACTAAGCAACCGCAGGAAGTTGGCAATATGGGATCTGGACTTCCCCACCTTCAGTGATAGCTCTTCTTGGGTAAGAGCAAATTGATCCATTAGCCCTTGATATGCAACCGCAATCTCCATTGCGTTTAGATTCTCACGCTGCAGGTTTTCAATCAGGGCAATCTCCATAACCTGCTGGTCGCTTAAGCTGCGGACTACCGCAGGGATCGTTGCTTTGCCGCAATACTGGGATGCACGGAACCGGCGTTCACCGGCAATGATCTCATAACCCTTCAATACACTGCGGACAATGATTGGCTGAATGACCCCGTGCTGTCTGATAGATTCAGCCAGCTCCTGAATAGCTTCTTCGTTGAAATCTTTACGCGGCTGATACGGATTGGCTCTTAACTGTGACAAGGGTATTTCTACAACCTTGTCATCCTCGTTAATGGATAAAGAAGGTATTAAAGCATCCAAGCCTTTGCCTAGGCGCTTACTCATAAGAAATCACTTCCTTTGCCAACTCTAAATACACTTCCGCTCCTTTGGAACGGGAATCATAAGTAATAATGGATTGTCCGTGTGAAGGAGCTTCACTCAGGCGGACATTACGCGGAATAATGGTTCTATATACCTTTTCCTGGAAGTACTTTTTCACTTCTTCAATCACCTGAATCCCCAGATTGGTCCGGGCATCAAGCATAGTGAGCAGTACCCCCTCTATCTTAAGGTGAGGGTTAAGATTCTTCTGCACCAGTCTTACGGTGTTAAGCAGTTGGCTTAGCCCTTCAAGCGCGTAGTATTCACATTGAATCGGTATAATGACTGAATCCGCTGCCGTCAGAGAGTTAATGGTAAGAATGCCCAATGATGGAGGGCAATCGATGATGATGTAATCATAATTCGCCTTGACCGCATTTAGGGCCTTCTTCAGCTTTAGTTCTCTGGATATGGTAGAGACTAATTCAATTTCCGCACCCGCTAATTGAATAGTCGCCGGTATGATATGAAGGCCTTCGATTTGGGTCTCCAATATCGTTTCCTGCGGGTTTGCTTCATTAATAAGAATATCATAAATGCAGTTTGCTACATCCGCTTTGTTGACGCCAACGCCGCTCGTAGTGTTACCTTGCGGATCAATATCAACAAGCAGCACTCTTTTCCCTAAAGTAGCCATGCCGGCACCCAGGTTTACAGAGGTTGTTGTTTTACCGACCCCGCCTTTTTGATTTGCTATGGCAATAATCTTGGACACTTATTTCACCTCGAATTGTTAGAAAGAATCATCTTGTAAGGTCATGAGTTGTATTGGCATAATGATTTGTATACTACGGCATCACATGTGCGGGAAGTGTAGACAAATATACATTAACTTATCCATAAAGTGTATGTGTGATAACGTCTGGAGCTAGTCATAGAAAAGGCGGCCAATCACCTCAGGGCCGCCTTCAGCTTTTGAAACCATTTATCTTTTTGGGATTTGAATAACAATCTCATAATGATCGCCACGGTCATTCTCGGAGGTCTTGATTTCCATCCCCGAACCGGACACCATGTCTATGGATTGGCGTATTGTATTAAGGGCGAGACGAACATCTTTTGTATAGGATACCCGTTTTGATTTCTTAGTCTGTGTAACGGCTTTATAGAATGCAATACGTGCTTCTGTTTGCTTCACATTGAGCTCTTTGGAGATAATCTCAGCCAGCACCTTCATCTGCATCTCTTCACTGTCCAGAGACAAAAGCGAACGCGCATGACGCTCAGTGATCTTTCTTTCCATCAGTGCAACTTTGACTGCCTCCGGTAAATTCAGCAAGCGAATTTTGTTGGCAATCGTTGACTGGCTTTTGCCAAGCCTTTGGGCCAGACTCTCTTGCGTCAATTGATGCAGATCAATCAGCTTCTGATAGGCGATTGCCTCTTCAATAGAGGTCAGACCCTCACGCTGCAAATTCTCTATCAATGCAATTGAAGCTGCTTGTGAATCATTGAATTCGCGTACAAGAGCTGGAATAGTCTCCATGCCCAGCTTTTTGACCGCCCGCCAGCGTCTTTCACCGGCAATGATTTCATACTGGGAATCACGCATACGCACAACGATCGGCTGGATAACTCCATGAGTTTTGATAGTCTGGCATAGCTCATCTATCTTGTCATCATCAAAAATCGTCCGTGGTTGATATGGACTGCTGATGACCTCATGAACCGGGATTTGTTTGATCTCTTCTCCGCTGCTCCGCTCGGTAAATCCAAAAAGCTTGGTGAATTGTTCTTTCATTCCGTTCATAACCACCTAATTTCGTTATAGTACGATCCTTCTAACCTTTCTTACGAAAAGCCTATCGTACAGCGTGAGAAAAGCATCTATCCTATTCATAGTCACTTTCCTTACAATTAAAGAATGAATCAGATCGCTGATTAGCTCTTTAATTCAAGAACAGCCTGGCCATATTTCTGACCCTCGGTTCTCTGCAACCAGGGTAGTAACAGAGTAGCAGAAGAGTCTTCTCTATAAAAAGTCTTACTATAGTATTCTATCACTTTTCTGCTCATAATCCTATTCTCCATATAGACCTATTTTTCCTGCCTAAAGGTCCCCCCGGGTCCTCTTATTCACAAATAAACTCCATAGGGGCCAGTCTTGAGGTAATATGTTACGACACTGGTGAAAATGCCGTTGATGCTTGGGCATCTATCACAAATCTCATTAAAAAAGATCAAGCTCATTCTGCATGAGCTTGATCTAATTTCGCAAATATGATTTTAATTGTTTCACGTGAAACAATTATACAAGGGGCGACTTTGCTGGTACGCCTGGCTTACGCGGATACTTTGCTGGTGTTGCCCCAGTCTTACGTACGAGAATAATATGCCGGGCGGATTCTTCAACAGGCAAGCTGAAGGATTCTACCTTCTGCAGCTCAGCACGAAGTTCCTTGAAGCTGCGTTTGGCTTCTGCCAATTCCTCAGCCGGGTCGCTCCCCTTCATTGCAGCGAAGATTCCATCCTTACGTGTGAACGGAAGACAAAATTCATTCAAAAGAGATAGGCGGGCAACTGCACGTGCAGTCACCACATCATAAGCATCACGGTGGACAAACTGTCTGGCGACATCCTCTGCACGTCCGTGGATCAGTTGTACGCCAGTCAGGCCTAAGGTGTCACATACATGCTGCAAAAAGGATATCCGTTTGCTGAGTGAGTCTACAATCGTCAGCTTCAGATGCGGGAAACGAATTTTCAGTGGGATTCCAGGAAACCCTGCACCCGATCCGATATCAGCAAGACTCTTGGTTTCATCCATATTCAGATAGAAAGCCAGAGATAGAGAGTCGTAGAAATGCTTCGTATACACCTGACTTCTTTCCGTAATACCTGTAAGGTTCATCTTTTCATTCCAGGAAATCAATTCCTGGAAGTATAGTTCGAATTGTTCTAATTGCTTCGTTGAGAGCTGTAGTCCGCGCTCTTTGAGCAGAGCGGTGAACTGGGCTGCCGTATTATCCATAGATTATCCTTTCGCCGCTGTCACACGGTTATAATGCTCCAAATGTACCAGCAAAATCGAGATATCCGCCGGTGTTACTCCTCCGATGCGCGAAGCCTGCCCGATGGAGATGGGTGCGATTTTGGTCAGCTTTTGCCGGGCTTCCATAGCAAGTCCATGAATCTCATTGTAGTTGATATCATCAGGAATCTTCTTCTTCTCCATCTTCTGCAGCTTCTCAACATGCTGGAGCTGTTTCTCAATATATCCGGCATACTTTATCTGAATCTCAACCTGTTCCTTCATATCTTCGTCCAGCTCTTCCGGAGCAGGCGATATCATATCTACGAAGCTGTAAGTAAGCTCCGGACGGCGCATTAAGGTCAGCAGATTGCTTCCGTCAACAATAGGTGCCGATTCATAACCAGCAAGGGCCTCATTCACCTGAACAGGTTTAACCTTCGTTTCCTGCAGGCGGATGATTTCACGGTCCACCCGCCCTTTTTTATCAAGAAATGCCTCATACCGTTGCTCTGGAATAAGTCCGATTTCATAACCGATTGGAGTCAGGCGCAGGTCCGCATTATCATGACGGAGCAGCAGGCGGTATTCCGCACGCGAAGTCAGCAGACGATAAGGTTCATTGGTTCCCTTGGTGACGAGATCATCAATCAGAACACCGATGTAACCTTGGGACCGGTCAAGCACCACGGGCTCCTTCTCCTGTACTTTACGCGCTGCGTTAATGCCTGCAATTACACCCTGCCCTGCAGCTTCCTCATAACCGGAGGTGCCATTGATTTGTCCGGCTGTGAACAGTCCCGGCAACCGTTTGGTTTCAAGGGAAGGCCAGAGCTGTGTTGGAACCATCGCATCATATTCAATGGCATAGCCGTTACGCATCATTTCAACCTTTTCCATACCGGGAATGGAACGCAGCACTGCCAGTTGTACATCCTCAGGGAGACTTGTGGACAGACCTTGTACATAGTATTCCGATGTGTTTTTGCCTTCAGGTTCAAGGAAGATTTGATGCTGCGATTTATCGCTGAAACGCACGACCTTATCTTCGATTGATGGACAATAGCGAGGACCTGTTCCTTCAATAATTCCGGTAAACATCGGTGCCCGGTGCAGGTTGTCATTAATAATCTGATGTGTGACCGGTGATGTGTAAGTCAGCCAGCAAGGCAGCTGTTCATTATCTGATGACTTGGTTTCAAAAGAGAAGAATTTCGGTTTATCATCGCCCGGCTGGATTTCTGTCTTGGAGAAATCAATCGTATCCCTATGCACACGCGGCGGAGTTCCTGTCTTAAAGCGGACAAGATCGAATCCAAGCTCACGCAAATTCTCCGACAACCGTACGGACGGCTGCTGATTGTTTGGCCCGCTCTCATAAGTCAGTTCACCCATAATCACTTTGCCGCGCAGATAGGTTCCAGTCGTCAGGATAACAGTTTTGCTGTGATATACGGTTCCGGTCTTCGTAATGACCCCGGTGCAGCGGCCGTCCTCAACAATCAGTTCTTCCACCATACCCTGGCGCAGGGTCAGGTTAGGTGTCTTTTCCATCGTTTCCTTCATCGCATGCTGATAAAGGAACTTGTCTGCCTGTGCACGAAGTGCATGGACAGCAGGTCCTTTCCCGGTATTAAGCATCCGAAGCTGAATGAAAGTCTTATCTATATTGCGGCCCATTTCCCCGCCCAGCGCATCAATTTCACGCACTACATGGCCCTTGGCGGGTCCGCCAATGGATGGATTACATGGCATGAAGGCCACCATATCCAGGTTAATCGTGATCATCAGTGTGCGGCAGCCCATCCGTGCAGCAGCCAGAGCCGCTTCACAGCCGGCATGTCCGGCGCCTATGACGACAACATCATAGCTGCCTCCATCATAATTCATAACTGTTCCCTCCTTTTATTTGCCTAAGCAGAACTGCGAGAAAATCTGATCCAACAGAGAATCCGCAGCCGTATCTCCAACGATCTCACCGAGCTGCTCCCAAGCCAGACGCACATCAATCTGTATCATATCTATAGGAATAAGCATCTCCGCAGCTTCGTAGGCATCCTGAAGTGATTTATGCGCCTTCTTCAGCAGGGCAATATGTCTTACATTACTTACGTAAGTCAAGTCACCTGACTCCAGCTTGCCTCCGAAAAAGAGTGCCGAGATCGCCTCTTCCAGTTTATCCAGTCCTTCCTCTTCCAGCACAGACATCGGTACAATGCTCGATTCGTCGAAAAAGGAGCGCAGCTTCTCCGTATCCAGACGGGACGGTAAGTCCATTTTATTCATGATGACCAAGGCTTGTCTACCGTGGATTTGTTCCATAAGTGCCAGTTCATCCTCATGCAGCTCATCATTGGCATTCAGCACCAGCAGAATCAGATCCGCATCACTAAAAGCCGCCTTCGAACGTTCCACACCGATTCTTTCTACCACATCCATCGTTTCACGGATACCGGCAGTGTCCAGCAGCTTCAGAGGAATATTATTAATCGTAACATACTCTTCTATTACATCACGCGTTGTTCCCGGAATATCGGTTACAATCGCCTTGTTGTCGCGGGCAAGCGCGTTAAGCAGGGAGGACTTGCCGACATTAGGCCGGCCCACAATTGCTGTTGTGATCCCTTCACGCAGAATCTTTCCTTCATTAGCTGTACGAAGCAGCTTGTTAATGCCTTCCATAACCTCTTGGCTCTTGTCCTTGATGAAATCGGCTGTTAAGGACTCCACATCATGTTCCGGATAATCAATGTTCACCTCAATATGAGCCAGCATCTCAATAAGAGTGTGCCGAAGCTCATGAATCCTTGCGGATAGAGAACCGCTAACCTGCTTAAGCGCAACCGAGAAGGCACGGTCCGACTTGGAACGAATCAGATCGATTACAGCTTCCGCCTGGGAAAGATCAATCCGCCCGCCAAGAAAAGCACGTTTGGTGAATTCCCCCGGCTCAGCCAGCCGGATATCCTGCTGCAGCAGCAGGTCCATCACTCTTCTTACAGAGATTACGCCGCCATGGGCACTGATCTCCACTACATCTTCTGTTGTAAAAGAACGCGGTCCCTTCATAACCGTAACCAGCACTTCTTCCATCCGCTCCCCATCCAGCGGACTTACAATATGTCCATAATGCACAGTATGGGATTCAGCTTCCGTAAGGGGGATACGGCTTTTGAACAATGGAGCAACCTGGCTGATAGCCTGCAGACCGCTAACCCGGATGATGGCAATTCCGCCCTCGCCCAGAGCCGTCGATACAGCAGCAATAGTATCACTAAGCATGTTGTTATTCACCTCTGGCTTGATCTTTTCTTATTTGTCTCTTCAAGTGGGAACGGTTAAGCGTTCCTTCAAAGGACGGCACGTTTCAGCGGGAAATATAAGGGTAATATATTTCGCGAACCATATAAATTGTTATATTTCAAAAAAACAATGACTCCTCGCATAGGTCAAGGAGTCATTGCGGCATATAGATCTACTTCAATGTTATAACGACGCGGCGGTTCGGTTCTTCACCCTTGCTAAGCGTGTTTACCTGCCGGTGATCTTGTAATCTGGAATGAATAATCTTGCGTTCCTGCGGGGACATGGGTTCCAGGACAACCTCTTTACGGGTCCGGACTACACGTCCCGCGAGCCGGTCCGCCAATTCCTCAAGCGTCTTCTTGCGGCGTTCACGGAAGTTCTCCGCATCCAGCACAAGGCGGATGAAGCTGTCGGAATAGCGGTTGGCAACAATATTAGCCAAATACTGCAGAGCATCGAGAGTTTGTCCTCTTCTGCCGATCAGCAGCCCGAGATCCGGACCGGATATTTGCAGAACAGTTGATTCCTTGGTATGAACGATTTCAACTTCCACCTCGAGCCCCATGCTCTTGGCGACATCCACAATGAAATGAACGGCCTGTTGGTAAGCTTCCTCCACCGGTTGTCCGGAATCCTGGCGCGGTACGCCGCTGATCGCCTCTGGTTTGCTCTCTCTTGTTGACTGCTGAGACAGTAGCGGAGCACTCGCCGCTGATGCCGGTGCGGCTTCAGAGATCAAGGTCAATTCTACCTTGGCTCCCTTCGCACCGATCAATCCAAGGAATCCTTTTGACGGCTGTTCAAGTACGTTGACCGTTACCCGGTCCTTCTGAACTCCAAGCTGGTTAAGTCCCCGTTCTACAGCTTCTTCAATGGTTTTCCCTGTCGCGACGACTTTGCTCATTTTGACTTTTTGACCCCCTTCTTCCCTTTGCTGCTATTGCCTTTTGCAGCAGGAGTAACATCTTTGCGGGCGTTATTGTTGCTGTTCTTGCTCTTCGTCAAATTCACTTCTTTGGCTTTGCCGTTACCTGCAGTAGCGGTAGCCGTGGCACTTGCAGCGGCAATAGCCGCTTTATGTTTATCGTTGTTGCGGTACAAGAAGTAGTTCTGAATAATGGTGTACAGATTGCTATAGAACCAGTACAGCGGAAGCGCAGACGGGAAGTTGTAGGACATGATGAAAATTAGAACCGGGTATACCATCATCATGAACTGCATTGGACCCTGCTGTTGTACCGGGTTCATTTTGGTCATCATACGGGTCTGAATGAATGTCGTAGCAGCGGCAAGAAGCGGCAGAATGAACAGGTGATCGGGCTTGCCGAGCTGCAGCCACAGGAAGTCATGCAATCTAAGATCCGGGTTGTAATAGATCGAGTTGTACAGGGCGATGAAGATCGGCATCTGCACGATCAGCGGCAGACAGCCTGCCATCGGATTTACCTTGTTCTCCTGGAACAGGCGCATCGTTTCCTGCTGTACCTTTTCGGGCTCATCTTTATATTTTTTCTTAATCTTCTCAAGTTCCGGTTGGATGGCCTGCATCGCACGTGAACTCTTAACCTGTTTCATGGTAAGCGGCAAAATTAACGTACGCACAATGATAACCATTACAAGTACGGCTAATCCGTACTGGCCATTAAACCACTTCGCGAAAGTATCCAGTGCAATGGCGAAATAATAGACGACATTACTTTGCCAGAAGCCTCCATTTTTCAAATCTTCCGTAGTGTGCGTCACTGATGCCGCCCCAGACGGAGAACACCCCGACAGAACAGCAATCATTAGAACCATTAACCCGAGGAGAAGAAACATTTTTCCTCGCTTAGTCTTCATTAGAGACACTTCAAAACCCCTCTCATAAACATTCCATTGCACCGTAAATCATAACATAATTATGGATACAAATAAACAAGCCCCCTGTGCCCCTCTTACTTGTGCAAAGCCTTGAGCAGCTTGGCTTTGCGAAGCACATGCAGCACGCTTTTCTCGAGCTCGCCGTAATCCTTGGAGAGAGCTCCTTTTCTTACGATGAACACGATGTCCAGACCCCCGATAATTTCCGGCTCATGGTGACGGACAATTTCCTTTACCAGCCGCCTCATCCGGTTGCGTACCACAGCGTTTCCAACCTTCTTGCTGACAGATATACCTACGCGGAAACGCTCCACCTCTTTTCTGGGAAACCAGTACACCACATATTGATGATTCGCAAATGACTTCCCATGGCGGTATACGCGGCTGAAGTCGGCACGGTTTCGTAATCGTAGACTTTTGTGCACGGGACTCTCCTATTCAAATACCGGATTTCGCGTAAGCTCCGGAATTTCATCTTCTAATTAGTATAGTCATTCAGGTGATGCCATAAACGGCATCCGTTTCAGCGGAAAGATAAGGCTCCTTCATGATGCAAAGCGTATACAATTTCATCTTTCAAAAAAAGCCCCGCAGTAGCGCTATTATCCTCTGCAGAGCCAAACTTTTATTGTTGCAGCTGCAGAATAACAGTGGTCCTCCCACTCTGAGGAGATGCATCCAATTCTGCGCTATATATAGAAGGGAAAAATGCCGGGCATCCTCTTCCTTCCTTATATAACAATCAAAAAAAGCCCCGCAAAGTGCGGCTCTGTAGTGAAGCGTGATCCGTAACTTTTGCGGGGATCCCATGTAAAATAACCCCACAAAGTGGGGCTTTGCTTCGATGATTACTCAGGTACTTTATGGGGACCCCATTGAATTCTCATCTTGTAAAAAAGGACCACCGCAGTGGTCCCTAAGTGGCCTAACTTACGCACTCAAAACTTTTCTGCCTTTCAAGCGGCGGGCTGCCAGCACTTTGCGGCCGTTTTTCGTGCTCATTCTTTTGCGGAAACCATGCACCTTTTTGCGTTTGCTCACATTCGGTCTGAACGTCGGTCTCATGTATTGCACCTCCCTTACAGGAACTTAATTACTGTCATATAAGCAGAAACGGACTAAGCCGTCCTTAGAGTAGGGACAGTATCTACAAGTATTATCAATTAAATTTGGAGACATATCCTCACAGAAAACACCTTTATATATTTAAACACATAATCAAGGCAAAAGTCAACCTTGTCCCCTTCCTCCCTCTTTTTTATTTCTCCACAGGTCTCTTCAGCAGCTGCTGTCTATCTATCCCCAGTTTGCTTCCGTCCCTCCAAAATTCGGCCTCCGCGTCTTATCCACAGCCCTTTTGTCTCAAAAAGTAATCCACAGGACATTATAGTTATCCACCTGTGATCAAAAAAAATAGTCGACTGCTCACAACTGAGCACAACCTGTGTATAAAAATATCGAAGCCATGACGGAAACTGTCGAACGGTAAACAATTTATCAACAATATGTAGTGGTGTTCCTAAAAATTATACACAAGTGATTGAATTTGTGGATAAAATAGCGTGGCTCATTGAAAAACAAGGGGGGTTTTGCTATGATGGTATTACTTTTGAATGTGAATAGATTTGTTTGTTCTCTATATTATCAACAAGCTGTGGATAAAGTTGTGAACAATTCAAATTTATCCATATTTTTTTGTCTCTTGATATTGCATATTGGGGATAAGATTCAGCAACAACCCATTTTCTTCGACATTTCCACTTCATGGCTGATGCCACATTTGGAAGATTTAAAGGAGTGACAGTCTGTGGACAGCCATACTTCCGAATTATGGCAGCAAATTTTATCGATTATTCAAACCAAACTAAGCAAGCCGAGCTTTGATACCTGGTTTAAGGCTACCAAGGCCTTAACGTTTAGCCACCAGGCTCTTATTATCTCGGCGCCTACAACTTTTGCCGTAGAATGGCTGGAAAGTCGCTACACCAAATTGGTAGGAGCAACGGTTTATGAGGTCACCGGACAACAGGTTGACGTCAAATTTGTAATTGAAGAGAACAAACCCTCTGAGCCAATAGTTCAACAAATGGCGACCACTCCCGCAGTTTCACGCGAAGAAGCACAGACGCATTTGCTCAATCCCAAATACACTTTTGATACGTTCGTGATCGGTTCGGGCAACCGTTTTGCGCATGCAGCCTCACTGGCTGTAGCCGAAGCGCCCGCCAAAGCTTACAATCCTTTGTTTTTGTACGGAGGCGTGGGTCTCGGGAAGACTCACTTGATGCATGCCATCGGGCACTATGTGCTGGAGCATAACCCTAACAATAAGGTTATCTACATCTCGTCCGAGAAGTTTACGAATGAATTCATCAACTCCATCCGTGACAACCGCGGCGAAAGCTTCCGTAACAAATACCGCAGTGTTGACATTTTGCTGATTGACGATATTCAATTCCTGGCCGGCAAAGAGTCAACGCAGGAGGAATTTTTCCATACGTTCAATGCTCTTCATGAAGAACGCAAGCAAATTATCATCTCAAGCGACCGGCCTCCCAAGGAGATTCCCACACTGGAAGAACGGCTGCGTTCCCGGTTTGAATGGGGACTTATCACCGATATTCAGCCTCCGGATCTGGAGACACGGATTGCGATTCTCCGTAAGAAGGCCAAGGCGGAGAACCTGGATATCCCGAACGAAGCGATGATGTATATTGCCAATCAGATCGACACGAATATCCGCGAGCTGGAAGGTGCACTGATCCGCGTTGTAGCCTATTCATCACTGACTAATCAGGATGTGACTACGCATCTGGCAGCTGAAGCGCTGAAGGATATCATTCCCTCCAGCCGGCCGAAGATGATCACCATGAATGATATTCAGCAAAAAGTCGGCGAATACTACAATTTGCGCATGGAGGATTTCAAAGCGCGGAAACGCACGAAGGCTGTTGCTTTTCCAAGACAGATTGCCATGTATCTCTCCCGTGAATTAACGGATTATTCGCTTCCCAAGATCGGTGAAGCCTTCGGAGGGCGCGATCATACGACAGTTATCCATGCCCATGAGAAGATTACGCAGCAATTAAAGGTGGACCAGGAGCTCTATAAAGTGGTAAATAATCTTGCGGAGAAAATTAAAAATCCTTCCTAAGAGGAACAAAGAGCCTATACACAATCTATACACATGTGGGTAGGCTTAATTTTATGCTGTTTAGCGACTTATCCACATAAACGGAGCCCCTACTACTAATACTATTAAATAACTATAATAATTCATCTTCTAAGAGCAGGTTTCAAAGAGGTCAAACGTACACCCATTTCCCAATTTTTCAGCTAGGAGTGAAATCATGAAAATCAGCATTCTCAAAAATGAACTCAACGAATCTATAGGCCATGTCTCCAAGGCGATCTCGAGCAGAACAACCATCCCTATTTTGACCGGAATAAAGCTTGAGGTTAGCCACCAGGGAGTAACATTGACGGCAAGTGACACGGATATCTCGATTCAATCCTTCATCCCTGCCGAGAATGACAGCCATACGATCGTAAAAGTGGAACAGCCCGGCAGCGTAGTGCTTCCAGCCAAGTTCTTTGTCGAGATCATCAAGAAGCTTCCCTCCAAAGAAATTCACATGGAAGTCAAAGAGGGCTTTCAAACCTATATCTCTTCCGGATCTACGGAGATTCAGATTGTTGGCCTGGACCCTGAAGAATTCCCTGTTCTGCCAAGCATTGAGGAGAATGAAACCATCTCAATGCCAGGCGATTTGCTGAAGAATATGATTAAACAAACCGCGTTCTCCATCTCTACCCAAGAGACAACACCAATTCTGACGGGTATTCTCTGGAATCTTGCCGATAACGAGTTCAAGTTCACGGCTACCGACCGCCACCGTCTGGCAACAAGAGCAGCACATCTGGAAGGTACAGAGAATGTTCAGTTTGCGAATATTGTTATTGCCGGCAAAACGCTGAACGAGCTCAGCAAAATTATCCCGGATCAGAATATGCTGGTGGATATTGTCGTTGCGGATAACCAGGTCCTCTTCAAAATCGACAAAGTGCTGTTCTATTCGCGGATCCTGGACGGAATTTATCCGGATACTTCTAGAATTATTCCAACCACCTACAAAACAGAACTAACTCTTGATACAAAAAAACTCAGCGAATCGATTGACCGCGCTTATTTGCTATCCCGTGAAGAAAAAACGAACATCGTCCGGATGCAGACTCTTGAGAATGGCGACGTAGAGATTTCTTCCAGCTCATCAGAGCTGGGTAAGGTCCGGGAAGAACTTGAAGTAATTGATTTCAAAGGTGAGCCTTTGCGGATCTCCTTCAACTCCAAATATATGCTCGATGTGCTGAAGGTTGTGGAGAGTGAGCAGCTCGTGATTGCCTTCACCGGCATGATGAGTCCGATTATTCTCAGACCGCTCGACGAGAGCCGCAGCCTGTACGTCATTCTGCCTTACCGCACAACTAATTAATGCCCTGTCCATGGCCTGTGGATAAGTGGTGGAAAGGACAAAAAAGATGAAAAAAATAGTTATCCACAGTGGATATATCAAGCTGGACCAGTTTTTGAAGCTGGCGGATTGTGTATCCACAGGTGGCATGGCCAAAGCGCTGCTGCAGGAAGGGCACGTACAAGTGAATGGGGAGAAAGAAGAACGGCGTGGCAGAAAGCTCTACCCGGGTGATAAGATAGAGGTACAGGATAACGGCGTATTCGAGGTTGAAGGCGGCGGAGTCAAAGAGTAGTACACCCAAGGAGGCACAGGGTCTTGTTTGTCAAAAATATCGGTCTGCAGTATTACCGCAACTATGGGCTGCTGCGTCTGGAGAGCCTGGGTGATGTGAACCTCATTCTCGGTCAGAACGCCCAAGGCAAAACAAATCTCATGGAGGCTTTGTTCGTCCTGGCGATGACCAAAAGCCACCGTACCTCCAAGGACAAGGAACTCATATCCTTCGATGCTCCTGCAGGTTCCGCACAGATTGTGGCCGAAGTGGAGCGCAAATACGGTGATCTTAAGCTGGAGCTTACCCTGTCACCCCAAGGCAAAAAAGCCAGAATTAACGGACTGGAGCAGCGCCGGCTTAGTGAATTCGTAGGTTCACTGAATGTGGTGATGTTTGCTCCGGAGGATCTCGAGATTGTCAAAGGCACCCCGGGCATCAGGCGCCGGTTCCTTGACATGGAGATTGGCCAGGTCCAGCCCAGCTACCTGTTTCACCTGCAGCAATACCAGAAGGTGCTGCTCCAAAGAGGGAATCTGCTGAAGCAGCTATGGGGAAAAGAAGCTGCCGGCAAGGAGCTTCTGGAGATATGGGATGCGCAACTTATAGAGCATGGTGTTAAAATCGTCAAAAAAAGGAAACAATTCATAAAGAAGCTGCAGATATGGGCAGAAAGCATCCATCGCGGCATTACAAACGGCGGAGAAGAGCTCAAACTGCTCTATGTCCCCTCTTTCGGTGAGCGTGAAGAGGAAGATGAAGCTGTCTTATTGGACAAATTTATGTTAAAGTTATCACAAACAAGAGATCAGGAAATCAGGCGCGGCATGACGCTGACGGGTCCCCATAGGGATGACCTGTCCTTTTTTATCAACGGAAGAGAAGCTCAGGTCTACGGTTCCCAGGGACAGCAACGTACGGCAGCTTTATCGCTCAAGCTGGCGGAAATTGAACTGATCCATGAGGAGATCGGAGAGTATCCTGTGCTGCTTCTTGATGATGTTTTGTCCGAACTTGATCCCTATCGTCAGACCCAGCTTATCGAAACCTTTCAAAGCAAGGTACAGACCTTCATCACCGCCACCGGTGTAGAGGGACTGAATGCCGATAAATTAAAAGGCGCAAGCCTGTATCATGTGCACGGCGGCACAGTGGAGCTATAAAGAGCGGAGGAAGACCATGTATATTCATTTGGGCGGAGAGAAAATTATTCGATCCTCAGAGTTGATTGCTATATTTGATATATCGATTGAGAAGTCCTCCAAGGTGTCGAAGCAATTTATGACTCATTCCCAGCAGGATAAGAAGCTGGAGCGCATTGGTGAAGAGGAAGCGAAGTCTATTGTCGTCACCAAGAATACTGTCTACTACTCCCCTATCTCCTCCTCCACTCTCAAAAAAAGAGCCAAAATCTTGTTAGAAATATAATGTTTCGGTAGTTACAGGAGATAATCTGAAAGAAGTAGGTGAAGGCATGTCAATGAATCAACCGACATATGATGAGAGCCAGATTCAGGTACTGGAAGGGCTGGAAGCGGTTCGGAAACGTCCCGGCATGTACATTGGCTCCACTAGCGCCAAAGGTCTGCATCATTTGGTCTGGGAGGTTGTCGATAATAGTATCGATGAGGCGCTGGCAGGTTTTTGCGACCGGATTCAAGTGAAAATTCATGAAGATAACAGTGTGACTGTTATTGATAACGGCCGGGGAATACCTGTCGGCGAGAACGTAAAGCTGAAGAAATCCACGCTTGAAGTCGTAATGACTGTCCTGCATGCAGGCGGTAAATTTGGCGGCGGGGGTTACAAGGTTTCCGGCGGTCTTCACGGTGTGGGGATCTCGGTAGTTAACGCACTGTCCGAGAAGGTAGTTGTAACGGTCAAACGTGACGGACATGTCTACCAGCAGGAATACAGACGCGGTGCGCCGCAATATGATATCAAGGTAATTGGCGATACCGAGGAGACAGGAACGACAACAACCTTCCATCCGGATCCGGAGATCTTTACCGAGACTACTGTGTTTGAATATTCCACTCTGCTTACCCGCATCCGCGAGCTTGCCTTCCTGAACAAGGGCATTGAGCTGTCTCTGCTGGATGAACGGACCGGAGTGTCCAATACGTTCAAGTATGACGGCGGTATTGTGGAGTATGTGAAGTATCTCAACGAGAAAAAAGAAGCCCTGCATGATGATCCGATCTACGTGGAAGGCTCACGGGATATGATCGCCGTTGAAGTGGCTCTCCAATATAACGATTCTTATACAGAGAACATCTATTCCTTCGCCAACAATATCAACACCCATGAGGGCGGAACGCATGAATCCGGCTTCAAGAGTGCTTTGACGCGGATTATCAATGATTATGCCCGCAAGGCAGGCGTAATCAAGGATAGCAGCCAGAATCTTACCGGAGATGATGTCCGTGAAGGTCTGACGGCGATTATTTCCGTCAAAATTCCTGAGCCGCAGTTCGAAGGCCAAACCAAGACCAAACTGGGGAACAGTGAAGTCCGCGGGATCGTCGAATCTCTGTTCGGCGAGAAGCTGCAGGAGTTCCTGGAAGAGAATCCTGCTGTCTCACGCAAGGTGCTGGAGAAGTCGCTGCAGGCTTCCCGTGCCCGTGAAGCGGCCCGCAAGGCCCGTGAGCTGACCCGCCGTAAGAGTGCCCTTGAAGTCAGCGCCCTTCCGGGCAAGCTGGCTGACTGCTCCTCCAAGGATGCGTCGATCAGTGAGCTGTACATCGTCGAAGGTGACTCTGCGGGCGGATCGGCCAAGCAAGGCCGTGACCGTCATTTCCAGGCGATCCTGCCGCTGCGCGGTAAGATCCTGAACGTAGAGAAAGCCCGGCTCGACCGGATCTTGTCCAATGCGGAAATCCGGGCGATTATTACCGCTCTCGGGACTAGCATCAGCGATGATTTTGATCTGTCGAAGGCACGTTACCACAAGGTTGTAATTATGACCGATGCGGACGTCGACGGTGCCCACATCAGAACCTTGCTGCTGACGTTCTTCTACCGCTACATGCGGAAGATTGTCGATGCCGGATATATCTATATCGCCCAGCCGCCGTTGTTCAAGATCGAACGCAACAAAGTCATCCGCTATGCGCAGACCGAGAAGGAACGCGATGAGATCATTGCCGGCTTTGGTGAGAACGTCAAAGTAAACGTTCAGCGCTACAAAGGTCTGGGTGAGATGAATGCCGCGCAGCTTTGGGATACTACAATGGATCCTGAGAGCCGCACGATGCTGCAGGTAACGATTGAGGATGCGATGCTGGCTGACAGCATTTTCGATACACTGATGGGTGATAACGTAGAGCCGCGCCGTGAATTCATTCAGGAGCATGCCCAATCCGTCAAAAATCTCGATATTTAAATGCAAGCTGTATAACGAACCTCCGGTCCTCCCTTATAGGGGGGACCGGAGGTTTTTTAATGCAGGCAGAGAGTTTTTGGCGTGATTTTAATGCTTGACTGTTCGTCTGCGGCGGTAGGTTGGCGACGGGCGGGTGCGCTTCAAACGTCCATAGGCAACAGCATAGCGGTAGATACGGCGGTAAATGGCTTTGTTCGGAAACATTTTGAAGACGATGATCGAAGGCAGTGTGTTCACTTCAAGCAGCCATAAATCATGATTCTGATCCATTGCCACATCCAGTCCAATTTCTTTGAGACCCGGATAGGCAGTTTCCAGCTGGGACCCGATTCTGACTCCCAGCGATTTCAGCTGCTGGATGGTTGCCGTCCTTTCTTCAGGCGTCATATGTTCTTTGAACAGGGCATCTACCGAAAAAATGCTGCCTCCGTTGTGATAGTTGGTGACCACCTTTTGCGGCGCAGCCACCCGCCCGAGCATGCCTGTAGTCTCCCAGGACCCCTGAAGATTCTTCTGGGTTAGTACCCGCAGGTCAAACGGCCGGTCCTGATGCTGAAGCAAATCAATGCCTTGCTGAACGAGATAGGAACGTCCCTTAATCCGCGGCAATAGGGCAGCATGAAGCTCTTCCGGTGTATTGAAGATTTCTGCATCCTTGGCGTATCTCAGAATATACATCAGCTTGGGTTCTGCCGGTGCTTCTGTTTCACATGTCAAAGGTTCTGTTTCCGGTTGGATGAAGTCCGGCTGCCGCTCGCTTGGGCTTAAATGAACCACCCGCTGTTCAGCTCTCATGACTCCGCTGCCGTAGGTGCCGCGGTCAGGTTTGATATACACCGTTCCGTACAGACCCAGCAGCTCTTTCAAATCTTCCAGGGCGTATTTACGTGTTTCCGGAATGAAGACCGAGAGCAGGCGGTTCTGAAGAATGACTTTCGTTTTTGCCCACTTGCTGGACACGCGCTGAATCCTCATTTTCTGCCTCCTTGGGTAGTTGTGCAGTTGCCGGTTTTGCCACAGATGAACGTATATCCGTTTGTTCATCTGTGGCGAATTTTCAGGACAATCTAACTAAACAATGTTATAATATAAGGATATGGGGTTATGCTTTTTTGGACGAAATCAGGGTCATAAAGCCATTCTTCTTGTCTTTACAGTCTATGTACTGAAGACACCAGCGGAAAGGGCGTATATCCTTATCCGTACTAAAAGAAAATCAATATAGAAGATAAAAGGCTATCATGTTTAATTGTGCTGCTTTTGTGAAAGTAATATAATAAAGGGTAGCGGTTTTTAACTGAAGGAGGTCCACCAACTCATGGCTGAACAAAATAACCCGCAAATCAGGGATCGGGACATTGGCGTGGAAATGCGCGAATCCTTTATGGATTACGCAATGAGCATCATTGTAAGCCGGGCTTTGCCGGATGTGCGGGACGGACTTAAGCCTGTTCACCGACGCATTTTGTTTGCGATGTCGGAACTTGGAATGTCCTCGGATAAACCTCACAAGAAATCAGCGAGAATCGTCGGTGAGGTTATCGGTAAGTATCACCCTCACGGTGACTCGGCGGTTTATGAAACAATGGTACGTATGGCACAGGATTTCTCCATGCGCTATATGCTCGTAGACGGCCACGGAAACTTCGGCTCTATTGACGGAGATATGGCAGCTGCGATGCGTTATACCGAAGCGAGGCTGTCCAAAATTGCCGGAGAAATGCTCCGCGATCTGAACAAAGAAACGGTTGACTTCGCTCCCAACTATGACGGTGAAGAGAATGAGCCTGTAGTATTGCCGGCGCGTTACCCTAACCTGCTTGTGAACGGGGTTTCGGGGATTGCGGTCGGTATGGCTACCAATATTCCTCCGCACAATCTGGGCGAGGTCATTGATGGTGTACAGGCAATGATCAAGAATCCTGACATTACGCCTATGGAGCTTATGGAATATATTCAGGGCCCGGATTTCCCGACGGCCGGTTATATTTTGGGCCGTGAAGGTATCCGTCAGGCTTACCGCACAGGACGCGGATCGGTTACGATGCGTGCCAAAGCGACGATTGAAGAGAATAACGGTAAAGCGCGGATTATTGTGCATGAGCTTCCTTACCAGGTCAACAAAGCCAGACTGGTTGAGAAGATTGCTGAATTGGTGCGTGAGAAACGTATCGAGGGCATTACGGATCTGCGTGATGAATCTGACCGTAACGGAATGCGTGTAGTCGTTGAAATGAGACGTGATGTGAATCCTAGCGTCGTACTCAATAACCTCTACAAACATACCTCTATGCAGTCTACCTTCGGGATTAACATGCTGGCTATCGTCAATAATGAACCGAAGATTCTGAACCTGCGTGATGTGCTGTATCATTATTTGCAGCATCAGATCGAAGTTATCCGCCGCCGGACTGTATTTGACCTGAAGAAGGCGGAAGCCCGGGCGCATATTCTGGAAGGCCTGCGTGTTGCCCTCGATCATCTGGATGAGGTTATTGCTCTTATCCGTGCTTCACGGACAACAGATATTGCCCGTGAAGGCTTGATGGAGACCTTCAGTCTAAGCCTGGAGCAGGCTCAGGCGATCCTCGATATGCGGATGCAGCGCCTGACCGGTCTGGAACGTGAGAAGATTGAGAATGAATATAACGAATTGCTCGCCAAAATCACTGAATACAAGGAGATTCTGGCTAACGAGCATCTCGTACTGGAGATTATCAGCAATGAGCTGCAGGAGATTCGTGATAAGTACTCTGATGACCGCCGTACGGAAATTACGGTTGGGGAAGAGAGTATTCTCGATGAGGATCTAATTCCGCGTGAAGAGGTTGTAATCACGATTACACATACCGGTTACATCAAACGTCTTCCGGTCAGCACATACCGCAGCCAGAAGCGCGGCGGCCGCGGGGTAATCGGGATGGACACCAAGGACCAGGACTTTGTGGAGCATCTCTTCGTGAGTAATTCCCATAACTACCTGATGTTCTTCACCGACAAGGGTAAAGTGTACCGGATTAAGGCTTATGAGATTCCGGAGCTCGGTCGTACCGCCCGGGGAACGCCGATCATCAACCTGATTCAAATTGAGCAGGGCGAGAAGATTAGTGCGGTAATCCAGGTGGAGGAAGCGGACAGCGACAAATATCTGTTCTTCGCTACCCGCGAGGGAATCGTGAAGAAGACGCCTCTTGAAGACTACAACAACATCCGCAAGGGCGGTCTGATAGCGATCAATCTGCGTGAGGAAGATTCACTGATCGAAGTGAAGCTGACAGATGGAGAGCAGAATCTGATTATTGGTACGGCACGCGGAATGTCGATTACTTTCTCGGAGAGCGATGTCCGTTCCATGGGCCGCAGTGCTACAGGGGTTAAAGGGATCACGCTGGATGACAATGACCATGTCATTGGTATGGACTGCGTAGATAAGGATCTTGAAGTGCTGATCGTAACTACCAAGGGTTATGGTAAACGGACGCCTGCCGGCGACTATCGTTCCCAGACACGCGGGGGTAAAGGCATCAAGACCATTAACCTTACCGATAAGAACGGTCCGGTAGTCGGGCTGAAGGTTGTCAAGACAGATGAGGACCTGATGATTATCACGACCAGCGGTACCCTGATCCGGACCAGTATGGATGGAATTTCTACCATGGGCCGGTACGCACAGGGCGTTAAGCTGATTAACATCCGTGAGGATGATGCAGTGGCTACGCTCTGCAGAGCGGATAAAGAGGAAGATGACTTGTCCGAGCAAGAGGACGGCGAAGAAATTCAAGGTGCAGTAGTAGAAGGCGATGGCGAAGTCAGCGAGCCTGAAGCGGAAACTGATACCGGGAACGAAGACGGTAGCGTCGAATAATCCTTTGCAGCAAAAGCATGAGTTTCTGATTATAGAAGCTCATGCTTTTTTATTTATGGAAAGGGAGTCCTCTCTCTAGCCGCTTGCCGGGTTACATACTATAATTAGAGAATTACAGGTGTCACAGAAATAAAGGGGCTGAATTTATGCCAAACATATCCGTTGGAGAGATCAAGGCGGGATCAAAGATTATTAAAGATGTAATTACTCCTTTGGGAGGAGTGTTATTCGGTAAAGGCAAGATCATACTTCCGCGGGATATTGAGATTCTCCAAGCTTTTTTGATAGGACAAGTTGAAATTGAGGGAGTTCAGGGAGAGGACAAAGCCCCAGAGGTGTCCAAACCGCCAGCGAAGCAGCAGACCGCCAAAGCAGGTGCGCTGATCAATGAGTCCGTACTAGCCAAAAGTAATTCTCCGCTTCATGATGAGTATGAGAAAATGCTGGTGCTTATCAAGCAGAGCTATCGTGCAGCAACCGCAGCGGTACTTCCGATTTTTGAATTGCGGAGCCAACTGGAGCTGTTGATTAGCCATTTGAAGGATTATCATGTCCTGAAGTTTGCACCGCGTGTCCTGTTTGACCAGGATTATAATTATCATAACGCTGTATTATCTGCCCTAACTTCATATAAAATTGCCCAGTGGTGCGGATATCCGCAAAAGGATTGGATGCAGGCTGCCTTTGCCGGCTTGCTTCATGATATAGGTAACATTAAGGTAGATGAGACTTTGCTGCACAAACCGACTCCCCTGACGGGTGCGGAGATAGAAGAAGTACGCAGGCACACCACTTATGGATACCAGCTGCTGCGTAATGTTACAGCAATCAACGAAGGCGTCAGACTAGCCGCCCTGCAGCATCATGAGAAGGTCGACGGTTCCGGTTATCCGCTTAAGCTGGAAGGCACCCAGATTCACTTCTACGCCAAGATTGTTGCAGTAGCCGATATCTTTCATGCCATGACGCTTGAAAAGGCCTACAGAAAGGCTCAGTCGCCTTATCTGGTACTGGAGCAGCTTCAGAAGGAGAGCTTCGGGAAGCTCGACCCGGTTATTGTACAAACCTTCATTCAAAAAACAACGGATCTGTATAATGGCACACGGATACGGCTCAGCGACGGGCGTCACGGAGAAATCATCTTCACGGATCGCACTAATCCCACAAGACCAATGGTTCAGGTAGAGGGCAGGATTGTGAATCTGGTCAATGAACGCGAGCTGCATATTCAGGAGATTATTGCTTAAGGGGAAGCGGGTACGATTAACAGAAGCTATGTCATCTGTGGCTGGCCGAGTACGGGCGGTTATTAGGGGCATAGCTTTTATAATTGATTTCAAAATAATGCTTGCAATCAGAATCCATACATGATATATTCTATTTCTGGCCGCGAAACATCAACGCCGAGCTCGAAAAGAAGTTAAAAAAAGAGCTTGCATTGATCGGTTGGATGTGATATATTATAAGAGTTGCTGGTGACGCGGTAAGCGGTGCTGACAACGAGCTTGATCTTTGAAAACTGAACAACGAGTGAGTATCGGAAATCACTTCGGTGAGATCCAAATTAGAGAATATAACAATTCTCGTCAGATGTTTCAAAATGAGCAATCGCTCTTTCTAAATACAATTTGGAGAGTTTGATCCTGGCTCAGGACGAACGCTGGCGGCATGCCTAATACATGCAAGTCGAGCGGAGTAAGAATGGAAGCTTGCTTCCATTCTTACTTAGCGGCGGACGGGTGAGTAACACGTAGGCAACCTGCCCTCAAGACTGGGATAACTACCGGAAACGGTAGCTAATACCGGATAATTTCTTTCCTCTCCTGAAGAGAGAATGAAAGGCGGAGCAATCTGCCACTTGGGGATGGGCCTGCGGCGCATTAGCTAGTTGGTGGGGTAACGGCTCACCAAGGCGACGATGCGTAGCCGACCTGAGAGGGTGAACGGCCACACTGGGACTGAGACACGGCCCAGACTCCTACGGGAGGCAGCAGTAGGGAATCTTCCGCAATGGGCGAAAGCCTGACGGAGCAATGCCGCGTGAGTGATGAAGGTTTTCGGATCGTAAAGCTCTGTTGCCAGGGAAGAACGTCCGGTAGAGTAACTGCTACCGGAGTGACGGTACCTGAGAAGAAAGCCCCGGCTAACTACGTGCCAGCAGCCGCGGTAATACGTAGGGGGCAAGCGTTGTCCGGAATTATTGGGCGTAAAGCGCGCGCAGGCGGTCATTTAAGTCTGGTGTTTAAACCTTGGGCTCAACCTGGGGTCGCACTGGAAACTGGGTGACTTGAGTACAGAAGAGGAAAGTGGAATTCCACGTGTAGCGGTGAAATGCGTAGATATGTGGAGGAACACCAGTGGCGAAGGCGACTTTCTGGGCTGTAACTGACGCTGAGGCGCGAAAGCGTGGGGAGCAAACAGGATTAGATACCCTGGTAGTCCACGCCGTAAACGATGAGTGCTAGGTGTTAGGGGTTTCGATACCCTTGGTGCCGAAGTTAACACAGTAAGCACTCCGCCTGGGGAGTACGGTCGCAAGACTGAAACTCAAAGGAATTGACGGGGACCCGCACAAGCAGTGGAGTATGTGGTTTAATTCGAAGCAACGCGAAGAACCTTACCAGGTCTTGACATCCCGATGAAAGCATTAGAGATAGTGCCCCTCTTCGGAGCATCGGAGACAGGTGGTGCATGGTTGTCGTCAGCTCGTGTCGTGAGATGTTGGGTTAAGTCCCGCAACGAGCGCAACCCTTGACTTTAGTTGCCAGCAGGTGAAGCTGGGCACTCTAGAGTGACTGCCGGTGACAAACCGGAGGAAGGTGGGGATGACGTCAAATCATCATGCCCCTTATGACCTGGGCTACACACGTACTACAATGGCCGGTACAACGGGAAGCGAAACCGCGAGGTGGAGCCAATCCCAGCAAAGCCGGTCTCAGTTCGGATTGCAGGCTGCAACTCGCCTGCATGAAGTCGGAATTGCTAGTAATCGCGGATCAGCATGCCGCGGTGAATACGTTCCCGGGTCTTGTACACACCGCCCGTCACACCACGAGAGTTTACAACACCCGAAGTCGGTGGGGTAACCCGCAAGGGAGCCAGCCGCCGAAGGTGGGGTAGATGATTGGGGTGAAGTCGTAACAAGGTAGCCGTATCGGAAGGTGCGGCTGGATCACCTCCTTTCTATGGAGAATCGTCACCTGCAACGGTGACATTCAAATCGGAAGCTAAAGCTTCCACAATAGAACCTTCGGGTTCGGACACTCACTCGTGTTCAGTTTTGAAAGAGCAAGTCTCTTTCGTATGCGTTTGGTGGCGATAGCGGAGGGGTTCCACACGTACCCATCCCGAACACGACCGTTAAGCCCTCCAGCGCCGATGGTACTTGGACCGAAGGGTCCTGGGAGAGTAGGACGCCGCCAAGCGAACAATCAATTTATTGGTTGATTCACAATGTTATCTGTTATATGGGCTTTTAGCTCAGTTGGTTAGAGCGCACCTCTGATAAGGGTGAGGTCGGTGGTTCGAGTCCACCAAGGCCCACCATATAACATTTTAGAATTGAATACCTATATGGGGCCATAGCTCAGCTGGGAGAGCGCCTGCCTTGCAAGCAGGAGGTCAGCGGTTCGATCCCGCTTGGCTCCACCAATACTTCTTTACAAGATTATATGCAAGAACTTGATCCTTGAAAACTGGATACCGAAACGAATTTGCGTTTTAGAACATCTTTTAGCTGAAACTTGTGTAAGCAAGTTGAAATAGTTATTAGTTGATACAATTCATTCGTCAGGAAATAACGGGCTTTGAAGCAATTCAATGTTCAATATTTCTCCTGCGGAGAAAATTGTGGTTAAGCTAATAAGAGCACACGGAGGATGCCTAGGCGCCAGGAGCCGACGAAGGACGTGGCGAACAACGAAACTGCCTCGGGGAGCTGTAAGCAAGCTTTGATCCGGGGGTGTCCGAATGGGGAAACCCAGCTGTGGTAATTCGCAGTTACTCATTTCTGAATACATAGGAAATGTAGAGGCAGACCAGGGGAACTGAAACATCTAAGTACCCTGAGGAAGAGAAAACAATAGTGATTCCGTCAGTAGCGGCGAGCGAACGCGGAACAGCCTAAACCAAGGGGCTTGCCCCTTGGGGTTGTGGGACGTCTCACATGGAGTTACAAAGGAATATGGTAGGCGAAGAGGTCTGGAAAGGCCCGCGATAGAGGTAAAAGCCCTGTAGCCTAAACTGTGTTCTCTCCGAGACGGATCCCGAGTAGTGCGGGGCACGTGAAACCCCGTATGAATCCAGCAGGACCATCTGCTAAGGCTAAATACTACCTGGCGACCGATAGTGAAACAGTACCGTGAGGGAAAGGTGAAAAGCACCCCGGAAGGGGAGTGAAATAGAACCTGAAACCGTGTGCTTACAAAAAGTCAGAGCCCTATTACTGGGTGATGGCGTGCCTTTTGTAGAATGAACCGGCGAGTTACGTTTAACATGCAAGGTTAAGGTGAGAAGCCGGAGCCGCAGCGAAAGCGAGTCTGAATAGGGCGATTGAGTATGTGGACGTAGACCCGAAACCGTGTGATCTACCCCTGTCCAGGGTGAAGGTGCGGTAACACGCACTGGAGGCCCGAACCCACGCATGTTGAAAAATGCGGGGATGAGGTGGGGGTAGCGGAGAAATTCCAATCGAACTCGGAGATAGCTGGTTCTCCCCGAAATAGCTTTAGGGCTAGCCTCGGTGAATGGAGTGGTGGAGGTAGAGCACTGATTGGGTGCGGGGCCCGCAAGGGTTACCAAGCTCAGTCAAACTCCGAATGCCATTAACTTCTTGCCGGGAGTCAGACAGTGAGTGCTAAGATCCATTGTCAAAAGGGAAACAGCCCAGACCATCAGCTAAGGTCCCCAAGTGTGTGTTAAGTGGGAAAGGATGTGGAGTTGCACAGACAACCAGGATGTTGGCTTAGAAGCAGCCACCATTGAAAGAGTGCGTAATAGCTCACTGGTCGAGTGACTCTGCGCCGAAAATGTAACGGGGCTAAACACACCACCGAAGCTATGGCTAGATACTTTGTATCTGGGGTAGGGGAGCGTTGTATGTAGGTTGAAGGTGTACCGTAAGGAGCGCTGGACAGCATACAAGTGAGAATGCCGGTATGAGTAACGAAAAGATCAGTGAGAATCTGATCCGCCGAAAGCCCAAGGTTTCCTGAGGAAGGCTCGTCCGCTCAGGGTAAGTCGGGACCTAAGGCGAGGCCGAAAGGCGTAGTCGAAGGACAACAGTTTGAAATTACTGTACCACCGTAATCCGCTATGAGCGATGGGGTGACGCAGGAGGGTAGTGACGCGGACTGATGGATGTGTCCGTCTAAGCAGTGAGGCTGATGTGTAGGCAAATCCGCACATCATTAAGGCTGGGCTGTGATGGGGAGCGAAAATTGTAGTAGCGAAGGTCATGATCTCACACTGCCAAGAAAAGCCTCTAGCCAGGAGAAGGTGCCCGTACCGCAAACCGACACAGGTAGGCGAGAAGAGAATTCTAAGGCGCGCGGAAGAACTCTCGTTAAGGAACTCGGCAAAATGACCTCGTAACTTCGGGAGAAGAGGTGCCTCGGTAGGGTGAATAGCCCGAGGGGGCCGCAGTGAAAAGGCCCAAGCGACTGTTTAGCAAAAACACAGGTCTGTGCGAAGCCGCAAGGCGAAGTATACGGGCTGACGCCTGCCCGGTGCTGGAAGGTTAAGGGGAGTGGTTAGGGGTTAAACCCGAAGCTGTGAACCGAAGCCCCAGTAAACGGCGGCCGTAACTATAACGGTCCTAAGGTAGCGAAATTCCTTGTCAGGTAAATTCTGACCCGCACGAATGGCGTAACGACTTGGGCGCTGTCTCAACGAGAGATCCGGTGAAATTTTAATACCTGTGAAGATGCAGGTTACCCGCGACAAGACGGAAAGACCCCATGGAGCTTTACTGCAGCTTGATATTGAATTTGGGTACGATCTGTACAGGATAGGTGGGAGCCGTTGAGGCAGGAGCGCAAGCTTCTGCGGAGGCGCCGTTGGGATACCACCCTGATCGTATCTAGGTTCTAACCTAGTGCCCTTACCGGGTACGGGGACCGTGTCAGGCGGGCAGTTTGACTGGGGCGGTCGCCTCCTAAAGAGTAACGGAGGCGTTCAAAGGTTCCCTCAGAATGGTTGGAAATCATTCGCAGAGTGCAAAGGCATAAGGGAGCTTGACTGCGAGACCTACAAGTCGAGCAGGGACGAAAGTCGGACTTAGTGATCCGGTGGTACCGCATGGAAGGGCCATCGCTCAACGGATAAAAGCTACCCTGGGGATAACAGGCTTATCTCCCCCAAGAGTCCACATCGACGGGGAGGTTTGGCACCTCGATGTCGGCTCATCGCATCCTGGGGCTGAAGTAGGTCCCAAGGGTTGGGCTGTTCGCCCATTAAAGCGGTACGCGAGCTGGGTTCAGAACGTCGTGAGACAGTTCGGTCCCTATCTGTCGTGGGCGCAGGAAATTTGAGAGGAGCTGTCCTTAGTACGAGAGGACCGGGATGGACGTACCGCTGGTGCATCAGTTGTTCCGCCAGGAGCATGGCTGAGTAGCTACGTACGGACGGGATAAGCGCTGAAAGCATCTAAGCGTGAAGCCCCCCTCAAGATGAGATTTCCCAATTAGTAAGACCCCTTGAAGACGACGAGGTAGATAGGTTGGAGGTGGAAGTGCAGCAATGCATGGAGCTGACCAATACTAATCGGTCGAGGGCTTATCCAACTTTCGAACAACGCAGATTCGTTTCGGATTCAGTTTTCAGGAATCAAATTCCTGAAGCATTTACGCTGTAAATGCCCGTTTGGTGGCGATAGCGGAGGGGTTCCACGCGTACCCATCCCGAACACGACCGTTAAGCCCTCCAGCGCCGATGGTACTTGGACCGAAGGGTCCTGGGAGAGTAGGACGCCGCCAAGCACATGAAGCCATTGTTGAGCAATCGACAATGGCTTTTTTGTTTATATAGTGAGAAAAAGAGGACAAATAAGCAGAAACAATAAATGAAACGCTTACAAACGAGTGACATTTTTGTTACCGACGTGTCGATAGTTCCAAGTATAATAGAAAAGTGCAAATATTAAGCAGAGGCCTTAATACGAATGAACTACAGATAAATTCTAACTTTGAATTTTCTTGCGTCTTTAGATGCATGGTAGAGGTAAGGAGGATTTAAGGTATGAAGCGAACCCAACCTTTATGGATATTAGTTATTCTTTGTATAGTTGGAGTTATGCTGGCCGGCTGCGGAACGAAGGAGCCGACCTGGGAGACTTTTGACGGTGCGCTCAATGAGAAAAGCTTTCCCGTTCCTAAAGAAGCCAGTTCCCCCGACAGGACCACTACGAACGTGGCTATGGATTATGTAAGGTACTCTTTACCAGGGCTGAAAGAGAAGAAGGGTGTACCTGAGCCTTATCTGGAGGAGATCAAGGCATGGGGATGGGAAGAGCAGAGTAATGAGGATTCCGGAAGCTCCCGCGTTTTTCAGAAGGAAGGACTTATTGTACACTTAACCGTGCATGATGGCTACTTCATTGTAATGATCCCGAAGGAAAAGAAAGTCACCACCAAAGGATTAAAAAGCAAATAAAAAAATCGCCATCCCTATACGGACGGCGATTTTTTTGTGTGGGATGCAAGTTGAATATGCGCCCGTATGTATGATCGCTTAAGATTATTGGGCGTAATAGGAGGCATCCGCCGGATTAAATTTCAGCATGCCGTCCTTCCCTTCGCTGCGCAGCCGCAGAAGAGTATACAGGCGGGGCAGCAGCAGCCAAAGATGGCATATTACTAAAGATGCGGTAAATGCAGGCGGTGCCCAGACGATAAAGAGCGCTGTAATACAGAGACCGATCCACAGGTTATGCATTTGTACTTTGCGGAAGATGCCATAGTTGATATATTGATCAGGCATATAACCGGGCCAGGGCAGGTGCAGGGACATTTTCCACCGTTTTACGATAGGGTGTCCGGAGATCAGCAGAACTGAACGTGAAATAACATATTGAATCCACAGCATTACGGGTCCGGCAATAATCATGAACAGAATGCTTAGCCAGGACAGGAAAACTGTCTCCAGCACAAGGAACACAAAAGGAAGTGCAATATAGACCCGCAGCAGGGATGCGGAAATATTAATTTTTTTGATAAGCTTGTATTGATAGAATGTAGCAGCGCCTTTGGTGTTTGGTTCCATAAAGAAAATTCAGACCTCCTCACAAGTTCTCTTGTTATTAATATCGGCCTAACCGTGTGTTTTATTAAACCCGGGATCAGATACACCGAATGGGCATTAGGCGAATATATATATTTCAGGCTATGAAGGATTAGGAAAAAACTATGAAAAGGTTTAAAATGATAGAAGGTGTACCATACTGATCTTAAAAGAGTCAAGGTGGGATGAATATGGAACAGCAAACCGCACAGGCCTGCATCATCTGCGGGCAAGAAAAGGAAGAGGGCATTGTGATTGTCTCGCATTTCATCTGTGAAGATTGTGAGAGTGAGATGGTGCGTACAGAGGCTGAAGATGCCAAGTACCGTTTTTTCATTGGCCGGATGAAGAAAATCAATCTGCAGAAGAATGCTTAACCCGAGAGCAGCAGCAACGATTTACAAGTAAGCATATAAAGAGCGGGCGGTGGATGTGTGTCGCGTTGGCTGCAAATAAAAGAGTTCCTCTAACGGTTTCTCCGCCAGGGTCTGGTGTGGGAAGCCGTTTTGTTGTTTCGGGAAGACTTTGCGCATAATAATAGGCGTTTGGGTGTATTTGCGTTAAAATAGAAGGTAACCCCCAGGGAAGGAAGAACAAATGAACAATTTACAGCCTGGCAGGGCACCTGTATACGAAATGCTGGAACAATATAGACTTAAGGGTAATATATCTTATCATGTGCCGGGGCACAAGAATGGCGAAGCTTACCGGAATACCGGGGGTGCAGGGTATCTGGCTGACGTGATGCGCTATGATGCGACCGAGATTACCGGAACGGATGATCTGCATCATCCTGAAGGGGTAATTCAGGAGGCACAGGAGCTGGCAGCGGATTGTTTCGGCGCAGAGGAGAGCTTCTTTCTGGTTGGCGGCAGCACAGCGGGGAACCTTGCACTTATCCTGACCGTTTGCTATGAGCCGGGAATGCTGCTTATTCTGCAGCGTAATGTCCACAAATCTGTAATCCACGGACTGATGCTGGCCGGGGCACACGCCGTGTTCCTGGAGCCGCAGATGGATCCTGGCAGCGGGCTTGCGGTGGCACCGGCGGCAGAAACGGTGCAGGCTGCACTGGCGGCATATCCGCAGGCTGCCGCCGTACTGGTTACCATGCCGAATTACTACGGCATGGGCAGCGATCTTGCGCCCCTCGCGCAGGCCTGTCACGACAGCGGGATTCCGCTGCTGGTGGATGAGGCGCACGGGGCGCATTACGGACAGCACCCGGCGCTTCCAGCCGGGGCGCTTGCCTGTGGCGCGGACGGCGTGGTGCAGTCCACGCACAAGATGCTGACGGCGCTGACGATGGGCGCCATGCTGCATGTGCAAGGGCCATGGCTCGACCGCGCGCTGCTCCGCCAGCGCCTCGCCATGGTGCAGAGCTCCAGCCCATCATACCCCGTGATGGCTTCGCTCGATCTGGCCCGGCGGCTGCTGCACAGCCAGCGCGCCGGTGCCTTCACGGCGGGGCTCGCCGCCGTGGACGTCCTGCGGCGCGGCCTGGCTTCGCTGCCGCGCTTCCAGCTGCTGCAGCCGGCCGGGCCGCTGCAGCGCATCTGCGGCGATGCTGACGCCGCAGAGACAGATACGCCGCCGCAGCGCGGGGCGGCGTACGGGACACAGGACCCCTTTAAGGCGGTCATTTATGACGCCGCCGGGGTCCTGGGGGGCTTCGAGCTGCAGCGCAGGCTCGAAGAAAGAGGGATCGTGCCGGAGATGAGCGACGACCGGCACGTGGTACTGGCCTTCAGCCTCGGCTCGAAGGCAGAGGATGCAGCGGTGCTGCTGGAGGCGCTGCGGGATATCGCGGCGCAGACAGCCTGCGGGGTGCCGCAGACGGAAGGCACAGAAGCAGCCTGTGACTCCGGGGCCAAGTATGCTGCTGGATCCGGCTCTGCTCTTGATGAGGCAGCAGGCGCTGGCCTTGTCGCTGCCTCTAGCCCTATCGCAGAATCTCAATCGGATCCCACCTCCATGACCATACTGGCGTCTGCATCATACAATAATGGGGAAGAGGCTATGTCAGCCTTTTCCAGCTCAAATTCCACGTGGAACAATTTCAGCGCATCGCTGATCTCAGCTCCGGTCCGGTTCTCCACGAAGCCGGTTGCCGCTGAGGAGACAGAGAGTATATCGCTTGAAGCAAGTGCGGGCAGGGTGGCGGCCGAAATGGTTATCCCCTATCCGCCCGGAATACCGCTGCTTTATCCCGGAGAGATCATAACAGAGTCCATATGCGGCAGGCTGGGCAGCCTCCGCGATGGCGGGGCTAAATTTCAGGCCTGTGCCGATCCCGCCTTACAGCATATTAAGGTATACAACATTCAGAAGGGCGGAGAAGTATAAGTGAAGCGAGAAGGTTTCTTCATTACTCTGGAGGGAGGCGACGGCTCCGGTAAAACAACCGTACTCGGCAGAGTAGCGGCTTATCTGCAGAATCATTCCATGCCCTACTTAATCACCCGCGAACCGGGCGGAATTGAAATCGCCGAGAAGATCCGCTCCATTATTCTGGACCCGGCCCATACGGCTATGGATGCCCGGACAGAAGCCCTGTTATACGCGGCAGCAAGAAGCCAGCATCTGGCGGAAGTAGTCGAGCCTGCACTGCAGGAGGGGATTACTGTGCTCTGCGACCGTTTTGTTGACAGCAGCCTGGTCTATCAAGGCTATGCAAGAGGACTTGGCATCGAGGAAGTGTGGGGAATTAACCGGTTCGCGACCGGCGGCAGGATGCCTGACCTTACCTTCTATCTTGATGTTGATCCTGAGGTGGGATTGTCTCGGATAGCAGCCAATCAGAACCGGGAAGTCAATCGTCTGGATCTGGAAAGCCTTGAATTTCACCAGAAGGTTAAGGCCGGTTATCAACTCGTGGTGGATTCCGATCCGCAGCGGATTGTTGTACTAGATGCCAACCGCCCGATCCATATGGTGGAGCAGGACATTGTACAGACACTGAAAGACCGGATATTAAAGGATTTCTAAGAGGTTTTGTCAAATAAACAATAGAGGTATAATGATTACACACAGACCTGCAGCGGGCTGGCTGCTGCTGCGAGAAATTCTGTGATTACACAACATGCAGGAGGGGAAACGAAGATGAATTTGATCATTGCAATTATCCAGGACAAGGACAGCAACCGGCTATCCAGTGAACTAGTCAAAGCGAATTTCCGTGCAACCAAGCTGGCCAGTACAGGCGGATTTCTGCGGGCGGGCAACACCACTTTTCTGATTGGGGTAGATGATATTCAGGTTGATGCAGTACTGAGTGTAATCCGCAACAGCTGTAAAGTACGTGAACAATTGGTCACACCTGTAACACCGATGAGCGGTACGACAGATTCATATTTGCCTCTTCCCGTGGAAGTTCAGGTAGGCGGAGCTACAGTATTCGTCCTTCCGGTTGATCGTTTCGAGCATTACTAACGCATAATATAGCAATAAACCATAAGGGCGGTAGATACCTTTGAAGATCAACCCGGGCTACAGGCCCTTAAAAAGTGAATTGTCGACCACGGAAGCTGACCGGCGGCCTGTTCAGCAAAAGAACTTTACCGATGTATTTCAACAGCAAAGTGAGCAAAAAACAATAGATGAACTGAACCGCCAGATTAAAGATATCCAGCAGCAAGGCGACCGGCTATCCAAATCCATGACCGTCCGTGAACTGGCTATCTACCGGAACATGATCAAACGGTTCCTGGAGGAGACCGCCCGCCGCGGAGTGATCCTGAAGGAGACCAAGGGCTGGGACCGGCGCGGCCGGGGCAAACGTTACAAGCTGCTGGATGAAATTGATGCCGCTCTGCTGAATATGGCAGATGATCTGCTGGACAGTGAGCAGGGCCGGATTGATCTGCTCGGACGGGTCGGAGAGATCCGCGGGCTGCTGATTAACCTTTCGTTCTGACAAACTTGGAGGAATATATGTCTTTTCATGATCTATTAGGCCAGGAGGATGCCAAGCGGCTGCTTCAAAATGCCTTACGCAAGGACGCTGTAAGTCATGCCTATCTGTTCACCGGTCCGCCAGGGAGCGGCCAGGTCAGAATGGCTATGACGTTCGCCCAAGCGATATTCTGCACGAAGTGCAAGGATGATGCCTGCGGGGAATGTCTGGAGTGCCGTAAGGTGGAGCATGGCAACCATCCCGATTTATCATTGCTGCGGCCCGACGGGGCGAGTATTAAGATTGACCAGATCCGTGAACTTCAGCGTGTTTTTTCCTACCGCTCGGAAGGAATTAACCCGAAGGTTTATATTATAGAAGGAGCGGACAAAATGACGGTGCAAGCCGCCAACAGTCTGCTGAAATTTCTGGAGGAGCCTCCTGCTCCTGCGGTAGGAATTCTTATCTCCGATAACAGCAGTTCCCTGCTGCCGACGATCCAGTCCAGAACCCAGCGCATTCCCTTTAGCCCGCTGCATCCGGATATTATGCTTCAGGCGCTGTCCAGTGAAGGGGTTCCGGTGCCGCTGGCACGGTGCGCGGTATCACTGACTGCAGGTCTTGACGGCTGCAGGGAACTTTTGGCACAGAATTGGTTTGCAGAAATGAGAAATCTAGTGTTACAATTAGCAAAGGAGTCTTTGGGCAAAGGCAGCTCCGCAGTAGCAACTGCAGGGCAGAAGGTGTTCAAGACCGGGCTTGGTGAACATTTGGATATTCTATTCAGCATGTTTCACTTATGGTTCAAAGATATGCTCTACTTCCTGTACCGAAAGCACGAAAGTATCGTTTTCATAGATCAGTTAGACTTCATTTCCAAGGCTGCCCGTCAGCGGAGTACGGAACAATGGGTGGCTTACATGGAATTTGCGGTGGAGAGCAAGCGCAGGCTCCGCTCCAATACCAATACCCAGTTGTGTTTGGAGCAGTTCTTAATCCGGTTAGAAAGTTAACAGGCCGGGTTATTTATGATAAATCCTCCGGATAAACGCTTCAGCACCTGGAAGTACGGGTTTAACGGATGAGGAAGGACAAGCATGAATCATCTGGGAAGCAGGCTTGCTTAAGGATTCCTTTTACCGGCAAACAAGGGGGTTAATTTTTGTACAGCGTAGTAGGTGTCCGCTTCAAAAAAGCGGGTAAAATATATTATTTTGATCCACTTGATTTCCCGATTGAGCGCGATCAATGCGTTATTGTTGAGACAGCAAGAGGGGTCGAATACGGTAAGGTTGTCGTTGGCAAAAAAGAGGTGCAGGAAGCAGACGTTGTACTGCCGCTCAAGAAGGTCATGCGTATTGCCGGTGAAACCGACGCCCGTGTGGTCGAAGAGAACAAAGGTGCTGCAAAGGACGCTTTTACCACCTGTTTAAATAAAATCCGCGATCATGGCCTCAAAATGAAGCTCGTGGATGTGGAATTTACGTTTGACCGTAATAAGATCATTTTTTATTTCACTGCCGAGGGCCGCGTGGATTTCCGCGAACTGGTTAAGGACCTGGCAAGTATTTTCCGAACCCGCATCGAGCTCCGGCAAATTGGTGTGCGTGATGAAGCCAAGATGCTTGGCGGACTTGGACCTTGCGGACGGGTGCTCTGCTGCTCCTCCTGGCTGGGTGATTTCGAGCCGGTGTCCATCAAGATGGCCAAGGACCAGAATCTCTCGCTGAACCCGACCAAGATCTCGGGATTATGCGGACGGCTGATGTGTTGTCTGAAGTTTGAGCATGATAATTATGAGAGCACGAAGGAAGAAATGCCGGCGGTAGGCAAAATCGTCGTAACCTCACTGGGTGATGGCAAAGTAGTAGGTATCAATGCCGGAAGCCGCACGGTTCATGTGCAGTTGTTTGAAGTGGGCAAAGTTAAAGAACTTCCAATGGATGATGTTGTCGTCAAGTAAACCATTATAAGGTTACTTTCGGGGTGGAAACTTGGAGAAGAAAAATATATTTGCACACATGCAGGAGATGGAAGCGCAGATGGATGAAATGCGCGCCACTCTAGGAGATTGGAAACAGACGGTTAAAGAGCTGATGGAAGCAAATCAGAAGCTTAGTCTGGAGAATGAGCAGCTACGTATCATATTGAAAAGGGAAGCCCCTCTGGATAAGGCCGCGCTTTCTGCTGAGGCGGAGGCTATACTGGCTGCCGAAGGCAAAGAAGAGGTTGTCGGAGAAGGTTACGATAATCTGGCCAGACTGTACCATGAAGGTTTCCACATCTGCAATGTCTATTTCGGGCATTTGCGGACGGAAGGCGATTGTCTGTTCTGCCTTTCTTTTCTTAATAAATGAGGATATCCAGCCGTAGGAGATTTTCGCCTACGGTTTTTTTTGAATTTGGAGGAATGTACAATGACCCATTCGTTTAACGATACCCCGGTGCCCTTGCATAGTGCAGAGCGGATCGATGACTTGTTAACCCATGATCTGCGGATTATCCAGAGTGACGAAGTATTCAGCTTCTCGATGGATGCTGTGCTGCTGGCCCGGTTCGCCAGTATACCGCCGCGCGGAAGATTACTTGATCTATGCACCGGCAACGGAGTTATCCCTATGCTGCTGACCACGCGTACCAAAGCTTCTATTGAAGGGATAGAAATTCAGCCCCGTCTTGCCGACATGGCCCGGCGCAGTGTAGCCTTGAACAGGCTGGAGGAGCGGGTGCTGATCCATGAAGGTGATTTGCGGGAGCTGCATAATACCGCAGGGTATGGTGTATATGATGCAATAACGGTTAATCCCCCTTATATGCCGCTTAACGGGAGCGACCTGAAGCTGAATTCACATCAGGCCATGGCCCGTCATGAAATTGGCTGTACGCTGGAGGAGGTCATTCAGGCCTGTGTCCGGCTGGTCCGCACTGGAGGCAAAGTCAGTATGGTACATAAACCGCAGCGTCTGGTGGATATCATCAGTCTAATGCGTAAGCACCGGCTGGAACCTAAGCTGATCCGCTTTGTACATCCCCGTGCGCATCTGGAGGCGAATATGGTACTGATTGAAGCGGCGCGCGACGGGAAGCCGGAGGTGCGTTTACAACCGCCTTTAATCGTATATAATGAGGACAATCAATACTGCCCTGAGATAATGGATATTTATTATGGGAACAAAGAGGATAACAGCCAATGACGATAACCTGCCAAAGCAGCTTTCAAAATAACAATGACGGAGCAAAGCCCGAAGGATGCGGCTGTCTGTATCTGGTGGCTACTCCGATCGGCAATCTGGAAGATATGACGTACCGCGCGGTGCGCACGCTGAAGGAATGCGATATTATTGCCGCAGAGGATACAAGACAGACGCGTAAATTACTGAGCCATTTTGAAATTACACCCTCCATGCTGTTCAGTTACCATGAGCATAATAAGGCGGCAAGCGGACCTGAATTGATACGCTATATAATAGAAGGTAAAAATTTAGCCCTTGTCAGCGATGCCGGCCTGCCGGCGATTTCAGACCCTGGAGCGGACCTGGTAGCACTGGCTGTAAGTCATCAAATTCCGGTCATTCCGATTCCCGGAGCTAACGCGGCGCTGTCAGCTTTGATTGCTTCCGGATTACCTACCACCAGTTTCACATTTATCGGTTTTCTGCCCAGAGAGCGTAAGGATATCCGGGCCGTTCTGGCACCTCTCCGTGCTGCTCAAGGCACACTGCTCTTCTATGAGTCACCACATCGTGTCGCTAAGACGCTGGTCCATTTGCAGGAAGCCTTCGGCAACCGCCGGGTTACACTGGCCCGTGAGCTGACCAAACGGTATGAGGAGTTTCTGCGCGGTACGATTGAAGAGTGTTGTGCCTGGCTGGAGGAGCATCCTCCGCTTGGTGAGTACGTAATTGTGCTTGAGGGAGAGAGCAAAGAAGAGGCGGAGCTCGCGGAGTCTTCCTGGTGGCGGGAGCTGAGTATTGAAGCTCACGTTGCCCACTATGAAACCTCGGGCTTGCCGCGTAAGGACGCGATGAAAAAAGCGGCCTCTGACCGTGGCTTGGCCAAGCGCGATATTTATAATGCACTGCTGGAGCGGGAATAAGAGGATAGCGGAACTGATCACGTTTATTGCAAGTTAAGCATCTGTTAGATAAACTCCGAAATAGCTCAGATGATTAGAATACTTGATGAAATAATTGTATTCTATACACTTATATGGATATAATTATTCCTAATATTAGAGATAAATGTATTTTGTGCATTTATATTTGTGGAAAATGGATAATTTAGAGGATATGTATGGATATAATTGCATGAAATACAACTAAAATAATCAGATACTCACTTTGGTATTAAATAACTGCACAGAATGCAGTTATCCAGTTTTTCCAAGACCAATTATCCAATATTGCACCTAAACATTTTCCAGTATCAACTGGCTGCACCAATGTTAACGCCACTCTGACAGATAGCGATTCCCGCAGGGAGAGCGTGCCGCAGCACGAAGGTAACATGAAGGCAAATAACCAGTACGCACCAAAGTTGCTAATCGGCTCCGCCTTAAAGCAATTCCGCAGGGAGAGCGGTTCCACGAGCTAGCGTCACCTAAGAGCGTAGCCGCACATCCGACGCAAGAGCGAAGCGTGTGGCGAAACACTGCGTATGGCAAGGCCCTGAGGACGCACCTTCAGGGAGTCCGAAAAGGGCCGGTCCACCGCCGAACATGACTTCCTTCCGCTCCATCTGCACAGTTAACCAAGCTTCCGGGTGTCCAGAGGGCCGGGGCCCTTGGGGCCCTCCCTATAGGGAGGGTTTGGGAGGGTAAGAAGAAGTTAAGGTTATGATCTAAGATTTATGATCTAAAGGTTATGATCTAAGGGTTATGAATTTAATAGTTAATGTTTAAATAGGGTAAAGGGGTATCCGGGGAAAGTCCCCGAAAAAGTGCAAAAAAATACCTCCCGCGCTAACGGGAGGCCAAGGAGATATAAAAAGGTTAGAATTAACAATTTGATTAGTGATTAGTTCCTATTATAACCTATTTGGTTTAGTTTGTCACAGGGGTAGGGATAGCAGAAATACATTCATGACAAACAATTTTACCTTTGAAATAGGTTACATTCTCAGCATTACCGCAGAAAATGCAGGCAGGCTCATATTTCTTAAGCATGATCCGCTCACCGTCCACGTAAATTTCGAGCGCATCTTTTTCTCCAATACCCAGTGTGCGGCGCAATTCAATTGGAATAACGACCCGTCCAAGCTCATCTACCTTACGTACAATTCCTGTTGATTTCATCATTACAATCGTTGCTCCTCTCAATTATCAAAAGCGTCAATATTCGACATTGTTCACTGTTTTATGATATTTATAATACCAACCATTCCCAAAACAGTCAACCTTTTTTGAGGCGAATTTTAAGGAAACTTTGAAGGAAACATTCATACCGCCATTGGTTAGGCATATATCCCAAAAAGAACCTCGAAAATATTTGTCGATTTGTAAATTGCTAAATTGTCATAATTCGACAAAGTACGACAATATTTATTATTATAACTGTAATTCCACCCTATCTCTATGGATATTATTCAAAGGAGTTGATCTCATGAAGCAACCGCTGACAGAAGAGAAGGTATTTAAAGATCCGGTTCATAACTACATTCACGTCCAGGACACCATTATCTGGCGTCTGATTAACACCAAGGAGTTCCAGCGTCTGCGGCGCATCCGCCAGCTCGGTACCTCTTATCTGACTTTCCATGGCGCAGAACACAGCCGGTTTTCCCATTCGCTTGGTGTTTATGAAATTACCCGGCGGATTATATCGCAGTTTGAACGGAGCGGATATAAGGATTGGATGCCTGAGGAGAGTCTGCTTACCCTGTGTGCGGCGCTGCTGCATGATTTGGGACATGGCCCGTTTTCCCATTCTATAGAAGAAGCTTTTGAAATGGATCATGAGGACTGGACCTGCCGGATCATTCTGGAGGATACAGAAATCACCGCTATTCTGCGTGATGTAGCTGAGGATTTCCCCAATAAAGTAGCCTCTGTGATCTCCAAAACGTATGAGCATGAAATTGTTGTCAATTTGGTGTCGGGGCCGCTGGATGCGGACCGGATGGATTATCTTTTGCGTGATGCCTATTATACAGGGGTAAATTACGGAACCATAGACATTGACCGGATTCTGCGGATGCTGCGCCCCTATGACGGCCGGGTAGTTGTCAAAGAATCCGGGATGCATGCGATTGAGGATTACCTGATGTCACGTTATCAGATGTACTGGCAGGTCTATTTCCATCCGGTAACACGCAGCTCGGAAATTATTCTGCGCCAGATTCTCCGCAGAGCCAAGGAGCTGGTGCAGGAGGATTATGGTTTCCGGTTCATGATTGAGCCGCTAAGTGATTTGTTCCGCGGGGATGTAACGGTGGAGCAGTACCTGCTGCTGGATGAGGCATTGATGCAGACAGCCTTCATGCAGTGGACGCTGGAGAAAGATGAAATTTTAAGCGACTTGTGCAGCCGATTTATTCATCGTAAACTGTATAAATATGTGGAGATGGAGCATCTGGATACAGAGACAATTGACGAAATCCGCCGCAGCTTTGCCGGTGCCGGACTGCGTGCTGATTATGATCTGGAAATTGATTTTCCGACAGATCTTCCTTATGATGTATTCCGTCCGGGGGATGCTTTTGACAGCAAACAGATTCTGCTTCTGGACCGTCATGATAAGCTGCGGGAGATCTCAGAGGTATCGGATATTGTACGCTCAATCAGCGGGATTCACCGAGGCAGATACCATCTCTATTTCCCGCAGGACAGGCTGCAGAAAGCCCTTCCACAGCTGCCGCCCTCCATCGCAGATATTTTTGCAAAATAACCTAAAATACTTGTAATTCATCATAGAAATGAAGGCGGAAAGGATGAAATATAATGCAGTTATTCGACACACATACCCATTTGGATGCTCCGCAATTCGACGAGGACCGCGAGGAGGTAATCGCCCGGGCGCTGGAGTCCGGAGTCAGTAAAATGATCAATATCGGCTTCAACCGGGAGACGATTCCGACAACGATGGAGCTCGCAGAGAAATATGATTATATTTATGCAGCGGTGGGCTGGCATCCACAGGATGCATTCAGTATGAAGGAGGGCGACCTCGAATGGATCGCTTCGCTTTGCAGTCATCCCAAGGTAGTGGCCATCGGTGAGATCGGACTTGACTATTATTGGGACACCTCTCCTAAGGATGTGCAGCATGAGGTATTCCGCAAGCAAATTGGCCTGGCACGTGAACTGAAGATGCCCATCTGTATCCATAACCGCGATGCCCACGAGGATGTAATCCGGATTCTGCGGGAGGAAAAAGCGGGTGAGGTTGGAGGGGTGATGCATTCGTTCTCCGGCAGCTGGGAAAGCGCCAAAATGTGTCTGGATCTCGGCTTCCATTTGTCCTTCGGCGGACCGATTACGTTTAAGAATGCCAGGGTGCCCAAAGAGGTGCTCGCCCAGACTCCTCTGGACCGGCTGCTGATCGAAACGGACTCCCCATATTTGACTCCGCACCCCTTCCGCGGCAAGCGGAATGAGACCGCACACGTAAGACTGGTAGCGGAGGCAGCTGCGGCAATAAAAGGGATTGATTTACAGGAATTGGCGGAAATTACGTATGCGAACGCACTGGAACGATTTGGAATTGTCTGAAAACGGGAGAAAAAGCGGTGAAAAATGAAGTATAGCCGATATATTAAACTTTTATAGTCTAAAAACGGCTGAATATTACAATATTTTAATCATTTTTTTACGTAAACGTGGTTGAATCGTCCTTTACAACATGCATCAAAACAGGATATCATCTTTTCAGTGCAGTGAGCTGTTGTTACTGTGACAGTCACTATTTCATGGATCGTCTCGCTGAGTCTCCGTATGGAGAACGGGGGAACCAATAAATGCCCTGCCGCATGCCCGTACATAGAGTACAACACAGAATTGCCGCAGAATTTATTTGATTTCTTCACGTGGTCTTTGGGGTGAATTTGAGGGCAACCGCCGTGAGCGGGTGACCTGAGATAGGGCGTCTCTCTTATGCCCGAACCCGACAGCTAACCCCGTAAGCGCAAGTAAGAGAGGAAACCTCGTGCATAAACATTCCCGCGTATTCGACACCGGAGAAGCCACGAAAGAGTCCTCTGTGAACTCTTTTTTGGGCTTTTTTTTGTTTTGAATAATGCGGATGTTCCCGGCATACTGTTATATAACAGATATCCGGAGTAGCTATGCCGAGCAGGCGATCCATGAGCAGGAAACGCTGGAGCAATGCGGGCGTATCCTGTTGCAATCTCAAACCTAGTTTCGTCAGAAATGATGCAGTCACCTTGATATAACTTGGACGACGGGGCTATGTAAGGAGGATGGAGAGAGTGGGCGTATTCCAACCAGAGGTATCCCATGATTCGCAATCATCCAGCAGGTCTTTCGCATTACGGTTGAAGCAAGTGAATCCTCGCGTACTTTCACTTGCAGGTGTGATATCGATTGTTATCGCACTGTTAATTCTGCTGTACGTACACGGTCAGAGTAATAAAGAAATTATTTTAGTTATAGACGGACAGGTACAGACACTGGAGACGCGGGAAGCGCTGCTCAGTGATGTGCTGGCAAAGGAACAAATTTCGCTGCAGCCGTATGATGAGCTATCTATTGGCCTTAGTGATGAAATACAAGACGGCGACCGTGTCGTAATCACCCGTGCGCAGAAGCTTATGCTTACTGCAGACGGTGCAACCAAGACCATATACACCACCGAGGATTCGCTCGGAGATGCCATTACCAAGCTGGGTTACAGCCTGGAGGGCAATGACAAGATTTTCCCTTCGCTTGATACCGCAGTCACACCCGACATGGAAGTCAAGATTGTCCGTATTACCAAGCAGACCGTACAGCGGACAGTAAACTTGCCTTTTAAGGTCATCAAAACCGCAGACCCCTCTCTGTATAAGGGAGACGTAAGAGTTGCACAGGCAGGCAAGCCGGGCGCGATCATCCAGCATATCGAGAAGATATATCAGGATGGGGAGCTAGTCTCCATGAATATGGTCGGCAAGGAAGTTCAGACGGTAACCAAAGATAAGGTTATTGCTGTCGGTACCAAAGCGGTTCCGAAGCCTGTTGTAGCTGCAGCAACTACATCCAAAGCAACTACATCCAAAGCAACTACAACCTCCAAATCATCCAAAGTCAGCGCAAAGAGCAACAACGTCACGAGCAAGGCAGGCGTAGATTTTGAATACAAAAAAATGATCAAAAACGTATCCATGACGGCGTATTCCTCGGAAGAACCGGGAATTGGAACACGTACCGCCTCCGGCACACGCGTAACGGAAGGCCGCACTATTGCAGTGGATCCGAATGTAATACCAATTGGCTGGTGGGTGTACATTGAGGGATTAGGGTTTCGCCGAGCAGAGGATACCGGCGGTGCCATTAAAGGCAACAAGGTAGATGTTTACTACGATTCACTGAGCCATGCCCGTAATTTCGGCCGGAAGTCGCGGACCATCTATGTGATTGGACCTGTGAAGCCGGAGCTTAACTAAGCGGCAAGTCTTTTGCAAATTAGCGGTTTATAAGATATAGTGGGGGTAGCACTTACGGAATTTAGAGAGCTGCCGCTCATCACTTATACATCCTTTAGCCAAAAAGAAGGGGAGCGAATCCTCTTCTTTTTGCGTTTTAGAGTAAGGGAGTAAATTATTTATGATTAAAGAATTAATTGTCGTCGAAGGTAAAAGCGATACCGTGGCCGTTAAGCGGGCCGTAGAAGCGGATACGATTGAAACAGGCGGTTCCGCAGTGGACCGCAAGGTCATTGCGAAGATTACATTAGCCATGGAACGCAGAGGGGTTATCATCCTCACGGATCCCGATCATGCCGGAGAGCGGATTCGCAAAATTGTCTCCTCCAAGGTACCCGGATGCAAGCACGCATTCATTCCGGAGAAGGATGCTACCCGCAAAGGGGATATAGGTGTGGAGAATGCCTCGCCTGAGGCCATCCGCCATGCGCTGGAGCATGTCCACACTTCTTTTGAAGGGGCACCGGCTGTAATCGGGCTGGATGATCTTATGGCCGCAGGTATGATGGTACACGCACAGGCAGCAGAGAGAAGAATGCAGCTTGGCAATCTGCTGGGTATCGGTTATTGCAACGGCAAGCAGCTGTACAAGCGTCTGGCGATGTTCGGTATTACACGCGAAGAGTTCGCGCGCGCTCTCGCCCAAATTGATCAGGGAGGCATTACTTCATGAGCGACACTCTGAATATCTCATCCCCAACTAGAACCAAAGCAATCATACAGCGGTACGGGTTTTCGTTCAAAAAAAGCCTGGGCCAGAACTTTTTGATCGACCAGAATATTCTGGACAAAATTGTCGATGCCGCAGGTCTGGATTCTGCAGCAGGCGCACTGGAGATTGGCCCGGGTATCGGAGCCCTGACGGAAAGGCTGGCGATGACAGCAGGTGCGGTCACAGCGGTGGAGATTGACCGCAGACTGATCCCGATCCTCAGGGATGTCCTGTCACCCTATCCCCATGTAAAGATCCGCAATGATGATGTACTGAAGGTCAACATGCAGGAGCTGTTTGCCGAAGATTTTGCCGGTGTGGACCGGGTTAGCGTAGTAGCCAACCTCCCGTATTATGTGACGACCCCGATTCTCATGAAGCTGCTGGAAGAGAAGCTGCCGCTTGATAACATCGTCGTTATGATCCAGAAGGAAGTTGCCGAACGTATGGCTGCTTCTCCTGGGGGCAAAGAGTACGGAAGTCTTAGTATTGCCGTCCAGTATTACAGCGAGCCCGAGCTGGTCTGCATGGTACCCCGGACAGTGTTCATTCCGCAGCCGAATGTAGAATCAGCCGTCATCCGTCTGAAGGTCAGAGAGCGTCCTCCGGTTGAAGTTGCCGACGAGAAGCATTTCTTCGATGTTGTCCAGGCATCCTTCACCCAGCGGCGCAAGACGATCGCCAATAACCTGAAGGCCCGCTACTTCGCTGAAGAGGGGCGTGAGCGTCTGGAGGCCCTGCTGGCTGAAGCAGGGATAGAGCCGTCCCGCCGCGGAGAGACACTTAGCCTGGAGGAATATGCGCGGCTAAGCGCTGTCCTGCTGGCCGCAGGAATCGTATAATCAGCAGAAAACACTCCGGGTGATGAACCAACCGGGACCTTTGCCCATAACATGGGGTAGAGGTGGTGTTGTAATGAATTTAGGAGACTTGGTCATACGTAAATCTTATGGCGGCGATGTGACTTTCCGGGTAGAGAATATAGTGCAGAATAAAGCCGTCATCAAGGGGACGGAATTCCGGTTGCTGGCGGACTCTCCGCTGGATGATCTGGTGCAGGTGCCTCCTACCCGGATTACAGAGCGGGGGCAGCAGGCGCAGATCAAAGCCATAGAATCCCTGAGCTGGCTGCGCAAAGACCGTCAGGAGCAGAGCCAGCGCAGCGGAGAGAGTGTATCGGGAGCAACTGGCACATGGGCCCCAACTCCGAAGGAAGCCGGATTTTTCGAAGTGCCGGGTAAGGTGCTGCATTTGGATGGCGACGCGCTGTACCTGAAGAAGAGCCTGAGTCTGTATGAGCAGTTGCGCATACCCGCCGAAGGGCATCATATTCATGAGTCCAAAATGGCGGAGACCTTGTACCGGCTGCTGCCCCGTGTGCGTCCGGATATCGTGGTGATTACCGGTCATGACGGAGTACTTAAGCAACAGCAGGGTTATGATCTCTACAGCCTGAGCAGCTACAAAAATTCGCAGAATTTTGTTGCGGCTATCCAGGTTGCCCGGGAGTATGAGCGGAATTTCGACGCCCTGACGATTGTTGCAGGGGCCTGCCAGTCGCATTTCGAGGCGCTGCTGGGCACAGGGGCGAATTTCGCCAGCTCACCGGGAAGAATACTCATTCATGCCCTGGACCCCGTCTATATTGCGGCCAAGGCTTCATTCACATCGATCCGCGATACGGTCAATTTGAGCGATGTATTGAACCATACCATTAGCGGCAACCAGGGAATGGGCGGAATTGAGACCCGCGGGAGCTTCCGTATCGGGATGCCCCGGCTGCAGAATCTTGCTACCCTGAAGGTGGCGCCTTCGGTGCTGTAGCGGCGGATATAGAGAAGGAAGGATAAGCGATCCGGCTTATCCTTCCTTTTTTCATGGGCAGATTTGCGTTCAGCATTACCGATAACAAGGCGCTTAAGCCGGGACTTCGTGCTTCTAAAAAAATTCCGTTGACAACTATTTTAGCATCATCTATAATTATTTATTTGCTTTGACAATGATTGTGAAAAGTTGTATAATGGACAAGGAAAGAGGTGGTCGTCAGGCAATGGCTAATAACGCGCTGTTGGAAATCAAACGCAGTCTCGAAGCTCACGTCGGTCATAAGATCACGTTGCGGGCTAACGGTGGTCGTCGCAAGACCGTTGAACGTACCGGTGTCCTGGAAGAAACGTACCCTTCTGTATTTATTGTCAAACTGGATCAGGAGCAGCAAACATTCAAGCGAGTCTCCTATAGCTATGCCGATATCCTTACTGAATCTGTGGAAATCACAGTTACCGAAGACGATGGGCAGATGCGGATTATGTATATTAAAGCTTAGCGTCACGGACAGTCTCCCTGCAGGGGGGCTGTTTTTTGTTTTTCCGCTGCATGACCTGTGCCCCTTGGCCGCATACTACATAAGCAGTAGCTCATCATCCAATAGCATACAGGGAGGAATCCGTAATGAGCCGCAGAAGACGGGGCATGATGTCGGAGGAACTGAAGACAGAGCTGGCCAAGGAGCTTGGATTCTATGAAACGGTAGAGCAGGAAGGCTGGGGCGGAATCCGGGCAGTTGACGCCGGGAACATGGTCAAGAGAGCGATTCAGCTGGCTGAACAGGCTGCACGGAAATCGTAACGCCGTAAAGCTGGGGTCTGCAGTTGTAACCTGGGTATCGCCTGCTGGCGGTACCTTTTTCCAAATACGGGGGTCCGGAGAAGCTTACTCAACTTTTGTTAATGGACTTCACTGCCAGTTTCTCATATAATATGTTAAGTTGTTTTTACGGGAAAAGCTGAGGGTGGGTGAACGCCTTGAAAATGTATGAGAAAGCGCCGGCCAAGATTAATTTGATGCTGGATGTGCTGCATAAGCGCGCTGACGGATTTCATGAAGTGGAAATGATTATGACTATGGTCGATCTGGCCGACCGTCTGGAGCTCTCCGAGCTGAAGCGTGATTCCATTATTATCTCTAGCCAGGCCGGGTATATTCCGCTGGACGAGAAGAATCTGGCCTTCCAGGCCGCAAGACTGATTAAAGACCGCTATAACGTGAGAAGCGGTGTACATATTCACTTGGACAAAAGAATTCCGGTCGCTGCCGGCCTAGCCGGCGGCAGCAGTGACGCCGCGGCTACGCTGCGCGGCCTGAACCGGCTCTGGCGCCTCGGGATCCCGGCGCAGGAGCTGCAGGAACTGGGCGCCGAGCTGGGCTCGGACGTCCCGTTCTGCGTCACAGGAGGCACTGCCCTGGCTACGGGCAGGGGAGAACGGCTGACGCAAATAGCGAGTCCGCCGCAATGCTGGGTCGTCCTGGCCAAGCCGCCGATTAATGTATCGACGGCTGAGGTGTACGGACGCGTACGCGCGAATAACATCGCGGTTCATCCGTCCGCACTCCGGATGCAGCAGGCGATTGAGGCCGGCGATTTCGCGGCGGTCTGCGCGGGCCTGGGCAATGTGCTGGAGGATGTGACCCTGAAGCTGCACCCGGAGGTACAGCAGCTTAAGGAAGCGATGATGAAGCTGGGGGCAGACGGGGTACTGATGTCCGGCAGCGGACCGACAGTATTCGGCCTGGTATCGAAGCAGTCCAAGGTGGCAAGAATCTATAACGGGCTCCGCGGATTCTGCAAGGAAGTCTATGCCGTGCGTTCGCTGAGCTGAGCCGAGGCACACAGAAACGGTTACCGCTGCCCCAGGCAGCTTAGCCGTTTCTTCTTGAGCGAAGCACAAGTCTTCTACTGAAGGACGGTATAACCGTTTTCGCTTGTGTAAATCCGTACAAAAATGATATTATTCATAATAATATTCGGTTTTGGCGAGGAGCATTCCGTGAAGAAACTTAAACGAAGCCAGCGATTGGTTGATATGACCCAATTTTTACTTGAGAAGCCGCATGATCTGCTGCCGCTCTCGACCTTCGCAGAGCGGTACGGTGCAGCGAAGTCATCGGTCAGTGAAGATCTGGCTATTATAAAAGAGGTATTTGAAGGCGAAGGCATGGGCGAACTGCAAACCCTGGCGGGTGCTGCAGGCGGAGTCAGGTATATTCCGCGGATGCAGATGGACATGGCCCTAGCTTTCGTGAACCGTCTGTGCGGGCAGCTGGAGCAGAGTGACCGGATTCTGCCCGGCGGTTATTTGTACATGTCCGATCTGCTGGGACTGCCGTCCCTGATGGAGCAAGCCGGTAAGATTATTGCTACGGCTTTTTACGGAGTAGAGATTGATGTCGTGATGACGGTGGAGACCAAGGGGATTCCGCTGGCTTATGCGACGGCTGCACAGCTTGGGCTACCTGTAGTACTGGTGCGCCGCGACCATCAGGTGACCGAGGGTTCTGCGGTAAGCATTAATTATGTCTCGGGTTCGCACAAGAGCATACATACGATGTCGCTGTCCAGACGGGCACTGCGTGAGAAATCCCGGGTGCTGATCGTGGATGACTTCATGAAGGCGGGCGGTACCGTACGCGGGATGGTTGATCTGCTCGGTGAGTTCAATGCTGAGGTCGCCGGTGTAGGCGTACTTGTAGAATCCGGAGCGGTGGAGAAGGAAGAACGCCTGCTGCATGATTACGTATCACTCGTAAAGCTTACTGAGGTAGATTCCAAGGTGCGGCGCATTTCCGCGTATCCCGGCAACTATTTCCCCTCCTGAGGGAGCTGGATTTCCAAGATTAAAAACCCGTGCATAATGTCGAAACCGTGAGGAATCCTAAGATAACAGCACGAAATGTGTCGAAATCAATGGTTCTGCAAAAATAATCTTCTTTTTCAGGCATTTTATGGAATGAAAAAGAAGGAATTCGCTTTGCTGTGTGGAATTATACACCAAGTCTCTGATGGAAAAAGGTGGTGAACACACACATGCAAATTACGGATGTCAGACTCCGCCGCGTCAACTCTGAGGGGAGAATGAAAGCAATCGCATCCATTACAATCGATAACGAGTTTGTTGTTCATGACATACGCGTCATCGATGGTAATAACGGGATGTTCGTTGCAATGCCCAGCAAGCGTACACCTGACGGTGAATTCCGCGATATCGCTCACCCGATTTCTTCGGGAACGCGCGAAAAGATTCAATCTGCGGTTCTGGCCGAGTACGAACGCGCCGCTACGGAAGAAGAAGAAGTCATTGAAGAGGGAGCTTAAGCTGTGAAGCGCTGACTCTCAAGGATTGCTGCCCTCCCGGGCGGCGTAAAGCCATGCCGTTTTTTTAAGATAAGACATTTTATGTTTTGGGGCCCCTGCAAAGTACCTAGGTCAGCCTCGAAGCCAAAGCCCCACTTTGTGGGGGGATTTTATTGGGGTTCGAAGAAAAGGGAACCATGCCTTCATGGTTCTCTTTTCTTTTTGCCCGGAATGAGATATATTCAGTAGTGAGTTCAAGAAGTAGGAGGTTGGCATTCTTGAAAAGAATGGCTGTTGTACTTGCTGCAGGCCAAGGCAAGCGCATGAAATCTAAATTATACAAAGTGCTGCACCCCGTCTGCGGCAAACCGATGGTAGGGCACGTGCTTGATACAGTAAAGGCGACCGGATGCGAGCGTACAGTCGTCGTCGTAGGTCACGGCGCTGAGAAAGTTAAAGCTTATGTAGGCGACAGTGCCGAATATGTGCTGCAGGATATCCAGCTTGGAACCGGGCATGCCGTCAAACAAGCCAAAGATCTGCTTGGCGGCGAAGAAGGAACTACGATCGTAATCTGCGGGGATACTCCGCTGGTAATGACCGAGACGCTGGAAGGGCTGATGGCGCTGCATGAAGCACAGAAAGCTGCCGCAACCGTCCTCACCGCTGTTATGGAGCAGCCTGCCGGATATGGCCGGATTATCCGTGGCGAAGATGGCGGAGTGCAGAGGATTGTAGAACAGAAGGACTGCACAGAGAGCGAAGCCGCTGTCAGCGAAATCAATACAGGCACTTATTGTTTTGATAACGTTAAGCTATTTGCCGCTCTGGAGAAGGTAACCAATACCAATAACCAGCAGGAATATTATTTGACTGATGTTATCGGTATACTCCGGGCACAGGGAGATATCGTTCTTGGATATCAGGCCCATGATGCTGCAGAGTCTATTGGTGTGAATGACCGCCTGGCATTGTCCGAAGCGGAAGGCTATATGCGTGAGCGTATCAACCGCGGGCATATGCTGAACGGCGTAACTTTAATCGATCCTGCCTCTACCTATATTGGAGCGGATGTTGTCATTGGAGCAGACACTGTGCTGTATCCGGGCACTGTGCTCAAAGGCAAGACGGTAATCGGCGAAGATTGTGTGATCGGACCTGCGAGCGAAATTGAAGACTGCGTGATTATGGACGGTGCTGTAGTGAAGCATTCCGTACTGAGTCAGGCTGAGGTCGGCGCACGGGCATCCGTTGGGCCTTTTGCGTATTTGCGTCCGGGTGCCGTGCTTGGCGAAGAGGTCAAGATCGGCGATTTCGTGGAGATCAAGAATGCTACAATCGGTGACGGCTCCAAAGTGTCCCATTTAAGCTATGTCGGTGATGCCGAGGTCGGTAAGAATGTGAATATCGGCTGTGGTGCCATCACCGTTAACTATGATGGCTACAACAAGTCGAGAACAGAAATCGGGGATGATGCCTTTATCGGCAGCAATGTGAACCTTGTAGCTCCGGTAACTGTGGGCAAAGGCGCATTCGTTGTCGCTGGGTCAACCATCACTCGTTCTGTTCCGGAGAATGATCTGGCGGTTGCCAGAGTAAGGCAGGAGAATAAGCCGGGTTATGCGGAGAAGATCCGCTCCCGTGCCAAAGCGAAGAAAGACCAGTCGAGTCCATCGTAAAGCGCCCAAGGCCAAAGCGCCGGACGGACTCTGCAAATCCGCGCCGGTGCTACTTGGAAGTTAAATTCCGTCACGGAGGGTTTATATTTTATGACTTATTGCGATTCCAAACTAAAGATTTTCACCTGCAACTCCAATCCTAAGCTGGCCAGTCAGATTGCCGATTATATCGGTATTCCGATGGGCGAGTCCCACACTACCAGCTTCAGCGACGGAGAGATTCAGGTTAAGCTGTCGGAAAGCGTCCGGGGCTGTCATGTATATATTGTGCAGTCCACCTGTGGACCGGTTAACGACAATCTGATGGAGCTTCTGGTTATGGTAGATGCGCTTAAGCGTGCGTCTGCGAAGAGCATCAATGTCGTCATTCCTTACTACGGTTATGCGCGCCAAGACCGTAAGGCCCGTTCACGCGATCCGATTACGGCCAAGCTGGTAGCGAACCTGATTGAAAAAGCGGGTGCACATCGCGTCATTACCATGGACCTTCATGCGATGCAAATTCAAGGCTTCTTCGATATTCCTGTGGATCATCTGCTGGGTGTTCCGATTCTGGCCCAATACTTCCGTTCCAAACAAATTCAGAACCCGGTTGTCGTATCTCCGGACCATGGCGGTGTTGTGCGGGCAAGAAAGCTTGCTGATTTCCTCAACGCTCCACTGGCGATCATCGACAAGCGCCGTCCTGAGCCGAACGTTAGTGAGGTTATGAACATTATCGGTAACATTGAAGGTAAAACAGCGATTCTGATCGATGATATCATCGATACGGCAGGAACGATCGTGCTGGGGGCCAATGCTCTGATGGAAGGCGGCGTGAAGGAAGTCTACGCCTGCTGTACACATCCTGTATTGTCCGGGCCTGCGCATGAACGTCTGGAAAACTCTCCAATCAAAGAAATTATCGTGACGGATACCATTCCAATTCGCAGCAGTAATCCGACAAGCAAGCTCAAAGTACTGTCCGTAGCTCCGCTTATGGGCGAAGCTATTATTCGTGTGCATGAAGAGCTGTCGATCAGCAAACTGTTCGAGATCGAATAAGCTGCTTATATTAGAAAAAGGGTTACACCTCCGTGAAGCGGAAGATGTAACCCTTGTCGGCGTGATGCGGGAAACGGAGCGGCTGGTACGTTTCAGTATCCCGGGCGGGAGATGAAGGTGAACAGGCTGCGGTTGTATAGCGTCCCCTGGAGCTCCACAAAGCCTTCATCCACCGCTGTAATCACACCGATGTCTACATGAGCGCTACCCCTAAATACTTCAACAGGCACAGCATATTGAATATGGTACTGGAAATGGCGCGGTAATGTTAAAATATCGCCCTGATGTGGCATTGTTCATCACCTGTCTTCGGAGTATAAACTTATTGTACCAAAAACGGAACTCTTCTGCTGGGAGTACCGGGCGGAAAGGATAGACCTTAGTTATGAAATGGATTGTTGGACTTGGAAATCCCGGAACGCAATACGCGAAGACCAAGCATAATGTTGGCTTCATGGCGCTGGATGAGCTTGCGTCCAGACACGGAATTGCCTTTAACCAGAATAAATGCAAAGCGGTGATCGGCGAAGGTGTCATTGGCGGAGTTAAGACCGTACTGATTAAACCGATGACTTTCATGAACCTGTCCGGTGAGGCGGTCCGCGCTTATATGGATTATTACAAGGTCCAGCTGGAAGATATGATTGTTGTCTATGATGATCTGGATACGGAGCTGGGCAAAATTCGGCTGCGCTATCAAGGCAGTGCCGGCGGACATAACGGAATCAAGTCGATCATCCAGCACACAGGTACCCAGAGCTTCAACCGGGTGCGGATGGGGATCTCACGTCCGGAGCCGGGATTTGCAATTGTCGATTATGTGCTGTCTACGTTCTCCAAGAAAGATGGACCCAAGCTGGAAACGATGATTATGGATACTTGTGATGCAGTGGAATTTGGCCTGCAGCATACATTTGAGCAGACCATGGCCAAGTTCAATGGCTGATTACAAGGTATAGGGTGCAGTAATTAAGGCTAAAGCTATCCGGGGCGGGGCATACTGGAGGTATATACTACCTTCAGGAGGCATATAGATGGCAATAAACTATGTATGCAGGCACTGCCGGACATTCTTAGGAAGTATCGGCAGAAGTGATATCACAGAGATGCAGCTGGGCCTACATTCCTTGACCCCTGCGGAACGCAGAGATATAATAGCGTATGATTCAGAAGGTGAGATTACGGTGAAGGTTACCTGCGGTTACTGCAAGCAGGCCCTGGATAACAATCCGGAACTCAGCCTGCTGGCCAGTCCGCTTCAGTAGGTGGAAGCGCCTGTCTCTATCGTCATCCGCAAGCCTTGGCCTTATCCGCTGAGGCTTGTTTTCGATTCTAATTATAATAGGTGGCAGCGGCAATGCTGCTGTCAGCCTGTTTAGTAAGAGAGGTGCACCTGTTGTTACAAGGTCTTATAGAAGCTTTTTCGAAGGATCCCGATTTTCAGTCCGTCACCAGCGGTATCGCTGCAGGTATGAAGGAGCAGCTTATCTCCGGCTTATCCGGCTCGGCCAGACAAATTATGCTGGCTGCGCTGCATGAAGAGACGGAGCGTCCGCTGCTGGTAGTCACTCATAATATGTTCTCGGCCCAGAAGATGGCCGAGGATTTGCAGGAAGCGCTTTCTCCGGACCGTGTGCTGCTGTATCCGGCTAATGAGCTGGTAGCTGCTGAAGCTGCAGTCTCGAGCCCCGAGACACTCGCTCAGCGTATTGATGTGCTTACGAAATGTGCCAAGGGCTTCCGTGGAGTTGTAGTTGTTCCTTACTCCGGCGTCCGGCGGCTGCTCCCCGCCCCTCATGTGATGGCCGGAGCCCAGCTGACCGTTTCGCAGGACGGTACCCTTTCGCTGGATGAATTCCTCATGTCCATGATTGAAATGGGCTATGAGCGTGTCGAGCGGGTGGAGAACCGCGGTGAACTCAGCGTGCGCGGCGGTATTATTGATTTCTATCCTATGACTTCTCCACTGGCTTACCGGGTGGAGCTGTTTGATGATGAAGTAGATTCCATTCGTACCTTTGATCCCATAGACCAGCGGTCTATTGATAAGGTCCGCAGTGTGAAGATTACTCCGGCCAAGGAGATTATTGCCGATCAGCTGCGCCAGGATGCGGCCTCTACAGCTGCGTCAGCGCTGCTGGAGCGGCAGCTCGAGAAAATGAGCGACCGTCAGGCCAAGCTGCGTCTGCGTGAGGAAATGGGCCGGGAGCTGGAAATGTTGCGCGAAGGCACTTATTTTCCGGAAATCTATAAATATATCAGTCTCTTATATCCTGAACGCTCTCATCTGTATGATTACATGGCACAGGATACGTTGCTTGTGCTGGATGAACCGGCCCGATTGCTGGAAACTGCGAAGCAGCTGGAGCGCGATGAGTCGGAATGGAACCTGCATCTGCTGCAGAACGGTAAAACGCTGCCTGACCTGCATCTTTCTGTCGAGAGCGATGTGATTATGTATCACCGCCCGTTCCAGAGCTTGTTCATGTCGATTTTCCTGCGTCAGGTTCCGCATATTCAGCCGCAGAATATCCTCGGCTTCATCAGCCGGGGAATGCAGGATTTCCATGGGCAGATGAATGTGCTGAAATCCGAGATGGAACGCTGGCATAAGTCCGGCGTGAAGGTTATTATGCTGGCCAATGGCGAGGAGCGGATGGAGCGTGTCCGCCGGGTGCTGGACGACTACGGGATTGAAGCGCCGACTATCCTTCAGGGCAACCTGGGCTCCGGTTTTGAGCTTCCTTCCATTCATTTGGCTGTCATCACTGAAGGTGAGATGTTCTCGCAGAAGCAGCGCAAGGCGCGGAAGGTCTCCAAGGGAATTGACAATGCCGAACGGATCAAGAGTTATACGGAGCTGAAGATTGGCGATTATGTGGTTCACCAGAACCACGGGATCGGCAAGTACATGGGCATCGGCACGCTCGAGGTCAGCGGGATTCACCGCGACTATATGCATATTCTCTATGCGGGCGGCGACAAGCTCTCGGTTCCGATTGAACAGATCGATCTCATTCAGAAGTATGTCGGTTCAGAAGACAAGGAGCCGAAGGTATATAAGCTTGGCGGCAACGAGTGGACGAGGGTTACCAGCAAAGTACGGAGCTCGGTCCAGGATATCGCCGATGATCTGATCAAGCTCTACGCCGAACGCCAGAGCGCGCTCGGTTATGGCTTCGAGAAGGATACGCAGGAACAGCGTGAATTCGAAGAGATGTTCCCGTATGAGGAGACCCGTGACCAGCTTCGTGCGATCGAAGAGATCAAGAAGGATATGGAGCAGAACCGTCCGATGGACCGCCTGCTCTGCGGAGATGTGGGCTACGGCAAGACTGAAGTGGCGATCCGGGCTGCTTTTAAATCAGCGATTGAGGGCAAGCAGGTGGCAGTACTCGTACCAACGACGATTCTGGCGCAGCAGCACTATGAAACCTTCCGTGAGCGCTTCGCCAACTATCCGCTGAACATTCAGGTGCTGAGCCGTTTCCGCAGCCGCAAGGAGCAGAATGACACCATTAAGGGAGTAAGACAGGGTACCGTGGATGTGGTTATAGGCACACACCGTCTGCTGTCGCAGGATCTGGTGTTCAAAGATCTGGGTCTTCTGATTGTCGATGAAGAGCAGCGTTTCGGCGTGACCCACAAAGAGAAGCTGAAGAAGCTGAAGACCAATGTCGATGTGCTGACCCTGACGGCAACGCCGATTCCCCGCACTCTGCATATGTCGATGCTGGGTGTCCGGGACTTGTCAGTTATTGAGACGCCACCAGAGAACCGCTTTCCCGTACAGACGTATGTTGTTGAGCATAGCCAGACCCTGACCCGTGAAGCGGTAGAGCGGGAGCTTGCCCGTGGCGGCCAGGTCTATTACCTCTATAACCGCGTCCAGGGGATTCAGGAAATGGCTGCACAAATCTCCATGCTGGTGCCGGAGGCAAGAGTAGGCATCGGCCATGGGCAGATGTCGGAGTCGGAGCTGGAGAAGACCATTCTCGACTTCCTCGATGGAGAATACGATGTGCTCGTCAGCACAAGTATTATAGAGACTGGCGTGGATATTCCAAACGTCAATACGCTGATTGTGCATGATGCCGACAAAATGGGACTTTCCCAGCTCTATCAGCTGCGCGGCCGTGTGGGCCGTTCTAACCGGATAGCTTATGCGTACTTCACATACCAGCGGGATAAAGTACTGACAGAAGTGGCTGAGAAACGCCTGCAGTCGATTAAGGAATTCACGGAGCTTGGTTCAGGCTTCAAAATTGCCATGCGCGATCTCTCCATCCGCGGAGCAGGTAATCTGCTCGGTGCGGAGCAGCACGGGTTCATTGCTTCTGTTGGGTTCGATCTGTATTCGCAGATGCTGGCGGAGGAAATCCGCAAGCGTAAAGTCAGCGTGCTTGGTGAAGAGGATACTTCGCTGAAACAGGGCAATACCGTGATTGATTTGTCGATTGACGCGTACCTTCCATCCGAGTATATTTACGACAGTATCCAAAAAATTGAAATCTATAAAAAAGTCGCTGCGGTGGCTACTTTTGAGGATGCTTCGGAGCTTGAGGATGAGCTGCTTGACCGGTTCGGCGAATTGCCGGAGGCGGTCATCAATCTGCTCTCTGTGGCCCGGCTGAAGGTATACGGCAAGCTGTATGGTATGGAATCTATGGTCCGTCGGGGCGATGAGGTCTCACTCAATTTCCATGAAGGAAGTATCGGAGCGTTTGATACGGCGAAGCTTGCCAAAGTTGGAAATAGCTTCGAAAGACGTGTACAATTTGATAAGGATGCGAAAGCAACGATCCGCATCAAGTCCAAAGACTTGGACGACAAAGAGCTGCTTGATCTGCTGGAGCAATTCCTCGCGGCAGCCAAACAGTCTTTAAAATCGAAGGGAGAATTACACAATGTCGTTAAATAAAAAACCATGGAAAGTGCTGCTGGTCTCACTGGTTGCAGCAGTTTCCTTCTCAATGCTTGCTGCCTGCAGCAACAACAGCGGCGATGATACAGCCGTGGCAACTTATAATGGCGGAACGATTACTGCGAAGGAATTCGATCTGGATACCCGCGTAATGAAATTCCTGTCTCCGCAGCAGGCGCAGTATCTGGAGATTGATATGTTCAAGGAGTCTATCCTGAAGCAGGAGGTCGCGTTTGAGTATCTGGCCGGCCAGGCAACGGATGAGGCGAAGAAGGCAGCAGAGAAAGAAGTCGACACACAGATTGAGACGATCAAGAGCAGTCTGGGCGACTCCTATAAAAGCTCTCTGAAGGAGCAGGATCTAAGTGAATCCGATCTGCGTTCTTATATGCAGCGGGTGCTTACCGTTTATCAGGACATGCTGCTCAAAGTAACGGACGAGCAGGTAAAGACAGAGTACGAAGCGATTAAAGCTGACTTCACCGTAGCTACACTGCGTCATGTGCTGGTTGGCTTGACGGATGCTGACGGCAAGGAGCGTACGGATGCAGATGCGCTGAAACGTGCCAATGAAGCCAAAGCGAAGCTGGACGGCGGCGCAGACTTTGCAGCCGTTGCCAAGGAATACTCGGATGATACCAGTACGAAGGATACCGGGGGCGAATATAAGGACACGCTTCTGTCCAAATACGTAGAAGAGTTCAAAGCCGCAGCCCAGACGCTGCCGCTTAATACGATCAGTGATCCGGTGAAGAGCAGCTACGGCTATCACGTCATTAAAGTTGAAGCCCGCAAGGAGACAACCTTCGACAAGCTGACGGCAGAGCAGCTGGAGACCGTTAAGAGCTCAGCAGCTTCCGCCAGCCTGGAGTCGTTCCTCGAGAAGGATCTGGACAGCCTGAAGATTGAGATCAACCTGCCGAAGAGCACCGCTGCAGCCGATGAACCGGGAACAGCCGCTACAGCTACTCCAGCCCCGGCCGATGCCACAGCCGCTCCGGCCGCTACAGAAGCAGCCAAATAATTCTAAAGGCGGACAAGCCGTCTGATGCGCCAAGCATCAGGCGGCTTTTTTTGACCCGTCTGGAGCAGGTATAGAATGGAGAATTTAAGAACATAACTGGAATGATGCGCCTGGAGTGCTGTGATTTTGCATGAACTATTTTAAACAGGCGGCTTGGATGTATAAGGAACTGGGAAGAGATGAATACTATGGTCAGATATTACGATAAATCACTGGGATTAACCATTCCCATAATGGACAGTAGTTGGACCATACTTCTTAAGAAAGCGGGGCAACATGTGAAATGAAAGCTACTGGAATTGTACGCCGTATTGATGACCTCGGACGAGTTGTTATCCCTAAAGAGATTAGACGCACCTTGCGGATTCGGGAAGGAGACCCTCTGGAAATCTTCGTCGACCGTGACGGTGAAGTTATACTGAAAAAGTATTCTCCGATCGGCGAGCTGGGTGATTTCGCTAAAGAATATGCGGAGTCACTGTATGAGGGAACAGGGCATATTACCATGATTACGGACCGGGACACCTTCATCGCACTCGCCGGCGGCTCCAAGAAGGATTATTTGGAGAAGCAGGTTGGCGTACTGCTGGAGAAGGTAATGGAAAGCCGTAAAACGGTGCTTGAGACTAATGGGGGCAGCTACGACATCAGCAAAGACCACACGGAGCTGCTATCCAGCTACGTGGCAGCACCCATTATCTCCGGCGGAGATCCAATCGGCTGTGTAGTACTGCTGAATAAGGATGACACGGTGAAAATGGCGCAGATGGAAGTGAAGATGGCTGAAACAGCCGCAGCCTTCCTGGGCAAGCAAATGGAGCAGTAAGAGATTGGCCTATAGAACCCCGCTTATCCTCTGGGTATGAATCCACAGGAAATGGCGGGGTTTTGTTGTATCAGCGAAGCCATTTCCACTTACAGGCATACTTAAGCTATAATATAGAAATTCATTCTAATAGGATGAACTTAAGAATGCGGACTTTAGGGTAACATGCTTAAGTTCACGTTCAATAAAATGGCAGTCACGCTGTAGAAGCAGGTATATCATGAAATCGGACACACAAGGCTCGAAGCTGCTGCAAGGGGCATTTATTCTTAGCGCGGCAGCTATTTTCTCGAAACTGATCGGCACCCTGCAGAAGATTCCGCTGCAGAACCTGGGCGGTGACGCAGCATTCGGTATCTACAATACGGTCTATCCGCTATATACGATTCTGGTCACGGTGGCCATGCTGGGGTTGCCTGCAGCCATCTCCCGGTTCGTAGCAGAGGCATCTGCTGCGCAGGATGATCAGGAAGGACGGCGGGTGCTGCGCCTGTCAGCGGGCATTACAGCAGTCTCCGGACTGATTCTCGGGGTTCTGGTCTATACCGGAGCTCCGGTTATTGCTGTGTGGGTCGGCAACTCCCATATTACCCCTGCTCTGCGCAGCAGCGCCTGGGGACTGGCAGTAGTACCGATGATGGCTGCTCTGCGCGGTTACTTCCAGGGGCTGCATAATATGATGCCGACTGCGGTGTCACAGGTCATAGAGCAGTCGGTACGTGTGGCAGTCATGATCGCACTGCTGCTCTATCTGACAGCGGCCGGTGCCGATGCGGCAGGTATTGCCGCCGGCGCATTGCTCGGTCCTGCGGGCGGGGGATTGGCAGGTCTGGCTGTTATGCTCCTCTACTGGCGCAGTTACCGCCGCCGCGGGCTGCAGGACGTCATGCCTCATGTTCCGGCCAGAGGGAAACCAGCCTCAGCTGAAGTCCGCCCGGAACGCAGCGCGAATGCCCGTAAGCTGCTGGCTTATGGACTGCCGGTGATGCTGGGCGCTCTGGCAGTGCCGCTGATCGGCCTGGTGGATGTGTTCACGGTTCCCCGTCTGCTGACGGGAAGCGGCAGCAGTGAGACTGCTGCTATGGCCCAGTTCGGCATCTATAACCGCGGACTGCCGCTCGTCCAGATCGTAACCATGCTGGCCACCTCGTTGTCGGTAGTATTCATTCCGGCCCTGGCGGAAGCGAAATTCCAGCGGAACGAGGACCTTATCCGCACGCGCATCACGTTGTCGCTGCGCTGGTTCTGGCTCCTCGGGCTGGCCGCGTCCGTAGGCCTGGCCGTTCTTGCAGAGCCGGTTAACACGGCTCTGTACGGGGACGCTGCCGGCAGCAGTGCGATGACCTGGCTGGCCTTCACCGCCGCCGGCGGTACGGTCAGCATCATCTCTGCCGCGCTGCTGCAGGGCCTTGGCGCCGTGCGTGCGCCGGCGCTGCACCTTCTGGCCGCCGCTGCGCTTAAGGCGGCCCTGAACCTGCTGCTGGTCCCGCAGCAGGGCATTACCGGTGCGGCCATCGCCGGCGTGGCCGCACATCTCTTCGCAGCAGCGCTGAACGTGCTGCTGCTGCACCGCCAGGGCTATCTGCGGCTGCGCTTCGCAGATGCCCTGCTGAAGCCCGCGGCGCTGCTCGCGGGCCTGGGGCTGGTTGCCGCGGCCGTGAGCCTCGCCGCGGGCAGAGCGGCGGACGCGGCCGGCTTCGGCGGCGGGCGGACCGCTGCGCTGGCGCAGAGCCTGCTCGGCGTGCTCGCAGGCTGCGCCGTCTTCGCACTCGGCGCAGTGGCGCTGCGGCTGCTCAGCGAGAACGAACTGCGCCAGCTTCCGGGCTTCGGCCCCCGGCTGGCGGACAAGCTGAAGAAGCTGCGCCTGTTCCCTTAAGGCTTACTAATAATTTACATAGGGCCACCGGCTGCACGAGCAGCAGGCAGGTGCCCTGAAAGGAGTAGACAGGCATGAGCGCAATACTAACGGTAGTCGGTCTTGGCTCCGGCAATCCGGACCGGCTGACACTGGGCATTATCAAGAAGCTCAAGGCGGCATCCGCCATTTACGTGCGGACCGCGGAGCATCCCGCTATGGCTGCACTGGCTGAGCTTGAGATTTCTTCGGAGTCTTTCGACGGGCTGTATGAATCGTTATCCTCCTTCCCTGAGGTCTACGAAGCCATTACGGCCACCCTGATTGAGAAGGCAGCGGCGGCTCCGCAAGGCACAGAAATCGTCTATGCCGTGCCGGGACATCCCATGGTTGCTGAATCCGCTGTATCCCTGCTGCGCCAGCGCTGCCCGGAGGCCGACATTGAGCTGAATATCCTCGGCGGCGAGAGCTTCCTCGATGAGGCATTCGTCCGTCTGGGCTTTGATCCGATTGAAGGATTTCAGCTGCTGGATGCTTCGGGCATCCGCAGCTCCCAGCTCCACCCGGAGCTGCACACGCTGATCGGACAGGTCTATGACAGCTTCACTGCATCAGAAACCAAGCTCTGCCTGATGGAACTGTATCCGCCGGAGTATGAAGTAATTGTCGGACATGCTCTCGGTGTAGAGGGCGAGGAGCAGATTCTCCGTGTGCCGCTGTATGAGCTGGACCGGCTGGACGGATACGGCAACCTCTCGCTGGTGTATGTTCCAATCAACCCTGCAGAGGATGCGCGAAAGCGTACGTTTGCCCGGCTGCATGAGATTGTCGATATTTTGCGGAGCCCGGAAGGCTGTCCCTGGGACCGTGAGCAGACCCATGAATCCTTGCGCAAGAACCTGATTGAAGAGACTTATGAGGTGCTGGAAACGATTGACGAGGATGACCCGGACCATATGAAGGAAGAGCTGGGCGACCTGCTGCTCCAGATTATGCTTCATGCCCAGATGGAAGAGGAGCTCGGCACATTTAGCGTCTATGATGTAATAGAGGGGCTGAATGATAAGCTGATCTTCCGCCATCCGCATGTCTTCGGCGACCGTGTTGCCGGCAATGCCGAGGAGGCGCTGCAGAACTGGGACGGCATGAAGGCCGAGGAGAAGCGGCGCAAAGGCGTGAAGCCTGAAGCGCAATCCGCGCTCAGCGGGGTTCCGCGTGACCTGCCTGCACTGATGAAAGCCTACAAGCTGCAGAAGAAGGCGTCCAAGGTCGGTTTCGACTGGGATAACACCGGGGATGTATTGGCCAAAATCCGTGAAGAGACCGATGAACTGCAGGAAGCCATTGAAACGGGACTGTCTGCCGAGGAGCAGATGCTGGAGCTTGGCGATCTGCTGTTCGCGGCAACCAATGTAGCCCGCTTCATCGATGCCGATCCGGAGGAAGCGCTGACCCGCACAAACCGCAAGTTTATCTCCCGGTTCCAGTACATTGAGCAGCGGCTGCTTGATAGAGGTACTAGTGTTCAAGACAGTAGTCTGGAAGAGATGGAAGCCCTCTGGCAGGAAGCCAAGACGGAAGAGCGGAGCAAGTAGTGTATACAGTGCCGGGGAAACGGTAATGCTGTGAACAGGACCTTAAATCTCTGATTTGAAATGCAAAGAGAGGTTTATAATGTTATAGTGCTATAAGCCCCGGTTCTCCCGCCAGATGTTACATTTTTAAAAAAAACGGCGGATCATGGCAGGAATTGAGGGTAGAATCAAGAATATCATAAAGACGAAATGACGTTTTGCGGCAATTTCTGCCAGCAAACTGATTTTCATTTATTTTTTGTATCCTAGGAGGAACTTCAAATTATGAACAAGACAGATCTGGTAAACAACATTTCCGAAAAAAGCGGATTGGCCAAAAAAGATGTAGAAGCAGTACTCAACGGGGTTCTGGGCGAAATTACAGAAGCTCTGGCAAGCGGAGATAAAGTGCAGCTGATCGGATTCGGTACTTTTGAAACCCGCAAACGTTCCGGCCGCACAGGCCGTAACCCGCAATCGGGCACACCTATTGAAATCCCTGAATCGACTGTACCGGCCTTCAAGGCAGGTAACAAGCTTAAAGAAGCCGTTAACTAATGCGTCTGGACAAGTTCCTGAAAGTTTCCCGTCTGATCAAGCGCCGCACCGTGGCCAAGGATGTGTCCGAACAGGGCCGGGTACTGATCAATGGACGGGAATCCAAACCGAGCAGCACTGTGAAGATCGGTGACGAGATTACCGTGCAGTTCGGCCAAAAGCTTGTGACGGTCAAAGTCGAAAAGCTGGTGGAGACCACCCGCAAGGACGAGGCCGCCGGAATGTATACCCTGCTCCGTGAAGAGCCTGTGGCCAAAAGCACCGGACTCGACTGGTAAGGCAGATATTCAAAGGCAGTAACCGAAAGCGTAACTTTACTCTATGTGAAGTTGCGCTTTTTTACGATGCATGGCACGCCTTCATGTTCTATACCCTGTCCTTCCGTCATAGATTAGAACCAAGAAGGAGGGGTACATGCTATGATCGAGCCAGCCAAAGTCAATAAACAACATGATCTGCACATGCACAGCCGTAAACAGGTCGAACTTACGGGCGTGCAGAATGTAGAGAGCTTTGACAGCGAGGAGTTTCTGCTGCGTACGGAACTCGGCCATCTCACCATTCGGGGAAATCATTTACATATCAAAAATTTAAGTCTGGAGAATGGATTGTTGTCACTTGAAGGCAATGTTCATTCCCTGATTTATCTGGACCCCGGTACGCAGGGCAAAAATAAAGGGATTCTCCGTAAGCTGTTCAAATGAATCCCGCGGTCCAATGGATCACCCTGCTCTACATGGTGCTGGCCGGCACAGCCATGGGACTGGCCTATGACAGCTACCGGGTGCTGTCGCTGAAGCTGAGCTTTCCCAAATGGCTGAATGCGCTGCTGGATCTGCTGTACTGGATAGCGGCTGCCCTGTTCGTCTTTCGCATGCTTTATGCCGGAAATCAGGGACAATTGAGGTTTTATGTCTTTCTCGGACTCTTTCTAGGTGTATGGATCTATTTTTTGATCTTCAGTGTTACGGTGCGGCGTTTTGTGTTAATGTTAATTCAGTCGGTTCAGTATACGTGCAGGATGCTATGGAGATGTATTGAGATCGTAATCGGATGGCCGCTTCTCTGGCTGTGGCGCCTTGTGAAGGGAACGCTGCTGCTGCTCGGCCGGATCCTGCTCTATATTTTGAAGCTGCTGCTGCGTCTAACCAAGCCAATCTGGGTACTTCCTGTAAGGTGGGTCTCTCCGTATCTTTCCCGGTTCTATCACAGTGCCAGGATGGTGAGGATCACTAAATGGATATCGGGATGGCGGAAACGCTGATCTTGAACTGGGGGTACGCTGTATGAACAGATTCTCTGCGGAAGAGAAGAATGATAACCATAAGGCTTCGGCCGCAGGCGCGAAGAGAAGAAAGTTTATATGGATTTTTGTAGTGGCGGTATTCTTCGGCTGGGCCGGGTTTACTTTCTTTGCCCAGAGTTCAGCTATTGCCGACAAGACTGAACAGCTTGCGAAGAAGCAGCAGAGCAATGAAAGTGTCACAGCTTCGCTCAACCAACTGAAATATGAAGTCTCGCGGCTGAATGATGATGAGTATATCGGACAATTAGCGCGTAAATGGTATAATATGTATCCAGAAGGTGAATCACCTATCCGCACAGAGCAATCTGAGTAATAAAAGCAGGCTAAAAGGGGCTTTCGCTCTGTTGCCTTGCTTTCTTCTTTACTGTATAATCAAATCACCGCAGACAGGATGAACTTAATATTCGTCTGTATATTTTTAAGGGAGGATCATTTTATTCTATGGCAATTGAAGTGGGCACCAAGTTAGAGGGCAAGGTGACAGGCATCACGCATTTCGGAGCATTTGTGGATCTGTCAGGAGGTGTCACAGGTCTCGTTCACATCTCGGAGATCGCCGATAACTACGTCAAGGATGTTAACGATCATTTGAAGATTGCGGATGTAGTAACCGTCAAGGTGATCAATGTTGACAAGGACGGCAAGATCGGACTTTCCATTAAGCAGGCCGTTGATAAGCCGGCGTCAGAAGTACGTCCCCCCAGAGCTCCAAGACCAGAACGTCCAAGCGGTGGAGACCGTTTCGGCGGTGGTGGCGGCAGTGGCGGAGGCGGCGGTGGTGGATTCAATCGTGAACGGGGTGGGCGTCCATTCAAGCCTGCAGCCGGTAAACCTTCATTCGAGGATAAAATGTCACGCTTCCTGAAAGACAGCGAAGAACGGATATCTTCGATCAAGAAGAACACAGAAGGAAAGCGCGGCGGCCGTGGAGCCAAGCGCGTATAATCTGAGTCTTGCACATCATAAATAACCGCTGGGGCTTCATGCCCTTCGCGGTTTTTTTGTGTGTCCTTGTAATAGTCCAATTCCTGGAATTTGCCCGCAATGGCAGTAAGCTCTGCACAACTTCAGTGTAGGATTCGCAGCCGGGCTGTTTTTTGTCGGCCACAAACAAATTGCCGACAGCATCCAAGCCATTCTCACATAACTCTAGGGCAATCGCTGACGAATGTATGCACGGGCACCGGCAACGTCCGCCGTCATGGACAGCCCCGGCAAGGGCTAACCTTTGGCTCCGTAAGGGTTAGAAAGGTTTTTCCATAAAATGTCGGCAGAGGCTTTTTTGTCGGAATATTTTTACAGCCTGCTCTCTGTTTCTGACAAACTTTCATAAGACCCCCGCTATATAATGAGAACCATAAATTCTTATACGGGTGGTGCAGGGGAATGAGTAAAAGCAATGTGGTGAATTTGCCGGAGTGGACAAGAGCAGGAAGCAAAGACAAGATTCAGAAGGAAGCTTGGAGTACACGTCTGAAGGCGTGGAGTATGAAACAGCCGGTCCTCCAGTTCATCGCGGTCAAGAAGTGGGCAATGCTGCTGAGTCTGATGGGCTTTTTACTGGGCCGTGCCATGATTTTGGACGAGCTGACTCCTTTTGCTGCCGCTTATTTCGCCGTCATTGTATTTATGCGCAGGGACTCTACGCTGCCTGTGGCTGCGGCTATTCTGCTCGGAAGTCTCTTTACCCCGTTTCCCGGTGCTATAGTGGTTGCCGCAGAGCTGATTATCTTTTATCTGATTTACAAAGGAATGGAGAACTTCCAGCGGGTGGATCTGTCCTATGCGCCGCTGATGGTATTCGTGGCTTCTTTTATGGTGGGACTGTTCCGGGTGGTAATCGGGCCGACGCTGGCCTGGTATCCGCTGATGATGGCAACGATTGATGCCTTGCTTGGGTTTGTGCTGACGCTCGTATTCCTGCAGGCGCTTCCGGTGTTCACTTATAAGCAAAAAAGCAGGGCGCTTCGCAATGAAGAGGTCCTCTGCCTGATTATTCTGCTGGCCTCCGTGATGACAGGCCTGGTCGGGTGGACGGTAAACGGCCTTTCTCTGGAGCATATTTTATCGCGTTTCCTCATTCTGCTCTTTGCCCTTGCCGGTGGAGCCCCGCTCGGGGCAGCCGTCGGTGTCGTCACCGGTCTGATCCTCAGTCTGGCTGATGTAAGTGCCATTTATCAGATGAGTCTGCTGGCCTTCTCCGGCATGCTGGCGGGAATGATGCAGTCCGGACGCAAAGGGGCCGTCTCTATCGGGATGCTGCTGGGTTCAACCATATTGTCGGTATATTTCATGGGACCGGGCGATGTGATGAATTCCACCTGGGAGACCTGCGCGGCCGTAGTGTTGTTTCTTCTGACACCTAAAGGCATTATTTCTGCCATTGCCAAATATGTACCGGGCACTGCTGATCATAGCCGCTCTCAACATGAATATGCCCGCAGAGTGCGGGATATTACAGCAGACCGGGTTACCCAGTTCTCTCAGGTATTCCGTCAGCTCTCCAGCAGCTTTGGTCAAATTCCCCGTGCCACGGAAGCAGGTAAAAGCGACCGTGAAATGGAGGATTTTATGAAAACGGTAACGGAAGGAGCCTGCGCCGGCTGCATCCGGCGTACTCACTGCTGGGATGCCAAGTTCTATCAGACATACAGATATATGACCGATATGATGACTACTGTGGAGGAATGCCCCGACATTACAGCGGCCCAGCTGCCTCCGGAATGGAACCGGATCTGCGGCAAGACGGGCGAAGTGCTGGAAGTAATGAAGGGCCAATATGAACTCTATCAGCATGATATGCGCTGGAAGCGGCAAATATACGACAGCCGCCAATTTGTTGCCGAGCAATTATCCGGGGTCTCTCAGGTTATGGAGGATCTGGCGAAGGAGATCAAGCGGGAGGGCCAGGCGATGTACCGCCAGGAGGGACAGATTCGCGAGGCACTGGAGAAGCTGGGCCTGTCAATTCACACTATAGAAATTCTAAGCCTTGATCCCGGGCGGGTAGAAATTGAAGTAGTGCATGCTTATACCCGGGGCTTTGACGAATGCCGCAAAATGATTGCCCCGCTGCTCTCCGATATCCTGGAGGAGAATATTGCGGTGGTAAGTGAAACAGCTGTGCACCCGCGCGAAGGCTTATCCATGGTGACTTTTGGTTCGGCCAAAGCTTATGAAATCAATACCGGCGTAGCCGGGGCTGCCAAAGGAGGCGACATAATGTCCGGCGACAGCTTCAGTACGGTGGAGCTCGGAAATGGCACCTTTGCTGTGTCGATCAGCGATGGAATGGGCAACGGCGAGCGGGCCCGGATGGAGAGCAGCGCTGCGCTATCCATGCTGGAGAAGCTGCTGCAATCCGGGATGGATGAGAAGCTGGCGGTCAAGTCCGTCAATTCGATTCTGCTGCTGCGTTCCCCGGATGAATTCTATGCGACCGTGGATATGGCGCTGATCGATCAATATTCGGCGCAGACCATCTTCATGAAGATAGCATCAGCACCAAGCTTTATCCGGCGGGGCAGCGAGGTTATTCCGGTGACAGCCAGCAATCTGCCGATTGGAATTATTAAAGATATCGAAGTGGACCTGGTCACCATGCAGCTGCGTCCCGGGGATATTCTCATTATGATGACCGATGGTATTTATGATGCGCCCGGATATGCCGTTAATAAAGAGATATGGATGAAACGCCTGATCCAGGAGCTGGAAGGCGATGATCCTCAGGATATGGCCGACAGCCTGCTGGATAAAGTAATCCGTTACCAGGGCAATGAGATCCATGACGACATGACGATTGTCGTCAGCCGTGTCGATCATTTCCATCCGGAGTGGTCCAGCCTGCATATGCCAGGCGTGGGCCGGATGGAGAGACCGCGTACAGTTAGTTAGGTAACCTATCATTCAGCTGACATTGTTCTTTCATTATTATCTGTAGAGGCAGAACTTAAAATTGTGGCCAGCCGATAAAACGCCCCCCTGCAGAGTAAGGGTTTCGTTCATGCAGTAAGTGGGATTCTTAAGTTCCCTCTATTTTCTGTCCGTCACGCTGCCATGGGATTCAAGAACCACTGGCAGCCCTGGTCCGTCTCGGTTCAGGCATGAAATTGTTGTACGTAGTACAGCTTTGATTCGGCGTTACCCGGTTGTTTGGAAGGATTGTTGTATGAATTACAACAATTGCTCCGCTAAATGGCTTGGAAGCTGAGAAATCCTGCATTTCGTACAACAATATCCGCTTAGGGATGATTTTGTGAGGGAAATGTTGTATTTGGTGCAGGATTTTAAGACACAAACTGGAGGAGCGATAGCGGGCGCTTAATAGTTTATCTGCAGGAAACGTATCAATTCAGCTGCAGCAAATACCAGATTTCCAGCAACAGCTAAGTCGTTGATCACCACTGGAGGTTCCAAATATTCCTCTGGCTGTGGCCTGTGGGCTAAGAAATCTTGTTTCAATAGGCGGGTGCACTCCATCGATCCACCCACCCACCCTGCCCCGCCCCGTTTCAACCGCCGCTGACTCAGCGGCGATTGCTTCAGATTGTTGGTCTTATCGTGAGGTTAAGGAACGGAGAGGAATTTTGGAACTGTAGAAGCGGCAGCGTTCGCCTTTGTCCCCGGATTTGCACCTTATAACAAATTTAATAAATCCGGGGACAACAGCGATCGAAAGTCCAAATATTTCTTGCAGTTCCCCGGCCTCACGATAATTTATCTGAAGCTCCGCTAAGCGGAGTTTGAAATCTCTCTACCTTGGATATGCTAGAACTAGATACAAGGCAAAGGGGAGTGAACGGTCATGAAGCAGATACTGCTCATTACTGACGGTTGTTCGAATGTGGGGGAAAGTCCGGTACTTGCGGCGGCGCATGCCCGGCAGGAAGGCATTACGGTCAATGTTGTAGGTGTCGTGGACTATGGAACGATCGGTGAACTCGGAAGCCGGGAGATCGCTGATATTGCCAAAGCGGGAGGCGGACTCAGCCGGATTGCCTCAACGTCGCAGCTGGCGCAGACCATTCAGATGATGACCCGCAAGACCGTGGTTCAGACGATCCAGCAGGCGGTTAATAAAGAGGTAAAAAAAATTCTCGGCGAGGGTTCCCTTGAAGAACTGCCTCCGCAGCAGCGGTCGCAGGTGGTTACGGTTGTCGATGAGTTGACTGAGACTTCTCCGCTGCGTATTGCCCTATTAATTGATGCAAGTGCGAGCATGAAGCCCAAGCTGGGTGCCGTGGAGGATGCCATCCGTGATTTGGCTCTCAGTCTGGAGGCACGGGAAGGGCGGAGCGAGCTTGCCGTGTTCCATTTCCCCGGACACTCCAGCAGTGAAGATGCCGTGCTGGATATGGACTGGACGCGGAATGTATCGGAAGTCCGCTCACTGTTCTCCAGGCTGAAGATGCGGGGGGCTACTCCGACAGGACCGGCTATTTTCAAGGTGCTCGAACATTACCGTTATGATAAACTGGATGAACCTCGTGACTATCTTGTGAATGGGGATGACGAGGCAAGAGAAGGGATGATTGGTGGGTATGTCGTCTAATCCACCCTTTCCGGCAGGCACTGTAATTACCGGCAAATGGCGGGGGAACCGTTATGTTGTGGAGCGGATGCTGGGGAAAGGGGCAAACGGAACCGTATATCTTGTGCAGCGGGAAGGCCGGCGGGAGCGGTATGCGCTCAAAATCGGATACGATACGCTGGAGCTGCAGTCAGAGATCAATGTACTGACCTCTCTGCAATCCTGCCGTAAACGCAGCGAGCACCGGGCGCGCAAGGAGTCACCGTTGTCCTCTTACCTGCTGGAATCGGATGATTTCAAGGATAGGGACCATACTCCTTTCTACGTGATGCGTTATGTGGAGGGCAGACCGCTGCATCATTTTTTGTCCAGGAACGGGGCGTCCTGGCTGGGGCTTGTCGGCATGAAGCTTCTGGAGAAGCTGCAGACCCTGCATGAGTGCGGCTTTGTGTTCGGAGACCTTAAGCCGGAGAATGTCATGGTATCCAGTTACGGGGAAGCCGAGCTGATTGACTACGGTGGCGCGAGTCCCCTGGGACGCAGCGTGAAGCAGTTTACCGAATGGCATGACCGCGGATTCTGGAACGCCGGCAGCCGGACGGGAGACGAGAACTATGATCTGTTTGCTTTTGCCGTACTGTGCCTGCGCCTGCTTAATGAAGAAGGTCTGAAGTCCGCAGCCCAGCAGCTGCCGCAGACCCGGAGTGTGGATGAACTGCTGAAGCTGGCCAGAAATCTGCCTGACAAGAAGCTGGCCTCCTGGCTGTGTCTGGCGCTCAAAGGCGGTTTTCCCGGTTCCGCACAAGCTGCGGAGATCTGGAGAAGTCAGATATACAGAGCACGGAAGACGGGAAAGGATACAATGGCAACTCCCCGCTGGCTCAAAAATGCGTTTGCGCTGTCTTTATTTCTGCTGGCCTTTACGATTTACTGGGTATTCCGTTTTTGAAATTATACATAATACCAGGGTACTGGAATTCCGGAGCAAGACAGGCAAGTGATCTGCAAGAAAGGATGCCGCATATGGAACAAATGAAAGAACTGGTGGAATCCGTACTGGAAGCTGCGGCTGAGCATGAACTGTGGCAGCCCCATGACACCATTGTAGTCGCAGTTTCCGGAGGGCCGGACTCTGTGGCTCTTTTGCGTATTTTGCACGAGATAGCCGTAAACCGGATGCCATTAACTCTGGTCTGTGCCCATGTGAATCATGGCTTCAGAGCCGAATCAGCAGAAGAGGCGGAGTTTGTCAGAAAATTGGCTGCTGAGCTGGGAATCCCTTTTGAGCTCGCGGAGTTTGATATTCCATCCATGGTCAAGGAAATAGGACTGGGTCCGGAAGGAGCGGCAAGGGAGAAACGCTATCAATTTCTTATTGAAACTGCGCACCGATACCATGCACGTTCTGTCGCACTGGCCCATCATGCCGATGATCAGGCCGAGACCGTGCTGATGCGGCTGCTGCGGGGGAGTGGTCCTTCAGGGCTTGCAGGCATGCGCTGGAAACGGACTGAAAAAAAGGTGGAACTCATCCGCCCCTTCTTGCGTATTAACAAAACAGCTCTTGTCGGCTTATGCCGGGAAGAGGGGTTTGCTTACGCGGAGGATGCCAGCAATCTGCTTATGAAGTATAAGCGGAACGCGGTCAGGCTGGAAGTATTGCCCCTGCTTGAACAGCATAATCCGAGAGTGAGACAATCACTGCTGCAGCTGTCTGAAATTGCCGGTGCGGAAGATGAATATATGGAGGCGAATGCGGCAAAATGCTTCGAAGAGCTTGTTTTTATCGAGCATGGAAAATACACCTTGAAGAGAGCTTCATTTGCGGCCCTACCCTCCGCTTTACAACGGCGTTTGATTAAACTAATATTAAATTATCTGTCAGCGGATTCATCTGCGATGGATTTCCCCAAGATTGAAGCTGTGCGCCGGGGAACGCTGCAGGAGTACCCCACCGTATGGACTTTGGATTTGGGCGGGGGTTTCGTCTGTATGCGGCAATATGACACCCTTTTGTTCTCATCCAAGCCCTTGCTTCGGCAGGTGAGCTATACATACCCTCTGTCTTTGCCTCATCCCCGGATCAACCTGAAGGAGATAGGAAAAGTTATGACGATGAAGGTGCTGGAGAGAGAAGATTTTTTTGCACAGGAGGAGGACTCTGGGAAGATGTCGGCTTGGTTTGACGGCGATGAGCTCGTCTTACCACTCACCATCCGTTCCCGATTGCCTGGAGATACCATAAGGGTTATGGGATTAAACGGAAGCAAAAAGGTAAAAGATATTTACATTGATGATAAAATACCTTCTTCCGAACGCTCTGCGATTCCCCTCGTTTGTGATGGTTTGGGCAATATCGTCTGGATTCCGGGCGTAAGGCGCTCGATGCATGCCGCAGTAGGGCGGCACACGGCCTCGGTGCTTCTCCTGTCCATGGAAGACATGGAACAGGGCGAAGAAACGTAATGGTCGAAGTAAGTCTTTCATAGTATAACTTAGGAGGTTCGCAAGTTGCAGAATGATATTCAAGAAATCTTGATCAGCGAAGAAGAAATCCAACAAAGAATCAGGGAGCTTGGCGCCCAGCTGAGCAAGGAATATGCAGGCCGCACACCTTTAGTCATCTGTGTACTCAAAGGTGCGTTTATCTTTATGGCGGATCTGGTTAAAGTGATTACAGTACCCGTTGAGATGGACTTCATGGCAGTATCCAGCTACGGCGGTACGACCAAATCATCCGGTGTAGTCAAAATCATCAAGGATCTGGACACATCGGTTGAAGGCCGTGATGTTCTGATTGTCGAGGACATTATCGACAGTGGTCTTACCCTCAGCTATCTGATTGAGATGCTGCAGGGCCGGAATGCTGCTTCCGTCAACGTAGTCACCCTGTTCGATAAACCTTCAGGCCGTGCAGTTAATCTTGAAGCCGAATACACCGGCTTTGTGATTCCTGATGCTTTCCTGGTAGGCTATGGACTCGACTATGCCGAACTGTATCGGAACCTCCCATACGTAGGTGTACTGAAGCCTGAAATTTATTCCAAATGAACCAATCGACAGCCTTAGATTCAAGGATCACTTTTCTGGATTTCCTGACAATTTGAGGAGTCTGGTCAGGCTATGGTACAATAACTTGAGCGTTGTGAGAGGAGGTAGGGGATGAATCGGTTCATCCGGAATTCTGGTTTTTATTTGATTTTATTTTTAGTCGTGGTGGGCATTGTCCAGTTTGTAAGCAATGGAAATGAATCCGCCGATTTCCCTAGATATGATGAGTTAAGACAGGAGATCAAGGACAACAATGTGAAGAGCCTGACGGTTCAGTTTGAGGGTAACGCATTTCTGGTTACAGGCGAATATAAAGAATTGCCACCTGAGACTAAATCGAAGAATTTCTCCACTTATGTTCCTCCTACAGATCGGGCCCTTGATGAACTTATAGCTGCCAGCGAAGTTAATGGCGTGGAGCTGACTCAGAAGAAAATGGAAGGCGACAGCATCTGGCTGACATTCCTTTCTTCCATCATTCCATTAGTTATCATGTTCATCCTGTTCTTCTTCCTGTTTAACAATGCACAGGGCGGCGGCGGCAAGGTCATGAATTTCGGTAAGAGCAAAGCCCGGTTATATAATGAAGAGAAGAAGAAAATCAGCTTCGAGGATGTTGCAGGAGCTGATGAAGAGAAACAAGAGCTCGTGGAGGTCGTGGAATTCCTCAAGGATCCGCGTAAATTCGCAGCTGTAGGTGCACGTATTCCTAAGGGGGTACTCCTTGTGGGACCTCCGGGAACAGGTAAAACCTTGCTGGCCCGTGCGGTAGCAGGTGAAGCCGGCGTTCCATTCTTCAGCATCTCCGGTTCCGACTTTGTGGAAATGTTCGTCGGTGTCGGCGCATCCCGGGTACGTGATTTGTTTGAGAATGCGAAGAAGAATGCTCCTTGTATCATCTTTATCGACGAAATCGATGCTGTGGGACGTCAGCGCGGCGCAGGACTTGGCGGCGGACATGACGAACGCGAACAAACCCTTAACCAATTGCTCGTTGAAATGGACGGCTTTGGCGGCAACGAAGGCATTATCATTGTCGCGGCTACCAACCGCGCCGACATACTGGATCCGGCATTGCTCCGTCCAGGCCGGTTTGACCGTCAGATTACGGTTGACCGTCCAGACGTGAAGGGCCGTGAAGCTGTACTGAAGGTTCACTCCCGCAACAAACCGCTTACCAAGGATGTTCGGCTTGACGTAATTGCCAAGCGTACAACCGGATTTACCGGTGCGGATCTGGAGAACCTGCTTAACGAAGCGGCACTGCTTGCTGCACGCCGCAACCGTAAGGACATTACCATGCGTGAAGTGGATGAAGCGATTGACCGTGTAATTGTCGGCACAGAGAAACGCAGCCGCGTAATCAGTGACCGCGAGAAACGGATTGTAGCTTACCACGAAGCAGGCCATACCATTGCCGGCTACTTCCTCGAGCATGCCGATGTGGTGCATAAGGTTACCATTATCCCGCGCGGCCGCGCAGGCGGATATGTCATTATGCTTCCTAAGGAAGACCGGATGATCGTTACCAAGCAGGAACTCTTGGATAAGGTTACCGGATTGCTTGGCGGACGTGTTGCTGAAGAATTGTTCATTGGTGAAATCGGCACAGGCGCTTATAGTGACTTCCAGCAGGCTACGCGCATTGTGCGTGCGATGATTATGGAATATGGAATGAGCGATAAGCTTGGGCCATTGCAGTTCGGTACATCCCAAGGCCAAGTCTTCCTTGGCCGTGATATCGGACATGAGCAGAACTACAGTGACTCCATTGCTTACGAGATTGACCAGGAAATGCAGAACCTTATCCGCAGCAGCTATGAGCGCTGCAGAGAGCTGCTGACCAAGCATTCCAAAGAAATGCACCTGATTGCGAACACCCTTCTGGAGAAGGAAACGCTGGAACTTGATCAGATCACAGAATTGATTGAGCAAGGCTACCTGACGGAGGATGGCAAACCGGAAGAAACAGAGGCAGTAACGCATGAAGCGGGCGAGCCAGTAATTGATTCTATCGGTGATGTACGTGTACGCATTCAAGGCAAATCCGATGAAGAACCGCCATTCCTTGGCGATCTGTCTAAGGATATTCCGAATAAACCGGATCCTGAAGAAGGAAACGGTTCGGATGATGGCAACAAAGGCGGCGGAAGTCTGGTTTAATCGCTGAATAAAACATCGTAATTTTATCCGGAGAACCTGAGGTTCTCCGGATTTTTCTGTCTATAGGTACATCAGGACATAGAGGTACACCCGGCTTGCCCGCATTGACAGGGGGTGGAACGTTGTGTACATTAGTGATTAAATATTAAATAAATTAACTTAATAGAATGTACTGGCTATATGCCATGAAGACATAAGGGGGAGAATGACCGTGGAAGCTCTGGCGCTTGAGCGCAAGCAGGAACAGAATCGTGAACTTCGTGTGCGCCTCGAACAGCTTAAGAAAGAACGGAATGCAATAATTCTGGCTCATTATTATCAGCGTGATGAAATTCAGGAAGTAGCGGATTTCCGTGGCGACTCTTTTTTACTGGCTCAGAAGGCTGCGGAGACAGAGGCAGATGTGATTGTATTCTGCGGGGTTCACTTTATGGGGGAAAGCGCCAAGATTCTTGCGCCGAACAAAACTGTTATAATTCCTGATGAACGCGCCGGCTGTCCTATGGCGGATATGGTCAATGTGGACGGACTCCGGAAGCTGAAGGCGCAGCATCCTAATGCCAAAGTAGTAACCTATATCAACTCCTCCGCTGAGATCAAAGCGGAAACTGATATTTGCTGTACCTCTGCCAATGCGGTGAAGGTGATTGAATCGCTTGATGCGGAAGAAATTATCTGGGTACCCGATAAGAACCTGGGCCAATATGTTCAGGATAAGACCGGCAAGAAGCTGATTATATGGGAAGGCTACTGTAATACTCATGATATGCTTACCGTCAAGGATGTAGTGGAGATGAGAGCCAAATATCCGGAAGCGGAATTTGTGGTACATCCGGAATGCCGTCCTGAAGTGGTGGCCATGGGTGATTATGTGGGCAGCACAACCTCGATTATAGAGTATTGCCGGAAATCGGACCGCCGGCAGTTTATCGTGGGAACTGAGGATGGAACCGGATATCAGCTGCGTTTGGACAGTCCGGATAAAGAATTCCATTTTGCCACCAAATTCCTGGTTTGTCCCAATATGAAGGTTAACAATTTAAAGAAACTGGTAAAATGCCTGGAGACGATGAAGCCGCAGATTTATGTACCGCCCGCTGTCGCCGACAAAGCCAGAACTTCCCTAGAGCGCATGCTACAAGTCCGGTAGCATGCGCTACTCTTTCGTTGAAACAGGTGAAAAGCGGTCATGATTCCACAATATTTGGTTGATTTCGATCTTCAGGGGCTTCCTGTAATTAAGACAGACTGTATTGTGATTGGTTCAGGCATTGCCGGTTTGTTCACAGCGATCAAAGCCAGTGAAGACCGGAAGGTCATTATGATTACGAAGAAGACAGTGATGGAGAGCAATACACGGTATGCCCAAGGGGGGATTGCCGCTGTGTTCTCAGACGATGATTCTCCGGTATATCATCGTCAGGATACCCTGATGGCCGGTGCGGGGCTAAACTCCTCTGCGGCTGTTGATGTACTGGTGAATGAAGGCCCGGAAGGCGTCCGCGAACTCATCCGGCTCGGGACGAAGTTCGACAAGGAGAATGGCGAGCTTGCGTTAACGCAAGAGGCAGCACATAGCCACCGCCGTATTCTGCATGCGAATGGGGATGCTACAGGCTATGAAATTGTCCGTGCCTTGGCTGAGCAGGCAGAGCAGCATAAGAATATCGAGGTATGGGATGACCATTATGTCATTGATCTGATTACCGTAGACGGGGAATGCGTGGGGGCACTGGTACAGCGTCCGGGCGGCGGACGTTTGTTCCTGCAGGCCGATGCAACCATACTATGCTCAGGCGGAGCAGGGCAATTATACCGCTATACGACCAATCCCGAAGTGGCAACCGGTGACGGTGTAGCTATTGCTTACCGGGCTGGAGCCCATGTACGGGATATGGAATTCATCCAGTTCCACCCGACAGCGCTCAGTTATCCGGGAGCCCCGCGCTTCCTGATCTCGGAAGCAGTGCGCGGTGAAGGCGCTGTGCTGCGCAATATCAACGGAGACCGCTTTATGGATCGGTACCATGAGTTGCTGGAACTGGCCCCGCGCGATATTGTGGCCCGGGCGATTGTGAGTGAGATGGAGCTGACCAAATCCACCTTTGTCTACCTTGATATTACACATGAATCAGCAGATATGGTCAAACACCGCTTCCCGACGATCTATGAGACCTGTATGAGTTATGGACTGGATATTACAAGTGACTGGATTCCAGTGGCTCCTGCTGCGCATTATATGATGGGGGGCGTCAAGACCGATCTGAACGGGGAGAGCACCGTTTCCCGCCTGTTTGCCTGTGGCGAGGTTTCTTCTACAGGGGTACAGGGAGCCAACCGGCTGGCCAGTAATTCTCTGTCGGAAGCGATTGTCTTTGGCCGCCGGATCGTAGAGCGCATCCGTCAGCTCCCGCCGCTTGGGCAAGATACAGTATCGGCAGGCTGTGACCAAGGCCGGGTGGAGTCGCCTACCCAGGCTATTGTGGAGCGGCGTCTGAAGCTGCAAAAGGTTATGGTACGCTACGCCGGACTGCGGCGGAACCAGGAAATGCTGATTAAAGGACTGGATGAATTAAAGCGTCAGCTGCCGATTTTTAATGCGGCACTTACCAAACGTGAAGAATACGAGTTCGCTAATATGCTTACGTGCTGCCTGCTGATTACCGAATCAGCGCTGGCACGGGAGGAGAGCCGCGGCGCTCATTATCGCGAGGATTATCCGCTGCGGAATGATGCAGAGTGGCAGAAGCATCTGCTCCAGATTCGCGAACTGGGAATAGTGGAGGAATTAAGTGATGATGTTTAATGGCTATAATGAAGAACTGCTCCAGTCTATTAAGGGGTGGCTGCAGGAGGATGTCGGATCAGGGGATATCACAACACGTACCACTATACCCCAGGGACATGAATCCAAGGGGATTATCCATGCCAAAGAGGACGGAGTAATCTGTGGAATTCCCGTGGCTGAACTGGTTTTTGAGGTAGTAGACCCGACACTCGTATTTACGGCATTGGTACAAGAAGGCCAGCCGGTGTCCAAGGGCACGGTCATCGCTGAAGTCGAGGGCAGCACGCATGCCATTCTTACAGGCGAACGGCTCGCCCTTAATCTGATGCAACGGTTGTCCGGTGTGGCCTCGCGGACGGCGTCATTCGTGCAAGAGCTTCAAGGTCTGCCAACCCGGCTGGTGGATACCCGCAAGACAACACCAGGTCACCGGATGCTGGAGAAGTATGCTGTCCGCATAGGCGGAGGAGCCAATCACCGCTTCGGCTTGTATGACGCGGTAATGATTAAGGATAATCATATCAAGGGCGCCGGAGGCATTCGTCAGGCGGTAGGGCGCGCCCGGGCCAATATCCCCCACACCATGACGATCGAAGTGGAAACGGAAAGCCTGGAGCAGGTAGAGGAAGCACTCGCTGCGGGGGCGGACATTATCATGCTTGATAATATGTCACCTGAGCTGATGACGGAAGCGGTAAGAAGAATCAGAACCAAAGCGCGGCATGTCAAAATCGAGGCTTCAGGCAATGTATCTCTGGAAACGGTACGCGGGATTGCAGAATCGGGTGTAGATGTCATTTCTGTAGGCCGGCTTACCTATTCCTTCGCCAGTCTTGATATCAGTCTGGATCTGAATGGCAAGAAAGGCGGAAATCTCTAATGATACTTGTCGTGGATATCGGGAATACGAACATCGTGCTTGGAGTCTACCGGGGGCCTGAGCTGCTTCATCATTTCCGGCTTAGCACAGCGCGTCAATCGACTGTGGATGAATATGGTGTCCTGATTCATAATCTGTTCCACATGTCGAATATATCGTTTAAAGATGTAGAGGGTGTCATCATCTCCTCGGTTGTTCCGCCGCTGGTTCAGGTTATCGTGGAAATGTGCGTGAAATATATCGGCAAAGACCCGCTGCTCGTAGGCCCCGGAATCAAAACCGGGCTTAATCTGCGTTATGAGAATCCGCGCGAAGTGGGCGCAGACCGGATTGTAAATGCCGTTGCGGCGATTGAGCAGTATAAATGCCCGCTCGTGGTCGTTGACTTTGGTACGGCAACTACGTTTGACTGTATTGATGCCGGAGCGAACTATCTTGGCGGGGCAATCGTGCCGGGTCTGGGGATCTCTACAGAGGCCTTATATCAGCGGGCATCCAAGCTGCCGCGGATTGAGCTGGAGAAGCCCAAGAAGGTTATCGGGCGCAATACTGTCCACGCGATGCAGGCAGGAATTATTTTTGGCTATGCCGGCCAGGTAGAGGGAATTGTAAGACGCATTAAGCTGGAGATGAATGCGCCCGTTCTCAAGGTTATTGCTACAGGGGGGCTTGCTCCGCTGATCGCCGGCGAGACAGATTGCATTGATGAGGTTAATCCGATGCTGACGCTGGAAGGATTACGTATTATTTACAACCGTAACAAATAATCATGAAATGAAACCTTATAGAGACAGATAGGAGGAGTATGCACCCAATGGAAAAAAAGAAGGATCGGCTTATCCGGGGAACTGCCATGAACGGGAAGGTCAGAGCGTTCGCAGTCCGGACAACAGAGCTTGTCGACGAATTGCGGCGCAGACATGATACCTATCCGACAGCTACAGCTGCGCTTGGCCGTACTGTAACCGCCGCAGCCATCATGGGCGCTATGCTCAAGGGGCAGGAGAAGCTGGCGATTATGGTCAAAGGGAATGGACCGCTCGGACAGATTACGGCCGAATCCAATGCTCTGGGCGAGGTTCGCGGTTATGTGAGTAATCCGCATGTTCATCTGCCGAGTAATAGCCTTGGCAAGCTGGATGTCGCAGGTGCTGTGGGTACGGAAGGATTCATTGATATTAGCAAGGATCTGGGGATGAAAGAGCCGTATCGCGGCAGTGTGCCTATTGTCTCAGGAGAACTGGGCGAGGATTTCACTTATTATTTTGCCATTTCGGAACAAACGCCTGCTGCTGTAGGGCTGGGTGTATTGGTGGAGACAGATAATTCGGTAAGAGTTGCCGGAGGATTCATCATTCAACTGCTGCCCGGCCTGACAGATGAAGAGATCACCGAGATTGAGCATGCCGTCGGAGCGATGCCTTCAGTGACGGCGATCCTGGACCAGGGCCTTGAGCCTGAAGAGATGCTTCGCCTGCTGCTGCCGGATGCTGTAGTCCTTGATGAACTCGAGATCTCTTTTGTCTGTCAATGCTCGCGTGAGCGGATAGAAGAGACACTGGTCAGTCTGGGCCAGCACGAACTGGAGCAGCTGATCGAAGAAGATGATCAGGCTGAAGTCATATGTCATTACTGTAATGAAGCTTATGTGTTTAACAAGGATGAACTGCAGGTAATCCTCGATCAAGCGAAATCGTAGGGCTATGAGATGATGACAAGACAGGAGCGCGCGCTGCGCAATACCGTTATATTACTCGCCGTCGCGACCTTAATGCTTGGAGGTCTTTTATTCTGGAGCCTGCGTGCAATGGCCCTGCTTAAGGGAGAGGCTGCAGACGGGGAGGCTTCGGATATTGCTGCCGCCGGAGGCCAGCCGGTCACGGACCGGGAATGGATAGATGAACTCAAAAAAAAGCATGGAGATGAAGTGCTGCTGGGCATGCTTAATCATATCGTTGTTGGCAAGGAAGCCAAAGCTCTCGGTATTACGGTGACCGATGAGGAGATTGAGCAGGAATTGAAGCGCGGCATGTCCGGCTACGGCTCGGAGGAGCAGTATTATGACCAGATGCAGTCTGAGCTTGGTCTTTCCCGCCAGGAGCTGCACGAGGAAACCGCGTACCGGCTGACGCTTCAAGCGGTAGCCACCGCCGGTATTACGGTCAGTGAAACTGAAATTGATGATTATTTGGCCCAAAACGCCGAGAGATTCACTCCCAGGAAGCAAATGCAGCTCTCTATGATTAAGCTGGCAACCTATAACGGGGCTAATCAGGTTATGGACCGCCTGGAGCAGGGAGAGGATTTCGCCGGCCTGGCCAGAGAGGTATCCACAGATGAGGAGAGCCGCCAGCATGGCGGTAATATCGGAACAGTGGAGGAGAATGATCCGTTCTGGCCGGAGGAGCTGCTGAAGACAGCAGCGGGCCTTGAGGCTGGAGACATCGCAGGGCCGCTTCAGGTCGAAGGCGGCTATGCTGTGATCCGGCTGGAGAAGCTTATTGATCCCGGGAAGCCGGATCAGGATGAGCTCCGAGGGCTGATCCGCCAGGAGCTGGCGCTGGAACAGGCGGCGCCCCTGCAGCAGGTGGAAAGCGATTTGCGGGCCAAATACGCTACAGCAATATATATTGACAACAGCCTGCAAGATTGATAATATGAGATTAAATGTAAAACCTACTGATTTAGTCGGAAATAATAAGCGGCACAACATATGCTGATCATAACTGTCACAGGTTCCGCACCCAATTCATCTATCATCCCAAGGAGGTTTTTGCTCATGGCTAAAGTCGTCAACAGTGTAACAGATTTGATCGGTGGTACACCGCTCGTTCGTCTGGGTCGGATTGTTCCGGAAGGTTCCGCAGAAATTTACTTGAAGCTGGAATATCAAAATCCGGGTTCGAGTGTGAAAGACCGCATCGCTATCAGCATTGTGGAAGAAGCTGAGAAAGACGGTTCCCTGAAACCTGGAGGCACCATTGTAGAAGCGACCAGCGGTAATACAGGGATTGGCCTGGCGCTTGTTGCTGCTGCCAAAGGCTACAAGGCGATTATTGTTATGCCTGAAACGATGAGCCTTGAGCGCCGCAACCTGCTGCGTGCTTATGGTGCTGAGCTGGTATTGACTCCAGGATCTGAAGGGATGAACGGGGCAGTTAAGAAAGCTGAGCAAATCCTCAGTGAGAATCCGGATTACTTCCTTGCAGAGCAGTTTAAGAACAAAGCCAACGTGAAGATTCACCGCGAGACCACTGGACCGGAGATCGTGGAAGCAATCGAATCCATTGGCGGACCCCTGGATGCGTTCATCGCAGGTGTCGGTACAGGCGGAACGATTAGTGGTGCAGGTGAAGTGTTGAAGAGCCAGTATCCTGATGTGAAGATCTATGCTGTAGAACCTGCAGCTTCTCCAATTCTGGCCGGAGGCAAACCGGGTCCCCACAAAATCCAGGGGATCGGTGCCAACTTCGTTCCTGAAATCCTGAACCAGGATATCTATGATGAAATCATTCATGTAGAGAATGACGAAGCTTTCGAAACGGCCCGCCGTGTAGCCAAAGAGGAAGGCGTTCTGTCCGGTATTTCTTCCGGCGCTGCTGTATTCGCTGCCCTCAAAGTAGCTAAGGAACTGGGCGCAGGTAAAAAGATCGTTGTTATTATCCCAAGTAACGGCGAACGTTATCTGAGCACACCGCTGTATAACTTTGAAGTATAATTGCTGAGAACGAGCAATTCAGAAGAGCCTGCGATCCGCTTCCATAGGGATATCGCAGGCTTTTTTTCTGAATAATAAGCATTTATCAGGTTTACGGGCTTTTCAAAGTAACCGGATGTACAGTATACTGACAGGCAATAAACTATCGTAGAAGCCAGTGTATGCTTTCGAATCGAGTTTTGTACGAAATAATATCAATGAGGCTATGCTTCACAAAACTTTAGGGGGATAAATGTGGAGATCTTAACGGCTTGGCAGGAGTGGGAACAATGGGCGGACGAAGCCTGGAGCGTTCTTCCGCTGGTCCTTCATTCACGGCAGGAGAAAGGGGGATTGCCGGGCAGCTGGCAGAGAGCCTGGGAGATGGCTTCACCATATTCCGTGGTCCTGGAGAGCGGTAAGGGCGGACGTTATACATATCTGGGCTTGCGTCCGGTTTCAGTCATAAAGGGTATTGGAGATACCGCAGAGCTCTACAGTCTGTCTGATGCGGCTGTGGGACAGGCACAAGCTGAACCTGAAGCTACGGAGCTGCTTCAAGGGCAACCGCTGAAAGTGCTGCAGGAGTGGATGAAGGATTATGTCTCACCCCGCGTACCGTTCGACGGGCAGCCGCCCTTCACCGGAGGTTGTATCGGATTTCTCGGCTATGATGTAGTCCGCTCTCTGGAGAAGCTGCCGTCCTGTGCCAAGAGGGATCCCGATTTCCCGGATTATCTGTTCATGAGGCTGGAAGAGCTGTGGATCTATGACCATCACGAGGATATTGTGTATTGTGCAGTCCATGTACCTGTTCCGGCTGTGATATCCGCTAACAGGGCTGAGCTGCATGCCATGTATCTTGATGCTGTGAGCCGTGCGGAGCGAATGCTGGAGGAGTGGCAGCATATCATGGCACCTGCTTCTTCTGAAGCAGCTGCTGCCGCCCAGTATGCTGACATTGCCGGCCTGATTGATACTGAAGCTAGTGTCACCGGAGAATGGCCGGGCATGAGCTCGGATTTCTCGCCGGAGCAATTCCAGCAGGCCGTGCTGGATGTTCAGGAATACATCCGTGCCGGTGATGTCTTCCAGGTGAACCTATCGCTGCGCCAGCAGGCGCAGCTGCAGTCCTCGCCGGAGGATGTCTACGAGTGGCTGCGCAGACTCAACCCGTCCCCGTACATGGGGCTGCTCCGCACGCCCGGCTTCGCCCTCTCCAGCGCTTCGCCGGAGCTGCTCGTGAAGCTGCACGGGGACAAGGTCAGCGCCCGCCCCATAGCCGGTACCCGGCGCCGGGGCCACACTCCCGCGGAGGATGCCGCCATGGAGGCGGAGCTGCGCGGGAGCGAGAAGGAGATCGCCGAGCATGTTATGCTTGTCGATCTCGAGCGCAACGACATCGGCCGTGTCGCTGCGTACGGGACGGTCAGCGTGCCGGAGCTGCTGACCGTGGAGCGATACTCGCATGTGATGCATCTCGTCTCGCAGGTGGAGGGCATCGCCGCACCCGGCAAGGATGCTTACGATGTCATTGCCGCCTTATTCCCCGGCGGCACGATCACCGGCGCGCCCAAGGTGCGCACCATGGAAATTATTGAAGAGCTGGAGCCGGTCCGCCGGGGTCCATATACTGGATCTATGGGCTGGATTGACTATAATGGCAATATGGAATTAAATATAATTATACGTACACTGGCCGTGAAGGACGGAATCGGCTACATTCAGACAGGAGCGGGTATTGTGATCGATTCGGATCCGTACCGGGAGTACCGGGAATGCCACAACAAAGCCAAAGCGGTAGTGAAGGCGATTCTCTGCAGTGAACGCGAGCAGGAATTGCGGACTACCTCCGGCACCGAAGGAGGAAGCGCAGTATGATCTTGGTCATCGATAATTATGATTCCTTTACGTATAACCTGGTGCAATATCTGGGTGAGCTGGGGGAGGACGTTAAGGTATCCCGTAACGATGAGATCAGTATTCAGGAGATTGAGGCCCTGGCACCGGATCATATTTTGATCTCTCCGGGACCATGTACACCGAATGAGGCAGGCATCAGCCTTGAGCTGCTGCAGCATTTCAAAGGAGTCATCCCGATCTTTGGCGTATGTCTCGGCCATCAGGCCATCGGACAAGCCTTCGGCGGTAATGTGATCCGGGCAGAACGCCTGATGCACGGCAAAACCTCGCCGATTCACCATAATGGCACCTCTGTCTTCGAAGGACTGGAGTCCCCGTTTACGGCAACACGGTATCATTCCTTGATCGTAGAACGTGAGAGTCTGCCGGATTGCCTGGAGATTACAGCAGAAACGGCCGAAGGCGAGATTATGGCCTTGCGCCATAAGGAATACCCGATCGAAGGCGTGCAGTTCCATCCCGAGTCGATCATTACCGATCATGGACATACGATGCTGCGCAATTTCCTGAAACGGAGAGCCGGAGAACCGGCATGAAATATATAGGACTTAACAACAAAGCAGTCGACGCCAAAGACGCCGTGGTCTCCGCCCTGGATCACGGCTTTTTGTACGGAATGGGTCTGTTTGAGACCTTCCGCACCTACGGGGGTGAGCCCTTTCTGCTGCAGAGGCATCTTGACCGGATGGCAGAGGGCTGCCGGCAGCTGGGTATTCCCTTTGCAACGGATGTGCAGCAGCTTCGGGAATGGATTCAGCTTGTAATGGACAAGAATGAGCTTAACGAAGCTTATGTCCGCTATACAGTCACAGCCGGTGAGGATATCCTTGGGCTGCCGGCAGGAGATTACAAGCAGCCTAATCAGCTGCTGTACATCAAAGCGCTGCCGGCACTGCCGGACAGCCTGTATAGCGAAGGCAAAGAACTGCAGCTGCTGCATCACCGGCGGAATACCCCGGAAGGGCCTGTGCGGCTGAAGTCGCTGCATTATATGAACAACATTCTGGCCAAGCGTGAGCTGGCCGGATACCCGTCTGCGTCTAGAGGAGCAGAGGGGTTGATGCTGACGGCAGCGGGCGACATATCCGAGGGAATTGTGAGCAACATCTTTTTCGTCGCAGATAACCGGCTCTATACCCCCGATATAGCTACAGGCATTCTCCCGGGAATTACCCGGGAAATGGTGCTGGAGCTGGCAGCATCCGCAGGCCTCTATCCAGAACAAGGTTTTTACCGCTGGGAGCAGCTTGAGGCTGCTGACGAAATTTTCCTCACCAACTCGGTGCAGGAGATTGTACCGGTAACGGCGCTCTGGAACGGGGACCGGCGGATAACGATAGGCAGCGGGCACTGCGGGGAACGGACAGATGCAATCCTGAAGCTTTACAGAGAAAGGGCGGGGAGGCTGGAATGAAGCCGGTAATATATAAGCGGAGCTACCGCTGCGGAAGCGGCAGGCTGATTCTAGGCGAACGGACCCTAATCATGGGTATCCTCAATGTGACGCCGGACTCTTTTTCCGATGGGGGATTATGGACTGATCCGGATAGAGCGGTAGAGCATGCACTGCGAATGGCAGCCGAGGGTGCCGATATTATTGATATAGGCGGAGAGTCAACGCGTCCGGGTCATCAGCCGGTAGGAGTAGAGGATGAGTTGGAACGCGTGCTGCCAGTTATCGAGAGCATCCACCGTGCCGCGCCTCATCTGCCGCTATCTATAGACACCTACAAAGCGGAAGTAGCACGCCGTGCGATTCAGGCCGGTGCCCATATCATCAACGATGTCTGGGGGGCCAAAGCAGATCCGCAGATGGCGGCAGTTGCCGCGCAGGCGGGTTGTCCGATTATCCTGATGCATAACCGCCATAACCGCGATTATCAGGATTTGATCAGCGATATGACAGAGGATTTAACCGTGAGCATTAACCTTGCCCTGACAGCCGGAGTAGAGCCGCAGAATATCATTCTCGATCCCGGAATCGGCTTTGCCAAGGATTATACGGAGAATCTTCAGGCGATGATGGGCCTGGATGTACTGGGGGAGCTTGGGTATCCGCTGCTGCTGGCCACTTCGCGCAAAAAATTCATCCGTACCGCACTCGATCTGCCGGCGGATGATGTTGTGGAAGGGACCGCTGCTACAGTCGCTTTCGGAATTGCCCAGGGCTGCCAGATCGTGCGGGTGCATGATGTCTCTTTAATCAAACGTACAGTGGATATGTGCGATGCCATGTTGTATGCTGGAGCACCTGTGGTGCGTGAATAGACTATTTTCAAGAGAAGGCAGGTACCCTTAATGGATAAAATGAAGCTGCACCGCATGGAATACTACGGATATCACGGTGTGTTTGAAGAGGAGCGCAAGCTGGGCCAGCGCTATTATGTGGATTTGGAGCTGGAGCTTGATTTGCAGGGAGCGGGTCTCTCTGATGATCTGGAGCAAACCGTGAACTATGCCGAAGTACATTTCCTGGTCAAAAAAATTGTCGAAACAAAGTCCTTCAAGCTGATCGAGGCTTTGGCAGAATATATTGCATCCGCAGTACTGGACACTTATACTGTTATCAATGCAGTAACCGTCAAGGTGACGAAACCGCATCCGCCATTCGATATTCATTTTCAGGGAGTAACCGTAGAACTGCGCCGGACGAGAAAGTGAGACAGAGTCATGAATATACATTCTACCTCTGAGGCATCAGAGGCTTATATTGCTTTAGGGGCTAATTTGGGCGACCGTGAAGGAACGCTGAGAGAAGCTTTGAACCAGCTGGACCGGCATGAAGAGATTGAAGTTCTACGCACCTCATCGGTATACGAGACCGAGCCGGTGGGTTATCTGGATCAGCCCCAGTTTCTTAATATGGCTGCGGCTCTGCGTACTACGCTTGCACCGGAGGCTCTGCTTCATGTCATGCTGGAGACAGAAACCCGGTTAGGCCGTGTACGTGATATCCGCTATGGGCCGAGAACGGTGGATTTGGATTTGCTTTGGGTAGAGGGATTGAGCCTGGATACGCCGGACTTAACGCTGCCGCATCCCCGGATGCTGGAGCGTGCGTTTGTGCTCTTACCGCTTAGTGATATCGTTTCGCAGAACGAAGAGTCTTCCGGATTCCGCGGCTTAATTACAACAGCGCTTCAAGACATAGACGGAAAGGAAGGAATTCGCTTGTGGACAACAAACGTATGGGACGGCGGGTTAGAGCGTTCCGAAAGCTGAAGGGTTACACTCAGCAGGAGTTGGCGGATTCTGTCGGAATATCCTTGGCCGTGCTTGGTGCGGTAGAGCGGGGTAATAGACGTTTAGAAGATCAAATTTTAAATAAAATTGCGGATGTCCTGGGAGTTACGGTCGATGAATTAGCCAACCCGGCTACGTAAGCTCCTCAAGCTGATCCACAATATAAGGAAGTGATTCGAATGTTGAAGATTGGCGATATTGAGATGAAGAACCAGGTGGTATTGGCCCCTATGGCCGGCGTGTGTAATCCTGCGTTTCGTCTGATTGCCAAGGAATTCGGGACGGGTCTAGTCTGTGCCGAAATGGTGAGCGGCAAAGCTATTGTGCATGGCAATGCGCGTACCCGTGAGATGCTGTTTGTGGATGAGCGCGAGAAACCGCTGAGTCTGCAGATTTTTGGGGGAGACCGCGAGTCGCTGGTTGATGCAGCCAAAATAGTGGATAAAGAAACGAACGCCGATATCATTGACATTAATATGGGGTGTCCGGTGCCGAAGGTGACGAAATGTGATGCCGGAGCGCGCTGGCTGCTGAATCCGGATAAGATTTATGAGATGGTATCTGCCGTTGTGGATGCCGTGGATAAACCTGTGACGGTGAAGATGCGGATCGGCTGGGACAGCGAGCATATCTTTGTTGAAGAGAATGCGCGTGCAGTTGAGCGTGCCGGAGGCAAGGCAGTCAGTGTTCATGGCCGAACCCGCGAGCAGCTCTATACAGGGCAGGCCGACTGGAAGTATATCCGGATGGCCAAAGAAGCTGTATCCATTCCGGTCATCGGCAATGGTGACGTGAATACACCTGAAGATGCGCGGGCGATGCTGGATCAGACCGGATGCGACGGCGTAATGATCGGGCGGGGGGCGCTGGGCAACCCTTGGATGCTGTACCGGACCATTCAATACCTGAGTACAGGAGAGCTGATGCCTGAACCGGACGCTGAAGAGAAGATCAAGGTGGCCATTCTTCACATGGACCGTCTGATCGCCCTTAAGGGTGAAGCGGTGGCGGTCCGCGAAATGCGCAAGCATCTGGCCTGGTATTTGAAGGGGCTTAAGTCAGCCGCCCGGGTGAAGGACGTTATTATGGAAGAAACGAAACGTGACGAGATGGTGCGGATTTTGAGTGATTTTGTCGTTCAGCTTAAGGATGAAGAAGCGCAGGAAGGCGCGGATAACGCTCTTTCGGCCGTTTAATTCCCTGATTTGCCGCGTTGTCAGGCCCGTCCCTGCCTGCATTATTGAATATCGCTAAACATTATATGGGGCGTCATTGACATTTTGTAGCGGTTCCAATATAATTTCACAGTATAAAATCGCCGTTACAGCAGGAGCAATGGAGAAGGAGGGTTCTGTTCCCTCCGGATTCGCATATAGTATGGTGTTTTCAATAAATGTATACGACAGGAGAATCGGTTGAGATGAGCGATAAAGAAGTCATCCTTACACCGGACGGACTTAAGCGTCTGGAAGAAGAACTGGAGACCCTCAAATCCGTAAAACGCCGCGAGGTAGCGGAACGTATTAAAGTGGCCATCGGCTACGGAGATATCAGTGAAAACTCGGAATATGAAGACGCAAAGAACGAGCAGGCCTTTATCGAAGGACGTGTTCTGACTTTGGAGAAGATGCTGCGCAACGCGCGTATCATTAATAGTGATGAGATCGTGACAGATGTGGTAAGCATCGGAGTAACAGTGAACGTTGAGGATATGGAGTACGGAGACGTTATGGAGTATACAATCGTCGGAACCGCCGAATCCGATCCGCTGAATAATAAAATCTCCAATGAGAGCCCGGTAGGCAGAGCCATCATCGGTAAGAAGATTGGTACCATTGTGGATGTAAGTGTCCCTGCAGGCGTCATTCAATATAAAATTCTTGATATCAAAATGAAGTAAGATGGATCCGAAAGCTTCCTTAGGGGAGCTTTTTTCAAAAGAAAAGAATTTACAGGCTTCGCGCAACGTATAACGACCGAAAAATATGGGTGAACACATACAGCTTATATTTTGTACTGGAACGGACTGTCCCCTTGGTATGAGGGCGGAGCCGTTTCTTCTTTTGTATACCGTGAGTAAGAGAGGATGAAGAACATGTCGGAAGAAATCAACAACGTGGAAACTACAGAGAGTGAACTAAGTGAGTTGCTGCAGATCCGCCGGGGTAAGCTGGACGAGCTCCGCGCGCTGGGAATCGACCCGTTCGGCAAGAAATATGAGCGTACAGCAGCAGCTGGCGATCTTCTGGCCAAGTATGACGGACTAACCCATGAGGAACTGGACGAGCTTGCGCTTGAGGTTAGTGTGGCAGGACGTATTATGGCTAAGCGGGTAATGGGTAAAGCGAGCTTCTCGCACATCCAGGACCTCAGCGGCAAAATTCAGATTTATGTCCGCCAGGACAGCATTTCTGAATCCCAGTACGCAGCTTTTACCATTCTGGACCTGGGCGATATTATCGGAATCCGCGGTACCCTGTTCAAGACCAAGACCGGCGAAACCTCTATTAAAGTGCACAACCTTGAGGTGCTGTCCAAATCCCTGCTTCCGCTTCCAGAGAAATATCATGGACTGAAGGATGTAGAGCTTCGTTACCGCCAGCGTTATGTTGACCTGATTATTAATCCGGAAGTACAGCAGACATTTATTGCGCGTTCACGGATTATTCAGTCGATGCGCCGTTATCTGGACTCGCTGGGCTATCTGGAAGTGGAGACTCCAACACTGCATACCATTGCCGGTGGAGCCGCCGCCCGTCCGTTTATTACACACCACAACACGCTGGACATGCAGCTGTATATGCGTATCGCAATCGAGCTTCACCTGAAACGTCTGATCGTAGGCGGTTTGGAAAAAGTATATGAAATCGGCCGTGTATACCGTAACGAAGGGATCTCCACACGCCATAATCCGGAATTCACGATGATTGAGCTGTACGAAGCATATGCGGACTATAAGGATATCATGCAGCTTACAGAGAATATGATTGCTCATATCGCCCAGGAGGTTCTTGGCAACCAGGTGATTAACTACCAGGGGCAAGAGGTAGACCTGTCTCCAGGCTGGCGCCGTGTGACCATGGTGGACGCTGTCAAAGAAGTAACCGGCGTAGACTTCGGGGTCCATATGACGAATGAAGAAGCACAGGCTCTGGCTAAGGAGCATCGTGTGCCGGTTGAGAAGCATATGACCTTCGGACATATTCTTAACGCATTCTTCGAGCAGTTTGTAGAGGAAACGCTGATTCAGCCGACGTTCGTAATGGGACATCCAGTAGAAATATCACCGCTGGCCAAAAAGAATGATCAGGATCCGCGCTTTACCGACCGCTTCGAGCTGTTTATTGTAGCCCGTGAGCATGCGAATGCGTTCAGTGAGCTGAACGACCCGATTGACCAGCGTCAGCGCTTCGAGGCGCAGATTCACGAGAAAGAGCAGGGGAATGACGAAGCGCATGAGATGGATGATGATTTCATCCGTGCACTGGAATACGGCATGCCGCCTACAGGCGGACTGGGAATCGGCGTAGACCGTCTTATCATGCTGCTTACGAATGCCGCGTCTATCCGCGATGTACTGCTGTTCCCTCATATGCGCAACAAAGAATGAATAATTATCTGATCTGTAACCATAATATCCAAGGGAGCTGCACAAGCGGTTTCCTTGGAACAATGGTTAGCGGTTATTTGAAAATAATGCTTGCAATCAGAATCTATACATGATATATTCTATTTCTGGCCGCGAAACATCAACGCCGAGCTCGAAAAGAAGTTGAAAAAAAGAGCTTGCATTGATCGGCTGGATGTGATATATTATAAGAGTTGCTGGTGACGCGGTGAGCGGCGCTAACGACGAGCTTGATCTTTGAAAACTGAACAACGAGTGAGTGGGAAATCACGAAAGTGACTTCCGAAAAAGAGAATGAAAATTCTCGTCAGATGTTTCAAAATGAGCAATCGCTCTTTCTAAATACAATTTGGAGAGTTTGATCCTGGCTCAGGACGAACGCTGGCGGCATGCCTAATACATGCAAGTCGAGCGGAGTAAGAATGGAAGCTTGCTTCCATTCTTACTTAGCGGCGGACGGGTGAGTAACACGTAGGCAACCTGCCCTCAAGACTGGGATAACTACCGGAAACGGTAGCTAATACCGGATAATTTCTTTCCTCTCCTGAAGAGAGAATGAAAGGCGGAGCAATCTGCCACTTGGGGATGGGCCTGCGGCGCATTAGCTAGTTGGTGGGGTAACGGCTCACCAAGGCGACGATGCGTAGCCGACCTGAGAGGGTGAACGGCCACACTGGGACTGAGACACGGCCCAGACTCCTACGGGAGGCAGCAGTAGGGAATCTTCCGCAATGGGCGAAAGCCTGACGGAGCAATGCCGCGTGAGTGATGAAGGTTTTCGGATCGTAAAGCTCTGTTGCCAGGGAAGAACGTCCGGTAGAGTAACTGCTACCGGAGTGACGGTACCTGAGAAGAAAGCCCCGGCTAACTACGTGCCAGCAGCCGCGGTAATACGTAGGGGGCAAGCGTTGTCCGGAATTATTGGGCGTAAAGCGCGCGCAGGCGGTCATTTAAGTCTGGTGTTTAAACCTTGGGCTCAACCTGGGGTCGCACTGGAAACTGGGTGACTTGAGTACAGAAGAGGAAAGTGGAATTCCACGTGTAGCGGTGAAATGCGTAGATATGTGGAGGAACACCAGTGGCGAAGGCGACTTTCTGGGCTGTAACTGACGCTGAGGCGCGAAAGCGTGGGGAGCAAACAGGATTAGATACCCTGGTAGTCCACGCCGTAAACGATGAGTGCTAGGTGTTAGGGGTTTCGATACCCTTGGTGCCGAAGTTAACACAGTAAGCACTCCGCCTGGGGAGTACGGTCGCAAGACTGAAACTCAAAGGAATTGACGGGGACCCGCACAAGCAGTGGAGTATGTGGTTTAATTCGAAGCAACGCGAAGAACCTTACCAGGTCTTGACATCCCGATGAAAGCATTAGAGATAGTGCCCCTCTTCGGAGCATCGGAGACAGGTGGTGCATGGTTGTCGTCAGCTCGTGTCGTGAGATGTTGGGTTAAGTCCCGCAACGAGCGCAACCCTTGACTTTAGTTGCCAGCAGGTGAAGCTGGGCACTCTAGAGTGACTGCCGGTGACAAACCGGAGGAAGGTGGGGATGACGTCAAATCATCATGCCCCTTATGACCTGGGCTACACACGTACTACAATGGCCGGTACAACGGGAAGCGAAACCGCGAGGTGGAGCCAATCCCAGCAAAGCCGGTCTCAGTTCGGATTGCAGGCTGCAACTCGCCTGCATGAAGTCGGAATTGCTAGTAATCGCGGATCAGCATGCCGCGGTGAATACGTTCCCGGGTCTTGTACACACCGCCCGTCACACCACGAGAGTTTACAACACCCGAAGTCGGTGGGGTAACCCGCAAGGGAGCCAGCCGCCGAAGGTGGGGTAGATGATTGGGGTGAAGTCGTAACAAGGTAGCCGTATCGGAAGGTGCGGCTGGATCACCTCCTTTCTATGGAGAATCGTCACCTGCAACGGTGACATTCAAATCGGAAGCTAAAGCTTCCACAATAGAACCTTCGGGTTCGGACACTCACTCGTGTTCAGTTTTGAAAGAGCAAGTCTCTTTCGTATGCGTTTGGTGGCGATAGCGGAGGGGTTCCACACGTACCCATCCCGAACACGACCGTTAAGCCCTCCAGCGCCGATGGTACTTGGACCGAAGGGTCCTGGGAGAGTAGGACGCCGCCAAGCGAACAATCAATTTATTGGTTGATTCACAATGTTATCTGTTATATGGGCTTTTAGCTCAGTTGGTTAGAGCGCACCTCTGATAAGGGTGAGGTCGGTGGTTCGAGTCCACCAAGGCCCACCATATAACATTTTAGAATTGAATACCTATATGGGGCCATAGCTCAGCTGGGAGAGCGCCTGCCTTGCAAGCAGGAGGTCAGCGGTTCGATCCCGCTTGGCTCCACCAATACTTCTTTACAAGATTATATGCAAGAACTTGATCCTTGAAAACTGGATACCGAAACGAATTTGCGTTTTAGAACATCTTTTAGCTGAAACTTGTGTAAGCAAGTTGAAATAGTTATTAGTTGATACAATTCATTCGTCAGGAAATAACGGGCTTTGAAGCAATTCAATGTTCAATATTTCTCCTGCGGAGAAAATTGTGGTTAAGCTAATAAGAGCACACGGAGGATGCCTAGGCGCCAGGAGCCGACGAAGGACGTGGCGAACAACGAAACTGCCTCGGGGAGCTGTAAGCAAGCTTTGATCCGGGGGTGTCCGAATGGGGAAACCCAGCTGTGGTAATTCGCAGTTACTCATTTCTGAATACATAGGAAATGTAGAGGCAGACCAGGGGAACTGAAACATCTAAGTACCCTGAGGAAGAGAAAACAATAGTGATTCCGTCAGTAGCGGCGAGCGAACGCGGAACAGCCTAAACCAAGGGGCTTGCCCCTTGGGGTTGTGGGACGTCTCACATGGAGTTACAAAGGAATATGGTAGGCGAAGAGGTCTGGAAAGGCCCGCGATAGAGGTAAAAGCCCTGTAGCCTAAACTGTGTTCTCTCCGAGACGGATCCCGAGTAGTGCGGGGCACGTGAAACCCCGTATGAATCCAGCAGGACCATCTGCTAAGGCTAAATACTACCTGGCGACCGATAGTGAAACAGTACCGTGAGGGAAAGGTGAAAAGCACCCCGGAAGGGGAGTGAAATAGAACCTGAAACCGTGTGCTTACAAAAAGTCAGAGCCCTATTACTGGGTGATGGCGTGCCTTTTGTAGAATGAACCGGCGAGTTACGTTTAACATGCAAGGTTAAGGTGAGAAGCCGGAGCCGCAGCGAAAGCGAGTCTGAATAGGGCGATTGAGTATGTGGACGTAGACCCGAAACCGTGTGATCTACCCCTGTCCAGGGTGAAGGTGCGGTAACACGCACTGGAGGCCCGAACCCACGCATGTTGAAAAATGCGGGGATGAGGTGGGGGTAGCGGAGAAATTCCAATCGAACTCGGAGATAGCTGGTTCTCCCCGAAATAGCTTTAGGGCTAGCCTCGGTGAATGGAGTGGTGGAGGTAGAGCACTGATTGGGTGCGGGGCCCGCAAGGGTTACCAAGCTCAGTCAAACTCCGAATGCCATTAACTTCTTGCCGGGAGTCAGACAGTGAGTGCTAAGATCCATTGTCAAAAGGGAAACAGCCCAGACCATCAGCTAAGGTCCCCAAGTGTGTGTTAAGTGGGAAAGGATGTGGAGTTGCACAGACAACCAGGATGTTGGCTTAGAAGCAGCCACCATTGAAAGAGTGCGTAATAGCTCACTGGTCGAGTGACTCTGCGCCGAAAATGTAACGGGGCTAAACACACCACCGAAGCTATGGCTAGATACTTTGTATCTGGGGTAGGGGAGCGTTGTATGTAGGTTGAAGGTGTACCGTAAGGAGCGCTGGACAGCATACAAGTGAGAATGCCGGTATGAGTAACGAAAAGATCAGTGAGAATCTGATCCGCCGAAAGCCCAAGGTTTCCTGAGGAAGGCTCGTCCGCTCAGGGTAAGTCGGGACCTAAGGCGAGGCCGAAAGGCGTAGTCGAAGGACAACAGTTTGAAATTACTGTACCACCGTAATCCGCTATGAGCGATGGGGTGACGCAGGAGGGTAGTGACGCGGACTGATGGATGTGTCCGTCTAAGCAGTGAGGCTGATGTGTAGGCAAATCCGCACATCATTAAGGCTGGGCTGTGATGGGGAGCGAAAATTGTAGTAGCGAAGGTCATGATCTCACACTGCCAAGAAAAGCCTCTAGCCAGGAGAAGGTGCCCGTACCGCAAACCGACACAGGTAGGCGAGAAGAGAATTCTAAGGCGCGCGGAAGAACTCTCGTTAAGGAACTCGGCAAAATGACCTCGTAACTTCGGGAGAAGAGGTGCCTCGGTAGGGTGAATAGCCCGAGGGGGCCGCAGTGAAAAGGCCCAAGCGACTGTTTAGCAAAAACACAGGTCTGTGCGAAGCCGCAAGGCGAAGTATACGGGCTGACGCCTGCCCGGTGCTGGAAGGTTAAGGGGAGTGGTTAGGAGCAATCCGAAGCTGTGAACCGAAGCCCCAGTAAACGGCGGCCGTAACTATAACGGTCCTAAGGTAGCGAAATTCCTTGTCAGGTAAATTCTGACCCGCACGAATGGCGTAACGACTTGGGCGCTGTCTCAACGAGAGATCCGGTGAAATTTTAATACCTGTGAAGATGCAGGTTACCCGCGACAAGACGGAAAGACCCCATGGAGCTTTACTGCAGCTTGATATTGAATTTGGGTACGATCTGTACAGGATAGGTGGGAGCCGTTGAGGCAGGAGCGCAAGCTTCTGCGGAGGCGCCGTTGGGATACCACCCTGATCGTATCTAGGTTCTAACCTAGTGCCCTTACCGGGTACGGGGACCGTGTCAGGCGGGCAGTTTGACTGGGGCGGTCGCCTCCTAAAGAGTAACGGAGGCGTTCAAAGGTTCCCTCAGAATGGTTGGAAATCATTCGAAGAGTGCAAAGGCATAAGGGAGCTTGACTGCGAGACCTACAAGTCGAGCAGGGACGAAAGTCGGACTTAGTGATCCGGTGGTACCGCATGGAAGGGCCATCGCTCAACGGATAAAAGCTACCCTGGGGATAACAGGCTTATCTCCCCCAAGAGTCCACATCGACGGGGAGGTTTGGCACCTCGATGTCGGCTCATCGCATCCTGGGGCTGAAGTAGGTCCCAAGGGTTGGGCTGTTCGCCCATTAAAGCGGTACGCGAGCTGGGTTCAGAACGTCGTGAGACAGTTCGGTCCCTATCTGTCGTGGGCGCAGGAAATTTGAGAGGAGCTGTCCTTAGTACGAGAGGACCGGGATGGACGTACCGCTGGTGCATCAGTTGTTCCGCCAGGAGCATGGCTGAGTAGCTACGTACGGACGGGATAAGCGCTGAAAGCATCTAAGCGTGAAGCCCCCCTCAAGATGAGATTTCCCAATTAGTAAGACCCCTTGAAGACGACGAGGTAGATAGGTTGGAGGTGGAAGTGCAGCAATGCATGGAGCTGACCAATACTAATCGGTCGAGGGCTTATCCAACTTTCGAACAACGCAGATTCGTTTCGGATTCAGTTTTCAGGCGATCAAGCCTGTACGCAATGAAGTTCATTCACACATCCGTGATGAACCGAATTTCAAGCGGCAGCGTCTGTTTCACAGACGCATGTTTGGTGGCGATAGCGGAGGGGTTCCACGCGTACCCATCCCGAACACGACCGTTAAGCCCTCCAGCGCCGATGGTACTTGGACCGAAGGGTCCTGGGAGAGTAGGACGTTGCCAAGCACATGAAGCCATTGTTGAGCAATCGACAATGGCTTTTTTGTATACTTTTATACATGGACAATGCATAGACGTTAGGGTGTTAAATTATGGATGATTATATAATCTGTCCACTGCACACGGACTTTAGTCCAAGAATTCGCTTACCCGGAGCAAGATTTCTTAATACCTTATCAGAAGATGTAATATTCTTGACAGGCCAAAAGCCCTTTGCTAAGATAGCTCTAATATATTTTTGGACAAGCATCTCAAACCTTAACTGAAGACACTATTATGTATAACTCCCAAGCCTCTACCGCTGTCTATCGGGTATGGACTTGAAGCAGGAGTTTTTTTATTCATAAGTTGGCAGACAGGTGGAGAAAAGAATATTTCGAGGAGGAATGACCCAGGTGTGGGAAGATAAGTTTGGTAAAGAAGGATTCACTTTTGATGATGTGCTGCTGGTTCCGCGTAAATCCGAGGTACTGCCTAAGGAAGTGGATTTAACCACTGTACTTAGCAAGAATGTGAAGCTGAACATCCCTTTGATGAGTGCAGGTATGGATACAGTCACGGAAGCAGCTATGGCGATTGCTATTGCCCGTGAGGGCGGGATCGGCATCATTCATAAGAATATGTCCGTGGAGCAGCAGGCGGAAGAGGTGGACCGTGTGAAGCGCTCCGAGAGCGGCGTTATTACCAATCCATTCTCACTTACGCCAGACCACTGGGTATCCGATGCTGAAGTTCTGATGGGGAAATACCGCATTTCAGGTGTACCTATCGTAGATGAAGGCGGTAAGCTTGTTGGTATTCTGACTAACCGTGATTTGCGTTTTATCCACGATTTCAATATTCAGATCAAAGAAGTTATGACTCATGAGAATCTGGTTACCGCTGCTGTAGGTACAACCCTTCAGGAAGCGAAAGGCATCCTTCAACGTCACAAGATTGAGAAGCTGCCGCTGGTGGATGAGCACAATATTCTTAAAGGTCTCATTACTATTAAAGATATAGAGAAAGCTATCCAGTTCCCTAACGGGGCCAAGGATGCTCAAGGCCGTCTGCTTGTTGGAGCTGCGATCGGTATTTCTAAGGATACATTAGAACGCACAGAGGCATTGGTAAAAGCCGGTGTTGACCTTATCACAGTGGATTCGGCACACGGACACCATATTAATATTATCGACGCGGTCCGCCAGCTGCGCGAATTGTATCCTGATCTTACTATTGTGGCTGGTAATGTAGCTACAGGTGAAGCTACCCGTGAATTAATTGAAGCCGGAGCATCCGTAGTCAAGGTCGGTATTGGACCCGGATCGATTTGTACAACCCGCGTAATTGCAGGTATCGGCGTTCCGCAGGTTACAGCAATCTATGATTGTGCAACGGTTGCCCGCGAATACGGGATTCCAGTTATAGCTGACGGGGGAATTAAGTACTCCGGAGAGATCACCAAGGCAATTGCTGCCGGAGCCGCTGCAGTGATGATGGGCAGTTTGTTCGCCGGTACGGAAGAGAGCCCTGGGGAATCGGAAATTTATCAGGGTCGTAAATACAAGGTATACCGCGGAATGGGCAGCATGAGCGCCATGAAGCAGGGCAGTAAAGACCGTTACTTCCAGGATGATGATAAGAAGCTCGTTCCTGAAGGAATTGAAGGCCGGGTTGCATTTAAAGGGCCGTTGTCCGATACCGTTCATCAACTGATCGGCGGATTGCGTTCAGGTATGGGTTACTGCGGTACGAAGACATTAGAGGAACTGCGTAACGACACCTCATTTATCCGTATCACAGGTGCGGGACTTCGTGAAAGTCACCCGCATGATGTACAGATTACCAAAGAAGCGCCGAACTATTCCCTGTAAACCGGGAAGAATCGCATATTTTTGCGGACAGGCAGGACTAAATTCGTCCTGCCTGTCTTTTTTTGCAGATACCCCTGTGTTAGAATAGAACAAGCACTGATCTGAGGATTAAAGGAGAGTTAATCATTGAAGTACAAGCGGAAACTAAGTAGTAAGCAACTTGTGATGAAGACAGCGACAGTAGGTCTGCTTTTAAATATGCTAGCATTCCCGGCAGCGTCTGCCATGGCAGAGGCGGTAAGCACACCGGCTGCAACAGAGACAGCGGCTCCATCGACAGCGGCAACACCTGCCAAAACGGCAGTAACCAAGATTCCAAGCGTGGAGTCACTGGGACTTAATCTGAAATCTGCAGTATTAATAGAGCCGACCACAGGAGAGATCCTGTTGTCTTTGAATGCGGACGAGCCATTGCCGCCGGCAAGTATGACGAAGATGATGACAGAATATCTCGTGTCTGATGCGGTGAAGAACGGACAGATATCCTGGGATGAGAAAGTTGTTGTGCAGGAGAATGCGTCGAAGCAGATCGGGTCGCGTATTTTCTTAGCCGAGGGCGATGAACATACCGTCAAAGAACTTTACATAGCCATGGCCGTTGGTTCAGCCAATGATGCCACGGTAGCTTTGGCTGAACTGGTGTCGGGTTCTGAGCAGGAATTCGTAACCCTAATGAACGAAACCGCTAAGAAGATGGGGATGAAGACTGCCCATTTCATTAACTCCACAGGGCTTGACCGGGCTGATATGCCGGAGAAATTCCGTCCGGAGGCTGAAGGCGAAACGTTAATGTCCGCTATGGATGCTGCCCTGCTCGCTAAGTTTATTGTTACCGACCATCCGGATTTCACTGAGTTCACGACAATTCAGTCCTACAAGTTCCGTGAACGTGACGCGAAACCGATGATTAATTATAACTGGATGCTGGAAGCCAACAAGGATATTGCTAATTTCAAAGCCTATGCCTATCCGGGTCTCGACGGATTGAAGACTGGACATACCACCAATGCCGGCAACTGTTTCACAGGTACGGCCGTTCGTGATGGCATGCGTCTGATCAGCGTAGTCATGGGGGCCAACTCAGAAGCACACCGTTTCACGGAAACGAAGAAGGTGCTTGATTTCGGCTTCAACAATTTTGAGATTAAGCAGGTTGTAGCGCCTAAGGCTGTCATCGCCGGTACTGAAACGGTGCCTGTACTCAAAGGGAAGAATAAAGATGTACCTGTTGTGACGGATGCGGGAGTTACGTTCATGGTACCAAAGGGTACGGTTTCTCCACAGATCAAAACTACAGTGGTGACGAACGATCCGGCAACTTTGATCGCGCCGATTGCCGGAGCCAGCAAAGTAGGTAAGGTCACTTATACCTACCAGATCGAAGGAATGTCTCAGGCTCAGGAGAAGACGGTTAACCTGATTACTGCTGAGGAAGCAGAGAAGGCTGGCTGGTTCAAACTGCTGATGAGAGCAATCGGAGAATTTTTTGGCGACCTGTTTACAGGAATTAAGAACTTGTTCTAACCGCACGGCAGTCTAATGCCAGCATTACGACAAAATCCCAGTAAATAGGTTGTATATATCACCGCCTTGCGGTAAAATTACAAGTTAGATTAGGTTAGATCATTCGGGAGGCTTAGACATGGAAACAGGAACATCGCGAGTTAAAAGAGGCATGGCAGAAATGCAAAAGGGTGGCGTCATTATGGACGTCATGAATGCAGAGCAGGCAAAAATTGCCGAGGCAGCGGGCGCAGTAGCCGTTATGGCTCTGGAACGTGTACCTTCCGATATCCGCGCAGCGGGTGGTGTAGCACGTATGGCCGATCCTACTATTGTAGAAGAAGTTATCAAGGTAGTGAGCATTCCTGTTATGGCTAAAGCCCGTATTGGCCATTATGTAGAAGCCAAGGTTCTTGAATCCCTCGGTGTTGACTATCTGGATGAGAGCGAAGTGCTCACGCCGGCAGATGAAGTGTTTCATATCAATAAACACGAATTCACCGTTCCTTTTGTATGCGGAGCCAAGGATCTTGGGGAAGCCCTGCGCCGGATTAACGAAGGAGCTTCGATGATCCGTACCAAGGGTGAGCCGGGGACAGGCAACATCGTTGAAGCTGTCCGCCACATGCGCTACATAAACAGTCAAATCCGCAAAGTGACGAACCTCTCGCTTGATGAGCTTTATAATGAAGCTAAGATACTTGGCGTTTCTTATGAGCTGCTGCTGGAAGTTCATCAGCTTGGCAAATTACCTGTCGTTAACTTCGCTGCCGGCGGTGTAGCTACGCCTGCCGATGCCGCGCTCATGATGCATCTTGGTGCTGACGGCGTGTTTGTCGGCTCGGGTATCTTCAAGTCGGACAACCCTGAGAAATTCGCCCGTGCCATTGTAGAAGCGACCACCCACTTTACAGACTACAAGCTGATTGCTGAAGTGTCGAAGAACCTTGGCGCCCCGATGAAGGGGATTGATATTGCCACTTTGACTCCGGCTGAACGTATGTCGGAACGCGGCCGTTAATAGAGAGAAGGCTTCCGGATGAGAATAGGAGTGTTGGCGCTGCAGGGCGCTGTAACAGAGCATATTGTCAGTATTGAGAAGACAGGTGCGCAGGGTCTGCCTATCAAGCGTGTAGAGCAGCTGGAAGAGGTAGAGGGACTGATTATTCCCGGCGGCGAGAGCACGACCATCGGCAAACTGATGCGCAAATATGGCTTTATAGAAGCTATACGTGAGTTTGCGGGTCAAGGTAAGCCGATTTTTGGTACCTGCGCCGGCATGATTGTCCTGGCCAAGCACATTGCCGGAGGTGAACCCGGTCATCTGGAGCTGATGGATATTACCGTTGCCCGGAATGCCTTTGGCCGCCAGCGGGAAAGCTTTGAATGTGATCTGGAGGTTAAAGGGATTGCTGAGCCGGTACGTGCGGTATTTATCCGTGCTCCGCTCATTAACGAGGTGGGTCCGGATGTCGATGTGCTTACCATCTATAAGGATGAGATTGTAACTGCACGTCAGGGCAACCTGCTGGTATCCTCTTTTCACCCGGAACTGACTGATGATTACAGGCTGCATCAATATTTTGCCGACATGGTAGAGGACAGTATCGCAGCCAATCAATAGAACTGCATATAAAACATCCTGACTCTTTCAAAGCTGTAAACAAATCAGCATTTTGAAAGAGTTTGGGCTGTTTTCAGGAGGGAAACTTTGTGTTAGATGTTAAAGTGTTGCGTAGTGATTATGCCAGAGTAGAAGAGGCCCTTACCAAAAGAGGAAAGTCGCTCGATTTGATTGCCGGCTTCCCGCAGCTTGATCTGCGCCGCCGTGAGCTGCTTCAGGAAACAGAGGGACTTAAGAACCGCCGGAACACCGTATCTGGAGATGTAGCGAAGAAGAAGAAAAATGGAGAACCGGCCGATGATTTGATCGCAGAAATGCGTACGGTTTCCGACCGGATCAAAGAGCTGGACGATGAAGTACGCGAGCTCGAAGTTAAGATTGATGAATTGACCATGAGCATTCCGAACATTCCGCATGAATCGGTGCCGGTTGGCAAGTCCGAGGAGGACAATGTTGAAGTACGCCGCTGGTCGGAGCCTAGAGAGTTCGGATTCACTCCGAAATCACACTGGGAGCTGGCGCAGCAGCTGGATATCATTGATTTTGAAGCGGCAGCCAAGGTTACGGGTTCCCGGTTCGCCTTCTACAAAGGGCTGGGAGCAAGACTGGAGCGCGCTCTAATCAACTTCATGATGGATCTGCACAGCGGAGAGCATAACTATGAAGAGATGCTGCCGCCGTACATTGTCAACAAGGACAGCCTGTATGGAACAGGACAGCTGCCGAAGTTCGAAGAGGATCTGTTCAAGCTGCGTGATACAGAATATTATCTGATCCCTACAGCAGAAGTGCCTGTAACGAACTACTACCGAGAAGAGATTCTGACGGCTGGTGATCTGCCGAAGTACCATGTAGCCTACAGCTCTTGCTTCCGTTCGGAGGCCGGTTCTGCGGGACGTGATACCCGCGGTCTGATCCGCCAGCATCAGTTCAATAAGGTGGAGCTTGTGAAGCTTGCCAGTCCGGAGACCTCCTATGAGGAGCTGGAGAAGATGACAGCCGATGCTGAACGCGTCCTACAGCTCCTGGGACTGCCTTACCGCGTCCTGCTGCTGTGTACGGCAGATATGGGCTTCACATCGGCGAAGACGTATGACCTGGAGGTGTGGCTGCCGGAGAGCGGAATGTACCGCGAAATTTCCTCCTGCTCCAACACCGAGGATTTCCAGGCCCGCCGGGCCAATATCCGCTTCCGCAAAGAGCCCAAGTCCAAGCCGGAATTCGTGCATACGCTGAATGGTTCTGCGCTGGCCGTAGGCCGTACGGTAGCGGCTATTCTGGAGAATTACCAGCAGGAAGACGGCAGTGTTCTGATTCCGGAATGCCTGCAGCCGTATATGCGTAATGTCAAATCCATAAGCGCACAAACTGTTCAATAATTATAGTTGCATATTATTTGGTTGGTGTGATATAATTCCTAATGCATGTGAAATTTTGATGCATTGGAGAGGTACCGAAGCGGTCATAACGGGGCGGTCTTGAAAACCGTTAGGGTGCAAGCCCACATGGGTTCGAATCCCATCCTCTCCGCCATTCCTTTACACTCAAAGATTTGCAGATAGAAGCCGTTCTCCTTATGGGGGACGGTTTTTTGTTGTACTCAGGGGATTCTTTTGGATGGAACATGATCCAAAGAGAATAAAAAGCTCTCTTTCTCGGCAATGTATTAGAGAAGGAGGATGATCATAAAGATGGACCGACAATTACAAGTAGATCAGCAGAGTCTGGTGTCTGCCTGGCAGGAGCGTCTGCCTGCACTGATGGAGGATGGGGACAGCTTTAGCGTGCAGGGGGATGCCGCGGACCAGAACAGTCTGCTCATTCATTTCAATGCAGCCGGGCGTCAAGGGTATTCCCTCGATTTCCGCTGCACTTATGTGGATAGCCGTGAGGTTGCTGTGAACCTGCTCGACGCGGAGCAGGACGGGCGCGTTGCGGATGAGCGTAGGGATGCTGTACAGCTTTTGGCGCAGCAGTATACAAGGCAGATTCATGAGTGCGCGCAGGCGCTTCAGGGCTTAACCAATCCATAGGAGGCGAACAAGATGAGCAAACCAAAAAGCATGCCGGTACCCGGTGTACAGCAGGATAATCAGGGGCCGCGCAAGGAACATCATTCATCAGGTCCTGAGCCGTTGTCCGGTTCAAAAAAGGTAAAACAGGCAAACCATGTTGACCATAATAATCCTCAGGGCTAACCCTAGCCTGAGATGAAAATGGAGAGAAATGTTTCTCATATTTGCCAAATGGTTTATCATTAGGGAGGGGAAAGAATTTTTCACATGGGAGAGGAGAACAATAATGAATAAAAAATGGGGGTTATCCGCTGCCGCATTGCTGCTCACCGCCGCAGTAATTCTGCCGGGGTGTGCAAAGAAAGAGGCACCGAAAGAGGCACTGTCCGCTGCTGCAAATAAAGTTGCGGCGATGACATCGTATGAAATGAAGACGAAGCTTACCGTTAATGACCTGACGATCGACACAGGTACAAGCGAAGCTGATGCTACAACGGGTCAAATTCTCAGCATGCTTAAGAATGCTGAGCTTACAGTTGATGGAGTCTACCAGGCAGAGCCGATGCAGACAGAGCTTACAATGGTTCTGAATCTGAAGGGGGATATGGCGATGTCCTTCACGGTGCCGATGGTAATGACAGCAGAGAAGCTGTATGTCAAAGTGCCGTCCATTCCGTTCCTGCCGCTTCCCGAGACAATCGTAGGTAAATTTGTTGAAGTGGATCTGAAGGAACTGGCCGAGCAGGAGGGGGCTGAATTCAACCCTTCGGCTATGGACACGCAGAAAGTGCAGAAGCTGTCTAATGAAGTGATGAACACATTACTGGGTGAGTATGACGAAGAGAAGTATTTTAACGAAATCAAACCTAAGGAAGCCGGCCTGCCTGAAGGGGTTGAAGCCAAACAGGTTGTCCAGTTCCAGGTAACGAATGATAATGTCAAAGAGGCGCTCACCATCCTGGTGAACAATGCGCTGCCTAAGATCATCGATATTCTCGGCAAGGATGAATACAAGGAATTGCTGAAGATCGATGCTGCCGACTTGGCTAAAGCGAAGGAAGAGCTGCAGTCCAGTGAAGCACGCGCTGAATTCGATAAGGATCTGGCTGAGCTGAACACGCATCTGACGATTAACCAGTTCCATCTTAACACGGCGATCAATGACGATAACTTCCCGGTGTATCAGGATATGCTTATGGATATCAAAGTGAATGATCCTGAACAAGGTGAGAATGTTGCGCTGTCTATGACCGCTAGCAATCAATACAGCAAGATCAATGAGAAACAAACCTTCCAGATCGGAATTCCGCAAGGCGAAGATGTGATTACACTGGAAGAGCTGCAGCAGCAGTTCGGAGCCACAGGCACTTATTAATAAATAATGCAGCAACACAGAAATCCCGTATAAGCGAACCTCCGCTCATACGGGATTTTTGTGCTGCTTGCCGGCGGCTCCGGCAGATCAGGCTATTGCTCCTGTGGAAGAAAATCTTCAGCCAGAATGGCGTAAGTGCGGTGGTCCTGCCATTCTCCGTTGATTTTGATGAAGCGGCGGGCAAGCCCTTCAGCCTGAAAGCCGTTCTTCTCCAGGACTCTGCGGGAGCCGTCATTATGAGGCAGGATAGCCGCCTGCAGCCTGTGAAGGCCGAGGGAGCGGAAGGCATAGCCCAGGATCAGATGCACCGCTGCGCTGGTATACCCTTTACCCTGCATATCATAATCAATAAAATATCCGATATCGGCAAATTGTCCGACACCCCGTACCACGTTAGAAATGGTAATCTGGCCAATCAGCTCGCCGCTGAGCAGATAGATGCCGAACATATAAGCACTATCCTGCCGGGCATCCAGGATGCGCTGGTTAATCAGCTGCCGCTGGGTCTCCAGGGTGAAGTAGTCATTGTCGCGGAGGGGTTCGAACTGCTGATGCTCCTTGCGGTTGCGGTGACGGAGGTTAAGCAGCGCTTCGGCATCCGTGAGCTTCAGCAAAGAGATATAGATTCCCTGCGGCGTATTGTACAGCTTAATAGACATGGATCGTCCTCCTGGTCACAATAGAATGGTATAGCTGATTCGTTTCATTAGAGCTTGGCGGGTCTTTGCCGCAGCCGGCGGAAGAACGAGGTCAGCAGCTCTGCGCATTCTTCCTGCAGCACACCCTGGATGACCTCTGTACGGTGGTTAAAACGCGATTCCTCCAGCAGGTTCATCAGAGTCCCTGCACAGCCGGCTTTGGGATCAGGAGTACCATACACGGTGAGCGGGACTCTGGCCTGCACCATGGCTCCTGCACACATGGGACAGGGCTCCAGGGTCACGTAGAGCTGGCAGTCGAGCAGACGCCAGGAATTAAGGGCCGTACTCGCTTCACGGATGGCAACCATCTCCGCATGGGCAGTGGAATCGAGCGTGGTCTCACGCAGATTGTAGCCGCGCCCGATAATTTTACCTTCACGGACAACCACTGCCCCGATCGGCACTTCACCCAGTGCTTCTGCTTTGCGGGCTTCGCCTATTGCCTCGTTCATCCAATATTCATGAATTGCCCGCTCGTCTGGCGGCAACTCTTCAAGTCGTGTATTCAAGTTCATCTTCCCTTCTAAAATAGCCCCTTGTACAACGAACAAATATTCGTTCTTAACAAATTGTGGACAACTCTGTGGATAAAGCCCGACTTATGCACAAAATTGTACACATCGCGATTTAGCAAAATGTTTATATGTGCATAACCTGTGGATGGTTTCCTACTTATTGTAGAGAAAGTGTCTGAATAATTCAATATGTTCCCCAGGTTATCCCTGTTTGAAATGTCTTTTCAAATGGAGAGGCAAAAGGTATGATAATTATGAATGCTCCGCTAGGATTTACCAGCGGTAAGAGGTGAACAATACGCTTGTCTATAAAAACGAAATTATCGGCTATTATTTTCGGCTCGGTACTCTTAATCCTGACGCTGAATCTTACACTTAACCTATATGCCGTCCGGAATAATCTGCGTAATGAAAGTCTGAGTAATATGAAGATAACTGCCATGCAGATCGCTGTTTCGGTTGAGCAGAGCAGTTATAGTTCCAACTATGTGCAGCATAAAATTGCCCAGAACCTGAGGATGACCTCTATTCTGGCTTCGCTTGAGCTTGACCCGGATATCAAGAATGTGGACAATAGGGAGCTGCAGGCCTTGGCCATCAAGCTGGGCGTGTCTAATATCTCGCTTCTGGTCAAGACTGATAATGATATTGTTGTAGCCAAGTCATCAGATCCCACAGAGATCGGACTCTCGACCAAAGGCATGGGGTACTGGTATGTGGCTTTTTTGGAGTTGTTTGCAGGCCAGCGGGTATCCGTTGACCAGGGGCAGACGATGGATAATTTCTGGTCCGGCCCTTTCGAATATTCAACCTCAAATCCCGAGTACATTGATAAATGGGGTTACTATTATGATGGCACCAGCAACTATATCATAGATCCTTATATCCGCAGTACTGCCGTAAGCGATTACGTCAAGATTATGGGACCTGACGAAATTATTCAGGACTCCAAAGCCGTGAACCCCGGCATCCTGGAGATTACAGGCTTTAATCCCAAAACGTTCGGATCGCCCAGCATGCTGCCCGATGGCAGTGACCCGATTAATGTGAAGCTGCGCAACCGCCCTATTCATTACGGTACGTATACGTACGGCAACGTTGCACAGGATAAGGCGGCAATACGGGAAGCGATCAACGGGGGTGAGCCGGTAACGCTGGATACAGAGGTTCTGGGCAAAAGAGTGCTCAAGAGCTTCATTCCAATCAAACAGCCGGGAGCCGACGATTATGTAATTACTGTGGTTATGGATTACTCGCTGATCTCATCCGTAATTAAAGAGCAGCTGTTCAATAATATCACCACGTCCGTGCTGTTGCTTATTATCTTTTTCCTGGCCAGTTATATTATGGCCGGCTTCGTCACGCGGCCGATTCAGGATATACTGGCTAAGGTGAATGATGTGGCCAAGGGCAAATTCGAGCCTCCATTAAATGTAGAGAGCCGGGATGAGCTCGGACAGCTGGCCCACCGGATCAACGCGATGACCTCCCACCTGCTGCAGCACACGAACCGGCTGGGTCAGACGCTGGAAGAGAACCGGGCGGTTAAAGAGCATCTGGAGTCGGTAATTAACGGCACCTCGGATGCGATCCACACTGTGGATATGGATGGCAGGATTATAAGCACGAACAGAGCCTTTGAAGAGCTCTATGGATGGAGTGCAGCGGAAGCGCTGGTCAAGACGCCTTATCTGGTGCCGGCTACAGTACAGGAGCAGGAAGATGTCCGTTTGCGGCAGCTCAAGAACGGAATGTCTCTGCCTCCGGTAGAGACCGTACGACTGAAACGTGACGGCTCTATCGTAGAAGTCAGTGTGAGCACCTCGGTGATCCGGGATGAGGAAGGGCAGCCGCAGTCTTTTGTACATGTATCCCGTGATATGACTGAGCGCAACCGGATTGAAGAGCTGCTCAGACGCTCTGAGAAGCTGACTACGGTCGGCCAGCTGGCAGCCGGAGTTGCCCATGAGATCCGCAATCCCCTGACCACCTTGAGAGGTTTCCTGCAGCTGCAGCAGGAGAAGAAGGTTCTGGTTCCGCTGCATATTGATCTTATGCTCTCGGAGCTGGACCGGATCAATCTGATTGTAAGTGAGTTCCTGATCCTGGCCAAGCCGCAGGCCGTTCATTTTCAGTTGAGGGATCTGCGGCATATTGTCGGCGACGTAATCTCTCTGCTGGATAGCCAAGCCCATCTTTTTGGCATAGAGTTTGTAACGTATTTCTCGGATGTGCCGGCTATGGTGCACTGTGAGGAGAACCAGCTGAAGCAGGTATTCATTAATGTAATCAAAAATGCGATTGAGGCTATGCCTGACGGAGGGACGATTACCCTGGAGGAGCAGCAGCAGAATAATTCTGTGGTTATTGTTGTTTCTGATGAAGGCGGAGGGGTTCCGGAGGATATGCTTCCTAAGCTGGGCGAGCCGTTCTTCACGAATAAAGAGTCAGGGACCGGGCTTGGACTCATGGTCAGCCAGCGTATTATACAAGCCCATAAGGGCAGTCTCGAGATCCGCAGTGAGTATGGACGGGGTGCGCAGGTGACCATTAAGCTGCCTGAAGCCGGGGAGAATAACCTTCCGTCAGGCATGTATATAGAACGGAGTGAATGACAGACATGAGAATTAATAAGTTCATCAGTGAGACAGGGTACTGTTCGCGCCGTGAAGCAGACAAGCTGGTGGAAGGGGGAAGAGTCACCATCAACGGTGAGACCGCTCTGCTGGGCAGTCAGGCAGAAGCCGGAGATACGGTGCTGATCGACGGCAAACGCCTGGAAACAGGCAGCAGGATCGTTTACATCGCACTTAATAAGCCGGTAGGCATCACATCTACTACAGAAGGCCATATTCAGGGGAATATAGTTGATTTCATCGGACATGAAGAACGTATTTTCCCTATCGGACGGCTCGACAAGGATTCTGAGGGATTAATTCTGCTGACGAATGACGGGGACATTGTGAACAAAATATTGCGTGCTGAAGGCAGACATGAGAAGGAGTATGTAGTTACCGTGGACAGGCCAGTCACGCAATCTTTCCTTACGGGCATGGCCACCGGGGTGAAGATTCTGGGCAGCAGAACGCTACCTTGTGAGGTAACACGGATCAGCGAGCGGGTATTCCGGATTATTCTTACCGAGGGCAAGAACCGGCAGATCCGCCGCATGTGCAGCGCGTTTGGCTATGAAGTGCGGCGTCTGCAGCGCATCCGGGTAATGAACATCCGGCTGGGTGCCCTGCAGACCGGGGAATGGCGTGATCTGTCACCGCAGGAGAAGCAGGAGCTTGGAGCTATGCTGAACTATGAGCTACAGTAAGCTTTAGATAATAAGCAATCAAACAAAGAGCTGTTCCTGAAGGCCGAATAATGGCCCGGGAACAGCTCTTATTACTTGATAAGCTATAATATATTCGCATTATTTACCGGGAGCGGCAACATCAGTAGTTTCTGTTGTTGCATCTTTGTATTTGCGGAGAACGGAGACTTCTACACGACGGTTCTTGGCGCGTCCGGCGGCAGTCGTATTCTCAGCGATGGGATGATATTCCCCGTATCCGATCGGACTGAACTTGACCGGGTCCAGATTGGGGTTAAGCAGCAGGATCTTCATGAATTGAAGGGCACGGGCCACGCTAAGATCCCAGTTGGAGGAGTAGCTGCTATTGGAGATAGGAATATTATCCGTATGTCCCTGCACTAATATATCATAATCGGGAAACTGCTGCAGCATCGTCGAGATTGACTTGGCCAGCTGGCGGGAGTCATCCTTGACCATAGCCTGTCCCGAAGCAAATAAGGCGTTGTCGCTGATCGTAATCATTAACTGGGACTGATTCAGCTTCGTACTGAGCAGATCAGTCATTCCGTTATTCTTGATGTACTGATCGAATTGCTCCTTAAGCTTCTCCAGATCCTCCTGTTCTTTGGCACGAAGTTTGGAGATCTCGGCGGTGCCTGTATTTTTATCTATAACACTATTCATTTTATCCTTATTGCCTTGGTCAAGTTGAGTACTCGTAGGTGAATCCGAGCGGAATTCCAGTACGCCGCCACCGCCGCTGAGCGCTGAATTGAACGCCTGGGCCATTTGCTCAAACTTCTGGGCGTCCGTAGCACTCATGGCATACATAACCAGGAATAGAGCAACCAACAGGGTCATCAGATCGGAATAGGGCAGCAGCCAGGACTCATCGGCATGCTCTTCGTGCTCCTCATGCCTAGTCTTTTTGCTCATTCGAAGCACCCTCCTTCTCACTCAGCTTGGCGCGTTCGGACGGAGTAAGGAAGACGGAAAGCTTCTGATTGATAGCAATGGTGGAGACCCCGGACTGGATGGACAACAGACCTTCTACCATCATCAGGCGGACTTCAATCTCGCGTTTGGAAATTCGTTTTAACTTGTTGGCCATAGGATGCCACATTACATAACCGGTGAATATCCCCAGCAGAGTAGCGATGAAGGCTCCGGCAATCGCGTGGGCCAGGACATCCATATTGCTCATATCCCCCAAGGCGGCAATCAGCCCGATAACAGCCCCGAGTACCCCCAGTGTAGGTGCGTACATCCCGGCCTGGGAGAAGATTAATGCGCCGGCTTTATGTCTATCTTCTGTAGCGTGAATATCTTCCATTAAGACATCGCGGACAAATTCCTGGTCATTGCCGTCGATAATCATCCGCATACCGTTTCTAAGGAAATTATCTTCGATTTCATCGACATTGGATTCCAGTGCAAGCAGTCCTTCACGGCGGGTGATGGATGCCCATTCCATGAACATTGTAATCAGTTCGGGCTTGCCGACCATCTTTTTCTTCACAAATAGGATCTTCAGCAGCTTAGGGAAATTCTTGACTTCCGACATGGGAAAGGCCATGAAGATTGAGGCGGCCGTACCAAGAAAGATAATTACATAGGCGGCGGGATTGTTCAAGCTTTCAAGCGGAGCATGCTTGAGTACCATCCCCCAGACTACTGCGATCAGACCAAAAACCAGTCCTAGTATTGTTGAAATTTCCATTTATGCACCTCGTCCATGAGAATTAAGAAGTGATCCGACTATACCGCGTTTATCATCCTTGAACCGCGGGAGGACACTCTGCACGTAACCAAATCACGTATATTCTTATTTATCGACAGCATTCCCTTTTTTGTGAAGTGATTTTTTCGGCTATAATGGATAAGGTAAGTTATTATTCATCAGCGAAGAAAACGGAGTGATTGACGTGGGAGTTAAGCATGGCAGAGATTACAGTGAAATTCTGGTTGAACTGACAGGCGCAGTCGGACGGATTTCCGACGGGTATATTTTTTTCGAAATGGAGCCTGAGGAGTGGGAGAACCTGCCGGAGGAGTCGAAGCTGGAGGTCTGGGAGGCGCTTGCGGAGGATCTGTTCTACGCACTGGGCAATGAGCCGGTGATTAAGGTCGGAAGCGGGGTTGTAATGTACGATAAAGAAACGCACCGCATCAATATTCTGCTCGGCGACGAGGATTTGGCGTCGGTCGTTCTGGTGTAGCCCGGAGGCAGCTGCGGAGCAGAGTTTGTCCCAGGCATCAGCCCATGTTAAAATTGGGATGAGAAGTACTATTCGCCGGGATTTAAGAATACATTAAATCGAAAAAAATCTTTGAACCGGCACATCCCTTGGACTTTAAGAAGCTGAGGGATGTTTTATTTGAAAGACAGGACTGCTGTGATACAGCTAATTAAGCAAGGGAGGAAACAAATTGCCATTTACAGAGGAAGAACTGCGGGAGCAGATCGGCAAGCTGGAAGGCTGGAAACTGGAAGAGGATATTATGGTGCGCAAATATATGTTCAATGAATATATGAAGGGAATTGCTTTTGTGGATGATGTTGCTGCGATCTCGGAAGCGTTCGACCATCACCCGCATATCACCATTGATTACAAGACCGTTATCCTGCGTCTGCCTGCAGACGTGGAGAAACTGGATATACGCCAGGCCAATGAAATCAACGAGGCTTTTGAGAAAAACCGTTAGAGGACAGGATCCTTATGGAAACGACAGTACCGCTTAATCCATAAAAATGCCCGTGCAGGGATACCAGGGTATCCTTTGCAGCGGGCATTTTGCTTTGGGCATGTTATTATTTCTTCTCAGCCAGCCATAACGCGACATTCGCAATTTCCTCAGGGGCTAGTTTGTCTTTGAAGGAAGGCATCTGCCCGCGGCCTTTGGTCACAATGCTGTAAATCTGTGCCGCGTCATGCTGTGCGCCCTCCTGCTGCAGGTTCGGCCCTACACCGCCCTGAAGCTGATCCCCGTGGCAGGTGATGCAGTTGGCTTTCACCAGGGCCTCCGCGCTGGTAGCGTCCAGCACAACCTCAGGCATTGTAGGTTTGTTCTCTTCAGCCACCTCGGCTTTGCCGGGCAGGGTAAACATTAAGACCACGGCAAAGGCACAGGCGGCAAAAAACAAACCGCTCATGATCCATTTCTGCATCTGCATCCGTCCCTCCATGTAAGCTGCTTCCTTCATTATACCGGATGGTGAAGCGTTATCATAGTATTTGTGTCAAAAAAATGAACGAAACTCCTGGAAAATTTGCAAACATACAGAAGTGGAATGCTATTTCTCATAGACCATACAATAAAATGGTTTATCGCCAGTTGGGGTTCTGCGTTCATAAGTATCCGTTATGGTAAATCCGCATTTCTGGTAAGCACGGATGGCCCGCTGATTCCAGGTCAGTACCTCCAAATCGATCTCCCGTTCCGGATAACGCTGCAGCGCCGCCTGAACGATGGCCTTCATGAAGAGATGTCCCATGCCATGACCGCACAGATCGGGCCGCATGCCGATTCCAAGCCGGACTACACCCTCCATAGGGAACAGCTGGGCGAAGCCGCACAGGATTCCCTGTCCATTCACAACAGAAACGTATTGCTCACTGCGCAGCTGCGGATCACCGAATTCAACACCGAGCGCCTGCATCTGCTCCCAGGGCATCCAGCCGTAAATATTATACGGGGGCCTGTAGTTCCACTCACAGATCTCAGCAGCATGCCGCGACTCCATAGGAACAACATAAAAAGTTACCGGGGAACTTATCATAAGCAGAGGCCTCCTTTCAAGGGGACATTACTTCATTCTATAAATATTATATACAAAACGAGCCGGATTCGACGCAAAAACCTTGCAGAAAGACCGGAACTTGACAAACGCCAAAAAATATTTTATGAAAGAGCGAAATTGGTGTTTTACAAATATAGAGCGGGGTAAGTAATTTTATAGACAAAAAAATAAGCCCTCCTCCAAGATTTCGGCAAAAATCCTGGAAAAGCGCTTATATTAGGACAAATTATTGCACATCGTCATTGTCTTCGGAATCCGCAGCCACAGTCTTGTAAGCATCTGTACTCATAATCCGTTTGGCGCCAACGTAGCGGTTGACGTAGTAGCTGTCACTCAGCGAACTGATGGTTACACCACGCGAGGAAGAAGCATGTGCGAACTCACCGTCACCAACATAAATACCGACATGGGAAATGCCTTTGCCGCTTGTATTGAAGAATACAAGATCGCCCGGTCTCATCTCATCGCGGGATACAGCAGTGCCCATCTGATATTGGGAACCGGATTGGTGAGGCAGGTTAATGCCGATCTTATCAAAAACATACATTGTAAATCCGGAGCAATCAAAACCGTTCGTGGATACACCGCCGGATACGTATTTGGTCCCGATGGCTTTGTCGATAACTTTATCCATTTTGGAATCCGCGAAAGCGCTTCCTGCTCCAATGGTGAAGATGATGGAAAAGCTTAGTACTGCGGCTGCTAGCTTCTTCTTCAAAAGTAAATACCCCTTCCAAATGCCTACGAGGTTAGCTTAAGGGTTCGGTTGAAGGTCCCCTATGACCCCTCTTAGAATAGGAGGTCAATTCACCCAAAGTTGGTTCCCCCGTTTCCCTAAATCTTTAGGGAACTCGGCACGACTGTTGATTAGGATTAGCTGTTATTCAATACATGACAAAACCTTTGTTAAAAGCGATTCAATAATTACAAAAATGTTACTAAAAGCTCACTGCGATAATTGTAGCAAAGACTAGGGCGCTTGGCAATCACTTATAACATATTAATGCATTTTTTTTGCGTTTTTTAGAGTTATAGCTGCATAGAAAGACTCATATTTACGCAGCAGGTGAGCTATTGATGAATTTTTCTTTGGATTTGGGATAAAAAGGTGTTTCAGGGCCTGCAGATGAGTGTAAAAGGTAGAATAAGGAAAAGGAAAAACCCGGAAATGATTACGGCAATAATCAAAACCGGGCTCGTATAAGTTACATTTAGTTGTTAGAGGTACGAATATTCGAGGAAATGTTCAAGGGTTCAATCGTAAGCGACAGCTTGGTAGGCTGTTGTGCTCATCACTCTTTTAGCGCCAACGTAGCGGTTGGCCCAGTATGCCTGACTCATCGAACTGATGGTTACACCACGCGAAGTGGAGGATTGTGCGAATTTGCCATTGCCGACATAAATACCGACATGGGAAACTCCGTTGCCCAGGGTATTGAAGAATACCAAATCACCGGAACGCAAATTACTCTTGGATACGGCTGTTCCAACGCTGAACTGTGCCTTAGAGGTGCGCGGCAAGGTAAGGCCGATACTCTTGAATACGTATTTGGTGAATCCGGAACAATCAAAGCCGCTGGTGCTGGTGCCCCCGGTTTTATATGACGTTCCAATGGTTTTTGAGATCACAGTATCCATTTTGGAATCTGCGAAAGCGCTGCCTGCTCCAAGTGTGAATACCATCACAAGACCCAGCGCTGCTGCGGTGCATTTCTTCTTAAAGTTCTGACTTCTCAAAAGATGTACTCCTTCCAAGGCCTGCGAGGTTAGCTTAAGGATTCGGTAGAAGGTTCCCCTATGATCCCTCTAAAGCGAGATCAATTCACCCAAAATATGGTTCCCCCACTCCCCGGTGCAGGGAATTCGGCGTTTTGTGCACCAGAATAGTGACATATCGACATAAGATTAAAGGCTTCGGTTACATAGCTGCTTAATTCCATTTGAAAGATTACAAATTTGTTACTAGTAGTACAGGCATCATTGTACCAGAGGATTTACAGTTTTGCAAATGCACTTATCGCAGCTGTAAACAAAAAAGAGTCATGCACCTCACCAGAGGGGCGATGACTCTTTTAGTATGCCGTTTTGGCGGCCGATTATTGTGGGAATGATTTACTGGACCAGAGATGATACTGCGCGGCTATGCCCCACATTTTGAACAGAGTGGATGGCAGCGGGGCTGCCTGGCGCAGGAGCAGGGCCGGGAGACCGGGACAGAAGAGCGCTGCAGCGCCGCAGAGGAACAGCGTCACCAGACTTCCTGCGCCTATAATGACGGATATCCCGATGGAGTGCAAAAGGACTTTCAGACAGATCAGCAGCGAAGTGAACATGCCCGTGCCTGCAGTATAACCGAACTGCATATACAGCAGCAGCTTGCGGATAAGGAAGAGGTAGATGAGCCAGCCCAGCACATAAGGCACGAGCGTCAGCAGCAGCGGATAATCGAGAATGCCGTTCAGAAGCAGACGGTACATCTTCGGCAGCAGCCAATAGAGCGGCAGAAGTGCCAGCGCCCATTCAACGAGACTGAACAGCAGGACAGGCAGCCCATAACGCTTCATCCCGGGAAAAAAGAACAGTCCGCGCTCCCCGGCACGTTCCTGGTGTAGCTCGTGCAGCAGGCCCGCCCGGATAAAGGGGGAGAGCAGCAGCCGCAACAGAGTCAGTGCCAGGAGCAGCCATAGCCATTGCCGGACGTCCGGGTCCGTGTGCAGTGCAGTCTGCCCCTCAATATAATACAGCAGCCTGCCTATGCTACTGCCGCCGGCATCCGCATCCGGATAACGCAGCAGTACCGGAACGACGGCGCTTTTAATGAATTTGTACATGAAGTAGCCCCAGAACAGCCGGTAGATAAATAGCAGAATCAGGATATAAAATTGCTCTTTCATGCTGTGCCAACCGCGGGTTATCGAAATTTTCACAATCCTTCACCTCACCAGACAAGAGTTCCGAGCAGGGTTTCAAGCAGTGTCGTCGCACTGAGCGTCCAGCGGGAAAGAGTATTGTGCTCAAGCTCCGCCATTCTGAAATTATTGAGATGCTTGCTCTCCAGCAGTATGGAATGTCCCGGATCAATCTCGGCGGAGACCAGAGGTGCCTTATACGATAATTCAAACGATGTTGTCTTCCCTTCGCCGTTCCAGTATTGCTGAACCGAGTACCCGTCCGAGAAAATAAATTTTACAGGGACATCCCCGTAATGGCTGCCCTTGTTGCTTACCTCAACTACAGCATCATATTGAATGCCTGCTCCGTTGCCGCCGTCCCGTTTAGCTGTGAGCCTGATGTCGTCTACTGCAAAATCAGGGGCTCCGCCGCTGTAGACGTACTGGTCAAAATAAGTCTGCCAGGATTGCTTGGTCACTTTCTCCACAATCTTCTGGAAGTCAGCGGTCGAGGGATGCTTGAAGCGGTATTTACGGGCATAGGCAGCTAGAATGGCATCCATGTTCTTGGCTCCTGCTAACCGTTCGATGTCACGGAGCACCAGCTTGCCCCGGATATAGACATTGCGCGTGTAGGCATCATCTCCGGTGTATTTCCAGGTCTCCAGATTGAGCGGCTGTGAGGAGGAGACCAGACTGGACTGCAGCGGGAGGCTTGAGGCAACGCCATATTCCTGCTCCATCAGCCGGTCTTCGGCATATGAGGTGAAGCTTTCGTCCAGCCACGCCTCCTCGAATTCATTGCTGGCGACCATGCCATAGAAATACTGGTGACCGATCTCATGGATCACGGTCCGTTCAAGCGAAGTGCCGGGCGATGCCTCGGCAGCACCGAAGGCAGTGATCAGCGTCGGATATTCCATCCCCCCGGCCCCATTGCCAGATTCAGGCGGGACTACAATGGATAAGGTGGAGTAAGGATACGGGCCATACCATTTGCTGAAGGCGGTCAGGGCAGCCTCTGCGGCCTGGAAGTAGCGCTCCTGAAGATCCTTATGCAGCGGGTCCAGATAGAGCTTGATCTTTACTCCGGGCACCTGCGGCGCGGAGAAGGCCTTCTCGGCAACCACAAAATCCGGCGATGCCGCCCAGGCGAAGTCATGAACATCATCTGCGTAGAACTGATAGATTTTTCGGTCCTGTACCAGCCGCGCGTTCTTCACCGGAAATCCGGTGGCGGCAACCTTGTAACCGGACGGGACGGAGATGGTTACATTGTAAATACCGAAGTCACTGTAGAACTCAGATGTGCCATGGTACTGATGCAGATTCCAGCCTTCCTCCTGTACTCCCCTTGTGCCAGCGGGCTCGTAGACGCTGAGCTTGGGAAACCACTGGCCGGCCATGACGAAGTTGCCGGCGGTTCCCATACGGGCGAATATTTTCGGCAGCTTGACCTCAAACTGGAGTTTGAGTGTTACGCTCTCACCACCGTTTACCGGCTGGGGCAGGTGGACCTTAAGCAGGGTCTTGTCATTCACATTGCCGTCGTCAGGCTGCACATACTGGGTGCGCTGCATTAGCGAAATCCCCTCGGAGGTCCGCAGATCCGTCAGCGTCAGGCTGCCGTATCCGCCCGCAGGCATGGAGTCGCCGCGAAGCGTTCCTCCGGATTCCTTCATAAAGGTTGTATCGCCGGAAGCGAATGCATTGGGGTAAAGGTGAAAATAGAGCTCTTGGACCGGTTTTTTGCCCGGATGGATCCAGGTCACCGTTTCGGAAGCTGCTAAGGTTCCCGTATCGGCCAGCAGCTGAACATCCATGTGATATTCCACCACACGCTGGCTTAAAACCTCCGACACCGGAGGCGGAGTGATCTCCGGAAGAGTGGACTGCACAATTTGCTGCTGCGGCAGGACGGCGGGGGACTTGGCCTCTTTTGGGGCAGAGGCAGTCCATACGGCAGGGCTGTGCCCTGAAAGAAACCATATTCCGCCTCCAAGCAAGGTGAGAACAGCCAGAGCTGCGAAGATGAGGGTATACCTTAATGAATGTGGCTTCATACTGTGATTCCTCCCGTGACAAGCATCTACGGGATGTATATGTTTGCAATCGGCGCATTATTAGCTAAAATTAAATAATTAGTGAATGGAAAGGATGTGCACTTGTGGATAACGTACAACCAGAGGGCAAAAAGCAGATTGCCTTGAATATTGTGAATGCCAAGAGTAAGCATAAAGGCTTCGGGGCAGGCTCCATTGATCTGGGTAATGTATCGCCTGTTATTATTGATCAAGGTATCGCCGTTATCGATATCGGTGCCATGCATGCCAAGAGCAAAGTGGAGAAGGGGATTAAGTTCTCCGTGAACCGTGAGGATGTACCGGAAGGAAGACAGGTCTGGGTGGTCTGGGTTGCTGTGGACCGTACACCGGAGGGCCAGTTCTACGGCGGAATTACCGCCTGTGAGATGTGGATTGATTCCGAAGCCCGCCGGGGCTGGAAGATTCTTGCCGATCATGTCAATAAGCTGGATGCAGCCCTGAAACGGAAGATTATTGTGGAGGGACTTGGGTCTACGGAGCGGAATGCGCTGAAATCACTGCTGATCGCCCATAATGAAGAGTGGTGGGCCGCTTCGCCTGACGAGCTGAAAGCGGCATTGTCGGAGTAGTAAGCTGAACGAACATGCATATCAAAAAACAAGGCTTGGCTCTCTGTTAGCAGAGGGCCAAGCCTTATGTATAAGATGATGGGATATGCGCTGCTACGGAGTCACTCTGCCGGCAGTATTTAGCTTGCGCTTCAACTGGCTTACTCTGGCCTGGCTGATTCCGAGCACCTCGGCAAGCTCCTTCTGGTTGGCATAGGGGTGGTCCTCCATCGCTTTCTCCAGCCGCTGGCTCATTTCCTCCGTCTTCGTTCTCCGTCCACTGCGGACAGGTTCGGCGTTCTCCTCTGCAGGGCCTGGAGAGATTGTGATCTCTTCAGATCCGCGCCCGGGGTCGCTCAGCTCTTTGAGGCAGGTATTGCAAATGAATTGATCTTTATAATAGGTTACATGATCAAGACTTCTGCAAAATGTGCATTCTGTGGAGGTGTACTTTCTGAGGACGATAATTTCCTCATTCAGAATAAAAAACTCGATGGGATCCCCAATGTCAATATTTCGTGTCATGCGGATTTCTACGGGAACCACAATTCTACCAAGACTGTCTAAACTCCGGATCATGCCTGTATCTTTCATCCCATGTCCCTCATTTACATCTTTATATTTTTTGTGGATATCTCTGATTATAGCAGTAATTGTAAGTTTAGAGAACGGGGAAAGCGCATACAAATTATGTTGTTTCTTGTCGCTTATACGGGAAATAGCCCGTTTTACGGCGTAGGAGAGGATATGGGGCCAAAAAAATATAAAACCTCTCCCTTCGGGTAATCCCAAGGGAGAGGTTTATTAGGGTTCTCTATTTTTTACCCAAATTAGCCCAGCCGAAACAGCGGAATGAAACTATCTTCAGGTGAGGATAACCGGCTGCGCATCCGTGCTGCTGACCGAGACATAGGGATTGCCCCGGAGATAGAAACGCCAAGGCTTCAGCGCGTATTCTTCTGCATAGGGAATATTGATGCGCGGAGCCTGGACTATATCCAGAGATTCCGGGGCTTCACCTTGTTCCAGCCATATTGGCCCCCCGCGGAGATCAAGCCTGGCCATATTGAGGCTTTTGTCTATCCTCAGTGCCCGGCACAGCTTGCCCGGGCCGCCGGACAGATCCGAAGGCTTCCGGACAGCAATTCCCCGGTATGCAGCCATAAGCTCAGCGTCCCTGGCGGTAAGCGGCTCCACTGCACGGATAAGGACCGCATGCGGTTCGTCTTCAGCAGCGGTAACCACATTGAAGCAATAGTGCATCCCGTAGATCAGGTATACATACGCAGCGCCTCCGGCGCTGAACATTACTTCTGTACGGGTTGTCCGCCGCCCTCCGTAGGCATGACTCCCTTTGTCTTCTGCGCCGCCGTACCCTTCAGTCTCCACAATACGGCAGCGGATATCACCGTCTTCGGTGCGCCGGACGAGATGCTGGCCCAGGAGGCGCGGAGCTGCGTCTACTGCCGCAAGCGCATAGAGTGCAGGCGGCAGCAGCCGCTGCGGGGCGGAAAGGTCCGGTCCGCCTGAAGAATTCAGCTTCATGAATGGTTGACACCTTCCTGCGGCGGACTAACGCTTAAGAGAGCGCCTTGCCGGGCTCATCCCATCGTAACGCAAGTCTCCGGCGGCAGCAATGCCGGATCAGTTCATCCACCAGCGTTTGATGTCATTCCATAGCGAATGGTCCTCCTTGACAGGCTCGGCAATCTCAGGGTTGCTCCCATCCGGGGGAGCATCGGTGCCGGAGGCGGCATGCTGGTCGCAGTACTCAGTAGGCTCAGTGCCGCTGATGAAGGTCGTAAGCTCCTTCTCCGGACAGGCTGCTGTAGCCAGCTTGCCGGACTGCGGATTGATATATACGCTGACCACGCCATCGGGAATCGGGAAAATCTTCGGCGGTACATTCTCCAGCGCTTTTTCCGTAAACTGCGCAAAGATAGGCGCTGCACGTCTTCCATCAGCGGTGGCAATATCCCGGCCCTTATCGTAACCTACCCAGACCGCAGTGGAGAGCTCAGGAGTGAAGCCCACCATCCAGCCGTCTGTGTCGGTAGTGCCTGTTTTGCCGGCGACCGGGCGTTTGATCATCGAGGCTACGCGGTTACCCGTTCCTCCGCTCTCAAATACGCCTTCCATCAGCCGGGTCAGCACATAAGCGGCGGCCGGTTCTACCACAGACTGCCCTTGAGGCTGCGGAGCTTCATATAGAAGGTGTCCGCCCGCATCTGTAATTTTCAGAATTGCGGTAACAGGCTGCTTAACTCCGCCATTGCCGATAACTGCGAAGGCGGAAGCCATCTCCAGCGGACTGACAGGGGAAGTGCCGAGCGCCAGAGACGGGACACTTTGCAGCGGACTGTTGATTCCCATAGCAGCAGCCATAGCGGCCACCTTGTCCGCGCCAATCTTCATAATTGTATTTACGGCATAAATATTGTCGGAAGCGGCAATCGCCTGCTTCATGTTGATCTCACCGAGATACTTATCGCCGAAGTTGCGGGGCTGATAGGTTTTGCGGTTGTTGTCATAGTGGAACAGTGTCGGCTGGCTGTTGAAGACAGACAACCCGGTCATCTCCTTAGAAGACAGTGCGGATAAATACATAATCGGTTTAAAAGAAGAACCGGGCTGGCGTGTGGTGGCCAGGGCATGATTATACGCGCTCGAACGGTAATTGGTCCCTCCGACCATGGCCTTCACATAGCCGGTACGGGGGTCAATGGACACCAGGGCGGTTTCCAGCTCGCTGCTGTGGTCCATTCCCTGATCCACGGCCTCTTCCGCAGCCCGCTGCATATCCGGATCAAGTGTCGTGTAGACATTCAGCCCGCCCTGATCCAGTTCGTCACTGCTGATATGCAGACTGTCTATAACGAGGCTGCGCACATAATCGCGGAAATAAGGAGCTGCTACAGTGGTATCCTTCTGCCCCTGCGGTTTGAAGGTCAGCTTCTCCCTGGCGGCGGCCTCCGCCTGCGATTCTGTGATATCCCCTACATCGACCATGGCTGCCAGAATGATACCCTGCCGCTTAACAGCACTATCCAGGTGCGTGTAGGGCGAGTAATAGGTGGGGCCTTTGGGAACTCCGGCCAGCAGGGCACTCTCCGCCAGATCCAGGTCAGCGGCTGGTTTGCCGAAGTACATTTGGGCAGCGGCTTCAATACCATAGGCACCGTGACCATAATAGATTTCATTTAGATACATGTTCAGAATCTCGTCTTTGCTGTATTTCATCTCCAGCTGGAGGGTGTAGAGAGCCTCCTTGCTCTTGCGGGTCCAAGTTTTCTCATGGGTCAGGTACAAATTACGCGCAAGCTGCTGGGTTAGTGTACTGGCCCCTTGCGTACGCCCTCCTGCCTGCAGGTTGGCGAGTACCGCTCTGCCCATTCCTTTGAGGTCAAAGCCGGCATGACTATAGAACTTACGGTCCTCTACAGCCAGAGTGGCCTTGATGAGCAGCGGAGAGATTTGTTTAAGTTCTACAGGATCACGGCTGCGTCCGTCAGTAGTGAAGGTAGTCAGTACATTGCCCCTGGAGTCAAGCAGTCTGGAGCGGATATCATCCCCTAGAGGAGGTAGCGGTTTCTGATATAGGAACCCAAGCAGGACTCCGGCGCCCGCCAGGAACAGCAGGACAGAGAAGAGCATCAGCCGGAAGAGCCGGCGGAGGCGGCGTTTCGGGACTTTGGGTGCAGTAGAATCGCGCGGCATAACATCAGGCTCCTTCTATTTCATGCAGAAACGGCCGGGTTACCACTTAATTAAGTGGGCGAAGGCGTCTCTGCTGGTATTCTCCATTATGGGGAAGGAATAGAGGAGATATTCATGCGGCGGCACGCAGCATCTCCATCCTGTGTGATTTTGTGATCTGTTATGGTAAAATTTTAGTTACTTTATGAATGCACGCCATATCACGTATAGGAGGATTGCCGCCATGGCTATTCGCGTATCCGCTGTACAATATCATTTGCATACCATTTCCTCCTTCGCGGAGTTTGCCGCCCGGTGCGAGCACTATATAAGGACTGCCGGGGAGTACGGAGCTGAATTCATCCTGTTCCCCGAATTTCTGACGACACAGCTGATGTCCATAGGCAATGAACAGGGAGAAGCGCTCGGTATAGAGGATCTGCCGCAGTTCACAGAACGTTACCGGGAGATGTTCTCCGGCTATGCCAGGAAATATGCTGTACATATTATCGGGGGCACCCATGTGCTGCGCCGGAACGATAAGCTCTATAATGTAGCTCACCTGTTTTACCCGGACGGAAGAATTGCCGAGCAGGCCAAGCTTCATATCACACCGGCTGAAGTTGAGGGCTGGAATATGGGCGCGGGTGAAGGACTGGAGGTATTCCAGACAGACAAAGGGACCATTGCCATGCTAACCTGCTATGATATCGAATTTCCGGAGATTGTACGCATGGCCCGGGCCAAGGGTGCGGATGTGATCTTCTGCCCTTCCTGTACAGATGACCGCCATGGCTTCCACCGGGTGAGGTATACCAGCCATGCCCGTGCCATTGAGAATCAGGTATACGTTGTACTGACAGGCACTGTGGGCTCGCTGCCTACCGTGGATCTGATGCGCGCCAACTTTGGGCAGGCCGCAGTCATTACGCCTAATGATATTCCCTTCCCTCCGCAGGGCCTGCTGGCCGAGGGGGAAATAGGCGGCGATATGATCATCACTGCCGATCTGGATCTGGAGCTGCTGTACCGCGTCCGTGAACACGGATCTGTAACTACGTGGCGCGACCGCAGGACGGATCTGTACACGGACTGGACCGAAGGAGGAAGATAGGGAATGTATTACAAGAGCTTCTACGCTTTTGAAGGTAAAACCCCGGTGCCGGCGGTGATCCGCAGCTATACGGAGGCCGATTTCGCGGAACTGGTCACGATTCAGTCCGAAGCCTTTCCGCCGCCCTATCCTGCAGAGCTGTGGTGGAACCGGGAACAGCTGCTGAATCATGTAACGCTTTTCCCGGAAGGGGCACTGTGTGCAGAGGTGGACGGAGAACTGGCCGGCTCGGTAACGGGACTTAGAATCCATTATGATCCAGAGACACCGGCCCTTCATCACACCTGGTCGGAAGTTACGGATGACGGATATCTCACTACACATCAGCCGGACGGGAACACGCTGTATATTGCCGATCTGTGTGTCCGCCCCAAATACCGCAAGCTTGGACTGGGCAAGGAGCTGGTACAGGCGTTGTATCATGCTGTAGTGGAGCAGAAGCTGGAACGGCTGCTGGGAGCCGGGCGGATGCCGGGCTATCATCTAATGGCCGCCCGGATGCCGGCGGAAGCGTATCTGGCCGGAGTAGTGGCCGGTACCTGGTCTGATCCGGTCATTACTTTCCTGCTGCGCTGCGGGCGTGTACCGGTCGGCGTTGTAGCGGATTATCTGGAAGATGAGGAATCGGGAAATTACGCAGCGCTTATGGAATGGCGGAATCCTTTTCTATAAGTTTCTCTAAAAATTTCTCTAATAGTAACTACAACCGGTATTGGAGGAGAGCCCTTACTATGGAATATAGAAGAATTACAAATGTAGCCGATCCTTTGTTCAGACAAGTACATCAGCTGTTGTCCGAAGTATTTCCTCCCGAGGAAGTGCTGGAATACAGCTTATGGAAGGAACCCTTGGAGGATCCCGGCATTCGTGTGTTCGCCGCTGTGCATGAAGGTACAGTTGTCGGCACCACGGAATACCGTTACTATGCGGACTGGAATGTGGCGATGACCGATTTCACTATTATTGGCCGGGAGGGGCTGGGCGTAGGCCGCTTTCTGGCACAGCACCGGCTGAAGGATCTGCAGAAGCTGGCGGCTGACAATGGCCGGGAGCTGTTCGGAATGTTCGCCGAGATTTATGATCCTTACCGGGTAGAGCATGACTTCGGGGGGATTAAGCCGATGGATCCGTTTGTGCGCCGCGAAGTGCTGTCACATCTGGGGTATAAGCGGATCGATTTTCCGTATGTCCATCCTTCCTGGCAGGGTGACGGGGAGGCGGTATCCGGTCTGGATCTATGTTTTATGCCCGGAAATGAAGAGCTGGAGGAGATCGGGGCGCCGCTCGTTGCTGATTTTCTGACCCGTTATTACGCAGTGCTGGAAGATAAGCCGGAGGCGTGGACCTCCATGGTGGAGCAGCTTAGAAGCAGAGAGCACTTGGCGCTGCTGCCGCTGTAATTATTTTTGCCGGAGAAATAGCCATTGAACTACTCTTCCGGATCAGGATATAGTGTACAATGGGAAAGCGAATATGACCTTAATGAATATTAGTATGAATAAGTGAGGAACGTGCAATGACTGAAGGACAGCAAGGCAAATATGCCGTTAGCGTAACGCTGGAAAGCGTGCAGGGCGGTGAGCGGAATGTGGTGCAAAGCGCAGGGGAAGCCATTATGAAAGGGCAATTCCTGTATATCCGCTATGAAGAAACGCAGCCAGGCCCGCAGGGCGGTGAGGTTTCTGTGCGCAACACCCTGAAGATTTCGGATAGTGGAATCAAGCTAATCCGCCATGGCGGTGTCCAGTCGGAGCAATCCTTTGAGCCGGGCCAGCGTCTGCCGGGGTTCTACCGCTCGCCTTATACACAGTTTAATCTCATCACCGATACCCGGAAGCTCGACATCATACGCGCCGGAAGGAAGCTTGCGGTTACATGGGAGTACGACTTGTACGTTTATGATGAGTTATCAGGACAGTTCGCTATAAGTTTGAATATACAGGAGGAACCACAATCATGACACAAAGTTTAAATCCGCTTCAGCTAGCCAATGAACGGGTGAAAGAGGCTATTGCCGAGGCTATCGTAGCTGCCGGCCTGGTGTCCCGGGAAGAGCTTCCGGCTATCGTGCTGGAAGTACCCAAAGACAAGGCGCATGGAGATATGGCTACGAATGCCGCTATGCAGCTTACCAAAATTGCCAAACGCAATCCGCGGCAAATCGCTGAGGCTATTATCGAGCACCTGGATACCGGCAGCGCTTCTATTGAGAAGGCGGAAATTGCCGGTCCGGGGTTTATCAACTTCACGTTATCCAAAAGCTATCTGTATCCTGTTATTGCCCTTGTTGCCGAGCAGGGTGACGATTATGGCCGCGTAGAGATCGGTAAAGGGCAGAAGGTGGAAGTGGAATTCGTCAGCGCGAATCCTACAGGCAGCCTGCACTTGGGCCATGCCCGCGGAGCAGCTGTCGGGGATGCGCTCTGCAACGTGCTGGATTACGCCGGTTACAAGGTAACGCGCGAGTACTATATTAACGACGCCGGTAACCAGGTCGCCAATCTGTGCAAATCGATCGAGACCCGTTACCTGCAGGAGCTGGGCCAGCCGGCTGAGATGCCGGAGGACGGCTATCACGGGGAAGATATCAAAGGCTTCGCCAAAGAGCTGGTTGCTGAGAAGGGTGACTCCCTGCTTGCAATGACCCCGGGCGACCGTGCTGCGTTCTTCCGCACCTACGGTCTTGCCAAGGAACTGGACAAAATCAAACGCGACCTCAGCCGTTTCCGGGTCAACTTCGATATCTGGTTCAGCGAAACCTCCCTGTACGAGAACGGCGAAGTGCTGCGTTCGCTTGACGAGCTCCGGGAACGCGGTGAAGTATATGAAGAAGAAGGCGCCACCTGGCTGCAGACCACCAAATACGGCGACGACAAAGACCGCGTGCTGATCAAGAATGACGGTACATACACGTACCTCACACCGGATATTGCCTACCATAGCGACAAATACGGCCGCGGCTACGACAAAATGATCAACATCTGGGGAGCTGACCACCACGGCTACATTCCGCGGATGAAGGCTGCCATGTCGGCGCTGGGCAATGATCCCGAGAAGCTGGTCGTGCTGATTGCCCAAATGGTCAGCCTGTTCCAGAATGGCGAGAAGGTCAAAATGTCCAAGCGTACCGGCAAGGCCGTTACGATGGAAGACCTGATGGAAGAAGTTGGCCTTGACGCCATCCGTTACTTCTTTACGATGCGCAGTATGGATTCTCATCTGGACTTTGACATGGATCTAGCGATTTCGACATCTAATGAGAACCCCGTATTTTATGTCCAGTACGCTCATGCGCGCATTTGCAGCATTTTCCGCCAGGCGGAAGAGCAGGGCATTAAGCTGCCGGATACCGGCGACATTGATTACAGCAAGCTGACCGCTGTTCATGAATACGACCTGCTCCGCAAAATCGGTGAGCTGCCGGCGGAAATTACGATTGCTGCCGAAGGTTATGCACCGCACCGCCTGGTCCGTTACGTGTATGATCTGGCTTCGCTATTCCACAGCTACTACAAGGCAGAGCGCGTAATCACCGAGGACGCCGCTCAGACTGTAGCCCGTCTTGCCCTGCTGGGCGCGGCGCGGACGACGATTGCCAACGTCCTGCGTCTGGTTGGCGTTACCGCACCGGACCGGATGTAACCATAGCATGATGCAAAGCGCCGCCCCCTGTTACCGGGGGCGGCGCTTTTTAGCATGGGCTTGCTGGCTGAGGCGGCATCACCGCCGCATGCTAAGCCTTCGCCGCTGCTGCGGCTTTGGCGGTGCTGCTGCTGCCGCTGCTGCGCCGTGCCCGGGCGCCTGCGCGCAGCAGGCGCAGCGCATCGGCCGCGCCGCCGCCCAGGGAGGCGCGGCGCTGGCCCTTGCGCAGCCGCACCGGCGAGGATGTGCGGCGCAGGAGCAGCTTCAGCTCGCGGGGCGACAGCCCCGGCCGCAGCGCGAGCAGAAGGGCCGCGGCACCGGTGACATGCGATGTCGCCATAGAGGTGCCGCTCATTTCTTTATACCCCTCCCGCAGCCAGCAGGAGGGGATGCCCTCGCCTGGACCGTATACGTCGATATACGGTCCGCGGTTGCTGAAGGCGGCGACGCGCTGCCTTCTGTCAAGGGCCCCTACGGCAATAGTCTCCGGATAGCGCGCGGGGTAATCCCCGCCGCGCTTGCCGTCGTTGCCGCTGGAGGCGATGATGGCAATCCCGGCCCGGTAGGCCTTGATCACCACATCATGCAGGGCTTTGCTTCTGTTTTTCATCCCGAAGCTCATGTTAATGATATCGATCTTGTTCTGCACGCACCAATCGATGCCCAGGACAATATCAGACACATAGGCAGAGCCGCTGTGGTCAAAAGCCTTGACCGGATAGATCAGCGCCCTGGGGGCTACGCCCATCATGCCGCGCGTCCCTCCGGCTGCAGCCAGGGTGCCGGCAATATGTGTGCCGTGGCCATTGTCATCGAGCGGCATCATACCGCGGTTCAGCAGATTGACCCCGGAAGCGAGGGAATGCTTCAGATCGGGATGGCGGAAGTCCACGCCCGTATCGATGACGCCGATCTTCACATGAACTCCCGTAGATTTGGACCAGGCCTGCGGGGCATGAATCGACTTGACCCCCCAGGGCATCATGGCAGAACCGCTTTTATCCGGTGCTACGGAGTGAACCTGAATCCGGTGATCTTCTTCTATACATAGGGAATCAGCATAACGGTCCATCAGCTTTCCTGCTCCGGCGGCGGGCACGAAGAAGGCCCGGATCAGCGTAGATACCTGAACCTGCCGCAGCCCCGGCGTTTTGGTCTTAAGTGATTTCCACTGGGATAGCGCTCCGGCATACATGCGGGGATCGTTGAAGGTCACAATACGCCGCTGGGCATTTGTGGGGGCAGCCTTAATCTCTTCAAGCAGCATCTGCCAAAAACCGTAATAATCCATAAGTTACGCCGTCCCCTCCTCGGTGCCGTGCTGCCATATAGTATGAAAAGAGGCAGACGTCCGAATGGGAACTTGCCCTTTTTTAGCGAAATGGGCTGCCCATCGTGTCAAAAGGCGGAGGATTACATAAAATGAACAGAAGGGAACCGCAAGGCCCCTTTGCAACATCCCGTAAGGAGCCGATCCTTGGCGTGGATACAGTCATGTGCGGAGGGTTTCCCTCCGCCTTTTTGAATTTAGGGGAATCATTTGGGTTACATAGAGGTTACGGATAATCAGCCCTCCTGCGTTTTCCCGCAGAAGCGGGTGTATTAGACTTGCAATTTGCACGCAAATAGGTTTTACTTAGGTTTGTTAATGGATATCATGAATTAAGCATGATTTGTAATGTGAACAATGCGTGAGAGGAAGTGTCCTTTAGTGAGTACGCCACTCAATTTAAAGCTGGACCCTGAGAAAGTTAAAGAAATACCGATGGTCGACCTGGCTTTCCTGGTGCTTAAGGCAGCTAATACGCCTTACTACTACCGTGATCTGATGGTCGAGGTAGCCAAGCTGCGCGGGATGACCGATCAAGAGAGCCAAGATACTATTGCACAGTTATATACCGAGATTAACATTGACGGGCGTTTTGCCTGTGTCGGAACCAACCTTTGGGGCCTGAAACGCTGGTACCCGCTGGAACGCTCCGATGATCCTGTCGGCAACACCAAACGCGTACGTATCATCAACGATGAGGACGACGATTTGGAAGATGACGACTTTGCCGAAGAAGAAGAGAATTACGCTGCGGAGGAAGAGGATTTCGATGCGATTGATGAAGATCGCGACGACCTCTATTCTGACGACGACAGCGAAGAGGAAGTTGACGAAGATGTTGTCATTGATGAAGATGACATTGACGAAGACGAAGCGGATGAGGAAGATTCCGAAGACGGCGAAGAAGACGAAGCCGATGATGAGGAAGAGGACGAGAAATTTTAGAATAGTCTTTCCGGCGGTGTAATTCGTCCCTTGACAGGGGCAGGACCGTCAGAGTAAACTATTGCATGGGCTTATAATGAAAGTTAATATGTTTTCTAAAATAAAAAGTGCCCCGGGTCTACGGGTGTCACTTTTTTGTTTTTTTAAAAGATAAGAATTAATATGCTTCGCGCAATCAATGTTCCTTATCTTTCTCGCTGAAACGGTGCCGTCCTTTAAAGGACGGCAAAGCCGTTTCTACTTGAATGCCAAAAAACTGCGGTTTTCCGTAATTCTGGGGACTCTGGTCTTAAGTTTTGGCGGTTATGAAGCAACTTTTGGGTTCCCCGGTTTGATGATGGAAAAAAGGGTTACGATAAACAACAAGCGTCCCCTGAATTTCTGGACTTTATTTAGGAGGGTTTTACAGTGACAAAGTATATTTTTGTAACGGGTGGCGTTGTGTCGTCCCTTGGCAAAGGCATCACCGCCGCTTCGCTGGGCAGGCTGCTCAAGAACAGAGGTCTGAAAGTAACGATCCAGAAATTCGATCCTTACATCAACGTAGACCCTGGAACTATGAGTCCTTATCAGCACGGGGAAGTGTTTGTAACCGATGATGGTGCGGAGACTGACCTGGACCTTGGGCATTATGAACGGTTTATTGATATCAATTTGTCGAAGAACAGCAACGTAACCACAGGTAAAATTTATTCCTCCGTTATCAGCAAAGAGCGCCGCGGGGAATATTTGGGCGGCACCGTTCAGGTTATCCCGCATATTACGAATGAAATCAAGGAACGGGTATTCCGCGCTGGCCGTGAGACCGGTTCGGATGTGGTCATTACGGAGATTGGCGGTACTGTAGGGGACATCGAGAGCTTGCCGTTCATGGAAGCGATCCGTCAGATCAAGAGTGACATCGGCCGTGAGAATGTCATGTACATTCATGTTACGCTGATTCCTTACATCAAGGCTGCAGGCGAAGTGAAGACGAAGCCGACACAGCACAGTGTAAAAGAGCTGCGCAGCATCGGAATTCAGCCGAATGTGATCGTGTGCCGTACGGAGTATCCTTTGACCGATGATATGAAGGCCAAGCTTGCTTTGTTCTGCGATATTGATAAGAATGCCGTTGTGGAATGCCGCGACGCTTCAACCCTGTATGAAGTTCCGCTTAACCTGCGCGACGAAGGCTTGGACGAGATTGTAGTCAACCACCTGAAGCTGACTACTCCTGCGCCGGATATGCGTGAATGGGAGAGCATGCTGGAACGGATTCAGAAGCTGGAACGTACCGTTGAGATCGCTATTGTCGGTAAATATGTAGCGCTTCATGATGCTTATTTAAGCGTTGTAGAGTCACTGTCGCATGCCGGATTTGCCTCCAATGCCGAAGTGAAACTCCGGTGGGTGGATGCAGAGCTGGTTACGGATGAGAATGTGGACGAGCTGCTGGGCGGCATCGGCGGCATTCTGGTTCCGGGCGGCTTCGGCGACCGCGGGATCGAAGGCAAGATTTCGGCTATCCGCTATGCGCGTGAGCAGTCCATTCCGTTCTTCGGGATCTGCCTGGGTATGCAGGTGTCTGTGATTGAGTACGGCCGTTCCGTGCTCGGAATGACCGGTGCGAACAGCTCCGAGATCGATCCGGCTACCGCGTATCCGCTGATTGACCTCTTGCCTGAACAGAAGGATATTGAGGATATGGGCGGCACTATGCGCCTCGGACTGTATCCTTGCAAGCTTTCCCCTGGTTCATTGGCGATGTCCTGCTATGATGATGAACTGGTCTATGAACGCCACCGTCACCGGTATGAGTTCAATAACGCTTACCGCGATGAGATGGAGAAGGCAGGTCTGGTCTTCTCCGGAACCTCCCCTGACGGCCGTCTGGTTGAGATTGTTGAGCTGCCGGGGCACCCTTGGTTCCTGTCCGTGCAATTCCATCCGGAATTCACTTCACGTCCGAACCGTCCGCAGCCGCTGTTCCGTGAATTTGTCAAAGCATCGCTTACCCATTCCGAACAGCTGTAATAAATATCTTCAGGGCCTGCCGGTCCTGCGGGAGCCTCCTTACGGGGGCTTTCTTTTTTGGAGATGAAGGAAATATACATTTTACACTAAACTTTATTCTTCTATTTTCTCTTGTTATAGGTCTCATTTATGATATCTCCCGAATTACAAGGGGACTGTACTACCGCTTTTTAACTGGAAATACACCTTTATATGGCATAGATTTACGCATTTTAACCAATTAGCAGGATTTTGGCTACAAAGCACGAATAATAGGTTTCGTATAGACTAAGTTGAAGCGGGGCCGTTAGCTGTGAGAGGGCGCGGTATAGACAATCTGCCTTAAATTCTGGGAGGGTATCGTATGGAAAAAAAGAAAGTATTAATTGTCGATGATCAGAATGGAATCCGGATTCTCCTCATGGAAGTGTTTAATAGTGAAGGTTATGCCACCTTTCAGGCAGCTAACGGAAAATTGGCACTCGAGATCGTCAAGAACGAATCGCCGGATATGGTTCTGCTCGATATGAAAATCCCGGGGATGGACGGACTGGAGATCCTCAAGCATTTGAAGGAGCTGAACCCGGCGATCAAAGTGATTATGATGACGGCTTACGGAGAACTGGACATGATCAAGGAAGCGACCAAGCTGGGAGCCCTGATGCATTTCACCAAGCCGTTTGATATCGATGAGATGCGGGTTGCCGTTAATATGCATCTGCACAATAAGTCGGTTGATCAATGCAGCTAGCTTAGAAATGAACAGTTTGGGTAAGTCCTGTTATGGATACGCTAAAGAGGGAAAGTCCCGCAGGAATATGGGCTGGCTGAATATCGTCCCACCGGGACATTTTTTTGTGTATCCTATTTAGTATTTGACACAGGATGTGCTATAATAGGCCTGTATGTGATGTCGGCTTATATAAGCAACTCAAACATTTTAGGAGGATTGAAACCATGCCATTAGTATCTATGACAGACATGTTAACCAAAGCACTTGAAGGAAAATATGCAGTTGGCCAGTTCAACATCAATAACCTGGAGTGGACTCAAGCGATTCTTGGTGCAGCAGAAGAAGAGAAATCACCAGTAATCCTTGGCGTATCCGAAGGTGCAGCTCGTCACATGGGCGGCTTCTACACTGTAGTTAAGATGGTTGAAGGTCTTATTCATGACATGAAAATTACCGTTCCTGTAGCAATCCACTTGGACCACGGTTCAAGCTTTGACAAATGTAAGGATGCAATCGATGCCGGATTTACTTCCGTAATGATCGACGGCTCCCACCACCCAATCGACGAGAACATTGAAATGACCAAGAAGGTCGTTGAATATGCTCATGCTAAAGGTGTTTCTGTAGAAGCTGAAGTTGGTACTGTAGGCGGACAGGAAGATGACGTTATCGGCGGCATCCAATACGCTGACCTTAACGAATGCGTACGCATCGTTAAAGAAACCGGCATCGACACATTGGCTCCGGCACTGGGTTCCGTACATGGTCCTTACCTGGGCGAACCGAACCTTGGATTCAAGGAAATGGAAGAAATTCGTGATGCAGTTAACCTTCCGCTCGTACTTCACGGCGGTACTGGTATTCCTGTACATGACATTCAGAAGTCCATCTCCCTGGGTACTTCCAAGATCAACGTAAACACAGAGAACCAAATCGCGTTTGCCAAAGTAGTCCGCGAAGTTCTGGCTGCTAAACCGGATGCTTACGATCCGCGTACATTCATCGCACCAGGCCGGGAAGCAATCAAACAAACCGTTATTGGCAAAATCCGTGAATTCGGATCCAGCAACAAAGCGTAATTTTAACTCTGCCGCGTAACGGGACAGGTTATTTCCTGCTGTCCCGCCTGCATATCTTTATCAGAAGAGTGCACCGCATAGCCGGTGTCCTTCCGGTAAAGTCATTTCAGATTTCCTCAGAAACGGGTGCCGTCCTTAAGTTAGGGCGGCGCAGCCGTTTCTTCTTCTAATGACCATGTCACCACAAGCCACAGCTGGTATTGCCAGAACAAGCCGCAATACACGTAGGGGGAACCAGATAAATTTATGGAAAAATTAATGATTGGCGGCGGACGTCCGCTAGAGGGCGTTGTAACCATCAGCGGAGCAAAGAATAGCGCAATTGCGCTTATTCCAGCGGCGATTTTGGCGGAATCTGAAGTTGTGCTGGATAACCTGCCTGCTCTTAGTGATGTGGCCGTTTACTCCGAAATTCTGGAGGAGCTTGGCGCGAGTGTATCGTGGACCGGCAGCCAGATGAGAATTAATCCCTCCCGTATCGTATCCATTCCCATGCCTAACGGACCGGTCAAGAAACTCCGGGCTTCTTATTATATGATGGGTGCGCTTCTCGGCAGATTCAAAGAGGCGACGATTGGTCTTCCCGGCGGCTGTAATTTTGAGCCGCGTCCGATTGACCAGCATATCAAAGGCTTTGAGGCGCTTGGTGCGACTGTAACCAACGATCATGGCTCTATTCACTTGTATGCCAAAGAACTGCGTGGTGCCAAGATTTATCTGGATGTATCCAGCGTTGGAGCCACAATAAATATTATGCTGGCGGCCTCACGTGCCAAAGGCTCTACAATTATTGAAAATGCGGCTAAAGAGCCTGAGATTATAGATGTAGCTACCCTATTAAACTCTATGGGCGCTGTTATTAAAGGCGCTGGTACAGAAACGATCCGGATTGAAGGCGTAACTGAAATGCATGGTTGCCGCCATTCCATCATTCCTGACCGAATTCAAGCGGGAACATATATGATTGCCGCTGCGGCAACGCGTGGTAATGTGCTGATAGATAACGTGATTCCCAAGCATCTGGAGGCGCTGACTGCCAAGCTGCTGGAAATGGGAGTAGATATAGAAGAGCTGGATGAGAGTATCCGGGTCATCGGCAGAGCCAAATACCAGCATGCTGATGTCAAAGCATTGATATACCCCGGCTTCGCCACCGATTTGCAATCTCCAATGACAAGTATGCTAACTCAAGCGGAAGGCGTTAGCGTCTTGAGCGATTTCGTATACAGCAACCGGTTCAAGCATGTCCCTGAATTAGTCCGTATGGGCGCCAAGATTCGCGTCGAAGGGCGTTCAGCAATTATTGAGGGCGGCAAGCTCAATGCCGCGAAGGTGAAGGCTGCCGATTTACGGGCAGGTGCGGCTCTGGTCATTGCCGGGCTGACTGTTGAGGAAGGGATTACCGAAGTGACAGGCGTGGAGTATATAGACCGCGGTTATGATAACCTCGTAAGCAACCTGCGCAATTTAGGTGCCGAAGTCTGGCGCGAGAACGAATAAGTATGTGCCCGGAACGATTGGAAGGAGCATAATTTGCCTTTAAACTGCATATCTCCTTCCAATTCGGGTAATCCTATCCTAATAAGCATTTTCATAGACTCATATTTTGCCCGGCAAAGAACGCCGGAAGAACTCATTATAAAAATTGAATAGGTGGTTATCACACATGGATCTTCAAATTTCCGATCTGGAAGAAATGAAGCTGACCGATCTGTATAAGCTGGCTAAGAAATACCAGATCCCTTATTACGGAACGCTCAAGAAGCGGGAGCTGATCTTCGCGATTCTCCGGGCGCAGGCTGAGCAGAGCGGTCTTATGTTTATGGAAGGCGTGCTTGAGATCCTGCCGGAAGGCTACGGTTTCCTTAGACCGATTAACTACTTGCCGAGTGCGGAGGATATTTATATCTCGGCTTCGCAGATCCGCAAGTTTGATCTTAGAAGCGGCGACCTTGTATCCGGGAAATGCCGTACACCCAAAGAGAATGAACGTTATTTCGGATTGCTTCAAGTTAATGCCGTCAATGGTGAGAATCCGGCCAGTGCAGCTGAACGATTACATTTCCCGGCCCTTACACCTCTTTATCCGCAAGACAAGCTGCCGCTTGAAACTTCCTCTGCCCATTTATCTACCCGTATAATGGATTTGCTTGCTCCCGTAGGTTTAGGACAGCGCGGTTTGATTGTAGCACCTCCCAAAGCAGGAAAGACGCTCCTCCTAAAAGAAATTGCCAACAGTATCTCCACTAACAATCCTGAGATCGCATTGTTTGTACTGCTGATTGATGAACGTCCCGAGGAAGTAACGGATATGCAGCGTTCTGTTAAGGGCGAGGTAGTAGCTTCAACATTCGACGAGCTTCCGGAGAATCATATCAAAGTGGCTGAGCTTGTGCTTCAACGGGCACTGCGTCTGGTCGAGCACAAGAAAGATGTCGTTATTCTGCTGGACAGCATTACCCGGCTGGCCCGTGCTTACAATCTCGTGGTTCCGCCATCCGGCCGGACACTGAGCGGAGGGATTGATCCTGCGGCCTTCCATCGCCCCAAGCGTTTCTTCGGTTCCGCGCGGAACGTAGAAGAAGGCGGAAGCCTGACCATACTTGCAACAGCGCTGATTGATACCGGATCACGCATGGACGATATTATTTACGAAGAATTCAAAGGCACAGGGAACATGGAGCTTCACCTGGACCGCAAGCTGGCAGAACGCCGTATCTTCCCGGCCATCGATATCCGCCGTTCGGGCACACGCCGCGAGGAAGTATTGCTTAGCAAGGAAGAACTGGATACCATCTGGTCAATCCGTAAAAATATGAATGAATCCTACGACTTTGTAGAAGGATTCCTGAAGAAACTGCGTGACACCAAGACGAATGCTGAGTTCCTGGCCTCTTTTGATGTGGCGGGCAACAAGGATTCTTCGTCAGCAAACAGTACCGCCAGCAAAGGCGGAACATCGAACAGCGGCTCATCGGCCCGCCGTACCACGCGGCCCAAGACACCTTCTGTACCTACAACCTGAGAATTGATAACAAGAGGAGACTAACATGTATTTGGTATATGCCGACGGGCAAGGAAACGTATATGATCATCCCGAGCTGTACGGGCTGGCCCGCAGCGGGGATATGATTGTTGAGATACTGGAGGAAGAATTGATCCCGCTGCCTGAAGGCGCTACTCTGGTGGGGCTGCCTAATACGCGGGCAATCGGGATGGATCCCGGGACAGGTGAAATGCTGCCGTTGCCTTTAGGCTCACAGGCTGTTGGAGCGCTGTTGCCGCAGGGCTTTACCCGTCTGTGCCTTCCCGGCTATGTCAAGACAGACAAGACGTATAAGCTTCCGCTCTTCGGTTATTCCGCTGTAGTATGGAAGGATGGCGGATTCTACGTAGCGGCGGATCCTACAGATGATACGGAGCAGTGGAATCCTTTGAATTGTGACCGCGGGGATGTAGAGATTGGCGTCAGTGATTTGACCGCCAAGTACCCGGAGAACCGTCTCTATAATCATCTGTCCAACTGCGCACTGGAATACGAATGCCTGACCTCGTCCAATACCTTCTTGGGCCGCTGGGAAGGTGCTGTTCCGGTCTCCTACTCGTGCAATGCCGGCTGCTTCGGCTGTATCTCGGAACAGCCCGATGACAGCGGGTTTGTGTCGCCGCAGACGCGGATGAACTTCCGTCCTACAGTGAGCGAAGTTTCACAAGTCATGCTGGAGCACCTGAAGACGCCGGAGTCGATTGTAAGCTTTGGACAGGGCTGTGAAGGCGAACCTTCTACCCAGGCGAAGATAATCATTGAGTCCATCCGTGAAGTACGCTCTATTACAGATATGGGTTATATCAATATCAATACGAACGCAGGATTAAGCGATCATATCCGCGGCATTGTGGATGCTGGTCTTGATCTTATGCGGGTCAGTACAATCAGTGCGCTGGATGATCACTATAATGCATACTACAAGCCGCGCGGCTATACTTTGGCTAATGTAGAGAAGTCCCTGAAATATGCAGCTTCACAGGGTGTATATACTTCCATTAACTATTTGATCTTCCCGGGTGTCACGGACCGCGAGGAAGAGATTGAGGCGATGGTTGAGTTCGTCAGACGTACAGATATCAAGCTGATTCAGATGCGGAATCTTAATATTGACCCGGAGAGCTATCTGGAGCTGATTCCTCCCGCTCAAGGTGAGATTCTCGGAATGAAGACGATGCTGGAGATCTTCCGCGAGGAGCTTCCGGATGTTGTGATCGGTTCCTTCACTCATGTTCCGCCTGCAGAACTGGCCCGTGCCAAGCAGCGCAGAGTGCACCAGTAACCGCTGAGTTGAGTCTTGCCAAACCTATTGCAGCCCCCTCAGCTTCCATGCTAAAATGTAGCTTGCGTAATCATATAACTCTAAGCCCGCATGAGGCTTAGGGCGTGAGAGGTGAATATTCAAATGCAAACAGCAATTCAACCCAAGTACAATGTAACTAAGGTGACCTGCGCCTGCGGCAACTCCTTTGAAGCTGGCTCTGCCAAGGAAGAGCTGCGCGTCGAAATTTGCTCCAGCTGCCATCCGTTCTTCACCGGCAAGCAGAAGTTCCTGGATGCCGGCGGCCGAGTTGATAAGTTCAAGAAGAAATACGGCATTTAATTGTTCTTCCATTTTATTGTTAGTTGATTTTTGTCCGGCCGTAGGCTATACTTATCTTCGCCGTGCTAGACGGGGAGGTAGCGGTGCCCTGTAACTCGCAATCCGCTGTAGCGAGGTTGAATTCCTGTTAGAGGTGCTGTCGATGTGAGGCCTTGGTTCCTATGGGCTGTGTTGACGGTTGGGTCCTCCGCAATGAGTGCTTGTGAACCTGGTCAGGTCCGGAAGGAAGCAGCCATAAGTGAGTTTACTCTTGTGCCGGAGGGTGGCCTAGCCCGAGCAGTTTTGTAGGGTTGCCGCTTGGATCGCAGTCATCAATAACGGGTGCACGGTTTAAATACTATTATGATAGCGTCTTTGCCACAAGCGAAGATGCTTTTTGTTTTTGAAAGATAAGAAAGTATATGCTTCATCCTACTTTATCCTAATACTCCCGCTGATACGGATGCCTGAAAGTGATATGAGGTATCGCTGCATCGGAAGCATAGGCCTCGTTAGAGGACGGCGAAAGCGCTTCTGCTTGGTCAAAGACTGGGGAATATAGTATAATAAATTAGCGACAAATGCCGGAAAGCGGCAGCCTGAGAGAGGGTAATGCATAGTGGAACATATCGCGCTGTACCGTGCTTGGCGGCCGCAGTCGTTTCAGGATATGGTAGGGCAGCAGCATATTATCCAGACGCTGCAGAATGCGATCCGTGAACAGCGGGTTTCGCATGCGTATCTGTTCAGCGGCCCGCGGGGGACCGGTAAGACGAGTGCGGCCAAGGTACTGGCCAAAGCGGTCAATTGCGAGCGGGGGCCGGGTCCGGAGCCGTGCAATGAATGTCCGTCTTGTCTGCGGATCACAGCGGGCAACGTAATGGATGTCCAGGAGATTGACGCGGCCTCCAACCGGGGTGTTGAAGAGATTCGCGATCTGCGGGATAAGGTGAAATATGCACCTACCGAAGTACGCCGTAAAGTGTATATTATTGATGAAGTGCATATGCTGACAACAGAAGCATTCAATGCCCTGCTTAAGACGCTGGAAGAACCGCCGCCGCATGTCATGTTTATTCTGGCTACGACAGAGCCGCATAAACTGCCGGCTACGATCATCTCACGCTGCCAGCGGTTTGACTTCCGCCGGGTTTCCCTGGAGGAGCAGACCGGACGGCTGAGAGAGATATGCCAGAAGGAAGGCATTACGGCAGATGCGGACGCACTGCAGTACATCGCCCGTCTGTCCGACGGAGGGATGCGGGATGCGCTGAGCATACTTGATCAGATCTCGTCTTTCACAGACGGGAATGTGACGTATCAGCAGGTGCTGGGCATGACTGGAGGAATTCCATCCGAACAGTTCGCCCGTCTGGCTACAGCCATTTTGGAGAGTGATATGGGGCTGCTGCTGGAGCTTGTCGAGCAGTTGATGCACGAGGGCAAGAGTGCCGACAAATGTCTGGAGAATCTTTTGTATTATTTCCGTGATTTACTTATGATCAAGATGGTACCGGGGGCAGACCAGTTAACCGACCGTGTACTGAATCCGGCGGAATTCAGTGATATGGCAGCAGCCTTTACCCGTGACCGGCTGTTCCTGATTGTGGAGACGCTGAGCCGCTATCTGGGTGAGATGAAATATGCCACTCACCCGCAGACTTTATTTGAAGTAGCGCTGATGAAGCTGTGCAGTACCCAGCAGGATGCGGCTCCTTCAGCGGGCGCTCCGTCTTTGAGTGCTGTAGCACCGGAAGCGGGAAGAAGTTCTTCCCCGGCGGATTCGGGGGAACTGGATGCACTCAAACGGCAGATTGCCGCGCTGGAGAAGAAGCTTGAGCAGGCAATCCAATCCGGAGGTGTGGCCGGCGGGCGAGAGCAGGCTGCGCCGCAGAGAGCGGCCGCCCCGCCAAGCGCTCCAAGAGTATCATCTGCAGGCAAGCTTCCGCCGCAGCTCGATAAGTTCATTGCGGGTAAAGACAGCGCTGACTTTGGCAATGTGTATAAGCAGTGGAGCCAGGTTCTGCAGGGCGTGAAGGAAGAGAAAGTAACTGTGCATGCGTGGTTTGTAGATGGAGAACCGGTTGCAGTCATGGAAGATGCAGTGCTGGTCGCCTTCAAGAATACAATTCACCGGGATACGACTGAGAAGCCGGCCAACCGTCAGGTCATCGAGAATGTGATGTCTGCTAAGCTGGGTAAGCCATACCGGCTGGTGACGATGATGCTGCGTGACTGGAATGAGGCTGCGACCAAGTCAGCTTCCAAGGCCAGTACAGAAGAACTGCATCTGGAGCATGAGCACGAGACTATAGAAGCTAAACCCGAACCATGGATTGACGAGGCGATCCAGCTCTTTGGAGAAGACCTTGTTGTCATAAAGGAATAGAGCCTCAAGCATACTAGCGCAGATAACGCGCATCCCAAAGGAGAGACGATGTATGAATAATATGAACCAAATGATGAAACAGGTAAAGAAAATGCAGGAGCAGATGCTCAAAGCCCAGGAAGAACTGGGCGGTAAGACCATTGAAGGCTCATCCGGCGGCGGCGTGGTTACCGTTCAGGTGAACGGCCACAAAAAATTGCTCTCCATTCAGATTAAACCGGAGGTTGTTGATCCGGAGGATATCGAAATGCTGCAGGATCTGGTGATCACTGCTGTTAATGATGCTCTTACCCAGGCTGAAGAGTTGGCTAACAACGATATGGGTAAATTCACCGGCGGAATGAAGATCCCTGGCTTATTCTAGGCTTACTCCACTCCCGACCAAAGGAGAACCATTACTTTGTATTATCCAGAACCGCTAGCCAAGCTGATAGAGGCTTTTACACGTTTACCAGGGATTGGCCCGAAGACAGCAGCCCGGCTGGCCTTCCATGTGCTTAACATGAAGGAGGATGAGGTGATTGATTTCGCCAAAGCCCTAGTCAGTGTTAAACGGAATCTTCATTATTGCTCGGTCTGCTGTAATATTACCGATACTGACCCGTGCCGGATCTGTCAGGACAAAACCCGCGATGCTTCGATAATCTGTGTGGTTCAGGACTCCAAGGATCTGGTAGCCATAGAGAGAACCAAAGAGTTTGACGGCTACTATCATGTGCTGCAGGGGGCCATCTCCCCTATGGAGGGCATCGGACCTGATGATATACGGCTGAAGGAGCTGCTGACCAGACTCAGTGATGAGCGGGTCAAGGAGCTGATTATGGCGACCAATCCCAATATTGAGGGCGAGGCCACAGCCATGTATATCTCCCGTCTAGTCCGTCCGTTCGAGATCAAGATCACGAGAATTGCCCATGGCTTGCCTGTGGGCGGCGATCTTGAGTATGCGGATGAGGTAACCCTGTCGAAGGCGCTGGAAGGCCGTCGTGAGCTGTTCTGAGTGTTCTGACAATGAATTGTACTTGAAGAGGCCCTTGGGGCCTCTTTTTTTATTAGGTATAGACTCCAGGGGCGGCCAGCATTCAACAAAAGAGCAGACGAGCACTGACTCATGGTTCTAAGTTTGTCCCTATTCCGATATGTATGAGATTAACGGGTGTGCGGCACCGGCTGCGCCAGTAGTCATTCATAGGAGGGGATTGCAATGGGATGGTGGAACACGAAATGGCTGGGCAGAGATGCAGAAGGGGCGAATAATGCCCATACGGAAGAAGAGTGGGGTACTGTGTACCATGAAGTCCGCAAAGCGCAGTCGGAGTGGGAACGGGCATATCTGATGTTTGATGAGGCAATGGGGCAGGATCAGATTGATTATGCCATCTATATACTCGAGGCGGCCGAGCGTAAATACCAGATCCATCTTAAGCATGCCAAGAGACTGGGGCTGAACCGGAGCCAGCTGCCGATGTAACCGGAATAATTATTGAAGGGGGGATCGCAATGCTAAGAACTGTTGCATTGGGTGTGCTGATTCTGTCAGGACTCCTGTTAATACTGATTGTATTCAGAAAAAAACTGGGGTGGGCATGGATAAGTGTATTTGGAACTCATCTTATTCTGGCTGCAATCGGCATTTATATCGTTAACTTCTCCGGTATTCTAACGGATGTACACATCCCGCTGAATCCCACAACCATAGGCGCAGTAACGATTCTTGGGCTGCCCGGGGTACTATTGCTGCTGGGTTTAAAATTAACTTTGTTTTAATGGTTGACGAGGGTTGTGGATTTATGATACATTAAGTCTCGGCCCTTTGAGCAAGATGTTCTCGGATAACTTGCTGAAAGCTAAAGCGAAAAAAGAAATTAAAAAAAAGCTTGACTGAAACAAAGGTGCTGTGATATATTATAAAGGTCGCTGCTGAAACAAATAACGGCGACAAAAGATGAGACATTGATCTTTGAAAACTGAACAACGAGTGAGTGGGAAATCACGAAAGTGACTTCCGAAATAGAGAATGAAAATTCTCGTCAGGTGTTTCAAAATGAGCAATCGCTCTTTCTAAATACAATTTGGAGAGTTTGATCCTGGCTCAGGACGAACGCTGGCGGCATGCCTAATACATGCAAGTCGAGCGGAGTTATGAAGGAGCTTGCTCTGGATTAACTTAGCGGCGGACGGGTGAGTAACACGTAGGCAACCTGCCCTCAAGACTGGGATAACTACCGGAAACGGTAGCTAATACCGGATAATTTCTTTCCTCTCCTGAAGAGAGAATGAAAGGCGGAGCAATCTGCCACTTGGGGATGGGCCTGCGGCGCATTAGCTAGTTGGTGGGGTAACGGCTCACCAAGGCGACGATGCGTAGCCGACCTGAGAGGGTGAACGGCCACACTGGGACTGAGACACGGCCCAGACTCCTACGGGAGGCAGCAGTAGGGAATCTTCCGCAATGGGCGAAAGCCTGACGGAGCAATGCCGCGTGAGTGATGAAGGTTTTCGGATCGTAAAGCTCTGTTGCCAGGGAAGAACGTCCGGTAGAGTAACTGCTACCGGAGTGACGGTACCTGAGAAGAAAGCCCCGGCTAACTACGTGCCAGCAGCCGCGGTAATACGTAGGGGGCAAGCGTTGTCCGGAATTATTGGGCGTAAAGCGCGCGCAGGCGGTCATTTAAGTCTGGTGTTTAAACCTTGGGCTCAACCTGGGGTCGCACTGGAAACTGGGTGACTTGAGTACAGAAGAGGAAAGTGGAATTCCACGTGTAGCGGTGAAATGCGTAGATATGTGGAGGAACACCAGTGGCGAAGGCGACTTTCTGGGCTGTAACTGACGCTGAGGCGCGAAAGCGTGGGGAGCAAACAGGATTAGATACCCTGGTAGTCCACGCCGTAAACGATGAGTGCTAGGTGTTAGGGGTTTCGATACCCTTGGTGCCGAAGTTAACACAGTAAGCACTCCGCCTGGGGAGTACGGTCGCAAGACTGAAACTCAAAGGAATTGACGGGGACCCGCACAAGCAGTGGAGTATGTGGTTTAATTCGAAGCAACGCGAAGAACCTTACCAGGTCTTGACATCCCGATGAAAGCATTAGAGATAGTGCCCCTCTTCGGAGCATCGGAGACAGGTGGTGCATGGTTGTCGTCAGCTCGTGTCGTGAGATGTTGGGTTAAGTCCCGCAACGAGCGCAACCCTTGACTTTAGTTGCCAGCAGGTTAAGCTGGGCACTCTAGAGTGACTGCCGGTGACAAACCGGAGGAAGGTGGGGATGACGTCAAATCATCATGCCCCTTATGACCTGGGCTACACACGTACTACAATGGCCGGTACAACGGGAAGCGAAACCGCGAGGTGGAGCCAATCCCAGCAAAGCCGGTCTCAGTTCGGATTGCAGGCTGCAACTCGCCTGCATGAAGTCGGAATTGCTAGTAATCGCGGATCAGCATGCCGCGGTGAATACGTTCCCGGGTCTTGTACACACCGCCCGTCACACCACGAGAGTTTACAACACCCGAAGTCGGTGGGGTAACCCGCAAGGGAGCCAGCCGCCGAAGGTGGGGTAGATGATTGGGGTGAAGTCGTAACAAGGTAGCCGTATCGGAAGGTGCGGCTGGATCACCTCCTTTCTATGGAGAATCGTCACCTGCAACGGTGACATTCAAATCGGAAGCTAAAGCTTCCACAATAGAACCTTCGGGTTCGGACACTCACTCGTGTTCAGTTTTGAAAGAGCAAGTCTCTTTCGTATGCGTTTGGTGGCGATAGCGGAGGGGTTCCACACGTACCCATCCCGAACACGACCGTTAAGCCCTCCAGCGCCGATGGTACTTGGACCGAAGGGTCCTGGGAGAGTAGGACGCCGCCAAGCGAACAATCAATTTATTGGTTGATTCACAATGTTATCTGTTATATGGGCTTTTAGCTCAGTTGGTTAGAGCGCACCTCTGATAAGGGTGAGGTCGGTGGTTCGAGTCCACCAAGGCCCACCATATAACATTTTAGAATTGAATACCTATATGGGGCCATAGCTCAGCTGGGAGAGCGCCTGCCTTGCAAGCAGGAGGTCAGCGGTTCGATCCCGCTTGGCTCCACCAATACTTCTTTACAAGATTATATGCAAGAACTTGATCCTTGAAAACTGGATACCGAAACGAATTTGCGTTTTAGAACATCTTTTAGCTGAAACTTGTGTAAGCAAGTTGAAATAGTTATTAGTTGATACAATTCATTCGTCAGGAAATAACGGGCTTTGAAGCAATTCAATGTTCAATATTTCTCCTGCGGAGAAAATTGTGGTTAAGCTAATAAGAGCACACGGAGGATGCCTAGGCGCCAGGAGCCGACGAAGGACGTGGCGAACAACGAAACTGCCTCGGGGAGCTGTAAGCAAGCTTTGATCCGGGGGTGTCCGAATGGGGAAACCCAGCTGTGGTAATTCGCAGTTACTCGTATCTGAATACATAGGATACGCAGAGGCAGACCAGGGGAACTGAAACATCTAAGTACCCTGAGGAAGAGAAAACAATAGTGATTCCGTCAGTAGCGGCGAGCGAACGCGGAACAGCCTAAACCAAGGGGCTTGCCTCTTGGGGTTGTGGGACGTCTCACATGGAGTTACAAAGGAATATGGTAGGCGAAGAGGTCTGGAAAGGCCCGCGATAGAGGTAAAAGCCCTGTAGCCTAAACTGTGTTCTCTCCGAGACGGATCCCGAGTAGTGCGGGGCACGTGAAACCCCGTATGAATCCAGCAGGACCATCTGCTAAGGCTAAATACTACCTGGCGACCGATAGTGAAACAGTACCGTGAGGGAAAGGTGAAAAGCACCCCGGAAGGGGAGTGAAATAGAACCTGAAACCGTGTGCTTACAAAAAGTCAGAGCCCTATTACTGGGTGATGGCGTGCCTTTTGTAGAATGAACCGGCGAGTTACGTTTAACATGCAAGGTTAAGGTGAGAAGCCGGAGCCGCAGCGAAAGCGAGTCTGAATAGGGCGATTGAGTATGTGGACGTAGACCCGAAACCGTGTGATCTACCCCTGTCCAGGGTGAAGGTGCGGTAACACGCACTGGAGGCCCGAACCCACGCATGTTGAAAAATGCGGGGATGAGGTGGGGGTAGCGGAGAAATTCCAATCGAACTCGGAGATAGCTGGTTCTCCCCGAAATAGCTTTAGGGCTAGCCTCGGTGAATGGAGTGGTGGAGGTAGAGCACTGATTGGGTGCGGGGCCCGCAAGGGTTACCAAGCTCAGTCAAACTCCGAATGCCATTAACTTCTTGCCGGGAGTCAGACAGTGAGTGCTAAGATCCATTGTCAAAAGGGAAACAGCCCAGACCATCAGCTAAGGTCCCCAAGTGTGTGTTAAGTGGGAAAGGATGTGGAGTTGCACAGACAACCAGGATGTTGGCTTAGAAGCAGCCACCATTGAAAGAGTGCGTAATAGCTCACTGGTCGAGTGACTCTGCGCCGAAAATGTAACGGGGCTAAACACACCACCGAAGCTATGGCTAGATACTTTGTATCTGGGGTAGGGGAGCGTTGTATGTAGGTTGAAGGTGTACCGTAAGGAGCGCTGGACAGCATACAAGTGAGAATGCCGGTATGAGTAACGAAAAGATCAGTGAGAATCTGATCCGCCGAAAGCCCAAGGTTTCCTGAGGAAGGCTCGTCCGCTCAGGGTAAGTCGGGACCTAAGGCGAGGCCGAAAGGCGTAGTCGAAGGACAACAGTTTGAAATTACTGTACCACCGTAATCCGCTATGAGCGATGGGGTGACGCAGGAGGGTAGTGACGCGGACTGATGGATGTGTCCGTCTAAGCAGTGAGGCTGATGTGTAGGCAAATCCGCACATCATTAAGGCTGGGCTGTGATGGGGAGCGAAAATTGTAGTAGCGAAGGTCATGATCTCACACTGCCAAGAAAAGCCTCTAGCCAGGAGAAGGTGCCCGTACCGCAAACCGACACAGGTAGGCGAGAAGAGAATTCTAAGGCGCGCGGAAGAACTCTCGTTAAGGAACTCGGCAAAATGACCTCGTAACTTCGGGAGAAGAGGTGCCTCGGTAGGGTGAATAGCCCGAGGGGGCCGCAGTGAAAAGGCCCAAGCGACTGTTTAGCAAAAACACAGGTCTGTGCGAAGCCGCAAGGCGAAGTATACGGGCTGACGCCTGCCCGGTGCTGGAAGGTTAAGGGGAGTGGTTAGGGGTTAAACCCGAAGCTGTGAACCGAAGCCCCAGTAAACGGCGGCCGTAACTATAACGGTCCTAAGGTAGCGAAATTCCTTGTCAGGTAAATTCTGACCCGCACGAATGGCGTAACGACTTGGGCGCTGTCTCAACGAGAGATCCGGTGAAATTTTAATACCTGTGAAGATGCAGGTTACCCGCGACAAGACGGAAAGACCCCATGGAGCTTTACTGCAGCTTGATATTGAATTTGGGTACGATCTGTACAGGATAGGTGGGAGCCGTTGAGGCAGGAGCGCAAGCTTCTGCGGAGGCGCCGTTGGGATACCACCCTGATCGTATCTAGGTTCTAACCTAGTGCCCTTACCGGGTACGGGGACCGTGTCAGGCGGGCAGTTTGACTGGGGCGGTCGCCTCCTAAAGAGTAACGGAGGCGTTCAAAGGTTCCCTCAGAATGGTTGGAAATCATTCGCAGAGTGCAAAGGCATAAGGGAGCTTGACTGCGAGACCTACAAGTCGAGCAGGGACGAAAGTCGGACTTAGTGATCCGGTGGTACCGCATGGAAGGGCCATCGCTCAACGGATAAAAGCTACCCTGGGGATAACAGGCTTATCTCCCCCAAGAGTCCACATCGACGGGGAGGTTTGGCACCTCGATGTCGGCTCATCGCATCCTGGGGCTGAAGTAGGTCCCAAGGGTTGGGCTGTTCGCCCATTAAAGCGGTACGCGAGCTGGGTTCAGAACGTCGTGAGACAGTTCGGTCCCTATCTGTCGTGGGCGCAGGAAATTTGAGAGGAGCTGTCCTTAGTACGAGAGGACCGGGATGGACGTACCGCTGGTGCATCAGTTGTTCCGCCAGGAGCATGGCTGAGTAGCTACGTACGGACGGGATAAGCGCTGAAAGCATCTAAGCGTGAAGCCCCCCTCAAGATGAGATTTCCCAATTAGTAAGACCCCTTGAAGACGACGAGGTAGATAGGTTGGAGGTGGAAGTGCAGCAATGCATGGAGCTGACCAATACTAATCGGTCGAGGGCTTATCCAACTTTCGAACAACGCAGATTCGTTTCGGATTCAGTTTTCAGGAATTAATTTCCTGTGCGGATTTACATGGCTACCATTTATTTGGAGAGATACCCAAGTGGCTATAAGGGGACCCTCTGCTAAGGGGTTAGACTGCGTAAGCGGTGCGAGGGTTCGAATCCCTCTCTCTCCGCCATTATAAATCCAATACTTGTAGTGTGGCGGCGTAGCTCAGCTGGCTAGAGCGTACGGTTCATACCCGTGAGGTCGGGGGTTCGATCCCCTCTGCCGCTACCATACATACCCGGAGGCTTAGCTCAGCTGGGAGAGCATCTGCCTTACAAGCAGAGGGTCGGGGGTTCGAACCCCTCAGCCTCCACCATTTTTAAATCTTAGATCCACCTTACACCGTGCCGGTGTAGCTCAACTGGTAGAGCAACTGACTTGTAATCAGTAGGTTGGGGGTTCAAGTCCTCTCGCCGGCACCATTTTTTACATTAAATTGTGGAACCGTGGTGTAGTTGGCCTAACATGCCTGCCTGTCACGCAGGAGATCGCGGGTTCGAATCCCGTCGGTTCCGCCATTTTTTTGTTTTAAGGCTTGTTTTTATGGCTCGGTAGCTCAGTCGGTAGAGCAAAGGACTGAAAATCCTTGTGTCGGGGGTTCGATTCCCTCCCGCGCCACCATTATGGAGGCTTAGCGAAGTGGCCAAACGCATCAGACTGTAAATCTGCTCACGTACGTGTTCGGTGGTTCGAATCCATCAGCCTCCATCCCTTTTTATGAGCCATTAGCTCAGTTGGTAGAGCACCTGACTTTTAATCAGGGTGTCGAAGGTTCGAGTCCTTCATGGCTCATCCCAATCAAGTCATCACGTTCATGTGATGGCTTTTTTTATGTTTTCTGGAGGTCTGAATATTAAAAAGTATATAAATTACCCGGATTTCGTTTAAAATAGCTCCCCTCGTTTAATTATAAGTCTATACTGCTGTAGAAATGAGGGAATGACAATTGATATATGATGCGATTATAGTGGGCGGCGGTTTTGCGGGGCTTCAGGCGGCTATTCAATTGGGACGTTACTCGGTCCATCAGGTGCTTGTAATTGATGCAGGAGGCGGAAGATCAAGCATATGCCGGAATTATCATAATATATTGGGCTGGCCTGACGGTGTGCCGGGTGAGGAACTGCGGGCCAGGGGGAGACTTCAGGCGGAAAGGGCAGGTGTAGCGTTTCAGAAGGATAGAATAGTAAAAGCCGAGAAGCCGGACGAATTATTCATACTTCACGGAACCGGGGGGCAGCAATATGCAGGCCGGACTCTGCTGCTTGCTACAGGAGTAATGGACCGGTTTCCTGAGCTGCCGGGCTTACGGCCTGCCCTTGGCATGACGATCTATGTTTGCCCGGACTGTGATGGCTTTGAAATTCAGAACCGGCAGACCGTATTGATAGGCTCTGGTGATGTGGGCGCTAATATGGCTTTTGTTTTAAGGGAACGCACAGGTGACTTGACCTACATTAATCATGAATGTACACCCGTCTCGGAGGAAAATCGTAACCGGCTGCGGGATGAGGATATACAGTATATCGAAGAACCGGTTGCCCGCATTGAGGAAGAGAACGGAAGAATTAAGGCGGTAGCCTTGGAGAACGGTGAGGTTCTGCCGGCAGAGCGCGGATTTATTGCTTTTGGCCAGAATCCGGTACATTCTGAGCTAGCTGCACAGCTTGGAGTAACGCTTCATAAGAACAAGCATGTGGAGGCGAATAAACGTTCATTAATGACTAATATCGAGCATGTATGGGTGGCAGGAGATGTTGCAGTGCATGCGGAGCAGGCGACGGTCGCTATGGGCGAAGGAGCCATTGCCGGGATCTGGATGCATAAGACTTTGAAAAAGATGAATCCGGTAAGTCTGCCTCCAGCCAAGAAGCATTATGCAGCAAAATAGACTTTTGATACACAACTGATCAAATGTCACTCAGGGTTCAGGAGAGCTATTCCGCAATTTGCAGCAAAATATGATAAAATAAGCGAAAAGAGCAAAAGTGGTGGAGAATGGTGACGATGGATAGTGAGGTTTTGCGTCAAAAATTGGAGCAACTCACCGGAAAGAGAACCGGAATCAAGCAGCTCGGGAGGCAGCATTCAGCTTCTCTTTTTGGCATGGGCACGGAGAAGGATCAAGAGCAGGCGGTCTTTCATGAGGGATATTTGTGGATTCCCCTATATGAGAATGACGGGCGTATAACCGCGGTGTGGGTGGAGACAGAAGGGCTGTCGCCTCTGGAACTGCAGCTGGTCAATTATGCGGGCCGTAATTTCGCGGTAGCCCTCAAGGCTACCGGGCTTAAGGAAGAAGGAGAGATGGAAGCCCGTCAGCTTAGCGGCTGGTTGAACTCGCAGCTTGAGCAAGAGAAGGATGATACAGAGATTCCGGATGATATTACGCTGAAAGGCCGGCTGTTCGGGGATATGATTCCTTTTTTGCTGGTTAGTGAGAATGTCCATAATCCGCAGATGACATACCGTTCGTTAATGAAGCTGCTGCGCAGTTATTTCGAGAACGAAGTCCTGCTAATTCCGCTGTTGGATAAGGAATGGTTAATTTTAGCCCGTAAGGAACTGCTCACCGGCGGAGATGATAAGGAAGATGAGGAAGAAAGTGCTGAGGATCTGCTGTCTCAGACCTCTATGGGACTGCATGAACTGATCGCGAGTGAATGGGTCGGCGTCTTCCATCTGGCGGTTTCTCCGGCCATCATTCCGGTTAAAGGCCTGACAGGCTCCGTAGCTCTGCTGCGCGAGACGATTATTCTGGGCCGGATCTTCCAGGTAGGCGATTATATCCATCTGCCGTGGGAGCTTCATATGGAGCGTCTGGTGAACAGTATCCCCGATGACCGCCGCAGACAGCTGCTGGGTCAGATCGGTGATTATACGGCTGTGCTGGCGGATAAGGAAATGCTGTTGACGCTGGAGACTTTTTTTGAAATGGACTGCAATGTCAGCGAAACCGCGAAGAAGCTGTATATCCACCGGAATACACTCCTGTACAGACTCGACAAGATCAAACAGGAAACGGGAGCCGATGTCCGCAGTTTCGGGGATGCGGCGATTGTGAAGTTAGCCATGTTATTGTATAAAGTGACGAAAAGAAAATAGGATTTTTGTGAACCTTACAAATAGCCAGGAGACCTGGTCTGGGGTAAGATAAGTGTACAAGAAAGCGTTTGATTTTCTAATCCAATAATTGACTCGAGGGGGAAATACAATGGCAGGCGTACGTTTAGAGCATATTTTCAAAAAATACCCGGGTTCCGATAAAGCAACAGTAATCGATATCAATCTTGATATTAAAGATAAGGAATTTCTCGTACTGGTTGGTCCTTCCGGTTGCGGTAAATCCACAACACTGCGTATGATCGCAGGTCTTGAAGAAATCTCTGAAGGTAAAATGTACATTGGTGACCGTGTAGTGAATGACGTGGCTCCTAAAGACCGCGATATCGCGATGGTATTCCAATCCTACGCCCTGTACCCGCATATGAGCGTGTATCAGAACATGGCTTTCGGTCTGAAACTGCGTAAAGTGAAGAAAGAAGAAATCGACAAGAAAGTGCGCGAAGCAGCAAGAATCCTCGATATCGAGCATTTGCTGGAACGCAAACCTAAGGCACTGTCCGGTGGTCAACGCCAACGTGTCGCTCTGGGCCGCGCTATTGTCCGTGATCCGCAAGTCTTCCTGATGGATGAGCCTCTTTCCAACTTGGATGCTAAACTTCGTGGTCAAATGCGTGCTGAAATCACTAAGCTGGTTAAACGCCTTGAAACCACTTGTATCTATGTAACGCATGACCAGACAGAAGCTATGACAATGGGTGACCGTATCGTAGTTATGTACGATGGTATCATTCAACAAGCAGCTTCCCCTGAAGAATTGTACAATGAGCCTACAAACCTGTTCGTTGCAGGATTTATCGGATCCCCAACAATGAACTTTATCAATGGTACACTCTCCGATGTTGGCGGCGCTGTCCGCTTCCGCGCAGATAACCTTGATGTTGAAGTTCCAGGCGGCAAAGCTACAATCCTGCGCAACAAAGGTTATATCGGCAAAGATGTAATCATGGGCGTTCGTCCAGAAGATATTCATGAAGAGCCAGTGTTCCTGGAAGCTTCCCCTAACACAATCTTCACTTCGCTGGTTGATGTTACTGAAAACCTTGGTCATGAAATGCTCCTCTACTTGAGCGGCCTTGGCGCTAACACTGTAATTGCCCGTGTAGATGGACGTTCCACTACCCGTGAAGGCAGCAAGCCTAGATTGGCAATCGACATGAACAAAATTCACCTCTTCGATAAAGAGTCCGAACTGAACATTCTGCTGGGATAAGACAAAGCACAGCGGGATATAGGTTATAATAGAAGAAAGCCGCCCTCACAGGCGGCTTTTTCTTGTATTGGGCATGTAGAGCCGGAGATAAAACGTAATGGTCCAAGGACCCGGAAAGCAGGGGATTCCGTCAGGACTGGCTTAGCAATACCGTAGGTAATAAGATTGCATTCATAGGCGTTATCAATTAAGATAGCAGGAGAATTACCTGTAGCTGGAATGGGAAAAGTTGTGAACCCGGGTGCAGGAAACGGGCACAACCGCAGGTGACGAAAGGACGGACATACATGGCTAAGAAGGTAAAGGTATCAGAACTGGTACAGCATTTTCAATTAGAGGTTGTTTCCGGACAAGAGGGTCTGAAAAGACCGATTACAGTGGATGATTTGAATCGTCCGGGACTGGAAATGGCCGGTTATTTCGAATATTATCCGGAAGAACGTGTTCAGCTGCTGGGCAAAACAGAGCTGGCCTTTTTCTCAATGCTTCCTGAGGAAGAACGCAAAAGCCGGATTCGCGGGATTTGTAACGATAATACCCCTTGTATTGTAATTACCCGTGCGCTGGACGTTCCGCAGGAGCTTATTGAGATCAGTAATGAAAAGGGACTGCCTGTGCTGCGCAGCTCGATGGCGACCACTATTTTCTCGAGCAGACTGACAAGCTTCCTGGAAGGCAGACTGGCACCTACGGCAACAATCCACGGTGTTCTCTGTGATGTATATGGTGTAGGTATGCTGATTACAGGCAGCAGCGGTATCGGTAAAAGTGAAACGGCGCTCGAACTGGTTAAACGCGGGCACCGCCTGATCGCCGATGATGCCGTAGAGATCCGTCAGACCTCGGATAACCAGCTGCATGGTACAGCTCCGGAGCTCATTCGTCACTTGCTCGAAATCCGCGGGGTAGGGATTATTAATGTAATGACTCTCTTCGGTGCCGGGGCCATCCGTAATCATAAGCGGATCACACTGGTCGTTAGACTCGAGGCCTGGCAGCAGGATAAACAATATGACCGGCTCGGACTGGACGAGGAGACTACACGGATCATTGACACCGATGTGCCGCTTGTAACGATCCCCGTACGTCCGGGACGTAACCTTGCGGTAATTATCGAGGTTGCTGCGATGAACTACCGGTTGAAACAAATGGGCTTTAACGCGGCTCTACAATTTACGAATAAACTTACAGCCACCATCTCTGAAGACATGGATGATCTGGACTAGGAGTGTGAGAGCATGTTTTTTTCATTAGCGATTAATCCGATTGTCTTCTCCATCGGTTCACTGCCTGTTCACTGGTATGGTTTGATACTGGGTCTTGGTGCATTAGCCGGATTATTCCTTGCTATTCAAGAAGGCAAACGCTATAACATTCCGCAGGAGTTCTTCATGGACATGCTGCTGCTCGGAGTCCCTTCGGCGATCATTGGAGCGCGGATTTATTTTGTAGCGTTCAAATGGGAAGATTATAAGGACAACTTGCTGGATATATTCAAAGTCTGGAATGGCGGTATTGCTATTTATGGCGCGCTGATCGGGGCGATCATCTGCGGAATTATTTATTTCCGTTACAAGGGATATCCGTTCTGGCGTATCGTGGACATTTGTGCACCTGGACTGCTCGCCGGTCAGATGATTGGCCGTTGGGGTAATTTCATCAATCAGGAAGCCTACGGCGGCGTTGTAGCGGAATCTTTCCTGCGTGACAAGCTGCATCTGCCGGACTTTATTGTGAATCAAATGTACATAGGGGATGCGTTTCACCATCCGACCTTCCTGTATGAATCGCTCTGGAGCCTGCTGGGCATTCTGATCCTCATGGTGCTGCGCCGCCAGAAATTTGTCCGTGCCGGCGAAATCTTCATGTCCTATTTCATCTGGTATTCGATCGGCCGCTTCTTTATTGAAGCTTTACGTACGGACAGCCTAGGATTTAACGGCAGCAGCGGTTTGGCATCGTTCATTAACGGTCTATGGAGTCCGATGAAATGGCTGGGATTTGAGCAGGGGTATTTCGATCCGGCATACGGGAATGTCCGTATCTCACAGCTGCTGGCACTACTGATCATTCTCGTTGCAGTTGTATTGATCATTGTACGGCGTGTCAGCGGTCAGCCGAAGGATCATTATTCTGATCCGATTGTCAGCACTAAACTGGCAGCGGCAGATGCTGTAGTTCCCGAGAGTGCAGTGAATACACCGCAGAAGGCTCCTCAGCCTATCCAGCCGGTGAAGGACTCATCTGAAGATAAGGAAACAAAGGAGTAGTAGAACTAATGATAGAATGCGTGTTATTTGACTTGGACGGAACGATTGTGAATACTAATGAGCTGATCATCAGCTCGTTCATGCATGCGCTGAAGGAGAATAACCTCCCGGCTCTAACCCGGGAAGAGATTATTCCCCATATGGGAACTACGCTCCAGCAGCAGATGAGCGCGTTCTCCGGTCTGCAGGACACAAGCGTGCTGGAGCTTTCTTACCGTTCATATAATTATGCGCATCATGATGAGCTAATCCGTTCTTTTCCTCATGTGAATGAGACTATGGAAGGGCTGTTAAGCCGGGGAATAAAGCTCGGAATTGTGACAACGAAGATTCGTCCAACTACACTCAAAGCGCTGGAAATGTTCGATCTGCTGAAGTATATGGAGACGATTGTGACGGTCAATGATGTCAGTCAGGCGAAGCCGCATCCGGAGCCTGTCCTAACCGCGGTTGCTAATCTGGGTGTTGATCCGGCCAGAACCCTGATGGTAGGTGACAGTGCGGTCGATATTCAGTCTGCCAAGGCAGCGGGTGTGCGTGTAGCTGCGGTCGCCTGGTCACTCAAAGGTGAGGAAATGCTGCGTAAGTACAACCCGGATTACATCATCCACGACATGAAAGACTTATATACTATAGTGGAGCAGGAGACGAAGCAGCCGTGAGAAAGTTAACCCGCTATCCGGTGGAGGGCCATAATTCGCTCTGGTATATTTACCGTACGGTGAGCCCGTGGAAGGGCGTACGCAATTTTATTTTTATCCAGATTGCCCGCTACTGTCCGGTCTTGCCGCTCAAGAACTGGATTTACCGCAGGGTACTCGGCATGAAGGTGGGCAAGCATACTGCGTTTGGGCTAATGGCGATGGTGGATGTGTTTTTTCCGGAGAAAATTTCGGTCGGTGAGAACTCGGTCATCGGCTATAATACGACCATTCTTGCCCATGAATACCTCATCAAAGAGTACAGGCTGGGTGAAGTCATTATCGGGGAGAACGTCCTGATTGGAGCCAACACAACGATATTGCCCGGCGTTACGATTGGAGATTGGGCGGTTGTCGCCGCGGGTTCTGTCGTGCACAAGAATGTAGCTGCGGGCTCGTTCGTCGGGGGCAATCCGCTGCGTGAGCTGCGTCCGCCGGGATCAGCGGAGAAGGCTGTAGAAGAATAGTCACCAGGTAACCTCTTACCCTGCAGTTTCATATTGCGTGTATCTGCGCAGGAGCTGCAGGGTTTCTTGTGTAAACTTCGCAGCCGGAGGCAATTAAGCAATCTTAAGCAACCTTTAAGTGTTCGGCGGGTATATATTGGCGATATACTTGTAAGTGCAGGAGCGGATCTTTCCGCATACGGACGCGCAGCACATATCAGAATGAAATAATCAGCAGGGGCAGACTTCCTGATAGGTATCACTTCCGCTTGGCGTCTATGAACAGCCATCATAGCAGAGAAGAGGAATCTTAAAGTGAATGCAGCAAAACAGGAACGTCTGCCCCAGCTGGATATATACCGTGCTCTGGCGATATTGGGCGTATTGCATGTCCATTCATCATCTTTTGCGGCCGGAGAATTGGCACTCCAGTCACCCTATTATTATTGGTTAAACTGGATCAACATCTTCTTTAAATTCGGTACACCGTCGTTTATTTTTCTTAGCAGCTTTGTGCTGTTCTATAATTATTACGGGCGGCCCGTGACGGGGAGCCTGATCGGAAGCTTTTACCGCCGCAGGCTGAAGTACATTCTGCTTCCCTATATGCTGGTATCCATCGGCTATTACGGATTGACCCTGTACGTGAATGGGAAGCTGACACAGCCTCTGGCAGAGAGCATCTCCGGCTTCCTGGGTGCCTTATTTACGGGTTCGGCGTATGCGCATTTGTATTTCGTATTCATCAGCATCCAGTTCTACCTGCTGTTTCCATTGCTGCTTAAGCTGCTGCAGAGCTCACGGCTGTGGGTGCGCTGGGCTTTTCCGATTGGACTTGCGCTGCAGTGGGTATTCATTATCTGGAACAAGTATCAGCTGCATATTGTGGAAAAAGGAAGCTTGTCGATCTCGTATCTGGCATACTATATGCTGGGCGCCTATATCGCCATTAATTTCGAAGCGATCAAGCTGTGGCTGATGAAGCCTTGGCGTGAACTGGCTGCCAGGTATAAAGTGCTAATCCTGCTGCTTGTAACATTGTGGCTCGGAGCAGCCTTCACGCATGTACAATTATGGTATAGAGCCCGCCACTTTGGGATATGGACGGACTCGCTCTGGTACGAGCTGCTCTGGAATGTACATACGATGCTGTCAGCGCTGGTGCTGCTGTATGCCACCTTTCTTATCTACCGCAGGGCACCGAAGGTGATCGTTGCTATTTTGACCCGGCTGGGTGAGGTTTCATTTGCGGTGTATCTGATCCATCCTCTGCTGCTTGCAGTGTATAGAAGATTCGGAACGGGAATTCCTACAGATTCATTAACCTATGTATTCTATATTTACGGGGGATTGGCTGCGGCGCTGGCAGGAAGCTGGATGCTTGTGCAGTTTGCGTTCCGCCGCATCCGCCTGTCCTGGGTGGCATTCGGGAGTGTACCGCGTTCACTTGCCCCTCCGGTGAAGGACAAGCCTGTGCACGGGAGCACCAATAGAGTGCTCGAAGGTAAAGATATCAGTAAATCATGAGAGTTCAACAGACCACAACTCAGGGCATTAGGGATGAGGGTCTAGGCAGGAGGAAAGATAATGGCTCAAAAGGAAAGAATACCGCAGCTTGATGTATTCCGGGCGATAGCGATTATTGCGGTCATAGCGATTCACGCCACTTCGCGGACACTGGCGGAAACACTGGATACCTCTTTGTTTCATCCGTTTCTGTTCATAAACAAGTTCAGCCAGTTCGCTGTACCTTCGTTTGCATTCCTAAGCGGGTTCGTGCTGTTCTACAATTATATTGACCGTCCGCTTGGCGGGAAGACTCTCGCGAAATTCTATAGCCGAAGGCTGATTTATATTATTGTGCCTTATCTTGTTTTTTCGGTGCTGTACTTTATATTGAAAATGACTGCCGGGCATACATGGGGCATGCCTCTTAATGAGCAGGCGGCCAAATTCGGCAAATATCTGTGGACCGGTACGGCGTATACCCATCTGTACTATATTATTATCATTATTCAGTTCTATGTACTGTTCCCGCTCATGCTCTGGTGTCTGCAGAAGGTCCGCCGTCTGGCGGCGTGGGCACCGCTCATCGGACTGGCCTTACAGTGGGGATTCGTGCTGCTGAACAAATATATGGCTAATCACGGATACTGGCAGCTGTCCAAGGGCAGTCTTGCAATTACGTACTTCTCTTATTTCCTGCTCGGTGCAGCGATTGCGGTATATTACAGCTCTTTGAAAAAGTGGCTGATTCCTACACGCGAAGGGTGGCGCTCCGGTAAGGGTGCAAGCTGGATTGTGCTGTGGTTCATATGGGCCGCTGCAGGAATCGTTCATGTGGAGCTGTGGTTCAACAATTATACGAAGAAGACGGTCATCAACAGTCTATGGTATGAAGGCTTCTCCAATCTTCATGCGCTGCTCTCTTGTCTTGTGCTGTTCCAGCTGTCCTTCCTGCTGTACGGAGCGGGGCGCAGCCTGCTGGCAAGATTGCTGATCTCTGCCGGCGCCTGTTCCTTCGGGATATATCTGCTGCATCCGGCGCTGCTCTTCTTCTATAGAAAGCTGCCGCTGCACGGCGGATCACTTGCCTACACGGCTGCCATTGCCGGGGGCTGGCTGGTAGCCTTCGCCGGCTCATGGCTGGTCGTCGCCCTCGTCTTCCGTTATGTGAAGCCGGCATGGGTACTGTTTGGTTCTGGGCCGCAGAAGGTTAAGCGGGCGCCTAAAGCAACAGTGTAGCTGGGTGCTTTGAAATGCAGTAATGAATGGGACTTCAAATCCAGAATGATAAAAGCGCCGACTGGCCGCAGATGCGGGCCGGTCGGCGCTTTTATTCATATATTGTCATGCTTGCTTATTTATTCGCCGGCCTGTTCGCGCTGGAAATCGGCAATCGCCTGATATTGGCCTTCGAGGCTGCGGTATACGGAGATATAGATGGGCAGCAGCTGCTTATAGACTTTGGCATGTGCCTGGACGGGTTCATGGCGGTGGGTCGAGCCAATCATGCCGAATACGGTATCGAAGGAATCGATCCGGCCGATGGCGTACAGCCCGAGGACAACGGCGCCAAGACAGGAGCTCTCGAAGCTCTCGGGGACTACCACCTCCTGATCAAATATGTCTGCCATCATCTGCCGCCATAGAGCGGAGCGGGCGAAGCCGCCGGTAGCCAGGATTCTGCCCGGCTGGCCGATGATTTCCTCCATAGCAAGCAATACGGTATACATATTGAAGATGACACCCTCCAGCACAGAGCGGATCATATGCTCTTTGCGGTGATTCATGCTCAGTCCGAAGAAGGAGCCGCGCGCATCGGGGTTCCACAGCGGGGCACGCTCACCGGTCAGATACGGATGAAAGAGCAGGCCATTGCTGCCTGGCGGTACCTGCTCGGCGATCCGGGTCAGGACCTCATAAGGATCAATACCGAGGCGCTTCGCGGTCTCTACCTCAGAGGCGGCGAACTCATCACGCACCCAGCGGAACAGCATGCCGCCATTATTCACGGGTCCGCCAATAACCCAGTGCTTGTCCGTTAGTGCATAGCAGAAGGTCCGCCCTTTCGGGTCGGTCAGCGGCCGGTCGACCACGGTGCGGATGGCACCGCTGGTTCCTATAGTCGCGGCAATAACCCCCGGCTCTATGGCACCGACCCCCAGATTGGACAGGACACCGTCACTGGCGCCTACGACAAACGGTGTGGCGGCCAGAAGTCCAAGCTCTTCCGGAAGCCCCGGAAGCAGCCCCTGCAGGATCTGCGTGGTGGGCACCGGTCTTGATAGACGTTCTGGAGTAATTCCGGCGATACGGAGCGCCTCAGCGTCCCAGTCAAGCTTCTCCAGATTGAACATACCTGTAGAAGAGGCAATGGAGTGATCAATTACATATTTGCCGAACAGCTTGAAGAAGATATATTCTTTAATGGAGATGAATTTATGGGTCTGGCTGAACAGCTCCGGATGCTCCTCACCGAGCCACATCAGCTTGGTAATCGGAGACATCGGATGGACAGGTGTTCCTGTCCGCATATACAGCTCATGCCCGTTCAGTTCATTCTTCAGCCGCCGGGCAGCTGCACTGCTCCGGTTATCGGCCCAGGTGATGCAGGCGGTAAGCGGTTTGCCGGAAGAATCTACAGCAATCACGCTGTGCATGGCCGAACTGAAGGAGACAAGCAGAACCTGTCCAGGAGAGACGTGGCTGTCCTGCATGACTGAAGAGATAGTGTGCAGGACAGCCTGCAGAATCTGACCAGGGTCCTGTTCTGCGACAGAAGGGGAAGGCTGATGCAGCGGATAGCCCTGGTTGCTCTGTGTGACGATTGTTCCGTTCTCCTCGAAGAGGACAGCCTTGGTGCTGGTGGTTCCAATATCAACGCCGATCATATAGGATGTACTCAAGCCGTCAGTCCTTCTTTCTGCTCTGAAATAGATACCGGGAATACTTAATGCAGGAAATAAAGTACAATTATATTATATATTTCGCATGAAACATTCTGAAGTTCATGTTCTACAGCTTATTATATTCGCAGGTAATCATGGTGGCAAAGAGAGGATGGATAGGCGCTGCTTAACATTTAGTCCAAGCTTCCGAAACTGGCGGGTATAGAAGGAGATTGTTGACGCAAAAGGATAGTCCATGATACGATATTACCACTGCTTTAGTTTACTACCACTTTACCATATTAAAGTGCTTGAAGATACTTCTTATGATATCTGATGAGGTGAAAAGTGAAGATGTCCAAACCAAAGGGATTCGAAAAGCCTGCCGGCGTACGGGATTATCTCCCGCGTGCGGTAACGAAGCTGCGCAAGATTGAGAACGATGTGCTGCACTGCATGAGCCGCTGGGGCTACCGCCAGATGATTACTCCCACCCTTGAATATTACGATACGGTCGGTGTGGCCAGTTCCACGTCAGACCAGAAGTTGTATAAATTACTGAATAACCGCGGTCAGGCACTCGTGCTGCGTTCAGAAATGACTGCGCCTGTTGCCCGCGTAGTCTCCTCCCTATTGAAGGACGAACCGCTGCCGCTGCGTCTGTCCTATCATGCCAATGTCTTCCGCGCTATCGAAGAGGAGGCCGGCCGGGAAGCGGAATTCTTCCAGACCGGAGTGGAGCTTGTCGGAGATGATTCACCAGAGGCGGATGCTGAGGTCGTTGCACTGGCAATTGCCTCGCTGGAGGCCGCGGGAGTGAAATCTTTTAAAATTGCGATAGGGCATGTAGGCTTCCTCGACGGTCTGTTCCAGGAAGCGGTATCCGGCCTCCCGCAGGCCCAGGAAGAGCTGAAGAGTCATCTGCTGGGCCGTGATTATGTCGCTTTCCGGGAGACGCTGCGCCGCCTGGAACTGCCGGAAGCCCAGAAGAAGGAACTGGACGGACTGCTGCGGCTGCGGGGAGGCAAGGAAATCTGCGGACAGGCGCTGGAGCTCAGCAGCCATCCGCTGGCACGCGCTTCCATTGAGCATTTATGCAAGGTATGGGAGGTACTTGTCGCATACGGTGTCTCTCAGCATGTGCTGATTGATCTGACGATGATCGGTGATTTCTCCTATTATACGGGCATGACATTTGAAGGTTATGCTTCTGAGCTGGGCTTCCCGGTATGCAGCGGCGGAAGGTACGACAATCTGCTTCAGCAGTTTGGACGCCCGATTCCGTCGACAGGCTTCTCGCTGAAGACCAACCGTATTCTGGATGGTGTATCCGGAGTAACCGAAGAGGAAGAACTGCCGGTACTGGTCCAGTACGATGCCCTGCGGCGTCAGGAAGGTCTTGCTGAGGCGGCCCGGCTGCGGAATGAGGGCCACGCTGTGGTAACCCGGCTGGCGGCAGGCCTGGAAGAGCTGAAGGTTGTGAAGCGCCTGGATACGGATACCGTAGAGGCAGAGGGTGAACGTTACGGAGAGATTTATACGTTTGTGTCTTTTATCAGCGAGCATGGCTGAGCGGAGCAGGTTGATTGGCTGATCTCATAAATGTGGTATGAAGCAATAGGTGACAATACGTGAAGTGAAGGAATATGTGAACCCAAGTAATCCCTGCAAGTATGTAGCGGAAATAGAAACGGAGGCGGGTATGAATGGCACAGATTCTTAAGGTAGCCATGCCGAAAGGCCGGATTTACAACAAAGCGGCAGAGCTGTTCCGCAAGGCGGGACTGCCGATTCCTCCGGACGGGGAAGAATCACGCAAGCTGGTGATTTCACTGCCGGAAGCCGGAATGGAGTTTATTCTTGCCAAGCCGGTAGATGTGCCTACATATGTAGAGTATGGTGTAGCGGATATCGGTATTGTCGGCAAAGATGTACTGCTGGAAGAAAACCGTGATGTGTACGAACTGCTTGATCTGGGAATCGCCCGCTGCCGGATGTCGATTATCGGACTCCCGAACTGGCAGCCGGGCATCCAGCAGCGGGTAGCGACCAAATATCCGAACGTGGCCTCACGGTACTTCCGTGAGCAGGGCCAGCAGGTCGAGGTTGTGAAGCTGAACGGCTCGATTGAGCTGGCGCCGCTGATTGGACTGGCTGACCGGATCGTGGATATGGTGGAGACCGGCCAGACCCTGAAGGATAACGGGCTGGTGGAAATGACCAGTATCTTCGAAATTACCAGCCGCCTGGTGGCCAACCGGGTAAGCTACCGGATGAAGAATGAGGAAATCCAGCAGTTGTGTGACCGCCTGCAGGCCGTGATTGCAGGCCCGGAGCTGCAGATTAAATAAGCTATACAGATTGAACTTTAAGAGATGAAAAAAGGATAGAAGTGATGAAGGAGAAGTTTGGAACTGTAGGAGCGGAAGTCCAAACATTATCCGTAGTTACGGCTGAGCCTAGCTAGTAAATAGAAAGTTCAGGGGGGAAGCAGCGGTGAAGGTCCAGTCCAGTAAGGAGTTTAAGCTGCAGCGTGAAGTGGAATACGGCACGCCGGAGCAGAACAAGGCGGTACGTGAAATCGTGGCCGGTATCAAACAGGAAGGTGATGCGGCATTGCTCCGGTATACGGAGCGCTTCGACGGCGCAGTGCTGACGCCTGCGCAGCTGCGGGTAACGCAGGAGGAGCTAGAGGCCGCCTATGGCCGGGTAGAGGAGTCCTTCGTGACGGCAATCCGGGCGGCAGCTGTCAATATCCGTGCGTTCCATGCGCGGCAGAAGCGCAATTCCTGGATGGATCTGCAGCCGGACGGCACGATCCTCGGACAGATCATCCGCCCGCTGAAGCGGGTGGGCGTCTATGTTCCCGGGGGCAAAGCAGCGTATCCGTCCTCGGTGCTGATGAACGTTATTCCGGCACAGATCGCTGGCGTGCCGGAGATCGTGATGGTTACACCGCCTTCGACGGGCGGCTTCGAAGGCATCAATCCCTATATTCTCGTTGCCGCCGCTGAAGCGGGCGTAAACGAGATATACCGCGTAGGCGGCGCGCAGGCGATCGCCGCCCTGGCCTTCGGCACGGAATCCATCGTGCCGGTCGATAAGATCTGCGGGCCAGGGAACATCTACGTGGCCCTGGCCAAACGCGAGGTCTACGGCGCTGTCGATATCGACAGCATCGCCGGACCGAGCGAGATCGTCGTGCTCGCCGACGATACCGCTGAGGCCGCCTACGTCGCGGCCGACCTGCTCTCGCAGGCCGAGCACGACGAGATGGCCTCGGCGATCCTTGTGACGCCGTCGCAGCGTCTCGCGGAGGCCGTTGCTGCCGAAGTAGAACGGCAGCTGCAGACGTTGCCGCGCGAAGCTATCGCGCGGGCCTCGGTAGAGAACTACGGCGCGATTATCGTCGTGGAATCGCTCGAGGAGGGCATCTCCATTGTGAACCGGCTGGCACCGGAGCATCTGGAGATTGTAGTGGCGGACCCGATGGCATTGACCGGCGCGATTGAGAACGCCGGGGCAATCTTCCTGGGTCCGTACAGCTCGGAGCCGGTCGGCGATTACTTCGCCGGACCGAACCATATTATACCGACCAACGGCACAGCAAGGTTCTCCTCGCCTGTGGACGTGGATGATTTCATTAAGAAATCCAGCCTGATCTATTACAGCAAGGAAGCACTGCTGCGGGACGGGGCGGCGATTATGGAGCTCGCCCGGCGTGAGGGCCTGGAAGGCCATGCCCGCGCAATAGAAATCCGGCTGGAGAACGAAGCGAAAGGTGGAGACGGAAATGGAGAACAATAATAATGAAGTGGCGCTGCGCAAGGCCGGACTTAGCCGTACAACCAACGAAACGGACATCGCGTTGACCTTTGCTGTGGACGGCAGCGGAGTTTCCGAGCTGGAGACCGATGTGCCTTTTCTGAATCATATGCTGGATCTATTCACCAAGCATGGACAGTTTGATCTGAGCGTACAGGCGCGGGGCGACATCGATATCGATGACCACCACACGGTTGAGGATATCGGTATCTGTCTGGGACAGGCGCTGCGGGAAGCGCTTGGCGACAAAAAAGGCATCAAACGTTATGCGAGTGTCTTCATCCCCATGGATGAGGCACTGGCTCAGGTAGTGATTGATATCAGCAACCGGCCGCATTTTGAATACCGGGCAACGTATCCTTCGCAGCAGGTAGGCAGCTTCTCTACGGAGCTGGTTCACGAATTCCTCTGGAAGTTTGCGCTGGAAGCGAGAATTACGCTGCATGTCATTGTGCATTACGGCTCCAATACCCATCACATGATTGAAGCGGTCTTCAAGGCACTGGGACGGGCGCTGGATGAAGCGACACAAGTGGACCCCCGGGTGAAGGGTGTGCCTTCGACGAAGGGAGTGCTGTAGCATGACCGTTGCAATCGTCGATTACGGCATGGGCAACCTGCACAGTGTCAGCAAGGCGGTGGAACGCCTGGGGTATACGAGTCTGGTGACGGCAGATGCCGGTGAGATTCTGGCGGCAGACAGCGTGATCCTGCCGGGTGTCGGTGCATTCGGCGATGCGATGGAGCATCTGCGGGCGAGCGGAATGGATGTTGTAGTTAAGGCTGTAGCTGAAGCGGGACAGCCGCTGCTGGGTATATGCCTTGGTATGCAGCTGCTGTTCAGCAGCAGCGAGGAGCATGGCGAGCATAAGGGGCTGGATCTTCTGCCAGGCTCGGTGGTACGCTTCGCACCCCGTGACGGCTACAAGGTGCCGCATATGGGGTGGAACAAGCTGGGCTTCCTCCAGCCGGAGAGTCCGCTTCTGACCGGCCTTGAAGAAGGGCATGTCTACTTCGTCCATTCCTATCATGTGCTTGCAGGTAGCGACAGCGACCTGCTGGCGGTCACGGATTATGGACATCCGGTAACGGCTGTAGTCGGGCGGAACAATGTGTACGGCATGCAGTTTCACCCTGAGAAAAGCGGCGAGCTTGGCATCAAGCTGCTGGGGAATTTCCTGCGGCTTCGAAGAGAGCAGGCGTGAAGCCTGAATAACTATATTGCAAATTGTAATGAAAGCGGGGAGCGCTACATGTCTTCTTTTATCGTATATCCGGCAATTGATATCCGGGACGGCAAATGTGTCCGGTTGCAGCAGGGGGATTACAGCCAGGAAACTATTTATAACGACAGCCCGGTTCAGGTGGCCAAGTCTTGGGAAGAGCAGGGCGGACAGTTTATCCATCTGGTCGATCTGGACGGCGCCAAGGCCGGGCATCCCGTTAATGATGCCATCATCGGAGCCATTGCCAGGAATGCCAATGTTCCGGTTCAGGTCGGCGGCGGTCTCCGCACGCTTGCGGATGTGGAGAAGCTGCTGGGTCTTGGCATCAGCCGGGTCATTATTGGAACGGCGGCGATCAATGATTATGCTTTTACAGAGGCGGTTCTCGCGAAGTATGGCGATAAGGTAGCGATCGGTATTGACGCCCGTAACGGCTATGTGGCTACGCATGGGTGGCTGAATACCTCCGAGGTGCGCGCCGAGGATCTGGCCAAGGAGCTGGCAGCCAAGGGTGCAGAGACCTTCATCTACACAGATATCTCCCGTGACGGGATGATGCAGGGACCGAACGTGGAGGGTATTCTGTCCATGGCCGGGGCGAGCGGCAAAACCGTAATTGCCTCCGGCGGTGTTACCAGCCTGGACGATCTGCTGCGTCTGAGCGTACATAGCGGCAGCGGGATCGGTGGAGCGATTGTCGGCAAGGCGCTCTACACCGGCAATATTGATCTGGCTGAAGCCCTGCAGGCGCTGGGTAAGGCGTAGGGGTTCCGGGCTTAGTAATTACTTTTGTTAGCCTGTGAAGGAGGGGTCTTGGATGTTAGCCAAACGGATTATCCCCTGTCTGGATGTGAAGGACGGGCGGGTGGTAAAAGGCGTTAATTTCGTAAATCTGCGTGATGCCGGAGATCCGGTGGAGCTGGCGGCTTTATATGATAGCGAAGGTGCAGATGAGCTGGTATTTCTGGATATCTCCGCATCGGTGGAAGGCCGGGCGACCATGGTCGAGGTCGTGCGGCAGACTGCCGGGGAGATCGCTATTCCATTCACGGTGGGCGGCGGGATTTCGACACCTGAGGACATGAAGCGGATCCTGCGTGCCGGTGCAGACAAGATCGGCATTAATACGGCAGCTGTCAATAATCCGCAGCTGATTCTTGAAGGAGCCCGTCACTTCGGCTCCCAGTGCATTGTGGTGGCGATGGATGCCAAATATAATGAGGCTTGGGGCGAATGGGAAGTGTACACGCACGGCGGCCGTACGCCTACCGGTATCCGGGCGCTTACCTGGGCCAAGGAAGCTGAGCGGCTGGGAGCCGGCGAGATCCTGCTTACAAGCATGGATGCCGACGGCACCAAGGACGGCTTCGATCTGAAGCTGACGGCAGCAGTCTGCGATCTGCTGAGCATTCCTGTAATTGCTTCCGGCGGTGCGGGAAGAATTGATCATTTCTATGATGTATTTACCGCAGGCAAGGCAGATGCCGGACTTGCGGCAACTATTTTTCACTATAAAGAGATTGCCATTCATGATTTGAAGGCTGATCTGAAGCAAAGAGGGGTAGAGATCCGATGAGCGAGGACAAGAAAGATATAGCGCAGAGCCAGCAGGAGGCATTGTCAGGCATCCGCTGGAATGAATCCGGCCTGCTGCCGGCAGTGGTGCAGGATGCCCGTACCCTGGAAGTATTAATGTTCGCCTATATGAATCCGGAGTCACTACGGCTGTCACTTGAGAGCGGCCAGACCTGGTTCTGGAGCCGTTCGCGTAGTGAGCTCTGGCATAAGGGCGGAACCTCGGGCAATACCCAGGCCATCACCTCCATCCATTACGATTGTGACAGCGATACGCTACTGGTGAAAGTTGTGCCGGAAGGACCGGCCTGCCATACGGGTGAGAACAGCTGCTTCTTCCGCGAGATTCCCCTCGATTCACCGGCAACAGCTGAAGCAGCTGGAGGTACAGTTAACTCGGCAGCAGCAGGCCATGACCGCTTTGCTGTACTGGGTGAGCTGGAGCGCGTAATTGCCGAGCGGGAAGTGAACCGTCCGGAAGGGGCGTACACTACTTATCTGTTTGATAAGGGCGTCGACAAGATTCTCAAGAAGGTCGGCGAAGAAGCCTCCGAAACCATTATCGCCGCCAAAAATAAAGATAATGCCGAGCTTCGCCTTGAAGTCAGCGATCTGATCTATCATTTACTGGTCCTGCTGCAGGAGCGGAAGCTTCCGCTGGATGAGATTCTGGAAGAGCTGAGTGCCCGCCATGAACGGCCTCGCCGGGACTAGGAGGAAGGTTCAGCATGCGTATTGATTACCATACCCACCATGAGCGCTGCGGCCATGCCGTAGGGAAGCTTGAAGAGTATGTGCAGCGCGGCATAGCGCTCGGGCTGCAGCAGCTTGGACTGTCCGATCATCTGCCGCTTATCCATGTAGATCCGGAGCACTATTATCCCGAGATGGCTATGCCGCTTGCGGAGCTTCCGCGTTATGTGGAGGAATGTCTTACGCTGAAGGAGCGCTACCGCGGAACGATTGAGCTGCGGGTGGGGCTTGAAGCGGATTATATCGAAGGATATGAAGAGCAGATCCGCGAGCTTTTAGCACCCTATCCGTGGGACTATCTGATCGGGTCGGTGCATTTTCTCGGGGAATGGGATATTACGGACCACCGGCAGACCCATGGCTGGGAAGGCCAGGACGTGATGAGCGTCTACCGCCGATATTATGATGCAGTGCAGAAGTCGGCGTTATCGGGATTATATGATATTATAGGACATATGGATGTCATCAAAAGGTTCGGTTACGGGCCGCAGACTCCGGAAGGAAGAGCCGAGGCCAGAGCACTGGAGCTGGAGACGCTCAAGGTTATATCCGGCAGCGGAATCGCGATGGAGCTGAATGCTTCGGGACTCACTAAGCCTTGCGCCGAGATGTTCCCGGCTGAGCATGTGCTTCAGCAGGCGTATGCCCTGGGCATTCCGCTCACCGTGGGCTCAGACGCCCATGACCCTCTGAAGCTGGGAGACGGCTTACAGGAGGCGCGGGAAATGCTGTGGCGCACGGGCTTCCGTGAACTGGCTGTGTTCGAAGGACGCCGCCGCACATCCGTCCAAATATAAGAATGTATAGGCTTCGCGCTATATATTATCCTTCTATTTCTCGCTGAAACGGTACCGTCCATACAAGGACGGCAAAGCCGTTTCCACTTGCGTTCGAAGTTTAAATTATAATCCCAGGAGGGTACTATGCATCATCAATTACGTATTTTTTCCGGTTCGTCGAATCCGAAGCTGGCCGCTGATATTGCGGAGCGCCTTGGCGCACCGCTGGGCCTGATTAAGCTGACACGTTTCAAGAGCGGCGAGATTTATGTGCATTATGAAGAGAGCATCCGGAACTGCGACGTATTTTTGGTGCAATCCCTGGCTCATCCGATTAACGAGCTGTTTGTAGAATTGCTGGTCATGATCGACGCTGCCAAACGCGCATCGGCAAGAACAGTGAATATTATCGTTCCTTATTACGGGTATGCCCGGCAGGAGCGCAAATCTGCGCCGCGTGAGCCGATCTCGGCCAAAATGGTTGCCGATGTGCTGACCACTGCAGGAGCTACCCGCGTGATAACTATTGACCTGCATGCAGCGGCTATCCAGGGATTCTTCAACATTCCCGTGGATCATCTGACTGCGCTTGATCTGATCAGCGGCTATTTGAAGATCAAAGGCCTCTCCGATCTGGTAGTCGTATCACCCGACGCGGGCCGCGCCTCCATGGCTGAGAAGCTGGCCAGCCGGCTGGACTCTCCGTTTGCCATCATGATCAAGAAACGTCCGGCTCATAACGAATCGGTGATTACCCATGTCATCGGAGACGTTGAGGGAAGAACGCCGATTATTATTGAGGATCTTATTGATACGGGGACCACGATCGTCAATGTGGTAGAAGGGCTGAAGGAGCGCGGGGCCCGGAACAGCATCGTCTGTGCCACGCACGGGCTGTTCTCCGGAGATGCGCTGGAGCGGATGGATCATCCCAATATCGACGAAATTGTCGTCACGGATTCTATTGCGCTGCCGGATGAGCATTCCAGCAGATTCTCGGTGCTCTCTGTTGCACCTATGCTGGCAGAAGCCACACGTATTATCATCGAAGGCGGTTCCATAGACAAGCTATTTAGAGACGCGGGGATATAGTCCCTGCGTTTCTTTTTTACAGTTATGCTGCAGCAGCAACTTTTCAAGCGTTTACCTCCCCTTAACTCTCCTCCCAGGTTGAGAATCTCACTACCACATGTGGTATACTGTGTGAAGAAGACAGCCAAGTCCATAAATGGAAACGAAAAGAACACTTAAGACAGGGAGTATGGGTATATATTTGATGCCGCTCTCCTATTTTTCGTTAGGCTAGGGAAGCTTACAAAGGGAGGTGCCTTGCTTCCATGATTGAGAAAACTTCAGAGAATGATACGGACAGCGGTAATGTGATTCCGGTCACTCTGGATGCCAATTTTTTCTTTGAAAGAGCCGTACGGTCGCTTGACCGCTTTCAATATGATAAGGCATTAAAGAATTTTCGCAAAGCTGTTGAATATGAGCCGGATAATCCGGTGAATCATTGCAACATGGCGGGTATATTATCTGAGATGGGTAATTACACAGCATCTAATGAGATTCTGACCCATGTACTGGAGAAGATTGATCCCGCAATGACCGAATGTCATTTCTATATGGCTAATAATTACGCCAATATGGAAAGCTTTGAAGAGGCGGAGCGTTCGCTGGTCACGTATCTGGAGGAGGATGCCAGCGGCGAGTTCATGGCCGAATCCGAAGAGCTGATGGAGCTGCTGCAATATGAGCTGAACCGTCCTGCTCCGCTTGTGCGGATCCGCAGCCGTGAGGGTGTGGTCGAGCATGACCGGGCCCGCAGTCTGCTGGAGGAGGGCAAGTTTCCCCAGGCCGTAGAGCTGCTGGAAGAGATTATTGCGACCTCGCCGGACTTTCTGGCTGCGCATAATAACCTGGCCCTCGCTTATTTCTATATGGGCCGGTTTGCCAAAGCGAAGGAATGCCTGAACGAGGTGCTGAAGCAGGACCCCGGTAATCTGCATGCGCTCTGCAATATGGCGATCTTCCTGCAGTATGCAGGTGACAAGGAGCAGTTGGATTCTCTGCTGGGCATGCTTGAAGCCACTGTGCCTTTTCATCAGGAGCATGTATTCAAAATGGCCACGACGATGGGCATCCTGGGCAGACATACTGCAGCATACAGCCACTTCCGGCGTCTGCTGAAGGATGAAGAGGTCGCCGGAGACGCCGGCCTGTATCATTACTGCGCAGCAGCGGCCAGCAACAGCGGCCTCTACACTGAAGCGCTGCGCTGCTGGAGACAGGCTGCGAAGCTGGACCCTGAGTCTGCCGTGCCGGCATTCTTCCTGTCCCAGCTCCAGCAAGCCCGGGGAGAAGACAGACCTATGCCTGCTGTCAGCTATAATTACCAATTGCCTTTCCAGGAGCAGCTTAAGCAGTGGAAGGGGAATACAGGCAAGTTCACCGAAGAAGTACGGAACAATCCGCTGCTGCGCGCCTCGTTCTTCTGGGCGCTGCGCTACGGCGATTCCTCCACGAAGCTGCAGGTGACCGAAGCCCTGCGCTGGATTGAGGATGAGGAGATGTCCGAGGTACTGCGCGGAGTTCTGGAGCATCAGCCGCTCCAGGAGGACCGGCTGCAGGAGGCGGCGCTGTTCAGCCTGCAGCGGCTGATTGGAGAGAATCTGGAAGAAGCTGCAGCTCCTGAGGAAGAGCCGTTGCAAGCGGCCTCCAGCCCCAAGGGCCCGGCTGAATGGAAGGAAGACTGGCAGCGGATTATCGATCATACGGTGGCCATGATGGACCGGAGATATGATGCTGTGCAGAAGAAGGATGCAGAGTTTATCTGGAAGCAGTTCATCGGCAGCCTGTATCCGGATGTACCGTTATTCCGCAATGACGGCGGCTGGTGTGCGGCACTGGAGTATCTGACTGCCAGGCTGCACGGGCGTCCGGTCACCTTCCGCGAGGCGGCACAGCGTTACGGCGTCTCGGTCTCCATGGTAAGCCGCTATGCACGGCGGATCGACAGTGAATGCGATACCCAGGGCATGCTGCCGGGAACGGACGGCTTGTCGCCGTCCACCAACAATATTTGAACCCTTTTGTTCAAATATGAGAATTTATATGTTTCACACGATAACTTATCCTTATATTTCTCGCTGAAACGGTACCGTCCTAATAAAAGGACGATAAAGCCGTTTCCACTTGTAAATACAAACCTACTTGTAAGGAGGCCAATGTAATGTACAAAACGATTGTAATCGGAACAGGCCCGGCCGGGCTGACTGCCGCGATTTATCTGGCGCGCGCGAACCTGAGCCCGCTCGTAATTGAAGGCTTGCAGCCGGGAGGACAGCTGACAACGACGACAGAAGTGGAGAACTTTCCAGGCTTCCCTGAAGGGATTCTGGGTCCTGATCTGATGGACAACATGCGTAAGCAGGCCGAACGCTTCGGCGCTGAATTCAAGAATGGCTGGGTGGAGTCGGTTGACTTCTCTCAGCGTCCGTTCAAGGTGACTGTAGACGGAATGGGTGTACTGGAAGCGGAGTCGGTCATTATTTCGACCGGCGCCTCCGCCAGATACCTGGGTATCCCGGGTGAGCAGGAGAATGTAGGACGCGGGGTCAGCACCTGTGCGACCTGTGACGGATTCTTTTTCCGAAACAAAAAGATTGTCGTGGTCGGCGGCGGCGATTCCGCGATGGAGGAAGCCAGCTTCCTGACCCGCTTTGCTTCCAGCGTAACGCTGGTTCACCGCCGTCCGGAGCTGCGTGCTTCGAAGATCATGCAGGACCGCGCACGCGACAACAGCAAGGTGTCATGGGCACTGAACCGCACGCCGCTTGAGGTAACCGTCGGCGATACCGGAGTTAAGGGCATCACCGTCCTTAACAATGAGACGGGACTTACCGAGCTGGTGGAAGCGGATGGTGTATTTGTCGCTATCGGACATACACCGAATACCGCTTTCTTAGGCGGGCAGATTAACACCGATGCCAATGGCTATATAGTGGTTAACCCGGGCACCACAGAGACGAATATTCCCGGCGTATTCGCTTGCGGCGACGTGCAGGATACGCGTTACCGTCAAGCCATATCGGCAGCCGGAACCGGCTGTATGGCCGCCATGGATGCCGAGAAGTTCCTGGAAGGCACGATGGTGCATGACTGGAGCGAATCGCTCGATAAATAACCGGAGAAGGTTCTTGTTATTTACGGGTTTACAAAAAAATCCTATACCAGTAGAATGTATTTAATTAGATAAGATACCCACTAGGGGAGCCTGAATAGGCTGAGACGGGAAAAGTGAATTTCCGGACCCTTGAACCTGATCTGGATCATACCAGCGTAGGAAAGTGGAGTCGGACCTTTTTTTGAATACAGTCTTATTGGGCTGTTCCTTTGATAAAGCCGCTCCAGGTGGAGCGGCTTTTTGACTTGCAAGAATTCATATACCTTGTGCTATACATGATTCTTCGGCTCAGTCTGCTGCGTGAAATCTTATCTGATTGGCTTATAGAGCGAAGAGGAGGAGATTAGAATGCCAGAAATGATGAAGAACGAAGAGGTGGACCTTTCCCGATTTCCTGCAAGCCGCAAAGTGTATGTAGAGGGCTCGCGCCCGGATATTCAGGTTCCGATGCGGGAGATCAGCCTCAGCAGAACCGAGGGCGTTGCCGGGGAAGAGGAGAACGAACCGCTGCGTGTCTATGACACAAGCGGAATTTACACCGATGCTGCGCAAGAGGCTGACATTCGGAGGGGGCTGCCGCCGCACCGTTTATGCTGGATTGCGGAGCGTGGCGATTCGGAGGAATACACCGGAAGAGCTGTGCAGCCGGAGGATAATGGAATCCGCAGGGGCGGGCCGCCCGCAGAGGCTTATCCAGGGCTGCAGCGGAGTCCCCTGCGGGCACATGCGGGCCGCAATGTTACCCAGCTGCATTATGCGCGGCAAGGGATCATTACTTCGGAAATGGAGTATATCGCGATCCGCGAGAATACCCGGCCGGAATTCGTAAGGGATGAGGTAGCCGCCGGACGGGCCATTATTCCGGCCAACATCAATCATCCCGAGAGCGAGCCGATGATTATTGGCCGTAACTTCCTGGTTAAGATCAATGCGAACATCGGAAATTCTGCGGTGTCTTCTTCTATTGAAGAGGAAGTGGAGAAGATGCGGTGGGCAACCCGCTGGGGGGCCGACACCATCATGGACCTCTCCACCGGCTCCAAGATTCATACCACCCGTGAATGGATTATACGCAATTCTCCTGTGCCTGTCGGCACGGTGCCCTTATACCAGGCGCTCGAAAAGGTGAACGGCATAGCCGAGGATTTAACCTGGGAGCTCTATCGCGACACGCTGATTGAGCAGGCGGAGCAGGGGGTCGATTACTTTACCATTCATGCCGGGGTGCTACAGCGCTATATTCCGCTGACTGCCGGAAGAATGACGGGAATCGTATCACGGGGCGGCTCGATTATGGCCGCATGGTGCCTTGCCCATCAGCAGGAGAACTTTCTGTACACACACTTCGAAGCTATATGTGAGATTATGAAGACGTATGATGTGGCCTTCTCTCTGGGGGACGGACTTCGTCCGGGTTCTATTGCAGATGCCAATGACGAAGCTCAATTCGCTGAGCTGGAGACGCTGGGAGAGCTGACAGCGCTGGCCTGGAAGCACGATGTTCAGGTAATGGTTGAGGGTCCGGGGCATGTGCCGATGCACAAGATTAAGGAGAATATGGACAAGCAGCTCGAGATTTGCCGGGAAGCCCCTTTTTACACCCTGGGTCCGCTCACTACCGATATTGCACCCGGTTATGATCATATCACTTCAGCCATCGGGGCGGCGATGATCGGCTGGCTCGGGACGGCTATGCTGTGTTACGTTACACCCAAGGAGCATTTAGGTCTGCCTAACAAGAATGACGTGCGCGAGGGAGTCATTACCTACAAGATCGCTGCACATGCCGCAGACCTCGCCAAGGGGCATCCGGGTGCACAGGACAGGGATAATGCGCTGTCCAAGGCGCGGTTCGAGTTTCGCTGGCGAGACCAGTTCCATCTCTCTCTGGACCCGGAAAGGGCGCTGGAGTATCATGATGAGACGCTTCCTGCGGAGGGGGCGAAGCAAGCTCATTTCTGCTCTATGTGCGGTCCTAAATTCTGCAGCATGCGGATTTCGCATGATATCCGTAATTCCTACAGATTGAGCAGGTCGCTGTAAAAAGGCAAGTCTCCTATAGCTATTTCCCTGCTGTCCCATGCTGTAAAAGGCGTGAGGGCAGCTTTTCTTATGCGCGAATAGCACAAGATTCATTCTCCCTATTATGTGAAACCATGCACAAGCGTTGGCGTAAATAGCATTATCCAAGTATAGGGAGTGAATCGAATGAGGAACAAAGACTGGCTCAAGGAAAGCGAACGTTTCAATGAAGCGGCTGAATACTATGATATGTACCGGCCGAGCTATCCCTCCGCGCTTATTGAGCGGGTAATAGGAGAAGCCTCTCTGACTAAGGAGTCCAGAATTCTTGAGATCGGTGCCGGGAGCGGTAAAGCCTCCGAATTATTCCTGGACCGCGGGTATGAGCTGCTATGTATTGAACCGGGCCCACAACTGGCGGAATTGGGAAGACAGAAGCATAGGGATAAAAACGTGCGATTTGTAACCTCCAGATTCGAGCACTGGTCTGGGCCGGAGAAGGATTTCGACCTGATCTTCTCCGCTCAAGCCTTTCATTGGGTGCCGCAGCCGGAAGGTTACAAGAAATGTGGGCGGCTGCTGAAGCCGGGAGGGCGGCTCGCGCTCTTTTGGAATTTTTATCTGCAGGGAGACAGTGAGATGGAGCAAGAGATTGCCGAGGTCTGTGCGGAGTATGAGGTATTCTGGTTTAATAAGCGGGATGTAATTGAACAGAGAGTGGAGCGAACTGTAGCAGAGCTGTCCGGCAGCGGAAATTTCAGAGCCCCGGAGGTCTACCGGTATCCTTGGGACAGCAGGGATGACGCGGATAGCTTCATTAATTTCCTGCGGACCTGCAACGGGTTCATCGGGCTGAAGGAAGCGGAGCAGATTGAATTAAGCGCCAGGTTACATAAGCTGATCGGCCGGAATGGCGGCACCCTGCAAAGGAATTTTATATGTACGCTTTTCATAGCCGAAGCCTTGAATTCTGTGAATTCTTAACATACATAGCTGTCCCTATGCTGTAACAGGCGTACGGGCAGCTTTTTCCTTAAAAGCTAATATGTTGTGGGGTAATTTTATACTTAGTGACTGCAATCACAATTTACCCCCCTGCCCTATGCTAAGCTGTTGCTGAGAAGAATTCTCAATTGTGAGGTGTGCAGATCTTGAGCAAAGTGTTGAAGCTAGATGAGTCTATATTGGAGCTGGTAACCAGGCACCCGGAAGCCGTAGATATTATGGCCGGTCTGGGTTTCCATGATATAACGAAGCCTGGAATGCTGCAGACGGCAGGCAGGTTCATGACATTATCCAAGGGCATGAAATTAAAGAGAATAGAGCTGGAAACCGTTCGGCTGGCCTTTGCGCAGCACGGCTTCGAGATTATTGAATAGAAGGAGAGAATATAATGAGCGAACTGATTAATAACCGTGAAGTGGATGTACCGGAGCAGACGCGCCGCCAGGCTATGCTGAAGGAGATCATCAAGGAGCTGCATGCGGGTAAAAGTGTAGAGGAAGTGAAGGCGCGTTTTGCCGAAGCGGTAGGCGATGTGACTGTAGCTGAGATATCTGCCATGGAGCATTCCCTGATGACCGAAGAGGGTATTCCGGTAGAGGAAGTGCAGCGCCTATGCTCCGTGCATACGGCCATCTTCAAAGGCTCGATCGAGCAGATTCACCGCTCCTCGAAGGCTGAAGAGCAGCCGGGGCATCCTGTGCATACCTTCAAGCTGGAGAACCGTGAGATTGAACGGCTGGTTAACTTCCGGCTGGAGCTGCACACAGACAAGATCAAGAAGAACGCCAGCGAAGAGATCATCTTCAAGCTGCTGGAGGATCTGAGCCTACTGCTCGACCTCGACAAGCATTACAGCCGCAAGGAGAATCTGCTGTTTCCTTACTTAGAGAAGTACGGCATTTATGGTCCAACCAAGGTAATGTGGGGCGTGGATGACGGGATCCGCAATATGATTAAGGAAGCCAAGAAAGCACTCAGCGCGTATAGCGGGGAGTCTGAGCAGATTGCAGCTTCACTGGAGGAGATCATTAAAGAAGTCAACGAGATGATCTTCAAAGAAGAGAATATTCTGCTGCCGATGGCGCTCGATAAGCTGACTGAAGATGAATGGGTCAAAATCGCCCGTGAAAGTGACGAAATCGGCTTCTGCCTGACCGCGCCGGAGCAGGAATGGATTCCGGAGCGTGCCGCTGAACCGGAGGGTGCCCAGAGTCAGGAAGAAGGAGAAGCTGCATCACCGCAGGGCTTCATCCGCTTTGAGACCGGCCTGTTGTCGCTTCATCAGCTCGAGACGATGATGAATCATCTGCCGGTGGATTTGACCTTTATCGATGAGAACGATGTGGTCCGCTACTTCTCACATGGCAAGGAACGGATCTTCGCCCGGACCAAGGCGGTTATCGGCCGTACGGTGCAGAACTGTCATCCGCCGCAAAGCGTGCATGTGGTGGAGAAGCTGCTGGCAGATTTCAAGGCAGGCATTAAGGATGCTGAGGATTTCTGGATTGCCATCAAAGATAAATTCATCTATATCCGCTACTTCGCAGTACGTGATGAGACCGGCCGCTATATGGGGACGCTGGAGTTCACACAGAATATTGCTCCGATCCGTGCCTTAGAGGGGCAAAAGCGTATTTTGTCGGAATAATGGCAGATTTACAGGGACCAGGGCAATAGAAGATTACTTTCAGACTTTCTTGCCTGCCGGGTGAGAAGGTCTTTTTGTTAGGCGGGTTGTCCGCAGATGGAGCATGTCAAAACATCCCATACCGCTTCCTGAAGAACATTGCCCCGGGTGTATCGCCTTTCCTTGACCGCAGGGGAGGCTTCTATTATAGTGGGTACGTAGGATTAACTATTTTAGCATAGAAAAAGGTGGCTTGTAACATGTCTGAAAATATCTACGTTGGCGTGGATTTAGGTGGAACCACGATTAAGGTTGGAATCTGCAATGCCGAGGGAAGCCTGCTGCACACTTACGAAGGTCCAACGGGGACCGCAGACGGCGTCGATGCCGTTATCGATAATATCGAGAAGTATGTGCGCCTGATTGTGGAGGACTCTCCGTATTCCTGGGAACAGCTTGCCGGTGTGGGAGCCGGGCTTGCCGGGTTTACGAATATTCGTGAAGGAATCATCATCCTTGCGCCTAACATAGGATTTAGAGATGTGCCGATCCGTTCCATTCTGGAAGGTCGTTTGAACAAGCCTGTCAAAATAGACAATGACGCCAATGTGGCTGCGCTGGGCGAGGCTTGGAGCGGTGCAGGACGCGGCATTGAGAATTGCGTCTGCTATACGCTGGGTACAGGGGTAGGCGGCGGAATTATTATCAATGGCAAGGTGTATCAGGGCTTTGCCGGTCTGGCCGGAGAGCTTGGCCATATCACAGTAGTTCCCGATCTGGAAGCTATACAGTGCGGCTGCGGGAACATGGGTTGTTTGGAAACCGTTTCCTCTGCGACTGGCATTATCCGCATGGCGAATGATGCAGTGGCCCGCGGGGACCGCACCACTCTGTCCACGGTGGAGAAGATTGCGGCCAAGGAAGTCTTTGACGCTGCCAAGGCAGGCGATGAAGTCGCTCTGCGTATTGTGAACCGCGCAGCATTCTACCTGGGCAAATCGATGGCTGCGGTGGCTGCGGTACTGAATCCGGAAGTGTTTATCGTAGGCGGCGGCGTATCCAAAGCCGGCGATATCCTGTTTGATGAAGTCCGCCGTGTATTCGCCAAGCTAACACCTGCACCTCTGCAGACTGGTGTTACCATCGTGCCTGCGGAGCTTGGCAATGATGCCGGTATTATTGGTGCGGCAGGTCTTTTGCTGCGTTCTTAAGGAGCAGGAATTATTCATATACTAACCTTAGGGAGGGGACGCTCTAATGACCGAATTCGAGCAAATATCGCCCGGTCGTGCCACCCTGATCATCATTACAGGCATGTCGGGAGCAGGCAAGACGATTGCAGTGCAGAGCCTGGAGGATCTCGGCTTCTTCTGCGTCGATAATCTTCCGCCAGTGCTGATCCCGAAGTTCGCCGAACTGATTGAGCAGTCCAAAGGCAAAATCGCCAAAGTGGCGCTCGTGATCGACCTCAGGGGACGGGAATTCTTCACCGCTCTGTCGGAGTCTCTGGCCTATATCAAGGACGAGTCGACCATAGGCTTTGAGATTCTTTTCCTGGATGCAACAGATTCAGTGCTTGTGCAACGCTACAAAGAGAGCCGGCGTCACCACCCGCTTGCTCCCAAGGGCATGCCGCTTGACGGTATCCGGATGGAGCGCCAAATGCTGGAGGAGCTCAAGAATTCAGCTACCCTGTGTCTGGATACCAGCAGCATGAAGCCGGCACAGCTCAAAGAAAAAATTGTGTCACGGTTCTCCCATCTCGGGAAAAGCACCCTCTCCGTTAACATTACTTCGTTTGGGTTCAAGTATGGTATTCCGATTGATGCTGACCTGGTGTTCGATGTCCGCTTCCTGCCTAATCCGCATTATGTGGATCAGCTGCGGCCCAAGACAGGCCAAGACAACGATGTGTATGACTATGTGATGAAATGGCCTGAAACGCAGACGTTCCTGACCAAGCTGCTTGACATGCTTCAATTTCTTATTCCGCAATACCGCAAGGAAGGCAAATCCCAGATTATTATCGGCATCGGCTGTACAGGCGGCAAACACCGTTCCGTAGCCATTGCGGAATATCTGGGCAAAATGCTGGGGGTAAGCGAGACGGAATCGGTAGCAATCAGCCATCGGGATTCCGAACGTGATCGGCATTGACGAGAGAAGGGATGAGTAGTGACTGAAGAACAAGGGCAGCGTCCGAAGATCGTCGTCATGGGCGGCGGTACCGGGCTGTCTGTTATGCTTCGGGGATTGAAGGAGAAGCCTCTGGATATTACGGCTATCGTAACCGTGGCAGATGACGGGGGGAGCTCCGGGATTCTGCGCAGTGAGCTGCAAATGCCGCCTCCGGGGGATATCCGTAACGTACTGACGGCTATGGCCGATGTGGAGCCTCTGATGGCGCAGATCATGCGCTACCGTTTCAGTACCGGAGAGGGCCTCGCCGGACACAGCCTGGGCAATCTCATTCTGGCAGCGCTGACAGACATCTCCGGTGATTTCGTTACGGCAGTCAGAGAGCTTAGCCGCCTTTTCGCCGTCCGCGGCCGGGTGCTGCCCGCTGCAGGTGAAGCGGTGGTACTGCACGCCGAGATGTCGGATGGTACCCTGATTACCGGCGAATCCAAAATACCGGAGGCCGGCGGTATAATCAAACGTGTATTCCTGGAGCCTGCCGATGTGGAGCCTCTGCCGGAGGCGCTGGAAGCGATCCGGAATGCGGATGCCATTCTGCTCGGTCCGGGCAGTCTGTATACAAGCATTCTGCCGAATCTGCTGGTGCCGAAGCTGGCTGAAGCTGTCGTGGCCTCGGATGCGATCAAAATATTTGTATGCAATGTAATGACCCAGCCCGGTGAAACGGATAATTATACAGTCAGTGATCATCTTCAGGCGGTATACGACCATATCGGACTGCATCTGTTCGATTATGTAATTGTGAACGACGGAGAGATCCCGGAGCAGGTACAGATCAAATATGCCGAGAAAGGCGCACGTCCGGTGCAGCTTGACCGCGATGTCGTTGACGGCAACGGATATAAGGTGATTGCCGACAAACTGGTATTATTTAAAACCTATTTGCGGCATGATACAGATAAGCTTAGCCACCATATTTTCCAGCTGGTTCAGGATTGGATTGACAGAAAGAGTTAACATGAAAGAGGTGAGCCCCTTGTCTTTTGCGGCCCTTACCAAAAAAGAGCTGACGATGGTCGAGAGCCAGCCCTGCTGTGAGAAAGCGGAAATGTCAGCGCTGATCCGGATGAATGGTTCGGTGCAGCTTTCGAGCAAAAAGGTTGTTCTCGACATTTCGACGGAGAACGCCGCGATTGCAAGGCGGGTATATTCTTTACTTAAGAAATATTACCAGGTCCATATCGAGCTGCTCGTGCGTAAAAAAATGCGTTTGAAGAAGAATAACGTCTATATCGTAAGAATCCCAAACCGGGTTCAGGAGATCCTGAAGGATCTGCGGATTGTCTCGGAAGGCTTCATCTTCACCGATGGGATCGATGATGAAATCGTCGGCAAGAACTGCTGCAAGCGTGCTTACTTGCGCGGGGCCTTCATGGCTGGCGGCTCGGTGAATAATCCGGAGGGTTCCTCGTATCACCTGGAAATCGCTTCGATGTATGAGGAGCACTGCAAGGCGCTCGTGGAGCTGGCTGGTGAATTTCACCTGAATGCCCGCTGCATAGAACGCAAGAAAGGCTTCATCCTATACATCAAGGAAGGCGAGAAGATTATTGAATTCTTAAGTTTGATCGGAGCCCATCAGGCACTTTTCAAATTCGAGGATGTACGGATCATGCGCGATATGCGTAACTCCGTTAACCGGATCGTCAACTGCGAAACGGCCAATCTTAACAAAACGATCAGCGCCGCGGTACGCCAGATTGAGAATATCAAGCTGCTGCAGCGTGAGGTGGGACTGGAAAGCTTGCCGGATAAGCTGCGCGAGGTTGCGGAAATCAGACTTGCACACCCGGATATCAACCTGAAGGAAGTTGGCGATATGCTGGGCGGCACCGTCAGTAAATCAGGCGTAAACCACCGTTTGCGCAAAATTGATGAGCTGGCTGACAAGGTGCGGGGCAGTTGATTATTTTTTTTCTAGTGCGGTAGAGGTTATAATGATATAATATTATAAAATTAATGTGAAATTTTTGGGCAGATCTCAAATAGGGGGTAAGCGTTTCATGACAAAGCACCCGGTAGTTGTTCGGTTGAAGACGGGGCTCCATGCTCGGCCGGCAGCATTGTTTGTGCAAGAAGCTAATAAGTTTTCGTCGGAGATTTTCGTGGAAAAAGACGATAAAAAAGTTAACGCCAAAAGTATCATGGGCATTATGAGCCTTGCGATCAGTTCCGGTACGGAGATTTATATCAGCGCAGATGGCGCAGATGCGGAACAAGCTGTAACCGCTTTGACAAGTCTTGTAAGTAAGGAAGAACTCGAGAATCAATAAATGGTACACGTCTTACCGAAAGCCCTTAGGGGCTTTTTTTCATATTATTTATGTATAAGGGGAGATACACAGATGCAGATCCAAGGCAGTGAGGTAACATTAGTGGAGCCTACAGAAGCTCTCAGAGAGCCCTATCTGGCATTTTATGAAGAGTGGAAGGCCAGCGGAGAATCATTCGTTCCCTGGGTAGTCGAGATCGATCCTGCTGACTTTGCCGGGATGCTTCAGTCTCTGCGTGAGCATGCCGGCGGTGTGAATATCAAAGACGGATGGGTGAGCAGTTCAACCTTCTGGCTGGTGACAACGGATCAGCGGGTGGTGGGTGCCGTGAACATCAGACACCGGCTGACGGAAGCGTTACTCCGTACAGGCGGGCATATCGGCTATGGCGTGGTCCCTTCGGAGCGCAGACAGGGGTATGCCAGTGAACTTCTGAAGCAGGCCCTCGTGAAAGCTGCTGAACTGGGTATAGAGAAGTCACTCGTGGTCTGCGACGCCGTCAATACAGCATCGGAACGGACGATCCGCAAGAATGGCGGAGTAGAGGATAGCGAATATATTGAGGAGGACGGAAATGTCATCCGGCGTTTCTGGATAGAGACGGAATAAATTATTAAATAACGTACATAGGGTATGCAACTTTTGCCATGCTGGTCCGTCTAGAGGGTACCAACACTTAAAGAAACGAAAGGGGATGGCAAGCATGATGAAATTTGGCAAATCAATCGGAGCAGTGCTGCTGGCAGGAAGCTTGATTATAGGAGGAATGGGGCTGAGCGGGGTGCTAAAAGGTCCTGAAAAGGCTTACGCTGCCGATGAGGTGCAGAAGAATATTGTGAACGTAGTCGGTAAAGGCGAACTTGCGATCAAACCGGATATCGTCTATCTCTCCATCGGGGTAACTACCACGGCTGATACTGCACAAGAGGCGCAGAAGGGTACCGCGGCAAAGATTGCGAAGCTGACTGCATTATTCAAGACAACCTGGGGAATTGCGGACAAGGATATTCAGAGCACGCAGTTCTATGTACAGCCTAATTACGTCTATAGCGAAAAGGAAGGCCAGCAGGTTAAAGGCTATAATGCCCAGCATACGCTGAAGATTTCCTACCGTGATCTGACTAAGGTAGGACAATTGCTGGATGCAGCATCGACGGCAGGCGCGAACAATATCGGCAATGCAAGCTTTGCGATCGAAGATCCATCAGCCTTTGAAGCACAGGTTATCGAAAAAGCAATGCAGAATGCAGATGTAAAAGCGGCAGCGATTGCTAAAGCGGCGAAACGCGGACTCGGGCAGGTGGTAACGGTCATTCAGAACGACGACGGGAATAACCCGGTTGTCTTCGTTGAACAGGCCGCCATGTCCAAAGCAGCGAATGATTCAGCTGCCGGAAGCTCCGTTGAACCCGGAGAAGTTAAAGTAACCACTCAGCTGAGCGTAACCTATGAATTGAAATAAAGTGACCGCGAAGAGGCGCTTGCTCTGCTGTTTATGGCAGGGCGGGCGCCTTTTTTAGAAGAAATTTTCTTTGAAATCTCTCAAATTGTTTAAATAAATGTAATAAGGTTGATAGAAAGACTCTTCAATCCTTAAGAAACTGTAAAGCGCATTGTAACATCCGCCGACCTTCTTATCCCTATAATAGGAAGAGTGAAGCTGAGGGAACACATCACGTCATAATACATCGCACCAGCGGAAGGGGAAGAACAACAATGAAAATGAATGATACTTCGAAGAAATACGCCCGTAAATGGGGCGCAGGAATGATTGCAGCGGGAATGCTGCTCGGTGGAGCCGCAATACCGGCAGGTATAACTCAGGCAGCTCCAGCAGCTGCTCAGGTGAAGGCTGCATCCTCCCCTGTAGTACTGAAGGTAAACGGCAAGATTGCAGCGCAGAAGGGGCTTTTCCAGGACGGAAAGGTATGGATTCCGGTAACGTTTATGCGCGATGCGCTGGGGATGCCGCTATCTTATGATAAAGCTGAGAAGACGTATACCATCGGTACAGGTACTACACAAACTAAACTGACGGTTACTGAATACTATACTACGATTAAAGTGAACAATTATTTTATCGGCGAATATGAAGTGAAGAATATGGATAACCGCTTCTATGTTTCGTTTGACCTGCTCAGCGATTACTTAGGCTACAAGGGTGACTGGAGTGCCGCTACGGGACGGCTCAATGTGATGAAGAGAACGCAAAATGCGGTAACTATAAAGACTGAGAGCTATGTTAAGGACCATAAAGATGCACCAATCAAGCTGGATTATCCGCAGGTCAGCGGCCTGGCCAGTGCCGGGGCGGAGAAGGCGATTAATGATACGATCAAACAGACCGTGCTGAAATATGCGGCGGAAGCCGAAGATCAGATCTCCAAGAAAAGTGAGGATGACCGGCCGTATGAATTCGAAGGCGGTTATGTGGTCACTTATAATCAGGATGGCGTGCTTAGTCTGATTACTAACCAGTACGGGTATACCGGCGGTGCACATGGATCGACTATCCGCAATGCCTTTACCTTCTCACTTAAAGACGGCAAGCGCCTGCTGCTGGGGGATTTGTTCAAGGCTAATCCTAACTACAAGAAACAGCTGAATGCCAAGGTATCTACTGAAATCAAAGCAAACGGAGGTTATCTGGGAGGATTCACAGGCCTGAATACAGAGAAATACTTCTATCTGAAAGAGGGCAAGGCCGTGCTCTTCTTCCAGCAATATGAGTATACTGCATACGCTACAGGCTTCCCGGAGGTAATCTTTAGCTTCAAAGAGCTGCTGCCGGACGGAAGCAGTCCGTTCGCTGCACTGAAATAATATAGTAGTTTCATATATCCTGCCCATGCGTTTCCTCCGGAGACATGAGGGCAGGATTTTTTTTGCGGGCCTATTAAGGTCGCCCTGCCGTTACCACATCCCCCGGGCAGTCATAAGCTAAAGAAAGCAAGCAGCTTATAGCGGGGAGGGAAGGCTATGGTCTATCAGTATACGGCCATTGGAGATTCATTAACGACCGGGTTCGGGGCGCTGCCCGGGAACGGATTTGTCCCCGTCTACCGCCGGATGGCGGAAGGGCGGCTGCAGACTCCGGTTGCTTCAGCGAATCTAGGAGTGAACGGTCTGACAACAGCGGGGCTGGAGCAGCGTCTCAAGACAGATGGCGGTTTTCGTTCTGCGGTTAAGGATGCAGAGATCATTACCGTCTCTATCGGCGGCAATGATCTGATTAAGGCTGCCAAAGCCGCGGCGGGGAGGCCAGGTGAGCTGAATGGGTATCTGCAAAAAGCACTCCGGGACTGCAAACGGAATTTCAGTGATATTATGAGTACTCTGTCACAGCTGAAGGCGGGCACGCGAAGTCCTTACATTATCCGGATAGTAGGCCTCTATAATCCGTATCCTCAGGTGGATGCGGCCACAGATTGGGTGAGGCAGTTCAACCGTTATGCTGCCGGCTACAGCAGTTATGCTGTAGGGTTTGCTTCCATTTATCATGAATTTGCCGGCAATGAGCGGGGGCTGCTGTTCCTGGATCATATCCATCCGAACGGCAGGGGCTACCGGGTAATCGCCGGCAAGCTGGATGCCCTGGGATATGGAAGTTTGAGATGAATTATCAGTATATATGCCAAATAAAGAGGCTGCCGCAGACCTGTAGGTCCGTGGCAGCCTCTTTATGTGTTGATGAAATATAGTAATTAAACGCCAGTCGGCAATGTCTTCTCAATGACTTTATCGACAATGCCATATTCAGCTGCATCGGCAGCACTCATGAAGTAGTCGCGGTCGGTATCCTTCTCGATCTTCTCGATCGGCTGGCCCGTACGTTCGGACAGGATACGGTTCAGCTTCTCGCGCAGCTTGATGATGCGGCGGGCGCGGATTTCAATATCCGAAGCCTGACCCTGGGCACCGCCGAGCGGCTGGTGAATCATAATTTCGCTGTTCGGCAAGGCAAAGCGCTTGCCCTTGGCGCCGGCGTTCAGCAGGAAGGCTCCCATGGAAGCGGCCATCCCAACACAGATGGTGGATACATCCGGTTTAATGTACTGCATTGTATCAAATATAGCCATACCCGCTGTAATGGAACCGCCAGGGCTGTTTACATACAGGTGAATATCCTTATCCGGATCCTCGGCAGCCAGGAAGAGCATTTGTGCGATGATGGAATTGGCTACCACGTCATTAACCTCCGTTCCAAGGAAAATGATGCGGTCCTTCAGCAGGCGGGAATAGATGTCATAAGCGCGCTCACCGCGGTTGCTCTGTTCTACTACCATAGGAATATAACTCACGTGGAAAACCTCCTTGAAATTGGTGCTTCGAATGTGTTCATTTTTTACTGTTACCGTATTAACCACATGATAAACAAATTCAAACAAAAAGTCAAAGAAAGTCAAACTTAGATTCAAAAAAAGAGCCATCATGCGGCTCTTTGGTTAAATATAGTATAAGTATTGCTAAATTATGTACAAAAGTGAAAATAATGGCGCGCCCGCCAAGAATCGAACTTGGATCTCAGGCTTCGGAGGCCTACGTCATATCCATTGGACCACGGGCGCAACAGAAATTATTATAATACACTTATTGCATAAAAGCAACGTGTAAAACCCGTCGTGCAAAAAATAGTTTTTCCGGCTCCCAGGCAGATGATAGCTTCCCACTTGACAGTCAGGTGATGGAGGTTTTCAGGCATGTGCTTAAGGGCGTGGTTACCTCTCACAGATCGGCAGATGTATAAGATGAAACGGGTCTGAGAATTATAGTCTCGGAACACTTGCACTTGGCGTCAGTTTTGGGTAGAATATGGGTGGGACTTAAAAAGTTAACCCGGGACATTTTGAGACCACGAACAAGGGAAAAGAGAAAGACGAAGTTGCAGGAGTGAAAGCATGCGTAATTTATTGGAAATCCAAAAGCAGCTTCTGCCTGATCTCATGGAAACCCTTAAGAGACGGTATACGATTCTACATCAGATCATGCTGTCCGATATTATTGGGCGCAGAACGCTTGCCGCCTCGCTTGATATGACCGAGCGGGTGCTGCGCGCCGAGACGGATCTTCTGAAATCGCAAGGGCTCATTGAGATCGAGAGCGTCGGCATGCGCATTAGCGAAGCCGGTCGCAGACTGCTTGACCTGCTGGAGCCGATCGCCAAGAGCCTCTTCGGCCTGGATGATCTGGAAGAGAAAATTCGTACTACGTACGGTCTCAGTAAAGTAGTTGTTGTACCTGGCGACTGCGAGACCTCGCTGTTCACCAAACGTGAACTGGGGCGTGCAGGTTCGAAGGCACTGCTCAGTGTACTGCGCAGTGACGATACGATTGCCGTTACAGGCGGATCGACCCTGGCCGAAATGGCCGATCAGTTGACCCCGCCGCTATCCCTTTCCTATAAGAACGCCTGGGTAGTTCCGGCGCGCGGAGGACTGGGAGAGAGCATGGAGATCCAAGCCAACACCATTGCTTCGACCATGGCCAAACGGATTGGTGCCAATTACCGTCTGCTGCATGTGCCTGATCTGCTCAGCGGCGATGCCTATCAGTCGCTCGCACTGGACTCCAATATTGGAGAGATTGTGCAGATTATCCGCAGATCGCGTATTATTGTGCATGGAATTGGCGATGCCATTGAAATGACTCACCGCCGCAAGCTGGACCCCGGTACAATCTCAGAGATTCAGGACGAGGGTGCGGTAGCCGAATCGTTCGGATATTATTTCAATGAGAATGGCGAGGTGGTTCATACCATGCTGACCATGGGGCTGCGCCTGGAAGACATTATCCGTACAGAAGTCGTCATCGGTATTGCCGGCGGCAAACGCAAGGCTAAGGCCATTCATGCGATGCTGCGGTTCGGCCAAGAGGATATTCTCGTAACAGACGAGGCGGCTGCTGTCGAAATCGGCAAAGAAATCGACAAACAGTTGCAAGAGGTCCTATAGATTCCATTTTATGGGACGCGCTCAAAGGTATTATGCATTATACTTAACCTTGTTGTCTTGACGAGCCTCACGGCTTGTCTTGAATAAATAAAACGAAATCTAGGAGGAACTATTCAATGAGTGTAAAAGTTGGTATTAACGGTTTTGGACGTATTGGACGCCTTGCATTCCGCCGTATTCAAAATGTAGAAGGTATCGAAGTGGTAGCAATCAATGACTTGACTGACGCTAAGATGCTTGCTCATTTGCTTAAATATGATACAACTCAAGGTAAATTCCAAGGCGATGTTGAAGTTCACGACGGCTTCTTCAAAGTTAACGGTAAAGATGTTAAGGTTCTGGCGAACCGCAACCCTGAAGAACTTCCTTGGGGAGAGCTTGGCGTTGATATCGTTCTGGAATGCACAGGTTTCTTCACAACTAAAGAAGCAGCTGAAAAGCACCTTAAAGGCGGAGCTAAGAAAGTAGTTATTTCCGCTCCAGCTACAGGCGACATGAAGACTGTTGTTTACAACGTTAACGATGACATCCTTGACGGTAGCGAAACAGTAATCTCCGGCGCATCTTGCACAACGAACTGTCTGGCTCCTATGGCCAAAGTTCTGAACGACAAATTCGGTATCATCGAAGGCTTGATGACTACTATCCACGCTTACACAGGTGACCAGAATACACTTGATGCTCCACACGCTAAAGGCGACTTCAGACGTGCCCGCGCTGCTGCTGAGAACATCATCCCTAACACTACCGGTGCTGCTAAAGCAATCGGCCTGGTAATTCCAGAGCTTAAAGGCAAACTTGACGGTGCAGCACAACGTGTGCCTGTAGCTACTGGTTCCCTGACTGAGCTGGTTACTGTTCTGGATAAGAGCGTAACTGTTGAAGAAATCAACGCAGCAATGAAAGAAGCTTCCGATCCAGAAACTTACGGATACACTGAAGATGAAATCGTATCTTCCGACATCAAGGGTATGACTTTCGGTTCCCTGTTCGATGCTACACAAACTAAAGTCCTGACTGTTGGCGACAAACAACTGGTTAAAACCGTTGCTTGGTATGACAATGAAATGTCCTACACTGCACAGCTCGTTCGTACTTTGGAGAAATTCGCTAAACTTGCTCAATAATACCGATTTTATATAGGCAGTACAATAGAGCGGAAACAATGAAAGTCTGTTTCCGCTCTTTCTAAATGAAATGGATTCGTGAATGAACCAATTTTGGGTGTGGAGGAAATGTTAATCATGAACAAAAAAAGTGTCCGTGATGTAGAAGTAAAAGGCAAACGCGTATTCGTGCGTGTGGATTTCAACGTGCCAGTGGAAGACGGTAAGATCACTGATGATACCCGTATCCGCGAAACCCTTCCAACAATTAAATACCTGATTGAGAACGGTGCAAAGGTCATTCTGGCCAGCCATATGGGCCGTCCTAAAGGTGAATTCGTCGATTCCATGCGGTTGACTTCCGCAGCTGTACGTCTGTCCGAATTGCTCGGCAAACCGGTAGCCAAAGCTGATGAAGCGATTGGCGAAGCGGTAAAAGCACAAATCGCTGAACTGAACGAAGGCGACGTGCTTGTGCTTGAGAATGTCCGTTTTTATAAAGGTGAAGAAAAGAACGATCCTGAACTGGCTAAGCAGTTCGCTGAACTGGCTGACCTGTTCGTCAATGACGCATTCGGTGCGGCTCACCGTGCCCATGCTTCGACAGAAGGCATCGCTCACTTCCTGCCTGCAGTATCCGGCCTTCTGATGGAGAAGGAATTGTCCGTTCTGGGCAAAGCCCTGTCCAATCCTGAACGTCCTTTCACTGCGATCATCGGCGGTTCCAAAGTTAAAGACAAAATTGACGTGATCGACAACCTGCTGACTCTGGCTGACAACGTATTGATTGGCGGCGGCCTTTCTTACACCTTCACCAAGGCACAAGGTTACGAAATCGGAAATTCTTTGGTAGACAACGACAAAATCGAAGCGGCGCTTGGATTTATCGAAAAAGCCAAAGCACTGGGCAAAAACTTTGTGCTTCCGGTTGACGTAGTTATCGCGGACAAGTTCGGCGCAGATGCCAACACCAAAATTGTAGATGTGACTGAAATTCCTGCTGGCTGGGAAGGTCTGGACATCGGTCCTAAAACCCGTGAAATTTATGCCGATATCATCAAAAACTCCAAGCTGGTTGTTTGGAACGGACCTATGGGCGTATTTGAAATTGATATCTTCGCTGAAGGTACAATTGCTGTAGCTCAGGCTTGCGCAACTACCGAAGGCTACACAGTTATCGGCGGTGGTGATTCCGCAGCAGCAGCAGAGAAATTCCACCTCGCAGACCAAATGGATCATATCTCCACTGGCGGCGGCGCATCACTCGAGTTCATGGAAGGTAAGGCACTTCCAGGCGTAGAAGCACTGAACGACAAGTAAGACGTAGAAGGTAGAAGGAGGCAATCCATTACTATGAGTAGAACACCTATCATTGCCGGCAACTGGAAAATGTTCAAAACTGTTCCGGAAGCCGAAGGCTTCATCGCTGAAATCAAAGGCCAGGCGGAAGTTGAAGGCGTAGAGACTGTAATCTGCGCACCTTTCACTAACCTGCCTGCACTTGTTGCAGCGGTACAAGGCACCAGCATCAAAATTGGTGCTCAGAACCTTCACTTCGAAGATAACGGTGCTTACACAGGCGAGATCAGCGGTGTAATGCTGAAGGATCTCGGCGTGGAATACGTTATTATCGGCCACTCCGAACGCCGTGCATACTTCGGTGAAACGGACGAAATCGTCAACAAAAAAATGCATGCGGCATTCCGCCATGGCATTACTCCAATTGTCTGTGTAGGCGAAAAGCTCGAAGAGCGCGAAGCGGACCAGACTAAAGATGTATGCAAAGTGCAGACTGAAGCGGCATTTGCCGGCCTTAGCGCGGAACAGGCAGCAAGCGTAGTTATCGCTTATGAGCCTATCTGGGCTATTGGTACGGGTAAATCCTCTACTTCCCAGGATGCTAATGAAGTTATTGCTTACATCCGTACCCTTGTAAAAGGCCTGTACGATGAAGCAACTGCTGAAGCTGTCCGTATCCAATACGGCGGCAGCGTGAAGCCTGAGAATGTAACGGAGTACATGAGTCAAAGCGACATCGACGGCGCTCTAGTCGGCGGTGCCAGCCTGCAGCCTGCTTCCTTCGTTTCACTCGTTGAGGGGGCGAAATAAGAATGTCAGCACCAAAACCTGTAGCTCTAATCATCATGGACGGTTTCGGTTTGCGTAATACGGATGAAGGCAACGCAGTTGCCCAAGCCAACAAACCGAACTACGACCGTTACCTGAAACAATATCCGAACACTACACTTACCGCTTGCGGTGAAGCTGTAGGTCTGCCGGAAGGACAAATGGGCAACTCTGAAGTAGGGCACCTTAACATCGGCGCAGGCCGGATCGTATACCAGGATCTGACCCGCATCGATAAGTCTATCCGTGATGGGGAATTCTTCGAGAACGAAACGCTGGTTGCTGCGGTGAGAAGCGCCAAAACAACCGGCAAAAAGCTTCACCTCTATGCACTTGTATCCGATGGCGGCGTGCACAGTCACATTAACCACCTGTTCGCGATGCTCGATCTGGCCAAAAAAGAAGATTTGCATGAAGTTTATATTCATGCCTTCATGGATGGCCGCGACGTACCACCCGACAGTGGACAGAAGTTCATTCAGGAACTGGTATCCAAGATCGAAGAGGTTGGCGTAGGTACGATTGCTACGGTATCCGGACGTTATTATGCCATGGACCGTGACAAACGCTGGGAACGTGTAGAGAAAGCTTATCGTGCAATGGTGTATGGCGAAGGCCCTAAATATACCGATGCACTTCAGGCAATCACTGGATCTTACCAGAATTCTGTGTATGATGAATTTGTAGAGCCAAGTGTGATTGTAGATAGCCTGGGCAACCCGGTTGCGACAGTGGAAAGCGGCGATTCTGTCATTTTCCTTAACTTCCGTCCTGACCGTGCCATTCAGCTGTCGCAAGTATTCACGAACTCTGACTTCCGCGGTTTCGACCGTGGCCCTAAGTTCCCTGAAGGTCTGCACTTCGTATGTCTGACAACCTTCAGCGAGACGGTTCAAGGCTTCGTGGCTTACTCCCCGAAGAACCTGGACAACACGCTCGGTGAAGTGCTGGTTCAGCAGAACAAGAAGCAGCTGCGTATCGCGGAAACTGAGAAGTATCCGCATGTTACCTTCTTCTTCAGCGGCGGACGTGATGAGGAGCTTCCCGGCGAAACACGCATCCTGATCAACTCACCGAAAGTGGCAACCTATGATCTGCAGCCTGAGATGAGCGCATACGAAGTGGCGGCGGCCTGCGTAGCGGAGATCGAAGCAGACAGACAAGATGCCATTATCCTGAACTTTGCTAACCCTGATATGGTTGGACACTCCGGCATGCTGGAGCCTACTATTAAGGCAGTTGAAGTGACGGACGAATGCGTAGGTAAAGTTGTGGATGCAGTAGTTGCCAAAGGCGGCGTTGCAATCATCATTGCCGATCACGGCAATGCGGATATGGTATTCGATGAGAATGGCCGTCCGTTCACAGCCCATACTACCAACCCTGTTCCTTTCATTGTTACGACTGAAGATGTAGTACTGCGCGAATCCGGTATTCTCGCAGACGTAGCACCGACAATCTTAGATCTGATGGGACTTCCGCAGCCTGCGGAAATGACCGGACAATCCATGATTGCCAGCCGCAAATAGGTAATACCCTAAGTTACATTGTTATACTAAAACCAAAGTTAAAAGGAGATTAAACTTACATGACTATTATTTCTGATGTGTATGCTCGCGAAGTCCTTGACTCCCGCGGTAACCCTACTGTAGAGGTTGACGTTTATCTTGAATCCGGTGCTAAAGGCCGCGCTATCGTTCCTTCCGGCGCTTCCACTGGTGCTCATGAAGCTGTAGAGCTTCGTGACGGCGACAAATCCCGTTACATGGGCAAAGGCGTTCTGAAAGCTGTTGAGAACGTAAATGAAATTATCGCTCCAGAAGTAATCGGTATGGACGCTCTTGACCAAGTGGGCATCGACAAATTGATGATCACTTTGGACGGAACTCCTAACAAAGGCAAGCTGGGCGCTAACGCAATCCTGGCAGTATCCATGGCCGTAGCTCGTGCAGCTGCAGCAGCTCTGGATATTCCTTTGTACGTATACCTGGGCGGATTCAACGCTAAAACTCTTCCAGTACCAATGATGAACATCATCAACGGTGGTGAGCATGCCGACAACAACATCGACGTTCAAGAGTTCATGGTTCTTCCTGTAGGCGCTACAAGCTTCAAAGAAGCTCTTCGTACAGGTGCAGAAATCTTCCACAACCTGAAATCCGTACTGCAATCCAAAGGCCTGAACACAGCTGTAGGTGACGAAGGCGGTTTCGCACCAAACCTTGGTTCGAATGAAGAAGCAATCACTACCATCATCGAAGCGATCGAAAAAGCCGGTTACAAACCAGGCGTTGACGTATTCCTCGGTATGGACGTTGCTTCCACTGAGTTCTACAAAGACGGTAAATACACACTTGCAGGCGAAGGTAAATCTTACACTTCCGCTGAGTATGTTGACCTTCTTGCTTCATGGGTTGAGAAGTACCCAATCATCACCATCGAAGACGGTATGTCCGAAGACGACTGGGATGGCTGGAAATTGCTTACTGAAAAATTGGGCGACAAAGTCCAATTGGTTGGTGACGACTTGTTCGTTACTAACACTGAGCGCCTTGCTACAGGTATTGAAAAAGGTATCGGTAACTCCATCCTGGTTAAGGTTAACCAGATTGGTACACTGACAGAAACTTTCGATGCTATCGAAATGGCTAAACGTGCTGGTTACACAGCAGTTATCTCCCACCGTTCCGGTGAATCCGAAGACAGCACAATCGCAGACATCGCTGTTGCGACTAACGCTGGCCAGATCAAAACGGGTGCTCCTTCCCGTACAGACCGCGTTGCTAAATACAACCAGTTGCTTCGCATCGAAGATGAACTGGGCGAATTGGCTCAATACAACGGCCTGAAATCCTTCTACAACCTCAAAAGATAATATCTTTTGACCCTATATTTAAAGGGCCTGCCGAACTTCGGCAGGTCCTTTTTTTGGATTATAGATCCGAAAGTGCAATGCGATCAGCGAGGTTGCCTCTGATGCTTCTAGTGGGTTATTCTATAATTGTAGATAACTGGAAGGAGAGTGGGCATGAACGCTATTGTTGCGGGTATAGGTGTGGGGATATTTCTAATCATTCTCAGCTGGGTGCTGTCGCGGACCGGGCGCATGCGGAGCAGAGCTGTTTTTTATCCGGGAATCACCGGTTTCCTGGGCAGTATGATACTGCTGGTTCTAAGTTTCACTGTAATTGGAGGCTGGGAGGGAATTGCTTATGCCTTCTTCTCTGTACCTATATTATTAATCTCTGGCCTGCTGCTGCTTCTACTTGTCTCCTATAGGAGACAAACCTGAAGAATGTAATAGCCGGATTAGTAGAATGAGGTTTGTGTGGTTGTATTCAATCTATGGCTATGATACAATAAAAATACTGTTTATGAAATCGTGAGGTCTAATTTAGCATAGATAGTGATGCTTGGACGTAGGAGGTGGAAGTGAATGGATATCTTTTTGAAAGTGGTGCTTCTGATTTTTGCCGTAGGTCTGATTGCGGTCGTTCTTCTGCAAAAAGGGAAAAGCGCGGGTCTTTCCGGTGCCATCTCCGGCGGTGCTGAGCATCTCTTCGGTAAAACAAAAGCACGCGGTATGGAGCTTGTGTTGCAGCGTGTAACAGTTGGATTGGCTGCAGGATTCTTCATCATGTCAATCGTTGTGGCCATTGTTATTGATTAGTTTGCCTACAGTAAGCCTTCGCTCTGTTCTGAATGGAATAGGCGGGGGCTTTTTTGTATGCAGATTTGAGTGTTTGCACATCATAACAGGGATGCCCGGGATTGATTTCGTGTATACTAGGGTATGAAGTATATAAAGGTAAATTTTACTTGGATTTATTAGATGTGAGATAGGACAAGACATACATATATGCCAGCGGCATGTGAATGCTGCGGAGGGCCGAGGTGACGAAGATGATAACACAAGAAATTCTACTTGATTTCATGCGGGAGACCGCTTATAAACCGCTGACTTATGAAGAACTGGTGAGCCATTTCGCAATAGAGGATAGCGAGGCGTTCAAAGCCTTTGAGAGCCTGCTGATTGAGCTGGAGAAGGACGGCCGGATTATTCTGACCCGGAATAGCCGTTATGGCGTGCCGGAACGGATGGATTTGCTGCGCGGACGGCTGCAGGCCCATGCGAAGGGTTTTGCTTTTCTGATACCCGATGACCGTGATCATCCCGATGTATACATCCATGCCAATGATCTGAAGGGTGCAATGAACGGTGACATCGTACTGATCCGGATTACCTCGAAGAGTCCGTCCGGCGGGCGTATGGAAGGCGAAGTAGAGCGGATTCTGATCAGAGGCGTGTCGCAGACGGTTGGTGTATTCCAGAGCCTGGAGACGTATGGCTTCGTGCTGCCTGATGATAAGCGGATTAACCGGGATATCTTCATTCCAAAGCAGTCCTTCATGGGAGCGGTTGACGGGGAAAAGGTTGTTGTCCGCATTGTGAACTATCCGGAAGGCCGTGCTGCGGCTGAAGGTGAAATTATCGAGATCCTCGGTCATAAGGATGACCCGGGCGTGGATATTCTGTCGGTTATCCGCAAGCATCAGCTGCCGGAGGCTTTTCCGGCTGAGGTGATGACGGAAGCGGAGCAGGCACCCGATTCCATTACCGACGAGGAGATTATCCAGCAAGGCCGCCGCGATCTGCGCGGACTGAACATTGTGACCATTGACGGCGCGGATGCCAAGGACCTGGATGATGCGGTGAACGTTGAGCGTCTGGAGAACGGGCATTATAAGCTGGGCGTTCATATCGCCGATGTAGGCTATTATGTGCGCGAAGGCTCCGAACTGGATAAAGAAGCTTATGACCGCGGCTGCAGCGTGTATCTGGTTGACCGGGTCATTCCCATGCTGCCGCACCGGCTGTCGAACGGGATCTGCAGCTTGAACCCGCAGGTAGACCGGCTGACGATGTCCTGTGAAATGGAATTCGACGAGCACATGAAGGTTGTGAAGCATGATGTGTTCACGAGTGTGATCCGTACCAAGGAGAGAATGACTTACTCCGATGTACGCAAAATTGTTGAAGATGAAGATCCTGAGCTGCTGGAGCGCTACGCTCCGCTGATCGGTGATTTCCGCCTGATGAAGGAAATTGCGATGAAGCTGCGCGATGCCCGGATGCGGCGCGGAGCTGTTGACTTCGACTTTGAAGAAAGCAAAATCATCGTGGATGAAGCAGGTAAGGCTATCGATATTGTGAAGCGTGAGCGTTCCGTGGCGGAGCAGATTATTGAGGAATTCATGCTCGCGGCTAATGAGACTGTAGCGGAGCATTTCCACTGGCTGAAGGTGCCGTTCCTGTACCGGATTCATGAAGATCCGGACCCGGAGAAGCTGCAGAATTTCATGGCCTTCGCCGCTAACTTCGGCTACCACGTCAAGGGTCGCGGCAATTCCGTTCATCCGCGTGCACTGCAGGATCTGCTGGAGCAGATTCAAGGCACCAAAGAGCAGACGGTGATCAGCACGATGATGCTGCGCTCCATGAAGCAGGCGAAATATGATGCCGAGAGTACAGGCCACTTCGGACTGGCGGCAGAATTCTATTCCCACTTCACCTCACCGATCCGCCGTTATCCCGACCTTGTCATTCACCGCGTCATGCGTGAGGTGCTTGAGAATGGCGGAGCTCTGACCGAGAAACGTCATGAGTATCTGGCTTCGCGGATGCCGGATATCGCCCAGCAGTCCTCCGAACGCGAGCGTGTAGCGGTAGAGGCTGAACGTGACACTGAGCAGCTGAAGAAAGCGGAGTTCATGCAGGATAAGGTAGGCGAAGAATTCGATGCAATGATCAGCAGCGTGACCAGCTTCGGAATGTTCATCGAGCTGGATAACACCGTGGAAGGTCTGATCCGCCTTAGTGCACTGAGCGATGATTATTACCACTTCGATGAAGCGCACATGGCCCTTATCGGTGAGCGTACCTCCAAAGTGTTCCGAATCGGTGACGAGGTGAAGATCCGTGTGGCCAAGGTCAACATGGACGATCATACGATCGACTTCGAACTGGTGGATATGAAGCCACGCGCGGCTGGCGACCACCGGAACTACGGCGGACGCGGCGGCAAGGGCGGACGCCCTGGAGCCGGCGGCGCCAGCAAGCCGTTCGCAGGTAAGGCCGGCGGTGCGGGCAAGGGCCGTAAAGGCAAGCCAGGCAGCGCAGCTACCGGTGCGGGTAAAGGCGGCGCTGGGAAGGGCAAGAACGGCGGTGCAGCTGCCGGTGCGGCTGGATTCGGCGCCAAAGGTAAAGGCAAGAGCGGCAGCGCTGGCGCCGGTGTCTTTGGCGGGGCAGTTAAGGGCGGCGCCGCTGAGGCTGGCGCTGGTGAAGAGCCGCGCGCAGGCGTAGCGCCGGCTGAAGACGGCGGCGCAGCAGGCGGCGGCCGTAAGCGCGGCCGCGGGCCGGAAGCGGCAGCGCGGCGTGCACTTGCCGCCGCCTCCGCAGCGGGCGGAGCTGCGAAGGCGGACCGCCGGGGCGAAGCCGGCGGTTCGGGTGCTCCGCGCGAGCGTGAGCGCGGCAGAGGCCGCGGCGGAGACGGCGGAGGCAGTGCCGCGGGACGCGGCATTGCCTTCGGCTTCGGCTCCGGCAAGGGCGGCTACGGCGGCGCGCCAAGCGGGGGCGGAGCCGAGCAGGCGGGCGGTGAGCTGCGCGGCGTGGACGCGAGCACACGGTTCCGCAGCCGCGAGGACCTCGGCAGCGGCTTCGGAAGCGAAGGCAACGGCGCAGCGCCGGAGGGCAAGAGCCGCCGCAAGAAGAAGAAAGGCGGCGTCTTCATCGGCACTTCTGTGACTCCAGGCAACGTGGAGACCACCAATCCGGCACCGGCAGGCGCTGGCGACAAGAGCGGCAATCCGGAAGGCGGCGGCCGCAGAAAGCGGAAGAAGAAACCTCAGGCCTAGGCTGAATTAATAGAGGGCACTGTTCCTTTAGGGGGACAGTGCTTTTTTAGAATATAAGTGCTTCTATTCAACTGAAACGTAGCACTTCCTGACACCCATATGTCAAAATGATTGCTGCGGGACAGGGTGATCCTTCCTTGCGCAGCCTGCTTGGCTTTTGATACAATATAGACCTGGTGTCCGTTCATAAGATGCCGGGAATTCGATTCAAGGAGTGACTTTCATGGGTAAAAAAGCAGACGGGAAAGTGCTTGCCCAGAACAAAAAAGCTTCCCATGATTATTTTATTGAGGATACGTATGAAGCGGGTTTGGTTCTGACGGGTACAGAGATCAAATCGCTGCGTAACGGCCGCGCTAACATCGGGGACGCTTTTGCTACCATCCGTAATGGTGAGATTCATATTCACAATATGCATATCAGCCCTTTTGAACAAGGAAACCGTGCCAATCCTACCGATCCGACACGTACACGTAAGCTGCTCATGCACAAGGAACAGATTCACAAGCTGCTGGGCTCGTCCAAGCGCGATGGTTTCACAATTGTGCCGCTGAAGATTTATGTGCGCAATGGCTATGCCAAGCTGCTGATCGGCCTTGGTAAAGGTAAGAAGGAATACGACAAGCGGGATTCCGCCGCGAAGCGTGATGCTCAGCGTGATATCCAGCGTGTGCTGCGCGACAAGCAGAAGATCGCCCGCTAGACTGGTAACCACCTGTCGCCCAATTGTTCCAGATTCGACCTTCAATTCCTTTAACCTACGTGTTAATGTGTTGATAAATGTGCTATACTGTGTAAGTAAACTTATTGCTTCTGAACAGCCATCTTGATCAAGATAGCTGTGAACCGGATCAGCATTTATGCTTATAATTGATCCGTTAATCCGAAGCGCCCTTTCTAATGAGGGGCCGTTCTTGGATTCGACGGGGATAGTTCGAGCATGAGTAGCGAGTAGTGGGGACGCGTCCGCTTCATCAACGCTAAAGCCTATTAAACGGCAAACAACAAAACAACTACGCTTTCGCAGCCTAAGAAACTGTGCGCGTGCTTCTACCCTGCATCGCCCATGTGACAGGGATAGGGGCTAACAAGTAGTGGGATACGCTGTCTCATCTCCGCCTGCGGTGAGCTGAAGAAGACAATCAGGCTGACCCAACGTATAGCCGGTTACGGGGCGATACTCGGGTGACATCAAAACTGTAACTACACTCGTAGAAGCTTATGTGCCGTTATCTTCGGACAGGGGTTCGACTCCCCTCGGCTCCATATGCTAAATCCACAACCAATTATGGTTGTGGATTTTTCATTTTTGAAGTGTGGTATTTACGTGAATTACTTTAGTGTGACAGAGTAAATGGGTGTTTCTTAATAAATCTCATAAAAATCCTTTGTGTATAAAGGAAAAATCAACTTGTCGAAGACCACTGTAATGTATTAATATAATTTTATAAGAGCAGTGTGACAAGGTGGTAATATACATGAATTACTCTTCATTTATAAAAGCTGAAATCGATAAACATGGCTATTTAACTGGCCAGGATTTAAATAACAAGTTAATGGAGAAATTTAGTATAACGCCGGAGAACGGTAGAAAAATAATTCAACGTTCAGTTGCACAAGGCCATATAAAATCTACATCACCGGTAACTTTTGGGAAGAATCAGTTTGTATATTTTAACAGACCCTTAAATAAGGCCGCTATAATGCATGTTACCAAGAAGCATCGTCCAGCTATGTATCGCCTTTTAGCAGTATTAGAGTGTACTGACGGTGTGGTGTCATATTATGAAGCTTTAAAAGTTACTTCGAGCCCTCTGAAGAGAGAAAAGACAAAGATGGATCACTTGGATCGCATAGTTCAGGATCTCCTCTACTTTAATTTGATAATGGAAATTCAAACTTATAATGAAATTAATTATATAATCCACAAAACACATGAAGCACACTGGAGATCAGCAGTAAATCGCCATGAAATGATGATGAAACTTGACTGTACTTTTATAAGAGATGTGCTGGTGTGGTTACAGAAACATAATATAATTAACAGCGAAAGTGTTGTCTACCGTAGTTTATCCTTACTATCTAAAGGGGCCCAACATAATAATTTTGTCTGGGATGCGTTCTCATATACCTCTACTACAGGGCTAACTGATGACCGCAATGAAAGTAAGAATACATTGGTAGTCTTGGATGTACAACTAAGTCGTCCGTATGCCCAGCATGATTTAGATGGCTTCTATAATCGAGTACAAGGAGTAATCTGTAGTTCAATTAATAAGACTAGAAAAGTATTGCCAATCATTATATTGAATAATACGACAGATAAAATTGTGCAAAATCGTTTAAAGAAACTTGGCTTTATATCTTTTGATCTAGGAACGATTTATGGAGAGCGAGTTTATGAAATTATTAAGAGTTTGGATAGGATTAATGACTCGATATTATATCACTCAGAACCTTCAATATTAATTGATGAAGTTAAAAGCACTTTAGATATATTAAAGGAAACCGGGCAAGAGCTAAATTTACAGAATTTAAAAGGAGATCTTTTCGAAGTATTGATGTACTCAGTATTAAGAAGAATTATTGGAGAGGGCGATATAGAACAGAATGTTATTTTAAAAGAGAAAGATAAGGAGGGTCAGATAGAAAAGTATGAATATGATTTGATTTACAAGAAGAAAGGGCCAAGAGAACGCATTATAATTGAATTAAAAGGATATAAAGAAAGTAGTATTATCGAACTTGGTGATAGTGCTACTAAAAATACTATCCGATGGTTTTTTAGAAAAACGCTTCCCTTTGCTCAAAGTTATTACAATAAAATAGATAGACCGATTCAGCATCCCTTAAAGGCATGCTTTATAACAACTGCACAATTCTCCGATAAAGCACTTGCTGCTCTTATTAAGTTAAATCAAGGTAATCTAAAACCTTCAATGCTTGATACTTTCTATGACGGTAATAAACTAAAGAAATTATTAAAAGAAGGAGAGTTTACAAGAGAATTAGATATTTTGGAAAAATATTTTTTTGAAAAACATTTGCAAAATAAACCTAGTGATAAAGTGCCTTTTTAGAAGCCTTGGTCGTAATGTACCAAGGCCTCTCTTTTTGCTTAGACAACATCAGTTACAACCTCGAACAGTTCCTTTTTAGCGACAGTAGCGGCAAAAGCATCAAAGTCATTGCCGTCAAGTGTAATACCGACAGCATCCAGTTTAAAGATGACTTCAACATGTTCATTATAAATAATGACTTTATCTACGTAGCTGCCAATAAATTTTTTGATTTCCGGGACATTTCGCGTAGAAATATATTCTTTGAATTCCACAAACAGTTGCCGGAGTTCCACTTCAGTAATTAATGGGTGTTCCTTGCTGAACTGTCTTTCTGCAATTTGAACCTCCAGTTGTGCCTTCTCATTCTCCAATTTATCCAGTTTGACCCCGAATGAAGATTGTGTAAACCCTCCAGAAACAGCTTCAATGATATTTGTGATTTGTCGATCTATTTCGGTTAGTTTTTTTCGGAAACCCTGTAAATCAGACTTTTTGGAATTATAGACTGATTTTTGATACTCGTTCAAATGTTTTACAAGATGAGGAATGGCGTTGTCATTAAAAATTCTTCGCTCTAGTTCATGAATTACGTAGTTTTCAATATACTCTCGACGAAGCTCTTTATTTTTACATTCTTTAGTACGATCTCGGTTACCGCAACGATAAGTGACATACTTCAACTTGTTGCGTCCACTATATTTTACGTTACCCATCATTGAAAATTCTTTATCCAGCCTATTCAAGCATTCACCACATACTGTAAGACCACTTAAAAGATACATTTCTTTAGCCTTGTAAGCGCCAGGAGCTCGTTTATTTTGAAATATCTTTTCTTGGACGATGTTAAACTCTTCCTTGCTAATAAGGATTGGCATACCTCCCTCAATACGGATGATGTCTTCATCCGCCTTTTTGCGGTTACTGTTACGTTGACCAAAAGCATCTTTTCCGTCAGTCTGATTGAAGATATATACGCCAGTATATTTTTCATTTTTAAGAATTTCCAGAAGTGTATTTTTACCAATTGGTCTTCCTGTTCTTCCTTTGTAGCCTTGCTCGCTCAGACGGCTTAAAATTTGATTGTATCCATAGCCATTTAGGTACATAGAAAATACGGTCTCCACAATACCCTTCTCATATTCGTTGATAATATATTTCCTGGAGTCGGGATCGACACTGTAGCCAATAGGAGGCCTGCCACCGGTGTGTCTACACTGATAAGCAGTTTCTCTCAGACCTTTCATTACTTCCCGAGAGAGATTTTTGCTGTAGTAAGCAGCCAGGCCCTCCAGAACGGATTCAAGAATGAGGCTTTCGGGTGAATCGTCCAAATTCTCAAGAACACTAATTAGACGGACACGGTTCTTTTTTAGTATACGTTTATAGTGAGCGCTATCGTACTTATCTCTTGAAAATCTGTCGAGTTTATGAATCAAGAGGGTATCAAACAAACCTTTGGAACTGTCTTCAATCATTTGCTGGAATTCAGGCCTCCGGTCATTTGTTCCAGTCAGAGCCTTGTCCACATATACTTTTACGATTTGAATATTATTGCGCTTTGCGTATTCTTCAATTGCTCTGATTTGGGCTTCAATGGACTCATCTCTTTGATTATTACTAGAGTATCTAGCGTAGATTGCCCCGTGACGAACTTCATCAAGAAGGGCATTCATCTTTTTAAGTTTCTTTTCATTAGACAAATTTCTGACCTCCAGATTAGAATTTAACAGCCCTACCAATGCAAGAGCAGGATAGGGCTGTTAATATAGAACACTATTAATTTTGGGGGAATTGCTATTAGAGACCTCTACCTTCACCGTACATTTTGCTTAAAAGTTCTACGGCTGGCCGATAATGACGTTTTCTATCTCGGGAGTCAATAGGTGCTTCTGTTAGTAGCAAGATGCTATTGGGTACGTAACATCCTTTTCTTAAGTTGTCTCTGGTTATGCTGGTTTTAACGTTTCCCAACATCGTAAATTCCTTCCCTTCTAGAAAATAATATAAGTTTAAAAAAGATAGCAGAACATTTTTTAATTGGTTATTGCTATAAAGTAGTAGCCAATCATGAAAAATACTTACGTTCTACCGTGCCGGAAATTCTTATAAATCATCAGGTTCTTCGTAGTCCTCGAACTCAAACACGCCAAACTCAATATCAAGACTATCTGCCGGAATATCTAGTATGGGAGCGCAGACAGCTTTAACACGGGTGATTTCTTGGTTTAATTCTTCAACAGATTTCACGATATGGAGGAACCCTTGATTCACATCAATGATAAGATGAGTGTAATCCTTAAACCAATGCTCTACGTTGCCGCAAAATACTTGTTTGAGTGCTCTTTCCAACCTGTCCGCCTCTTTAAGGTATTGGAGCAGTGGTAGATAAATTTGAAATATCCCGGTCAAATACACTGTTCCATCCATAAAGCGTTCCTTGTGGGAGTTTGCATTGTTTGCTCTAACTTGAAAATCCTTCATAAATATCACCTTTTTCATAAGATTTTAGTTTGGACTTAGGATCAAAAAACTTGGCAAATTAATTAATTACTGCGCCATTCAATGGTTATCTCTTTAGCATAACCGGCATGACGAATATCGAAATAGATATTCATCTTTTCCAAGTTGGATTTAACCTCGTTCATTCGCCGGGTGAGAATATGAGCTCCCCTTGGCCATAGCTTGTTACGTGTGTTTACACGTTCTGTAAAAGCTGTATGTTCTAAAACATCCAGAAGCCCTGCAATGGTACCCTTCCAGGTGCTGGTGTTGTTATTCGCCGATTGTTGCCTCATAAGGGCTACTATGGCGGCAGCAACGGGGTGTGATTCAATTGCAACTGCATTTGCGCGTTCAATGTTAGCCTGGTAAGCAGTTAGAAACCGTTCACCACCGCCTTGAATCTGCGCTGCTTCCGCGATTGCATATCCCCATCGTGTAAAGTCAGCCATGCGGTGCAACTTACTAAGCTTGATATTTGGGTACAAGCTCATAGCTTCTGCCAATACTTTTAGAGCCCCACCTAAAATCAATGGCTTGTCTCTCTCAAAAACTGCCCATAGTTGGCTTTCTTCCTTCCGTTCTTCCTCAGGAATACGAACAAGCTCTAATAGAATGCTGCGGTCTATCAAATCTGGCCGTCGCGCAACAGTATCAATGCCATTGAGGGTAACGCATCGCTCAAAAGAAACAATGGCTTCCTCAGTGTCGGTGAATAGCTTCCTGGAACTGAACCCCCCTCCAGTAGAAGCTGTGCAGAGCATGTCGCTTTTCTCTGCTGATATGAAATCTATATTGTCATAACAAGGCATGTAGTTATTGGACAGATTCAATGCCAAATCCCGAATACCTGAAGGCATAGTCATGGCGGAGACAGCAGAAGGATCAACGATGGATCTGATCATTCTTGCCGTTGTCGATTTGGCAGCCCCTTTTTCACCCGACAAAACGAGTATGGGATGCGGAATACCTGGGATAAAGCAGGATACAATGTAGACGAGAAACAGCAGGTAGTCGCTTTTGAAGGCCAAACGAATATGATTAAGAAAGAGACTAAGCTTGCCATCAAAATCAGGCTTTACCTGAGCTGACATACCCGCTGTGCGATAGAATAGAGAAGGTGGCTTGTCAATTAACAGAACCTCACTCGGTGAGATTTGAACTGCTCTTCCTTGAGGTTCAGCCAAGTCATAATAAAAGCTGCCTTCATACTTGGAGACGCGTAAATCGAGCTTTCGCTGGTCACCTTTACGGAGAGCCAACATCTCTAATACACTGATAGCTTGGTTGATACTATCAGTGGCTGCAGGTTTGCCTGTCATCTCGAAATACCATTCAATTAAATAAGTTTTGAACTTAGACCCTCTGATTCTCTCAGTTTGTCTAGCTTGAGCAGCTTCAAAGGAAGCAAAAGCTTCACCTTTCTCGCTATGAAAAAATTCTATTTCTGGAGCCGATTGAGCTAACTCAATTATGGTTTCAGCAGCCGTCTTCTTGGTTTCGTTAGGTAAAGAGTTTTCCAGTATTAGCACCTACCTTTAAGAGGAGTGTAGTCCTGCCGGCGGAGCGGCAGGACTTAAGAAATCGGTTATAGCAATCCCAAGTCGTCGGCATCACTATCATCAAAAAGTTCTGGTGTTTTCTGTACAACACGTGGCGGTTTCTTTTGAGGGAATTTACTTCTCCCGGTTGAAGGAGAGGCTAATGTTCTTGACTGCTCTGTAGCAGCGAGCATATCAGATGATTCTTCTTCGATTCCGCGATCTTCATCGTCTTCGAACAAGTTGTTGGCTTGTTCTCTGACTTTATTTTCCCGGTCGATTAGTGTTTGCAAAATTGGATGAGTATCATCCTTTGTTGGAATCATTTCAACAATATTAAAATAAGTTTTACCGTTGTATCTGTTCGGCTCTATTCTTATATCAACCACTTTTTTCAGTAGTGGACTAACATCTATATCCCGCCCATTTGTGGATAAGAGAAGAAATGCTTTAAACACATTGGCTGTGAGAACGTCCTCTAGAAGCAACCGAAGACGTAACAGTTTACTTATTATGATTTGATGCTGAGGATGCACAGCATACAATTGAACAAAAAGGACGTTGTATTCTTGCCCGATTTTGGGGATGAATTTCTCAATCTTTAACGAGTGCACGTAGGCTTGAGTTCTCCCAGCAGGCAATTCATTCGTTTGTAAACTTACCTTCATATATAAAACCTCCATATATAATTAGTGTGGACTGAGTGACGTTGTGGCATTGCTAAGGGGACGCATGGATCATAACTAAATTAAACCTCCTTTACATATGTATTTAATTGGATTAGAGCGCAAAGTATCCCACAATCTAACTCAATCGTTTCTTACTATTCTATTTTCAAAGATCAACGCCTTGGACTTTTACTAACGTCCTTGGCTTAGCTGATAGTTAAATTATGATATAGATCAAGGAAATAAAAACGTGGGGGAAACCAAGAATTTTATTTTTAGATTTACCCCCCTAAAAATAAAAAAAGAACGTCCATAAATTACAAGGGCGTTCCTTTATCTCTTATCGCTTGAGTTTTGCTAAGTTCGTTTTATCAAGTAACTCTTTAACAAGATTCATTTTTTCAGGGTCTACTACTTTCTTGAATGAATTAGAAACATCATCATGGAGAAATGATAGCGCCTGGTCAATATGAAAAGAAATAGGTTTGAATTCAAGCTCCTCATCGAATGGATTATCCGTTAAAGATATTTCTTCTAGTTCACCTAAGCGAGAAGATTGTGTATATTCAACAAGCGTTTTCCATTGCTTGGTGGTTTCTTGTATCATTTGAAGATATATTTTAAATAGATAAGGAATTTCATCTTGTCTAAATTGCCACGAGAAATCTTCTTTGGCTTTAATAAGAGATGTTCCCTCATTAGGCTTTAGAAATTGTATAGCATCGTTCAATATATTTTGTAAGTGTTTGTGCATTACCTCTTCTGAAGTTTGGTAATGTTTAAAGGTGAAATATCGTATTACTTCGTTTACTATATCATTTGAATTTTCATCATTAAAATGGGCTGATAATAAATTTATGAACTCTTCTACATCCTTTGATGTTATTTCTACTGAACTATTTTTTGACTTAAGTCGAACTTTTTTAATAAAGGAACAACTGTAGTTCTTAAGCAAAAACTTAACTTCTTCTTTTTGTGTAATTGGGATTGAATATCTTTCGGCTGATGCGTCAAAAAAAAAGTTCTTTGCATCGGCACCTTCTATAAGTTCACCGAACTTTTTAGTCTGATCTTTTCTAAAATTTTGTAATCGAGAATCATTCGTCGTGAGGGGTCCTTTTATTTCTTCAAAGATTTCTTTGCAAAGAGCATATAACGATATAGAATCGGAATTCTTTTTTAATGTATATTTCTGTAATGATTCACTAGCAAGTTTACGGGGTCTTCCCATTGTAATCTCTCCTCTCCGGTTCAGTGTATCGTACGAAGAGGAGACAATGCAAAGAATGACTTGCTTAAAGAGAAAAATGCCTAATTATTTTTTTGCATTCTTCTCCAAAGCTCTTGAAAGCTGACTCCATGTTTTTGGGCGGCTTCCCACGCCATCTTCTTGTCATTTACATCTGCATATTTTCCGAGAATATCCATAATTTCTGCGAGAAGAATCAACAACTTAACAACATCAGAGATTTTCACAAATCAGGCCACCTTTCATATACATCCTTGTTCTTTCATTGAACAATAATGAGTTCCTCCAATGATAATATGATCGAGTACGGATACGCCTACAATTTCTCCGGCTTGTCCTAGCCGTCTAGTAACTTCAATGTCGGAATTGGAAGGAGAGGGATCACCGCTAGGGTGACAGTGTACAAGAATAAGCCCTGCACAGTGCCGCTTTAAGGCTTCAGGGAATACCTGATGCGGCAACAACAATGCTCTATCTAGTCCGCCAAGAGAGATAGTACGAATGTCTAGAACATGGTTTTTAGTATTTAACAAGATGATCCGTGCTTCCTCTAGTTGCTGGAATTTAAGGTCTTGGCAGAGATCGTATACATCCTTAGGACTTCTGATAATGGTAGGTTTGTTTTCCCGCCGGTTGAAGAGACGAAAGGATAGCTCGGCTATAGTTTTGAGTTGAACTGCACGCTTGGGACCGATTTCGGACGTTTGCAATAACTCCTCAATACTTGAATGAATAAACAGCTCCTCCAAGGAATGATATTTTGATAAGACTTCAATCACCGCTGTCTCTGGAATAAAGTTCCTTAATAAATCCTGGTCTGATGATATTGTTAGATTCATTGATATTTGCTCCTCCTGTTTAGACAAATTAAAAGCCCCTATTCCCGAAGAGGAATAAGGACTTCCAATTGCTCGAACTATTAATTTATAAAGTTCCCCGCCTGCCACTGTCCCTTTTGAATAACTTCTCCAGAGTCATTATACAAAGTGCCTTCACCGTCATACTTTCCGGCTTTAAACTCGCCCTCATACATAACCTCTCCATTTTCATGATACAGCTTACCCTTGCCATAAATACCATAAGGTTTAAGAATCCCCTCATCAAAGGAACCTTCGAAAGCTAGATTGCCATTCTCATGATAAAGCCTGATTTTCCCCATTGGTCTTCCATCCTCAAAATTACCATCAGCGTCAGGATTTCCGTTTTCATGATAAGTTTTAGCTTTTCCGGTTAAAGCTCCATCCTTGTATTGACCTTCCGTTTCCAACTCGCCGTTGCTGTAATAAGTTTTTCCTTCTCCGTTCAGTTTACCGTTCTTAAATGTTCCTTGGGATTTCAGAGTGCCATTCTCGTGATAAGTTTTTCCTTTACCGTCTAATTCGCCATTTACATAGATCCCTTCAGAAAGTTTAACTTGAGGATAACGATTATAGAATATAGCGCCCTTTCCATTAATCTGTTTATTCTTCCATTCACCAATATAGTAAGTATTGCCCCCTGTATAAAACACGGTCATAATCTTTCCGGACTTAGTCTTGCTCTCTTCACCTTTGAAGCTGATCTTACCCTTATCGAAATAGAATTCATTCTCGTAGGGATAAAACATGCGCTCACCATTATGGAATAATCCGCTAAATTCGATTTCGCTGCTTCCCAATAGATATAGCGTACCCAAGCCATCATACAAGCCATTAATAAACTCGCCTTCATATAAAACATACTCTTCGTTAACGACGTATGTAATCTTGCCATAGCCTTCCGGAAGTCCCTCTTTGTTGGTCGCCCCTTGATAATAAGTAGGCTCTGAATATACCTTTTGTTTCAATTGAATTTTGTTTGTTTGATTCTCGGAAATATTTGGAGAAGGGGAAACTGACTGACTGATTGTTTTGTCATTTGTAGCAACTTTAGAAGGGTCTACATCAGTTTGGTCATTGACTACAGTGGCAGGTGACGAAACCTCTTGTGGTGCTTGAATGTTATTTTCAGGTTCAACAGGCAACACAACCATTCCAATAATCATTGATAGACCTATTACTCCGTATAGAAATACCGCATGCTTGCGAGTCCTTCTCTTTCCCCAACGTATCACATATGTCGGTTTAATCAAACCAATGAGGAGTAATGTAATTGATAAACTAAATAAGGCAAAGAAAAGCAAAATCATCTTTTTTAGACCCCCAATAAAAGGATATTTTAGCAGTTGCGATAATTCGATCAGTCAATAGCTATGCTTAAGAATTCCCCCCCTTAATATAGAATCGTTGGATGTGTTTTTGAACACTTGATATAACTCTTAGATATTAATTATGAGCATATTTATTATCTAATAGTTATATATTAATAGTCAATTTGTATTAGTGGTATGTGTAATGTGAATTGAGCCTCTTTTAAGCTATACATGGGGTGATTGTATGGTGCAGAAGGCTCGAATAGACCAACAAGAAGCGTTGGATTTTGCAAAAGCAATTGGTGATAAAATCCGTGAACTTCGTGTAGAAAAAGGGTTCACTCAAGAGAAATTGGCTGAACTGGCGGGTTTACATTCTAATTACACAGGGCAGCTTGAGCGTGGGGAGAAACGGCTCTCCGTTTACACGCTGAAACGGGTTGCTCAGGGTTTCGGAATGTCTTTGGAAGAGCTTTTCCGTGTGATTGATCCTATGGAGCGTGAAGATGAAATTGGTGAAATTGTTAACCTGTTAAAGGAAAGATCCAAAGCTGATCAACGCATGGCATTAAAGTTGGTGAAAACAGTTTTGGACTGGAGAAATGGCACAGAAGAAAGATAGTTCTCGTCATATCTGCTTTAAGATATCGGGATGGATAGAGACTGGTTCATCATAATAACTTTTCCAAAAGTTAATATTGCGATTTGGATTATTGGCTTGCTTTGTAAAGGCAACCTTCAAGTCGGGATGATGATCAAAAAGGAAATAGTTACGTACTATTGTAAATAGACTTAGCATGGCATACTGATAGCTGGCATAATGTTTGATTCCGGCAGTGCCTTGGGGAACAAGATCGGCAATTTGGCCAATTGTTAAATTATTTATCTGTAATTGCTTTTCTTCAATGATTTGAAGAAGACATATAAACAATTTGTCTGCATTATGCTTTCTGATTACATTTGAAAGTACAAAACGCTCCGACTTAAAATCCTGCTCAGCAATTAGTTTCTCGTCGTGTATTTTCTTTTTTACACTGCTCCTTTGGAGAAATTGTATGCGGGTACCATAGGTCCTTAAAAATTTATCGAGTAGTCGATGTGAATCAGCATGAATCTCCAACTTGGAGGTAATCGTTTGAAACAATAAAGAGTATTCCTTCAAATATTTAAAATCCAATCTACTCCCCTGAAAACTCCATTCAGGTTTAATTTGTTTTATTAGGTAACAAACAGCCAAATGATGATATTCCCCTGTATTCTCAATTTCTTCTGGATACATTAGATGAGTTATAAAAGAGATAGGGTACATATACGCCTCATCAGCAAGCCGAGTTCTCCAAAACTGAAATACTTCTGATGCATTTTGGCAATTGGATTGGCAGAATACTCTCCATTCATGCTGAACAATTTGAATTACCCTCTTGTGTGCTTTAACTGTATTCCTGTTGTTAGAGTGGCCATATTGCCACTCTAAGGCTTTCTTTATATCCTCGGGAAGAACCTCATTTGGTTTGGAGAAAACGGTTAGATATTTCTGATAGGGAGCATCTGGGAATTTATTGTCTGGATACTTGTCGTTAATTCCTGATGAAAGTTCCTTAATCTTTGTTACAAGCATCTTCTTTTCTTTCTCCGATAGGTTAAACAACTCTATCACTCCTTTTTTATATTGAAATTTAGATGATGGGGTAGGCTAGGGGCCTCCTCTCTTTTAATTTCAAAGCGTCAGTAGCATCAATAGAGCCTAAGTATGTTTTGCCTGCTGCTACTGACGCTACTTTCGCTTTGAATGAAGATCGGGAGTGAGATTCAAGGCCACCAATCATCATCGTCTATTGAATTAGTAGATTTATCACTTGAGGGTATCCTTGCAAAGTTTAAATCATGACCGTTCAACATGATGCGTTCTGAGGCAGTAAAGAAAGGGTCTTTATATTGAATGTAAAAGGGTTTAGTCATCCGTTGAATCCATGTCATTGCATCCGCTATGGCTCCTCCATGGAACTCAGGACTATCTCCGAGTATCTGTTCTTCGTTTATCAGACGTACTTCCCCGTTATTTAAATCAATAGTCAGACCCAACGTGGTGCCATCTACATACCCATTGCTGCCTTCTGAATCAGTGGTACGAAGAATTACACGAACTAAAAAAGCCTGTTCGGATTCGAGAAGTTGGTTCTCGTCCAAACAGGCTGGTAAAAACTCGAAATATTCTTTGGAGTACGGAAGAACAGATAAGGCCATTATCCATATATTCATTGCTGTTGCCGAGGGGTTACTTAGGGGAGTTTCATTGTACTCAAGTATGTTCTTCAAACTTTCTAATATCAAAACCTCTGTCTCACTCATTATTCTGCCATCTCTTTCAACCATTGTTCGACCTCCTCATCATGTATCCCGACTTGTGTGAAAAATGTAACCATATAGTCATTGGTGTGCATCACGACTATTTTGTAAATTTGAATATCTCCAAGATTATATACCTCGACATATTCAGGCATACTTCCCAGCAAACCTCGATCCTCCCGCCTTAGGCCCACAAAACTAAGATCAAATAGGTTATCGCCAGCTTCAAGGATGATAATTGGGCCATGGCGATCCAGCGTGAATAGTGTGTCCTGTGTGTCGCCGATGGCTTCGCGGAGTTGATTGAAGTAGTTTTGGAGAAAGCTTTGATGACTCATTAAAGAAGAACATGAACTTAGAATAGTGATGTCTAGTTGTGTTGAAATAAAACGCATTTTGTTCCCTCCTTGTAGGTTGAAAATAATCATATATTGTCTAGGCATTGAAGGATATAATTGGATTATTAGCACAAAAGTCTCGATTATGAAAAACAAGCTGAAAGCAGGGAGCAAATGTATATATCTAAGTTAACGATTCGTAACTTTAGAAATTTTAAAAATGCTAATTTCAAATTTTCTGCAGGGGTTAACACTTTAATTGGAGAAAACGGATCTGGTAAAACAAATGCTTTCTTTGCAATCAGGCTCCTTTTAGATTCTAGCCTTCCAAGAAATATAAAAATGAATGAAAATGATTTTAATCGTTGTCTTGGTGACTGGAGAGGTCACTGGATAATTATCCAGTTGGAATTTGCAGACATAGGTGACGGTGAAGGTACTCAAATGCTGGCACATGGTATTGAAAGGATGGACGGAACTTCAACGGGATCTTATAGTATGTATTTCCGCCCTAACCGTAACATAAGACAAAGATTGTATGAGCTTACGTTAGACTTTGCCTCTACTGAAGTGCTTCAAGGTGTATTGGATGATATAACTATTGATGACTATGAAATGATATTTGTATGCAAAAGCAATATGGATTTCAGTCAAGAAAATATTTATAAAAGATATGTGGGGGATTTCGAGGATGTTGAGTTTCCTAACCCGGAAGATGAAGCTCTAGATGCATTGGGTATACCATCGCAGAAATTTTCAATATACAATGAGGTAACTTGCACATTTATCAAAGCGTTAAGAGATGCCGAATACGAATTGAAGAGCATAAGAAGCAATCCACTTCTAAGTTTGGTTAGAGATATGAGTAATAAAATTGATGGTACTAATATTATCAAACAAGTGACTGCCCTAAACACCTCGATTAGCGAGTTAGAGCAAATCGAGATGCTTAGAAATAAAGTAAGGGAGACACTCCAAAGAACAATTGGAACCACATATGCACCAACCATTGATATAAAATCTCAATTGCCTGAAAATTTGGATAAACTATTACAAACATTAACTCTGTGGGTTGGAGATTCAAGTGACTCGGAGTATCAGGGACAGATATCTGAATTAAGTCTTGGAGCGGCAAATCTCCTGTATATAAGTCTGAAGCTATTGGAATACGAGATGAAACAGTCCGCTAATAAAGCAGCTCATTTTCTTCTAATTGAAGAACCTGAGGCGCATATTCATACCCACATACAAAAAACACTATTTGAAAAATATAGATATAACAATACACAAGTAATAATTTCAACCCATTCAACTCATATTTCGGCTGCTAATCGAATTGAAGCGGTAAATATATTGTCTAGACGTAAACAAGAAGTAGCTGTATTTCATCCTTGTAATGGTTTGGATGTAAATATGTGCAGAAGAATAGAAAGATATTTAGATGCTGTCCGAAGCACATTGCTATTTGCGAAAAGCGTTATCTTAGTTGAAGGTGATGCTGAGCTTATACTTATACCAATATTATTTAAAAAAGTATTTAATATTAGTCTTGATGAGGTTGGGATAAGTCTAATCAATATGAGCAGCACGGTTTTTAGTAATATCGCGCTTTTGTTTGATGAAAAGAGAATTCAGAGAAAATGTGCGATTATCACCGATTTAGATACATCTATAATGCCAATCAATAGTTCACCAGACTTAAACGATCCATTCGTAAGGAAGTGCATCAATTCAGAGGAGGCAGGCCAGTTCAGGAAAGCGAAATTAGACGAATTTTGCGAAAATAATGAGTGGGTAAATCCTTTTTATGCAACTCATACTTTTGAAGTTGATTTTATAATTGCTGGTAATTCATCAGTAGTTACTCATGCTCTACCTTCTATTTATCAATCTGAAACCCACATCTCCAATTCGAAAGTTAATTTAGAAACGCATTCTCCACATATCGCTGGTAGAGAAGTTCTAAGGCTTGCAGAAAAAGAAGGAAAAGGATGGTTATCACTTTTGCTGGCAGAACATGTTGATTATAAAACTGTAATTCCAGATTATATTCTAAGAGCAATTGCATTTACTTGTGAGCATTTTACAGAAAAACATTTTGAGATGATTGCTGATTATCGCCTGAAAAGTCGAGAATTAGGCGATAGTGATCTTTTTGAATGCTTTATACTTGAAGGACAAAGAGAAGGAATAGACTCTCAATATCCAGACGGAAGGGTGGCATTCTCGCACTTTATACCCCTTTTTAAAGCAGCATTACCACACGACCCATTAAGTAAGTTATTGAACTATATGGGGAGGTAAATATGATAAACCTAAATCCTGAACAAAAGGCAATGGTGGTATCAGAGGGCAATCTGGTGGTAACAGCTTGTCCTGGGAGTGGAAAGACGAGGGCATTGATCTCTAAATTATCTTATGAACTTGAACGGATAGAGGATGTTAAAAGAAAGATTATTGCTCTGACATTTACGAATCGAGCAGCTGAAGAAATTCAGAAAAGATTAGATGTAATGAATATTGACATGGAGAAACTTTGGACAGGAACAATACACGCATTTTGTCTTGAATGGATTCTAAGGCCGTATGCTCTTTACATTGATAGATTAAAAAATGGTTTTACAGTTTTGGATGAATTCAGACAAGAAAAGATATTAAATGGATTAAAAGAGCAAAGTAACTTACCGAGATATGAAAACATAGCGCTTAAATGGTCTAAAGAAGGGTCTTCTAAACAAAATACACCGATAAAGCAGTATATAGCCAATCAGTACCATAACTGGCTTCTAGAAAATAAGTGTATCGATTTTGACCTTATTTTATTTTTATCATACTCTTTATTGCAAGAACGTCCACAAATCTCAAAATCATTGTCCCGTCTTTTCAAACTTATTTGTATTGACGAATATCAAGATACATCAGAGTTGCAGTATGGAATAATTGGTTCTATTGTCAAAACCGGAAACGGTGAGACTAATATTGTTATGGTTGGAGATCCAGACCAAGCAATTTATGATACATTAGGTGGAGTAGCCAAATCTGTTGAAGAAATCTCTATGGAAATTGGTGGGCTACCTGTTAAACATCTTAAATTATCTGGTAATTATAGATCTTCCCAACGAGTCATTGATTTCTATAAGAATTTTCAACTGACTAACATTAAAATTCAGGCTATTGGTAAAAATGCAAACAGCAAAGCAGTCGTAACATTTAATAATAGTATCTCTGAATCTAATCTGGTTGAAACAATTGCCCAAATAATAAAAAGCAATATTAGACGAGGTATTCCTGCTAACGAAATTTGTGTAATAGCTCCACAATGGTGGCTACTAATATCAATGGCGAGAAGTCTTAAGGCAATGATGCCAGGAATTAAATTTGATGCTCCTGGATTATCCCCTTTGCCGAAGAGTTACGATAACTTTTGGTTTAAAGTGGCAAGAATATTCCTTACAACTCCTTCACCAACACTTTTTATTTCTCGAAGGAGATGGGCAGATGATATCATAAACGATTTGAAAAGTATAACTGGCTTTACTGACATAATCATCAATAACGAGATGTTAACGTCTAAAATTTTATTGGATTTCTGCAATCTAACATCTAAGACATTAAAGAATGAAATTGATGGGTTGGTATATCTTGATTCTTGTTTTAATTCTTTATTAAAGTTTGTTTCGATAAATTTATTATCACATACACTTCTAAATGATCATTACAGTTCGTTTTTTAAAGGTATAGAGGAAAGGTTAGCTCGAAATGGTTTTGATGCAACAGATCGACTATTGCATAATTTTAAAAGTTCATTTCAGCAATCTAATGGAGTAGTCGTGAATACTTGCCAAGGGGTAAAGGGAGAGGAATACGAGACGATAATTGCATTTGGATTATTGCAAGGTTATGTTCCCCATGCTTCCATTAGAAATCCTATGCAGGCTGAAATGTCTTCAAAGCGTTTACTGTATGTAATTGGCTCAAGAGCAAAAACAAATTTACACTTAATAGCAGAAAATAGAAATAATAAAAATATAAATAAGGAATTGAGTAATGTTGAGTTTGCTTATGATGATTATCTGTAGAAGAAAATAGTAACGGGGGGCCTATAATTTGCGTTTAGCTGCACTGAAAATTGAAAATTTTAGAAGTGTTGATGCCTTGGTTTTGAATGAATTGTCCAATATTAATATTTTTGTCGGTAAAAATAACTCAGGTAAATCAAATATTCTAAAATCAATTGATATATTTATGAAAAGTTTAAAGAAGCAATTAATAGTTAAAATGTATGATAAAAGAGACTTTTATTGTGAACGCACAGTTCGACCTGTTAAAATTGCTTGTTCATTAGAAATAAAAGATGATATATATCAGGAATTTATTAGAAAAATGATGGGGGAGTATCCACAACTGGTGGCCGGGATTGAGAATATGAAAAGTTTAAGGAATATCAACATTTACACTTCTAGTATCAGTAACGAAGATAATTATTACTCTTATATTGAAAAGATAACATTGAGTAATTCTACTCCTTTTTCTCTGCAGCCTCCCCATGAAACAAATTTATTACATATTGAGACATCTGTTGCACATGAACTAATACAAAGACAAACGCTTATTAGAGAATTTACAACAAAGCAAAAACAACTTGAGGATGGTCTTCAAATTAATTCAGAGGATTTTACAAGATTAAAGGATAGAAGACCTTCTTATGGAAGACTACGTGGGAATGATATTGTATTTGATTTAATTAATTCGTCAGGTGATATTCATGAATTTAGAAATCGTGTGCGGGAGGAATTAGATAATTACCATCAAGAAAAAGAAAGAATTGTTAATTCGCAAACTGAAAATGAATTAGAAGTCTTTTCAGGAAGAACCAAATTAATTCCTAATCATGTTACATGGTTAATGGAGCAACTAGAGAAGGTTGTTATATTGCATGAATCTGAACGGAAGAGTCCTATTGAAAAGAAGGACGCAGAACGTCTATTGGATCTAAAAATGAAACGTGGAGGTACTGAGCAATTAGAGCAATTGCAAAATATAGTAGCAAATTTATTAAACGTTAAGGTTGATGCCTTTAAGGGTGACACTGCAGAGGGTGCAGAGATTGATGTTGATAACTTCCTGGTAGATATGAATGGAACTGGCATTAGAGAATCTCTAAGATTAATTTTAGATTATGAATTTTCTAAACCTGAAATTTTGCTTATTGAGGAACCAGAAGTTCATCTTCATTTTGAACTGGAAAGAAAGATGTTTAAATACCTTGTAAATTTATCTAACGAAGTTCAAATATTTATGACTACACATTCTACTGCATTTATAGACTCTTCAGAAGCAAATAACATTTTCCTTGTTAAGAAAAATCAATCAACTGAGATAAATCCTCTTAAAAATGATGAACTTTCAGAAGTCATAAACGAACTTGGCATAAATATGAGTTCTCTTTTACTTTCAAAGGTTATTGTTTTTGTAGAAGGCCCTACTGATGAGCAGATTATTAGAGCATACCTAGAGAAATTCCATCCATTATTATCATATTCAGATGTGGGAATTGTTAGAATGACAGGAGTAGGCAATTATAAATACTATGCTAACGTTTACGCACTTGAGATTTTTAATAATTATGGATTAAAAACTATATTTATTCTTGATTCTGATAGTCGTACTGAAGAAGAAATAAATAGAATAATTGAAAACCATCCAGCGCCGAGTATAATAAAAGTACTCCCAAAAAGGTGTGTAGAAAACTATTTCTTATCCCCTGCTATATTGTTGAAGTTTATTCAGAGGAAAATGAATGTAGCAGGACTAAGAACAAATATTCCAAGTGAAGAAGATGTTATAAATGCAAAGATGGAGCAAATAATTGACTTCCTTTATCCCGAAACCGTTAGACTGTTTCTTTCGTGGAAATATTTAAAGCCAATATACCCATCGGTTCATTTTGACAAAAAGGCTCAATTAGATACGGTAGAGAAAGTAACTGAATGGATTAAGGATGGAACTAAGCTAGTAGAGGATAAGTTGCTTCTATCTTACACAGCTTTTGAAGAAAGCCTGCCAAATGAACTTGTGCAGTTTTCTAAGATTTGGACTGAAAGAAGATATGACGTAGTTCCTGGGGATAAAGTAATAGATTTATTGTGTTCAGAGTTTGGTATTCGTTATAACAAAAGTAAGATGGATATAGAATTACTAACTCAGGTTGTTACTATGAAGGAATGGCCGGCTAATTTAAACGAGGTGTTAAATGAGATCGCTTCAATTATAAAAGATTAACGACTTATTTTCGGAGAGTATTATTCTTTTATATTGTGGATTTGACCAGTCGCCCCTCGGCTCCATATGGAGTATCAGTGAAGACACCTTAATTGGTGTCTTTTTTCATTTTTAGTTATTTACTTCAAAGCTCAGTTTCCTTGAAAGATGATATAATAATAATGAATGGAGATGATGCCGATGGATTTGCTTGACCCGCGTGTGGATTTCGTATTCAAACGGATATTTGGCAGCGAAAACAATAAGGATGTGCTGCTGGCGTTTCTCAACCGCATTTTCACCGAAGCTGGTGAGCCGCCGCTAATTGAGATCATCCTGATGAATCCCTATACGGATAAAGATGATCCACTCGACAAACAATCCATTTTTGATGTTTACGCCAAGACCACAGAAGGTAAACTAATTGATATAGAAATGCAGTTGTTTAATAAGTACGATATAGAGAAACGCACGCTCTTTTATTGGAGTAAACGGTATGCCAGCCAACTCAGTGAAGGTGACAAATATCTAGAGTTGAAAAAATGTGTGACGATTAACATTTTAAACTATGCATTCCTGAAGAATGAGCAATATCATAATGTATTCCATCTGCGTGAAGACCGGACGGGAATATCGTTAATTGATGACATCGAGGTGCATTTTTTAGAGTTGCCGAAGCTAGATGAACATAGTGTACCGTCTGAAGGCGGACTGATCAATTGGTTACTGTTTCTGAAGGGTGCCGATACATCACAATGGGAGGTGCTGAAGATGAATGAGCCAGGTTTGGAAAAGGCTATGGATACCCTGCAATATCTGAGTCAGGATTCGGATGCTAGACGATTGTATGAGGCTAGACAGAAGTATTTGCATGATGAAGCGTCCATGGTTGAAGGGGCAAAGTCTGCTGGGATTATTGAGGGTAAGCTTCAAGTGGCTCGCAACTTGCTGGCAATGGGGATGGATTATGCAGCTGTAGCGAAGGCGACAGGGCTTAGAGAAGATGAAATCAAGTCTATCAAGCTTTAATATGTTGCCTGTTTAGTGATAGAAGTTTCATCAACGCTAAAGCCTATTAAACGGCAAACAACAAAACAACTACGCTTTCGCAGCCTAAGAAACTGTGCGCGTGCTTCTACTCTGCATCGTCCATGTGACAGGGATAGGGGCTAACAAGTAGTGGGATACGCTGTCTCATCTCCGCCTGCGGTGAGCTGAAGAAGACAATCAGGCTGACCCAACGTATAGCCGGTTACGGGGCGATACTCGGGTGACATCAAAACTGTAACTACACTCGTAGAAGCTTATGTGCCGCTATCTTCGGACAGGGGGGCGGGCTCCCCTCGGCTCCATATGGAGTATCAGTGAAAGACACCCCTTAAGTTGTCTTTTTTCATTTATAATGATTGTTTTATGCTGATAATAGAAGGCTACTAGGTTAACGAAGCAGGGGATCAATGCTTTGAGAAAGAAAAAACACAGGAGCATCCTATGAGCGGATGCTCCCGTTTGATCTTTTGTAGATGTCTTGTGATTCGGTTATTAATTTTCCTATTGACAGGAGCTTAAACTGCCGTTCTTTGTTGGGATATAAACAACTAGTTAAGCATGCCCACTCTATTTTGAAGCACTTTCCTACAACTCCGCCCCCCTATACCCCATCTTACGATATCCCTTCACTCGTTTCTTGAACATCGCCATTAACATTGGAACCTGAAGGTCAATATAATCATATATTTTCACTTCTTCTTTATTCGCATGACTCCGGTGCAGGCGGCCAGCATATTGCTGTAAGGTGCCTGTCCAGGAGATGGGATGGACCAGGAACAAGGTGTCCAGTCTGGCGTCATCGAAGCCTTCACCGATTAGCTTACCCGTAGCGATAACTACACGCTCTTGATCATCTGGAATAGAAGCAATTTGGGCGCGTAGAGCTTCTCTTTGCTTTTTTCCCATTCCGCCTCTCAGCACAATTACGTTTTTGGCAAAAGACTGTAATCTCTCTGCAAAATATTCAGCATGAGCGGTCCGTTCAACCAGAAGCAGTGGAGAGCGTCCTTCATCCAAGCAGGTTAGCAAATCGTCAAAAATAAGCGTGTTACGCTCCTCATTGTCTACAAGCTGCTGATAGATGTCCTGAATTCCGGCAACCTGTTCCCCTGACTTGATCTGAAAGTGAGTATAGCGGGGGACCACCCTTAATAAAAATCCTCTAGAGCTGCTTAGGCTTTTGGCATCCACCTTTAATAGCACAGGTCCAAGCTGGAACCGTACAATGGCTTCCTGTCCGTCCTGCCGTTTAGGGGTGGCTGTTAAGCCAAATACATACTTTGCTTTGACTTCCCGCAGAACCTGTTCGAAGCTGTAGGCTGATACGTGGTGACATTCATCCACAATCACCTGGCCGTATTCACTTATGAAGGGTTTAACGTTTCCTTTATAGTTGAGGCTCTGAATGACAGCAATGTCGATGATGCCGGTTCGTTTATTTTTACCGCCGCCAATCGTACCGATTGCTTGTTTAGGAACTTCAAGAAAGGTTTGCAAACGTTCCTGCCATTGCTCCATAAGCTCCCGTCGGTGAACCAGAATGAGGGTATTTGTCTTTCTTGAAGCGATAATGCTGGCTGCTACGACAGTTTTGCCAAATGCGGTTGCCGCTGAGAGAACGCCTATATCCCGGCTTAGAATAGCTCTGGCTGCTGTGTCCTGAAGAGTACTCAGCGTACCGGTGAACTCTGCCTCGATAGAAGTTCCAGACGAACGTTGATCCTTAAGCGATACCTTAACCTGATTTTGCTCGAAAAAAGATAACAAATCCGGCAAGCATCCCCTTGGCAGTACTACGTAATTCTCCAGATCCTCGGCGCATGAGATGACCCGGGGTTTACCATAGGTGGAGAGCCGCATCGCTTGTGCTTTATAAAAATCAGGGTTGGAGAAGGAAGCTAATTTGATCAGCGCATGAATTGCACTTGAGGGAAGTCCAGACTTGAGGATATAAAGGCGATCCAATTGCAGAATCTGTATTTCAGCAGGCAAAGGTTCCGTTAGAACCTCTTCGATCTGAGTTGGATTCTCTTGTAACAAGGATAATCCATCTCCTTCGTGGTCAGATCCCGTAGTAATTCTGTCATTGCTAAAAAGTCCACGCTCCCCGTGCGTGTATATAAATTGCTTTACTTGGTCTTCGCCCATCTTGCCAAGTTCGGATAATATACCCCATTGATCAGCATAGGGCTCAAAGCGCTCGTCAACAAAAACACTGTTTCCCTGTTTACGCGGCCCGCCTTGAAGAGGAAGGGCAATGAGGTTGCCGAATCCGCCTTTGGGCAGTGTATCCTGATTGGGAAACAGGCGGTCATAGGATTCCATGCCGATCTGATATCTGTTGTTCATGGTAAGACTCAGCAGGGTCATTCCAAATCTTCTGGCTGTAGCCGCCTCGATATTTCGACTGAAGAAAATCCAGATATGCCCCCCATTGCCGGAATGCGAGCGCTCTAAGAGCGCGGGGATTTCATGGCTTTTACAAAGTTCCATCACGGCAGTAACATCCTGCTTCCAATCGTGTTTGTCAAAATCCATGGCCAAAAACCAGCAGGTCTCGTCCTGCAGCATGGGATAGATACCAATCGTCCGGTCTTGCCTTGCATCTAAATGGGCTGACAGCACTTCGCTTGTAAGGGGCAGGAAGTTCTGATGTTTGCAAACGGAGCATTTCACTCTAGGTTTCTCGCAAACGGAAGTCCATTCATTGGCGCAAGCGGGCGAATACCCGGACTTGCCTTGTTTATTGCTCCAACGAATCGGATAAACATCGTCTCTGCCGCGAAAATAACTTTTATACAGGGCGAGCTTATCCTCTACGGTGGAGTACTGGTGAACATTAGTTTCTCCAACAGTAGTCTCTTTGCTTTCGTTTACCAGTGCGGTGGAATAAGTGTTTTTTTGTTCATTAGTACTTATTGTATTTTCATCTAGTAGACCTCTCAACCGGGTGACTTCCAGCTTAAGTTCCTCAATATGAGCCAGAGCTGCGTTATATTTGTCCTCGATATTGTCCATTGATTGGTCCTCGCGTTTTATTTATATTATACCTTGTAAGTTGCTGAGTAATAATATTGGGGATTATAACCGGATTAAGGAGATCATAGTAATGCTGAAATTAAGTAACTCAACCATTAAAAAGCATTTAAAGAATCTAACGAGGGAAGAGCTTGAGGCTGAAATCTTGAATATGACCAAGATATATCCGATCATTCAGGAGCACTATTTTTCAATACTATTTCCTGATAGTGAGGAAGTCTTAGACAAGTACAAGAAAATTATTGAGAAGGAATTCGTCCACAAGGGAGAGATTCTGCGATACCAGATTATGAAGCAAGCAATAAAAGACTTTAGTAATGTCTCAACAAATAAGGGGCAAATTGCAGAGCTAATGATTTTTACAGTGGAATGTGGAGTAGACTTTACGCTTTCATATGGAGACATAGATGATGAAAAATTCTATCGTACTATTTCAAGTATATTTGAACAGGCTTTAAAGTATATTGTGGACAATCAATTAGAAGAAGAGTTTGTAGATCTATGCAACGAACTGACGCGAAGTAGTCAGAGCATTGGCTGGGGGTTCGGAGATGGGATGATGGAGTTGTATAGCGATTATTTAGGACACATGGATGAAGACCTTAAGTAGCGTATAAGGAGTACCGCTTTATAAAAGAGCTCCAGAGATCGGGCGGAGGTCTGACTCTGGTTTAGAAGTTAATACCTGATATGCTATAATAATAGTAATTATTTAACCGGAGGTGTCCAAGATGCGATGGGATGAAGTTCAGGAGCGTTTTCCTAATGAATGGGTCGTTCTTGAGGCGACTAAGGCCTATTCTAAGGAAGGCCAGCGATTTATTGAAGAAATGTCCGTGATCGACTCCTATGAGGATTCTACCAAAGCATTGAAGCGGTATAGTGAACTGCACCAGGGTGACCCTCACAGAGAGTATTGTTTCTTTCACACCTCCCGTCCTGAGGTTGTAGCGCGAGAAAGATATGTCGGGATCAGAGGGCCAAGATGAACATAACGGAAATCTATGGACTTCCCTTCGTAAGCATGACGGTTGTGTTTAGGGGGAGAGAGTTAAAACTTGAGAAGGTGCTGCTTGATACAGGTTCTGCAAGTACGCTTCTGAACGCGGATATTGTACAGGAGATTGGTATGGTTCCTGAAGGAAATGATAGCGTTGATATTATACGGGGTGTAGGTGGTGTGGAGTATGTGTACACCAAATGTCTGGATACGATAGTAGTCGATAAAGCAATGCTTAAGGATTTTCAAGTTGAAATCGGAAACATGGATTATGGCATGGAAATCGACGGCATCCTTGGGTTTAACTTCTTGAAACACGCAAGGGCCGTTATTGACACTGGAGAAATGCAATTGAAAACTGACGTTTGCTAAACGGTTATCTCGTACAATTCCAGCAGCAACCCCCGCCGAATTGTGGCTCTGCAAGTCCACGCCTCGGCTTCATTTGGAGTATCAGTGAAGACACCTTGATGGGTGTCTTTTTTCATGTTATTTCCTCCGCACCCGGATTGCAGTGTTCCTACTGTAGACGTCGTCTAACGAAGGAATTTCAACTGTGGCGGACAAGACGCTGTTAGTTCTATCCTCGACAGATCCGTATTGTCCGGTAGAAGCGGGCTACGGTCCGTGGCCTTGGATTCTTGATGTATGCTTGAACCAGCAAATTTCGCTATGAAAGAGTGATCAAATAGCTGAATCGCCTATCCAAATTATAGTTTGAGTACATCACGGTTCGGATCAGAGAGTACCTTATGGGTACTCTTATTTCATATTTTCAGCAAAATAAAAATAAGACCATACGTTCGCAAAAACCGTATATTTCCTTCAATTTTGGTGTATAATAAAGCTGATTGTCCAACTTGTTCCAGAGGGGATGAAGAATGATGTCAATCAGTTTGAATCCGTATTTTGTTTTTAATGGGAACACTAGGGAAGCGGTTAGTTTCTATGAAAAAGCGCTACACGGGAGAGTAGTCGCAATCACGACGTTCGGAGACCTGCCGGAAGATCCGGAGCATCCGCTGACCGATGAGATGAAAACGCTTGTGATGCATGCGCATCTGAAGGTCGGTAATGCAGATCTCATGTTCTCCGATACTTTTCCGGGCACGTCGCATCAGGCGGACGGGGATACGGTTCAGATTGCCATTCATCCTGAAGAAGAGGCAGACGCACGGGAGATTTTTGCTGCACTGGAAGACGGCGGTCAAGTGGTCATGCCTCTGCAGAAGACGGATTGGAGCCCTTTGTATGGGATTGTAAAGGACAAGTTCGGCGTTACTTTTCAAGTGAATGTCCCCGGGGAGGAATAACTTGTGGCAAACATCAATCAGAGAATCGTTCCGCATATATGGTATGACAAGGAGGCGGTAGAAGCTGCCCATTTTTACGCTTCTGTGTTCCCGGACTCCAAAGTTACGAGTGTTACAACACTTCATGACACACCGTCAGGCGACTGCGATCAGGTTTCTTTTGAAATTTGGGGGCAGAAGTTTATGGCGATCAGTGCAGGGCCGTATTTTAAGCTGAATCCGTCCGTGTCTTTTTTCGTTAATTTTGATCCCTCACGCGATAAGAACGCAGCAGAGAAATTAGATGAGGTGTGGAACAAATTATCCGATGGCGGCATGGCTTTGATGCCGCTCGATAAATATCCGTTCAGTGAGCGGTATGGCTGGATTCAGGACAAGTATGGCGTCTCATGGCAGTTGATTCTTACCAATCCGGAAGGTGAAGAGCGGCCTGCTATCATACCGTCATTTATGTTCATCGGTAATAACTGCGGCAAGGCAGAAGAGGCGATGTCCTTCTATTTGTCCATATTCAAAGATTCGCGGCAAGGACTTATAGCCCGTTACCCTGCAGGAATGGAGCCTGATCAAGAGGGGACGATTATGTTCGCTGACTTCATGCTGGAGAATCAGTGGTTCACCGCAATGGATAGTGCACATGATCATAAATTCAGCTTCAACGAAGCCATTTCCTTCATGGTGAAATGCGACTCGCAAGAGGAGATTGATTCCTATTGGGAGCAGCTTTCAGCGGTTCCTGAAGCCGAGCAATGCGGCTGGCTGACAGATAAGTATGGCGTGTCCTGGCAGATTGTTCCGGCCGAAATGGACGAGATGATGGAGAAGGGTACGCCGGAGCAGCTTGCGCGTGTTACAGAGGCGTTTCTTAAGATGAAGAAATTTGAGCTTGCGGAATTGCATAAGGCTTATAAGGGCGAATGAGTGCATAACCCTTATTCTTCCAGGGGATTTGCTGTTAACGTGTTGCTTCAGTAATGTGAAAAAAGCGATGAGGGATGTTACCCCATCGCTTTTTTGTCGCAGCTGCATTCTTATTTCTCCATGCTATTGCCACCTCTATACTTCTTCCGGTATTGGGCCGGTGTCATTGCGTACACCTTTTTGAAGCTGGAATAAAACGTGTTAAGCGATGAAAATCCGAAATTTTGGACGATGGGCTCAATCGGCGAGTCGGAGGCAATGAGCTCCTGACAGATGAAGCTTAGGCGCTTCTCCGAGATTTTGTCCGTAATGGACTGGTTTGTCTCCGCTTTATATAAACTGCGGAAATAATTAACGGATAATCCCAAATGATCAGCGAGCATTTTTGCGGACAAGTTCGGATCGGTTAATTGTTCTTCAATGAACCGGTTCGCCTGCTCGATCAGGGTCACATTCTTGGACAGCCCGCGGGCAGCTACAATGTCTTCGAGTGTCTTGGTGACCAAGGCTTCCATCCATGGCACAACCTTGTCCATCGTCTCCTGCTGAATAATCTGTTTCTCAATAGAAGTCAGCCCCCATGAACTGGGCAGAGGCTGAGCGGAATGTTCCTGCATGAGCCTGCGTATATCCATAAACAGGGTAATCAATGACATTTTACATTCAAAATAGGGCATTTCCCGCAGCTTGACTACGGCTGAGCGTATGACTTCCAGAACCGTATCTGCATGCCCCTTGGGAAGAGCCTGAGCGATCTGCCGCTCTTTGTTCGCAGGCAGATGGTACAGTTCTCCTGGCGCATCGGGCAGCCATTCCTTCACGATGAGCGATCTGTGTCCGAACCTGAACCGTTCCTGCGTCAGTTCATATGTCTCCATATATATCTCATGCATGTCGGTCAGGCCGGGCAGCGTCCTGCCCCAGGCGACAGTCGTTCCAACTGACAAATACTGCTCTATTAACTGTTGGGAGCCTTGCAGCTTCCTCGCATATTCTTCGGACAAGGGGGCGGATAGGACAACGGCCACGTGATCGTCACCCATATCCACCGTTTGCAGCTTGTGCTTGGACGATTGCAGCGACTCTTGAATAATATTGGACATGGCGAACCGGAGCAGACGCCGGTCCTTCTCCGGGTAGGTCTCCGAGAATTCCGAGAAGTGGTCAATCCGGAAGATGGCCACCGACAGCTGATCTACCGGCAGGTCAATGCCCCACTCCAGAAATTGAGAACCTATCTCCTCTGCTGAATGGTAAGTCTCCCCCAGAAAATCCCGTAAAAACCTCTCTCTGCCCAAAAATTTATTAAGCCGCCATTGTTCGGTCAGTTCGTTAATCTGATTATGCTGGGCTATAAACACATTGGATAAGTAGTCAAGTTCATATGTGCTGTATCCCAGACCGGGCTTTTCCGCTTGATGCTGCCGCATTACTCTGGTAATCAGTTCTTGAATGGGAGAGTATACCCGTTTGGAGATCATCACGATAACGGTCCAGGAGGCTGCGAACAGGGCAATGAACAAGATCAGGCTGGTGTTGCGAAGAACCGTAATTTTATCCAAAATGACAGACTTCGGTATCGTTTCGATAAAGGTCCAATCCTGGATTCCTTTGATGGAGATGCCTGCGTAAACCATTAGCTGTTCTCCCTGATCCCGGGGATGAAAGAGCTTCCATCCGCTCTCGCCCTTAATTACGTGGCTTCTGAGCTCCGCAGTTTGTTCCTGATTCAAGGAAGTGCTGCTAAAAACCGTCTCCTCACGGTCATTCAGAACCGCAACTGACCTGTCGCCATCATTCGAATTGTCCTGAAGCAGGGTCATGAGATTATCTGTATCTACATTCATAACGAAAGCGGAAATAGAACTGCCTCTTTCGTAAAATCTTATGATGGTCATCACCTCTTTGGGCGTATTCCCGGTAAGAGGCAGGGACAAGGTTCTGGGAATGAGCACGCTATGATTCGCCGTAACCGGATCCTGTAAACGCTTAATAATATCCTGATCGTAGAAAGTTTCCGCATCATTCAATCCAAGTCTGGAATCAACAACCGTATTCGTGTAATCGTTAATGAGGTATACCGAATCGATAGACGGATTGGCGTTCTTGATGTCCATAAGCCGGCTCCATACCTCAAAAGTCTCAAAATCGCTGTACTGATCTGAAAGGGCATATACCTTGAGGGCGCTGTCATCACTGGAGGAGAAGCTAAATTCCAGGGCCCATTCCATCAGCCGCGCGGTGTTCTGGGCGCTGTTCACCAGCAAGGATTCGGAATGATCGCCGATCTCTTCCAGAAGCGTCTTGGAGGACTGCCAATAGAGCAGCGCAAATGATATACCCAGCACCAGTACGTTTGCACTGACGAAATAAAAAATAAGCTTCATATAAGTAGGATGCTGCTTCAGCGATGCGAGGAGTGGACGTCTGAATTTCATTGCTGGAACCTCCGTAATCATAACTGCCGAGCTCATAAATTGTAGATTTATTATAGCATACCGATTATTTTCGTCTTCAGAATCGTTTGTTTTCGCAATAGTGTTGTTTTTGGGAAGTTTGTAAATCTGCGCTTGCAGGAAGGATTAGAGCTTTTCGGAATTGCCGTAGCAGTGAGGGCTTGATAAGGTGACGGCATAGATAACGGCGTGCTAATGCAATTGCCGGTCTTGATGAAAGGGGGGATATAAAAAGATGCAATACCCAATTAACACCAGTAAAAAGTCTAAACTGAAGCATATTGTCCGAAATCCATTTCTTTATGTTATGGCCGTGCCGGGGTTGTTGTTTTTTCTAGTGTTCAGTTATTTTCCCATATACGGGATTATGATTGCCTTCAAAGACTATAATTTCGCCAAGGGAATCACAGGAAGTGATTGGGTCGGTTTTAAAAATTTCGATTACTTTTTTACTTCAGGTGATTTCTGGACCATTCTGCGCAATACGCTGGTGTTGAACATACTGTTCATTTTCTTTACTACAGCCGCAGCCGTTTTAATTGCGCTTATGTTCAACGAAATCCGCAATAAGTATTTCAAACGAATATCGCAGTCTCTCATTTTTCTTCCTTATTTTATGTCTTGGATTGTGATAGGAATGATTGTCCAATCCTTATTCGGCGGGGAAGAGCCGATGGTCAATAACTGGCTGCAAAATATCGGTATGGAGCCGGTCAACTGGATGTTTGAGTCGAAGCTTTGGCCGTATATTCTGACCGTTATCCGCGTGTGGCAAGGTGCGGGTTATCTTTCGATTATTTTTCTGGCCGCGATTACAGGCATATCGGAGGATTTGTACGAGGCTGCCCGGATTGACGGGGCATCCAAGCTGCAGATTGTAATGCGTATTACGCTGCCGCTGCTCGTTCCTACCATCATGATCATGACCTTATTGGCCGTAGGCAAGATTTTCAATGGCGATTTTGCTATGATCTATGCCATCATTGGAGACAACTCATCGCTCTATCCGACTACCGATGTCATTGACACCTTCGTCTTCCGCTCCATGAGACAGCTGCATGACTTCGGCATGTCTTCGGCAGTCGGCCTGTTCCAATCGGTGATGGGTCTGATATTCGTCATTGCTGCCAACTGGGTAACCCGAAGGGTGTCTAAAGAATCTGCTTTATTCTAGGAGAATAACTATGAGACAGAAACAGAGCGCTGCGGATCGAACGTTTACGATATTTGCCCATACGTTCATTTTGTTGTTCACCTTATTTTGTGTGTTTCCTTTTCTGCTGATGATTATCGGCTCTATTACGGATGAACAGGAACTGATTGCACACGGCTATACTTTGATTCCGCAAAAACTATCGCTGAACGCGTATAAGGCGGTTTTGCAATCGGATGTACTATTCAACGGTTATGCGGTCACGATTTTTATCACCGTCGTAGGTGCATTAAGCGCGTTGTGCATTTCCGCAATGCTTGGCTATTCGCTGGCTAACAAACGGAATGTTCTGCAAACACCTTTTCTGTTCTTTTGCTACCTGCCTATGCTTTTTTCCGGGGGTATCATTCCATTTTATATTGTGGTCAGTCAGTGGCTGCATTTGCAGAATACCATCTGGGTACTCATCTTAACGATGTTATGCCAGCCGTTCCTCGTCTTTTTACTCGTGAGCTTCTTCCGCACCATTCCTGAGGAACTGGAGGAAGCCGCAAGAATAGACGGAGCGAATGAAATGAGAATTTTCTATCAAATTATGATCCCGATCTCCAAGCCGATTCTGGCTTCCGTTGGTCTCTTCTATGCTCTGAGCTACTGGAATGACTGGTTTATGGGACTGATGTTCGTGGATAATGAGAAGTTATACCCGCTGCAGTTAATTCTTCGCCGGATGGTATCCAATATGGAGGCCGCCAAGAATCTCATTCCCTCCGGAGCAGCAATTGCGGTGACTCCACCGACCTATGGTGTGCGGATGGCGACAACTGTGCTGACGATCGGCCCGATTGTCCTGCTGTATCCCATGCTTCAGAAGTATTTCGTCAAAGGTCTAACGGTAGGGGCCGTAAAAGGATAAACGGGGATGTCCGGGATTAACCGGACTAACCCAGTTAAATTCAGAATTTTGTTCATAGATATGGGAGGGTAACGGAATGAGATTAAAAAAATGGGTTGGCACGACAACGGCAACGGTATTGGTATCTTCACTGATCCTGGCAGGCTGCGGAGGCAATACGAAGACTGGCGGCAATGAAGGGAGTTCTCCAAAGAATACGGAAAGTGCTGCACCCGCATCTAAGGAAACGGTGACATTGAAAGCTTATTTTCCGGGGGATAAACCGGTGGGCTTTGACGATGTGCTACAGGCGGTCAACGACAAATTGAAAGCGGATAACGTCGGAGCGGCCTTGAACATCAACTTCTTGCCGTGGACCGATTACGGGAATGCGGTATCCGTGAAGATGTCTGCCGGGGAAGATTTCGATATGTATTTGGATGCCCCATGGATATCCATGAATCAGATGATCGAGGGCAATTCTTTAATGGAACTGGATGCCGCGGTGGCCGAACGTCCGGAGCTCAAAGCATCCATTCCCGAGGAAATGTGGGAGTATAACAAATTCGGCGGAAAAATTATGGGGATTCCGCTCGGTACCACCCAGGGCCAGCTATATGGCCTTCTGATCCGCAAAGATTTGCGCGAGAAGTATGGACTTCCCGAGTTGAAAACCTTGGGGGATTTGGAGAAATTCCTGTATATGGTCAAGGAACAAGAGAAGGATGTCAAGCCCTTCGTCATTAACGGCATCAAAGCTGATAAACTTCCGTTTATCCTGAGCGAATCTGCTAATCTGGCGCTGGATGAAGTGCTCGAAATCGGTGTCAACATGTTCGCCTATTCCATCAAGGACAAGAAAGTAATCGGCCAATGGACCAGCCCGGTGATTGCTGATGGTTATGAACGCGTCACCCAATACTACAAGGACGGCATCATTTCCAAAAATATCGCACAGGAGCAGAATGCAGAGACACTGTTCAAGCAGGGGAAATATGCGGCCACTTATTATGCGGCGGATGGTGTGGAGGGATTGAAATATTCGGAAATGCTGCGAGACGGCAGCGACAAGCTTGAGATTTTCATTCCGAACGGGGATAAAGCCAAGCCGTATACCGCTTTTCAGCAATGGAATTTCCTGTGTATCCCGGCGGCCTCCAAGCACGCTGATTTGGCTATGGACGTAGCCAATTGGTTGTCCATTAAGGAAAACCACGATCTGATGGAATACGGCATTCAAGGGAAGGACTGGGAACCGGTCGGCGATTCGAGCTATAAGGTGCTGTCCAGCTATTCATTCCCGGGGTTCGTGCTAACCTGGCGGCCAACGCTGAACCGCACACCGGACACGATGATGAAGGATGACAAGAAGTGGTTCGACTTCTCTACCAACCCGGCCAATTTCACACTTAGTCCAACGGCGGGCTTCAACTTTAACGCTGAAAAGGTGAAGACGGAATATGCCAAAATTACTCCGCTTCACGATTCGACCTTCCTGCCGTTTAGCCAAGGCTTGGTGCCTGCCGAGGAAGGCAAGAAGATGATGAACAAAAAAATGGAGAGCCTCGGCGGACAAAAAGTGATCGAGGAAATTCAGGCGCAAATCGACGCTGTCACATCCGGTAAATAACGGCCTAAAAATACTGAAAGAGGTACTTCACATGAACATACAACGCAGCGCGCACAATCCTGTTATACGAGTCCGGGACGTTGTCCCTTCCCGCCCCGATTTTCGGGTGCTGGGTGCGTTTAATGCAGGTGTTGCGCAGTTAAAGGATGAAACGATCCTTTTACTGCGTATTGCAGAAGCACCGCTATCGGACCGGGCGGACGAAGTGCTCGTCCCCAGGCTGAATGAAGAGGGTACGGAGGTACTTGTAGAACGTTACGACAAGAGCGATCCGGGCTATGATTTCTCCGACTCGCGCTTCGTTGCAAAGGATGGACGAACGGTTATGCTCACCTCCTTATCTCATCTGCGGGTGGCGCGAAGCAAGGATGGCATTCATTTCGATGTGGAGCCGCATCCGGCCTTATTTCCGGAAAATGCCCTGGAAGCGTGGGGAATTGAAGATCCGCGTGTGACCCAAATCGGGGATATCTATTATATTACTTACAGCTCTGCTTCTGCCCGCGGCGTTGGCGCCGGCCTGGCAGAGACCCGGGATTTCCGGACATTCAAACGCCGCGGACTTATGCTGGCTCCTGAGAATAAGGATGTCATGATCTTCCCGGATAAAATTAACGGCAAATATTACGCTTTGCATCGTCCGGTGCCCAAGTCGTTCGGCTCTCCCGAGATGTGGATCGCCGAATCGCCCGATCTCGACCATTGGGGGAATCACCGCTTCCTGATGGGGCTAAGCGAACAGGGCTGGGATTCGGCTCGTATGGGCGGCGGGGCGGTTCCGATTCGAACCGAACGCGGCTGGCTTGCGCTGTACCATGGAGCGGACAGCAAGCACCGCTATTGTATGGGCGCGGTGCTGCTTGATCTGGAGAACCCTGCCAAGGTAATTGCGAGATCCCGTGTACCTGTATTGGAGCCGGAAGCTGCATATGAGGTGAATGGATTCTTCGGTAAGGTCGTGTTTTCGTGCGGGGCCCTGCTGCTGGATCAGACGGTCCGCATGTATTACGGTGCCGCAGACGAAGTGATGGCAGTGGCGGACATACCGCTGGAGGATATATTTAATACGCTAGTGTAGAAGGCTGAAGGCAGTGCAAGCTGCCTTCTTCAATCCGTATATAGGAAAGCGCTATCATAAACGATTGAATTTAGATAGACAAAGGAGCGCATGTACATGACTGACAAAAGGCAAAGGTTTGTAAAGAGATGGACATGTCTTGGTATTGTTTGTTTGTTGATATCATCCATAGGGTTATATTCGCCTGTATCGGCGAGTACGCCCGGGGCGGCCAACGTTTCTCCAGAGACCGCTGAAATAAAATTGATGAAAAACCGGACGGCGGCATTTTATGTCTCCAAAGATATCATCAACGACGGAACGAACGGCCGGGTCGAATGGACCTACAAATCTCAGGCCGGCACGTACTTAACCAATCAAAATTCTAATGGAAGCTGGGGGGATGTAGATTATGCGAGTACGGCCTCCAGTGCCAATGGGAGGGCCTGGTCGCCTTATCTCGCATTAGACCGGCTGCAGTCGATGGCTCAGGCGTTTGCTGACCCGAAGGGTCCATACTATCATAATGAAACCCTCTTAGGAGGCATTCAAAAGGGGCTGGACTATTGGTTTACGGTAAAGCCCACTTCCACCAACTGGTGGGAGACCGGAATCGGCAAGCAATTAAGGCTGGGGAAAATCGCGCTTTTATGTGAAGGCTATTTAACAGAAGCGCAAGCTTCCAATATAATCGGCACGTTGGACAGCAGCCCGCATACTGTCGATGGAGCCAACTCATCCTGGTACAATCAGAATTATATGATCCGCGGCTTATTGCTGGAGGATGCCCAGATCGTCCGGAACGCTGTGGAAGCGTTTAACGTGCTATCCAATGTGACGGCGACTGTGACGGGAATCCAGTCAGACATGTCATTCTTCATGCATGGCAAAACGAATTATACGACGGGCTATGGAAGAAGCTTTGCCAGAGATATGTCATTCTGGGCATATGTAACCTCGGACACCTCATTCTCGTACAGCAAGGCGGCGATTGATTCGTTATCATCCTACCTGCTGGACGGCACCAGGTACCTCGTGAGAGGCGATGTTGCCGATCTGGGTATGGGGATGAATGGACCGGAGTGGCCGGATTATGCTAGCGCGGCTTTGACCTTCTATGAAGATCCGCTGCAGTGGATGCAGGCGGCCAATCCGAAGCGTGCAGCCGAGTTTGCGGGTTTTCTTGAGAACATCCGCAGTATTGGTACGAGCACGAGCAACGGACTGGATGCTAGCAATATGACGCAATGGCAGACGCTAGTCTCCTCGCATATGCGGGATGATTATGGGATTACGGTCAAGATGTCTTCCAGCACGGTCAAAGGCGGGGAGTGGAGAACCATTAATCCTAGCGGATATAACCTGCTCTACTGGACGCCGCAAGGAGCCACTGCCATTCAGAGAACCGGGAATGAATACAGGACGGTTTATCCGCTGATGGACTGGGCTCATGTTCCAGGTACGACGGCCCCGTATGTACTCACGAAGGATGCGAATTTCAACAATCCCAAAACATTTGTAGGCGGCGTGACCAACGAGCGTTATGGAGCCACAGCGTTTGATTTCAACAAGCTGAGTACAAGCGGGAAAAAAGGATACTTCTTTTTCGATGATGAAATGGTGGCGCTGGGCACAGGTATCGCTTCAACTAACGCTGCGCCGGTTCATACGACATTGAACCAAAGTCTGGCGGCAGGGGATGTGCTCGTAGACGGAAAAGTAATAGCGGACGGAACGGTGCAGGCTAACGGGCGCTGGGCATATAACGATAAGACCGGCTATGTTTTCCCGAATCCTACCGGCTTTCAAGTGAAGCGGGAGACGAAGACGGGAAATTGGGGCGACGTTATCACGGGAAGCTCAACGGAGCCGATCACCAAGCCGGTTTTTTCAATATGGCTCGATCATGGCGTGAAACCGACTAACGCTTCCTATGAATATATCGTATTGCCGAATAAAACCCCTGAAGAGGTCAGCAGCTACGCAAGCGTGAGCCCGAGCCCGGTCAGTATTCTTGCGAATACACCGTCGGTTCAGGCAGTCCGGCACAATTCCCTTGGCATTGCGGAATTGCTGTTCTATCAACCCGGGACGGTGACGCTAAGAGACGGCTTGACGGTCACCGTGGATAATCCGTCCACGGTAATCATTGACGAATCCGCTTCACCTGTACGCATCTCGGTCGCTAATCCCGAAACGCCGGGGATTACATTGAACGTAACGCTGAACCGTAACGGAGAAAAAACCACGACTACCTTCAGACTCGGCAAGGATACGTTTACCGGCCGGAGCATGACGCTAAACGAGGGAACCTCTCTCGACGACAGAGGGTTCGATCTCGCTTACAGTAAAGGAGCGACCGCTTCCTCCAGCCAAGGCAAGCAATTTGACTCGAATGCTACGGATCTATACAGAAGTTCCTATTGGAGTTCAAGTGCTTCGGACAACGAGTGGATTTATGTCGATCTGCAAGATCAACATATGATCCATAAAGTTAGGCTAAATTGGGAAAAGGCGTACGGGAAAGGCTATAAAATTCAAGTGTCGGAGGATGCTGTCACCTGGAAGGACGTTTATACAACTTCGATGGGGGATGGCGGAATCGACGAACTTTCCTTTGGTAAGGTCAATGCCAGATTCGTCCGGATGCTGGGCGTTCAGCAGGGCACCGGGGACGGCTATTCGCTTGCTGAATTTAATGTATTTGAGGCGGTGGCACCCAATCTCGCCGAAGGCATGAAGGTAACGGCAAGCTCGTCCAGAGCCGCAGACGTGTCTCCCGGAAATGCGGTTGACGGGTCATTGACGACCCGCTGGGGATCTAACTATGCTGATCCGCAGTGGATTTACGCCGATCTTGGCTCCAGCCAACCCATCACGAAGGTCATGCTGCATTGGGAAAGTGCGTATGGGAAGGAGTACCAAATCCAGGTTTCCGACAACACGGCGGACTGGACGACAGTATACAGTACCGCCACCGGAGACGGAGAAACCGATGAGATCTCCTTCGAACCGGTGAATGCAAGATACGTCCGGATGTATGGTACGAAAAGAGCGACCACGTACGGCTACTCGCTCTGGGAATTTAAAGTGTATGGTCCAGAGAACGTACAAAAGGTTCCGGCCCGGGTTGAACTAGAAGCAACGGCATCTTCCGTGGCGGCTGGAGGCAAAGTGCCCGTTACGGGAGTCGTCTACGATGGCGACGATCTTCCGGTCCCCGGCGTGGAGGTCGAAATCGCGTCTGCATCGGGCAGCATCGAAACGGCTAAAGCAGTAACGGACGTTAACGGCCGGTTCAACACGGTCTATACCGCGCCGTCCGCAGCCGGAGACGTGACGATCGCAGTCGTCCTGCCTGCAAGTCCGACCGTGACGGATACGGTTACCGTATCCGTGAACCAGGACGTACAAGTGCCCGCCCGAATCGAACTTCAGGCAGCGCCATCTTCTGTGACGTTCGGAGGCAGCGTTACTGTTACGGGAGCCGTCTACGACAGTGACGATCTTCCGGTCCCTGGCGTGGAGGTCGAAATCGCGTCTGCATCGGGCAGTGTCAATGACGCCAGTGTGGTAACGGATGCGAACGGCCGGTTCAACACAGTCTTTACAGCGTCGTCTGCTGCCGGAGAAGTGACGATTACAGCAGCCTTGACCGCGAATCCGTCCGTGAGAGGGACGACTGCCTTTTACGTAGAAGGGGTCGTACAAGTGCCCGTCCGGATCGAACTCCAGGAGGCACCGTCTTCCGTGACAGCTGGAGGCAAGGTATCCGTTACGGGAGTCGTCTACGACAGCGGCGATCTTCCGGTCCCGGGCGTAGAGGTCGAAATTGCGGCTTCGTCAGGCAACATTGAGATTGCCAAAGCAGTAACGGACGCGAACGGCCGGTTCAGCACGGTCTTTACGGCGCCTTCCGCAGCCGGAGAAGTGACGATTACAGCCGTCTTGACTGCGAGTCCGGCCGTGACGGATAAGATTACCGTCTCCGTAATTAAGGCTGCACAAGTACCCGTTCTAATCGAACTCCAGGTGACGCCGTCTGCCGTGACGGTGGGAGACGATGTATCCGTTGCGGGAATCGTCTACGACAGTGACAATCTTCCGGTCTCCGGCGTGGAGGCCGAAGTCGCGGCTTCATCGGGCAGCTTCCAAAGCTCAAAGACAGTCACGGATGCGAACGGCCGGTTCAGCATGGTCTTTACAGCGCCTTCCGTAGCCGGAGAAGTGACGATTACAGCCGTCTTGACCGCAAATCCGTCCGTTACGGGGAAAATAAACGTTTCCGTAAACGAACGTTCAAACGGCGGAAGCGGAGGTAATTCGGGAGGAGGAGCTCCCGTGAGTCCGCCGGTAACTCCCAATAATCCGAACGTTAATCCAAGCGATGATCCAAACGGCGGTTCGGACACGCCGGACGTTCCGGTACCCGGTCATGCCTTCGCGGATATTGGCGGTCATTGGGCCGAAGCCAATATCCTGGAAGCAGAGAAGAGGGGAATGATCACAGGTTATCCGGACGGCTCGTTCCGGCCCGGTCGCACGGTAACGCGCGCTGAATTCGCGGTGATGCTGGCGAATTCGCTGAAGCTTCAGAACGAGGAAGCAATCCTGTCCTTCAAGGACACTGACCGGATCGGGCCATGGGCCAAGGCAGCTGTTGCACGGGCTGTAAGCCTGGGGCTTATCCAGGGCGATAACAATAGTAACTTCCGTCCCGATGCGCCTATGACGAGATCGGAAATGGCCGTAATGCTGGCGAGAGCATTAGACCTTGTACCCAAAGCTCATTCCGCTGGATTCGCGGATGACCGCGACATCCCGGTCTGGGCGGTTGGAGCGGCAGCCGAGATGAAGAATCTGGGGATTATGCAGGGTAAGGGTAATAACTGCTTCTTCCCGAAAGATGCCGCGACGAGGGCGGAAACGGTCACGGTTCTGCTCAGAACGCTCGCAGCGAAGGATCAGGAATAGGAAGTAGAACAAATTTGGCCGGGAAAACCTGCTTGAGGGCAATTGAAGGAATGAACCTAACAAGTTGGACATACAGTGGAACTACAGGAGGTGTTGCATGGTTATCCAACTTAGTATTGCTTTGGCTGCAGTTGCTTTTATCTGTCTGGTTGGTTTCTTGATTCTTACGCTGCGCAAAGGAATGACTACACTCTCAGAGACCAATAAGACGCTGGTTGACGTAAGAAATGCGATTCATGGCTTAACAGGAGAGGCTACACAACTCATTCATACGGCTAATCAGGTTACCAGGGATGTGAAAGGTAAAATCAAAACGATAGATCCGATTTTTGAATCTGCGCACAATGTGGGTGAAGTGATTCAGACCGTGACAGAGACATTCAAAAAAAACGCTTCGGAAATAGGGCAAAATTTAAATCAAGAACCCGAAAAACCTCCAGTCAAGCAACAAAGCATCCCCATTCGCGTCAATACAAAATTTCAATAAATTTCAGAAAAAGACACCTTAGGGGGTGTCTTTTTTGTTTATGCGAATCTGGCTCTAACGGCCCCTTGTAAGCTCAACAAAGCTTATGCCGGGTATCATCTCACTGCGAAATAATCATTAACTCATAATACCGCAGAATTACTGCCAATATGAGCAAATGATTGTTTAAGCACCCTTTTCACATTTGATATGCTCGGGTTGTCCGAGAGGGTTCATCTCATCCTGCTTCAACGGTTCGGATTAGCCGGTACAAGAGGAGGTGCAAGAGGAGCATCACAGATTATTGCAAGCGGTTACAGAAGGATCTGCAACAAATTAAAATTAGGAGGCAATGAAATGAAAAGGACAGTTGCAAAGGTAACCAGTATAGTTTTGTTATTTTCTCTTGCACTATCTCTGATCGCCGGCGGATGGGGAACTACGGTAGCACACGCTGCGGGTCTTACGATAACGGGCAGTGGAGGCGGAAATGAAGCTGCTTATGTGGAGTGGTCACCAGTAAGCAATGCATCGGGATATAATGTATATGTTAAAGCAGCGGGCGCAGCGGACTCCCAGTATCAGCAGATTAATAACGAGTTGATCCGCAAGTATTCTTCCTATTGGAGAGCTGATGCCGTAGGGCTTGCAGCCGGAAGTTATGTGATGAAGGTTGAGGCCGTATCATCAGGCGCAGTGACGGCAAATGCCGTCTCAGGAACGCTGGCGGTAGCGCCGTATGACCGGTCTGGATTTGCTTTTTCAGCCAATTCGCAATTTGGTACAGGCTCAGGTGCTTATAATGATAATGGGACGCTCAAAAGCGGGGCACAGGTGCTGTATATCACCTCCCAGAATGCGCAAACCGTAACGCTCGGTGTGAAAACCAGCAGCTCGGGTACCGTACAGACCGGGGTTGGTCTGGGCGGAATTCTGACACTGAGACAGAAAGGCTACGATACAACACCGCTGGCCATCCGGATTATCGGAAAAGTTACAGCGGCTGACCTAAGCGGACAGCTCAACAGCAGCGGTTATCTTGAAGTCAAAGGTAAAAACAATTATACGGAAATGAATATTACCATCGAGGGTATCGGGAAAGATGCGTATGCCTACGGCTGGGGAATGCTGCTTAGATATACCGGGAATGTCGAAGTCAGAAATCTGGGCGTGATGTTATTCCCTGACGACGGTATCTCCATGGATACAGGCAATGCGAATGTATGGGTGCATAATAATGATATTTTCTACGGCTCTGCAGGAGGTGACGCGGACCAGGCTAAGGGTGACGGTTCAACGGACCTCAAGAAAGGCTCAACGTATATCACTATCTCGTACAACCACTATTTTGATTCCGGAAAAGCGGCTCTGGTCGGACTTAGTGAATCTGCAGAATTCTTTGTTACCTTCCACCATAACTGGTTCGATCATTCGGATTCCCGTCATCCGCGGATTAGAGTGGCTTCTGTTCATGTCTATAACAACTTCTATGATGGGGTCTCGAAATATGGTGTCGGCGTTACAACCGGAGCTTCGGCTTTTGTAGAATCGAATGTGTTCAGAAATACTAAAGATCCAATGCTTAGTTCCTTGCAAGGTACGGATGCTATAGGGGAAGAAGGAACGTTCTCCGGCGAAAACGGGGGTGTAATTAAAGCCTACAACAACAGTATTACTGGTGCTGCAAGTCTGATCTATGCTAACTCCAGTACCGGAACGGCTCCGGCAAATGCTACCTCGTTTGATGCCTACTTAGCTTCTTCGAGAAATGAGACCGTCCCAAGCTCATACAAAGCTCTAGTGGGGGGGACAGCGTATAACAACTTCGATACGAGCGTTGATACCGGAGTTAGTGCCTCAGATGTTGATAGCGTGAGCACTGTGGAACAGGTCGTTACGGCAGAAGCCGGTCGCCAGGGCGGTGGAGACTTCACATGGGCTTTCAATGACGCTGTGGATGACGCATCGTATGCGCTGAATGCCGCACTGATGTCCGCAATCAGAGGTTACACGTCTGGGCTTGTATCGGTAGGAGGCAATTCCAGTCCGGTTGGGCCTACTCCGACTCCAACAGCAACACCAGCGCCAACAGCAACACCAGCGCCAACGGCAACGCCTGCACCAACGGCAACGCCTGCACCAACGGCAACACCCGCGCCAACAGCAACGCCTGTGCCAACGGCAACTCCGGTGCCGACTGCAACGCCCACTACTGGGGCAATTGTTCATAACTTCACCACATCCGGAACAACGAGCAGCTTCTTCTCTATTTCCGGGAATCTCTCCACGAGTAAAGGAACTGTCGTATATGGCGGTCTGACCTTAACCCAATGTCTGAAAATCGAGAGCGCAACCAGCATTGGGTTCACAGCAGCCAAAGCCTCGACTTTAACATTAGTGTTCAACTCCGAAGGAACAATGGTCAAAGTGGATGGAACCAGCTATCCTATCACGAATGGTATTGCTACAGTCTCTATTGCAGCGGGTGCGCATACGATTACGAAGGATAGTACTGCGAATTTGTATTATATGAAGGTGGAGTAGATAGTTTTAAAATCATAAATAAAAGACACCCTTAGAGGTGTCTTTTTAAATTTATCCTAAGAATCACGAAGATTGATCCTTGTTTATTTTTGTGATATTACGCCTAAGCGTACCACGTACACTCTGCAAATATGCTACGCTGATTTTATCGAATACAATTATGTAGCCGATAAAGGAGGATCTGATGCCAAACATTATCGAATCGCTATATCATGGCAGTTTATTCCCTGAAGAGGACATCATCTCTAAGGACCCCCACTACCGCCCGCTCAACAAGCAAATTACCGAATCTCTAGAGACTTGGAAGCAGAAGCTGTCCGCAGGCGAGTTTGAGGAGCTGGAGTCTTTATTAGAACTGTATTCGCAAGTACAGGGGCTGGAGATGACAGCTGCATTTGTGTCCGGGTTTAAGGCCGGGATGGCGATGATGATCGAAGTCCTTGTAGATGCTTAGCAATGCGTGACTAGTCAACATTCACTTCACATCCTCCCCATACCGCTCAATCGCCATATCAGCCGTTTTCAGCATACGCCGCTTAAGCTGTTCGCCCTGAGTAATTTTCACACGTAACCCAAGGAACCGGATTCGTGATAACAGGAACTCGCTGTCGTCTCTCATGTAGTTGACATGGATCCGGTAGATGCCGGAGGCTTCATCAAAAGAAACGGACTTATCGAAACAGGAGAAGGCAGACAGGATACGTGACAGCTCCGCATTAAAGGTGGGAATGACTTGAATGCAGGCGGATTCCTTCAGGCCGTCTAATAAGCGCGCTATCCGTGCCTTCAGGTCGTCAATCCGTTTGGCAGGGATGGGGAATACTTCGACCGACACAATGTTGCGCAGTTTGGTGGACATGAGCGAACGCTGCCGGGTGCTGTACCATTGCAAATACCACTCCCGCTTATACATGTTGTATTCCAGCTTGTGCGGGAATCCGGCCTGGTCCGTTCGTTCGCCTCCATGCTTAATCTGATATGCAATCAGGATGCCTTGATTCTGCATAATCATGCGGCGGAGCGTGCGGAGCAGCGGATGATAGACCTGGCGCTCTTTACTGCGGGCCTTCTCCATAATAATCTCCCCTACTTCAATAGAAGCCTCGGGTTCCAACAGCGTATTCAATTTACTTAAAGTTTCCGGTGTAAAAGCGGCCTCCGAAGCCGGGTGCCTAAGCATTGTTTTCAGCCAGGAACGTTCCTGAGAGGTTAGCGCAAGCGACCCCGCTTCATCAAGGCGTGAGATGATCTGAAAATTGAATATTTTCTCAAATGGATTCATAGTAGATCCGGAGCTCCTTCCATTCCGCAATAAATTGCTTACGCAGCCAGCGGGGTTCTAAGATCTCACAGCTCGAACCGAAGCTCCGTAACCAGGGCTTGATTTCATAAATTTCGTTCACTTCGATCTCGTACAGGAATGTTGAATCGGACTCCTCTGTAATCACGCCCCATTGTCCCTGCGCCTCAACCCGCTCCCGGATGAAATTAGCGCCGGACCCGCTGGGATTATAGAATCTGACAGCTACCTTAACCGCACGGTTGGTGTCTGTGACCCAGCTGTTCTTCAACTGCGCTTCCAGAGCTTTAAGCTTCTCCGCATATTCTTCTTCTTCCACAGGTTCGCCCTCTTCAATCTGTGTAAGGCCCTCCATCCGGAATTTCTTGATCCCCATCCGGGCATGATGCCCGATTAAATACCACCGCCCATACTGATGGTCGTAGACGACGCGTAGCGGAAGGATACTATCTGTAATACCCGCAGACTCCCGCTCAAAGAGAGGGTTCGTATTCTGGGAGGTGTAGTTCATTCCTTTTTTCGGGGACAGATAGAGAAACCGGATTCTCCGGCGCTGCTGAATAGCACCGAATATCGTGTAGAGATGAGCCTCATCAAGAATACGTGAATGGTAATTGTATTTATATCTATGGGTTTCTGTAGCTTCGGGGTTAAATCCCCGCTTCCGCAGAACCTTCTTCAGGGTGTCGCGCAGCAGGTAGCCCTGTACAGACGGAATCTGTGTATTGGCGATGACATCCACGTAGTCATAGAGGTCCAAAAGCTGGTCATCTGTTAGCTGGTCAATCAGGTCGTTGGCAGCCTTGTACCGGTAAGGACGCCGCTCATTGACACGGAGAATGACGCCGACTTCCTCCAGATATTTCAGATCGCCCCGGATGGTCTTCTCATCAGGCAGCGGCGAATCGGCGGGCATTTGCTCACTGCATATATCCTGCAGATCCTTGGCAGTCCGCTCCTGAGTCTGGAGTGCTGTTAAGAGTAGAGTAAGCCGGATGCTCTCCGTTTCCTTAAGCGACTTGGCCCGAAACAGGAACAGCAGCAGCGGGTCGGCAGACTCATAATAGTTGTAGCGGAGCCACTCGGAGAGCTCGGTTCCTTGTTCAGCAGGCAGATCCTGCTGCAGGACAGTAACCATTTCCTTCAGGTTGCGCAGCGTTTTGTCATAGGTATGTACGGAAATGCCGAGCCGGTCGGCGAATTGTTGTCTGCTGTAGGCTCCCCCGGCTAAAGACAGCATGCGAAGAAACTGAATTTCTTTATCGAAACTTTCCTTGGCCATTTGTATTCCTCCAGCCTGTAACGCATTCATTAGAAGTGATAGTACCTATTTATATTAAGCACCAGAGTTGAAGAAAATGGAAGGTTTTTTGCCTTCCGCCATACTTCCGCCCTGTTCGTGAATGGGAAAATGAGGGAAGATAGGTTCATGAAGCCGAGTTGAACTGGAGTGATAACAATGACCCCTATAAATAAGCTTATCCTGGAGCAGCTGGAACAGATTGAAGAGGAAGAGCAGGTTACCATCCTCTATGCCTGTGAATCAGGCAGCCGGGCGTGGGGTTTCCCCTCGCAGGACAGTGATTATGATGTGCGGTTCATTTATCTGCATAAGCCGGAATGGTATTTATCTATCTACGATAAACGGGATGTCATAGAGCGTCCGATTAACAATATGCTGGATATCAACGGCTGGGATTTACGTAAGGCGCTTAATTTATTCCGTAAGTCCAATCCGCCGCTGCTGGAGTGGCTGCAATCGCCGATTCAGTATGCAGAGAAATTCAGTGTTGCCGGACAGCTTAGAGGGATATCGCCGTATACCTTTTCACCGAAATCCTGTATGTACCATTACTTGAATATGGCTAAAGGCAATTACCGTGATTACTTGCAGGGCGGGCAGGTCAAGATCAAGAAATACTTTTATGTGCTGCGCCCGGTTCTGGCCTGTGAATGGATTAACCGGTATGAAGAGATGCCGCCGATGGAGTTCGATGTGCTGGTAGACCGGCTGATTCCGCAGGATGGAGAGCTATGGCAGGTAGTGCAGCAATTGCTGGCACGGAAGAAATCCGGTGAAGAACTGGATGTTGAGCCGCGGTTAAGCGCGATTAACGATTATTTGGAAGAGCAGCTTCAAGTGCTGGAGAAGGTGGCAGCGGCGGCCTTGAGTATCAAAGAGGATAACCGGGACCAGCAGCTGGATGCCCTTTTCCGGGAGGCGCTGAAGGAAGTATGGGGGAAAGTGACTGAGACAGAACGACTGACAGGAGGAAGATCGTAGTGGCTATTGTACAACTGAAATCAACAAATCCGCAGTTCACCTTTTTGATCAAAAAAAATCCGCAGAGCGGCATGCAGCTTCGCCCGGTCCGCAAAGGAATAACCTACGGCTGGTATTCGGATGATGCTACGTATAGCGTTTTTTTCAAGGATGCAGATAATGAACTCTCCTATAAGCAGAACGACAGTGACAGCTTTGAGTATCTCAATGTCTCCCGGTATAACACCCCGCTGTTTCCGCTGAATGCGGTTAATGAGTTCTTCTCCACGCCTGTTAAGGCGCAGGACGAGCGGGACATTGAGGGATATGAGCATACCTTTTTCATCAATATGGTTCAGGTGGAGCGGCTGCATTATATTGAATTTTTCAACAAGCATCTGAAGGATTATACCTTCTCCCTGCAGCACCAGGCGCATAAGAGCTACTCACTGACCATTACCACGCATAAAAGCCTGTATCACCTCCTGCATGTGACTCAGGTGTTGTCCCTGTTCTTATCCATATTTGGTGATGAGTATATCGATATTTCAGACCGTATTCTGGATAAATATATCCGCAGCCTGAATGTGATTGATGCACCTTTTTATATTCGCAGTCTGTTTGCACGGAGCTTCCTTACTACCCGGGAACTGTTCAAGCGCTACAAGTCCTCCACTGAACAAACGGAGCAGGCTTCCATCGGGTTGGAGTATGGCGGTACGGCGATGCAACGGCGGACATTTATCTCAGGTGTGCTTCCATTTAATAAGCCGGTTCTGGATATCGGTTGCGGGGAGGGCTTCTATGCCATTCCGTTTGCCGGGAAGATCGAGAGTACCTATTACGCCGTGGATATCAATGCAGAGCTGCTGGAGATTGTGAACCGGAAGGCAAAAGCCAAGCAAATCGATAACATCGCCACCTTCGGCTCGCTGGATCATTTTCTGGAGTCGTATAACGGGGAGCAGGTCGATGTGATTCTGACCGAAGTGGTAGAGCATATGAGCGAGGATGAAGCGGCTGCGCTGATCCGGCAAATTATCGGAAGTGTGGATTTCGGACAGCTGATTGTGACCACGCCGAATGCTGACTTCAACCGCTATTATGAGCTGGACGGATTCCGGCATGAGGATCATAAGTGGGAAATGGGTATTGATGCGTTCCGTGAGTGGTTCACAGATACGATTCAAGGCCTGGCCGTTGAGGCGGAGTACGGGATGGTCGGTGACCGGGTAGATGACATCCGGACGACGCAAAGCGCGATTGTGCGCAGAAAGGAGGAATAGACAGTGGACATTCAAACACGGGTACACACGATATTCATGCTCGTTGGAGCAACGGAATGCGGAAAAACGACATTTGCCAAGGAAGTCCTGATCCCGCAGCTGAAGCTTGCGGATAACTCCACAGGGCTGCGCACGAATGTGCAGTACCTGTCCTCGGATAGCATCCGGCAGGACATCTTAGGCTACGATTACGACAAATATGATCAGGTGATGCTGGAGGCGAGCTCGCATACGTTTCAATTGCTGTTTGAGCGGCTGAAGCTGGTGACCTCCTGGCCGATTAATGCGGAGTTTGTGATTATGGATACGATAGGACTGGCTGAAGATTACCGCAGTAAAGTCCGCGCCATTGCCCAGGAGAATAATTACAATCTCGAGGTTATTCTGTTCGATTACCGTAAGCGGGAGGATTATTATGCCTCGGAGCGCTCGAAGAAGCTGATTTCGGGCCATCTGAACCGGCTGAGAAAAGAAGTGCTGCCCGTATTGTCCCGTGAAGGTTACAACAAGATCCATAAGGTGCGTGCGAAGGATTTCCTCCTGGAAGGGGAGGCTGAAGGTCAAGGCCAAGGTCTGCCAAACCCGGATTACCGGGTGAATATTGAGGATTGGGAGACTTACGCAGCCTCGGTACTTCCGCAGGATCAAGAGTATATTGTGGTCGGCGATGTCCATGAGTGTGTTCAAGAGCTTCAGGGGCTCCTGCGCAGCTATGGATATAAGCTAGAAGAAGGTAAGTTAAGCGCTACAGATAAGCTGATTAACACAAAGATCATTCTTGTAGGTGACTGGATAGATAAGGGCAAGCAGACCCGGGAGACGATAGAGTTCCTGTATGAGAACAGGGGACATTTCCTGCTGGTGATGGGCAACCACGAGAACTTTGTCTACAAATACCTGCGGGGTGAGATTCAGGGGACCGATCCGGAGCTGCTAAGAACGTATTTCGATTCGACCGGGGCTTTAAAAGAGGACGCTGAGCTCTTCCGTAAATTCTCGGTACTGGTGGAGGATTCCAAGCCCTTTTACCGCTATATCGGCATGCAGGGTCCTTCCTTCTATGTTACGCACGCGCCTTGCCGCAATAAGTACATCGGGAAGCTGGATACGAATTCGCTGCGCCATCAGCGTAACTTCCGGCTGGACCGTGAGGCTGCGTATGAGCAGCAGCTTGAATTCCTGAAGCAGGAGGCGGTGAGTAATCATCCGTTCCATCTCTTTGGTCACATTGCCGCCAAGCAGACGTTCCGCATCAAGAACAAGCTCCACCTCGACACAGGGGCTGTGCAGGGGAACGGGCTGACATCTGTCCGCATGTCGTTCAAGCCTTTCTACAAAAGCCATAAATCCCATCAGATTGTGCTGCAGGAAGAGCTGCCGACGTTGTTCCATGAAGAGCAGCCCGTATCGCTGCAGGAGCTGGATTACGAAGCTGTGCGCAGACTGCAATATTCCTCGCGGAACCGGGTCAACTTTATCTCCGGGACGATGTCGCCTGCGGATAAGGATGTGGCTGCCGGTGAGCTGGAGTCGCTGCGCAAGGGTCTGGATTATTTCGCTGACCGGCGCGCTTCTGAAGTTGTCCTGCAGCCCAAGTACATGGGATCACGCTGTAGTGTGTACCTCTACCGGGATATAGAGCAGTGTTATGCGGTCAGCCGTAACGGCTATAAGGTCAAGGCGGTTGACTTGGCTCCAATCTACGAAGGTCTGCTGCAGAAATTCGGACCGTATATGGCTGAGCAAGGCATTCGTGTGCTTCTGCTGGACGGGGAGCTGCTGCCGTGGAAGGCGCTTGGCGACGGGCTGATTGAACGCCAGTTCAAGCCGATCGGCAAGGCGCTGGAGACAGAGCTGGAATTCTTAAGACAACACGGGTTCGAAGAGTCGCTGGGTAAGCTGATCCAGGATTTTGAAGCAAGCGGATTTGAGCAGGATCAGCATCATCTGACCAAAGAGGCGCTTAACAGCAGCTATGGAGCTCATGTGTACCAGACGTATAAGCATGTCCGTGAGATACGAGATTCCTACGTGGACCTGGACCAGCGGGACGAAGCTTACCGGGTATACCAGCAGCAGCTGGAGCTGTACGCGGGTGACGCGGAGCTGGAGTATAAACCTTTTGCCATCCTGAAGGAAGTGCTGGAAAGTGGAGATGAACGGATACCTGACGGCCTGACTTCGGAACAATACCGTTTCCTAAATGACGACGAAATTCTGGTGCTCGACTTGAATGAGCCGGATGCCTACAGTAAGGCAGAGGCGTATTTTGCAAAAGTAACGGTGGAAAAGGGTATGGAGGGTATTGTGATTAAGCCTGAGCAGGAGCAGCAAGGGATAGTCCCTTACCTGAAGGTCCGTAATCCCGGCTACCTGTCGATCATCTACGGGTATGACTACAAGTTCCCGCATAAATATGCCAAGCTAATGAAGCAGAAGAATATCACTCCCAAGCTGCGCACGTCCTTAGCCGAGCACCGGCTGGGCAGACAACTGCTGGAAGTGAAGCTGGATGACATTTCGGCTGAGAACGAGGTCTACAAGCAGATTGCGGCCAACCTGTTGTTTGAGGTAACGAAGGAGAAGGAGATGGACCCGCGGTTGTAGCGGGAGGTGAGACAGACTGCCGGGAAGATCCCGGCGGTCTTATTTGTGTCTGGGGAGCAGGGGGAATATCTCTCCTGAAACAAACCGACGAATATATGCAAGAAAACGTAGAATGGTGGTCATTGCTCCTTTTTGATACTAATATGAAATCTGAGAGGAGGCAGCGCAGCTTGGATATTATTTTTGAAGCGGAATCAGGTATGGGGCAAGGAATTGCGAAAATAGTCACCCACCCGGCTGAACAGGGGCAATGGGGAAATATCGAAGCAGCCATTCAGGCGGCGGAGAGACGGATCTTGGTAATCAACGCCAAGAACGACCGGAATGTTACGATTGTGACCAGCACCATTGCAGTTATAGAGCCGGAAGGCCGGATGTGCAGTGTACGTGTTATTACCGGAGAAATGTTTCTGCTGAATACACGGTTGAAATTCGCATTGGAAGTGCTGGATTCACCCCGGTTCATGAAAATCAATAATCAGACCATCATCAACACCAGTTACATTAAAGAATTCTCAGCCACAGATAATGCCCGGATAAAAGTGAATTTGACAGATGGTTCATATTATTATGTCAGCCGTTACTATATGAATAATTTCAGGAGGAGTTATCATGGCTAATCAATTGAAACAGTCGTTTTTTCAGGTGTTCACCTTAACTTCGTTATGGATCACACTGCTGCTTACGGTCTTCTTCCGGGAGCAATCGCTGGATATGCTGTATCTCTGGCGGCTTGCGGGTATCGCTGTTATTGCTGCGGGGATCTTCGGAGTCATGTACAATGTGCTGTGGAATCATTTCACGCTACGGCCGCTGTGGAACATTCTTATTTCTTCGACCCTCAGTATAGCAGGCGGAATGGGGATGGTGTGGCTGTTCTCTGTAGATATGTTCAACCATATCAGACCATGGCTGCCTGCAATGCTGCTGTTATCCGTTGTCCTGCATACAATTGCGTTCTACTTCTATGCCAGATTGAACAGTAAGAAACAAGCTGCGGAGTTGAATAAGATATTGAAGTAGACCGGAGTCTGCGGGGGCCACAGAGGAAATGTCTGCTATACCGCAAAAAGAAAGAGAGCGTCCGTAACCGGTCCGCTCTCCTTGTCTATCCCTAAACGTTATTCCATAACAAACGTTAACCCATAACAACCAGCACATCGTTCTCTGCTGCCAATTGGGTAACCGGAATCAGGTCGCCCTGAATTTGTTCGCCGTTAATGACGATATGCGATACCCCTTTTTGCACGCCGTTCTTGTTCTCAACCCGGATGTTCAGCTTCTTGCCGCGGAATTCCCGCACCATAGAGAATTCTGTCCAGTCGGAAGGGACGCACGGATTCAGGCGGAGGCCATCCTTCTGCGGCTGAACCCCCATAATGCCCTCTACCAGAGAGACCATAACGGTCGAGGCGGTACCGGTGAGCCAGTGGACATGTGCCCGGCCCTGGTACGGGCTGTCTTTGGACTCTACGAACTGGCCATGTACGTATGGCTCCAGCTTACGGATTTCGGCTTGATCGTTCATGCTGGCCGGACTGCAGTTCAGGAAATACTCGAACGCGCGGTCGCCGTTACCGATCATCGTCTCGGCCAGAATCAGCCAACCCTGCGGCTGGCTGAAGATCCCGCCGTTCTCTTTGGTGGAGGCGTTGAAGAGGGCCATTAGCGCTACAGGCAGACCGTATTTACGGAACGGCGGATAGAAAATCATGGAGCCGTAATCGGTCCGCAGATTCTCGTACACTTTATCCATGGAGAGCTTGGCCTGTTCCGGACGGGCAGCGCCGCTGAGAACCGCCCAGCTTTGCGGATTCAGCCAGATTTTGCCCTCATCGTTCTCCCAGGAGCCGATGGTATAGTTGTCTTCGGTGAACCCGCGGACGAACTGGTCATTCTCCCAGGCATGCTTTTGAATATTGCCGTCCAGCTCTTCGAGCAGCGCCTGTGCCCACTCTACATCTTCCGGCTTGTTTTTATTCCGGGCAATTTCCATGAATACTTTGAAGCCCATGTACAGCTGGAAGGCAACGAACAGAGACTCCCCTTTAGCTCCAAGCCGCAGACAGTCGTTCCAGTCGGCATGCAGCCCAACCGGCATCCCGTGTGCACCCATGCGGTCTAGGCTGAACTGCAAGGCCTGGCGCAGATGTCCATATACGGTATCCTCGCCTTTATCCGAATAAGGAACTACTTCATCCGTAAAGCCCCAGTTACCGCTTTCATTTAAGTATTTGATAACCGTCGGGAACAGCCACAGGGCGTCATCCGCACGATAATGGGGATGTCCGGTTTCCCGCACGTATTCCGGGTCGTCCGGTGTGCCTTCATGGCCCGGATTATGATCAAATTTGACGAGTGGCAGTCCGCCGCCATTGGAGACCTGGGCCGAAATCATCAGTCGTAGGCGCTCAAGGGCCATCTCATGATCCAGATGGATAATGCCTTGAATATCCTGCACGGTATCCCGGTAGCCGAGCCCGTTACGCAGACCGGAGTACTGGAAGGAGGCAGCACGCGACCAGATGAAGGTAATGAAGCACTGGTAAGCATTCCAGGTGTTGATCATATTGTTCAGATTGTCGCTCGGGGTCTGAACCTGGAAGCGGTTAAGCTTGCTGTGCCAGAACGCCTTCAGTTCTTCGAGCTCCTTCTCTACCACAGACAAATCCTTGTAGTGACTCAGAATCTCAGACGCACCCCGCTCATCATACTGTCCCAGCAGGAAGGCGACTTCTTTCTCTTCTCCCGGCTGCAGCTCCACATTGATCTGCAGGGCGCCGCAGGCATTGGTATTGTAGTTGAGTGAATTGGAACATTCGCCGTTCGCAACGGAAGCCGGGTTCCCGTAGCTGCGGTAATCGCCCAGGAAGGTATCGCGGTCGCCGTCGTAACCGGTAACTTCCGCGCCGGCTGCGCCGAAGAATCTCCAGCTCTGCTCTTCGGGGATATTTTCGTTGATGACCTGAAGGATCATATTATTCTTATAGTAGGTGCGTGAGATAAACAGGGTGTACTGCAGGTTGACGGTATCCTGCTCATAGTTGTTATTGTTGGTCAGTTCGGCAAATCCGAAGAGAGCCAGCTTCCGGGGTTTGGTGCCGTCATTACGCACCTTCATCCGCCATACCTCATAGGTTTTGTTCAGCGGCACATAGTATAACGATTCCGTATGGATGTTATCGTAATCAGAGACGATGTTCGTGTATCCGGTTCCATGATGGCATACCGATTGGTATTGTTCCAGATCTTTACCCACTGGCTGCCAGGAGCCGGACCAATAATCCCCGTTCTCCAGGTCTCTTACATAAATGTAGCGTCCCGGCTCGTCCTTAGAGTTGAAGTGGTAGCGGAGATGCCGTCCGTTGGCCCCGGACTTCACGAAGCTGTAGCCTCCGGCATTTCCTGAGATAATCGCGCCGTATTCCGGCGAGCCAAGATAGTTGGCCCAAGGGGCAGGTGTATTAGGCTTCGTGATGAGATACTCTTTGTTCTTTTCGTCAAAATGACCGTATTGCATAACCATTCCTCCTACAAAGTGGATGACAGGCAGGAGTGTAAACACGCGTTCACAAACGGTTGGAATTTCCCGCCCAATCTCATTATAAGACAGTTCCAGCCTACTAAGAAACCCTAATTTTTAGTGTAAAAAGCAAACAATATAATATTTTTATAGCTGTTTGTTATATTGGATCCTTGTAATCACATGGATATGATTATGGGGAGCATTGATAAATAAGCATCTATAGATAAATGCAGCCCGCCCCCTAAGGAGATGGACTGCTTTTTTAATTAGCAATTATTTGATTGCGGCGTCTACTTCCTTCTCAAAGGCCTCCAAATACTGATTGAAGATTCCGGTATCAAAATTCGCGGTGGTATCGTTGGCTTTGGGCGGATTCTGTTGAACCAGGCTGTATAGACGATCAGTTTCGGAGGAAAGCTTCGTCCAGACCTGTTTAAGAGAATCATACTTGGAATCAAGACCGGTGATATAGCTGTCGTATTCCTTTTTCTTATCCATGGTCTTGGCCAGCTGCTCAACGGTGAAATTGATATCCAGACTCTGTCCTGTACTGCCGGTCCCGCTAATCATATAGGAATGGATGTCAACAAATCCCTCGTTCCACACGTCGGAGATTACGAAATTCCGGATATCTCTTAACATTTCACTAGGAGCAGGTACGGTTGATAACGAAGCTTCCGGGAGGGGCTCTTTGAAGACCTTTCTTGCTTCGCCGAATGTTTCCTGGTCTGATGAATCTGTTGCCCAGATAATTTTTTGGTCACTGATAAGAACGATTAATTCGCTTTTGGAATTAGAGGCTTTTTGCCCTTGGATTAACACGGCCTCAACTTTCATACCGCCTTCATCAGAATAATGCGTGGACTCGAGAACCTGGGGGCTCTTGAGTTTCTGGTCATCAGGTGTTTCTACGGATTGAATCATTTGAAACAGCGGCTGAGCATCCGGATAGACGTTGTCAGTGATAAAGACCTTTTTCGCTTCACCATCTGACCCGTTTAAGAAGACGTTGACGTATTCAAGCGCCACAGCTTCTGTATCAGTCAGTTTTTTAGGTGCAGGTGTTGGTGCGATAGTAGGCTCAGGCGCGGGTGTCTCTGAAGGAATCACTGAAGAAGCCTGTGTTTCTGCCGAAGCAGCAGCTGTAGACGCCGGAGACTCTGCCGTGTTTTTATCCGAACTGCACCCCGTCAGCGCCATAAAAGCAATGATCAAACTGATAACAAATTTTCTCTCCATTTTGTATTTCCCCCTGGTCATATATTTATTTCCAGTTCTATGTACGCGCTTTGACAGGCGGGGTTTCAGGTTTGAAATTTGAACGCTATCATTCATCTTAATATGATATATTTAATATTGAAGTTTAATGCAGGGCCCGACGAAGGAGTACCACATGACACAATTTGTCTACAAGCAAATTATTGATGACCTCAAAATGAAGATTTTTGCGGGACGGTTTGCTGATATGAGATTGCCGGATGAGCGTAGTCTCAGTGAAACGTATCAGGTTAGCCGCAGTACCATTAAGCGTGCGCTGACCAAGATGGAGAGCTACGGCATTATTTTTAAGAAACGCGGATCGGGAACCTTTATTAACCCGCTGTACATAAAAAACGATTCGATTTTTAATTACGAAGGCTCTAATCTGGGGGTCTCCGACAACTTTCAAATGCATGGCAAGAAGCCCGAGATCAAAGTACTGAATTTCGAGGTTATCCGGCCAACAGAAGAGCTTCAGCGTGATTTGTTCTTGCAGCCTCATGATTTCGTATATAAAATTGTCCGCCTGCGCCTGTTTGATGAGGAGCCCTTTATGATTGAGACCGGATATATTCCGATTAAAATCGTACAGGATCTCGATATGGCGATTATCGAAGGATCGATCTTTCATTATCTGGAGGAGTCGCGCAATCTGGCGGTTACCAAATCTTTTTTATCTATTTTTGCCGAGCCTTCTCTGCCTAGTGATCAGGAATTGCTCCACTTGAAGGAGAATGAGCCTGTTGGAATCATGGAAGGAATCTTCTTCCTGGATAACGGGACGCCGTTTGAATTCTCGCATATGCGCTTCCATTACCAGTACCTGAAATTCAACACATTCGTGTCTGTTCATTAAGGAAAGATAAGAATAATGTAATCACGAAAGACCGGGAAGATAGTTCCGGTCTTTTTGGTTTGCCCCAGGAAGTTCCAGAAGGGGATGGAGGTTGAAAAAAGGTTTGTGAAATAAATTACAATCTCATACATAGTTATAAAAATAATCCTCATTTTATAACTAATTTGCTGCGAACTTCATACTATGTTCAAAATTTCACAATATTGGACCGTATCAATTGCTAAAAAGATTGAATTTATTAAAGCCAGGAGTATGATGTAACTGTAGAAGTGATACATTCAAAATACAAAGATAAAAATTAGGGAGTGGAAGAAATGGGATTATCAATCGCACAGGTGGATTATTCTTCTAAAACTTATTTGGCAAAGCTTGATGCCTACTGGCGCGCAACTAACTACATCTCCGTGGGTCAACTCTATTTGAAGGATAACCCGTTGTTAAGAGAACCTTTGAAGGACGCAGACGTAAAAGTGAAGCCGATCGGACACTGGGGCACAATCCCTGGGCAGAACTTTATCTATGCGCATCTGAACCGCGTAATTACTAAATATGATTTGGATATGTTCTATATTGAAGGTCCGGGCCATGGCGGCCAGGTTATGGTATCCAACTCCTATCTGGACGGAAGCTACACTGAGATTTACCCGCAGATCACTCAAGATATCCCTGGACTGAAGAAATTGTTCAAACAGTTCTCATTCCCGGGCGGAGTGGCTTCCCATGCTGCCCCAGAAACACCAGGATCGATTCATGAAGGCGGCGAGCTGGGTTACTCCTTGTCTCACAGTGTGGGTGCAGTTCTGGATAATCCGAACCTGATCTCGGCAGTTGTTGTAGGTGACGGCGAAGCAGAGACCGGACCTCTGGCGGCTTCCTGGTTCTCCAACCGGTTCATTAACCCGATTACAGATGGCGCGGTGCTGCCGATTCTGCATTTGAACGGCTTCAAGATCAGCAACCCGACCATTCTGTCCCGGATGTCTAGAGAAGAGTTAACGGCTTATTTTGCAGGAAGCGGCTGGGAACCGTTCTTCGTGGAAGGCGAGAATCCTGATCTGATGCACCCGGAAATGGCTAAGGTTCTGGACACCATTATTGAGAAGATCGCAGCGATTCAGAAGAATGCCCGTGAAAATAACGATACCACACGCCCTGCTTGGCCGATGCTGGTCTTCCGTACGCCTAAAGGCTGGACCGGTCCGAAAGCGTGGGACGGTGTGCCGAATGAAGGCTCCTTCCGGGCCCATCAGGTGCCGATTCCGGTAGATCAGAAGAACATGAAGCATGCACCGGCATTACTCGAATGGCTGAACAGCTACAGACCTGAAGAATTATTTGATGAGAATGGCCGTTTGAACGCTGATCTGGCTGAGATTCTGCCTGTAGGCAACAGACGTATGGGGATGAACCCTGTAACTAACGCCGGTAACCTGATTAAAGATCTGCACAAGCCGAATTTCCGCAACTATGCACTGGATAATTCCGTTCCGGGTCAAGTGATTGCGCAAGATATGGCCGTACTGGGCAAATACCTGAAAGAGGTTGTAACGCTCAATGAAGAGAACCGCAACTTCAGAATTTTCGGACCGGATGAAACGATGTCGAACCGTCTGGGACCTGTGTTTGAGGTAACGAAACGCCAGTGGATGGATTCCATCCAGGAACCGCAGGATGAATTCCTGGCTCCTTACGGCCGTGTTATTGATTCCCAATTATCCGAGCATCAGGCGGAAGGCTTCCTGGAAGGTTATGTATTGACCGGACGCCACGGATTCTTCGCCAGCTATGAAGCGTTCCTGCGCGTTGTTGATTCGATGATTACCCAGCACTTCAAATGGCTGCGCAAGGCTACAGATCAAACTTGGCGCGCAGATATTCCATCCTTGAACGTTATTGCCACATCAACCGTGTTCCAGCAGGATCATAACGGTTACACTCACCAGGATCCGGGTCTGCTGGGTCACCTGGCTGACAAAAAGCCGGAATTTATCCGTGAGTATCTGCCGGCGGATGCCAACTCCTTGCTGGCCGTCTTCGACACCATTCTGAATGACCGTCAGAAGATCAACCTGATTGTATCTTCCAAGCACCCGCGTCCGCAGTGGTTCTCGGCAGATGAAGCTCAGGAACTGGTGGACAAAGGCCTCAAAATCATTGACTGGGCAAGCACCGACAAGGGCGGAGAGCCGGATGTGGTTATTGCTTCGTCGGGTACAGAACCTACTATGGAGAGCTTGGCTGCAATTTCGATTCTGCATGAGAAGCTGCCTGAGCTGAAAATCCGCTATATCAACGTGGTAGATCTGCTGAAGCTGAGAAGCCAGAAGCTCGATCCGCGCGGCTTATCTGACGAGGAGTTTGATCAATTTTTCACAAAGGATAAACCGGTCATCTTCGCATTCCACGGCTATGAAGGCCTGATCAAAGATCTGTTCTTCGACCGCCACAACCATAACCTGCATGTACATGGATACCGCGAGAATGGCGACATCACTACACCGTTCGATATGCGTGTACTCAACCAGATGGACCGCTTCGACCTCACGAAGGAAGCTGTGCTGAGCTTGCCGGAGGCCGGCAAATATCAGGCGATTGCTGATGAAATGGATGCCATGGTGAAGAAACATAACCAATACATCCGTGAAGAAGGCATCGATCTTCCAGAGGTTGAGAACTGGGTATGGAAGGCTTTGAACTAATTAACGTTCATACGTGTAATTTGAATTAAATAGTAAGCTCTCAAGAGGGGAGTGCTCCGGGTGGTCATGATAATGACTGCGGGGCACTCTTTTTGTGCTGGATAATATGAAGCTGCCGGGTAAGCTTGTTTGTGAGCGTTTTGTCAAAAAAGCTACTGGGCTCTCGAACGATCGGAACCTTTGACGAATGAAGGATTTACGGCGGTTTTTAGACTATACTAGTGTAAAGCAAGGCTACTAGTATTTTGGATAATCAGGAGGCTGCAGATGAAGAAAATGAATAGGTTCATAGCTCCTCCTCTTCAGTTTGAGGTGTTAGAGCATGACCGGGTGATTGCCAAAGTGAAACTGGATTATATAAATCAAACGGTTGATGTCTGGCAAGATGATAAGGTTGAGCCTGTTTTTTTGCCTTTTCCGGGTAAAGCTAAGGTCTCCGTTGGGGATGTACTGGACTATTTCGAGTCCCGCTGTGTACCGCGTACCCGGCATCACATCGATAAAATACTGCAATCCTTGGGGTTGCAAGAATATGTTCGTACCGATATTGTGAAAAAGACGCATGGCGTTCTGTATGATGATTATGTATGGATTAGATTCTCTGGTGAGGAGCTGAAATGTGCGGATGTCCATCCCCGTTATGCAAGTGAACAAGGAGTTCCGGCAAACCTTCGTTAGCAGCAGTAAAGGTGACCAAATTAAATGGAAAATGGGATTATCCTTTAAGTATGAGTATTTGTTTGTCTGAGTGAAGCCGGGAGCGGGTCGATGGTCTTCGGCGGCTCCGGCTGTAACGCCTTCTTCCGCTGCGCAGCAGCGAGTGCAGGGACGCCATTGCTGCCGTTCATCTCAACCATATGCTTCCAGTACCGCTTGGGCATCAGTGAGGTGCGCAGGCGGTCGTTTCGGCGTTCTTTAATCCCGATCGCATGATAGAAGCCTGTCCATAAGCGGCGATAGGCTTCTTCTGCTTCATCCGGCTCGGGTGCTATCCATCCGCTTAGCGGAATGATAGCCTCCCGTCCGGGTTCATGAATCAGCGCTACTTCATGAGTCTGGTCGTAGATCATGAAGCTCTCGCCCTGGAACCGGTCGCAGAAATGCTCCTGAATGACCGGAAGGATATATCCCTGCGGTTCAATGACCGCAGCCATGACCGGACCGTATACAGAGAAACGGACAAACCCCAGATACAGATGACCTTCCCGCCGAAGCTGCTGAACCGCCTTCTGTAAGGCGTGTACCGTATCATCGGCCAGCATATTCATCACCTTGCGGCCATGCTTGAAGCCGAGATACAGAAAATTCAGCAACAGCAGTTCCTTCCCCGGTGTGTGTGACCAGAACCCCAGACGGACCAGTTCCTCGGCTTCAGGGCTGATCCGGAGCGGGATAGACTTCAGGACTCTCTCCGCTTTGGCGTGGTCAGTTTCGATCCACTTCGATTCCAGCAGCAGGCCTTGCTCAGCACCTTCTGAATGAACTGCAAGCGGAATTTCCTTCCAGGTATAGCTCTCAAATACACAGCACAGCAACCCTTCAAAGCTGCCATCATAGGTATAAGCCAGAGCGGACGGCTTGAACATCAGGCTTCCGCTCCTTTCTTGAATTCCGCCCATCCTCCTGCAGCCGGCAAGGCCGCTGCGTAGTGGTCGTCGAACAAGGTCAGCTGCTCAACTTGGTGCGGCTGATAGGGGGCCAGCTGTTGGCCGGACATTAGTGAACGAAGCAGGGTATGTTCACTGACTTTCAGCCCTTCCAGCGGTTTGCCCTTGCAGGTGATGAAGAATTGGGCCCGCTTGAGCACGACGCCAAGCTTCTTCAGCGCTTGGAAATCCAGCGTTCCCGCCCGTCTTGCCTTCACTATCCGCTGTGCGCTCCTTACGCCGATACCGGGTACACGCAGCAGCATTTCATACGGAGCGCGGTTGATCTCAACCGGGAACTGCTCCCGGTGGTTAACGGCCCAGCTGCATTTCGGATCAAGCAGCGGATTGAAGTTGGGTACGGCTTCGTCCAATAATTCGCTTGCCTGAAAGCCGTAGAAGCGCAGCAGCCAATCAGCCTGATAGAGACGGTGCTCCCGCAGCAGCGGAGGTTCGGTGTCCAAAGAGGGCAGCAGCGAATCCTCGATCACCGGGGTATAGGCAGAGAAAAACACGCGCTTCAATGCGTACTTCTTGTACAGGCCCTCCGTTAGATTCAGAATTTGATAATCCGTATCGGGCGAGGCGCCCACAATCATCTGTGTGCTCTGGCCGGCGGGAGCGAAGCGGGGAGCGTGATTATATTTAACGATATCGGAGCTGTTCTCCGTAATCCGGTCTTTAATCAGCCCCATCGGCTTCAGAATGGATACTTTGCTCTTGTCGGGAGCGAGAACCCCGAGACTCTCCTGCGAGGGCAGCTCGATATTGACGCTCATGCGGTCAGCAAGCAGTCCGAGTCTGGACAGCAGGGCGTCGTCAGCTCCGGGAATCGCTTTTACATGAATATAGCCGTTGAAGTGGTACACATTCCGCAGCAGCTCCAGTGCTGCTATCAGTTGCTCGGTTGTATAATCCGGATTGCGCATAATCCCTGAGCTGAGGAACAGCCCTTCTATGTAATTGCGGCGGTAGAACTGCATGGTAAGATCCGCGATCTCTTCGGGGGTAAAAGCCGCCCGGCGGACGGGATTGGATTTGCGGTTGACACAATAGGCACAATCATAGACACAGGCGTTGGTCATAAGCACCTTCAGCAGTGAAATACAGCGGCCGTCCGCCGCAAAGCTGTGGCAGATGCCCATTGCAGCAGTACTGCCCAAACTTCCGGCCTGGCCTTTGCGGTCTGAACCGCTTGAAGTGCAGGCTACATCATATTTCGCTGAAGCGGTCAGAATCTCAAGTTTCTCCATAACATCCACGGTCACAATCCCCCTCATAGAGGAAAGTATATAACGAACGTATGTTCTTGTCAAAGGCATCTCTATGTGCCGGTTACCCGTGCAGAATGTATGCGCATTCCTTATTATGCTATAATAGTTTTTAATGGTTCATAGCATTTAGAACTGTACTGTTTCTGAAAATTGGGTTAGGAGTGTTGCTGGGAATGAGAGGATATAACATTTGGCGGCCAATCATGCTGATTGCGGTTGCGTTGCTTACGAGAACCTTGGTTTCAAGTATTTGTCTGATGTTTGGGATGTCGCAGGAATCGGCAAGCAGCGTCGCCATGCTTGGTATGGTTGTTGCCGCTCTTGTAATGTATAACCGTATGATGAAGAGCCGCCGCCGCAAATAAATAGAGGGTCCGTAAATTTCCCGGGTGAAACGAATCGTATGCGAGAACATTTGAAGACACCCGCACAGGTGTCTTTTTTCATGGTTTGGGGAATTACACCATTCCCCAAACCTTAGATGGAAACAGCATTGGAGGGGAGGGCTGCGGCGGCGGCCAGAAATAGATGGATTTTCTCCACTTGCTAATGAACGTAAGAGCCTTTGCCAAGCAACAGTTGGAAAAACAGCACTTAATAGGCTACAAATAGATCAGAGTCGAGATAATGCAACAGAATAAATGACGTTTATCCATTTAATTACGTCTAACTCTCGAATAAACCTAAATTAGGATACGTTTTTCCAATTAATTATGCGGAATGCATGATACCCCTATGACCACCATTGTATGTCACTACTAATTTTAATGGGAATTTAGCCGGCAACGGTGATCAAGGAACTAATCTAATGTAGTAAGGTGCTGATTCGCCCTCCGGGCGATTTTGTTCTTAAGAGGGACTCCGGGCGAAGAGAATGCGGTTGCCCGGTTTTGCTTTTTAAGCTGCAGAGCTTGTATATTAGGGCTGTAGCTTTTATTCTTAGAAGGATATGCTATATAAATAACAACAAAGGTTCAAGATATCGTGAATCCCGTAAGGGAGGGTGTTATCTATAGAATCAATACACGTTGGGAAACGAACAAACAGGAGGAAACCAATTGAGTACACAGAATATCGGAGTGCCGTTAGAGGGTTTTGCAGAATTTAGCCGGGTAGTAGCCGCAGAGGGCACGGTGTTGCTTAAGAATGAGGGGCAGGTGCTTCCGCTTGGAAACGGCGAGAGCGTTGCCATTTTTGGCAGAATACAAGTGAATTACTACCGCAGCGGTACAGGATCTGGCGGAAGTGTTCATGTTGCATATACGACTAACCTGCTCGACGGTCTGCGCAGCAAGAAGAACATTAGCGTCAATGAAGATCTGGCAGCAGTGTATGAGGAATGGATCGGACTTAACCCGTTTGACGACGGCGGAAAAGTATGGGCGGCTGAGCCGTGGAACCAGAAGGAAATGCCGCTTACGGATGAGCTGGTGAAGAAAGCAAGAAGCCAGTCGGCCAAGGCTGTCGTAGTGATTGGACGTACCGCCGGTGAGGATCAGGACAATGCCGATGCACCGGGAAGCTACCGGTTGACGGAAGATGAGAAGGCTATGCTTACGCAGGTTACAGCTCATTTTGAACAGACAATTGTTGTACTTAATGTCTCCAATATTATGGATATGAGCTGGGTTAACGATGCCGGATATGTACATCCCATCTCTGCTGTGATCTATTCCTGGCATGGCGGTATGGAAGGCGGCAATGCGATTGCCGATGTACTGGCCGGAGAGGTGACGCCAAGCGGCAAGCTGACGGATACGATCGCGTATTCCATTGAGGATTACCCGTCCACAAGCAACTACGGCAATGAGTTCAAGAACCTGTATGAGGAAGATATCTATGTAGGATACCGTTATTTCGAGACCTTCTGTCCGGATAAGGTTCAGTATGAATTCGGCTATGGCATCTCCTACACCGCCTTTGAGCTTGCGCCGGAGGAAGCGAAGCTGGACCAGGCGGGTGAACCACAGATTCAGATCGGTGTAACTGTAACCAATACAGGAGATACCTACTCCGGTAAAGAAGTGGTGCAGGTATATTATGAAGCGCCGCAGGGACAACTGGGCAAACCAGCCAAAGCGCTGGCGGCATTCGGGAAGACCAAGCTGCTTGACCCGGGAGAGTCCCAGCACCTTACGGTAAGCTTCCCGCTCCATTCTCTGGCTTCGTATGATGACGCCGGAGTGACAGGGCACCCTTCCGCTTATGTACTGGAAGCTGGAACCTACCGCTTCTACGTGGGAACCAGTGTTAAAGCCGTGACGGAAGTTAACGTAGATGGACAAGCAGGTTATGTTCTGGATGAGCTTAAGGTTGTAGAGCAGCTGCAAGAGGCGATGGCACCGACTGAGAGCTTCAAGAGAATGAAACCGGGGGCCCGGAAGGAAGACGGTTCTTATGAACTGATCTCTGCTGAGGTGCCGGTACGCAAGGTAGATATGGCAGCGCGGATTGAAAGCAATCTTCCGGAGACACTGGTACAGACCGGCAATCAGGGCCATACCTTGAGAGATGTTCATGAAGGCAAAGTCAGCATGAATACGTTCATTGCCCAGCTCAGCGACCATGATCTGGCGGCCATTGTCAGAGGCGAAGGAATGAGCAGTCCGCTGGTTACGCCGGGGACGGCTTCGGCTTTCGGCGGAGTCAGCGACAGCCTGTTCAGTTACGGTATTCCGGTTGCCGCTACAGCAGACGGCCCGTCCGGTATCCGGATGGACAGCGGACAGAAGGCAACCCAGGTATCGATTGGCACCCTGCTTGCTGCTACATGGAATGCAGAACTGGTTGAAGAGCTGTATGTTATGGAAGGCCAGGAATTATTGCGCAACCAGGTGGATGCATTACTGGGACCGGGTCTTAATATCCGCCGCAGTCCGCTGAACGGGCGTAACTTCGAATATTTCTCTGAAGACCCGCTGATCTCAGGGATCTTCGCTGCCGCATGCACGCGCGGTATTATGAAGGGCGGCTCCAATGCCACGCTGAAGCACTTCGCCTGCAACAACCAGGAGAAGCACCGCAGCAAAGTGGATGCTGTCGTATCCGAACGCGCGCTGCGCGAGATTTACCTGAAGGGCTTCGAAATTGCTGTGAAGCAGGGCGGTGCGAATTCGATCATGACCTCCTATAATCCGGTCAACGGACACTGGGCAGCTTCTAACTATGATCTGAATACCACGCTGCTGCGCGGTGAATGGGGCTTCCGGGGGATTGTAATGACCGACTGGTGGGCAATCATGAATGATGTCGTGAATGGAGGCGCTGCGGACCGCAAGAACACGAACTGGATGGTCCGGGCACAGAACGATCTGTACATGGTAGTATCCAATTATGGTGCGGAAGTCAACGCCTATGATGACAATACGCTCGAATCATTGGAGAATGGAACACTTACCCGTGGCGAGCTTCAGCGCTCGGCCATCAACATTTGCGAATTCATCATGCTGGCACCGGTCTTCTCCAGAAAGCATGAGATTGTAGAAGCTGTCGAGACCTTTAAGGCAGACTCTTCCCTGGTGGCTGAGCAGGTTCAGGTGTTGAGCCAGAACGCACAGATTGCACCAAGTGTGTCTGGACCAACCTATATCCAGGCGGATGAAGCTGGTGAGTACCGGATCTTCGTCAGCATCATGTCTCCGGAACCCGAGCTTGCCCAAAGCGCCTGCAACGTGACCCTGAACGGACAGCCAGTGACCACCATTCAGACGAACGGGACAGAAGGCAAATGGATCAGACAGAAGCTGGTCAAGATCGGACTTGAAGCCGGTCTGTATGAAATGAAGCTGGACTTCGTCAAACCGGGTCTGGAAATTGAGTGGATTGAATTCAAACAGGTGTAACAGCTTTTAATTTCAGGACACCCTCCGGGGTGTCTTTTTGCGTCCGCATACCTGCAGCACTGCCGAATAAAATAGGGGTATAACTGCTACTATGAAGGGGTGAGCATGGAAAGATGCAAATACATGTTGTGCAGCCGGGACAGACGCTGTATGGGATCGCTGATGCTTATGGCGTGAACATGGATACGATAACTGAGGCGAATCAGTTGTCTGCGCCAGAGAGACTGGTCATTGGACAAACGCTGGTGATTCCTATCGTAGGCCAGTATTATTGGGTTCAACAGGGGGATAGCTTCTATAGTATCGCGAAGAGATTCGGCCTGAAGGCCAGCGAGCTGGCGGAAGTGAACGGGCTGACGCTGAACCAGCCGCTGCAGGCCGGGTTCCGCCTGTACATACCTCCTGTGCCAAGGCGGCAGGCAGAAGTGAATGCCTATATTGAGCCGAGAGGGGAAGCGGTCTCCCAGGCGCTGCAGAATGCTGCCTCAGAAGCTGCCCCTGAGCTTACTTATCTGGCTCCGTTTAGTTTCCGGATTAAGCGGGACGGCTCGCTGCAGGCGCCGCCGCTGGATAATCTGGCTTCAATCGCGGCGCAGAACCGGGTCACGCTGATGCTGGTCGTCACGAATCTGGAGGATGCCCAGTTCAGCTCGGAGCTGGGACGGATTATACTGAATGATGTAGCGGTGCAGGACCGGCTGCTGGAGAACATTGTGACAGAGGCGAAGCGGCTGAATTTCAGAGATATCCACTTTGACCTGGAATTCCTCCGGCCGGAGGACCGCGAAGCGTATAATGCCTTTTTGCGCAAGGCAGCGGACATCATTCACAAGGAGGGCTTCCTGCTGTCTACCGCACTTGCTCCCAAAACCAGTGCCTCCCAAACCGGGGCCTGGTATACGGCGCATGACTATAAAGTGCATGGCCAGGTTGCTGATTTTGTCATTATTATGACCTACGAATGGGGATACAGCGGAGGCCCGCCGATGGCCGTTTCGCCTATAGGACCGGTGCGTCAGGTGCTGACGTATGCGGCCAGCGAAATTCCCCCCGGCAAAATTATGATGGGCCAGAATCTGTACGGCTACGATTGGACTTTGCCTTATGTGGCTGGCGGAGAGTATGCCAAAGCACTTAGTCCGCAGGCGGCAATTGATCTGGCGAGGAACAGGAACTCCGCCATTCAGTACGACTATAAAGCCCAGGCTCCGCATTTCGATTACACCGATGACGCAGGCCGGCAGCATAAGGTATGGTTCGAAGATGCCCGCTCGATTCAGGCCAAGTTCGATTTGATCAAGGAGCTGGATCTCCGGGGCATCAGCTATTGGAAGCTGGGGCTGCCTTTTCCGCAGAATTGGCTGTTAATAGAAGATAACTTCAATGTGGTCAAAAAATAAACCGGCAACGTCCCCCTTTTTGGCAGAAAAGCAGCTGAAAAAGAAACGGCTGGCGCCCTCAATAGGAGTGCACAGCCGTTTCTGCTTATGCCGCTGCTTATACCGTTACAGCGTTAGCCCATCAAGCCCTTGAGACCGCCCAGGAAGGGCCGGATCGACTTAATCATATTGTAGCCCATCTTCATGACAGGCATCGCCTTCTGCACCATTCCGAACATCCCCATGAATTTCCCCAGACCTCCGATACCGGCAGCTCCGCCTGCCCCGCCCATGAATGATCCGAGTAAAGGCATGAAGCCGGAGACGTCTGCTTTCCGGGCACCTGAAGACGATTTCCGTTTAGACTTATGATGTGTGCTTGTTCTGGAGAGGATCACTGCTTCTTTATTAAGGTCTGTTATCCATCCTACATATGAACGTCCATCATGCAAAGTAATGCAGACCGGCCGGCCCTTCAACTGCTGCGCCCGCTTGCGGATTTTTGTTGAATTTGCCATTCGTCACTCACCTCATTGTTCTATTTACTATATTTTACTCAGAACCTGGAAGGCGGCTTGTGCGGGTATGGAGTTTTCCCGGAAATAAATTGAACAACCATGTGCTGTATTTTCCATAAAAATATCGTAATATCAATATGTAGTGGTATAATCTGCCATTTCTATATTCTAATCCAAGGAGGAGAGCCGTTTGACAAACATCCGGAATCTGGCGGCATTTATCTGTGCCCGTAATTCGGAAAGCCAGCAATGCGGGTACGTGGGCAGCACGCTTGATGATATTATTCATGACCTGAGTGACGGTATGGCAGAAGCAAGCTTCGTGTTGTATGAGGGAGAGGAAATCACGGGTGCAATTATATTGGACACCTATGACGTAGGCGGTGGACAAGAGGATATAGAAGTGTGGGGACCTTATTATTCCGCCCGCCCTGAGGATGAACTCCAGCTGTTATTCAGGTATCTCAGCGAAGCCGCCGACTCAGCGGCGATCCGGTATATCCACTTGTTCACCCGTGCGGATAATGTTCCGCTGATTGAATATGCCGCCCGCTATCGTACCGAGAAGGTTAGAACCCACTATCATTATTCGATGGATACTGCATCACCGCCTATTAACAGCAGTTATGCGGACCTGTCCATTGTGCCCGTCACAGAGCCTGAGTCAGAGTGGCTGGATCAGATTATTGAACTGCATAATCAAGGCTTCCAGGGAGCTACTCTGACACAAGAGGATATCACAGCGGAAATAGAGGATAGCGGCAACAGTGATTATGATATCTACGCCATCCTTAACGAGGGTTCTTTCATAGGATACATAATTGTTAGAAGAAACGCCCTGACCACCATCCTCCATCTGGAGTACATCTGTATCCGCCCTGATGAGAGAGGCAGGGGAACGGGCAGGAAGTTGATTGCCTATCTGGCGGAGACCTATAGAGGTCTGGGTTATACGCGCATCGGGCTGGATGTCAGCGAGGAGAATGAAGCAGCGGTCCGCTTCTATGACAAGAACGGGTTCAGCAGGGATAGTGTAATGAGGCATATCATTATCGGCGGGAAGATGGAGCCGGCGGTGCTGGTTAGAAAATATTAATTTGTGCCGGGCATACATGTACAAAGGGGAATTTTTACAGGGAAAAAAGGTGAAATGGTTTTTTTGTAGAATTAACCTAAAGTACTGGGTTTTAATATAGAATTATGCCTTTAGTCCCAGTATTTTCACTAATTCTATTGGGGGAGTGACCTAATCTCTTGGTTATCAATCGGTTCTTAAAAAATGTTTGCTTCATCGTATTATTGTTTGTCCTCTTACCGTTTTCTCCGAATTACGCCAGTGCGGAGCAAATGACTGATATTAAGGGGCATTGGGCTGAAAATGATATTCAGGAATGGCTGGATGAAGGATTAATTACAGGATATCCCGATCATACCTTCCAGCCGGGGGCTGAAATATCCAGGGGGGAATTTGTAGCCCTCGTGAACAGAGCCTTTAAGTATTCTGATACGAACGCTATCGGCTTTAAAGATCTGAAACAAACAAACTGGGCATACATAGAAGTGCAAAAGGCTATAGCTCAAGGATATATTGGCGGTTTCAGTGATAATACCTTCCGTGCAGGCAAGCAAATAACAAAACAAGAAACAGCTGTAATTATGTCAAGAATATTAAAGCTGGACAGTAACGGGGTATCCGCGGCAGTTTCCGCTAAAGATTCGAATCTTATTCCTGCTTGGAGCAAACCGGCTATCGGTTACCTTTTGGAAAAGGGCATTATGAGTAATGACTCCGATGGAGCATTTCAGCCAAAGCGTGAATTGACTCGTGCCGAAGCAGTGGTGGTAATTAAGAAGGCGCTGTCTTTAAGTACAGTAACTTATGATCAAGCAGGTGTTTTTGGGGGATCAGAGGTTATTGCGGTACAGGGGAATGTGAATATTCTAGCCTCAAACGTCACACTCAAAAATATGCATATCTTGGGCGATCTGGTGATTTCCAAAGAGATTGCAGAGGGGGACGCCTCCCTTGTACAAGTGCAGGTAGATGGTGTAACACGAATTGAAGGCGGGGGCAGCAATAGTATCCATATCAAGAATAGCCAATTAGGTATGGTATCTGTAAACAGGTTGAATGCAGCAGTACGAGTAGTTGCAGAGGGCACAACCAGTATTAAGGATACACAAATTTATTCCAGTGCCGTAATTGAGGAAAATGGAGTTTCCGGCGACGGTTTTGTAAATGTAACTGTGCTTCCTGAAACCCAGACATCGTCAGAGCGAACGGTATCGCTTGCCGGAGATTTTAAAAGTGTTTCTGTTAATACCAGTCTGAAAGAATTCAAGGTTCGTTCTGGCACCGTAGCCAGCTTATATGTCAAAGAAAATGTAGTTATTCCGAATATGATTTTTAATAAGGATGTTGTTATACAGAACCTGGAGTCAAAGAGTAAATTGACGGTGACAGGTGAAGGTAAAGTTAAGGCGGTCACCTTATCTGAGGGGGCAAAAGATTCTACGTCGCCAAAAGAAAACACGGCTGCGGCTACTCCAGTGCCAGGCGGAGGTACATCTGGTGGGGGTTCTTCAGGTGGTGGGGGCGGAGGCTCATCCAGCCCTGGAACAGGCGGGGGCAGTGGCACTGAGAGTCCTGCCTTGGCCGTAACCGGAATTACCGCTGCCAACGGAAATATTGATGTCCTGTTTAACCAGGCGCTGAATACTCTGCCCGAAGCCGCCGATTTCGCAGTGTCAGGCAAAATTAATAATGAGGAATTCCGGAGTGTGGCTGTTTCTCTGGTTACCCTGCTGGACAATAAAACAACTGTCAGATTGACGATCCCATCGATAAGCAACGGTGAAGAGGATCAGACCGCCGTATACTCTCTGTCGTATAAGGGCGCAAGCTCTATACTATCCGAAGTCATTACCGTACCGAAATCCAATGTTAGTGTAACCGGACGTTTGCTTATTCAGCACTATAATCATAACCAGCCGCTCCCTATGAGTGATATGTTCCTCTACTTAACAGGGGTGAAGGATACGCAAGGGACTTATACCAGCAGCAGTAGTCAGAATGGAACATTTGGCTTCGACAACGTAGTGCCGGGTACTTACATTGTTAATGTATATATCTACCCTTACAGATATTATACGGATGAATTTACAGTGGAAGCAGGGAAAGACTTAGTCCTGCCGGATATCATAATCGTCGAGAAAGTGCCTGAACCCAAGGTTGAACCCATAGTTTACACAGATTTATCTTATCTGAGCGGCAGCGTTATGTATCTAAGACAGCCCTTTAAAGTTAAGGTGGAGCTTGAAGACGGGACGGAATTGAACATTCCGCCTTTCAAATTCGATACTTTTTTCAGCTTAAGGCTGTATGACTATAATCCTGATCTACACCTGAAAGACAAGGATAAACTATTTGTAACTCTGTATACTGACTATGGATGGAGCACTGAGCGGTTTGAAGTTAATGTAGTGGAAAGACCGCAGACCAAGGTACCTGTCGTAACCAGTGTAGTATATGACGATACCAGAACTATCAGAGGTATTGTTGCAGACTATACTAATGAAATCACAATAACCCGAGCTGATGGTACGATCGTGGGGACGTCGTATAATAATTCAGGCAGCAATTTTGAAATTTACATGTGGAGCAGCTCATCATTTACGGTTGGTGAGAAACTGATGGTCTATGCCCAAGCTTCAGGAAAACGAAAAAGTGATCCTGCCTATATTACTGTTGTAGCTCCTACTGCGGTAACGGCACATCCGGTGGTCACGGAAATAGTCTACGAAAATGACTGGCATATCACTGGTAATGCTGAAGGAGATGCGGTTATTGTTGTCAAACGGTCTGATGGAACAGTAATTGGCCAGGGGAAAACAGGATTACTGGAGTATGGAGGTAAATTCGATGTTCAGTTAGACCTGCGTCCCGTTGCGGGAGAGACCTTATATCTAACGGCTGAGAGCTACGAAAAGCTTGTCAGTAAGCCTATTTCAGTAGTTGTGGCCAATAGGCCTGTTACACCAACTCCTACTATCGTTGGAGAAGTTTACAGTGATTACACTTACATCGAAGCGTTTGTCCAGTATCCGAACAGTATATGGGTAACTCTGAAAGACAAGAATGGCACAGATATAGACAAGCAGCTTACTTTTAATGGGAAGGTTCGTTTCTGGAATGTACAACTTACTCCAGAGACACAATACCAACTGACAGCCGAAGCGCCATTATTAAAGGAGAGTACCCCTCTATTCTTTACAGCAGTAGCTCCAACTGCTGTGACTCCTGCCCCTACGGTTACAACATCAGTCTATGCAGAGGACGGTTCTACATTTTACGGAATTGCGGAGCCGTTTGCAACGGTGTATGTGTATTATGAAGATGGTTCTTTCATGAACGGCGGTGAAGCAAATGAACAAGGAGAATTCTTTGTTTACATGCTCTCTTATCCTAACCGGACTGTGGCTCCTGGTGATAAGCTGATTATAAAAGCGGATTCCAGGGGTAAGCTCATAAGTGAAGCGGTTGTACTTACGGCGATATTACCTGGTGAAAAATCCAGCGAGCCTGAACTGAATAACAGTCTAGTCTACGGATATACAAGCGAAATAAACGGTACGGCTGGTAAAAGCGCGCTTCTACATGTTTATCACGAAGATGGCCTTCAAATCTCTACCGGATCATACTCAGACATGAATACTGGAAAATGGTCCTTAGGACTATGGTATGGAATGTTACGCGGCGGGGACCGGATCTATATTATTGCCGATGAAGTGGGCAAGCTGCCAAGTGATCCTCTATATATTACAATCCAATCAGCTGCCAGAGCAGATACACCTGTAGTTACCGGCACTATAAGTGCGGGAGCCTTGAAAATTCAAGGTATGTACTCCGGGGCTAAAGTGAGTAATGGCATTACTACAACAATTTTTCTCGTAGATGAGAATAATCTCGTTTTTGATGCTGCATATGTACTAAGTGATGGCTCGTTTTCCTTTGATGCGTCTTTGAATCCTCCGGTATCCGGACAGAGTATCAGGATGTTTGCCAAAGAGGGGCTTAAGGAAGCCAGTGATCTATTAACCATCACGGTAAATTAAATCAGGATTGATCATAAGGATACCTGCGGGTGTCCTTTTTGATTACCGGTATACTAGTGCAACTCAAGTCAAATCTGTACGAACCAGCTTTGCTAAGATCAGTAATGAAAGGAGGGGAACATCATTGTACGAATGGAACGAGATGGTTCAGCTCATGATTGACTGGATCGAAGAAGACCTTGCGGCTTCGCCTACGCTGCTGAAGATGTCCGAACAGCTGGGATATTCGCCGTATTATTGCACCAAGCAGTTTCATGCTTTGACCGGGATGACGCTGCGGGATTACATCTGGCAGCGCAGAATCGGCCGGGCGGCCCTGGAGCTGAGGGATACGGATACGAGGATACTCGATATTGCCGTGAAGTTCGGCTTTTCTTCACAGGAGGCATTCTCGCGGGCGTTTCTTAGAGCCTTCAAGGTTACTCCCCATGCCTACCGCAAAGCCCCGCGGCCGATTCCGCTCGCCATTCGGGCCGAGGTGTTCTCCCCTTATCAATATCTGATCAGGGAGCGGGATAGAATGAGACAAGTGCATTTGCAGGAAGCACAGATCAAGCTTGAATTCATACCGGCGCATAAATTCATCGGCATCCGCGATATCGGCTCGAACAATTACGGCGGGTTCTGGGAGAACGGGCATGACTGCGATGAGGTCTCCGGAACACTGGAGAGCATGTCGCATCATACACTTCCAGGGCAGCTGGGCCAGACTGCAGGCTGGTTCTATCAGGATGGGCGCAAGGGTTACCTGTACGGCATTCCTGTTGCAGCAGACTATGATGGTGAAATACCGGAGGGCATGGAGTGCCGTGATGTGCCGGAATCGGAGTATCTGGTCTTTTTTCACCCGCCGTTTGATTATTTGCAGGACAATGGGCAGGTGATGCGCATCGTAGAGGAAGTGGCCTGGAATTATGATCCGGCGGCCATGGGCTATGCATGGGACGAAGAGGTCAAGCAGGACTATCAGCGTCATTTCCCCGAAGGGTACGGCTATGCGGTGCTGCGGCCGGTCCGTAAATTGGGTTAGTCCGCGGGCTGCCGACCAAACAAGGAGAAGCGCGGGACGCTTCTCCTTGAGCCACTTCAGTTCAAGCCTCTGTTAAGCCAAGCACTGTCGCTGCGAGTGTATCTCCCCGGCGCTCCAATGACGCTACCAGCGTCAATAGCTCTGCCTGCTTTTCCCGTTGCCGGGCCGTCCAGCTAAGCCGGGGTGAGGCTCCTGTCTTCCGGACTACAGCAGGATCGGCAAGGTTCTTATAAAAGTCTTCGAGCAGAGCAGCCATTTCAGCGTATACTCCGGCCATCTCCGACAAGGCTGTCAGCTCACGCGGATCCTGCACCAGCGGCAGAGATTCCTGCAAATAGGCGGCGGCACTTCTTCTGGCATCGGTCAGCGCCATCATGCAGAAGTGGTTGACTGAGAGCCTGCGGCTGTACGCTTCATCCTCCGCTGCAGCATACCACTGATGGTCCAGCAGTCCCTCGCTCCATACTTCCAGAGCCTTGTAGCCGGCTGCATAACAGCTGCTGCCTTCGGTCTCCATATGCATAGAGTTCAGCTTAATCCGAAGGGAAGCATACAGATTATCCAATGCAGAAGGGAGCGTGGTCTGTTCACCAAGACGGATAATCTTATAGGGCCAATGATCGACATGAAGGTAACCCTTGCTTACCTCCATATACATCTGGAATTCGGAGTCTGCTTCAAGCGCTTCAAAGGTCTCATCGTCAAAATAACTCCGGCACAGCAGGGTTAGGCCATCCTCCAAATATCCGGTAATCACTCCCCATTCAGGTGCCACCCTGAGATTAATGGCTATAGGCAGCCTGCCTGCACGAATATCCTCGAGAATTGCCAGCTTCTCGGCTGCGCGCTGCTGCGGTTCCAGCCGGTCGGCCTGGATGGCGTGTATTCCATAAGCCGTGCAGGCTGGCACGGAGTAGTCATAGACGACTAGCGCATCCGCAGAGCTGTAATCCCACACCGGTTCAAAAGCGGCCCTCCAGCATGCTCCTGAATAACCCATAACCCGCTCATAGGTTGTCTCTATCCCTCTGGCGGCAAGCGAGAGCGTCATTGCTCCTGCCCAGGAGCAGTCCATACCCCGGCCGAATCCCAGCCGGCTGATTCCCTCTACAATGCACTGCCGATCGGCAGGATCACTTTGGCAGAGAGAGGCCCGGTCCGGACTGTAATGAATCTGTTCGCCTTCTGCACAGCTTACGGCATGAATGCCTTCCGTGTTCATGTACACCAGCAGCAGGTAGTCATTGTCTTCATTGTCAATCAGACTCGGAAACAGCTCATGCGAGGCGGTGAAAGAATTCCACCGGAAATGCTCATAATGCTTCATTTTCTGTAAGACGCTGCGGTTCGCCTGTTCATTACCGTAATTGGCTTCAAGAATCTGCAGCTCATTGCCGCCGGAGACATAGCCGGTAGAATGAACATCTATCACCAAAAGCTGGTCCTTCAGCACATAAGTTGAATAGATTCCCGCTGGGGTCTCATAGGTAACGAGCAGCAGCTTTAGTCGGTCACCCTCTAAAGATTGGGGAAAAATCTGATCCCCGGCAATTAAGCTTAGGCGGTTCGAGGTAACAAATTGATTCACGAAATGAGTAACATCCAGCTCCTGCCGGCCATCCGTGTAGATGGCTGAGAGCACCACAAGCTCTTGAGGCAGCAGAATGCTGTCGATCGAGTGGCTTAATGCAGCGGATAGCAGGGGGAGGGTCGCCGTCTCCGGCAGGGATTTGCCGGTTTCCCATTTGGACACCGCCTGGGCGCTGACATGCAGCAGTTCCGCTAATTGTTCCTGTGACAAGCCTTTTGTTCTCCGGAGCGTGGCAATCCTTTGTCCAACCTTTTCGCTACTAACCATACAAAGTACAACTCCTATAATGGATTTCGACGTCGTAACTCTATTATAATCTGAACTCCTGATATGACCATTTATTGGAGTATAGGCCCGGAGATGGAAAAATCAACTGCAGGTTGATACACAGGATTTCTCTGGATGCCCGCCGGATGCTGCTGTTAAAGTACTCTGTTCCTGATTTCCGCTTTAATATGCATATTTTCCTATGATAAATATCTTGAACAAAAAAATAAAAAAACTCTTGTTCTTCCGGCGAAATCATGATATATTAATTCTTGCATTGCATTGAATCTTTTCTTTGCGGTCATGGCGGAATTGGCAGACGCGCTGGCTTCAGGTGCCAGTGATAGCAATATCGTGGAGGTTCGAGTCCTCTTGACCGCATACAGCTTTATACGTAGTGCAAGCGAAAGCTCTTCTTCCTGAAGGGCCTTTTTTTATTTAGAGGGTGTATAGGTTATCGGGGTCCCCGCAAAGTACCTGAGTCAACGTCCAAGCAATGACCTCACTTTGTGGGGGTATTTTATTTTTTGCGGAAGTTTCCCGCAACAAGTCTAAACATAAGAGAAGTGAATTTGTAATGGAGCCCAGCAGCAGTATGAAGCCCAGCCAGCGATTCCTTGAGAAGCATTTCTCCGGAGAATCCATTGACTATCGCCAGATCATAGCGTTATTCCTCCCTGTACTGGTGGACCAGGCCTTCGTGGTCGGGCTGAACCTCGTCAATACAGCGATGATCAGCTCCTCAGGGGTAGCAGCAATCAGTGCGGTGAATATGATAGATTCGCTGAATATTTTTCTGATCAGTGTGTTCATCGCCGTATCCACAGGGGGCACGGTCGTCGTAGCCCAGTACAAGGGAAGCGGCAACGAGCTAATGGTCTCCAAGGCGACCGCCGGAGCGGTGTCTTCCGTTTCTTTGATGGCTTTTTGTATCGCCTTATTCGGAATTGTGTTCCATGGCCCGCTGCTGCATTTATTGTTCGGTGCGGCTTCGCCTGAGGTGATGTCCAATGCCCGGACGTATCTGATCGGCAGCAGCTTATCCTATCTGGGGATTGCTGTGATGGAGGCGGTATGCGGCGCGCTGCGCGGCATCGGGCGGACGAGGGCATCGCTCGTACTGTCACTGATTATGAATTTCTCCTATGTGCTGCTGAACTTTGTCTTCATTAACGGGCTGCATATGGGTGTGTTCGGAATGACCATTGCCATTAATATATCGCGGTATCTTGCGGCCGCCTGCTCGCTGATCTATCTCTTCCGGCTGGACAGCAGCCTGCATGTGAAGATCCGTGACCTGCTGGTGCTGAACTGGACGATGCTCCGGAGAATTATGTCGATCGGCCTGCCGTTTGCGGCGGAGCAGATGTTCTTCAACGGCGGGAAGATTCTCACGCAGATCTTCATCGTCAGCCTGGGCACCTATGCGATTGCTACCAATGCGATCAGTTCTACGCTGGCGGGAGTGATGCAGATTCCGGCGAATGCACTGTCCCTGACGCTGATTACGGTGGTCGGTCAATGCATAGGAAGCCGGAATGTCAAAGATGCGCGCAAATTCGTGAAGTCCTTCCTGTGGCTGTCTTCGGCCTCTTTTATACTGATGGGACTGCTGATCTTCCCGTTATTCCATCCGCTGGTATCGATGTTCCATCCGCCGCAGGAGATTGTACGGGATATCTTCATCGTCTTCCTGATCAACTCGCTGGCCCAGATTCCATTATGGTCGATCAGCTTCATTACCCCTTCGGCGCTTAGAGCGGCGGGTGATTCCAAGTTCACTTCGATTGTGTCCATGCTCTCAATGTGGCTGTTCCGCGTAGTGCTCGGATATATTCTGGGGATTGTGCTGAACATGGGGATTATCGGGGTATGGCTGGCAATGAACTGTGAATGGGGGATACGCGGCTTCATCTTCATACGGCGTTTCCTCGGCGAGAAGTGGCTGCAGCACAAGGTCATTTAAGCCAAACCTGTCCCGAGCATCCGCTAAAAATAAAACAAGAACCCATTCTCCGCGTTCAGGCGGAGGATGGGTTCTTGTGCATAAGTACAGGCCTTGCGTTACCGGTAATATAATGTGCGGCTGCAGCCTATCCCTTAAGTCCGGTAGTCGAGATGCCCTCGACGAAATACTTTTGGCAGAAGAAGAAGAGCAGTACGCAAGGAACGATGCTGACAACCGACATTGCCAGAACTTGATTCCACGACACGGCAGAGGAGGCATCCAGCGAGAGACGCAGTCCCAGGGATATGGTGAATTTGCTCACGCTGCTGATATAGATAATCGAGTTGAAGAAGTCATTCCAGGTCCACATGAACTGAAAGATCCCGACGGAGAAAATAGCCGGCTTGCAGAGCGGAAGCAGCACCCGGGTGAGCACGGTGAAGGAGTTGCAGCCGTCAATTGTTGCCGCCTCATCAAGGTCGCGCGGCAGCCCGCGGATGAACTGGATCATCAGATAGATGAAGAATGCGCTGGTGGCGAAGGCGGCGGGAATGATGAACGGCAGATACGTATCCAGCCAGCCCAGCTTGTTGAACAGGATGTACCGCGGAATCATCACGGAGGCGTTCGGCAGCATCAGGGTAGCGATCATGACGGAGAAGAGCAGGGTCTTCAGCGGGAAGTTGAACCGGGCGAACCCGTAGGCTACCAGCACGCTGGACACGATGGTGAAGATGACGGTTGGAATGACAAGCTTCAGCGTATTGATGAAGAAATCCTCAAACCCATATTGCCCGGTCCCCTGCCAGCCCAGCTTATAGGCATCCCAGACATAAGTCGTCGGCAGCAGCCGGCTAGAGCCGAAGATATCGGCATTGGTCTTGAAGGAAGAAGTGAACAGCCAGATCAGCGGGTACACCATAACGAGGCCGAGGACAATCAAAAAAATATAGTTAAGCCAGGAGTTCTTCGAATCATGCTGCAGTTCTCTCATTGTTATTTCCCTCCGTCCTCGTAGTGTACCCAGCCGCCGGATGATTTGAAGATTACTGCGGTGACGGCCATGATGATTAAGAACAATATCCATGAAAGCGCTGAGGCGTAACCCATCTTGAAGAAAGTGAAGGCCTCCTCATAGAGCTTCAGCGCATATAGATAGGTGGATTTCATCGGTCCGCCGTGGGTAATGACGAAAGCGCCTGTGAATTCCTGGAAGGCATTGACCATCTGCATCACCAGGTTAAACAGCACAATCGGAGTCAGCATAGGTACGGTAATGCGGAAGAACATGCTGAACCGGGAAGCGCCGTCGATGGAACCGGCTTCATACAGATCATTAGGAATCTGCTGGATACCGGCCAGAAACAGTACCATGGACGAGCCGAACTGCCATACAGTGAGCAGCCCCAGTGTGTATAGGGCAATGTCCGGACTGCCGAGCCAGTCGACTGGTCCAAGATGAAGCCGGGCCAACAGGCTGTTGACGACGCCCTCTTTCATGAATAGGAAACGCCACAGGACTGAGATTGCCACACTTCCTCCCAGTATGGAGGGCAGATAATAGACCGTTCTGAAGAAGTTGATCGCTTTCAGCTTGGCGCTGAGCAGCATGGCGACGAACAGGGCGAAGGCCAGCTTGACCGGAACAGCCAGCAGCACATAAATGCCGGTTACCTTCAGGGATTGATAGAAATCGGGATCTTCTGTAAAGATTTTATGATAATTGTCCAGTCCGACCCACTTGGGGGCGCTGACCATGTTGTAATCGGTGAAGGAGTAATACAGGGACGAAATAAACGGATACAACTGAAAGATCAGCAGGCCGATCAGCCAGGGCAGGATGTACAGGTAACCAGCATACTGATAGTTTCTTCTAACTTTGATTTTACGCCGGCCGGACTTCGGTATCTTGTTTAGAATGGATTGCGGTACAGACACAGCAGGTTCTCTCCCTTCCTATGGGGCGGTTATTCTCTGTCTTGTAGGTCTTTCAGCTTGGAGGTCAGGCTGGCAATCAGCTCATCCGCCGCCTGCTCCGCATTCGATTTGCCGTAGCTAACCTTCTGGACGATATCGTCCATGATTTTCTGTACTTCAGAGTTATTGGCAACGGCATTATCGACTAGTCCTGCATGGCTAAGGCCCAGCTCAACGGCATTGGTGATGGCGGCGTCAATCTTGCCGGCCGTAACGGCTGCTTCCTGTGAAGCCTTAACCGGTGGTACAGAGCGGACATCCCCGAGAATGGCTGCTGCCCCGGGATCATTCATGAACCAGCTCAGGAACTTCACAGCTTCGGTCTTATGCGCGCTGTCATTGCTGACAGCGAACAGCTGCGAAGGTCTGACCAGCACGCCGGAGTCCTTGGCATCCTTGGCAATTACGGGAAGAGCGGTAATGACCTCGGTGCCTTCCGGCAGTACAGTCTTGAGGGAAGGCAGGATGCTGCTCATCGATGGAGCAATGGGAATCTCCTGATTGATCCACTTCGGATTCTGATCGATTTTGCCGAAGAACAGATCGCTTTCACCCAGCGGCTGATAGACACCAGCCTGCATTGCCTGATAGAGCCAGTCGAAGCTTGCCGCCGCATCCTCTTTGGTGAAGCCCAGCGTGTAATCCTCCTGGACCCACTGCTTGCCGGTGCGCTGCTTTAGCATTGTGACCATATCCTGACGCAGTGCGGCATGGTCGGTCAGCAGGAGATATTTCGAGCTGTCCTGTGCATGCAGCTGCTTACCGGCCTCAAGGAGGGAATCCCAGGTCCACTGGGCAGCGGAATCCACATTCAGCTTATCGGCCAGTGACTTGTTGATGATCAGGCAGTAGGCGTTAACGCCTGTAGGCACAGCGGCCAGCTTGCCGTCATACATGCCGTAATTGTCCAGGAAGCCCTGGTCGAAACCGGAAGCATCGAATTCCGGCTGCGCTTTCAAGTCGACGAAGAAATCGCCTTTCTTGGTCAGCTCCTGCAGCCACGGCAGATCAAGCTGCATGATATCGGCCGAGGTTTTGCCGGCAAGCTGGGTCTTGATCTTCTGCTCGTAGCCGTCAAAGCCCTGGTATTCTGCCTCAATGGTTACACTCGGCTCAACCTGCTTGTAGGCCTCGATTGCGGCCAGCGTTGCGGCATGGCGGTCTTCGCCGCCCCACCAGCTGAAGCGCAGCGTCACCTTCTCTTCTGCATTTGCGGCATTGCCGGCGTTTGTACTGGTGTCCGAAGCGGATTTGCCGGAAGAGCAGCCGCCGAGGAGTGAAGCGAGCAGCAGAGATGCCAGGCCCATGGCCCCCCATTTGTTTCTTTTCATGGTCATTCTCCTTTGAATGCTTTAGTGTAAGCGCTTTTAATTATAAGATGCCTGAGGGGCTTTTATAAGGGAGCCAATCTTAGATTAGGGTATCATTTTCCGCGTGAATTAGAGGGGAAGGTGTCCTGATGTTGTGAAAGGAATCATTTCTTCAGCAGTTTAATTCATCATGCGAATGGCCTGCAATATGCTCCTGACGTTCTGATATACTGAATGTAAGCAGTTACATTGAAACTGCATTGCAACCAGGGAAGGCGGGCGGCGGGATGTATAACCTATTGATTGTGGATGATGAAACGGAGACGCGTGAGGCGCTTTCCAGTTATTTTCCGTGGAATGAGATCGGATTCCATATCATCGGCCAGGCCGGCAACGGACGCGAGGCGCTGCGTTTCATTGAAGGCGAGGAGCGGGTGGACATTGTGCTGACTGATATCAAGATGCCTGTAATGACCGGGATTGAGCTGGCAGAGGATCTATATAGAAGCAAACGGGATATCAAGGTAGTCTTCCTGAGCGGATACCGCGATTTCGAGTATGCCCAGCAGGCCCTGCATTACAGGGTCAGCAATTATGTGCTTAAGCCGGCGAAATACCATGTGCTGCTGGATGTATTCGTCAAGCTCCGGGAGGAGCTGGAGGCAGGGAATGTGGAGAAGGAGCGCTCAGCGGCAGAGGATCTGCAGGGGAGCGATGAGAGCTTCATTATCCGCCAGATCAAAGACTATGTCACAAGCCATTATCAGAATGCCTCACTCGAACAGGCGGCCCGGCTGGTCCATATGAATGCCAACTACCTCAGCTTCTTTTTCAAGCAGAAGACGGGCCAGAATTTCTCGGACTATGTGATTCAGCATAAAATGGAGGTAGCCGCCGGACTCCTGCAGGACATGAGCTTCAAAACCTATACGGTCAGTGAAATGGTCGGCTACAGCAATGCCAAGAACTTCACCCGCACCTTCAAGAGCTATTATGGCAAAACACCCAGTGAATACCGGAACGGTCCGGCCGCCCCATGAGAGAAAAGTATTTCGTCAAGCAGCTGGCCATCTTTCTGATTCCTTTGCTGATTCCGGTCATTATTCTGGGCTCGCTCTCGATGTTCTCCGCCCAGCGCGATATCAAGGCAGATATCAATCAGAACAGCAGCTTTCTGCTGCAGCAGTCGAAGACCCAACTGGAGATGATCCTGAATGAACTGGACACGCTGTATCTTGCCCTGTACGATAACGCCGATATTTTTAACGAATTGTCCGCTGTACTTAAGAACCCCTCGTATACCTACGAGAGCTCAAACACGAACCGGATTATCTCCAGTTTCCTGAATGCATTTACAAGCTCCAAGCCCTATATCCAGTCCTTCTATCTGTATGTCGATAATCCGTACAACCGGTTTCTGTCCTCCGTAGACGGGCTGGTGACGCTGGATCATTTCTATGATACCGACTGGTACGGGCAGTTCAGCCGATATGAGGGACCCCCCGCGAAATGGACGGCAAGGCGCGAGCTGAAATTCTATTCCTTCGAGACGAAGCCGACTGCAGTGGTAACCTTCTATAATGTGCTGGTACCGCGCAAGATTGCGATTATTCTCAATATCCGGCCCAAATACATTGAGAGTCTGCTGAATGACATTACCCGTTATCCCACACAGCAAATGTTCGTGCTTGATGAGAATAGCCAGGTGATCTTCTCCAATGGGCGCGGGGAGCTTCCGCAGCATGCGGAGCTACTGAAGATTGCAGAGCAGCCGGAGTCCTTCTTCGATATGGACACACCGGCAGGGAAGGTAAATGTAACGAAGGTGGAATCCGAGCGCTACAAGTGGAAGTACGTATCGGTTATTCGCCATTCAGAGCTCTACAAAACGCCGTCACGCATTCTGTATTACACACTGGTGTTTGTGGCTGTCTCTGTAGTCTGCGGCTTTCTGCTGACCTTCGTGCTGATCCGGCGCAACTACAAGCAGCTTAAGATGATCAGGATGATGATCAAGGCTGCCGATGACAGCCATTTGCTGCTGAGGCCGCCCGCCAAGGTCAAGGACGAGTACTCCCTAATTGTCCAGAATATGATGACGCATTTCATCGAACACCGCTATATCCGCACCCAGCTGCTGGAGAAAAAGTATCGTCTGCAGGTAATGGAGCTGCTGGCGCTGCAGTCCCAGATTAATCCCCATTTCCTGTACAACACGCTGCATTCCGTCTATTGGGAGTCAGTTGCGCTGACCGGTAAGCCTAATAAGGCGAGCGAAATGATCGAAGATCTCTCGGATATTCTCTCCTACTCCTTCAGCAATCCTACAGGAACGGTGACCTGGGAGAACGAGCTTGGCAACACTATCAGCTACGTCAATATTCAGAAGAAGCGCTACCATGACAAATTCGAGTGTATCTATGAATACGACGAAGAGCTTGCCCGTCTGTATACCTTCAAGCTTGTACTGCAGCCTTTGCTGGAGAACAGTATTTATCACGGAATTAAGGAAAAAGCGGGTCCGGGTCTCATTAAGGTAAAGTTCGTGCGCAGAGGAGAGCAGCTGTCGCTCAGTGTGACCGACAACGGTATAGGCATGACCGCGGAGCGGGTGCGTGAGGTCCGGCACCGGCTGGATGCGGATGAGGAGCGGACGGAGCATCTCGGACTCTACAATACGAACAAAAGATTGAAGCTGACGTACGGCTCTGCCTATAGCCTGAGTATCCGCAGCAAACCCGGATGGGGGACCAGGGTAGAGCTTGTGGTGCCCTGTGTCTGGAATGAGGCTGAACTGTCGGGCCGGGAGCGGAGTGATGTCTCATAAGAAAAAGGCGTGCACTCCGGTTTGGGCCGGGAGGCACGCCTTTTTCTATAAGTCCAGCGGGGAGGGAAGACGGCTGGGCGGCTACGCCTTCCAGATATCGTCAACCTTCACCGGCTGGCCGGTCTTGATAGAGCGGTTGGCGGCAATGCCGGTCATGATCGACATTGCGCCGTCCTTATGCGAGGCTGCGCGGTTGAAGCGGTCTTCCTGCTTCTTGTCAAAAATATCACGCAGCAGCACCGGATCGCCGCCGCCGTGTCCGCCTGCGCTGCTCTCGAACTCCACGCGGTAAGGCTCTTTGAAGTGCGGATAGATCATGATATTCACGCCTTCCAGCGCGCCTTCGTTTTCTTTTTTGCCGCCGGAATTAACGTAGGACTGCTCGGTAATGCGGACCTCCATCCGTCCCTGTGTGCCGTTGAAGACGATGATGAAGCCTTCCCACGGCATATACGCGTTAAGCGAATAGTTCATGACCGTCTTGTTCTTATACTTGACCATAACATTCATCGTATCTTCGATGCTGATATTGTCTCCGAAGACGCTCTGGTCGCGCTGGTAGCCGTCTTCATGCTCGGCATCCAGATACATGCTCTTCAGGTGCTCATTGCGGTCCAGATGGAGCGCGAACGGGTCGTTCTCGGCAGCCTTGCTGCCGTAGGCACGCTGGTAGAACTCGGTGATGCCGCGTTTCTCGGCATTCTCCTTGCCGTAGAAGCGCAGATCGCCCATCGCGAACACGGTATCCGGCTGTGAAGCCAGCCAGAAGTTCATCAGGTCGAAGTGATGCGTTGATTTATGCACCAAGAGGCCGCCGCTGTTCCGCTTATCGCGGTGCCATCTGCGGAAATAGTCCGCCCCATGCTGGGTGTTCAGCAGCCATTCGAAATTGACGGACAGGATCTCGCCCAGCACGCCGTCCATAATGACCTCGCGGATCTTCGTGTTATGCGGCGCATAGCGGTAGTTGAAGGTGACACGAAGATTCTTGCCGGTACGCTCGATGGCATCGAAGATCTCCTGGCATTTCTCTTCGTCAATCGTCATCGGCTTCTCGGAAATGACGTCACAGCCAAGCTCCATTGCGCGGATAATATACTTGTGATGCGTGCGGTCAATTGTGGTTACCAGTACATAGTCAGGCTTGGTTTCGGCAATCATCCGGTCGAAATCTTCGGCTTTGTAGGTAGGCACCTCATGATAGCCGTATTTGTCAGTCAGCATATGATTAGCGAAATTCATCCGCGTCTGATTGACATCACAGATAGCGACCAGCTCGGACGTTTCGTTGTAAACGGTAACAAGAGCGCCGTAGAAAAATTCGGCCCGGCCACCGGTGCCGACGATTACATATTTCTTTTTGGACAAGGGGATCACTCCATTTACTTGGATTTGATTCTATTTTATAGTATAGGAAATGCAGAAAGTGAACGGTATTTAGTCTGTTTAGCCGGAAAGTATGCATATCTTATCCTCACAGGAGGCCTGGTGCAGAGTGGAGCCCATCTTTCAGATCGAGCAGCTCAAGCGGAGCGGATATTTCAATATGGACATCGACCACTTCCATGATTTCTACGAGATTTACTATCTGCTGTCCGGGGAAAGGCATTACTATATCCGCAACCGCATTTACGCGCTGGAGGCCGGAGATCTTGTATTTATTAACAAAAATCATCTGCACCGCACAACGGGCGGAAACCACCAGCCGCATGAGCGGGTCCTGGTCAGCTTCAGCGATTCCTATCTGGAGCCAGTGGCCCCGGAACAGAACTGGATGAATATCTTCGGCGGGGAGAGCTTTCTGCTGCGGCCTACTGCGCATGAACAGGGAGTGATTGCTGATTTGCTCCACGCCATGCTGGGGGAACAGAAGGAGGCTAAGCTGTGGGGCGGTGAATATACCAGGACGCTGCTGCTGCAGCTGCTGATCCAGCTGGAGCGGATACGCAAGGCGAAGCCCGCTCTGGTCTCTCCCGAACAAAGCGAGGGGCAGCGCCGGGTGTATGGCATCATTGAATATCTGGATGCGCACTACGGCGAGAAGCTTACCCTTGGCGGGATTGCCGAGCAGTTCTTCATCAGCTCCACGTATTTGTGCCGGACGTTCAAGCAGACGACAGGCTTTACAATTATCGAGTACCTGAATTATGTCCGCATCCGCGAGACGAAGACGCTGCTGACGGAAACGGACTGGCCGATCACCCGGGTTGCAGAAGCGACGGGCTTCGACAGCATTGCTCATTTCGGGCGGATGTTCAAGGGAATTACGGGGCGCTCTCCGCTGCAGTACCGCAAGCAGCACCGGGCATAACCAGGAGCTTCGAATTTGATAGAGTGTAACCGTTTTAATAGTCGGCAGCAGATTTGTGGAGCAGTATAGAGCGTGTACTAAGATAATGCAGTGTAATCCAGAGGCGAAAGGATCTGAAGATATGGAGAAGAATCAGGAGTGTATGTACTGTATGGAGGATGAACGGCGGGACAACCTGATGATTGAAATCTGCGAGCTGGGGGTTTCGACAGTTTTTCTGTTCAAGGAGCAGACGTATAAGGGAAGATGCAATGTGGTTTACCGCGATCATGTAAAAGAGCTGTTCCAGCTAACCGCAGACGAATTGTCCGCATTCATGAAGGAGGTTGCGCAGGTAGCCGCAGCGGTGGACAAGGCTTTTGGGCCGGACAAAATAAACTATGGCGCTTACGGCGACAAGCTGCATCATCTTCATATGCACATTGTTCCGAAGTATGACGGGCAGGCGGACTTTGGCTCCACCTTCCAGATGAATCCGGGCCAGACCTATTTGACGGATGAAGAGGTTCAGGAGATGATCGGGAAGATTAGGGCTTATCTGCAATAAACACTTCAGTTCAACATTGGAGGGGCCAGCCTTAACTGCCGCTCCTATAAATGAAGGTATTCCTGGCCCCGTAATGGCTTGGAATGCCTTTTTTATTGAGCCAGCTGTACCAGATTCTTGATTATATTTGTGACACAATATTACATTTTTTTCTATCCTTTGGCCCAGGATCTGCTATATAATATTAGAGTTAAAATACAAATATTGGGGTGTCATATGAAAGTGAGAACAATAAGTATCTGGTTATCTGCGGCTATGCTGGCGTTATCGGTGGCTGGATGCTCTTCGGGGAAATCAGGCTCCGCAGGAGAGAACACGGAGAAACTGAAGACAGAGATCAGCAAACTGCAGGAAGAGAACAAGCAGCTGAAGGCAGAGAATGACAAATTGAAGGAAGAAGCCTCTGTGTTACCTGTAACTGCAGCAGGAGAAGCGGAAGCCGTGGAACCCTCAGGCGAAGAAGCCGGTACTGCAGTGGCGGATGCAGGGGATGATCAAAAGACAATGGTGAAGGGCACACCGCTGGTGATTGATGGGATCGGCGAGTATACTATTACGAAGACCTCTTTTGCCAAGAAGGTTATACCATCCAAGCCAGGAAGTTTCTATACGTATTATGAAGCTAAGGAACCGGGTACAACCTATTTGGCAATCACTTTACAGGCGAAGAACCTGGCCGGAGAAGCCATGGATGCGGATGCTGTAGCAGATGTAAAGGTTAAATATGATAACAAATACGAATATAGCACCTTTTCCACCATGGAAGAAAACGGCGGAGAAGACTTCACTTATACCAGTATTTCCGAAATTGAACCGCTCAAGAATGGTACTCTGGTCTATCTGGCTGAAGTTCCTGACGAAGTAGAGTCGGGCAGCAAGCCGCTGTATGCGGATGTCACAATTGAAGGCGAAATGTACCGCTATATCATTGTAAAATAATGCAAAAGCCCGTTCCAGCCGCAATGGTTCATTTGCGGTCAGCACGGGCTTTTTATATGACTTAATACATGACTTAATACTTTATAAGACAGAAGCTGCGGGGACCTCTTGCCCGAAGAATGCCGGCAGATACTCCTTATTCGCTTCCAGCATCTCATCCAGCATAGCGATAGCCACTTCGACAGAAGGGACAAGCGGATGGTGTGCCAAAGCTTGAATAGCCAGGCTCCGGTCTCCGGTAACGGCAGCGTCGATGGCGAGCTGCTCGTAGGTCTTGACCGCATGGATCAGCCCTTTGGCCATCGGCGGAATCTTGGTTAGCGGCAGGGGCAGGGGGCCGGTCTTGGTAACGACACAGTTGACCTCGATGCTGGCATCATCCGGCAGGAAGTCGAGGATGCCGCGGTTCGCAACATTCAGCGTCTGAATGTCATTGGTACCGTTATACAGCGAGCGCATCAGGTTGACGGCAGCCTCCGAATAGAAAGCTCCGCCGCGCTGCTCCAGCTGATTCGGCTTCTCGTTAAGCTCCAGGTTGCCGTAGATTTCAAACAGCTCTTCCTCCACACGCTTGACGACTTCAGCGCGGTTCTCGCCTTTTGAAGCCGAGGCCTGCTGCTCTTCAAGCATCGCATCCGTCATATAGAAATATTTCAAATAATAGGATGGCAGGGCACGCAGCGATTGCAGGAACTCGGGGTTCCACTCGCGCGCCGGAACATTCTTCGCGCTGTAGCCAGCGGTGTCTTCCAGCATCTCATCCAGCTTGTCTTCACCCTCCACATCAATGCGGGTGATCCAGTGCAGGTGATTGAGGCCGACGAACTCGGCATAGATCCGGTCTGGGGCGGCATTATATTTGGCGGATACCTGCTTAATCAGACCAATCGGGGCATTGCAGAGGCCGATGCTCTTTACCTTCGAATACCGCAGTACTGCTTCGGTCACCATACCTGCCGGATTGGTGAAGTTGAGCAGCCAGGCGTCCGGAGCCAGCTCCTCGATATCACGGCAGATGTCGAGGATGACGGGGATCGTGCGCAGCGCTTTCAGCATTCCGCCGGGGCCGGTCGTTTCCTGGCCGATCACGCCGTATTTCAGCGGAATCGACTCATCGCGGGCGCGGGCATCCAGCATTCCGACGCGGATCTGGGTGCTGACGAAGTCGGCACCTGCAATGGCCTCGCGGCGGTCGGTGGTGAGACGGACCTCTATAGGAAGGCCGGATTTCTCGACCATCCGCTTGGCCAGAGCGCCTACGATGTTCAGTTTATGGAGGCCGGCTTCAATATCCACAAGCCATAGCTCCCGGACCGGAAGCTCCTTGTAATGCAGGATGAAGCCTTCTACGAGTTCCGGGGTATAGGAAGAACCCCCGCCGATAACGGCGATCTTAAGACCTTGGTTAACTGCCAAGATGAATCACTCCTGTCTTGTTGTTGTGGGGATATGTTCAAATTCCTGAAAGGGACGCATTTGCTCATACATTTCATGGCTTATCGTGATGCCGTCACTCTCCAGCGCCGACCAGAGGGCGCCGACGACTGGCTCCGTAGTTAAAGTCACTATAGACGCACCCGGAGCCGCTTCACGCACAGCCTGTTCGATCGGATCGCGGATCCAGCCGCGGTCGCCCCGGGTCAGCAGGCTTCCGGCCAGCACTACATCAAAATCATCGTTCTCCATGCCTAATCTATGGATAACGGCGGCTGCCGCCTTGCCCAGTTCCACGCCCTGACGGTGCAGGATGGCGAGCGCCGCAGCATCACCTTCGGCAGCTGCCGGGAAGAGCAGGCGGGCGGCATCCAGCGGCACATGTTTGCCGTGATCCAGGAAATCATTGTACATGTCATCCACCTGTTCATAGCCGAGCAGCTTCAAGAGCGGCCCGGTCATGAGGGTTGCGGCCTCCCGGCCGTCCCAGGCGCGGATGACCGTGCGGAAGACCTCGATATTCAGTGCGCCGCCGCCGCCGAAATCGCCGTACATATAATCGAAGCCGCCGCACTGAAAGTGCTGGCCCTGCGGGTTGCGGCCGGCTGCGTTAGTACCGGTGCCGCAGATCAGGGCAACCCCGTAGGGGCGGTTTGTACCCGCCCGCAGGCCGATCATCGGGTCGCCGCTGATCGTATATGCAGTAAATCCGATGCCGCGGATCATCGGATGAAGGATCTCATAATCGGTCTTGCGGTCGGCCCCGGCAAGGCCCAGGTACGTATGCCTGATATCCTCCAGCCGGAGCCCGGCTTCAGCCAGAGCGGCAAAGGCTGCTTCGCGGATACTTGCCGCGGCCTGCTGCGCTCCGGTCTGGTGATTTCCGTTGCCGCCCCTGCCTTTGCCGAGGATATGGCCGTGTTCATCGCTTAGCAGGGCGTAGGTTTTGCTGCCTCCCCCATCGATCCCCAAGTAGTAAGCCAATGGTCGTCACTCCTAAAGTTTTGATAGCCTAACCTTCTTCGGTGTCCACTTCGCAAAACTCGCCTCGGAAGCATATGCTTAGTTTTGATAGCCTAACCTTCTTCGGTGTCCACTTCGCAAAACTCGCTTCGGAAGCATATGCTTAGTTTTGATAGCCTAACCTTCTTCGATGCCCACTTCGCAAAACTCGCCTCGGAAGCATATGCTTAGTTTTGATAGCCTCACATCATCAGGATTTCAGCGTAGATTCCCGTACGATCAGCTCCGGATCGATCCGGATGTTCGAGCCGCGCTTCATCTCGCCACTTAGTCTGCGCAGCAGCATATCGGCTGCCGCCACTCCGATCTTGTCCGCCGGCTGGCGCAGGGTGGTCAGATGCGGCCGGAGCTGGGAAGCAATATAGTGGTCGTCATAGCCGACCACTGCGACTTCGTCAGGCACCCGCACCCCCGCTTCCATCAGGGCGTTGATGACGCCGAGAGCGATATTGTCATCCCCGGCGAACACGGCTGCCGGAAGCTTGCCCGCTTGCAGCCAGCGTCTCGCCGTGCTGTAACCCATCTCGATCTCGAATTCGCCGGAGACGATTTCGAACGGGGTAATCCCCCGGTCCTGCAGTGCCTGCTGGAAGCCGGCGCGCCGTTCCCGCGTGCTGCGGAACATTTCCTGCCCGCAGATATGGGCGATGGAGGTATGCCCCAGCTCCAGCAGGTGGCTGGCCGCGGCATATCCGCCTTTGAAGTTATCGATGGTAATCGAGTACGTATCGTTCTCCGGCAGCTGATTGTCAATCAGCACATAAGGGATACCCCGCCGTTTCAACTCCATGATATAATTGTCTTCTTTCATAGGCGAGAGCAGAATGAGTCCGTCTACGCGGTCTTCCTGAATCAGATAGTGGTTCTCGTCCGAGCCGATGCCCGTAGAGATGGAGATTGCCAGGAAATAACCATGCAGGGCAAGCGTCTCATTCAGCTCTTTGACCACCGCATCGAAGAAGGAATCCTGAAGTGTCGTTACAATCAGGCCGATGATGCCGGTCTTGCCGCTGGCCAGACTGCGTGCAGCTGCATTAGGGCGGTAATCCAGTTCTTTGATTGCATCGAGCACCTTCTGGCGGTTGTTCTCCCGCACAGACCCGGCACCATTTAATACCCGCGATACGGTGACCACGGACAGCCCTGATTTTTTGGCTACATCAAAAATACTTACTTTCATCTCAAACGCTCCTTGCGGCGGATTTTCCGGTGCTAGTATCTATCTTCAGTATACAGGGAGCGCCGGAGTTCCGCTAAACGTATAATTGCCTATGCCGCCGCTGCCGCTTTATCTTTTGATAATCTCCGTTACTTTCTTCTGAATCACCGGCATAACCTCTTCCAGCGTCTTGTGTCCGGTCTCGACAGGCTGCAGCTCATTAATGAACATGTCGTTGATCTGCGAGTAGTTGGTGATCAGATGGTTGTAGGATTCATACCCGTATTTGACCGCACCCTCGTAGACCTTCTTCACATCCTGCGGGTCAATCCCGTCGAAATGCTTGTAATAAACTTCAGCGGCTTCAGTGTTGACCGGCGGATTGCCTCCGCTCAGCTCAATGGACTTCTCCTGGACCTCGGTGGTCATCAGGTATTTGATCCATTCAAAAGCTTCCTTCGGATGCTTCGAATCCTTCAGAATCAGCAGCGGATCGACGAACAGGGTGCTGCGCACCTGCTCATTTCCGCCCCATGGCACTGCGGCTACGCCGATTTTGAACGGAAAATCGTTAGCCCCTGCGAGGTTCCAGGAGCCCCCGATGGACATGCCGATCTTGCCCGCAACGAACGGGTCGCCGTTCTGTCCGGCTACGCTTTTGCTCCACTCGGAAGTTGGAGACACCTTATCCTTGAAGACAAGGTCGAACAGCTTCTGGTAAGCGGCAATGACCTCAGGGGAGTCGAAATGCGTCTCGGAAGGAACGCCGCCGTTGGTCCAGGTATCCTCGGAGTAAGGCTCTGCCCCGAAATACAGCGGCCGCATATCCCGCTCCGCCCAGGTGAAGTCTACGCCGTATTGCATTTTGGCGATATCGTCAGAGACGATCGTCATCTTCTTGGCATCCTCAACCATCCGCTCAAAAGTCCAGCTCTTATCTTCATAGTCGCTTGGCGGATAGGAGACACCTGCCGCATCGAACATATCCTTGTTGTAGAGCATCAGGGTGACATACATATTGACCGGTATGCCGTAGGTATGGCCGTTCACCGTGTAGATCTTCATCAGATTCTCCGGGATGTTATAGTCCTCGGCCTTGAACCCGTCTTCCTTAATGAGGTCGGTCAGGTCGAGCAGCATGTCTTTGTTATAATACTCGGCGAAACCGCCGTATCCGTAGTGGCTCGTAACATCCGGGGAATTGCCGCCGGCAATCAGCGTCTGCAGCTTGCTGTCAAACTGCTCGTAAGGTGCTTTCTCCACCTTAACCTTGATATTCGGATGCTCTTTCTCGAAGTCAGGAATCAGCTTCTCAATGAATGTGCGGTCCTCCGAGTCAATCGTATAGTGGGATATTGTCACCTGTTCACCGGACCCGCCGGAATTCCCTGCTCCGCTGTCCCCTGCTGCGACATTCCCTGCTGATTTGCCGCCGCCGCAGCCCGATACAGCTACCATTGCTGTCAGAACTGTTGTAAGCAGGACGGCCGGCCTCTTGCTCTTCATGATCTTGTTCATTGTCCAATCCCTCCATGATTTCAAGTATTGTGGACCCGGATTACTTAATGCCTGTCAGCACAATGCCCTCCACAAACTGCTTCTGGGCGATAGCGAACAGAGTGACGATCGGAACCATAGCCAGGACCGAGGCGACCATCAGCAGATGCCACGGCGGAATGCGGAAACGTGATGAGGTGAGCGAGGCCATGCCGACCGGAAGCGTGAATTTGTCCGACGAGCTTAAGTAGAGCACAGGGGTCAGCAGATCATTCCAGCTGTAGATAAAAGCAAAGATCGCAACGGTCGCCAGCGCCGGTGCAGACAGCGGAAGCGCGATGGTCCGCCACATCCGCAGCTCGCCGCAGCCGTCAATCCGTCCGGCGTCGAACAATTCCTCGGGCAGTGTAGAGAAGAACTGCCGCAGCAGAAAGATGTTGTACGCCGAGCCGAAGAAGGCGGGCACGATCAGCGGCAGGAAGGTATCGATCCAATGCATTTTGGAGAACAGCACGAACTGCGGAATCATAATCGCCGGATAAGGCAGCATCATCGTGCTCAGCAGCAGGATGAACCAGAAGTTGTTGCCGCGCCCCCGGTATCTGGCGAACCCGTAAGCGACCAGCGCCGAAGAGAGCAGGGTGCCGAAGACGGAGAGGCCGGCGATAATCAGGCTGTTCTTGTACAGTGTGCCGAACTGTAGAGTCTCAAAAATATCGGTATAATTGCTCCAGGCCCAGCTCTCCGGCAGAAAGGTCGGCGGAAACTTCAGCATTTCCCGTTTCGATTTCAGCGAGGTGGAGACCATGAAGAACAGCGGCAGCAGCATGAGGAATGTGGTGATTATCAGTGTGATGAAGCTGGCGATTTTAACAGGATCAGCTCTCCGGCGCAGCCGGGAAGGCGGGCTAAGCGGGCGCGCGGCCTTAACGGTACTCATCGGCGGCTGCCTCCTTCATAGTGGACGTAACGGTTAGACAGCTTCATAATAACGGCGGTGAACAGCATGACGACAATTAGCAGGACCCAGGCGAGCGCGGAAGAGTAACCGGCCCGGTATTCCTTGAAGGCACTGGTATACAGATTGTAGACGTAGAACCAGGTGGAGTAGTTAGGCCCCCCTTGGGTCATGACGAAGGCTTGCGTGAACACCTGGAAGGAGTCGATCAGACCCATAATCAGCTGGAACAGCAGGACTGGTGAGATCATCGGCAGTGTAATATTCATGAAAATGCGGAAGCGTCCTGCCCCGTCCAGGTTAGCGGCTTCAATCAGGCTGGCCGGGACCCCCTGCAGACCTGCGAGGAAGAGGATCATGCCGGAGCCTGCTGTCCAGAAGGACATGATGATCAGGGCATAGAGCGCCGTATCGGGATTCATCAGCCAGGCCGGGCCGTGGATGCCGAACCAGGAGAGCATATAGTTGAAGAGGCCGATCTGCGGGTTGAAGATCCAGTACCAGAGGAGCGACATCGCAACGCCGGAGACCATGCTCGGGAAATACATCGCTGTCCGGAAGAAGCCGCGCCAGGGGATGGTCTGATGCAGCAGCAGGGCGAACCCGAGACCAAGCAGTAATTGCACCGGCACGCTGATGAAGGTATATCTTAGGGTGACTTTCACGGACCGCCAGAACAGCTCGTTATGGAACATCTCCGTGTAGTTGGCGAGACCGATGAACTTGGGCGGATGAATAATGTCATAATCGGTGAAGCTGTAGTACAGCGACGACAAGATAGGATAGAGGGCGAAGATAAGGAAGCCAACCAGCCATGGGGAAATGAACAGATACATGTAGAACGTCTGCCGCCGGCTCTCACTCTTAATCACGAACACACCAGCCTTTCTTTCTTAAAAGTATAAGCGCTTTAACTTTTAGGGTAAATAAAAGTCGTTTAATGCTATTTTAAATAGAATAAACAAATAATAAGTTTAACCGCTTTAACTTTTAGTTCGCCCTGTTGCACTAATCATAGTGGATGGAACGGAAATAATCAACAGTTATTTCTTTAATAAAGCGCTACCAGTCAATAAATATAACAAGGTAAAGGGGTTTGTTGCTGAAAATGCAGAAAATTTCATTGCGATCACGGATATTGCGTGAGGTAAAGTTACATATACGGAGGGTTTGAAGATTGAATCTGAGTCTGTTAGCTCTATATTCCATAAGTCTACTGGAAGTGATGTTATGTATTCTTCGCATGAAAGAATCGATGGTGATTCCGGGAAAGTAATTGCGTCCGGCCGCCCGGCCACAGCAAAAAGCCGCCCGGCATGGCCGGGCGGCTCTTATTCAACTAAGGTATGGGCAGGCGGCTGCTCTGCTTAAGTCCACTGATGATCGCCGGACAGATATTTCTCGGTCAATACGGACAGCAACTGAATCCCTACTTCATTCTGTCCGCCTTCCGGAATTATCAGGTCAGCGTATTTCTTGGACGGCTCGATAAAAGCTTCATGCATCGGCTTAACCGTGGTCAAGTATTGGGTATGGATCGAACGGATCGTCCGGCCGCGTTCCTCGATATCGCGCAGTACCCGGCGAAGGATACGTACATCGGGGTCGGTATCCACGAATACCTTAATGTTCAGCTGCTCGCGCAGCTTCTCGTCGGAGAGGACATGAAGCCCTTCAAGAATGACGATATTGTTCGGTGCAAGCCGAACGGTCTTCTCGGTCGAGCGGGCATGGACGGTAAAATCATATACTGGGGCAAATGCGGCTTGTCCGGCTTTCAGACAATCTAAATGTTCAATCAGCAGTTCCGTATCAAAGGCCAGCGGGTGATCGTAATTAATCGCACCGCGTTCAGCCATGCTGAGGTAAGAATGGTCTTTATAGTAGTTATCCTGAGATATGAACGTCACTTTGTCAGATCCAAGACGGTCAATAACGGAGCGCGCTACCGTCGTTTTGCCGGAACCGGTCCCGCCGGCGATACCAATAATAAGCATGGTGTTTTTATAAACCTCCCTAAGCGATTGCCTTTGCAATTCCAATATTGTAGCACAGCGGTCAACTTATTTCACCTTGGATCAGGGGAATATCATGTGAACTTTCAAATAAATCGGGTATTTTAGCGAAAAATGATATAATTTCAAGTATTCGTACAGATCGAGCATATTTAAAGGGAGAGGATTAGCGGAATGAATGAGCAGAATGCTTTACTGGAAGCTTTTAACGGGACAGAAGTGCAGCTGGCAGGCCATGGGAAAAGAGGGATATCCGTGCTGAAAGAAGCACTGGCCGGAGTGGAGGATCATCTCGCTGCTGACTTGTATGGGTCAGGCGCAGTAATAGAGGATTTCCAGGCGGAGATGGCCGGGGTGCTCGGCAAGGAAAGCAGTGTATTCTTCCCCAGCGGCACGATGGCCCAGCAGATCGCCCTGCGGATCTGGAGTGACCGCAAAGGCAGCAGAAGAGTGGCCTATCACCCGCTATGCCACCTGGAGATTCATGAGCAGGACGGGCTGAAGGAGCTGCATCATCTGGAGCCGCTGCTGCTGGCAGATAAAGACCGCCTGATCACACTGGATGATGTGAAGAATATGGGGGCGGGTATTGCTTGTCTGCTGCTTGAGCTTCCCCAGCGGGAAATCGGCGGGCAGCTGCCGGAGTATGCCGAGCTGGAAGCTATTTCGGCCTATTGCCGGGAGCAGGGGATCATTCTTCATCTGGACGGGGCGCGGCTGTTCGAAGTGCTGCCATACTACGGCAAGACAGCTGCCGAGGTCTGCGGGTTGTTCGACAGCGTATATATTTCCTTCTACAAAGGCATCGGCGGAATTGCCGGAGCGGTTCTGGCCGGAAGCCGGGAATTCACGGAGGAGTCGAAGATCTGGAAACGGCGCCATGGCGGTGACCTGATCAGTCTCTATCCGTATATTCTGACCGCTAAATATTATTACGGGCAGCGGATCGGCCGGATGGCCGGGTATTATGAGCAGGCCAAGGAGCTGGCTGCCTTATTCAACAGCTGCCATAAGGTGTCTACGCTGCCGGAGGTGCCGGTCTCGAACATGTTCCATGTACATTTCGCGTTATCCAGGGAGCAGCTTGCTCCGGTATTGATTCAGGTGTACAAGGAATCGGGAATCGGGCTGACACCGCGGTTGAAAGAAACAGGAGAAGCTTCATGCTCGTATGAGCTGAACATCGGGGATCTTTACAGCGGAGTGTCCAAGCCTGCGCTGGAAGAAGCCTTCCGGCTGCTGGATAAGCTGCTGCAGGAAATCTAAGGCGGGCAAAAAGAAAAAGCAGCTTCCTTATAGGGGGAAGCTGCTTTTTGTGTGGAGAGTTACATTTTCCATCTAGCCGGTCTGTCCCGTTAACGGTTCATCAGCGCCCGTACGAAGGAAACGCGGAGCAGCTGTTTTTTCATCAGCTTGGTGCGGAACTGGCGCTTCAATTGATTGTAGGCCTGAGGAGAGTGGTTGCTCGCCCAGCTGTACATGAACTTGAAGTCGCTGTGGCTTTTGGCGGAGTTCATCAGGTAGTAAGAGATCGTATCGTAGACGTTATGGTTGAACCACTCATTCATTTCCGCCTTGCTGTAGCCGAAGCGCTCGATGGCCATATTGCGGATGTTGCGCTTCTCCTCCAGATTCTCAATCAGGAACGACTGGCTGAGATTGAAGGTGATATTGTTGCCGTGAATCCGGTACACGCCCGCCAGTGTATCAATAAACCCGGCATCGCCGATCAGCAGCGCACGCAGGTATATGGAAGCATCGTTGACCATACTCATATTCAGAATATCCATGCTCATCAGTGCCTCACGCTTGAATATGGCGGTTAAAGTTGATGCCGGCTTGGGATAGTTCTTCCGCTCGAAGTTCATGAAATAGTCGTGTTTGTCCGTGACGGGACTCAGCCCCAGACTGGAGATGGTGAGCTTCTGCGACTGGGAATACTCCAGGAATACGTTTGCGGCGACAAAAGACAGCTCCGGATGCAGCCGGTGAACCTTAACGGCTTTGGTGAAATAGCTGCGGTCAATAAGATAATCATCATCGTCCAGGAACAGGATGAATTCCCCGTCGCCATGTGCGGCCAGCGCTCTGCGGCGGTTATTGCCGGGGCCGCTGTTGGTCTCATTCTGCATGAAGATGACGCGCGGCTCTGCTCCGAAGGTAGCGTTCATCATCTCCTGCGTACCGTCACTGGAGCAATCGTCAATGACGATAATTTCGGTATGCGGATAATCCTGCCGCAGAATGCTGTTCACTGCCTGCTGCAGGAAATCTTTTCTATTATAAGTGGTAATAATTACACTGACCTTCGGATGGCTTGCGGAACCGGCGTCCAGGTTGAGTGTAGACTCCTGCGTATCAGGCCCGCTGCTGCTGAGTGCGGCAAGCCCCTGCATGAACCCGTTAATTTCATCGATCTGAATATTAAATTGAGTGCTGACATAATACTGGAGCGCGTCATCCGAAGCCCGGCCTGCCAGAAAGGCATCCAGGACACCGATGAGCGTCTCCAGATGTTCTTTGATTCCGGCATCACTCTCGCTGCTGCTGATATTCCTGGCCTGGCGGATCAGCTCCTCACGGGTCAGCCCCCCGGCGGGCGGATGATGAATATCGTCACTCAGCTGATGCAGCAGATGCAGTCCTGCTTCATGTAAGTCCCCGCGGTGATCCATAATCAGTCCTCCTAAGTTTTGTGAGCGTTGCTTCACTGAATATCCTTCGAACAAAACAACATCGGAAGCATAGGCTTAGTTTTATGGAGCAATACTTCCAGGCTCACTTCGCAATAAAACTCGCTTCGGAAGCATGGGCTAAATTTTGTGAGCTATACTCCATTGAATATCCTACGAACAAAATAACTTCGGAAGCATCAGCTTAGTTTTATGGAGCAATGCATCCTGGTTTACTTCGTAATAAAACTCGCTTCGGAAGCATGGGCTAAGTTTGGTGAAAATCACAGCTTAATTTAAATAGTTGGATTTTCTCCACTTATTATCCTCAATGTGAAGATCATTCTAAAATTAGTTGGAAAAACTCCACTTAAAAATGCACATTTCGCGGGAAGCGGGCTGGAGGGCAGTAAGTAAATGCCTTTTTTCCAACTATTCACGTACAAAGTGCGAACAACGGTAAATTAAGCTACGTTTATCCACTTAAAAAACTGGTGGAGGTGTTCCGGCAGGTTGTGTGCGGCTGGAATGGGAATCTGCGCTACCCCATTTCCAGCATTACAACGTCTGCCCGGCCGCAACCTTCCGCTTAAGCTTAAGCTTCGTTCTGAATTTCTTGGCGTAGCTCCAGGTATAGAGGAAGACCTCGCGTTCCATCAGAGAACCCACCAGGAAATAGATCGGCAGGATAATCACACCCAGCAGCGCGCCCCAGAGGATTACGCCGGTGTAGGAGGTGATGCTCAGATTCAGCTTGGTCGTAATGAATACGATTGCCGCGAAGACGGCGACGTTCGTAAGCCATCTGCGGAAGGTGATCCATGGGCTGCGCTCCAGCAGCACCCGGCTGGCGTAGACCACGATATCGATCGAACGGTAGAGCAGAGCAACAATAGTTCCCATTAGCACACCGTAGATTCCGAAGAAGATTACGAACACAATCGAAGCTCCGAGGTTGATCGCCGACTCCAGAATCGAACGGAACTGTGTGTTGCGGAAATGTCCGGCAATGGTAATCAGGTTGTTCGACGACGTGCGGGCATTGGTCAGCAGCTTGATCACCACGAACAGAATCGGCAGCCAGAAGTTAATATAATTCACATCGTTGACCCCGGCGGTGTACAGCCGCATGAACGGCAGAATCAGAATGTAGACCACGGTCAGAATGGAGAAGATCAGGCCCATGAAATAGACCTCATACGCATCATAGAATTTGACAAAAGCCTCTTTGCCCTCATGATAGCTCTGCCCCAGCGCCGATTTGACGCTGCCGTTGACGGTCTGGACGATGTTGTCGACGATGGTGAAGATCATATTGTACATCACGTAGATACTGACAATCTTCAGGTTGGTGAAGATCGTCAGGATCAGCACGTCCGTGTTACGGAAGACGAGATAGGAGATCTCATGCACCATGACGGAATTCTTTTGTCCAATTGCGGCGAAATCCGGCGTCATACTGAGATCCATCCATTTGTAATGCCGCTTCGCATAAATATAGAACGCGACAATCTGCAGCAGGGTCAGCACGAAGAACGAGGCCTGGACGGCGATGATGTTCACGCCCTGCAGCAGCAGGATGATCCGCACCACGTTGTTCAGAATGTTCGCTACCGTGACGATAGAGGTCTCAATATAGCTTTTACCCTCAGCAATCAGGAGGACCCTGAATTTGCCCTGGAAATAATAATTAATCGCTCCGCCGAGGCCGGAGAACAGGATAATGGCTACGATGCTGATACTGCTGATCTCCGAATGAATAACCAGCGGATAGATGACCGCCAGCAACACGACCGAGATGAAATAGTAGATCCCGGTTTTTTTGTAGTAGCTGGAGGTAGCGGCCAGAATGGAGTTGATGTGACCCCTGTCGTTGCCGGCCACCGGCTTATAGAGAGCCTGCAACGATGCTGCACCGACACCCGCCTCCAGCAGGGCGAAATAACTGATAATCTGCACAATCGAGGCAATCAGTCCGTTCGCTTCCGAGCCGTAGTTAACCATGATCAGGCGGGGGATGAAGAAACCGAGGATAATGGTAATCACCTGGCTGGTAAGCCCGAAGCCCAGGTTCAGCATACTCCGTTTAGCTTTCATAGCTTCTTCTCCCTTCCAGCAGCGGTTCGGGTGTCAGATAAGCATCCAATTGCTCGAAATGCTTCTCAGCCTGGTTCGCCTGCAGCGTTACATCGAGCGTACCCCCAGCCATACTCTCATAGACCTGCTCGGGCGTCAGTTCAGCCAGATGGGCAAAGTCCGTATACGCCCCCCCGAAATAAGCATCCTGCATCACGTTGATCATCTTGTTGCTGTATGCCACGGGAAACACCGGTTTGCCGAACACCCAGCCGAGGATCATCGCATGGAATCTGGAGGCGACAATGCAGCTTGCACCGGACAGCACGGCGAGAATCTCATCCATATCTGTTTTGTAGAGATGGGCGTGGGTGTGGGCCTGAAGCTCCGCAGGAATCAGATTCAGGATCAGACTGATCGCTTCCTGGTCCCCTTCATGCTGACAGAAGGACATGAAATGCACGTCATACCCCTGCTGAATGAAATAGATTGCAACATCTTTCATTTTTTCATAATAGAGGTTGTCAAAACCGTCTAAAGCTTTGGACGAGGGCTTGATCACGGAAATGGCAAGGGTCTTACCCTCCACGGCCGGAGCTCTACCGCCGCTGTATTTCAGCTGAAAAATAATATCCGGCGCAAGCCGCACATTGTCCAGATCCTTAAACAGGTCATAGGAATATTGCTCCCGGAAAGAGACATCGGCATAATTCTGGAAGATTTCCCTATATTGCTGGTAGTAGGCCTCATCCTTGTACGGGCCGAAGTTCGCACCCATCAGGTAGTAGGGCTTGCTTTTATTGCGAAGGGCTTCAGCACCAGCCACATATTCTTCCCACTGTTCACCTTGCATAAAAATAGACCCGCCGATATGCACGGTTCCGTCGCCCTGATCCGTCAGCAGCTTCTGCACGAAGTTCGGATGAAGCTTTAATTTGCGGAAAATATAGTTGATCCCCCGCAGCAGCACGGAGTCCGAGGCATACACCTTGAGATTACGGAGATCTTTGAAGACGAGCTTATATTGCTGCGGGGCAATCAGCATAAACCGGGTACCGGGGTATCGCTCACATAACACTTTAATGAACAAATCATCGCCCAAATTGAACTCTGTATATGCGTTGATCATCATCGTCTTCTTCATACTTTGATTTCCTTTCTGCCCATCACGGTTTTGAGCTTCTGTTTGAATTGGACCCAGTTTCTGTCGATAACAATCAGCGCTCCGTACAAGGACGGGGAGATTAAGAAGGCTCTGATCTGCAGCGCGAGCTGGCGGTCGTCCCCCTGGTACTCTCGTATGATCGGCCGCATCTCCTGGGGAAGTCCGGGATAACGGGTGTCCATATCCTGAAGCAGGCGCCTGACATCCATTCCCGCAGTGCCGTTCAGACAGGTCTTCAGGTTGTAAAAGTAGTTCTCGGTCAGCTCCCGGTTCAGCAATAATTCGGATATCTCAGATGTCCCGTCAAAGGGATGGGCTCTGAAATAATCAGCTACCCGCTTGAATGCATCGACCATGTCGAATTTGTTCACGTTATACGTATTGGAGATGGAGGATGTTCTCTGTAGATAGAAGGACAGCACATCCGGAATGGATATGGCCCGCGAGGCACGTGATAGCGCTTTGTAGATGAATTCCTGATCTTCCCCGTTCACGCAGCGCTCGGTGTAGCGGATGCCGTTCTCCAGTAGAAAGGTCCGTTTGAAGGCGATGCTGCCGGTCCAGATTCTGAGGCTTTTATGCACAAAAATATTCTTCAGCGCTTCGCTCCCCGTAGTGTCGCTTGCCGCTGAAGTGAAGTTTACAATCGTGGACTTGTCTTCGCGGACCAGACTGTAACCCCAGCAGAGAATATCCGGAGCAGCGCTCCAGGTATGGGCTTCAATGCTCTGCACCAGTCCGCTGGCAATATAATCATCCCCGTCCAGGAACAGCACATAGTCGCCGCTGGCTGCTGCAAGCCCGGTGTTTCTGGCGGCGCTCACTCCGGCATTAGCCGTGCGGATCAGCTTGGCTCTCAGGATGGGATGCCGCGCCAGAATCGCTTCGGCCACCTCGTACGTACGGTCCGTAGAGCCGTCGTCGACCATAATCACTTCGAACCGCTTCTCGCTCTGGTCCAGGAGTGAATCCAGCAATGGAGCCACATAACGCTCTAAATTGTACATGGGAACTACAATGCTTACACTCATAACTCCACTCCCTTCCTGAGTTTTGACGGATTACCCGGCGGTCTGGCTGTTGAATATCTCCTTTAGCCCCTTCTTATAGCCCTTGATAGCGGCGACATTCTTCTTAGGCTGCTCGCGGAGAATGAGGTAGAGCGTCGTCCACATCAGGGCGAGATAGCCGATGGGGCCCGACCGTTTATCCTTGAGCAGATGCACATGATTCAGCACCCGGGTATAGGCGACATCTTCGAGATTGTCCCGGGAGGCCGGAGATTCATGATGCAGCAGCTTGAGCTCAGGATTGATATACAAAGGGCCGGAGCTCCGAGCGATACGGGACATGAGAATATCTTCACCGACGCTGTAGCTGGTAAGCCAGGGAACGGGCTTCAGGTCCTGGATTGCCGCTTTTTTGAAGGACATGTTGCAGCCATGCTGGAATTCAGTCTTGAAAATCTTCCGGGCTTTATGCCAGTTGTACATGGACCCGGCTTGACCGCTTAAGGAGAGCTTGCCGCTCGACAGGGATTGCTGGAAGGACAGCAGGCAGCGGATGGTTCCGAGGAAGCTGTTCCGCATCCCGATGGCGATACCGCCGACTCCTGCGCAGTTAGGATAATCATCGTAGGTTTGAATCAAGGTAGACAGGTAGTGAGCGGGGATTTCGACGTCATCATCCAGGAAGAGGATTTTGTCCATAGTGGACAGTTCCACTGCCTTGATCCGGGACAGCCATAATCCCCGGTCCGTCTTGCTGAAATAAGTCAAAGGATAACCGCATCCGGTAAGTAAAGCTTCAAATTCAGTAAGTACACGGGCTGGTATTTCGCCGTCATCTATAAGTATGACCTCAATGGGGTATGTCCTGCCTATGTCTTGTTTAGTTATAGAATGAATGCACCGTGTCAGGTCCTGTACCCGGTTCCTCGTGCAGATAGCCACTGACAATCCTTGCATATACTCCACTCCCTTATCCATTTCTCCCATTCTATGTGTAGTGAATTAACTACCTTAAGCTTACTATTGGCAGTAAAAGGTTGTATATACTACTTTAGTTTACTTATTGGACGGCCTGCTGCGGTAAGCACAGGATATGGATTATAATTAGACACAAAAAGCCGCACCCACCGTTAGGTGGCTGCGGCCTTCTTGTTCTTCAGGAAACGGTGGAGCAACAACCGGTTAGTTGAACGTAATCGTAAGCGAGCTTGTAGACTGGCCGCCCGGCGGCAGGGAGATGACTCCCGATTTGTCCCGGATTTCTCCGGTGAAGCCTTCACTGTCTGCTACACCATGCCAAGGCTCGATGCACAGGAACGGTGCGTTCTTCGGCTGCCAGATCCCGAGATCGGGGAAGTTGTGGTATGCTACGCTTACGCTTTTGGCAGACAGCTTGCTCTTCAGTGCTACAGACTGCGAGCTTACATTCTTGAAGACGAGTGCGTCATGCTCAAACATCTCATGGTTCAGCGGCAGAATGTTCGCTTCCTGCAGGAGCGGATCGGTCTGGCCGTTAATCAACTGGCCGGTGGAATTCAGGAACAGGCGGTCTAACGTTTCCTTTTGCTCAAATTCAAGATAATAATCCGCGAAACTGCCCTCTCCGTCAATCGGGCAATTGAACGCAGGGTGGGTGCCGAGCTGGAAGAAGATTTCCTGTTCATCTGTATTTTCCACACGGTAGCTAATCTCAAGGGTGCTTCCGCTCAGGATATAGGTGAGGAACAGGTTGAATTTGTACGGGTAGACCGCCAACGTGCTCTCGCTATGCGAGAGAAGGAAGACTGCCTGGGTATCGCTTGCCTCCTGCAGCGTGAATTCACTGCGTCTGGCGAAGCCGTGATTGGCAATTTTGTACGCCTGCCCGTCCGCTCTGATCTCGCCCCCAGTGGCTGCGCCGATAATAGGGAACAGCACTGGTGAACGGCCTGTCCAATAGGCGGCATCCCCGCTCCACATATATTCGGTCTCCGTATCCGTTCTTCTGAAGCTGATCAGCTCGGCTCCGAGTGAACTGATCACAGCTTCAGCTGTGCCGCTGCGCAAAAGGGTATTCATATGCTTAGCTCCTCTCAAATTATGCTTCCTACCAGCTCATATTCTATCAGACTTCCCCAATCGCGTTATAACATAACGTGAACAAAACCAAAAAAAATTATTACAGTCTGTAAAATGAAAATAATACGGAATGGTATAACATATATAGAAAGCAATAATTCCAAGATCGTTCGAAACGGAGGAATAGGGCCATGCAGCTGCAGCAGATATTCGTGAACGGTGAGAGATTGAAGAATACGATCGAGTCATTCGCCGATTTCGGGCGGACGGACAATAACGGGGTCACCCGGTTATCGCTGTCGGAGCAGGATGTGCAGGTGCGCGGCTATTTCACTTCCTGTGCAGAAGAGCTGGGAATGGCCGTGAAGGTCGATGATATGGGGAATATATATGCCACGCTTGCGGGAAGCGAAGAAGGTCCGCCTATAGTGATCGGATCGCATCTGGATACCGTCAAGAAAGGCGGCAGATTCGATGGGGTGCTCGGGGTAATCACCGGTCTGGAAGTGGTAAGAACCTTGGTCGACCACGGCATTAAGCCTCGCTTGCCAATAACAGTGATGAACTTCACCAACGAGGAAGGTGCCCGCTTCGAGCCGTCGATGATGGCTTCAGGTGTTTTGGCGGGCAAGTTCGACAAGGCAGAAATGCTGAAGAAGAAGGACCCGGAGGGTACGACCTTCGGTGAAGCGCTGCAGGCCAGCGGCTATGCGGGCCATGCGGAGAACCGGATCAGGGAAGCAACGGCTTATCTGGAGCTGCATATCGAGCAGGGGCCTGTGCTGGAGAGAGAGAATCTCAAGATCGGCCTGGTCGACTGTGTTGTCGGGATGGCCTGTTATGAGATTGAAGTGACAGGCGAATCGGACCATGCGGGCACCACGCCGATGGATATGCGTAGGGATGCGCTTTTTGCCGCTACAGATATTATTACGGAGCTGCGGCGGAAGCTGGCTGTACTGGACTCCGAGCTGGTCTATACCATGGGAAGAATGAACGTGCTGCCTAATATTCATACCGTTATTCCGAACAAGGTGATCTTCACCGTGGAAGCCCGACATAAGGATATGGATATTGTCCGTGAGGTAGAGGCGATTATTAATGGTCTGCCTGAGGAACTGCTGGAGTGCAGTGTGTCAAAGACGAAGCTGTGGGGACGCGATACCGTATGGTTCGATCCGGAGGTCTGTGCCCTGGTTGAGCAAGCGGCGCAGAAGCTGGGCTACAGCAGCAAGAAGATGGCCAGCGGAGCGGGGCATGATGCCCAGTTCGTGGCCGGATTCCTGCCGTCGGCGATGATTTTTGTACCCAGTGTGAAGGGGAAAAGCCACTGCGAGGAAGAGCTCACTTCTTATGATGAGTGCGAGATGGGCGTGAATGTGGTGCTGGAGACGGTGCTGGCGGTGTTGGCGAGTTCCTGACGGATGGCTTGCAGGCTGGGCGAATTGCAAAGATAGATGTCAAAGACTTTAAGACACTTAACCGGTGTCTTTTTTTCTTTATGGTAGGAAATTATGGTACCCTATGAAACCCTCTAATTCCGCTGAAAGTGGGCGGTACGGGGATGAGCCGAATGTACACGGAAAACCGAGTACAATGTGCCAAAGATAGGGTAAACGAGCCCAATGTATGTGAAAAACCGAGTAGCAATGTGCCAACTATAGGCTAGAGGGAGAGAATGTATGCGAAAAACCGAATACAATGTGCCAACGATAGGCTAGACGGACCAAATGTATGCGAAAAACCGAGTACAATGTGCCAACGAGAGGCTAGAGGGAGCGAATGTATACGAAAAACCGAGTACAATGTGCCAACGATAGGCTAGACGGACCAAATGTATGCGAAAAACCGAGTACAATGTGCCGACAATGGGCTAGAGGGAACGAATGTATGCGAAAAACCGAAGGGATAAAACACCTGTGATTTCGCCGGATGCGGCCAAATGAGGGAACAAGGGGCATTAGTGCCCTTGGAGCAAGGCGAGTTCGCCTTAAAAGTAACATAAGCTCCAAAGCTCCAGCCTGATTCACCCGTTACATAGACTGAACTTAACAATCTAACTCGGGTATTCCGGGGTACTGGTATGAGCGGACCTGACAAATCCCAGCTATGTGGGATGGCGGTTTCGGGGTGCAGCCTTGATAATGAACCAATATTCATTATCGGGGTTGACCGGCCTGTTCTGGTCATAGAGCCGATTCCGGAGGGGATGTAATGAAAGACAGCATAAGCAGTACAGGTAGCTCAGTCAGCTCAGCCAGTCCCTGGGAGCAGGCGGATGCGGATCAATATGTTCAGAATATAAGCCGCAAAATCCCCGGCTATCAGTTGCAGTATGATCTGATGGATACGCTGATAACAGCTTTGCTTAATAAGCGGGAGAATCCCGAGCTGCTGATTGTTGGAGCTGGCGGAGGGCAGGAAATTCTGAGTTTGGGCTGGAAGCATCCTGATTGGATCTTCAGCGGGCTGGATACTTCGCAGGGAATGCTTCTGGCCGCTGAACAACGGCTTGGCGCAGCGGGTCTGATGGACAGAGTGCGACTGTATCATACGGAGATAGGTTCCTGGAATTGTAGCAGACAGTACGATGCTGCGGCCTGCATGCTGGTGCTGCATTTTGTGAAAGGGCGGGAGAACAAGCTGGCGCTGCTCCGTTCCATTGCCGGGCGGCTTAAGCCGGGAGCGCCGCTGTGTCTTTCCGCAATCAACGGGGAGCCGGCTTCCCCCGCATGGCGGATTCAGATGGCAGGCTGGAGGCTGCATATGCTGGGTAACGGCATTGAACAAGACCATTGGCAGGCCTTCGAGCAATCGTTCGGCGTGACCTCGCACCCGCTTCCGGCCGAAGAGATGGAACGGCTGCTGCGGGAGGCCGGGTTCACGGGGGTATCACGGTTCTTCGGTTCCTATCTGATTGACGGCTGGTTGGCCGTGAAGGCACCGGACAATGCGTGACCTGAACGGGGTTCGTTACTAGTTGGAGTCTACAGGTGGCGGGGCTTCCGGAAACCCGTTACCCGCCCTAACTCCCCGCATACTGCAGCTTATCCGGATTGCGGACAATATATAAATTCCGGATCAGATTGTCCCGGATATGCAGAAGGCCTATCGTATGAACACTTTCGTCCGAGCGGAGGATCAGGCCGGGCTGTCCGTTAATCCGGCCGGTTTCAATAGCCACCTCACCATTAATTGTAGCTGCCCCGCGGAAAGGCCCCAGCAGGAAGCGGGCTACAAGCTCGCGGGTGACTACCGGTTCGGCAGCAGCGCGTACTTTGCCTCCGCCGTCGGAGATCAGCTCGACTGCCGGATCAAGCATCGTCAGAATCTGGTTCATGTTGCCCTGCTTCAGGGCGGCCAGGAACCCGTGCACCCATTCCTCTGTAGCCGCCTCCGGCTGGACAGGCTCCCCGGGGACGAGGCCCATCTTGGCACTGGCCCGGCTGAAGAGCTTACGGCAGTTCGGTTCACTTTTGTCGACCAGTCCGGCAATCTCCTGATATTCAAAGCCCAGCGCCTCACGCAGCACAAACACCGCCCGTTCCGCAGGGGTCAGCCGCTCCAGCAGGACAAGCATGGCATAGGATAAGAGATCATCCTGAACTACGGAGTCCATTGAATCCCCGTCTGTACCGGCAAGAGGCTCGGGCAGCCATTCGCCGAAATATTCCTCCCGCTGTCTGCGCGCAGATTTGTGCAGATCCCGGCAGCGGTTCGTGACCATTTTACACAGATAGGCTTTCGGTTCGGCCAGCCGCTCCGGCGGTACATCATACACCTTCAGGAACACATCCTGAACCGCATCCTCGGCATCGGCGGCTGATCCGGTTAACTGGTAGGCAAGTTTAAACAATAGGTTCTTATACTGGGCATACAGCTCCTGCATAACGCCACTTCCAATCCTTATATATAGTCAATCTAACTCCGCTATAATCGCTATAATGTAGACAAAATAAAGGGGAGATGTGTGACAGGAGAGAGCGGGAATGCGTGAAGGTGCCTATTATTCATGGCAGGTACGTTCGAAAACTGGACCGGACAAAAAATCTGCTGCTGCATTGTCACAGAACGAATAGCTGTCTCGTTATATGTCCGAAGGGCGGAACAAGGCCGGAAAACGCCAGGCGGAAGACAATGTCTGGACCGGACCTTAACTACAACAACCAGCCCAATAGGAGGAGTATAGTTATGGCACAACGTGTGAATTATATGCAGCAGTCCCCGGAGCTTTTCAAGAAGTTTCTCGATTTCAGCATGGCCTTGAAGAACAGCTCTATTGAGGAGAAAATTGAAGATCTGGTGTCCATCCGGGCTTCACAGATGAACGGCTGCGGCTTCTGCCTGGACATGCATGTGAAGCAGGCCAAGATTAACGGCGAGAGTGAACTGCGTCTCTATCACATCTCTATCTGGCGGGAATCAACACTGTTCTCTCCGCGTGAACGGGCTGCACTCGCCTGGACGGAGGTACTGACCAAGCTGCCGGAGCATGGCGTGCCTGATGAGCTGTATGACCGTGTCCGTGGACAGCTGTCCGAGCAGGAGATCTCTGATCTGTCCTTCTCGGTTATGGCGATTAACGCCTGGAACCGGGTGAACGTGGGCTTCACAACCGTGCCGGGTTCATCTGATGCTGCCTATGGCTTGACCAAAGCAGGGTTGTCGTAACTGAAGAACAACTTAAAAGGAGCTATGCCACCGTACTATCTGTGGCATAGCTCCTTTATTTATAGGCGGGGTCAGCCCTTGACCGCTGAGCTGGCCACACCTTCAATAATGTATTTCTGGCCGAGCAGGAAGACGAGGATCATAGGAATGATTCCGGCTGTTGCAGCGGCCATCATGCCGTTGTAGTCGACATTGTTCTCCAGGATGAAATTCTGCAGCCCGAGCGGGACGGTGAACAGATCATGGTCAATTAGGAAGACGAGTGCATTCTCATAATCATTCCAGTGCCAGGAAAAGTCGATGATGGCCAGCGTGGCCAGCGATGGCTTAGCCATCGGCAGGATAATGCGCGAGAAGATACGGAAGTGGCCTGCGCCGTCGATGAAGGCGGCCTCCGAAATTTCATGAGGGACGGAGAGGAAGAACTGCCGCATCATGAACACGCCGAAGATGGTGAACATTCCCGGCAGGATCAGCGCCCAATGGGTGTTGTAGATGCCGGCCCAGTCGAACATGATGAATTTGGGCACGAACAGCACCTGCGGGGGAACCATCATCATGGACAGATAGACCATGAACATGGTGTTCCGCCCTTTGAACTCAATTCTGGCAAAGCCGTAAGCGGCTAAGGCGGACAGGGATACGGCACCTATAGTGCTCAGCACGGCAACCTTAAGGGAATTCAGATAGTAAGGCACGAAGCTGCCCTGACCGGTCCAGACCTTAACATGATGGCTCCAGTTGAAATGGCTTGGAATCCACTGGACCGGATATTGAAAGACCTCTGCCGGTGTCTTAAATGAAGTGCTGATCATCCAGATGAAGGGTACGATCATCACGATGCTGAAGAACAGCATGATGAGTGTGGCAATGCTTTTGGTAACTACGGCTTTATTCATGTTCTCAGCTCCTTAGTAGTGAACCCAGCGTTTCTGGCCCAGCCATTGAATCACGGTGAAAATCAGAATGATCAGGAACAGGGCCCAGGAGACCGCTGAAGCATAGCCCATTTCGTAATAGCGGAAGGCATTCTGATAGATGAACAGGGATAATACGGTGGTACTGTTGCCGGGTCCGCCCTGTGTGATCGCCTGGATGATGCCGAACTGCTTGATCGACATGATCAGTCCGGTAATCAGCAGCAGGAAGGTGGTCGGACTGACCAGCGGCCAGAGGATACTGCGGACCGTCTGCCAGGTGCGGGCACCGTCGATTTTGGCGGCTTCCAGCAGCTCACCGGACACCTCCTGCAAGGCGGCGAGATAGATAATCATGTTATAGCCGAGCATGAACCAGATCCAGATGATGTCGATCGCATACATGGAGGTTTCCATGGTGGACAGCCAACCGGGCGGATTCGCGATGCCGACCGAGCGGAGAATACCGTTAATCGGCCCGTTGTTCGGATGGAACAGCAGCATCCAGACAAAGGCTACAGCGACCCCGCTTGTAATATAAGGCATGAAGTACAGGGCGCGGAGCAGCTTTTTCAAATACACGGACCGGTTCAACACAACGGCAACAATGAACGCCAGCCCGATCGATACCGGGACGGAGACCAGGAACAGCAGCGTGTTCTTAATAGCGATATAGAATACCTCATCCCCCAGCATCCGCTGAATGTTGTCCAGCCCGATGAATTTGGTATGGGGACTCATAAACTTATAGTCTGTAAACATGAGATAGAAAGAATAGACGGCAGGTATGATGAAAAATAAAATCACGCCAATCATATTTGGCCCGATAAACAGATAGCCCAGGTACTGCTGCCGCTTCATCCAGGATGCCTTCACATAGCCCCACTCCTTTAGGTCTTTTGATTACTTTGATTACACTACAAGCATAACAAGCGATCTAAGAGGGGTTAAGGAACAAAACCAACGACTTCATGCTACAGAAATATACATTTGCTGAGCGGCGGCGGGCGGTGCTATCTTAGTTTTGTTCTATTCCTGTCCACAGCAAACAGCGGCATTCCCGGAAGGAAGGCCGCTGTATAGGAGAGCTAAGCATTTATTGAAGCCAGGCTATATGCTTACGGATTCTGTATTATGCCGCTGAGTATGCCGGTACTGGCTCGGCGTCTGCGCAGTGAGGCGTTTGAAAATTTTGATGAAATAGTTATCGTTGACGAAGCCGACCCGGTTGCCAATCTCGTATACCGGCAGATTGGAATGGATCAGGAGCCGGATGGCCTGGTCCACCCTTATCTGATGCAGATAATGGATCAGGGTCTGACCGGTTTTCTTTTTGAACAGGGTGCTGACATAATTCTCGGCCATCATGACATACTGGGACATCGACTTGACGGTAATATCCTCATCATAATGGGCATGCAGATATTGGAGGATCTTCTGGATCTCGGGATGGCTGGTGATCTCCTCATGAGGCGGCAGCAGGGGAACAGCAGAATCGGACGGGCCCGCACTTACCTTGCGGCTCTCCTGGCTCTTCACCAGTTCATTATTGATCTTGCGCAGTGTGTCGCGCAGTGAATTCACACTCATGGACAGCTTCAGGATATAGTTGGAGGCCCCGTATTCCATCGCCTGACGTACATTCTCGAAATCGCTCATGCAGGTAAGCATGACGAAGCGGGAATCGTAGCCTTCTTCACGGGTTCTGCGCAGCAGCTCAACACCATCCATCTCCGGCATGATGATATCCGAAATCACCAGATCGGGAGCATCCTGCCGGATCATCTCCAGCGCTTCTGCACCATTGCCCGCTTCTCCGCTGACGGTGAACCCCAGCTCTTCCCAGGCAATAATCTCGCGGACGCTCTCCCGTACAAAAACCTCATCCTCGACCAGCAGTACTTTCCACATATGTGATTCCCTCCCGTATAAATGCGCTTAAGCCGGATGCCCGTTGCCGTAAGGTGCAGACAATAGAAGCGGTATAGTGAAGCGGACGGTGACACCTTCCCCGGTGGAGAGAACTTCCAAAGTCCCCTCTTCGCGATAGAGCAGCCGCAGCCGCTCCTGAATGTTGCTCAGTCCGATGCCCGGACGCTTGCGCGGGACCTTGTTTAAACCTGCCTGCTCCATGCCTACGCCGTTGTCCCTGATCTCTACAATCAACCGGTTCTCTTCGCGGTGCACGATCAGCTCAATCAGGCCGTTGCCGGGCAGTCTGCTGATCCCGTGAATAATGGCGTTCTCGACCAGCGGCTGGAGGCTGAGCTTGGGAACCAGCGCATACAGAACATCCTCATCGTAGCGGCAGGTTAATTCGAATTTGTGGGCGTAGCGGACCTGCTGGATATGGACATAAGCCTCTACAAGCTCTATCTCATCCTTCAGATGGATCAGGTCCTTATCGGTATTCAGACTGGCCTCCAGCAGCTTGCCGAGCGACAGGGTCATGTTCGTAATATCCTCATTATCCTCACGGATGGCAATCCATTTAATCGTATTCAGAGTATTCAGCAGGAAATGGGGATTCGTCTGGGCCAGCAGCATCTGGAAATGTACAGCCTCCTTCTGGCGCTCCTCGGCCTTCAGCTTCTGGATCAGCAGGTGAGTATCGTCAAGCATGGTATTGAAGGTCCGGGTCAGATCCAGGATCTCCCCGCTGAATTTATGCTCCGGCAGGCGGATCTTGAGACTCTTCTGCACGGCCGCCTTCATCTTGTTCTGCAAATGGGACAACGGACGTGTGATGGTCGTGGCAATTACGAAGGTCATCATCAGGAAGATGCTCGTCAGGACAAAGAACGTAATAAAGTACTGCTGCTTCAGCCCTTCGATCTCCACGAACAGCACAGACAGCGGAATCCGGTTGACGATATACCAGTCCAGCGATTCCACATAAATATAATTAATCAGCGAATTCGAATCCTTGTCGATAAAATACTGCTGTCCGGGCTGCCCGGCGAACCCTGCCTTCACCTTCGCAGATAAAAGACTGCCCGGAACGGACTGGGAGATATCTTCTCCCGAGCGGGTGATCAGGAAATACTGCTGCTCCAGGTCAGACTGCTTATGAATGGAGCGCAGCCAGTACGTATAATCGATGCTGATCCGGGCCATTCCGTAAGGCTTGTTCCGGGCATCTTCCAGATAAGCGTACAAGGATAGAAGATAGGCACTGGTGGAGACATCGCGCAGCACGTAGTTGGTATCATTGGGCACCCAGTGATAAGAGCTGGTATTCATCTGGCCCCGGTCAAACCCGGGATTAGCCTTTAGTTCTGAGTAAACTAGAGAATCCTTAGGCGGATACGAGGTGTATGCGCTTTCAGTAAAGTCCAGAATCATGAAATATACCGAAGGATTGTACAGGAAGAAGCTGTTGTTCAGGTTCTTGAAAATATTCTCCATCAGCCGTTTATTCTCCAGCTCATTACGCTGTCCGGGATGGAGCAGCACGGACTTGACGGTGTCATCCTGCTTCAGGAACAGCAGCGTCTTGAAGGCAATGCTGATCTGATCCTCCAGCGTGCGGTACATCTGCTCCAGCTGGTAGTGGCTTTGCTGGCTGATTTTCTTCTGGACCAGCGTCTCAATGCGCTGGTAGTTATACATATTCAATGCGCCAAAGGGCAGCAGAATCAGGCATACAAAGGCGGTAAACAGGCGGTATTTCAATTTCTGGGGAATCAGAATTCGCATGAGCTTTGACACACGGCTGCACCTCCAAACACGATTGCACCTGCCCGGTCCGGGAGGATAAGGGTCTCTATGGTTTAGATTATAGCATAATAAAAAAGCAGCACAGCCAATACCTTAAATTGCATGGTTTTGTTCCAACGGGCGCTGGTTGAAGGCTGGAAATGCGTAGTTTTGTTCTATTGTGGGTGCTTGACAAAAAGAAAAGGAGGCGCCATTGTTCCTGTGGCAATCCTCCCTGGTTATACATGTGCTTTCTCAATTTTAACTTCTATTTCTTTTTCTAACTTCTACTTGCTCTGCTTCAAATACTCGTTATGCCGGGTTACCATGGCCTGCACTGTCTGATCCAGCGACTGCGAGTCGAGGAAGTATTTCTCGTATTCCTGTGAGCGAAGATCCATCACTTCCTGAGGCAGACTGCGTACATAGGTCGGAGTCTGATTGTCGAACATGACGTACATCAGGGAATCCAGATCGTAGGAATCGCTTTTGTCACCAATGAGACTTTTCACCGCATCATCCTGATTGGCATCCTTCGAGGCCGGCAATCTTCCGCCTGCTGCCATCGGTGACATGCCGCCATCGGAATACCATTTCAGGAATTCCCAGGCCGCTTCCTGTTTCTTGGACTTGGCATTAATGGAGATATAATCACCTAATCCCCCGCGGGACACATAATCATCCGCAGCTTCGGCAAGCCGGGGGACCGGCGCGAAGGCGATGGTGAAATCACGCGGGAAATCCGTGAAGTTATTCGAGCTGCGCAGCAGCCACGCCCCGATATTGAGCATCGGTACCTCTCCACTGAGGAAGACCTGCTCGACCGGCATTTTGGATGTCAATTGCTCGCCAAGCGGCGGTGTGGTCTTATCGTCCTTCATCATTCCGTTCAGCGTTTCCAGCCATTGCTTGACGAGCGGATGATCCAGATTGGAGGTGCCGTCAGCCTTAGTGTAGCCCTCCTGGGAGAGCACGGAGTCGATAGGGTCCACGAACGGCTCCATATTCTGAATGAATCCGTACTGGTCGCCGGTCTTCAGCTTCTTCGCATATTCACGCAGCTCATTCCAGGTCCATTCCTTCGGAACCGGCAGGTTCGCCGCGTCAAGAGCCTCCTTGTTCAAAGCGATGAAGAACGGGCTTTTGGTAGTGGGAACGCCGTAATACTTGCCATCAATCTTCCAGCTCTCGGCGTCAATGCCCATTTTCTCGTCGATGTTATAATCGGTAAAGGTACTTAGATCCAGCGCCAGACCCGATTCTACCCGCTTGGAGGCATGGGAAATCGTGTAGTTCACGAATAAATCTACATCCTGCCCGGTGATCATGGCCGTATCCAGCTTAAGGTTCCCGTCGTCGTCATTAACAAAGCGTACATATTCCACCTGAATTTCGGGATGCTCCTTGTTCCAGTTATCAATGACCTCCTGCGGTCCGGATTCCGGCGGAACGCCGCCCCACATTTTGAGGGTTACCGGGCTTGCAGATGTTGCCCCATTGCCTTTGGCAGGGCTCTCATTATTGGCTGCAGATGAATTGCTGCTGTTACCGCAGCCTGTAGCCAGGCCCATTATAAGAACGAGTGATGTAATTCCGGCGATCCAGCGTGTTTTTTTCAAAAGCGACAACCTCCCTGTATAACTGTATAGGCTTGCAAATCAAGAATAGCAGATCGCAAAAAGCCTCAGAAGTAACAAAAAACCTGAGAATATGGAACATAACTTTACATTTCACCGGCCGGATTCTGCTCTTGTGCAAGGAAACGTTCTATCTCACGGTTATATCATCCCATTGTGTAAAAACACAATCATGGCAGATATAGTTTTTCTTTTTACCCAAAATGCGGCAGGAAATCGTATGTTATGATTCTTTACATAAGAGATCCACACAAGACGGGAGCGAATAATAATGATTATTGGTGTACCTAAAGAAATTAAGAATAATGAAAACCGTGTAGCGATTACCCCTGCTGGAGTGGTAAGTCTGATAGCTGATGGACATAAAGTACTGGTTGAAGCCGGAGCCGGCGCGGGCAGCGGATTCCTGAATGAAGAATATGCTGCAGCCGGAGCAGAACTGATTGCAGAAGCCGCTGCTGTCTGGGCTGCCGCTGAAATGGTTATGAAGGTGAAAGAGCCGCTCGAAAGCGAATATGGTTACTTCCGTCCGGGTCTCATTCTCTTCACTTACCTGCACCTTGCTCCAGAGCCTGCCCTTGCAGCTGCCCTGAAAGACAAGGGCGTATTCGCCATCGGCTACGAAACCGTAGTGGATGGACGTACACTGCCGCTGCTCACACCGATGAGCGAAGTAGCCGGACGCATGTCCGTGCAGCTCGGCGCACAGTTCCTGCAGAAGAACTACGGCGGACAAGGCATTCTGCTCTCCGGTGTTCCCGGCGTAAGCCGCGGCAAGGTTAGCATTATCGGCGGCGGTGTGGTAGGTACTAATGCAGCTAAAATGGCGATTGGCCTTGGCGCAGAGGTTACCATTGTTGACCTAAGCGCGGACAGACTCCGCCAGCTGGATGACATCTTCGGTTCACAGATCAGCACCCTGATCTCCAATCCATATAACATTGCCAAAGCCGTAGCTGAAGCAGACCTGCTGGTAGGCGCAGTGCTGATTCCAGGGGCTAAAGCTCCTAAGCTGGTGACTGAAGAAATGGTCAAAACCATGAAGCCGGGCTCCGTCATTGTAGACGTGGCTATTGACCAGGGTGGTATCGTAGAAACGATTGACCGTGTAACCACACATGATAATCCAGTATTCGAGAAACACGGCGTACTGCACTACTCGGTAGCGAATATGCCGGGTGCTGTAGCCAAAACCTCGACCATTGCTTTAACCAACGTTACGGTTCCATATGCGCTGCAAATTGCAAATAAAGGCGTGTTCCAGGCGATCGAAGACAATGCCGGCCTGAAGAGCGGTGTTAACGTAGCCAACGGAAAGATCACCTGCCAAGCCGTGGCAGAAGCTCTTGGGGAAGAGTACTTCACGGTAGAGAAAGCAGTAGAACAAGAATTCACTCTGATCTAGCATATAGAGCTTACAGACTTACACAAGAGTAGAGGGGTACCACCTTACAGTCCGGCGGGCAATCGCCGGACTATTTTTATGCAGACTGAATGTCCATGTTAGGTTTCCTCCGTATTTCTTGGATGTTCCTATAGGCAACTGCCAAACGGTGTAATATAATGTAATCAATTCTACAGCGAAATTGATTAAAGCTTCTGTTATTCTTCAGGTTGGGGTGGGCACATTGACAGAATCAGAGCAGACATTTGACCGTTTTTTTGACAGCATGGAATCCCTGGCGGATACCATCAGCGAATCGCTTCAGTCGCAGGTGACGATTGAGGACAGCAACCATCATGTGATCGGGTACAGCTCCCATCAGTTTGAGAGCGATCCGGCGCGAATCTCGACCATTATCGGCAAAAGAGTTCCGAATACGGTGATTATAGGCCTCCGCAAAAAAGGGGTCATGCATGATCTGGAGAATACCAGCCACCCCATCCGCATTCCTGCAGTCATGGAGGTGGGTCTGGGCCCCCGCTTGGCCATGTGCATCAAACACCAGCAGGAGATTCTCGGCTACATCTGGGTGGTGGACCGCGGGAATCTCGCCGAAGGCCATGCCGAACGGATTGTCGAAAAAGCCGCAGGCATTGCCGGGCGTTATCTGCTGAAGCAGCGGGGCTGGAAGACGAAGCAGGAGAAGACGTTCGAGGATTTCTTCTGGAAGCTGCTGACCTCGCATTACGAGAGTGAGCTGCGCATCCGCCAGGAGGCGGAGGCCGGGTCCATTCTGCTGCCGGAGAGCTATTATATCGGGGTACTGGAGAGCGACAAGCCGGTGGATGAGCATTTCCTGCAGAATTTCCGCCGGATTATGGATGCCTATGCCGGACAGCGGCTGCTGTTCCAGACTGCTGAGCAGAACCGGCTGATTATTCTGTTCTCGTTTGTGTTTCCGGTGGAAGGGACGGAGCGGCTGTCCTCGTTCGTGCAGAAGCTGATCCGGGATATGGGCGCAAGCGAAGGCTGCAGGCTTACGGCCGGCTGCAGTCCGGGCTACCGCGAATACACTTCTGCGGCCGCCGCTTACCGCGAAGCGCTGCAGATTCTGGAAATCAAGAAGCTGCTGCCTTATCACGCCCGTGAGCTGCTGCTCTATGAAGAGATTGGCTTCTGGGCCTACCTTCCGGCCATTCTGGAGCAGAAACGCAGCCGGACACGGCGCAGCGCTCTGCTCTACCCGCTGAAGGAACATGACCGCGAGCATAAGAGCGATTTCCTCAAGACCATTGCCGTCTACCTGACGATGAACGGGAATCTGAAGGAATCGGCCGCCTTTCTGCATATCCATACCAATACATTAATGTACCGGCTGAACCGGATCGCCGAGATTACAGGCAAGAGCCTGAAGGAAACGGATTACCGTACATCCATTTATCTCGATATTCTGACCGAGGAGACCTCGCAGGTGAATGGCTGGTTCCAGGAGGCGCCCGGGTTCAAGGAGTAACTGCCTCTGCTTCCCATTTTCACAAATATAGATTGAACAATAGAACATATTATCTATGAAAATATAAAAAAACCAATCCATTCCTCCTGTTTTCTGTCAGTTGCTTCTGTGATGTCAAGGTTCTCGAATGCACGAATGGTATGAGCGGCTGGGCTGCCTTCGCAGTCAGAGCTTATTTCATCGCTGCTCAAGTAGCCGGTGCCTGCTCATAATAGCTCTATATAACTAGAGAAGCAAGGACCAGGATGTCTTATCATCCTATCCTTGCTTCTTTGTGCTTACAGTCAGGGGCCGAGCAATAGAGTACCGATAAACATGAAGGCGAAATAGATAAACAGGGCGGATATGTTGGCAAATATAAGTAAACCGTCAATTCTTGATTCAGTTTTCCGGTAAGCTAGCACAGCAGCCAATATCCCCACAGGAGGTAGTACAAAAGTGGATATTATACCAGTTCCGTTGAACCAGGAATCATCAAAAACAAAAACCGTATCGATGATAAACAGGATAACGGCCACACAAAATGTAATTACCGCTATATTTCGGAATAATCTGGCGTTCATCAAGCTTCAACCCTCTCTTTAAATGCCTAATTATGTAAAATAATAACATTAATCACTCCGGCAGTCTATTCTGAGTAGGGATTCAAGCAATATAAAGCAGCCTGATCATTGAAGTCCGATATCTAACATCATGGAACAGGCTGGCGCTTTATTGAATGACGACTATGCTTAATCTTCTTGATTGTTTCATTAAGTTCATTGACAGAACGATCTAGTTTATCAAGCTTTTCACCTAGGTTCTGCAGAATATATCATTGAAGGCAATGGTCTGCTGAATTTATCCAAAAGCTTTGGATAATGCTTTAAGAGTTCCCAAGCATATATGCACAAAAATATCCTATACTATAACTTGGAAACGTCTTTACTCATGCGGCATTCCTCATATCCACCAAACAGCGCATGATCAGCCCGCTCCCTCAGCTCAATGGTAAAAGTCTTGACCAAAGCTCTGCATATCCATACCAACACGTTAATGTACCGGCTGAACCGGATCGCCGAGATTACAGGCAAGAGCCTGAAGGAAACGGATTACCGTACATCCATTTATCTCGATATTCTGACCGAGGAGACTGCGCAGGTGAATGGCTGGTTCCAGGAGGCGCCTGGGTTCAAGAAGTAGTCTCTACATGTGCAGATACAAATTCAAGAAACTCCACGATAATTTCTGAGGCGGCCTCTTCATCGGGTAACCGGGCATACTGGCTCAACTTCTGTATATCTGGCTGGAATAATTCAAGGAGCTGCAGCATCGCTGCGGCTTCTTTATTTTTGGCCGCTTGGATCAGTCTTGTAATTTCGTTGTCTGAGATAGCTGGTGGATGATCTTCTTTTTCCATTTGCTCACCGCCTGTTGGCTCATATTGAATTGCTTGGCGACCTCCGCTTCGCTGTACCCTTCCAGATAGAGGTTATATAAGATGGATTTTTCAAAAGCAGGCAGGCCTTCCGTGAGCTGCTCAATCATTATTTTGTTCTCGGAAGCCTGAGTAAAGTTTGTTCCAGCCTGTATATTGTCATAAAGCGGAGATTCCAGCCGTCGGGCCTTTTTAGCCCTATACTGTACTCTCCAACCTATCCGGCAGAGTTCATTCCGGTAGCGTTCATATACCGTTTGTGCTCTATCCAAAGCGGATTACCCCTTTCTGGAAATAAAAATAATAATATGTATATATGGGTGTGTATGATGGTTATCGATGAATAAATAGGAACATATGTTCCATTTTATTGTATCATAGTTGAATAGATGGATGCCAATATTGGGAAATTTAATATTTTTTTATTTTCAGGTTGTATTTTAGCTGCCTAATTTACCTTATAAGTGAAGGCATCCGGGCCTATCTGCTACTCAGAGGGAGCTTGATACAAATGAAGAAGGTGCTATACGTACCATTGGATGACAGACCCGTCAATCTGGACGATGTTATTACTCAAGGGAAATCGGCAGGAATCCATGTAATCACCCCGCATGTAGCTGATCTTAGAAATCGTCTGGATTCGCACAAGACATCATCGGGGACCACCTTATTAACGACATCTTCACCGGCATATGGAGACACCGCCCGCATCCGGAAATTTATTCTTCATCATGCAGCGTCTGCAGACGGCTTTATAATCTCTACTGATATGCTCGCCTACGGGGGCCTGATTGGAAGCCGCCGTCTCCGGGCGGACGCGGGGGGAGCTTATCCGGCCTATGATCCTGAGATCACGAACCTGCTGGATGTGATCCGTTTAGTGAAGCAGTCTTATCCGGACAAGCCGGTGTATGTGCTGGATACGATTATGAGGCTGGCTACAACGTCTTTTGCAGAAGGTCTGGACTTGGCAGCCTATACAGAATCACGCAATTTCATGCTTCAGCCGCGAAGAAGCTTTACGCAGTTTGCCGATATTCTCAGCGGATATAACCTGTCTCCAGCGGGTTCCTATGGCAGCACGGCCACTTTTGATAAGGAGCAGTATTACAATACGAGACAGCATAAGTTCAAAACGAATCATTACATTCTGGAGAAGCTGGCGCAGGAGGGATATATTGATTTTCTTGCGGTAGGTGTGGATGATGCCAATACTCAAGGGGTGCAGATTAACGAGATTCACTTTGTAGAAGAGTGCATTAATGGCTGGCTCGGCGGCATGAATGGTCAAAATCCGGAGCGTGCAATCATTCTGCCGGATGCAGACGGACTGGGACAGGCGTTATTGGCACGTATGGCGAATCAGCTCTATCGTAACGGGGCGAAGACGGAGTGTGCCGTTCAATACTTCGGACCCCATGGCTCTACCATTACGAGTCCGTATGAATATATGGATGTACATCAGAATATTCTGCGTCATGTGGACATTGTGGGTGCAGCATCTGAGTCTATGGGCGGTTCTGCTGCCTTGGAGATTCTCGCGGTTACCGCTGCGGATCAGACGCCGGCTGCGGTTGACCGCCTTGCGGCTAACCACGCCAATGGTATTCTGTCTGTAGTGATTGATTTTGTCGGCAGCGGTGCAGCGGATGCTGCGGTAACTGAAAGCCTGCTGGGCAGCCGGCATACCGGAAGTATATTAGGATATAGCGGCTGGAATACGCCGGGTAACAAAATCGGGATAGCGCTGGGCATGGGCCAGGCCCGGTATGCATTGTTGGTTACGGAGACAGATGCGGCGGCGCTCGGCTCTGCTGTTAACGCTCACGGGTCGCTTTTATTCAAACGCTTCTTGAAAGATTACTATTACAAAAGGCTGGCTATTGGTGAAATCCGGGAATATTCAAGAGCCCATTCGTTATATGTGAACGTCGCTGCGATTGCAGATCAAAATATGCTTTTGTTTAATAGTCCGGAAGACTATTCTCATTTACAAGCTCTGCTGAGAGAGCGGATGCAGACACATACGGCCACCCTTGTCGGGAAAAATGCATTCCTTATCGGGAGTCCTGAACCAGCCTGCAGTATCCGTCAGATTAGCGGAGCTGCCTGGTCATTTGCGGAATATTCCAGTGCGGCACTTCATTACCATGATCCCGGTTATATTTGGGGCCGTGCTTTTGAAATTACTTTGAAGCCTAGCGTAACCTTACACAAGAAGCGCAAGAATTAATATAATCATTGAAGATAAGACCCCACTCTGTGGGGTTATTTTGTGCTGGGCGCAAAGTCCCACGCACCAATATGAGGCCCGACACGTACAATAACCTATATTTCATGACAAGAAGATGAAGGGGGGAAGCAGGATGGGGTATGGATACACGGCTCCTGCGAATCCGGCATTCGAGATTAAAATGCGGGGGGAGATTATCGCTGCAGCCAGAGCGATGAACGCCGGGGGGACGGACTTCTCGACATTCAAGAACTCCCGCTGCAATCCAAGATATTGGAATCGTACGGCGGGCGGCGGTTTTGAATTGAAGGCAGGGGTTAGCCCTTCTGCAGCAATCAATGATATTTTTGTAAATGGACAGCTGTATGCCTTCGAATGCGCAATGGCGATGGTAATGATTCTATATAGAGCGACCATCAGTATGATCGGTGAGAATGCCTTCGACCGCTACTTCACCGATCTGTACCTGTGGGACTGGAACTATGACAGCAATCTGAAGATGATCACCACCTTCAATCCGTCGGAATTACAGCCGGGGGATGTAGTCTACTTCAAGAATCCCGATCATGATCCGGATAAGCCGGAGTGGCAGGGGGAGAACGCGATTATGCTGTCGAATGACCGCTTCTACGGACACGGGCTGGGAATTAAGAGCGCATCTGAGATGATCACTTCACTCAACAGGGAAAGAGTGCCGGGCAGCCGGACCTCGGCATACCTGGCGGATGAGGGACTTCACCCGGACTTTGCCTATATAGCTACATTAACAACACGTTCCGGCCTGCCGTTATCCGGTAAACGTGGAGCCAGCACGGCCATCTACTCCAGAATAGGCGTCAGATCCTATATCATCAGATAGAGATCAGCATCACTGATTTTGTTCAGAGCGGTATTTAAGCGGATGCAGGCCAACGGTTTTTTTGAAAACTGTACTGAAGTAATGGGGATTCTCATAGCCCACGAGTTCGGAAATCTCCATTACTTTGAGGTCTGTGCTTGTCAGCAGCTCCTTCGCTTTGCCTATACGGATCCGGGTGATATAGTCGGTAATCGTCTCACCGGTCTCCTTCTTGAAGATCAGACTGATATAGTTAGGCGTCAGGAATACCTCCTCGGCAATTCTGGAAATGGAGAGCTCAGAGGCGTAGCCTTCCTGGATAATAGAATGGATTTTGCTGATGATCCGGCTGTTCTTGGAGGTGTTCTTGCCTGCTACATACGCACTTAAGTCATGAAAAAGCGACAGCATATACGCCTTCAGGCCGGTAATATTCTTCTGAAGGTACAGCTTATCCATAATTGTAATCCGGTCACTCAGTACCAGCCGGGTATCCTCATCAATCTCATACAGGGCCCTGGCGGAGGTGAAAATCATCTCGGCACAAATACTCTGCACATATCCGATCTGCAGCTTGGGTCCGGCCAGTCTGGTGAACAGCTGCTCCATCAGCTCCATGACGGTGCCCGTATGGCCTGCCTTCAGTTCATTCATGAGCCGGGCCTGGAATTTATAGAAGAAAGTGCTCTCCAGTGTCTCCGTTTCCGGCTGGATATCCTTAATGTAGAGGACAGAGCCGTGCCCGGTATAGAATGTGTACACCAGCGCGGCCAGCGCATCCTTATAGGAGTCCTCCAGCTGGCCGGCCAGGGGACAAGCTCTGCCAATGCCGGCCGAGGCATCCAGCCGCAGATACTTGCGGATATTACTGATAATCTGCCCGCATACTTCTGAGATGGAAGAGGGCGAGGGATCGTCTGCCGGGCAGAAAAGCATAATGAACTCGTTCTCGCTGGCGACGAAGCTGATGGAGCACGGGTGGCTGACCAGACACTCATTGATAATATTTTGAATGGAAAAATAGAGCAGCTGCTTGTATTCCTCCGAGAATTTGTCCACTGCGCTCTGGTATTCATCCAGTTGCAGTACACAGGCTGTCAAAGCTGTCCCCCGCTTGAAGGGAAGGGCGAAATAATCGATTTTCTGCCAAATTTCATCCTCGTTCCGGTATAGGCCGGCAATCAGATTCTGCAGGAACTTGTCGCGGATCACCGGCATGCTGTCCTGCAGCTGCTTCCTCAGCTGCTCTACATCCATCTGATGCTCACGTTCTCCCTTAAGCTTAGCGACAACCTGATGGAAGACCTCGCGGACCTCGGGTAATTTCACCGGCTTCAGAATATATCCCTCGGCATTCACCTTCAGCGCGTCCCGGGCATAGGAGAAGTCCTGGGCGCCGCTGATAATAATGATTTTGGTAGGACTGCCTGCTTCCCGCAGCTTCTCGGCTACCTGCAGACCGCCCATCAGCGGCATCATAATATCGGTGAACAGAATATCCGGTGCAAGCTTCAGGCATAATTCATAGGCCTCCAGCCCGTCAGACGCCTCCCCTATAATCTCAATTCCGAATTCCTCCTGCCATTTGAACACGTGGATCAGGCTGCTGCGGATAAACGGCTCATCATCCGCTACGATCATCGTTAACATCTTCACTCACCTCATCCCATGTAGTCACCACCGGAAACCGGATCACCGCAAGCAGGCCGCAGCCATCCTCGGTATTAGCGTAATAGCGGATTCCGTAAGACTCTCCAAAAAACTGCTGGATTCTCATATGCACATTGCGGATACCATAGGACTGGTTGCCCGGCTGCGGATGGGCTAGCAGCAGGTTCAGCCGCTCAGGGTCTGCCCCCACGCCGTCGTCAAACACCGAAACGCTGAGAATCCCCTGTGAAGTCTCGACTCTGATGCGGATTCTGCCTTGACCCCGGCGCTGCTGAATGCCATGAATCAGGGCATTCTCAACCAGCGGCTGCAGGCTGAGCTTGACCACCAGGCATTCCTCCAGCAGCTTGGGGTCCGTCTCCTCCAGTTCATATTCCAGCCTATCCCGGAAACGGAACTGCTGAATCTCCAGATAGCTCTCCACCTGCCGCAGCTCATCGCGGAGCGGAATGATATTCCGTCCCTTGCTCAGGCTGTACCTGAAGAAATCCGAGAGGGAGGTAACCATGTTGCTGATCTCGGGAATATCGTGATTGATGGCGATCCAGTTGATCGAATCCAGGGTGTTGTAGAGAAAATGCGGGTTGATCTGGGCCTGCAGGGTCTGGAGCTCGGCTTCTTTCTTGCGCAGCTCGGTCACATAGAGCTTGTCAATCAGCGCCTTAATCTGCTGGAGCAGCTTGTTATAGCGGTTGAACAAGTAGGCGAATTCATCCTTGCGCCTGTAGCGGATGGTAATGTTGAAATTTCCGCTTTCGGCATGCGACATCGACTGGATGAACTTACGGATCGGCGCTGAGATATTCTCTGACAGCAGCAGGGCCATCATGAGCGAGACCAGCATACAGATGCCGATCACGATATACATCACCCGGCGGAAGGCGGCTAATTCTCCGTTAAGCTCACGGACAGGCGAGAACGAGAGAATGGTCCAGCCGGTGTTGTCGATGGTCCGGTAGGAGACAAGCATATTCTCACCGCCGATCATCTGGTGAAAAGAATGCAGACCCGCAGAACCGTCAGCCGGAGCGTTCATCTTGCTGTAGTAGTCCTGTGTGTTGATGTTCTGCCCGATCAGGGCCGGCTCCGGACTGATGGCGATCGTACCGGTTCCGTCTGCGATATAGACCTTGCTGCCGGGCGTAGGCTTGTAATGCTCCAGCAGTGTGCTGAATTCAGCTACAGGAATGTCGATGGTGAGCAGTCCGACAAAGGGCAGCTGTGCATGCCGGATGCCGAACAGGCGCCTTGCGAATTTCAGAGTGTACTTGGAATCCAGAGAGCTGAGTCCGACGACAGTGAAATCAGATTGGGCCGGAATGCCGAAATACCAGGGCTTCAGGGAGATGAGATCGATATTGAATACACGTCTGGAGAAGTTATATTGGGTATATTCCGGGCGGTTCAGCATATAGAGCATAGGGACAAAGCTGCTTCCAGACGTACCGTTCGCGGGGAAATTCTCGAGAATTTTGCTCAGGGCAGCCAGCTCATTAATGATTCCGCTGCTGTCCGTGGGCCGGTTAGAGGAGATGAGGTCAGCAAATTCTGAATTAAGATAGAGCGATACCATGGATTTATTGGCGGCCTCGAACCGCTGGGCCAGATTGTCCTGAACGAGATTGAAGTTGTTCTCAATGGATGTATTAACATTGCGGGTGATAATATCGGCTGATTTGTTATATACCGTCACCGATATAATGGTTGTCGGAAGCAGGACGAGGAACAGGAAGTAGAGAATCAGCCGGCTGCGGATGCTGAAATTATACAAGAAGAGGGTCCGCGACAACGTATCAAACAGCTTCCTCATTGGAGCCCTCCCTCGGCATCCCGATATTTGCGGCTTGCCATTTATCGGGTATTGTTGGAAAATACCAATCAATAGCTGGTATACATTGTAAAACGCAATAAGTCTTGATGTCAACGCAGGAGGTGCAAGATGAAAAGGTTCCTGTTCTATATCCTTGCCTTATTATTATGCGGGACTGCAGCGTATGCCATTGCTTATGACCGTCCGCTGCTGGTGGACTTCAGTTCGGGTCCTGCGGAGGTGCCGGTGCAGCCCGTCCGGGTAAAGATCGCCCTGTATGACTGGACGGAGAACCTGGAAGTGAAGAATGCCATCAGTCAATATAACAAAACCAATCCTGATCATATCGAGATTAACGTTATGGATATCGCTGCAGATGTCTACGATGACACCTTAAATATGCTGATGACCTCGGGACAGGGTCCGGATGTGTTCAGTGTTGATAATACCTGGCTGGCTACCTATGTCAACAAAGGGTACCTGGCTAATCTGTCCGCAGAGTTGAACACTGCTGACTTTAGCAGATTCCCGGCATGGGCCAGGAATTATGCACACAGTTCTTTGTTCAGAGGGGGGATCTACTTCATGCCCTCCAGTGTTGATACCGTGCGTCTCCTCTACAACAAGCAGCTGTTCCGCGATGCCGGACTTGACCCGGAGCGCCCGCCGCTTACCTTCGGAGCGGTGAAAGAGGCTGCCGCCCGGATCAGCCAGGCAGGAGAGGGAGTGAATAAATACGGCTTCGCGCTTCCTGCCGGTGACAGCCAGGACAGCCTGCAGACCGGTCTTGAAATCTCCAATACCTCCAGCGGTTACTATCTTTATAATTACCAGACCGGGCGTTATGAGCTGAGTGTATACAGATTCTGGCTGCAAATGGTGCTGGACATGAAGCGTGAGGGGAGTCTGTATCCGGGTGAGGGACTGCTTAAGCGTGACAGTGCCCTGCGGCAGTTCGCGGACGGCAACATCGGCATGATGTACGCCAGCAGCAAAGATTATGTAAAGCTGCAGGAATATATGCCGAAGGACGATTGGGGAGTTACAATGCCTCCCGTGGCGGATTCCTCCAAGCGGGGCGGCGGAGCGCTCATGATGATCCCGCATTCTCCGCTGGTAGTGAATAGTTCAGCTCCAAGCCGGGAGGCGGCAGTTAAAGTATGGAAATTCCTGCAATCCGGGGAATTCCTGACCATTCTGTTCCAGCAGGCGCTGGCCCTGCCGGTGGTGGACGGTATTCTCGATGTTCCGGGTCTTGCACCGGGGCTGGGGCACTTCAAGGAATTTGTTCCGAATGCCGCTGAGTCTATATATCCGCTCTCGCCGCAGATTATGGATCAATATGATCCAAGCTCGGTATCCATGGAACCGCGTGACTCGGGGGACCGTCCGAGGATGCAGCTGTATCTGCAGATTCTCTCGGGAGAGAGGCCGCTTGACGAGGGGCTGCGCAGCGAAACGGAGCGGCTGAATCAGATGCTCGACATTGCGGATACGGGGTACTCTTTTCAGCGCGAGGAGTATATCTATCCTGACTTTGATCCGCATAATCCCCTAAAGGCAGAGAGCCTGGAGAGCCAGCTGAGTAAGGGACAGGAATAGAATAGCCAGTGTGAATCAGGGACTTATCCGGGCCGTGGCGGCTTCGGGAAAGTCCCTTTTTGTCTGCTCATTCATTTGTGCTGGATGTGTGCCGGATTGGAGCGTTAACGTCCACACCGTAAGGGGAGTGCCGGAATAATACTATATAAATCAATCTTTGTACTGCTAGTTTCAGTACTATATAGCTTGAACCGAAGAGGACAATAACAGATGAGAATAACGGAGGGGAATTTTGGAACTGTAGGAGCGACAGCGACCGCCTTTGTCACCGGATTTCTACCGCTAATGGCGGTAACAATCAAGAAATCTGATGACAACAGCGGCCGAAAGTCCAAATATTCACCGTAGTTATGAACAACATCCCCATTGGAATCATTTCAAGTTCAATCTATATAGCTTCTATAAGTGAAAAGATAGATTCAGAAGGAGTAAGAAGTAGAGTATGGGACAATTAAATCGGCAAATAAAGGAGACTGGGAAATGAGCTTCTTATCAACGGGACCGCTGGAAAATAATATGGTTGGAGGTGTGAGACCGACCACGCAGGTTACGGTCAGAATCGATAACCGCAGCAGTACTTCAGCTTCTACGGTATTGGTACAGGGTTATTACATGCTCGGGGGAATAAGAAACGTGTATGTCAGCGAGTCGCTGAATGTGGCTCCAAACGAAGTGATAACAAAAACTTATTATGCGGATCTGGATGCTTTTGAATTTCTGTTTGTCACCCAGGATATGACGGACGACCCTATCCAGATTTCACTGTGGGGCAAGAGCAGCACCGGACAGCTGGTAACAGCCCACCGGCTGGTATCTGCTGAGCTGCTTGGGGAAACCACGGGGATTACCGGAGCGACCGGGGCGACGGGCGACGCAGGCGCAACAGGTGCAACCGGGGTAACTGGGGCGCCGGGAGCAGGAGTAACCGGAGCTACTGGTGTAACGGGAGCAACAGGCGTGACTGGAGCGACGGGCGAAGCGGGAGTGACTGGTGCGACGGGCGAAGCAGGCGTGATTGGAGCGACGGGCGAAGCAGGCGTAACTGGGGCAACGGGCGAAGCAGGCGTGACTGGTGCGACGGGCGAAGCAGGCGTGACGGGAGCGACGGGCGAAGCTGGAGTTACGGGAGCAACGGGCGAAGCGGGCGTGACTGGTGCGACTGGCGAAGCAGGCGTGACTGGAGCGACGGGCGAAGCGGGCGTGACCGGGGCGACGGGCGAAGCGGGCGTGACTGGAGCGACGGGCGAAGCGGGCGTGACTGGTGCGACGGGCGAAGCAGGAGTGACTGGAGCGACTGGCGAAGCTGGTGTGACCGGGGCGACTGGCGAAGCGGGAGTGACCGGGGCGACGGGCGAAGCTGGCGTGACTGGGGCGACAGGCGAAGCGGGCGTGACCGGGGCGACAGGCGAAGCTGGCGTGACTGGTGCGACGGGCGAAGCGGGCGTGACTGGAGCGACGGGCGAAGCGGGAGTGACCGGGGCGACGGGCGAAGCGGGCGTGACTGGAGCAACGGGCGAAGCTGGGGTTACGGGAGCAACGGGCGAAGCTGGGGTTACGGGAGCAACGGGCGAAGCGGGCGTGACTGGAGCGACGGGCGAAGCGGGAGTTACTGGAGCGACGGGCGAAGCAGGCGTGACTGGAGCGACGGGCGAAGCGGGCGTGACTGGAGCGACGGGCGAAACGGGAGTGACTGGAGCGACGGGCGAAGCGGGCGTGACTGGGGCGACGGGCGAAGCAGGCGTGACTGGTGCGACGGGCGAAGCTGGGGTGACCGGAGCGACGGGCGAAGCTGGGGTGACCGGAGCGACGGGCGAAGCGGGCGTGACTGGTGCGACGGGCGAAGCTGGGGTGACCGGAGCGACGGGCGAAGCAGGTGTGACTGGAGCGACTGGCGAAGCAGGTGTGACTGGAGCGACTGGCGAAGCGGGCGTGACTGGTGCGACGGGCGAAGCTGGGGTGACCGGAGCGACGGGCGAAGCGGGAGTGACTGGAGCGACGGGCGAAGCGGGCGTGACTGGGGCAACGGGCGAAGCAGGCGTGACTGGAGCGACGGGCGAAGCTGGAGTGACTGGTGCGACGGGCGAAGCTGGAGTGACTGGTGCGACGGGCGAAGCTGGGGTGACCGGGGCGACCGGGGTTACAGGGGCTACGGGAGCTGGCGTGACCGGAGCGACTGGAGTAACGGGAGCAACGGGAGACGCAGGCGTGACGGGTGCAACCGGGGTTACAGGAGCTACGGGAGTAGGTGTGACTGGAGCGACTGGTGTGACGGGAGCAACAGGAGACGCAGGCGTGACAGGTGCAACCGGGGTTACCGGAGCGACAGGAGTAGGCGTGACTGGAGCGACTGGAGTAACGGGAGCAACAGGAGTGGGAGTGACTGGAGCGACTGGGCTTACGGGAGCAACAGGAGTGGGAGTGACCGGAGCGACTGGAGCAACAGGAGACGCAGGCGTGACGGGTGCAACCGGGGTTACCGGAGCGACAGGAGTAGGCGTGATTGGAGCGACTGGAGTAACAGGAGCAACAGGAGACGCAGGCGTGACAGGTGCAACTGGGGTTACCGGTGCGACAGGAGTAGGTGTGACTGGAGCGACTGGAGTAACGGGAGCGACTGGAGTAACGGGTGCAACCGGTGTGACCGGAGTTACTGGGGTCACCGGAACCACGGGTATAACCGGAACCACCGGAGCGACAGGGCCCAATATTGCAACGGAAGGCTTCTCGGCATTCCTGCCTTCGTTCTCGGCAGCAGCCAGCACACAGCTTACAGGGTGGACGGTGACGACGCCTTATTACGACAGCGCGACTTTTAACGAAACAACGGGTAACTACACGATCCCGGCCACAGGCAGATATTCGTTTGAGGCGACTATTAACTACAGTACTACGGCTGCGATTTCAGTTGCGTTGGGTGCGGGAGTGAATCCGGCTTTTGTGGTGCGGAGAACGTCCCCTACGGTAACAGATCTGGTAACTGGGCTCTTCCCTCTGCTGAATGTTAACATCGCACTGCTGTTGTCACTCCGGACGATATTAGGGAACGGTACAGTGACATTAACGGGTGAGTTTGAACTGACGGCAGGCGACGTAATCGGACTGTTCTACGCAGCAGATGGATTAACAATTCCGCTGGATCTTGGCGGTTCCTCCTCGGGCGTTGTGTGGTCTGTGCACAGACTGACGTAATACAATGAATTCGTACGAACTTACAGGTATTCTCTAAAATACAAAGGGGCGCCCCACAGCTATCATTGTGGAGCGCCTTTTTTGTATGACTACAAATCCACAATTCTAAACTCCGTAGGATTTTGAACTTTTATTATAGATGGCCTTATTTAGCATCAGCCGTTCTCCGGCTACACTTAAGTCATGGAAGAGAGAGAGACTGCTGAAGGAATCAGGAGGCGGAAGGAATGATTACTCAAGAGAAGAAAAGCGTAGCCGAAGCAGGAGACAGCCTGCCGGTACACAGGAGCACGAAGCGTGGAGCCATGCTGAGACATCTGCTGAAGCACAAGGTTCTGCTGCTGATGCTGCTGCCGGGTGTGCTTTTTTTGCTGGTCAATAATTATCTGCCGATGTTCGGGATCATTATTGCCTTCAAGAATATTAACTATGTCGACGGTATTCTCGGCAGTCCGTGGGTGGGGCTGGATAACTTCAGATTCCTGTTCGCAACCTCGGATGCCTGGATCATTACCCGCAATACGGTGCTCTACAACTTTGTGTTTATTATTCTCAACCTGGTGATTGCCGTATCGATCGCGATTGCCCTGAATGAGCTGAAGAATAAGCTGGCCGCCAAATTTTATCAGAGCATCATGTTCTTCCCCTACTTCTTGTCGATGGTTGTGGTGAGTTATCTGGTGTTCGCCTTTCTGAATGTTGAATACGGTTTCATCAATAAAGGGATCTTCGCCCTGTTCGGGCTGGATGAACTGAACTGGTATTCCGAGCCGAAATACTGGCCGTTCATTCTGCCGCTGATCAACCTCTGGAAAGGGGTGGGCTACGGCTGTGTCATCTATTTGGCGGCCATCATCGGCATTGACAATGAATACTATGAAGCGGCCCTGATCGACGGTGCCAGCAAGTGGAAGCAGATCCTGCATATCACGATTCCGCTGATCCGTCCGGTCATTATCATCACAACGATTCTTGCCATCGGCGGGATTTTCCGCTCCGACTTCGGGCTGTTCTACCAGACCACGCTGAATTCCGGAGCACTGTACCCGACAACGCTGGTCATCGACACCTACGTCTATAACGCACTGATTAATATGGGGAACCTGGGCATGTCCGCAGCAGCGGGATTGTATCAATCGGTGGTCGGCTTCTTCCTGGTCCTCGGCTCGAACTGGATCGTGCGCAAGGTCGACAAGGATCAGGCGGTATTCTAAAAAGGAGTGGAAATCCGTGGCTAATAACGAAATATCCAGATTTACCAACATCATTCTCCATGTTATTTTTATCATCCTGTCCATTACCTGCCTGCTGCCGATTGTACTCGTCTTCATGATTTCCATTACCGACTATGATTACATCGTGCTGAACGGCTATCAATTTATCCCGGAGAAGCTCAGCCTGGAAGCCTATGCGTATATCTTCAAGGATTACAGCGTGGTATTAAAAGCGTACGGCGTGTCCTTCTTCGTCACCATCACCGGAACGCTGGTCAGTGTATTCATCTCTTCACTGTATGCGTATCCGATCTCACGGACCGATTTCAGATACCGGGGATTCTTCGCCTTCCTGATCTTCTTCACCATGCTGTTCGGCGGCGGGCTGGTGCCCTGGTATATGGTCTATACGCAAGTGCTTGATCTCAAGAACTCCATCTGGGCGCTCATCGTGCCGATGCTGCTGTCGCCGTTCAATGTGCTGATCATGAAAACGTATTTCCAGATGAGTGTACCGCCTGCGCTGATCGAAGCCTCTACAATCGACGGGGCCGGGGAGCTGCGGACGTTTTTCCAGGTTGTTTTCCCGCTGTCCCTGCCGGTATTCGCCACGATTGGACTGTTCAACACGCTGCATTACTGGAATGACTGGTTCAACAGCATGATCTTCATTACCGATACAGACCTCTATTCCCTGCAATATCTGATGTACAAAATGATCTCCCAGGCGGATTACCTGAGCCGCAACGGGGCGCTCATTCAGGGCTCGGCCACCGAGCTGGCCAAATTACCGGGGGAAACGATCCGCATGGCGATGGCGCTGATTGGCATTGGCCCGATCGTGCTGGCCTACCCGTTCTTTCAGCGGTATTTCATCAAAGGCTTGACGCTTGGCTCGATTAAAGGCTAACCTCGGAATCAACCGATTAGCATATATTGTTCAATCAAGGGGAGGAAACAAAGTATGGCAGGTAAAAAAGTCACGGGTCTACTGCTGTCGCTTGTACTTATGGTTGGGTTTACCCTAGCCGGATGCTCCGGAAATAACAACAATACCGCTGCTCCTACGGAGAAGGCAGGGGAGAGCACCACGGCTCCGGGAGCCACTAAGGAAGCTGCTGCAACGGAGGCGGCCGGGACGGAAGCGCCGGATGCGCTGGAACCGGTGGAGCTGTCGCTCTATCTGCCCGGCGGGCCGGATAAGGATGTGGCTTCTGTAGAGCAGGAGATCAATGCGTATCTGAAGGATAAAATAAATGCCACGATCAAGATTAACCAGCTGAGCTGGGATAAACCGGCCGATAAGGTCAACCTGATGATCCAGTCCGGCGAAGTGTTCGACATGGTCTATACCTGGAACTTCATGACCAATGCCGCGAAGGGAGCGTATCTGCCGCTGGAAGAGCTGATCGAGACCTATGCCAAGGAAACGAAGGCACAGATCAATCCTGCTTACCTGCAGGCGGCTACTGTTAACGGACATTTGTATGCGATTCCCACAGAGAAAGAGCTGGGCCAGTCTGTCGGGTTTGCTTTTGACAAAGCGATTGTCGATAAATACGGCTTCGATGTGAACAGCATCAAGAAGCTGGAGGATATTGAACCGATGCTGAAGACGATTAAGGAGAAAGAACCAACTCTCTCCCCGCTGTTCATGAACCATACGGACAGTCTGAACTGGTTCACAGCTTATCCGGAAAGTGAGGACCTCGACGGCAGTAATGAAATCCCGACGCTGCTCGATTACAAGACGATGAAGGTATTTAACGAATATGATACGCCGGAAATTGTGGAACGGCTGAAGCTGATCCGCAGCTGGTATGAAGCGGGCTATATTAACAAGAACGGTGCCACAGACAAGACTGAGCTGAAGGATGCGGTCAAAAGCGGCAAAGCCTGGTTCGTCTACGGCAATATGAATCCGACCTCTACCAATGACTGGACCCGGCTAGCCGAGAAGCCGATGATTATCAAGACGCTGCTGCCGGTTGGCGTCAGCACCAAGAGCCTGCAGGGCTCCATGCTCGCCATCTCCAGAACCTCCAAAAACCCTGAACGGGCCATGATGTTCATGAACCTGATCCATACCGATCCGGTGCTCTATAACCTGCTGACCTTCGGCATTGAGGGCAAGCATTACAAGAAGCTGGAGAACAGCACGGTGGAGTTCATCCCGGACAGCGGCTACAACTCGGTATCTTCCTGGATGATCGGCAATGTGCTGCTGAACTACCTGAACAAGGACGAAGATCCGAACCGCGTTCAGCTGTACACCGACTGGAACAAGAACTCTGCCGTTTCGCCGGTCATCGGCTTTGTCTTCGATTCGACCAAGGTGCAGTCGCAGATCGGCGCACTGATCAATATTACGAAGCAATATAAGAACACTCTGTACTCCGGGGAAAAGGACCCTGAGCCGGTCCTGAAGGAAATGAACAGCAAGCTGAAGGCCGCAGGCCTGGATGCTGTGATTACAGAAATTCAAACGCAACTGGATGCTTTCCTGGCCGCCAAATAAGCAGCTAAGGCCATAGCACGCCCGGTATTCATAGCAGGCAGTCCCAGCGGCCGCTTGCCGGATACCGGGTATTCTCATTCGCTGAACCAGCATTTGGGGAGCCCTTATCTTATTCTCAAGAAGAGGGTGTTAATGTGCGAAAACAGAAGATAACAGGCAAGTTGCTCATTACGGTTCTGGTGCTGATGTCCGTTCTGGCGCCTGGCGGGCGAATTCTGTCCGCCGGACCGCCAGCGGGACTGACTGCTGTGCAAGAAATGAAGTCACCTGCGGTGCCGCCGCTGCCTGCCGCTGAATCCCCTTATGGCAGGACGGTCACAGAGGATACCTATCAGCCGCCTACGCTGCTCTGGCAGGTAGGGGAGCAGGATAACAGCTCGGCAGAATTTACGGTATTTCAAGATGTGTACAGTGAGAATATTACCCTCCCCGCAAATCCCATGAGCTGGAATACCCTCTCCAAGGGCATGAAAGCAGACCACAACGGTACCATGAATCTCACCTTTAATTTAACCGGAGTCCCTCTCTACGGCGTGGAGTTCAGCTTCAAAGTTATAGATGCAAGCACCGCAATTCCGCAGCTGGCCGTCTTCGCAAACGGCAGCTTCAGCGGGCTTATTCAGATTACCGGCCTGAATGATGGAGAGACCCCGCTTACGCGCACATGGAAGCAGACCTATAAGCTCTACATTCCCAAAGAACAGCTGAAGATAGGACAGAATGAGCTTAAGCTCACCGTTGACCGGGGTTTATACGCAGATCCGCAGTCTCCCGGTTATGACGGGGACAGGTATCTGTGGTTTGAGTGGGATTATTTCAGGCTGGATGCGCTGGAGGAGCAGGCCGCCGAGCCCATACACGGGCGGTATATTCATCTTGGAAGCACAATTGCCGCATCCACCTTCAGGTATGACGAGAATGCAATCCGCCATCTGGCGCCAATGACCAAGTGGCTGGGCATTGCTTACAGCGGCAACTGGATGCGCACCTCCTTCTGGTCCGATACCAGCGCAGGCTGGGACCCGCTGGGGCGGACTTATCTGGAGACGCTGCGCGACCTTAATCTGGAGCCGATGGTCAATATCATCGGCGGGAACTGGAAGAGCAATACCGAGCTGGCCGCCGGAACCATCAGCTCAGCGCTGCGGAGCTATTATGCCGGGTTCGTCAGCAAATTCGGTGATCTGTACCAGTATGCGGAAACGGGCAATGAGCCGGGATTATTCGGCTGGGCACAGAAGGCGGTGCTTGCGCTTCATGAGCTGATGGATGAGGAGCGGCAGACCAATAGCCAGCCGTACCTGAAGATTGTTGCCCCCGGCTGGGCGTACTGGCCGTATAACGGAACGCCTGACGGCTGGGAGCGGGATGCCAGCCAGCGGGAGGCGATTGAAGCGCTGTCGGATGTGACCAACGGACACAGCTATGGCGGCACCGGGGTTCAGCCATTGCCGGGCGGAAGCCTGTATGAGAATTTGCGTGTCTATAGCGAAGCGGATGAAGGCTTCGGCAAAGAAATGGCGATGAGTGAGACCGGCAGCAATGACAATCATTCCGACAATACGAAATATGGCACGTATGCGTACAGGTTCGCCTCTGCTTTTGACCGGGAGCTGCGGGGGGATATCGGCTATGTAGATCATATTATGCAGCACGCCGCCTTCTTTAATGACGGGACGGAGTTTGGGCTGTTCGATTCCGCGATTAACTGGAATACGCACCGCTATGAGGATACGGCAGCAGTGCCGGCCAATATCAACGAATCCGGGGAGACCCGGCTGAAGACGTTCCGCAGACTCGCTGCCGCTTATGCGACCCATGGAAGCCCGCTCAGCTACGAAGTTCTCAATGCGTCTGCATTAACCGGGCAAAAGGCATATTTCCGCGCAGTGGATACCTCGGCGCTGGGGGTTACGGCCATAGGCGCTTCGTCCGATAAAATTCTGCTCAACTTCGTCAACTTTGAGAAATCGCCGGTAACGATGCAGGTGCGGGTTGCGATGCCGTCCAGCGGAACGTATACGGGGGAACGCTTCGGTGCAGGCGATACCTATGCTGCGGCCTACTCCCGGGTTCAGCTGACAGCAACACCGTATATTACCCTTACGGTTTCGCTGGGTGCCGGGGAGACTGTCCAGTATATTCTGGATGAGCAGGAGAGTACTCTGCCATCCGCTCCGGCCAGTCCGGCAGCACTGGCCGTAAGCCATGAGCACATCAGGCTGACCTGGAATGCCTCCACAGATAATGATGCGGTCGTCAGCTACAACGTGTACCGTGACAACGGGACGGCTCCGGTAATTAATGTTCCTGGACGCCTTACCTTCTGGAGTGACTATACCGTAGCGCCCCAGACTACCTACAGCTACAAGGTGCAGGCTGTGGATGACTCCGGCAATGTATCACCTTTGACTGCAGCCGTATCCGCAACCACACCGGTCATGCCGGTTACGCCGCATGTGACGGGAGATTCGGCTAAATTCGAGGCGGAGGCCACCTCGTTTGCCCTACCGCTGAAGACCAGCAATAACAGCAGCGCTTCGGGAGGGAAGGTGGTCGAGCAGACACATGGTGGGGGACTCGCCATTCAGGGCTTCAATTCCGCGAACGGCGGCAGCTACACCTTAACTATTGCATACGCTTCCAATCAGGAATCGAAGAAAAATATCCTCGTTAACGGAGTGAAACAGTCCACGGTTACGCTGCCCTCTACGGGAAGCTGGACTGCCAATATAACCGCGCGGCAGTATGGGATCACGCTCCAGGCGGGCTATAACACAATCAGCTTCACCTCGGCGGGCAACGGGGCGAATATCGATTATTTCAGGCTGGAAGAGGGGCTGTATGTTCCGGTCTCCGCGTGGTACCCGGTTGCGCATAGCCATGCTTACATCGACTATACCGGGTTCGAGACCGCGCCGAATGGGGTCTCCCATGTGACCTATGGACCGGATGCTTTGGCAGGGTTTAGCTTTAACGGCACCGGCGTCCGCTGGAGATCGGATATCAAAAGCGATATGGGCAGTGCTGACGTCTATATCGACGGCGAATATATGGAGACGATAGTGATTCCGCAGGCCGGACTTGAGGGGGATCATAAAATCGTCTACGAACTGACGGGCCTGGAGTACGGGCTGCACCGGATTGAAATTGCAGACACCGAGGGGAAAGTCATGATCAGCGGACTGGAGTTCGAGAGCTATGAAGCTGTATTGCCGGCGCCGGGGCCGGATCTGACCGTGACGGATATCGGCTGGAATATCGTGAACAGCGACGGCAGCCCTTCGGCGCACAGCACTCCGCAGCTGGGGGATTCGCTGATTTTCTGGGCCAAAGTGAAGAACATCGGCGTCCGCCCTACACCGCTGAACACATCAACCGGACTCGGACAGATTACCGGCGGCGCCTTTTCGGTAAATGGCGGGGTAGTATCCTGGACGGACACGAACACCAGCGTGATCCAGCCGGGTGAAGAGATCACATTAACAGCAAACAGCAGCGCCCAGGGAACGCCCCGCTGGGCAGTGCCGACCATTGGCAGCTTCACCATCAGCTTCTTTGTGAATGATATCTGGCGGTATGCCGAGATGAACAAGGAGAATAACAAATTAAGTGAGACCCTGCTCATCAGTCTGCCCTGACGGACGGAATACACAGGCTGGGGCTCACGAATGAAGACTTATGCTCCCCGTGTGCTTTGAAGTGTGAAGCCGCGGGGAGTTTCTATTTCTGGGGAATGATGGTATCCGTATCCGTCTGTAGAGGATAGGTTTCTTTGGAATTAGAGCAGAATCGTCTGAAGGACGAATGTGTCCTGTGTAAGGGGTCTCTCTGAATCCGCCTGAAGTGGGCGGTACGGTGAAAACAAAGGGATAAATCCCTCTGATTCCGCCGAAAGTGGGCGACATGAGGAAATTAAAGGGATAAATCCCTCTGAATCCGCCAAAAGTGGGCTGGACGGGAAAATTAAAGGGATAAATCCCTCTGAATCCGCCCAAAGTGAGCGGTATGGGAAAATTAAAGGGATAAATCCCTCTGATTCCGCCGAAAGTGGGCTGGACGGGGAAATTAAAGGGATAAATCCCTCTGAATCCGCCGAAAGTGGGCTGGACGGGGAAATTAAAGGGAAAAATCCCTCTGATTCCGCCGAAAGTGGGCGACATGGGGAAATTAAAGGGATAAATCCCTCTGAATCCGCCCAAAGTGGGCGGCATGAGGAAGTTAAAGGGAAAAATCCCTCTGGTTCTCCACAGCCCCCTAATGAAGTTGGAGTCCTCCCCCATAAAAATGTAGACTGAATACAGGAGGAGGATGAACACAATGGGAAACTTAACAGGAACAAGAGAGAAGGCAGCGCAAGAGGTGTTGTCTGGCATTAAGGCAGCGGTGGTTGCCCGAAAATATGGGGTGACCCCAGCGACGGTGAATCAGTGGGTGAGAGATTACCGAGAGGCCCATGGGGAACAAGATCATCCGTATCCCCAGGAGCAGGTGGAGGAACTGAAGCGCCTCCTGGAAGTGGAGCAGAAATACGAGAAGGCCGTCAAGATACTCGGCGAAAAGGAGTTAGAGATTGAGATTCTGCGTGAACTGCTAAAAAAGCCAACCCCTGCTTATCCGAAAAAATCGAGGTAGCCGACATGTTCATTAAGCAGGGGAATACAGCAGCTTTGGTACTGCGTCTCATGGGGCTAGCAGAGTCCACGTACTACGACCGTAAGAAACGCAGGTCACTGTCCCCAAAGGCCGTTCAAGGGGGGCGTGGAAGACCCCAGCCAGGCTACTCCTTTAACGAGTCTGGGGAAAAGATTAGTGACGAGGAGATCCAGGAATGGCTGCTGGAATTAATCGCTGGAGAAGAGCACGTGTACGGGTACAAACTCCTGGCCAAGTGCTTGTGGAACCAGCACCGGTTGAAGCTCAATCACAAGAAAAGCTACCGGCTGTGTCAGGCGCTGGATATCCTGCAGCCCCAGCGTCAGAAGCGCTTTAAGCATCCCCGGAAGCTGCCGGAGAACCGAGTCATTACAGGAGCGGGCCAGCTCTGGCAGATGGACATTAAATACGGGTATGTGGAGGGACGTGACCGGCATTTCTTTGTCCTGAGCATTATCGATGTGTTTACCCGCGTCATCGTCGGCTACCACCGGGGATCGTCGTGTGAGGCCAAGCACGCCTGCCAGACGCTGGCGCGCGCCATGGAGCATCACTGCGCCCCTGACAGCGCACGCCCTGTGATCCGCACCGACAACGGCCCACAGTTCGTCAGCCACCTGTTTGGCGACATGTGTGAAAGCTGGGAAATGACCCATGAACGTATTCCGCCTCGAACGCCGGATTTAAATGCTTTTATTGAATCATTCCACAGTAATATCGATCGGGATTTGTTCCGCAAAGAGGCATTCGAAACGTTCGAAGAGGCCTATGAAGCGGTGGACCGGTACATGGACTTTTACAACAATCGCAGAATGCATACGAGCCTTCGTAACCTGCCGCCAGCTACCTTTGCAGAGTGGGTGCTGACCCTAGAAGACCGCTCCCGCTTCTTCTGGCCGAGAGAAAAAGCGAAATAAAGAGCATATCTACAACAAGTACTGATTTTATACGGAGGACTCCGGGATAAGGGGGTCGCACCGGGTTCCGCCAAAAGTAGGCGGCATGGGGAAATTAAAGGGAAAAATCCCTCTGATTCCGCCAAAAGTGGGCGACATGGGGAAATTAAAGGGATAAATCCCTCTAGTTCCGCCGAAAGTGGGCTGGACGGGGAAATTAAAGGGATAATCCCTCTGAATCCGCCGAAAGTGGGGAGCAGGAGGAAATGAGGAGCGCTAGTGCCCCTGAATGCGCCGAAAGTGGGCAGCAGGAGGAAATGAGGAGCATTAATGCCCTTGATTACACCGGCTGAGGGTCAAATGAGTAAATGAGGGGCACTAGTGCCCCTGAACCCGCCCAAAGTGGGCAGTAGGAGTAAATGAGGAGCACTAGTGCCCCTGAATGCGCCGAAAGTGGGTAGTAGGAGTAAATGAGGAGCAGAAGTGCCCCTGAATCTGCCGAAAGTGGGCAGCAGGAGGGAATAAGGAGCATTAGTACTATTGATTACAACGGAGGCTGCTTCGGAAGTAGTGTGAGTGGAGCATTGTGAGGTGGCCCTAATATCTGCATTAGCTGTACAGGTCACATACCCCGCATACCCCGCATACCCCGCATACCCCGCATACCCTCCAGCATGAATCACCCGTTAGGGTGATTTTGTTTTTGTATATTTGTTTTTGTATAAGAATTTATCTAAGGTTCCCGGCCAAATGTCTGAGTAATCACCGAAGCTATGAACCCACTTTGTGGGGGGATTATAGAATTTTGAACTTATATTATAGTTGGCTTTATTTAGAGCGGTCCGGCTTTTCGTTACACTTGGAATAGAAATTACCGGGAGGAATCGGGACTATGCAGAGGCCGCTAAGCAAGGAAGAGCAGGACTGGGTAGAGGGCACGCTGGAGGCTATGAGCTTGCGGGAGCTCATCGGGCAGACGATGCAGGATCATGCAGGCAGACTGCCGTTCAGGGGGGACGACGAGGCCGCTCTTCGCGGGTATCTGGCACAATATCCGGTGGGCAGCTTCTTTATCGGCGGAGAGGTCATTCAGAAGGCTGCGGGCAGAGCGGAGGATTACCGGAACTGGGCCGTGATGCTGCAGAGAATCAGCAAGTTCCCGCTGCTGTTCTCCGGAGATCTGGAATTCGGGGCCGGCTCTGCAGTCAAAAGCCTCACAGCCTTCCCGCCCCTTCTCGCCCTTGCTGCAGCCGATGATGAAGCACTGGCTTATGAATACGGTAAATATACAGCGATGGAAGGCCGGGCAGCCGGATTCACCTGGGCGCTGGCACCGGGGGTTGATCTTCTGCTGAACTGGATGAATCCTGTCATTACTACCCGTTGTCTCGGGGATGATGCCGGGCGGGCGGCACGCCTGTCTACGGCCGTCATGCGCGGGATGCAGGATTATGGCATCGCGGCTTGCGCCAAGCATTTTCCCGGAGACGGGGTGGATTACAGGGATCAGCATATCATTACTACGATTAACAGCTTATCTGAAGAGGAATGGTTCTCCACATATGGACATGTGGCTCAGAGAATCATCGATCAGGGCGTTATGTCCTATATGACCGGCCATATTGCCCTTCCCTGGATCGAAGACGGGGATACTGCCGTGAAACCGGTGCCCGCAACCGTATCGGAGAGCATCACTACGGAGCTGCTGCGGGAACGAATGGGCTTCGATGGGGTGGTGCTGTCGGATGCGCTGGATATGGGCGGGTTCCTGGCCTGGGGAGATTATGAGAAGCGCATGATCGATTGTTTCAATTGCGGCACGGATGTGCTGCTCTGGCCGGGTGTGAGATACTTCGCGGTGATGGAGCAGGCGGTGGCGGACGGGCGGGTAAGCAGGGAACGGCTGAAGGCCAGCGTCCGGCGGATTCTGGAGATGAAAGCCCGGCTTGGAATGCAGTTTACCGGCGCTGCGGGAGAAGACGGGCTGGCATTACCGCTGCTGGAGGATAAGCTGCCGCCCGAGCTGGACCGGCAGGTTAGACAATTAAGCCGGGCGCTTGCCGGGCGCTGCATTACGCTGGTCCGCAACCGGACCGGCCAGCTGCCCCTGAATCCGCAGACGGTCCGCCGGGTGCTGGTGATCATGCTGAACAAGGTGACGGAGGGACGCAGATACGAGCGGATGAATCTTTTCGTTGAACAGCTTAAGGCAAGAGGGCTGCAGGTTGATATCCTCGATGAATTCGAACCGCTGACTACACTACGGCAATGGGAGTTGTCCGGGGTGGCCTGGGACGCTGCTTTTGCCCCTTTTTTCCTGCCGCTGCACGGCATGATGAATACGGCCCGTCCGGTAGGCGAAGCGGCCAAAGCCATCTGGGCCATGCAGCATGCGGAGACGATCAAGCCGGTAGGTATTTCATTTGCGTCGCCGTATCTGCTGCAGGATATTCCATTCCTCGATACGCTGGTGAATGCTTATTCGCTGCATGAGGATACGGTAGAGCTTACGGTCAAAGCGCTGTTTGGCGAAATTCCGTTTCAGGGCAAATCTCCGGTCAAAGCGGATTTCGAGGGGGATTATCACGGTTCAAGGAGGCTTCGGACGTTTTGAGTACAAAACAGGAGTTAGAAGAGAAGCTGGATCTTATCTTCGAATATATGATTTCCGTCCGGCATCAGGGCAATTGGGGGATGGATATTCATCACTGGGACTGGGTGCCCGGTGTCGGTGTAATCTCCTTGATGGAATACGGAACTGCCACCGGCGCAGACAAGGTAATTGATTATCTGCTGCTCTGGGTGAACCGGAATAAGCGTAAGGCAGAGGGGGTTCGGGTCATCAACTCCCTGGCTCCATATGCGCTGTTTCCTGGACTGTACCGGCTGACCGGGGACACCTGGTTTCTGAGCAGGTCTCAGGAAATTGCCGCTTGGATGCTGGAGACTGCGCCGCGAACCCGGGAAGGAGCGCTGGAGCATACCGTGACGGAGGCTGTAGACTTCCCGGAGCAGGTGTGGGCGGACACGGTGTATATGGCCGTGCTGTTCCTGGCACGGCTTGCCGGGCTGACCGGCGACCGCGGGCTTGCAGAGGCCGCCCTGCAGCAGACCCTGCTGCATCTGCGCCTGCTGCAGGACCCGGCGACGGGGCTGCTGTTCCACGGCTGGAACTGCCGGGACGGCAGCCATATGTCGGCTGCCCGCTGGGCCCGGGCCAACGCCTGGATTACGCTGGCCGTTCCCGGGATTGTGGCAGAGACCAGTCGCGTAGTTGCCGTCCCGGAAGAGCTCAGCAGCCGCTACCGTACGCTCGCTTCCGCCCAGCGGCAGGTTCAGGGAGATAATGGACTTTGGCATACTGTGCTCGACAGGCCGGATTATTACCAGGAGACGTCAGCCAGCGCCGGTATCGCCTGCGGTTTCCTTAAGGCGGTTAAGGGCGGCCTGCTGGATGACTCTTTTCTGGAGAGTGCCGGGAAGGCGCTTGAAGGAATCCTGCCGCTTATCCGTGAAGACGGTGAGGTGCAGGGAGTCTCGGGAGGCACCCCGGTAATGCCTTCAATAAAAGCTTACAACGCCATTGAGAGGTATCCGGCACTGTACGGTCAGGGACTGGTGATGCAGCTGTTGACAGAGGCGCTGAATCACCAGCACCCGCAGCAGCCGGTTCCGCTGAACTCTGAAGGTGAGGGAGGAAGATGACCGTGAAGGAAACCGCAGAGCCTGTAAATAAAGAGATGAACCATCTGCAGCTGCTGATTCAAAGAATGGCCGGACTGGAGTCCCGTTATGATCCGGGCATCTGCATGCTGCGTTCCCCGTTCAGCAGCCCGGGTTATCATACGACCCTTAAGCAGGCGGAGTTCATCCATTCCACCAGAGATTCACTCTCCTATGCACTCGGACTGCTTGATACGGAGCTGGCCCGTTATGAACAGCGGGCATTCGATATCATCCGGCAGGTGATCTCCCTGCAGGATACCGACCGGAGCCATGATACCTTCGGGATCTGGTCCTGGTTCTATGAGGAGCCGCTGCATCAAATGGCCCCTCCGGACTGGAACTGGGGCGATTTCTGCGGCAGCCGGCTGGTTCAGGCGATCGCGCGCCACGGCCACCGCTTACCGGACAGCCTGCGGGAAGACATGATCTATTCCATTGATTATGCCTGCGAGGCGATTATCAGGCGGAATGTGGGTCCGGACTATACCAATATTGCGATTATCGGAGCTTTTGTTACGAGAATTGCCGGGGAGCAATTAGGGCGTGAGGATTATGCGGCATACGGTCTGGAGCGGCTTCGGAAGCTGTATGCCCATACCATGGAGCATGGGGCTTTTCAGGAATACAACAGTCCGGTCTATACCTACATTGCCATTCTGGAGCTGTCGAAGCTTCAGTCCGAGACCACGGACAGCACGGTCAAAGCACTGACCGGAGAACTGCTTGAGCTGACCTGGAAGACCGTAGCGGGCTATTATCACCCGGCCACGGCCCAGTGGTCCGGGCCGCATTCCCGCAGTTACGGGGCGCTGCTGAATGAGCAGAGCAAGGCTTTTCTGCAAATGGCGACGGGAGGAGCGGTGAGGTTCTTCCCCTGGAAGGAGCTGCCCTACGAGGAAGAATGGTATAGGAGCGGCATCCAGTGCCCACCTGCTTATCTGGCTGACTTCATGATTCCTGAGACGAAGGAAGTAAGACAGCTCTTGGAAGGGGAGAGGGAGGGGGAAGGGCAAATGGACGGAGGCAAATGGGCGGTCACCTATATGACCCCGCAGTTTAGTATCGGTTCCTTCACACACAGTGATCTGTGGAATCAAAGACGGCCGCTGGTGGTCTATGCGGATAATCATGGCCAGCCGGCCTATATCCGGCTCCGCTGCCTGCATGACGGCTATGACTACTGCTCAGCACGCTTCAAATCGCTGCAGGAAGCAGGACATTTGCTGTTCGGTGTAGATTTCATTACGGACGGCGGCGATACTCATCCGAATCTCGACCGGACCGGCGGCATCATTGAGGCCGCAGATCTGCGGCTGCGGCTGGAGATTGGCGGGTGCCTGGATGGGATTATTGCCGGGCCTACGGAAGAAGGGGCGAGCATCATCATTGGGGGGACTTCGTTTAACCTGACGACCTGGTTCGCGGCGTTCAGCGGGCATGCAGGTGCGGTGCGCAGCTGGGCGTGGGAAATTCATAATGCGGAAGACTGCATAAATATCGATATGATTCTCTATACAGGCCCGAGAAGGAGCATTGATTTCACTTCTTTACAGCAGGCGGCGCTGGTATTCTCACTGGAGGTACAGCCGGAGGAGGAAGATGAGGTATATGCTGAACCGGTCCTGGAGATGACGGATGACGGCGGCGGACTGCGGGTGAACAGCAGCGGAAGGGATGGAGGGTTCTTGCTTCAATTAAATCCCGGCCCAGCAAAATAAGTCAGACAGATCGGCTGTCCGCGGGTCTTTAAGGAGTTTACTGCCGGAAGCCTTCACTGCTTCCGTTGCTTCCATATACAACAACAGGAGCAGGTCCCGGTACTCTTACCGGGACCTGCTCCTGTTTCATAAAGAAGATTTTACTGCGAAAGCTCAACAAAATCACCCCGGAACCGCTCATAATCGGCGGCCCGGCACTCCAGCTTAAGACGTGTGCCCTGCTCTTCATAGCTGACGGACTGCACATCGGCATGCTCATTGAAGTAAGAAACAATGCTGCCCCGGTCGAACGGGACCAGAATCTCACACTGAATATAATCGGTAAAGATCCGGCTGCGGATCAGCGCCGTAAGCTCGGTAATTCCGCGGTTCTTCAGCGCAGAGAGCGTTACAGAATTCTCCTGGACCTGCGGATAAGGCTGGTCCGTCAGATCGGCTTTGTTGTAGGCATACAGGGTGGGAATGCCGTCAGCGCCCAGCGCCTTCAGGGTCTCATCCGTTACAGCCATATGCTGCTCATGCTGCGGATCGGAAATGTCGACCACATGGATCAGTAGATCCGCTTCCGTGACCTCTTCCAGTGTAGAGCGGAAGGCCTTGACCAGATGGTGGGGCAGCTGGCTGACGAACCCGACGGTATCTGTGAGCAGGAAGGTTTTGTGATCGGGCAGATCGATACTGCGCACCGATGTTTCGAGAGTGGCGAACAGCATATCCTTGGCGAAGACCCCTTTGCCCGAGCCGGGATGATAGGTCTCCACCAGCGTATTCATTAAGCTCGACTTGCCGGTATTGGTGTAGCCTACGAGACAAACGACAGGCACCTCGTTCTTGTGGCGCTGCTTACGCTGAATCTGGCGCCGTGAGACCTGTGCCTGCAGCTCTGTCTGGAGGACGGAGATACGCTCCTCGATTCTTCTGCGGTCCAGCTCCAGCTTCGTCTCCCCGGCCCCTCTGTTCTTCAGGCCGGTTCCGCCTCCGCCGCCTTGTCTGCCCAGAGATTCGCGCAAGCCCGTCAGGCGGGGAAGCATGTACTGGAGCTGTGCTACTTCCACCTGCAGCTGGGCTTCCTTGGTTTTGGCCCGCTGCGCGAAGATGTTCAGAATCAGAATCGTCCGGTCAATGACCTCATGGTCAAGCGTTGATTCCAGATTACGGATCTGGGACGGCGACAGCTCGTCATTAAAGATAACGATGGGCGCATCATGCTGCTCCATCAGCAGCGCCAGCTCCTGGATTTTGCCGGTTCCGATATAATGCGAGGGGTTCACCCGGCTGGACTTCTGGCTGAGCTCAGCCACGACCTCAATATCGCAGGCAGCTGCCAGATTGCGCAACTCCTCCATGGCGTAATCGAAGTTATTGTCATTCTGCAGCTGTACACCGACGATGACTGCTTTTTGTTGTACGGATTCCATATATAGATCAACCTCCATAGTTAAATTTGGACATAAAAAAGCACAGGCTGTCTGCCTGTGCTAAAAGGATTGTGAGGATCAACAGAATAGGGTCCTGTAGAGCCGTTACACCAATAACGGTTCTACAGCTATGGCACTCCCGTAGGTAATATGAAGCCAAGAACCGGCAGCGTCAGGGAGGAATAGTTCTCTATTCCAGCCATGCATGGGCTGCGGTTCAGTATATTCTCTATGGGGATGCAATTCCTAAAGGCATACGCAGGGCCGGGCGGAGCAACCTCGGTTCTCCGTTCAGATACAAGGGAAATTATAGACTTCACGCTATAAATTATCCTGTTATCCCGCGTATAAGTTAAAGCTAGGGGCTGCCTCTAAAAATGGATAGACCTATCCTGAGTCCTCTGCACAAGGCAGAGCTTTCGCGCTATGAAGCTGTAATTAGCCGCGTAAGTTACGAATCCGGATATAATCTATCACACTGAGCCCTCCGTTCTAAAAAAGTTAAGTTGATTTTAGCACAGCGGGTATGAAATGGCAACTGCGCCCAGTTACGGAAGCACCTGAGGGTTGTGGAATGCCCCCGCTGTCAATAAACCAGAAACTTCTAATCTGCTCGGCATATGATATATGAAATAGCTTTAATAGGAGGGTGATGAGCTGTGCCCGTATTGACAACCAACATGTTAACAAAGAACCCTACCTTGGGAGCAGGGCCTATCAGTCAAGCTGTCGTAAAGGTAGTGAACAATGGAACCTCCAGAGGAGTGGTCTACTTAACCGGGCTTAATAATGATGTAAGTCCGGCGACTCTGTTCGCCCAGGAACTGTTTGAGTTGAACTACAGGGAAGTCGTAACCAAAACGTATAATGTTACACAGAATTTTTTTCAATTCAATGTAGTGTATTCCCAGGAGCAGGTCCGTGTACGGGTATTCCTGATTGACAGCAGCGGGGTGTGGATTCCCGTTCCGATGCAGCCGATTGCTGTAAGCCGGATCACATCGGAATTCCGTGAGAATATAGCTGTTACTGATAGCGATTTCGCGGCCATCAGCTTCCGGAGAAGTGCCGCAGTGACTATTCCCGAAGCGGTGACTGCCGAGATCAAAGCGGATGGACTGGAGATTCTGGCCTCCACTCCCATCCGCTATAAAGTGATCACCGGCGGAAGTGTCAACGGAGCCTTTGTGAACTATCCTACCCCGACTACAGCTATTCCCGTCACTGAAACTGCGCTGCAAGTGAACTATACATGTACAGCAGTCACTGGCGGAAGGGTCATCACTCAAGGAATCGGCTCCGGCATAGCCGGTGCGTACCAGAATGTTGCCGTGAATCTGTTGAATCAGCAGCTGCTCTACGACATGCAGCAGGAGCCCATTACGCTGGTGGTCAGTTCGCTCGCGGGGGAGGACAATCTGGCTGCTACTTTTAGAATGTCGGAGCAGTGGTAAACTCCGTTACCCCACCCATTCCCTCCGCAGCGTGAACAAATCCTTCAGAGCGTCCGTAGACAGCTCGGTGATCCAGCCTTCGGAGCCGGAGATTACATCATCGCTGAGCTGCTGCTTGCTCTCCAGCATCTCGTCAATCTTCTCCTCCAGCGTGCCAAGCGAGATGAACTTATGCACCTGCACGTCCCGGGTCTGGCCCATGCGGTAGGCACGGTCAGTGGCCTGGTTCTCCACTGCCGGATTCCACCAGCGGTCGAAGTGGAAGACATGATTGGCGGCGGTCAGATTGAGGCCGACACCGCCTGCTTTGAGCGAGAGGATAAATACATTCGGCTGATCGGACGGCTGGTACCCGGAGGCGGTATCGGCTGCGGCTTCACCGGCAGGCAGTGCGGGGGTCTGGAACCGCTCAATCATGCGGTCACGGGTGCTCTTCGGGGTGCTGCCGTTCAGATACAGCACCGGTTCCTGCAGCTCCTGCTGGAGCACAGCCTGCAGCATCTTGCCCATGCCGACGTACTGGGTGAAGATCAGACAGCGCTCATTCTCTTCGCGCAGCTCGCGGACCATCGCCAGCAGCCGTTCCAGCTTCGCAGACCGTTCAATCAAGGCGCTGGTGTCCAGAACGCCTCCGGCCTCCGGCTCGGGCAGCGCCTCTTTGGTCAGCAGCATTGGATGGTCGCACAGCTGCTTAAGGCTGGTTAAGGCGGCCAGAATGGCACCCTTGCGTTCAATGCCCTCCAGCTTCTGCATCCGTTCGAGCAGACTGTTCACGTTCTGGTCGTAGAGCGCCGCTTGCTCTGCTGTCAGATTAATGTAGGTTTTCATTTCATTCTTATCCGGAAGATCGAGCTGAATGGCCGGGTCCTTCTTCTTGCGGCGCAGCATGAACGGCTTGACCAGCCGCTGTAAGTCTGCGGTTTTTTCGGCATTCCGCTCTTTCTCAATGGCGTTAGCGAACCGGTCCTGGAATCCTTTCGGAGTGCCGAGATAACCCGGTGTGATGAAATCATAGATCGACCACAGCTCGGACAGCCTGTTCTCAATCGGTGTCCCCGTCAGGGCAATCCGGTGCAGGGCCGGGAAGCTGCGCACTGCGGCTGATTGCTTCGTTCCGGCGTTCTTGATATTCTGCGCTTCATCGAGGCATACGGCCGCCCAGGTGAACTGCTTCAGCAGCTCCTGATCCAGCGCGGCGGTAGCATAGGAAGTGAGGACCACATCGGCCTGCGAAGCAGCGCCGTAGAAATATCCGGCATCCAGCCGTCTGCTTCCATAATGAAGCATCACGTTCAGGGAAGGGGCGAAACGCTGCAGCTCCTTCTGCCAGTTGCCGAGCACGGAGGTCGGGCAGATGATCAGCGAGGGCCAGCCGGCCGGCTCTGTCTGCCGCCGGGCTACCGGTGCGCCGGAAGCTTCCGCTTCCGCCTCCTGCTCCTTCAAGTGGAGCAGGTAGGAGATCAGCTGCACCGTCTTGCCGAGCCCCATGTCATCGGCCAGGCAAGCGCCAAGGCCGAAGCGGCGCAGGAATACCAGCCAGGCATAGCCTTCATGCTGGTAGCTGCGAAGCTCGGCATGGAGGCCGGCCGGAACCTCCGGCTTCGGCCACTGGCTGCGCTGTCCGAGCTGGCCGATGATTCCGACCAGATGCTCGTTCAGCTCGACCTCCAGCCGGACGCGGGCTGCTTCCTCCTCGGCGCGCTGCGCTTCGGCCTCCTCCACGTCTGCGTCTGCACCGCTATTCAGCAGGTGCAGCTGCAGTACATCCTGGAAGGACAAGCCCTGCGACTTGTCCATCCCGGCCATGGCCCGCTGAATCTGCGCCAGCAGCGCAGGGTCCAGCGGTATCCACTTGCCGCGGAACTGGACGAGGCGTTCCCCGCGCGCGACGAGGTCGGCGAACTCCGCCTCGGAGAGATCGGCGTCGCCGATGGAGATGCGCCAGTCGAAGTCGACGAGCGCATCGAGGCCGAACAGCGACTGCCCGCGGCCCTCGGCGGTGCCGGAGCTGATCTTCGCGCGCAGGCGCGGCTTCCTGCGGCTGGCGGCTTCCCACCACGCCGGCAGCAGCACCTGCCAGCCGGCCTCCAGCAGGAGCCGGCTGTCGGCCGTGAGGAACCGCCACGCGATAGCATCGCTAAGCGGTTCAGCCAGCACATCGGCGCCGCGCCCGATGTGCTCGGGAAGGCTGTCACGCAGCCGTGACAGCCACCCGGCCGCGCGCTCGTGGACATGCTCTGTCCACGATGCGGGCAGCGCGCCATGCGGCTCGCCGTCCCCGGTGAGCCGCAGCGGCACAAGCGCGGACTCGTCGCGCTTGTCCTGCAGAAGCAGCTGGAGCCGCCAGTGCGGCAGCTCTTCGTCCGGCTCAAGCAGCTGCAGCACCGGCCGGAACGGCGCGGTGTCTGCCTTCCAGCCGATGGACATCAGCCAGCTGTCTTCGTCCATCCCGGCCGCACTGCTGCGGCTCGCGCTGAACAGCAGCGGGAACTCACTGCGCAGGTCACCGGCTTCCGCATCGGTGCCGTAATAGCGCTGGAAGACCGCCGCTGAGAAGGCGGCCCGCAGACCTTCGGCGAACCCGCTGCGTCCCTCAAGACTATGCAGCGCCGCCGCATCGTCCCAGTTGCCTTCGGCGGCTTCCGCCAGCGCCTTCTCCTCCCAGGCCCAGCTGAGCTGGCCTTCCCGGAAGGCGGAGAAGCTGGGTGCATACTGCTTGTTATCCAGCATTTCTGCCAGCAGCGGGGCCAGCCGCTTCAAGAGCTGGGCATCGCCCTGCCAGCTCCAGCCGACATGCCGGAGCAGCCGCAGGCTGGCGAAGAACGGAATCACCTGCTCGGCAGGAAGCACCACGAGCTCGACCTCATCCGCCTTCGAAGTAGTAAGCTCCGTTCCATAGAAGGATTCTTCATGCCAGGCGAACAGCATCTGCTTCAACTGGACGCCGGGTACATAATCATCCCGGTCATCTACACCGTAGATCAGCGCGTCGCCATACTGGCTTAAGGCGAGCTGGACCGTAATATTGCGCATCATTGTGTTCATGGAATCAGTTTTCCTTTCCGCAGTTCCTCCTGAAGAGCGCGCAGCCGGCTGTGCCGGTCCGTGAAGGCTTCGAGGAATTCCTCCCAGCGTGCTTCGCGTTTCAGCTTCTTGTACAGCTTGGACAGACGTTTCAGCAGCTTCACCGCTGCTTTATAGCTGTGCCGGTTTTTGTCCAGCACGAATCGTTCCACAGCCTGATGATAGAACGGCAGGAGCAGCTCCGGTGCATTCTTCTCCACCGGCTGCAGGTCGCTGACCCGGAAGTCGGCAGGCTGCCGCCCGGCCGATAACTGCATATCCATCCATTCCTGCCATTTGCCGTAGGTCAGCAGCTGTTCTTCATAGATCTCGCGCGACAGCGGCAGCATACCGGCCAGCGTATCCCACATCCGGGGCTCGGCTTCGGGCAGATGACGGACCGCTTCATCCCAGTACCCGGCGTACTCCTGCAGATTGTACAGCCGGCTGCTCAGCAGCGGGCCGATCTCTGCCAGCCATGCCGTGAGGCGTGTCCACTGCCGGGCTTCGGCCAGCGGGGGCAGGAAGCTTATCAGCTCCTCCGGGTGCAGTCCGGGCCGCTCGGCTGCTGCGCGCAGCTGTTCCATAGCGGCAGCATCATCATGCAGAGAATAATACATCCGGCTCTCGGCCAGCAGACGGGCATGGCGGGAAGCATTGGTACTTAAGTCGCTTCCAGCCTGACGCAGGTGCTCCAGCTCTTCGGCATACAGCTCCGGTCCGCTTAGATTCGGCGTAATCCAATTGGACCACAGCAGGGTATAGCAGTAAGAGAAGTAGGGCTGATCCCGCGAACGATCGCGGACTTCCGTCAGCATCTCGCCCCGCAGATAGGCGATTGTATCGTATACTCTGGGCCATTCTTCAGGGGCCTCCGCCAGCGGCAGGCCTTTCTTCATCATGTCCGTGATATGCTTTTGCAGCTCGGAAATCGCAATCGAAGTATAGTAGCCGACAGAATAACCAAGTGAGGAGAGGTTCGCCGCCAGCGGCTGTCCTCCAGGCTTAACTAAGCTTTCCAGCACACAGAGATGGGTATGAAGCTTGAACAGCTGGCCGGCAGCGGGAGACAGCTTGGGGCGGACCCCGGAAATGGCGGCCAGCGCCCGGTCGGCATACTGCGGATTTCGCACGGTATGGGCCAGGGGCTCTATGAGGAGTGCCATATATTCACGCCACTGCTGCACAGTGGCCTCTGGAATAAGCGCCTCCAGCTTCTTCAGCTGTTCCCCGCGCCGTCCCGGAACTCCTTGAGCAGGGGCGGAAGGGATCTTGGGAATGTCCACAAGTGCCTTGGCATTGGCGATCGAATGTACAGGTTTGCCCTGAAGCTCCGCGTAGTACATCAGCACAGCGGCCATATGCTTGCACGGGCCGGATACCGGACAGTCGCAGCGGCTCTCCAGCAGATGCTCCAGCTCAACGGCAACCATATAATCTTCCCGGCCTTCAACGATGGACATGATTTTCCTGTCCGTCCTCATCTGGAAGGCATGCACGCGTTTTTGTTTATAATATTGAAACCCCCGTTTAAGGGTCAGATCATCAAAAATCCGGGCCACATCCGAGATAAGGTTGTCCCATCCGGCATCATCCATGGCATAATTTGGCTGCATCGCTATCGTTCTCCTGTAGCAGATTGGTGTTGAAACAGTACTGCCCCTGCAAACAGGACGGCAGCGCCGTTTCGGATTGAATCATTCCTTTCATTATATCATTTCTGTGTATTTTATCCGTAAATGCTTAAAATCTTAAAGGGTATGACATGCTCCATATTGAAGTATAGGTGAACATGCTACTCTAAGGTCTGGACCAAGAGAGAACGCCGGAAGGATGAAGCTAAGGCAATGCTGCGATTTAAATTGAAATATCTGCTGAACAACAAACAAAACCGGCTCATTCTGATGCTGACGGCAGGAGTATCACTTCTGATCACTTTGATCGGGCTATTCTCCTATAGAGAGTACCGCAACGCACTGGATACCGAGCTTAATACACCGAATGTCGAATTGCTGCAGATTAACGTAGATGTGACGAACCGGGCCTTCCGCGAATCCGATAACAAAGCGGTCGATTTATCCTTTCACCCGGCTGTACTGAAATATATAGAAGCCGCTACCGGGGACAATGCCGGCATTGCCGCAGAGCCGCAGGAATATCTCAAGACGCTGGCGACAGAGCCGGATGTGCATGCCATCAGCGTGATCAAGTTCAAGGATCATTCCGTCCTCTCGAGCGGCTACGGCTACGTATCCTCCTGGGAGAATGCGCCGGAGCATGCCTGGGAGTCCTGGATCGGGGAGATTAAGGAGAAGCCGCTTCTGATCAAAAGAAGGCTGTACACCGGCACCGACTCCCGTCTCCGAGAAACAGAGCTGCTGTCTTTGGCCCGGCCGGTTGTAGAGAACGGGGAAGTGACCGGCGCGGTGCTGATCGATCTCGATTACGATATGCTTTTCTCCAAAATGTATACCCATCTCTCGAACTATCAGCTGGTGTACAACCTGGAAGGGGAGCTGATCTATCCCAAGCTGAACCTTCCGTTCCCGCTGGCGGACATGCAGAATGTACTGGAGGATATTGATGTCAGCCCGTTTGCCCATGTCCGGATCGGCGGACAGGCCTATATGGCCAACCAGACCTTCTCGAATGTGACCGGCTGGCGGCTGATTTCGCTGGTGCCAATGGAGCAACTGCTGAAGAATGTGAAGATCGCGCGCAATATGATGCTGATGCTGTCCCTGATCTCCATCGCCGTAGGTCTATCCGCTATTTATTATTATAATTTTGCGGCCTTCCGGCCGCTCAAGCGGATTAATAAGCTGCTGCTTCCCGAACAGAAGGCGGCCGGGCAAGGCGGTCTGTATGATCTGGAGCCGGTTATAGGCAAGCTGGTCGGTGACTTCCAGAGCAAATCGCTGGTTGCGGACTGGAGCCTGCCGGAGCTGCGTTCCAAGTTCGTGCAGGACCTGATTACGCGAAGTATCGGCACCCAGGAGACGCAGACGAAATTTGAACATTATTTTGGCGGCTGGACGGAAGGTCCGTTCGAGACGCTCGCCTTGTCTATTGACCGTCATACCCAATGGGCGGCGGGGTTCATAGAAGAAGATCAGCTGCTGCTTAAGTACGCAATGATCAACATTGTGCACGAATACTTCGAAGCTTCGTGGCGGTCCGTCATCGCGGCACCGCAGAAGGACAGTCTGGTCATCCTGCTGCAGGCTAAAGGCGGCGAAGAGAAGCCGTTATATACAGATGCGCGTAAGCTGGCCGACCTTATTCTTGAAGTGCTGAATATATCAGTGTCCATTGGCATCGGCGAGCAGGCCGGGGCGATTGCCCAGGTGCCGCGTTCCTATTCAGAGGCGCAGCTGGCTCTATCCTACCGGTTATATGAAGGTTATGCCCATGTCCGTGTGTATTCACATGCGGAGAACAAATATGAAGAGAGCAGCGGGGCGGCTGATGATGCCTGGAAGCAGGAGATGCTGAGTGCCCTGAAGTCTTCCGACGCCCAGGCTGCGCAGGAGTGGATCCGCAGATGGTCGGCTGAGACCCGCAAGAAAGGAATTCAGCCGCAAAAAGTATTCCGCACCGTCGATGACCTGCTGGAGGAAATTCTGCATATAACGGCGGCCGGGGGATACCCGCTGCCTGCCGAGCTGGCTGACTACACCTGGCATCAGGTGTCAACGATGGAGCTTCACGGGATTGAGGACATGCTATGCAGCATTGCTGTTCATATGGCCGGTGCGTTCGGAGCACACCGGCAATCGAAGGAATTCCTGCTTGTACAGAATCTCATCAAGTATATGGAAGAGAATCTGCAGTTCAATATCGGACTTCAGGATATCGCCTCCCATGTGAATATGGGGGTGTCCTCGGTGAGTACGATCTTCAAGGAAGAGACCGGAACAACCGTGTATGACTATCTGACCAACCTCAGAATTGATAAAGCCTGTGAATTACTGCAGGACAGCACCCTGCGGATCGCCGATATTGCGCTGCAGGTCGGTTACCAGAACGAGAACAGCTTCATCCGTGTATTCCGTAAGATTAAATCAACGACTCCGGGCAAGTTCCGGGAGAACAGCAAATCTTCCAAAGAGTATGCAGATCGGCCAAAACCGCGCCATTCCGGCGTTTCTGAGGATTCAGAATAAGATTATACGATTGAAGGAACACCCCCGAATGCGATAAAGTTCTATTTGAGAAAACTTTCACAGCTTCCCGGAAGGGCGGCTGATGCTCAGAGAATTCGGGGGTGAAGCAGCGGGTGCAGGGCCAGCATAAGATTCAGCAGGCTGCCCGATTACTGTTAATAGAGAAGAGGGATGGTTTTGAAGCGGACAACCAAAATAGGAATCTGGGCAGCATCAGTACTCGCAGTTCTGCTAATCCTTAGAACCTTCATTCAACTGACGGGCGATGCGGAGCAGAAGAATGCCAGCACCGGTTTTCCCGGGCGGCCGATTACACTGATCGTGCCCTATGCGGCAGGCGGAGGAACAGATACCACGGCAAGAGCACTCGCCAAAGCGACAGAGAAGGTGCTGGGCCAGCCGATTATTGTGGTCAACCGGACGGGCGGCGGAGGCTCAGTAGGACTTATGGAAGGCGCGGGCGCCAAGGGCGATGGCTATACCGTCACTTTTTTGCCGGCCGAGCTGACGATTCTTCCCCATCTGGGACTATTGCCGATTACCTATGAGAAGTTCAAACCCATCGCACAGACGAATTTTGATCCTTCCGCCATTACCGTAAGACAGGACGCGCCATGGCAAGACGTAAATGAATTTCTCGACTTTGCGAAAGCGCATCCAGAGGAACTCAAAATGGGAAACGCAGGAACGGGGAGCATTTGGCATTTGGCCGCCGTAACCTTGGAACGGGAGACAGGTGTGAAGTTTGCACATATTCCTTTTGAAGGCGCAGGGCCAGCCGTTTCCGCTTTAATGGACGGATTCGTGGACGCGGTGCCGGTCAGTCCCGCCGAGGTGAAGAAGTATGTAGATGAAGGCAAGCTGCGGACACTGGCGGTTAACGCCGATAAACGCTCAGAGGCGCTGCCGGATGTGCCGACTCTGGAAGAGCAGACCGGAATACATGTGAACTTCACCAGTACATGGAGAGGACTTGCTGTGCCGAAGGATACGCCGGATGCCATTGCGGAAGTGTTGGCCGGGGCATTTATCAAAGGGACCGAGGACAGGGCTTTCCGCGAATATATGAAGTCGAACGGACTTGGACTGCTGGTGAAGGACGGCAAAGCCTTCTCGAAACAGCTTAAGGAAAGCGATGATTTATTCGCCAAAATGATCCCGGAGCTCGGACTAAGCCGCAGGTAACCTGTACGAAATGTGAAAGCGCCATCAGGCAAAGTGATCTCAGGAAACCCGCTTGCTGACTAGCAGGATTGCAGTGAACGGGGAATTTGCTGGGGCTGGTTTGCTGCGCCTTCATAAGGAAAAATAAGCATGATTATTCAATATTATATAAACTCAATATGAGTAAGAGAGGTATGGTAATCATATGAAAATCAAAAAGACATTAGATCGGATTCCCGGCGGAATGATGCTGGTTCCACTGTTCCTGGGAGCGATCATACACACTGCTTTTCCTGATGCAGGCGAATATTTCGGAGGCTTCACCAAAGGCCTGATGACAGGAACCGTGCCGATTCTGGCCGTATGGTTCTTCTGTATGGGCGCAGCGATTGATGTAAGAGCAACCGGAACGGTACTCCGCAAATCGGGTACGCTTGTATTAACCAAGATTGCTGTAGCGTGGGTTGTAGCTATGATCGCGATCCAGTTCCTGCCTGAGGGCGGTGTGCAAACCGGCTTCTTCGCCGGATTATCAGTCCTCGCCATCATCTCCGCCATGGATATGACCAACGGCGGCCTGTACGCTTCCATCATGCAGCAGTATGGTACCAAAGAAGAATCCGGAGCATTCGTGCTGATGTCACTTGAATCCGGCCCGCTCGTAACGATGCTTATTCTGGGCAGCACCGGTGTTGCCGTATTCGAACCGCATCTCTTCATCGGCGCTGTGCTTCCATTCCTGATCGGCTTCATCCTGGGTAACCTGGATCATGACCTGCGTGCTTATTTCGGCAAAGCCACCCAGACCCTTATCCCGTTCTTCGGTTTCGCACTGGGCAGCTCGATTGACCTTGGCGTTATCGTTGACACTGGCCTGCTCGGCATTCTGCTTGGTGTAGTGGTTATCATTATTACAGGTGTTCCGCTGATCCTGGCCGACAAATTCATCGGCCGCGGTAACGGCACCGCCGGACTTGCTGCCTCCAGTACTGCCGGAGCTGCTGTCGCCAACCCTATGCTGGTCGCGAATATGAAGCCGGAGTTCCTGCCCGCAGCCCAGACAGCCACGGCGCTGGTAGCCGCCTCGGTTATCGTAACGTCCATTTTGGTTCCAATCATAACCGCCTACTACTCCGACTATATGAAGAAAAAGAACCCGCCGGCAGCAGAGGGTCCTATAGATGCTAAGATTCAGGAAGCAGCGGTATAATAACATCGGATAACAACGATAATTAGATATATTGGAGTTTCTGCATGCGTAAGCCGCAGCAATCACATTGGCAAGACCCTCCGAAAACCGCCGCTATGGCTGTTTCCGGAGGGCCTTTTTAAAGTATAGACGGGAACGAGCGAACATTGAATCATCCGGAAATAGCAGTTGGATTTTCTCCACTTGCTGATTAACGAAGAGCGCCTATTAAAACAACAGTTGGAAAAAGAGCACTTAAATTTCTTCATATAAGCCAAAGCCGAGGAAATGCACGAAATTAAATGCCGTTTATCCATTTATTTGCCGCGGACCCGCTAAAACAACTAAATTAAGATACGTTTTTCCACTTAATCACAACTCAGTGAACAGGCTTCTGCCAAGCTATAATTTGATATCGCAGCCATCGAACGATTGGCCACTCTGAATAAGATGAACGGCATGGGTAATCGCAGCTTGCTGAGCTTCCGACAGTCGGCTCTCATCCCCGTCCCAGCTGCTCAGCCACCAGAAATAAGAGCATATATTCCGGTAGTCCATGAACATGGGGATCTGCTGAATCCAGTTATAGGTGAGAACATTATGTTTCGAGTATCCCGTCAGGAATTCCATTAAGAATTGTTCAGCAAACTCATGCTTGGAATGCCGGTCTTCCGCCGGGGAGCCCCACCATACGGCATGAGTTGCTGCAATGGCAATATCAAGCGCATACCAGCCATAGATGCTGTCATCGAAATCAAATACCGTAATCTCACCATTATCGATGTGGAAATTATATGGATGGAAATCATTGTGGATCAATCCATACGATGCAGCATCTTTGGGCAAATTGGAGATTGAATCCTCCAGGGCTTTCAACTTATCCAGCAGGATCAGGTAACGACCCTGGTTCAGATTGGGATTATTAATATGCCACTTTCCCCAGTCAGCTCTTCTTTCGGCAACGTCTGCAGCAGGATAGGACTTGGTAAGCAGATGCATTTGCCCCATGGCTTCTCCCCATTTTCTGAATATCGGGGGGCCCCACAGCTGCGGATTGCTTTTATCAAAAAAACGTCCGGGTGCCATATGAAAGGCTGTAGCAATAAAACGCTGTTCCTGATGTCTGCAAACAGCAGTGAGCTGCCCATCCGAGGTGTGAACAGGAAGGGAGGCGCGCACACCGTTCTGTGCCAGATAACAGACCCAGTCTACTTCAGCTTTTATTTGTGCATAATATGCATGGGGTTTCGCAGATAATCGTAAGATGTAAGGCTGATTGTGTAGGGTAAACCGGTATACCTCATTGCAAGAGTCGCTGATGAAGACCAAAGTCTTCACATCAAAACCAAAGGAGTCTGCAGCTTGGACCAGCAGTTCTTGACTGACCATACGTAACCTAACCTCATCTCGTGCTTTAGCGTCTCCCGGCCGGGTGCACCCTCAGGTTAACAGCATTTCCCGCTGAAATATAGACTTATAGTTTTCTGTCAAATATATATAATCAGGTCCAAAGCATTTTATTTCTTAGCCACAGGAATCCAAACCTCGCAGATCGATTCTTCATGGCTGTCATCGGTCCAGTAGTATCTCTCCATGCACGGTCCTTCCACTTGCTCAAAGCCTGCCGAAGGGAACCATTCGGAATAAATTCTCCGCCACACATTCAGAATCTCCAGTCCTATCTCCGCGTCATCCGGAAAAGTATCACGGCTATCGAATACGGCATAAGTCTGATCAGGTACAGTCAGGGTGTCATGCTCCTGTGGGACCTCTTGTCCTTCCGGCAGTTCGATTCCCATCAGATAACGTTTGGTTCCGTCCTCGCTGAAGTCGTAATAATAGCCGAACAGCAGCGAACCTGCGGGTCTTCCGGCTAATTCGTTAATCCGGTCATGCGTCCCGTCCTTCCAGATTTTCTCCGTGAATGCAGGTATTTCTGTGTAAGCATCCTTATGAACGATCACCTCTTTTCCAATGACGCGGCAACCCTTCTCTTCCACCATCCGGTAATTCATTTCGGTTTCTCCTTTGATCTGAATTTGAAAGGAGATTCGGGGGAACGACTTGAGCTTCACGTTCTTTTTTCTCGCCATTTGCGGGGTTACCCCATGCATTCTCTGGAACGCTTTGGCGAAGGATTCCGGTGTCTCATAACCATACTTAAGCGCGATATCGATCACCTTGCTGTCCGTTCCGGCCAGCTCTTCCGCTGCTAAGGTAAGCCGCCTGTTGCGTACATATTCAGTAACGGTGAAGCCCGTCAAGGCATGGAACATGCGCTGAAAATGGTATTTCGAAGTCATCGCTGCTCCGGCGATATCCTCAACTCCTATGGCGGAGCTCAAGTTCTGCTCCACATAATCAATCGCCTGCTGAAGCAATCGGATCGTTTCCAAATCCTCACCTCTCCTTTCAATTTCATTGTAGAGAAACCGGCAGAGCTGTTCCTGACCGGGAATGCTTTGATTTGTCCATCCGTAGCCTCAGCTTATACCAGCTCCTGAGCAACCTCCCAAATATGTCCTGCCGGGTCTGCGAAGCTGGCTGTGCGGATGCCCCAAGGCCGGTTCATGGGTCCGTTCAGCAGGCTTACGCCGCGTGCAGTTAATTCTGTGCATACCGCATCCACATCCTCCACGCGGATTGTGAACTGAAACCGTGATCCGGAGGCGGGGCCGGCAACGGCAGCGGGCTCAATCAGCCCGGGAGCTTCAGAGATGTGCAGCAGATTGATGCTCATATTGCCGAAATCGTAGACGGCCGAATTCTCGTCCGCGTACACCTCTTCAAGACCAAAAACCTCCTGATAGAATGCCATGGTGCCAGGCAGATCCTCAACGAACAACGTTACCACACTGATATTCCGTGATCCCAGGTTACTCATACTGTTTACCTCTCCGTTCTCTATTGGATTGTGGATTACAACTTGTGGTCATTCATTTAGCCAAGCGACCAGACCTCCAGAGGGTTTAGTCCGCAACTGGTCTCTAGAACTTCGTTGCAGAACGCTTTTGTAGACTCTTAATTGGTGCAGACCTTTTACACGCTTCCCAGCGGTTTTCTCATATACTCCGTAATATGCGTCTCCTGAAACCCGAGGCTGTCATAGAGCTGCCGGGCTTCATTCCCAACGACACAGCACAGAACGACGGTTGCATGGCCGCGCTGATAGATCTCATTGCATAGGTACTTCACAAACTCTCGTCCGATCCCGCGTCCCTGAAGGCCTGAACGTACGCTGACACTGCTGATTTCATTCCCGTGAAGGTGGCTGTAAGCGGCGATTTCCCCATTGAACTCATAGACAAACCGGTCTTCCGCGTCCGCTCTCCAGGCGTTTCGTCTGCCCTCATTAGGCTGGGCAACTACAGAATCCGGGAAGCAGCCGACACGGACGCGCATTTCATGAAATGCAGTGGCATAGAGCGAGTGGGCTGGAAGAAAGTCCTCATCTGTATACAGCCTTACGGGAACCTCTTCCTGAGAAAAGAACCCGCTGGTCCGCTGCATATAAACTAGTGAGTAATATGGAGCGAAACCGAGCTTACGGGCAAATCCGGGAGTTGCTGGAGCCCCGGAACGAAAAGAAGTGCTGACCGCGCGGGTTCCGCCTGCCTGCAACTGTGTCTCGGCAGCCTGCACCATCGCCGTGCCGATTCCTTGTCCGCGATACCGGGGAGCGACGAATACTTGTAAATGCGACTGATGTGTATGCGCTTCCATTTGAGCCAGTGCAACAAGCGTATCCTTAATAAAAGCGCAAATAAACGTTTCTGGTTCTTCATCAAGCAACCGGAGGAGGTCTGCGCCAGCCTCCGCATCCTGGCTTAATAATTCTCTGGCGGTAGAGTAGTCCTTGTTACTGAAGCGTTCGTAGCGGATATCTGACAGGTTCATTAGCCTCTGAGTCCTCCTATTAAATTGAGACGTAGCTTATACATTTCAATGGAATTTAATTCTATTTAACGCCAGTGATTATTGCATAGAATAAGGGGTATTTCAACCAAATTGTACATTGAGGGCTGCAGATTGGACATGCCGCTAACAAAAGCCAGGGCATTTCTCCGCTTGCGGACTACAGTTCCGTTATTTTGCTGAAATCATCAGTCTGGCAGCTGTCGCGGACTACAGATCCTTTATTTTCCGTATTCCCCCTCAAATTACCCCTTACAGCAGGGAATAAGGCCTTTACAGTCCGCGTGGCGCGGAAAAAGCCCGGATTGTGAGAATTAGCGGAATCTCAGTCCGCAGGGAGAGATAAGCTAATCACTGTTTAATCGAAGTGTTTAACACTGTATTACTTCAGCAGGCAGCAAGCGTGCATCTACAGGCACATCTACATCTGCAGCTCCCCCTGCACACTGTCGTAATCTTGCTCTCCTATTCCAATATGCTGCATAAGCCAAAACGAATCGTTTATACTGGCGGTAAGAGGTGATTCAGGATGGAGCCGCAATTATTTGAGCGTATTTACGATTCGGTGGTGCGGCGTGAGCCGACCTATGACGGTGTTTACTATACAGCGGTGCTGACGACACGTATTGTCTGCCGGCCTTCCTGCCGGGCAAGAACGCCGAAGGCAGCCAATGTGGTATTCTACGGCTCCCTGCAGGAGGCTGTCCGCAAGGGATTCCGGCCCTGCAAAAGATGCCGCCCCGAAGAAGGCGGCACCCTCCGGCCGGATGCCGTGCTGGCATCGCAGGCGGATGCCATTATGGATGGGCAGTTCGGGAGCAAGCTGACACTGCAGTCGATGGCGGAGCAGCTGAAGGTCAGCCCGTTCCATCTGCAGCGGACCTACAAGCGGGTAACCGGCCAGTCGCCTGCTGCCAGACTGGATGAACTGCGCAGGGGCGAAGCCCGCAGGCTGCTGGCGGAGACGGATACAGGCATTGCCGATGTAGGCAAGGCAGTTGGATTCCGCAGCGCGTCCCACTTCGCAGCCTGGTTCGTCAAGAAATCCGGTCTGTCCCCTACGGAGTATCGCAGTAAGCATAATGAGGGAGGAAATTAGGATGAATATGAATATAAACCAGAGTCCGAACCGGAACATGATATATCACCATACCCTGAATCTCGGGAATCGGGAGTGGACCCTATGGGCCAGCAGCAAGGGACTTATCCGCGTGTCCTATCCGCAGGATGGAGGGCAGCTGCCCGCCGCCTGGCTGAAGATGTACGCTCCGGACTATGAATTCCTGGAGGGTGCCGGAAGGTTTGAGCAGCTTGGGGTTATAGAGCTGCTGCGCCGTTATTTTGATGGAGATACGGTCGATTTCAATAGTCTTGCGCTTGATTTATGGGGCACTCCGTTTCAGCAGGAGGTATGGCGGGGGCTGCTTACGATCCCGCATGGTGAGGTTGCTACCTATAAGGAATTGGCCGCACGGATTGGCAGACCGCTGGCGATCCGTGCTGTCGGTACGGCTAACGGACAGAATCCGCTGCCGGTCATTGTGCCCTGCCACCGGGTGATCGGTGCGAACGGCACTTTAACCGGTTACCGGGGCGGATTGCAGCTCAAGCAGGAGCTGCTTCAGCTGGAGGGAATTCTAAATGTGAAGGCGGCGGGCCATGAACGATTTGCTTTTTGAGCTGCCGCTGCCGGAGGATTTCAACCTGGACGCCTGTCTGGAGTACATGAACCGTTCGCCGCTGGAATGCCTGTTCCAGACGGATGACTCGGGAGTGACCCGGATGTTCAAGCTGGAGGACGGCCCGGTCCTAATCCGGTTAAGTGTGCCTGAAGGCAACAGGCTGAGCGTAACCCGGCTGCACGGCGCTGTCCCCGGCGTCCTGGAGCAGGAATGGCTGGCCCGTTATATTGTAGAGTGGTTCGATCTGGACCGTGATCTTACCCCGTTCTACCGGCTGGCGGAAGCAGATCCGCTGCTCCAGCCGCTGGTCAGACAGCACCGGGGACTGCGGATTATCGGCATCCCGGATCTGTTTGAGGCGTTATGCTGGGCGATTCTGGGCCAGCAGGTGAATCTGGCTTTTGCCTACAGGCTGAAGCAGCGGCTGACCGAAGTGTATGGAGAATCTCTGGAGTGGGGAGGACGGACCTACTACCGGTTCCCCGGACCGGAGGTCTTCTCGGAGGTGCAGATCGAAGAACTATGCGCCCTGCAGCTAACCCGCAGCAAAGCACAGACAATCCTCACAGTAGCCTCGCTGATTGCAAGCGGAGAGCTGAGCCGTGAAGAGCTGCTGGCGCTTCCGTCTCCGGCCGCCGCCGAGCAGCGGCTGCTGCAGATCCGCGGGATCGGGCCGTGGACCTCCCAGTATGTACGCATGCGCTGCCTGCGGGATAGCTCCTCATATCCCGTCGGCGATGTCGGCCTGCAGAACGTGATCAAGTTCCTCACCGGTATGGACCGCAAGCCGACGCCAGCGGAGCTGCTCGTCCTGGCCCAGCCCTGGCAGGGCTGGGAGGCATACGCCACATTTTATCTGTGGCGGGCATTATATTAGCGCGCGGCTGGTGCGGAGCCGTGACGGCCAAAAGCACTGTCTCACCGGAGATTCCGGGAGACAGTGCTTTTTGTATCCTGCGCCTGAAGGGTTCACCCCAGCCCGCTTGAGCTTTAATGCGCCCGCTTCGTGAAGATCTGGAAGCATACACCGTACTTATCGGTAACCATGCCAAAGGCGGGGCTGAAATAAGCCGGAGCCAGCTCAATATCAACCGTTCCGCCTGCCTTGAGCGAGTCATACAGCTGCTGCGCTTCCTCCGCAGTATCCGCTGTGATACAGATGGTGATGCCATTGCCATGGCTCAGCGGCTGGCCAATTTCCTGATCTGCGACGAAAAACTTGGTTTCACCCACCAGCAGGACGGAATGGGCTATACGCGCTTTTTCCAGTTCGGTCATCGGGGATTCAGGGTTCTGCGGGCCTTCGCCCACAGTTTGCTTGAAGAGCAGCGTTGCACCCAGCGCCTCCTGATAAAAGGCAATCGCCTCACTTGCTGTACCGTCCACCAGAATAAAAGGATTTACTTGCAGGGTCATGTCTAAATCGCTCCTTAGAATTTGATTTGCCTGTACTAACCGGCTTTAATTATAGTGTAGTCTATAATAGTGACAGGTATTGTCATGAATATAATAATAAATGGAGTGAAGCTGATGTCTAAATCCAAAAGGCTGCTGGACCTGATGATGACCGTCAACCGCAAGCGGAAATTCACCGTCAAAGAGCTGGCCGACGAATTCAATGTATCCTCCCGGACCATCCTCAGGGATTTGCAGGAGCTGGGGGAGTTAGGCGTTCCGCTCTATTCCGAAGTGGGGCCGCATGGAGGCTATCAGGTGCTGAACGAAAGAATTCTGCCGCCGATCGCGTTCACGGAGGAGGAGGCGGTGGCGATTTTTTTCGCCAGCCATGCCCTGCGCCACTACAAGTATCTCCCCTTCAAGGAGGAATCATTAGCTGCCCTGCATAAATTCTATAACTATATGTCCGGCGATGTCCGTGACCGGATTGACGAGATGAAGAACCGGATTGATTTCCTCACCCCGGCGAGACAGGCGGAGTTCCCCTATCTGTCTCTGTTGCTGGAAGCGGCCACCGGTCAAAAGGTGCTGCTGATCGATTATGAAACGAAGGGGCAGCGTAAGGAGAGATGGATTCAGCCAGTGGGCATCTACGCCCATAATGGCTTGTGGTATTGCCCGGCCTATTGCTTCCTGCGCGGCGATATCCGTGTATTCCGCTGCGACCGGATTCAGTCTGCCGGATACGGCGAATCGGGGCCGGAAGCGCTTGATCTGAAGCATGTCCATTTGGGAAATAAGGATGATTACAGCAGTCAAACTCAGCAGGGTGATAAAAGCATTGTCCGGCTGTTCGTTGAACTGGGGAATGGAGGCGTACAAGCCTGCGAAGCCGAGGTATGGTCCTCACCCCTGCTGCATATCCGCGGGGATGGCACGGGCTGGCTGGAAGGGGATATCCCGCAGAGCGATCTGGGCTTCTTCGCGCGTTTCGTAATCGGCCTCTGCAATGAGGCCACAGTACAGGAGCCGCCGGAGCTGGTGGCGGAGGTGAAACGGACGCTGGCGGGAATGCTGGCGCAATATAAGTAGAGGGACAGGCTGATGATTAAGTATTTATGTATCCGGATGGACCCCGGGCGGACAAGATAGATAGAGTCTACACTTTATTTGGTAATAGTTATAAGCTGTTTATCTACAAATTCTATAGACTCTGTCAGCGGATCGAAGGATGGCAGATGAAGAGCCCGATCAAGCAATGCATTGCGTTCCATCCACGTCTCACTATCCCAGCAGGAATATATCTCTATACTTTCTCCTTCAGACAGATGTTCGTCCATGAGGGAGAGCAGCAGGTTTAGGCACTTCAAGTTTTGTTGGTAGAGTTCAGGATAACCCGCGCGGATTTCCTCAGTGATATTGCAAGCCTCGCCATTGAAGCCGTAGACATAGGGCTTAGTGAAGCCATATTAAAATATGAAATTGAAGTTCCGGGAGTCTCTGATAAAGAGGCTCTTTTTTTGTCGGACTTTGTCATTTTGGTGTCATTGGGTGCATATATACTGGACTTTAGTATCAATTTTAAACAATAAAATTTTAGGAGTGAGAATCTAAATGATAGCAAGAGGCAAAACAAACAGGTTGAAATTCATCCAGACCGTGTCGAAAATGATGGCTGTGGTGCTTACAGCTGTAACTGTCCTGACGGTTTCTCCCAGTGCGAGCCATGCGGAACCTGGTTTCCCGCAAATTACCTCAGCAACGGCTGAAGTGAGCAGCAATAATACCGCTGTGACAGTTACCTTCAATACCTACGCACTGCCTGCCGGCAGCCTGGCCGATCTGATGGCCGATATCCAAATTGAACGTACCGGTTCGGAGGAACCAGTTGATCTTGCGGCAGATAACGCCAGTAATGCTATCAGCATGAATGAGGATGGTGCGTTAATTATTACGCTGAATAATGCGCTTACCGGCACAGACAACAGCATTCAGATCGCAGCAGGGGCTGTTATGAATAAGGAAGATCGTCTCTCCGTGAGCGACATCACTGTAACTTCTATAGCTGCACATGATATTAGCGCTCCTGTTTTTACAGGTTCCCTTTCCGGTGATGGCCGCTGGGTGCACTTATACTTTGATGAGAACTTCTCACTTAACGTGCCTGATGGGGCAACTGAAGAGCAAGCCAATGCTTTTCTGGAAAGCCAAATCAGTGTAGCTGGTGAAGGGGAGCATTTTGTTCCTTTTTCGGATCATGAGGGCTCTGCCTATCAGAATAACTCCAGTGAGCTATATCTAAATTACGATAATGATATGAAAATCATTTCGGGTACCGATACGGTCATCCGGATCGCAAGCGGCACTCTGAAGGATGCGGCAGGCAATCTTAATGCGGAAATGAATTTACACGTGAGTCCTCCGGTGATCCAGTCAGCGGTTGTCAGCAATGACAATCACGACGTAGAACTTACCTTCAATAAAGAAGTGTTAAATAATACAATCTCGGAGGATAGTCTGAAAAGCGAGATTTACTTAGTCCGGACACTAGTATCCGGACAGGAGAAAGCCTTCAAAGCTCTCGTTGCTCAGGATACATTATCCATTGAATCCAACAAGCTGCATATTCATTTCGCTGAGGCGCTATCCGGCACAGAGATTCAAATCGTCATTAACGGGGGAGCCTTCAAGGATCTTGCCGGAAACGTCCGGGATCAAAATACAGTCAGCGGATTTCTGGAAACTGCTGTCGGAGGTATAGACCCGAGTCCGGCAGACACAACCATGCCGGCATACCTGTATTATTCCGTGTCGGATGATTATCAGGATGTTACTTTCGTATTCGATGAGGAGATCTTCAATGCTAAGGGGGATGACAGCAAATTCCTGGAGAATGTGCAGTGGTATGATCCAATCAGAAACCAGTGGATATACACCTTACCTTCAGATGTTACGTTTACCTTCTCGGGCTCCAAGCTCATCCTGCATTTCCCGGCACCGCTCTCAGGCCGCCAGTATTATTATCAGTTCAATCCGGGTCATTTCATGGATGCAGCCGGGAATGTTCTGACCGATTACGTAAGTACAAACTGGATCAACCCCCAGAACCCGGCAGCAGGTATTTCTTATAATGGCGGCTACTTCTCAGGTGACGGGCGGTTCTTGAGCTTGGCGTTTAATTCAAATACCGCCCTGGAGGATCAGACCCTTGTTGACGGAGTGTCCCATCTGAGTGAGTACATCACCCTTTCCACTGATCACGGCGTTACTTATTCAGCCTTGGATCCGCAGGATGTAGTGTCTCTTCATGACTCACAGATTAACATCATCTTCCACAATGCGAAGCAGCAGGGTTCCGTAAAAATCAAAGTATCTCCGGGCGTGCTTAGCGATCTATATGATAGTAAGCGTAACGGCGCAGTAGAGGCAACGATTGCCTATAATACTCCTGAGCTTACGGGATATTTCTTCAGCAACACAGACAGTGAGTTTGTTTTTGCAGATAATGTGGCCTGGAGAGAACACGTAGGGAAAATTACTGTATATGATTCGAATATGGGAGTATACAGAACATTGAATGCCTCGGAATATGTGCTGAGCGAAGGCAAGCTTACATTAGCCCGGGAAATTTTCGCTGAAGGAAATTACTATAGAGTTATTGTAGATGCTGAAGGGTACAGTAGTAAGTATTTTGAAGGCAGGACTCATAAATCCTCTGAAGTATTCTACGTGACTGCGCCGGTGGTTACTTCCGACAATGGAATTACAGCAACCATCCGGCTATTTAACAATGCTTATGATGAAGAAGTAAATGGAAATCAGATCATTATATTCGAACTGTTCAACGGCACTGCACCTGTTAGTATTGTTGCGGCTAACCTGAAGTTAGACACAGGCACGTATTCTGCTAACTTCAATGTGGGTGATGCTGCGGTGAATCCAAATTATACAGTAAAGGCCTATGTCGTTAGCCGGTATGGCAATGATCCGGCGAATCTCGGACTCAATCTGGCTACAGTAAAGACTCCGCTGGAACTGGATTTGGCCATACTTGCTGCCACTCAAAATAATTATAATGACTAGGAATGATAGAGCAACAGGAAAGCGGGGAATGTCCAAGTGAAAATGCGCAAGTTGAAATTGACTCTGATTATGGCTCTTTGTTTATCACTGGTACTACCAGCTGCAGCCTTTGCTGACAGCACAGCCGTGACGCTAAATCCTCCGGCTGCTGTGGAGCTTGGCGGTATGGTGTCAATTACCGGTGACTCTACACTGGATGAAGTCATTATTCAAGTGCAGCGGCCGGTCAAAAGCACTGTGTTCTATGATATTGTTCCTGTGAGCAATGGACAATTCTCCACTTCGTTCACTTTGTCCAAAAGTGAGGTAGCCGGAACTTATAAAGTGCTAGCCGGAGCGGGCGCTCGGGTTGCCACGGCTGATCTTATCGTCAAAGCTCCGTCGACCGGAGGTGGCGGTAATGGAGACGGTGGCACCGGAAATGGTGGCGGCACCGGAAATGGTGGCGGCACCGGAAATGGCGGCGGAACCGGAGACGGCGGCGGCACCGGAAATGGTGGCGGAACCGGAGACGGCGGTGGCACCGGAAATGGTGGCGGAACCGGAGACGGCGGCGGCACCGGAAATGGTGGTAGCACTGGAAATGGCGGCAGCATCAGTACCGGCACCAGCACCGGTGCTCAAGCGGGAACAACCACGGCAGCTGGCAAGCCAGTCACTCCGCCAGTGTCGAATGCTACACCCGTTCAGGTAGATACAAGCAAGAATACTGCTGTATCGGAGACGGCAGCAAATGGCCGGGTGACTATGACAGTTACTCAAGATGACACAGCGCTCACTGCAGCTTTCGCGGCTGCGGCTACGCAGGATAATCATGGAGCAGCCCCAATTATTTTTATTGCATACAATAATATTTCAGGTGCGGGTGTGCGTTTTAACCTGTCGGCTTCCATTTTGGCAGCAGCGGCCTTGAAAGCGCCGGATACTATCGTATCACTGCAAACCAATGACGGCGAATATTCGCTGCCTCTAAGTGTTCTTGATTTTGCTGCAGTCGCCCAAAGCCTGGGCACAGCCGCAGACAATATAGTGATTCAAATCAGGATTTCTCCGGTAGCAGCAGATGTGAACACGGCTATTCAACAAAGTGCGCAGAGCATTTCTGCTTCCCAGTTAGGAACCGCCATTGAATTTTCAGTTGCGGCGGCTGGCAACGGAAAGTCTGTAGAGTTGAACCATTTTGGGTCAACTTACGTCAGCAGAAGCGTTGTCCTTGCGTCTTCAGTGGATGTAACACATACATCGGTGGTCCTTTATGATCCATCTACAGGACAATTTTCTTTTGTACCTGCGCTGTTTGATAAGCAGGCAGATGGTTCCACCAAGGTGACTTTTAAACGTAACGGTAATAGTACGTACGCTGTCCTTACGTCCGCCCGGACATTCAATGATATCGGCAATCATTGGGCCAAGGCAGATATCGAGCTGCTCGCTTCAAAGCTGGTCGTAAATGGGGCTACAGATACCCAATTTGCTCCGGAGAGTGATATAACCAGAGCCGAATTTGCGGCATTACTCGTCCGTTCTTTAGGACTGAGCCCTGATACAGCAGCAGCGGCCTTCACGGATGTTAAGCCGGGTGACTGGTATGCCGGAGCCATTGGTGCCGCAGTTCAGTCCAAGCTGGTGGAAGGATTCCAGGATCAGAGCTTTAAGCCGAATGATACGATTACCCGCGAGCAAATGGCAGTGATGATTTCAAGAGCGATCTCAGCCACCGGGAGAACTAGCGGTATTGCAAGCGGGCAGACTCAGCTGCTGTCTGTCTTCCAGGACCGGGCTGACATTAGCAGCTGGGCTCAAGGGGCAGTAGCACAAGCCGTTCAAGCAGAGATTATTACCGGTATGACACCGGCGTCCTTTGTTCCCGCAGCGAAAGCCAGCCGGGCTCAAGCCGTGGTTATGCTGACCCGTTTATTGAAATATACCGGGTTTGTTAACTAAATAAGAAGTTTAACAGAGCGCTGCCCGCTGGGGCGGCGCTCTTTGCTTAGAACTAATATCCTCCAGTGTCGAACTTTGTCATTTTCCCGTCATTGAGCCTATGTATAATTATTTTAAATATAACATATGTGAATTTGAAGGGATGGGAGAAAACAGTGAAGAGAAAATCAATATGGAAATTGGGGCTATTTTCGGCTATGGCTTCAGTTCTGATAAGCGGATGTGTTGTAAGCACAAGCTCCGTCACTTTAAATTTCCCCGCTGATAAACCGGACAGCTCCGAGCATTTATATCTACGGTATTCGGACGGTACTGTGGCTGCAGTTCCTGATGTTGCCGGAGAAAGCAGTGTAACGGTTGCTACTTACAATGATAGAACGATTGTTGGCGGATATGTGAGCGACGGTAGTATAAGCTGGGTCCCGGATTATTCTTATCCGTTCCCCTCTGTCAATGTATCCGGATTCCAAACATACAAGCCTGCTTTTGCCGCAGATCATGTGAAACTGGCTAAACAGCCGGAACAGGATGTCAATCATCCTGCCTATATGAATGTTACCTTTGCTGTCTATGATACTGACGACGCCCTGGTAACAGGCCGTACCGAAGTATTTGCCCATTCTTCCGACACTGACACCGTATTTTATAATACGGATCCAGCGGATAATTTCAACAGTACTAAGGATGCTTATGAAGGCTTCTCCTCGTATACAGACAACGGTTTCGTGACCTTCCTGATCAAATCTGAAACTGCGGATATTTCATCCCCGATTTCTTTGTACTCGGGTGCTCAAATTATCGCAGAGAATGTCTTCAATAAGGTAATCGGCATCACTGTGACAAGCACTGGCGGGACAAGCTCTCTGTATGCGGGTGACTCACTCACTATGAGTGCTGAAGTACTGCCGCTGCATGCAGCCAACCGGGCTGTCGTGTGGTCTGTTGTATACGGTAGCGGGTCCGCCACTATCGACGCAACAAGCGGCGAACTCACCGCAGTTGATCCAGGCACAGTAACTGTTGAAGCCGCAGCTACAGACGGCACCGGCACTACAGGCAGCCTCGAACTAACTATATTGGAGGTGCCGGTATCAACACCAACGCCAACACCAGCGCCGATTGAGGAGACTCCAACGCCAACACCAGCGCCGATTGAGGAGACCCCAACGCCAACGCCAGCGCCGATTGAGGAGACCCCAACGCCAACACCAGCGCCGATTGAGGAGACCCCAACGCCAACGCCAGCGCCGATTGAGGAGACGCCAACACCAACGCCGGCGCCGATCGAGGAGACCCCAACGCCGACGCCAGCGCCGATTGAGGAGACGCCAACACCAACGCCAGCGCCGATTGAGGAGACCCCAACGCCGGCACCGACCGAAGCATCAACACCAGCACTGGTTACGGTGACTGCAGCACCAACGCCTACACCAACTGCAGCACCAACGCCAGCACCTAGCAGCGCCCCCGTGTCTGTAACCGCAGGACCGGGAGTGCAATTCATAAGTAATGTTGTAGATATTTCCAGTGTGTTGACCAGCTTTGCTCAAAAAATCGAGGAGGCCAGGTTGAACCCGGCTCCGCTGAAATTTACCGATACCTCCACTCATTGGGCAGACTCCACAGTTAATGTCTTTGTGAAGTTAGGTGTGGTTAACGGCTATAAGGATGGAGGCTTCCATCCGGAAGCAAGCATCACCCGCGCAGAGTTCGCTACAGTTCTTGCCAAGGTGTTTGGCCTTTCAGGCACCGCTTCATCGGGAAGCTCCTTAAGTGATACTTCCGGCCACTGGGCTGAAGCCTCTATTCGCGCCCTGCAGCAAAAAGGTATCATTTCCGGCTACCAGAATGGTACATTCATGCCTAATCGTGAGATCACCCGTGCCGAGATTATTGCCATGATCTCCAAGGTTATTGACCTGAACAGCATAAATGCCGCGGCCTCCTCCAGCTTCTCCGATCTGGATAAGGCATGGAACAAGGAGCAGATCGGGCAAGCAGCGGCAGCCGGTATCATCACCGGGGAAGGAAATGGAGTGTTTCTTCCAGCCAAGCAAGCATCCCGTGCCGAAGCATTAACAATTGTACTGCGCGTTCTAGAGACTAATCCGGAGCTGAAGAGTCTCCTCGATACCCTGAAATAAGCAAGCTTGCAGCCCTTTTACATGCCGCATGTCTTGATGAAAGCCCGCCCAGCCTTTTTCGAAGGCCTGAGCGGGCTTTTTCTGAAAAAATAAAAATTTGAAGTATCTCTCAAAGAGAAGTATCTGATAAGATAGGAGGCGCAGAATGCAAGATTCCTTCTTGAATAGAGGTCAACCATCTATGACATATAATGTGTATTTATCGGCACTTTTGATGGCTGCGACCTGCTGTTCATTGCTGCTGGTTTACCTGTGCTTCAAAAGAAGAGACCTTCCTATAGCGGTAAGCTACGGCCTGGGGATGTTGACGGGCTCCTTTTATTCTTTTGGCTATGCCTTCGAAATTATCAGTACCTCCGTGGAGCATATCCGGTTCTGGCTGCGGGTTGAATATATCGGCATTCCGTTCGGCACGGTGCTGTGGTTCATAATGGTACTGCAGTATACCGGCAGGCAGTCATGGGTGCGTCCCAGGAATATTGCACTATTGATGATTGTTCCCCTAATAACCTTCACAGCCCACAATACCAATGAATGGCATCATTTATTCTATTCAAGCATGACGTTGAACAATACGGAGGGCTTTCCGCTGGTCACCCTCATTAAAGGTCCGTTATATAAGCTGCATGTGCTCTATTCCTATAGCTTTTTTATCGTAGGAATGTTTTATTTGCTGCAGATGTTCTTCCGGGCGGTTCCCCGGATGAAGATGCAGATTGCGCTGATGATTATTGGTTCGTGGGGGCCCTTTGGCTTTACCTTGATTTATTTAAGCGGTGTAATTTATATGCCTATCGACATTTCACCTTTTGGATTCCTGTTCTCGGGTGTTTTTTATATGTGGGGAATCTATCAGTTCAATATGCTGCGGCTCGCGCCGCTGGCCCTTCAGCAGGTGTTTGAATCAATGGATGATGCGGTCATTATACTGGATACCGACAACAGTCTAACCAGCTTTAACCGCTCAGCCAAAGGAATAGTCAGCGAATTGAGTAACAAAAGTACAGGTCAGCCCGCCGTACAGGTTTTCTCCGCGTATCCACTGCTTCTGGAGATGATCGCACAGGGGGAGGACAGCGCATCAAGAATTCAGCTTGCAGGTCCGAACGGCAATTTCTATAATGTCCATCTCTCTCTTGTCAGGAATAGGCGCCTAAAGATTGTCGGAAAAATGCTTCTGCTGAGGAACGTGACACAGGCCGTACATGCAGAAGAAAAGCTACGCGATAATGCCCGGCAGTTAAGTGAGCTGAACATATTTAAAGACCGGATGTTTAGTGTTGTTGCCCATGATATCCGCGATCCTTTGGCGGTCCTGGTCAATCTGATGGAACTGCTTGAAGAGGAGATGCAGGCTGGAAGCGATGATCATGATGAAGAGCTCCTGCACGAAATGGGGCAGCAGATCCAGAATACCTTCGCGCTTGTGGAAGTGCTGCTGGACTGGTTCCGTAGCCAGAGGGAAGGTATGATTTTTGATCCGGTCGAACGGGATCTGGCCCATGCGGTGCAAGCGGGCCTGCGGCTCCTGCGGCTGCGGAGTGATACCAAGCAGATTCAGATCATTTCTGAAATTCCGGAAGAGAGCTATGTCTATGCGGATAAAGAAATGCTTGATCTGATTATCCGTAATCTCCTGTCCAATGCGATTAAATTTTCCTTCCGGGGAGGAAACATCCGCTTACAGGCAGAGAGGAGAGACCGTCACATGGTAATCGCTGTGAGCGATACGGGGGGAGGGATTTCTCCGGAGCAGGCGGGTACCCTGCTGGAGGATGATTACCGGAGCTCTTCAACCGGGACGTCCGGGGAGCGGGGGGTGGGCCTGGGGCTAACCCTGTGCAGGGAGTTCGTACAGTTGAACGGAGGAGAGCTGTGGTTCGACAGTATCCCCTCGAAGGGAAGCACCTTCTATTTCTCGCTCCCGCTTCCTCCTGAAGCTCCATTAATTCCTGCCGGCAACAGTATTAGGAAGGGAATGATTCTATGAAGGTTATCATCATCGATGATGAGAAGGCCATGCATCTCATATTAAAGCGGATGCTCGGCAAGCTGGAAGAGGTTGAAATGTTGGGCAGCTTCACAGATACGGCTTCTGCTTTTACCTATTTGAGCAGTCATGAGGTGGACCTGATCTTCGTAGATATCAGCATGCCCAGAGAAAGCGGCCTGGAATTTGCAGCGAGGCTTAGGGGGAGCGGCCGGGGAACCAGGATTGTGTTCATCACTTCCCATAAGGAATATGCGCTGTCCGCTTTTGAAGTGTACGCCTTCGATTATATTCTGAAACCGGTGGTACAGGAGAGGCTGCATGAGACGGTACACAGAGCCGCTACTCAGATTCATTTGGAGCTTGCGGCAGAAGCCAACCGGGAGCCCGCCTTGAGCGCAGAAGCACGGATTAGCCTCCTGGGCGGAATTGAAATCGGGGGTGCTCAGAGAATCAAGACCAAATGGAAGTCGCGAAAAAGCGCTGAGCTCCTCGGCTACCTGATCATACATAAAGGCAGACTTGTTTCCCGCGCACGGCTCATTGAGGATATCTTTGGCGATATGCCGCAGAAGAATGCAGAAATATATTTGAATACAACGGTCTATCAGCTGCGCAAGCTGCTCCATACGCATGGGCTGAAGACGCATCTGCATTCCGAGAGCAACCATTATGCCTTTAACTGTAGCGGACTTAGCGTGGATATTCTCAGCTTTGAGGATGGCTGCAGAAGCTTGGCTGTCATAAATGAGGCTAATCTGGAACAGGCTATTGAGCTTGAACAATTATATATGGGTGATTTATTCGGAGACCATGTGTATCCTTGGGCCTGGAATGAAATTGAACGGCTGTCACTCATGTACTCGGCCTTCACCCGGCGACTGTGCGTTGCTCTGCTGGATAAGGGTGAGACGAATACGGCAAAAAGGCTGCTGATCAAGCTGCTGAAGCACAATGAGCTGGATGAAGAAGCCCATATGCTGCTTATGAAAACCTCGGCTCTCCAGAATAACAAAGATGCCCTGAACCGTCAGTACCTGCAGTTTGCCGACATTCTGAACCGGGAAATCGGAATTCCCCCTTCGCTTGAGGTCAAATCCTTTTATGCACAGCTGCTTTCCGGGCTTGGCTAATTTAACTGACAGTTTACCGGGGGATATGAGGCATATATAATTTAAGGAAACTATGCCTTTTGATAGGACTATCTAATAGAGTTGGGGGCTGACCGGAGTGATCAGACATTCAGGGCTTGTAACAGGGAAGAAGGTATATCTGCGCCCGCTTAACGGGGAAGACGCCGAAATGTATTACCATATGTTCTACGGTACGGAAGTCCGCAGGCTTACAGGAACGAAGAAGCATATCACCAAAGAGCAGATCGGGAATTATATCGCTCGCAAATCAGGCGACGACAGTACGGTGCTGTTGCTGATTGCCTTGAGGGAGAACGATGAGGTCATCGGTGATATCGCCATTCAGGATATGGACCCTGACAACCGCAGTGCAAATCTGCGGATTGCTATTGGGGATGAGCGTCATCAGGGAAAAGGGTATGGACGGGAAGCGTTGCTGCTGATGCTGGACTACGGCTTCGGCATTCTGAATCTGCACCGGATTGAGCTGGAGGTCTATAGCTATAATGCCCGCGCTGCGCATGTGTATGAATCAATCGGTTTTGTCCGTGAGGGTGTACGGCGCCAGACGCTCTATTATAACCATGAGTACCATGATGTGATTATGATGGGCATGCTGGATAGCGAATACCGTGAGCGGTATGTGAAATAGCGGGGGTAGACCGGACCTGCGAAAGCTGATTCAACAATACCGCAGGTCCGGAAGAATTGAAGAGACTATGTACAAAAATGTTAATAAATAAACGTATTCTTGACTCTCTTTGACCGCAGGAAATAGGGGATCCAGATTACAGCATAAATGAAGGACCGGAAGATATCCGTATAAGAGGTATCATCCGGTATGATACCGGAAAGAGTAGTCTGTACATGGCTGAACATGAAGGTATCTATGGTATTAAGTAAGATGTTATATACGATGAAAGATATAGATATGTATTTGAATAACTTTTTATGTTTGAGACCCAGGTACAGAATGAACAGGATCATTACGACCTGAATACATACTAATACCGTTTCTATCACAAGACTAGGAAGCATTGAAGCGACGTAGTAGCTGCTGTCAGGGTCGGTAAGAAGCTTAAGGCCTTCAGAGCCGAATAATGAGAAATTACCATAAAGCATTCGCACACCCGCGAAGAGTGAGAGAACAATACCTATTGCGAAAAGTCCTAACCAGCCTCCGGAGCCAGAAGGCTCTGATTCATCTGCGCGCTGATCTGAGGATTCCAGGACCCCTTCGGAAGCAGCGGCGGCCTCATCATGAGCTGGTCTAGCTTTCTTGACGCGCAATGGCCTAATTAATCCGCCGATCGCCCACCCGATAATTCCTCCAAGCCCTCCAATCACAAGAGAAATAATAACGTTAGGATCTGCTGCATAAGTTCTATGTAGAATAAAACCTATGACGAAGAAGATAATGCCCAGTCCTGCTTTTGCCACCTCATCACCTCATCATATCCGCATGGCTGCGGGATTTTTATTATTACACTTATATCGACAATTCCCACTAGTTCCTTTAATTTACTTGTTATATTTTAGGCGCTAGTTCTTTATATTTACTGTGGCGGTGAGGGTGCGGATAAAAAACATGTGAAATAAAGCGTTAAGGTCAAATAAGGTCAAATTATTAATAATGTTAAAATTTATACTAAAAAATAAGCCGAAACGCCGGAATTTACGGGATTTTCGGCTTATATGAGTTTTGTCATCCGGGCGGCCGGCGACTATAATAAAGCCATAGGTCAAATAAAGTCAAAGTCAAACCAACAACAAATTCAAAGTCAAATGAGAGGAGAATGGATAATGTTTGATTTGGTTCCTTTTGGTAAACGCAGAGATGATGCTTTTGGTGTGCTGGCTAAGTCGCTTAACGAAGTGTTTAATGATGATTTCTTTGCACCGCTGACAAGCTCCACGCTGTCCTTCCGGACAGACATCCGCGAGAGTGAAGGGGCGTATCTGATTGAGGCCGAGCTTCCGGGCTTCAAAAAAGAAGAAATCGACATCGATTATACCAGCCCTTACTTGACGATCAAGGCAGTGCGCAAAGAAGAGAACAGCGAGGAGAACAAGGAACATCAGACTGTGCGCCGGGAACGGCGGTATGGTGAGTATGTGCGCCGCTTCTACGTTCAGGATATTGCGGAGGAAGGTATCCGCGCTTCACTGAAAGACGGGGTGCTGAGCCTGGAAGTGCCGAAACGGCAGAAGTCGCAGGGCAAACGGATTGAAATTCAGGATGGCGGGCATTCTTCAGACGCGCAGCTTCAGTAAGCGGCAGGTGCCGCTTCCGGGGTGAACGGTCTCCGGGGGAAGCGGAGAGCCGGAGCGCCGGGGAAGGGTGTAGGAAGGCGAAGGAAGCAGGACTTCCAAGTCTGGCTGAAGCAGCCGGGTTCAGCGGGGTTCCCGGGCTAAGCGGCTTCTGCCGCCGGCCTATCCGGTCCCCTGCGGCAGAGTGGTTTCGCCGGGCTTTTCATATAGCATGATCATACAGGGCGCATTGTAGTGGGGATACCGGCTATGATGCGTCTTTTCCCGGAGAAAGGGACTTGGTGAATAATCATCGGCACCGGGAATAGGCTTGTTACAGGGCGGAATGCTATAACCTATAGAATAAGCTTCCCAATATACGAAAGGAGGAGGTACCAGTGGCGGCAAATTATTACGAGACTCTGGGCGTCGGCAGGCAGGCCTCGAAGCAGGAGATCAAAAAAGCTTATCAGAAGCTGGCTAAGAAGTGGCATCCCGATGTCAACAAAGCCCCGGAGGCAGAAGCCAGATTCAAGGAAGCGGCCGAAGCGTACGAAGTGCTGGGTGATGAAGAGAAGCGGAAAATCTATGATGAGGAGCTGCGCTACGGGGCCGGCTACGCTGGGGCAAGGGGTCCGCGGAGCAGCGGGGCAGCCTCCTCCGCGTCTTGGGATTCGCCTTTTAGCGCGGGCTGGAGCAGCGGCGCTGCTTCCGGCAGCAGTATTCCCGAAGAGGATCTGTTCGGGATGTTCTTCGGCAGCCGGGGGGCAGCGGACCGCGCCGGCTTCGATTTCTTCTCCGGCAGCGGCGGTGTCCGCCAAGGGGGAAGCCCTTGGGCGGATGAGTTCAGCACGATGCAGGCCCAGCTTGAGATTACGCTGGAGCAGGCTTACAAAGGCGGAAATATCAGCGTTCAGGCTGCAGGCAAAGACCTGAGTGTGCAGATTCCGGCACGCTCGTCCGAAGGGACGGTGATCCGGGTTCCCGGCGGCGGAAGCGGGGCGGGACAGGGAGGCGACCTGCTGGTCTCGCTGCATCTCCTGCCCCATGACATCTATGAACCGGACGGCGGCGGGGATTTACTCGGCACGGTAGAGATTGCCCCCTGGCAGGCTGTACTTGGCGGGGAAGCCAAGGTGACCCTGCCGGATGGCAGCCAGGTGAAATTGAAAATTCCCGCAGGTATGGCGTCCGGCAGAACGCTGCGCCTCTCCGGCAAGGGGCTTAAACGTCCTAACGGTACGAATGGTGATATCCTGTTCCGGATGGAGATCGTCATTCCGCCGGAAACCTCGGAAGCGGAGAAGAAGCTGTACCGCCAATTGGCCGATTCCGGCAGCTTCCAGGCCGGAGCCAAACGGCAGACTCCCGGCGGTGCACAGCGGCGCAGAGCGACAACGGGGTAATGATGAATATAACGCCGGTTATCCGGCTGACTGACATATGGAATGCTGCAGCTGGGGCTGCAGCGGCATAATTTTACGGAAAGGCGATGATCTTATGGATTTCAACAAGCTTACACAGAAGCTGCAGGAAGCCGTCGCAGAGGCCCAGTCCCTGGCTGCGGCCAGCGGACATCAGGAGATTGATAACCTTCATCTGCTGAAGGCACTGCTTCAGCAGCATGAGGGCCTGCTGCCGCGGCTGCTGCAGAAGATGAATATTCCTGCAGCCGAGCTGCTGCAGGGTACGGAGGTGCTGCTTCAGCGGAAGCCCAGCGTAAGCGGAAGCGGAGCGGGCACGATGCGGCGGTATGCCTCGCCTGCGCTGATCGCCATGCTGGAGCAGGCCGAGAAGGAAGCGGCCAAGATGCAGGACGAATTCGTGGCCGTAGAGCATGCTGTGCTGGCGATGGTCTCGGACTCCGGCAGCGGGAACCGCGAGCTGCGCGGGCTGTTCACGGGCCGGGGCGTTACCCGGGAGAAGCTGCTTGGGGTGCTGGCCGAGATCCGCGGACACCAGCGGGTGACGAGCCGGGAGCCGGAGGCCACCTATGAGGTGCTGGAGAAATACGGCCGTGATCTGGTGGCCGAGGTGCGGGCGGGCAAGGTTGATCCGGTGATCGGACGGGATGCGGAGATCCGCCGGGTCATCCGTATCCTCTCCCGCAAAACCAAAAATAACCCCGTACTGATCGGCGAACCCGGTGTGGGGAAAACAGCGATTGTGGAAGGGCTGGCCCACCGGATTGTCCGCCGGGATGTGCCGGAGGGGCTGAAGGACAAGACGATTTTCTCGCTGGATATGAGCGCACTGATTGCCGGAGCCAAATACCGCGGGGAATTCGAAGAGCGGCTGCAGGCCGTATTGAAGGAAATTCGCGAGAGTGACGGCCGGATCATTCTGTTCATTGATGAATTGCATACGATTGTCGGTGCCGGTAAGACTGAAGGGGCCATGGACGCGGGCAACATGCTGAAGCCGATGCTGGCCCGGGGTGAGCTGCATTGTATCGGGGCGACGACGCTGGATGAGTACCGCAAATATATCGAGAAGGACCCGGCGCTGGAACGCCGCTTCCAGCAGGTGCTGGTCAGCGAGCCGGATGTCGAGGATACCATCTCCATTCTGCGCGGTCTTAAGGAACGCTTCGAGGTGCATCACGGAGTCAAGATCCATGATAGCGCGCTCGTCGCGGCCGGTGTCCTGTCGAACCGCTATATTACGGACCGGTTCCTGCCGGATAAGGCGATTGACCTGGTGGATGAAGCCTGCGCGATGATCCGCACGGAGATTGATTCCATGCCCGGTGAGATGGATGAGGTGACCCGCCGCCTGATGCAGATGGAGATTGAAGAAGCTGCACTCAAAAAAGAAACCGACGATGCCAGTGGGCGCCGTCTGGAAATCCTGCAGCGGGAGCTGGCCGACCTCAAGGAGAAGCATCTGGGCATGACCGTCCGCTGGGAGAAGGAAAAATCGGCGATCCAGGGCATCCGCGAGCTGAAGAAGCGGTTAGAGCAGGCGCGCAAGGATCTGGTCGATGCGCAGGAGATCTATGATCTGAACAAGTCCGCCGAGCTGAGCTACGGCGTAATTCCTGATCTGGAGCGGCAGCTGAAGGCCGCAGAGGAAGCCGCGCAGCAGGATCAGGAGACCCGGCTGCTGCGTGAGGCCGTGACGGAAGAGGAGATCGCCGATATCGTCTCGCGCTGGACCGGCGTCCCGGTCAGCCGTCTCGTGGAAGGCGAGCGGGATAAGCTGCTGCGGCTGGAAGATACGCTGCATGAACGGGTAGTCGGCCAGGATGAGGCCGTCCGGCTGGTGGCGGATGCTGTGCTCCGGGCAAGAGCAGGCATCAAGGACCCGAACCGCCCCATCGGTTCGTTCCTGTTCCTGGGGCCGACCGGTGTCGGTAAGACCGAGCTGGCCAAAGCGCTGGCCGTATCGCTGTTTGACCGCGAGGACGGCATGATCCGTATCGACATGTCGGAGTACATGGAGAAGCACAGTGTCTCCCGCCTTGTGGGTGCTCCCCCGGGATATGTCGGCTATGAAGAAGGCGGCCAGCTGACCGAAGCGGTGCGCCGCCAGCCATACACTGTTGTGCTGCTGGACGAGGTGGAGAAGGCCCATCCGGATGTGTTCAACATTCTCCTGCAGCTGCTGGATGACGGGCGGCTGACCGACTCGCAGGGCCGGATGGTCGATTTCAAGAACACCATCATCATTTTGACCTCCAATATCGGCTCGCCGCATCTGATTCAGGGCATCGATGACAACGGTGAGCTGACCGAAGCGGTGAAGGACCGGGTGATGAAGGAGCTGAGCGGCCATTTCCGGCCAGAGTTCCTTAACCGGGTGGACGATATCGTGATGTTCAAACCGCTGACGCTGGGCGAAACCCAGCAGATCGTGGTTAAGCTGGTGAACGGTCTCCGTCTGCGCCTGGTAGAGCGGGGCATCGGCCTTACGCTGAGCGACAAGGCCGTCCGCTTCATTGCCGAGGAAGGCTTTGATTCCGTGTACGGCGCAAGACCGCTCAAGCGGTTCATCCAGCGCAGCCTGGAGACCCGGGTGGCGCGTGCGCTGATCGCCGGAGAAGCAGAGGAAGGCTCAGTGATGACGGTTGACGAAGCCGACGGTGAGCTGACTGTTACTATAGTGAAACCGGAATCTGCGAAGACGGTTGACTCGCTCTAAAATGTGAACTCACCCGGCCGATGCCTCCGTAAGGCACCAACTGCAATCCGCAAAGAAAAAAGCGTTCCGCCTTAAGGCTGGACGCTTTTCTTGTGACGTTCGACTTAAATCCTGCAGAAAATACAACATTTTCTTCAATAAATCAGCCCAAATCAAGAATTGTTGCAGGAAATGCAGCATTTCATCTTCTGCAAGCGGCTAACTGAAAGGATTATTGTATTTCATACAACAATCCTCCCGCATACCCCGTTATTTATGAATCCGAGTTGTAATATTTACAACATTTATACCTGTTACCTGTATACCCGCCCCATACAGAATGAACTTCAAAGTCCAAATAGACGCTTGGCGGGACCGCTGCCTCAGCAGCGGTTAAGCGATTATTGGTTACTTGTTTGGCCGAAATCCTAAGTGTGGTTTATATAGAAGCTCTAAGCTCTACTATCCCCGCCGCCTACTCGCTCCAGGGCATCAGATGGGGATGCTGGTCGAGGATAGACAGGTATTGTTCCTTCCAGCCGTATTGGCCGTCCGGGTCCAGCAGCATATAGCGCAGATATTTCTCCAGCCGGTATTCCGGCTTCGACCAGCCGAGATGCTTCAGCCGCAGATTGCTTAACTGGTGGGACAGCTCGAAAATATTCTCCGGCAGCCGCCCGCAATGCTGCGGCAGATCGTTCCAGAGATAAGTGAAGTCCTCCCGGTAGCGGAGCAGGAACGGCCGGTAGCTCTGATGGGACCGCCAGTACATATCCTCACGGTAATGAGTATCGTCCCAGAAATCGTAGAGCCGGAAGCAGAACAAGTCGCAATTGTCCGTACGCAGCAAGGCATCCACTTCTTCCGGAAATCCGGCCTCGAAAATTTCATCCGCATCCAGACTCAGAATCCACTCCGGATTCGTCTGAAGGACCGCCTCCCACTGCTGCTGGCGCAGCTCGGATTCATTGCTGAATCTGGAGACGTTGTTGCGTATCAGATGCAGCGGAATGCCCTGAAGCACCTCCCGGCAGATATCCGCTGTGTTATCCGTGCTGCCGTCGTCGATAATGACAGCTTCATCGATATATTTGCGGTGCTCCTGCAGAACCTGCCGCAGAAACCGCGAGCCCTCATTCTTGACGATCATCGTAAGCGTCAGCTTGGGCCGCCGGACAGCTGCTGAATTAGCAGCCGCTCCGGAGTAGCCGGTCGCCGCTCCATGCTCAGCGCCCCGCCTTGCTGCATCTGTACCGTCTGCCGCAGCCGCATCAGCGCCCGCCGCCGGACCGGTGCCCGGCAGCTCGATCTCGCCGCCGCCCTCTGGCAGCGGCTCCTTGGACAAGCGCCGCCGGGCCTCCGCCTCGGTCCACAGCGCATCCCACTCCGCGCTCGCATCCAGCGCTCTTTTATCCACGGGCGCTGCATCGGCAGCGCTCTGCATGTCTGAACTGTCCGCCGCGCCGCCGCTGTCCGAAGGCGCAACCTCGCGCGCAGCGGTTTCCTCGCCGCCGGCCTGAGCCCCCGCCGCGAGCTGTCGATCCCGCTCAAGCTCCGCGTCACTCCGCCATTCCCGCGCAGTCTCCGCATCGCCCCGTCCCGCCCCCGGCGCATTCCGCGCCTCGGGCCCTAGCTCTGCCTCATTTAACTCGGCATCGCTCCGCTTCGCCTCGTGCCACCCATCCGGCCTTGTGTTCGCTTCGCCCTTCCCTTCCCGCTCAAGCTCCGCCCTATACCGCGCATCCCGCTCCGATTCCCCGTCACATCGCCCCGTCTCCGGCGACTCCAGCCCAGCTCCAGCCTCCGCGCCCGAAGTCTGCCGGATGAACTCCGGCACCTTGAGCAGGTCGCTGTCCCTGTAGAGATGCAGCGCCGGGTAGTGGGTGTCGACATACAGCGGAATGCCAAGCGCCGCTGCACGGATGCAGAAATGGCGGTCTTCTCCCCAGTAGGAGATGTTGTGGACCCGGTCGTAGCTGGCACCGGAAGCGATGGCCCGGCTGCTGATCAGGGTGCAGGCGCCGAGTCCGCCGACCTCATAGATTCCCGGCTGCTGCATCTTCATCAGGAAGGCGTGGAAGCGGCGGTTGATCTCTTCGTGTGAGAGCTGCTCTCCCGGGAGCACCTCCCACTGGTTGTATTCGTCATGCATCCAGACCTGCGGCTGCAGCAGAGTGCCAGGCTGCCACTGGGTCCAGAACACCTCGGAGATAATGTCCTTGCCCGTACTGATCAGATGCAGCAGCGTATCCGGATGAAGAATCAGATCGGAGTCGATCAGGAACAGATAATCATAGCCGAAGGCTTCGGCACGCCGGATCATCAGGTTCTTGAACCCGGCCACCTTCCAGACCAGATTGGAATTCCAGAAATGGGTCGTATCATCGCGGATATAAGCATCATGAAACCCTGAAGACTGCAGGAAGACCGTTCTGCCGCTCTGGGTGAACTGCTGGAGCAGCTGACTCGAAGCTTCGTCCGGGTTGTCATCAATCAGATAGAAATGCAGCTCAATATTGGTTAGGTTCAGACGCAGCAGTGAGTTCAGAAACTGCTCGAGAATTGCCGGTTTTTGATGGATCGGGCTGCCCAGCAGAACCCGGGTTCGGTTCTCATTCATAGCAGGCCACTCCAGGATAAGGTCAACATTAATAGAACATCCCCTTGGATTCGCAAATAGATGATATGAATTATATGTATTCAATATATTTAGAGAAGTACGGGACTAATCCCGGTTTTTCAAAAAATAGAGACCTGGGAGGAAATATATGGATTGGTGTCTGCCTGAGAGCTGTTGTACAATACCGCATAGACAGGTATAGACATTCTGCAGACTGCAGGACAGGAGTGAGAGGATGGACAAGTCACCGTTAAAAGTACAGCAATTAATCAACCTGCTCCTGGCGATGAATCCGCGCGCTGAGGTTTTTCTACATACTGCGGATGGAGAACTCCGGCCGCTGCTGGACGAGGATGTACAGGAGATCTATGCGCCTGAGCAAGCGGCCAAGACCGTGGCTCATATCGGCGTTCCCGCAGGCACTGCAGCCGGAGAGGCGGAGGAGACCTTATGAAGCTGGCTCGAATAAGACTGGAACATGGACAAGAGATCCGGCTCGAATTATTTGACCAGGAGGCCCCCGGAACCGTAGCCAATTTTGAAAAGCTCGCGAACAGCGGCTTCTACAACGGTCTGACTTTTCAGCGCGTTGTCCGTGGCTTTGTCGCCCAGGGAGGCTGTCCGGAGGGTACTGGCCGGGGCGGCACGGACAAAATCCCCTGTGAAACGAAAGGAAATCCGCATAAGCATGTGCGCGGGGCGTTATCCATGGCCCATTTCGGGCCGGGCACGGGCTCCTGCCAGTTTTTTATCTGCTACGATACTTTTGATTACCTTGACGGCTGGCACACAGTGTTCGGCAGAGTAATAGAGGGAATGGAGCATGTGGATGCTTTGCGGCGCGGGGATGTCATGCAGGAGATCAGCGTATGGGATAACGGCAATCCTCAGGGGTAACAGCGGGCGGTTGTTCAAACTTTCACAGGTGGAAAATTAATACATTGTAATCCCGACTATTCCGATATATAATAACTTTCACAACGAGTGAGATTGCTCATAGACATGGAGGAGAGAGATAATGCGTAAAGGGATATCAGGGGTTGTCATTCTAGTTCTACTAACACTAATGATTAGTGCATGCTCTAATGGAAATAACGCGGCATCGACAAATACGGGTGCCAGCCAGACACCGGCGGAAACGCAGCAGCCTGCTGCCAGCGAACCGAAGGATGGCGGAAGCTTGATTATAGGGGTCGCATCTGATCCGGTTGTACTTAATCCGAACTATGCAGGTGACCGTGTAAGCTTGACGATTGACCAGGCACTGTATGCTCCGCTGTTCCAGGTGAATAACGGGGAGAAGACCTTCTACCTGGCAGAGAGCCTGACACCTTCGGAGGATAATCTTACTTACACACTGAAGCTTAAGGATGGACTTACCTGGCATGATGGAGAGAAGCTGACGGCGGATGATATCGTGTTCACCATCGACAGCATTCTCGACGAGAAGCAGAACAGCTTCCTGAGAGCCAACTTCCTGATCGGCGACCAAGCCATCAAAGCGGTGAAAGTGGATGATCTGACCGTTGAATTCCAGCTTCCGCAGGTCAGCCCGGCTTTTGAAGCGACACTGGTACAGGTATTCCCGATTCCAAAGCATATTTTTGAGAATGAAACCGACATTGAGAAGAGCACCAAGAACGCTGCTCCGGTAGGTTCCGGTCCCTTCAAATTCAAAGAATACAAAGCCGGTGAGTATCTGACACTGGAACGCTTCGATAACTACTTCGGCGGCAAGCCGCATCTGGATTCTGTAACTTACCGGATTGCCAAGGATACCAATGCTGCGAACCTTGCCCTGCAGAACGGCGAGATCAACGTGCAGTATCTGGATCCTAAGGATGTAGCCACCATTCAGGCAACGAACAATTTCGAAATTCTGCCTTATAGTGAAGGCCGTCTGGCTTATCTGATGTTCAATGCGAACAGTGATACCGGCGCCCTCGCCAAAAAAGAAGTCCGTCAAGCCCTGTCCCTGGCCCTCAGCCGCGATGAGCTGATCCAGACAGCGTACACTTCCAGTGAATATGCTGACCCGGCCAAGTCATTCCTGACTCCGGACGCGCTGTATTTCACGAATGAAGTAACTAGTTTTGATAATGATGCCGCTAAGGCTAAGGAATTGCTGGCGTCTGCCGGAGAGAGCAACCTGAAGCTTCGTTACATTGTACAGAGCGGTAACAAGGCACAGGAAGCGATCTCGCTGTATGTGCAGCAGAAGCTGAAGGCTGTCGGCGTGGAAGTGGAACTGCAGAACATGGACTCCTCGGCCTGGGTGCAGAAGTTCATTGATCTGAAATCTACCGACTACGAGCTGGCATTGACCGGTTATATCATGGGATATGATCCCGATGCTTACCGTATCCTGTTCACATCGGGCAGCTCTTCCAACTACTCGCATTATTCGAACAGCGAAGTTGATAAGCTGATGAATGACGGTGCAGGCGAAGCTGATCCGGCAAAACGCGCAGAGATCTACAAGAAAGCGCAGGAGCTTGTCGCTGAAGATGCGCCGATCTACCCGATCGCGTATACTAAAACAGTTGTAGCTGTATCGAAGAACTACGGCGGCATTGATGAAGCTGTATTGAAGCCGGTCGTTATCTTCGAAGACCTGTCCAAGATCTACCAGAAATAATCTGCCCCAAAAAATAAGCACGGCAAAAAAATAAGCTGGGTTCTCCAGCTTATTTTTTGCCTGTCAAGAGCTGGGAGAAGCTGCGTATGAGACAACTCATCGTCCGAAGGTTGCTGCAAACACTGCCGATGCTGTTTTTTGTATCCGTAGTGTGTTTTACAATGATCAAGCTGGCTCCGGGTGATCCGGTGCTGTCTTTCGTCACACCCAATATGCATGCCGATGATATTGAGCGTATCCGCCATAATCTGGGGCTGGATAAGCCCGCCTATATTCAATATTTCATCTGGATCAAGGAAATGGTGCAGGGCAACTTCGGATATTCCCTGATCAATCACCAGCCGGTGCTGGGACAGATCCTCGAACGCCTGCCGGCTACAGCCGGTCTGATGGGCAGCGCTATTGCGCTGGCGGTTATTCTGGCGATTCCGCTAGGCCTCGTGGCCGGTGCGAACCGCAACCGCTGGGTAGACAAGCTGATTAACTTTATTTCCTATGTGGGGATTTCCATTCCATTATTCTGGCTGGCGATCCTGCTGATGTATCTGTTCGCGATCAAGCTGCATCTGCTGCCGAGTATGGGGATGCGCACGATTGGTGTGGAATCGCCGCTGGATGTGCTGAAGCACGGGATCTTGCCCTGCTCGGTGCTGGCCTTCGGTTTCCTGGCAGGATATGTGCGTTATATCCGCTCCAGCACGATTGGACAATTGAAAGAGGAATATGTGCAGATCCAGTATGCTTTTGGCTCGAAGAAATCGACAATCCTGTTCCGTCACGTCCTGAAGCATGTGCTGCTGCCGGTCATTACCCTGCTGGGCATGTCGATGGGGGATCTGGTGGCCGGGGCCATCGTCACCGAGACGGTATTCTCGTGGCCGGGCATCGGGTCGCTGGGGATGACGGCGGTTAAGGGGATGGATTATCCCGTCATTATGGGGATCACCTTATTTTCTTCCTTAATGCTGATCCTCGGTAATATGGTGGCAGATATTCTCTACAGCTTTGTCGATCCGCGAATTAAATTAAAGGGGTGACCTCATGAATCGCAGTAAATGGAAAAATCTACAGTCAGAGCTGTTTACGAACGGTCTGGGTGTCGCTGCTCTTGCTGTATTGGCTATCTTTACGCTGGGGGCCATCTTTGCCTTCCTGTCCGGATATGATCCGAATGCCATGGATGCCATGGCCCGCCTCACCAAGCCCGGCGCCGGACATCTGTTCGGAACCGATGACTATGGACGCGATTATCTGTCCAGAGCGCTATATGGCGGCCGTGTCTCGCTGCTCGTCGGTTTCGCCTCCATGGTCGTGGCTACCTTTGTGGGTGTAATGGTTGGAGTGATCAGCGGATATTTCGGCGGCTGGCTGGATAATCTGCTGATGCGGATGCTGGACATTATCATGTCTATTCCGTCCTTCCTGATTCTGCTGCTGCTCAGCGTGTACCTGAAGCCGAGCATCGGCAACCTGATCATTATTATAGCTCTGTTAATGTGGATGAACGTGGCCCGTGTGGTCCGCGCGGAGACCTTGACGATCAAAGAACGCGAATATGTGCTGTACGCCAAGGCCTCCGGTCAAAGCTCCTTCGGCATGATCTGGCGGCATATCCTTCCGGGACTGGTGCCGGTGATTATCGTCGGCGCAACGAATAATATTGCGTCGGCCATTATGATGGAATCGTCGCTGAGCTTCCTTGGCTTCGGGGTACAGCCGCCGAACGCCACCTGGGGCAGCATGCTGAACAGCGCGCAGGGGTATATTGCAGAGGCGCCTTATCTGGCGCTGTTCCCGGGGCTGATGATCCTGCTGACCGTTCTGAGCTTCAATGTGCTGGGTGATATTTTGCGGGTCGGCTTTGAACCAAAGCTGATCCGGAGATAGGAGAGTGGAACATCATGACTGAACGGCTGCTGACTGTTGAGAATTTGCAGGTTTCATTTGCTACCCGGGACGGCGAGAATCAGGCTGTCCGCGGCGTTAGCTTCCATATAGATGCCGGTGAAACGGTGGGGATTGTCGGGGAATCCGGCAGCGGCAAAAGCGTTACCGCCAAGGCGGTCATGTCCCTGATCACGCCGCCGGGCCGCATGACTGCCGGTAAGCTGGAGTTTCGCGGCGAGAGTCTGAAGGGACTCACGGAGAAGCAGTGGCGGACCCTGCGCGGCAACCGGATTGCGATGGTCTTTCAGGACCCGATGACCTCGCTGAATCCGGTCAAAAGAATAGGCCAGCAATTAACCGAAGTCATCCGCAGACACCGCGGACTGAATAAAGCGGAGGCGTATGCCGAAGCGGCGGAAATCCTCCGCCAGGTCGGCATACGTGATCCGGAGCAGCGCCTGAAGCAGTATCCGCATGAATTCAGCGGAGGCATGCGCCAGCGGGTGATGATCGCGATGGCGCTCTCCTGCCAGCCGGAGCTGCTGATTGCGGATGAGCCGACCACGGCGCTGGATGCGACGATTCAGGCGCAGATTCTGGATCTGTTCAAGGAGCTGAAAGAACGTTCGGATACAGCAGTGGCGCTGATTACCCATGACCTCGGTGTCGTGGCCCAGGTCTGCACGCGGGTCATTGTGATGTATGGCGGACTTGTGATGGAGGAGGGCACGGTGGAGGATATCTTCTATCGTCCCCAGCATCCTTATACACAAGGGCTGCTGCGTTCGATTCCGAAGCGCGGCGGCGGATCGCGGGAGCGGCTGATTCCGATTGAAGGCACACCGCCCGATCTGCTGAATCCGCCGCCCGGCTGTCCGTTTATGGACCGCTGCCCGCATGCTTTTGCCCGCTGCAGTGAACGTCCGCCGGTAGTAGAGCTTGCACCTGGCCACCGCTCGATGTGCTGGCTGGCTGAAGGTGAAGAGCAGCAGGCGGCAGTTACAGTGGGGAGGGATTCCGGTGAGTGAGAGCAAGGTGCTCGTAGATGTGAACAATCTGAAGAAGCATTTCTCCAAGGGCAAGGATATGCGGGGACGTGATACGGCTGTGCTTAAGGCCGTGGACGGTGTCAGCTTCCAGATCCGCCAGGGCGAGACCTTTGGACTGGTGGGTGAATCCGGGAGCGGCAAGTCAACGGTTGGACGCTGTCTGCTCCGTCTGTACGATTACACGGACGGCGAGGTATTCTATGACGGGCAGCCGCTGGGCAGGCTGGGCGAGAAAGGGCTGAAGCCGTTCCGCAGACGGATTCAGTCGATTTTCCAGGACCCGTACTCTTCACTGAACCCCAGCCTGAATGTGCTGGAATTGATCAGTGAGCCGATGAGGATTCATGGACTCTACCCAGGCGAAGAGCGCAAGGAAGCCGTAGCGGAGCTGCTGGAGAAGGTGGGACTCAAAAGAGAGCATCTCTACCGCTTCCCGCATGAGTTCAGCGGCGGGCAACGCCAGCGGATTTCCATCGCCCGGGCGCTGTCGGTCCGGCCCGAGTTCGTCGTCTGCGACGAGCCGATCTCGGCGCTGGATGTCTCTGTGCAGGCCCAGGTCGTCAATATGCTGGAGGATCTGCAGTCCGAATTCGGACTGACCTATCTGTTCATCGCCCATGACCTGTCGATGGTCCGGCATATCTCCGACCGGATTGGCGTGATGTACGGCGGCCGCCTCGTTGAGGTTGCGGAGAGCGATGAGCTGTATGACAATCCGCAGCATCCGTATACCAAGGCGCTGCTGTCTTCCATCCTGGAGACCGACCCGCTGAAGGCCAGCCAGCGAATCCGGCTGGATGCCTACTCGGTAACGCGCGGGGATGAAGAAGCCGCCATACTGCGGGAAGTGAGCCCGGGGCATTATGTGGCTGGTGACTTTACGGACTGAATTCAGGTAAAGGTATGCATTTATATTTATATAAACAAGGGAGGATATACAATGACTGATACGCTGAGTAAGGTGAAGTTATCGCAATGGGACGCCCTGCTGGTGGAATCGCTGCGCTCTCTGGGCTGGTCCGATGAAGAACTGCTGCGGCGGGTTGCCGAAGGCGATCTGCCTGCTGACGAGAGTGAATACGAGTTCGATTACGGGCAGTTGTCCACGCTGGCTGGTGAACAGCCGGAGCTGTTCCGTCAGGCCGTGACCGAAGGCTACCAGATCAAGTACAACACGATCCGCGGCATCCGCAGCTGGATTGCCGTTGCACTCCGCACCCAGCCCAAGCTGGAGCTGGAGGAAGGCCGCGAAGCAGTCGAAGCGGTGTTAACGGAATCACAGAAGCAACGGCTGGAGGATGTATTATCCTTCGGCTGGCAGATTACCGGCGGTGGATCAGCCGCAGATGGCGGCAACGCTACTTACCGGATCGAGCCGATCCAGCGGTAACAGTGGAGCTGAGCAGCAGAAACAAGCTGCTTAATAATGTGTATGTTAAGAATTAGCCCTTCGGCTTTGTGCCGGAGGGCTTTTTGCATGATGAATACAGAAACTGTGGGGCATTTCATAAAAGATACTGGTCTGTCGCTGTTGATCGGGAAACCGGGAAATTTGATTTCAAAGAATATAAAGAGAAGTTTTGATCAAACCGTTTGTGATGGATGGTTGACGCAAACTGTGCATTAGTAGTCAAAGAGACCTCTATATAAAGGGTGAAATTTCTTGATTTGTTTGCAGTAACTTTAATACATTGCCAAATACTAAACTATACATTTAGATTTCGGAATTTATTAACCAAGTTTTTTGGGAATAAAAACATCATTACTGTTCACCATACTTCGGCTACTCTTCGTAAGTGAATTGATCTGCGTCCATGTAGACTACATATTAAAAGGCTTAATGGAAATAATAGATAGAGGAGAATTGGAGATTTAATGCGTAAGGAAATTAATATTATCGTAAACTGATGTTCACATGCATTTTAAAAGGCAGTATAATAAAATTAGGAAAATCACACATTTTATAGTGGATATTTTCCTTTACGGACCTTATCGATTCGTTCAACATCTTAGTGAATATAATGTTTTAAAGAGGAAATAATTGTTGGTATAGAAAGGGTGGGGATAGTATGTTTAAAAAAATATACTTAATAGCTTTTGCAGTGACTATTATTTCAGGAGTGGCATTAATATCCAATTCAAAAGCAGACTACTATCCAGAAATGGTAACCGTAATTAAGACAGATGAAAATCCTGTTAACACTAATTTTTCAACAAATAATAAATCCGTAGAATCAGTAAAAACCGTAGAATCCGTAGAATCAAAAATCGCAAAAGGGTATTATAGTCAATTCTATACACCTCATGGCATGTTCGTGCGAGCAGATGAACAAAATATCTTTAAGGAATCGGAGATAGCAAGAAATATAGATGAAATCGGGCCTAATACGAATCAACTAATTTTTGAAGGCGAGTTTTTTTTAAAAGTAGATGAAGCAGAATTTTCTAAAAATTATCCCAATTCGTTGCTCTTAAATAAAACCTTAAATGATGAAACCCCGACTGATACTGATGTTCCATCAAGTTCATCAAAATAGTAATTTCACTTCATAAAGAAGGAGCCATTGTTTTCGACAATGGCTCCTTCTTGGCCTTCTTGTTTTACTTAATCATTGATTGATTCATATCCACTAGCAGTTGTAACTCCAATATTTTTTATTTCCAAAGCATAAGTACCCGCTTAAACATCGTAAAAACAGAATTTTATTAGGAGATGGAAAGTTATTGTTGCGCAGTACGAAGATTCCGAAAAGTAGACACCTATTGCAAAGGAGTGGAGAAAATGAAAATCAAACACATCGTAGCATAGTGTGAATAAATTTCAATTAAGGAATGTATGGTTTTTTTTGTGGTTAAGAAGAGCCTATTACAAGCATGTTGATTGTGATCTATCATGAACTATAATTGTAGCTGAAGTCATTGCGAGTATTGATAAAGTCATATACCGTGTTGGAGTATTAATTGCTTAATAATACAAGGGGGAATGTAAATGAGGATTTTTTACAAAAAAATAATATTGTTATTATTTGTTTCCATGCTGCTTTCAATCCTAAATTGCTTCAATTATGCTTCTGCTTTGTCTGTAAACGTTGGAATTACTACCGTATTTCAAAAAGATGTAAATACCCGTTTATCGAGTCTTTATAAAAAAGATGCATATACATTAAGTAAGACAGATGCAAAAAATTTAAATTACCTGTTAAATTTAGATCGCAAACTGCTGTTACATGCAATAGCAGAATATGCTTCCAGCTCTAAAGCTTCCGAAAGTAGTGCGATAGATTTTTTTTCGAAATACTTAATGAAAAACTTTATTCTATTCTTAAACGAAACTGAACCTCAAATTCTGTCAACTTCCCCTAAGAGTGAAGCAGCGTATAGGATAATTGTGTCTGTTGCAAATGCTGATCAACTCCCTTTACTTGGTAAAGAAATTGAAGTGAATAAAAACTTTATAGTTAGAAATACGATAATAGATTTGTTTAGAGATAAATACGGAAAAGCTGCTATTGACTCAATCACGAAAATTATACCTACTGAACCAAACGCGGGAGTAAGATCCAAAGCTATCAGTTTAGCTTTTGACCTTGGGGACAAATATACGGACCTCATTCCTTTAATTTGTAAGCCATACATAAAAGTCGGTGGTACGACTGCTAAAAATGTATACATTAATTTATTGTCGATGTTTTCTAACGAACAAAGAAAAACTAACTGGGTCGAATATTTAATTTCTAATTTAGATGATCCATCTGCAGCTAAACTTTGGAAAGACATGCAATTAAACTCATACGATTTTCAGTATTACCAGCTTTTTGACAGATTTAAAAATGATCCGACTGTATTTAAACGCTTAGAGGAAATGGATCCGAAAAACGCGGAAATTTGGAAAAAAGCGCATGACAGCTACAGTGTCTCACCAAGTTGAAAACCTATCATAAAGAAGCGGGCAACGCCTGAGCAGATGGTGCTGCCCGCTTCGTGTGTTGATATACTTTAGGGTTGTTTCTCTCCCTGAATGTCGAAAAACTGTTTTAAATCTATGCTCTTTGTCCCCAAGGTGGTAACTTCCCCGTTAGGCTAATTAAACCCATAATTCGCTTGTCCAACATGGCCCATAAAGTGGGAAAATACGACGCGACTTGTTACTACCGGAAGTTCGCCGTCCTGATTGGTGAATGTTAGAGGTAAAAAGAACAGGCCGCTTGAGGCTTTAGCCGAATTAAACCCAAATAGGAGCAGGTTTCTTTAATGATTTGTAATGTTCCTGCCTTCCGAAACACTAGATGTAGAATAGTCATAGGATAAGAATCGTAAACTATAAAGCGGGTGTATCGACCTTTGGGAGGTATTTGATGTTTAGATGGAAGCGTGGCCCTGTCACTCTGTTCCAAAGTGATCTGTACATGACGAATTCACTTGTTATGGAGACGGACGATTGTGTGCTGGTAACCGATCCCTGCTGGCTGCCCCGTGAGGTGGAGGAAATCCGGCGGTATGTAGACAACATTCTTGGCGCGAGGAAGCTGCTCCTGTTATTCACTCATTCTGATTTCGATCATATTATCGGATATGGGGCCTTCAGGGATGCTGAAGTCATCGCAAGCAGGGCATTCGCGGACAAAAGCGCCGGGGAACGCGAAGATATTCTTGAACAGATCCGGGTATTCGAAGATAGTTATTATCTCAGGAGAGACTATGAAATCACGTATCCGCTGGTGGATCATGAGATGGAAGAGGATGGGCAGACGCTGGTATTCGGGGATTTGAAGCTGACGGGATATGCTGCGCCGGGCCATACGGATGATGGGCTATTTACTATAGTGGAGTCTGCCGGGCTGTTCATTGCCGGAGACTACTTGTCTGACGTGGAGTTCCCCTATATCTACGACAGCAGTCTGGCTTACGAAGCAACGCTCGGCAAGCTGGAGCAGATATTGGCCCGGCACCCGTTCACGCTGCTGGTCCCCGGACACGGGGAGGCAACGGACAGCAGCGTAGAACTGGAGCGGCGCAGGGAAGAGAGCCTGAAGTATATCCACAACATGCGTACGGCTGTAGCTTCAGGCATCCAGGAAACGGTTGATGCTCTGATCGAAGGTTGTGCGTTCCCGCGCAACATGTCCAAATTCCACCGCAGCAATCAGGAGCTGATCGCGAAGGAGCTGGCCGGGGAAGCGGAAGACTGACGCTGCAGTTACATATCCAGCTGGATTTTGCGAATATGAAGGACACCGTCAAGTCCGGTAGGGTCCGTACTGACCTTGCGGGAGACGAATTCTTCAGCCCGTTCAGAGGTGCGCAGGCGCAGCGGCTTGGTCTCCAGCTGGACCAGATCCCACATGACGTCTGCTACGGACTCTGCAGTCTGCGGCTCTACATTCCGTTTCAGGAACGTCCCTGTGTAGGCATCGAGAATCGGCTTGTATTCATCGTCAAGGATGCCGCCGGTGTCTGCTACATGCCCAAGGACAGTCTTATTGAATTCTGTAGCGATGGCACCCGGCTCAAGCAGGGTAATGTCGATATTGAATTGCGGCTTGTAATAGGTAGCCAGACTCTCCAGCAGTCCCTCCAACGCGAACTTGCTGGCGCAGTAGATCTCGTTCATCGGTTGTCCAATGAGCCCGCCGACACTGGACGTAGCCACAATATGGCCGTAGCCGGTCTTGCGCAGCAGGGGCAGTGCAGCCCGGATCGTATGCATAACCCCGTACACATTAGTGTCGAATATGCGCTCGATATCAGTGAACGGAGCCTGTCCAAGTGCCCGGAGATAGCCGAACCCGGCATTGCAGAACAGTACATCCAGCGTACCGTGCTCCTGGTCAATCTGGTCGATAACCCGCTGAATACTGTCCGGCTGTGTAACCTCCAGTTCTACGAACTGCAGATTGTCCACATTGCGGTACAATTCCTGATCGCGCTCCAGATGGCGGGTGCCGGCGTAGACCGTCCAGCCTTCCTGTGCAAACTTCAGCGCGGACGCCAGGCCGATGCCGGATGATGCTCCGGTGATACAGATGATTTTGCCCATAAGGGATACAGCCTCCATTGATTTGGAATTAAATTGCTTCTACCTTCACGATTTCGCACACATTATAGCATAAAGCAGCCGATGTTCTGGCAAGATGACATAAAGTTTGTTTTTTCGCGTATTTTTGACTCTGCCGAAGTTGCTATAATTGTTTTCGTTACGGTACACTATAACTAAAGGTCCTAATCGCCTGCGAATGGAGAGGAACAAGGAAACAATGGATGTATTCAAGCGTTACTTTGCAAATTTAACAGTCCGTCGCTTTTTAATTCTGGCACTGATTGGACTGCTGCTGTACAGTATTAGAGACATGCTGAATCTGGTGCTGCTGACGTTCCTGATTGCTTATGTAATGAACAGCTTTCAGGTGCTTTTGAGCAAAAGAATCGGCAAATATGTCAAGGTGAACAGCAAGGTAATCATTATTATTTTGTACTTAGCTCTCATCACTATGATCGTACTGGCCCTTGTCAAATATCTGCCCAAGGTCTTCTCGCAGATTAAGCAATTAACCGCGTTTCTCGGAACACTAACCTCTGACGACATCCCACAGAACGAGATTATGCAGTATTTATTCAGTATGGTTAAGGAATTGAACTACCAGAGCTATTTGAATCAAGGCATTGAATATGTGTTCAAAATCAGTGACTGGGGAACTACGTTCGTCCTGTCAACGATTCTGAGCCTTGTCTTCATCCTGGAGAAGAACAGAATTGTCAACTTCACCTCCCGCCTGAGAGACAGCAAGATCTCCTGGTTCTATGTAGAGCTTGAGTATTTCGGCAGGAAATTCATAGCCTCCTTCGGTAAAGTCATTGAAGCCCAGATCCTGATTGCGCTGTTCAATACTTTGTTCACGGTTGTCGGGTTATGGATCATGGGCTTCTTTTTCGAACCCTTCCCGTATCTCTTTGCGCTCGCCATTATGATCTTCATGCTCAGCCTGATTCCAGTGGTCGGCTTTGTCATTTCGCTTATTCCGCTATGCATCATCGGCTACAATACCGGCGGACTGGTGATGACGATCTACATACTGGCTATGATTGCCGTGCTGCATGTCATGGAAGGCTACTTCCTCAACCCTAAGCTGATGTCCTCCAAAATGAACCTTCCAATGTTCTACACCTTCATCGTGCTGCTGTTCTCCGAGCATTATATCGGCGTATGGGGACTGATTCTCGGCATTCCGATCTTCGTCTTTTTCCTGGATATTCTGGAGATTAGCCGTGATAAGCCGGGAACCTGAGGGATAAGGATATAAGGTGGAACAACGATGAATACACGATCCATAACGATTAAATAGATAAATGGCATACACAAACATATAAGTGATAATCCAAATAGGTGATATTCAAACTGCTTATGGTTTGGGTATCACTTTTTATTAGGATTAAGGAGGATACGCAAAAATGATCAGATATCCGTCATTAGAAGCAGAAGCAGTTATAGGTGTAACAGCACCCTCATCAGGAGTAGGGGAGGAACTGCGTGAACTGCTCGAGCTAGCCTGCAGCCGGCTGCAGGAACTGGGTTATGGCGTGGTGTGCGGTGCAACGGCGTGGACGCAGGATAAGGCCAAGTCTGCACCGGCAAGCGTGCGTGCGGCTGAATTCAATGCCATGATGGCCGATGACAGCATCGGGCTCATCATCCCGCCTTGGGGCGGCGAACTGCTGATCGAAATCCTGGAGCAGGTAGATTTCGATCACATGAAGGTGAAATGGATTCTCGGCTACTCTGATATCAGTGTGCTGCTGCTGGCTGTTACTCTCCGGACGGGCATCGCCACTGCTCACGGCACCAATTTTATTGATTTACGTGGAAAAGAGACAGACCCGGTGACGGCTATGTGGGAATCCGTGCTGTCTACAGCAAGCGGGGAATCGGTACTTCAGCATTCCTCGCAGCAGTACCAGCTGGAATGGGGAGGCGGGGAGCCTTCCCCCCATGTGTTCAATCTTACCGAAGTCACCAACTGGAAGACTGTAGGTAAGCAGAACGTAACTATGCAGGGCCGGCTCCTCGGCGGCTGCATTGATGTAATCCGGCATCTCATCGGCACGCCGTATGGGGATGTGCGGCATTTCCAGCAGCATTATATCCAGAATGAGCCCATCCTGTGGTACCTGGAGAACTGCGAGCTGTCGGTAACGGATCTCCGCAGATCCCTGCTGCAGATGAAGCTGGCCGGCTGGTTCGACCATTGCAGCGGCCTGATGTTCGGCCGGAGCGCAGCTAACCGTCCTATGGAGAATTACACCGTGGAGGATGTCTATGAGGAGCTGTCCAGCGAGCTGGGGCTGCCGGTCATTTATGACATCGATTGCGGCCATCTGCCGCCGCAGCTTACGCTGGTGAACGGGGCTTTTGCGGAGGTGGAGGTCCGAGTAGAGGCGGAAGAGGCTGGAGGAATGGAAGAGGGCCAAAAGGGCAGGGGTACGGTTAGGCAGTATTTTCGCGTGTAAATGATAAAGAGTGTAGATTAGGTCATGCATCGTTTGATATTCAAAAGAAAATGGATAATTATATACTTATGAGTAAAAACCACACCTTCAGTTGACCGTTGAAGATGTGGTTTTTTTAAGTATGTACGAGCCGGATTCAATTCTAGAGGGCCTGCCCTAGTTTAGGGCAAAGTTGTTTATAAACAGGCTACGATGTTACAACGTTTGATGTAAACCAAGTTAACTCACGCTATTAAATTAACTTAGGAGGTTCAAAAATGAAGAGTAAATTACAAATAATAGCTATTTTTGGTTCATGTATAATTGCCTCATCTATTTTAGGATTTGTAATAGGTCCGGATTTATTTGGACACAGCTCATCTAATATAAATGGAAATGAGTATGCAGCTACAGGTTCAGATACAGATTCGTTAGCAGAAGCGTTGTATGGTGTGCAAGTTATTGTAAAAGGAACTGTAAACAAAGTTCTACCGGTTGAAATGAGGGATGCTGGTATTGTTGGGAAAGGCAGCTTCCAATATGAGGTTACACCAGCAACCATTAGTGTTACCCAAGTAGTTTACGGGGAGGTTCCTGAAAGTAAAGAAATCACTTATCTTCAACACGGGGTTGAAGATAAAAAAACATCCAGTGTGGAGTTCGTTCATGAAGGAGATCAGGTCTTGCTTATGCTAACGAAGACACCGGACGGGAAGTATTGGTCCTACAACTTTGATGATGGAATCTGGAAATTGAATAATGGGAAGATGCAATCGAAGACACATGATGTACAACTTAAAAAGCTTGTAAATACTAATTATGAAACATTTAGTTCAAGTGTAAGGAAAGAGGCTAAACAGCAAATGAAACCCAAAGACATAGAATAAGCTATTAGGCGAGAAAGTAGTCAGTCCATAAGTACGGCATGCTGGGTGCTCAGAATGATAGGTAGCTACTTGTCCGGCGAGCTTATTTATGCCATAGCAATGAAGAATTCTACACACTATACGAATCAATAATAAAAGAGTTCATCCCATTCCGGCGTGCCCGCTCAAGAGTCTCTATGGAAGCCTCGATGATAACACGGATATCTGTGCTTTTGCCGAACGGTCCGGCCAGACCGCCGATATAACAGCTCATGGGCTTCGGGCAGCCGATAGCGGGGAAGTCAAAGCTTAGCATAGCATCGATGATACATTGAGCAGCCAGGCTGGCTGCATCCTTGTTCGCTTTGGCAAAGACAATAAATTCATCCCCGTGCGCGCGGCCTATAGTAGCATGACTCAATTGTTTGTGGATGTTGTCTTCAATCAATTGATAGCAGGCGATAATGACTTTATCCCCTACGTCGAAGCCGTAATCGTCATTCACCTGTTTGAAATGGCTGATGTCAAAGCGTATAACCGAGTGGATATCTTCATACGTACACCGGGCAATAATACTGGCTACATTTTCAAGGAACATTTCCATGTTGGGGATGTTCTTTTTGATTTCATGCACATCTGCCAGCGCTATAGTTTGCAGGTCAATGGTCTTATTCATTTCGAAGCCTTCCTTTTCAATGAGGTTTATGAGCCGGTCTATGGCCATTTTCTTGTGAATTTGTTCATTTAATGCCGACGAAATTTCAATCCGTTTGCGTACCAGCTGGCGGATGAGAATCACGCTGTCAACCGGTCCGCCTAAGATCTCCTTAATTTCACCCAGGGTGAAGTTAAGACTCTTCAGAACCATAATCCAATTCAAAGAATGGGACTGCCCTGACGTATAGGACCGGTAACCAGTCGTGGAATCAACGGCAGCAGGATGAAGCAGACCAATCTCATCGTAATGGCGGAGCATTTTGGTGGTAACTTTATTCAGTTCTGCGAATTCCCCAATTTTCAATGCAGAGCCATCCTCTCACAAGTTAATCCGGCCGGAATTTCTTATACTAACCATAAACCTTACCCTAACAGGAAGGTCAAGACCTAAGAGTGATAAACTGTAATACTGGACAATAAAAGACTCATACCCGCAGATATAAGCCTTTATATAATTCATTATAGCGGTGAAAACAGTAGTCCCCCTTAAATGCTCTGGTTAAGCGGATTCGCATGGTGGATTACGTCGGTCTCTTACACTTGATTCGTTTCCGGCAGAATGATGACTTCTTAGGAGCACTGCAGACTTGAATGTTGTACGTTTTGCAACTTTGATTCATGGATAGCCAGGTTTTCGGGTGGATTGTTGTAAGAATTACAACAATAATCCTGCTAAGTCGCTTGAGAAAGGTGAAATCCTGCCTTTTGTACAACAATTTTGGATTTGAGCCGATAGGATGAAGGAAATGTTGTATTATGTGCAGGATTATATAAAAAGCTGCCTGTCGCCGCCCTGGAAAGCGGATAAAATTGGGATTCACGCTCCAATCTTACGTAGAGCCTACATAGTAATCTGTTTTCACCAGGCAGTTACACTAAGAGTGCGGCGAACGCACATTTACCAGCCCGTAGGGGTACTACACACAAAAAAGCTGCCCCACCGCAGTAATTCTGCAGGTGAGCCAGCCTTTTTCAAATAAACGGTATGGAATTTACGTGATTCAGCCTGCCGGATTCACTCAGCCAAATGAAGTCAGCACACTCTGCGTCACGATCTCTCTAAGTTCAGCCTTCTGTGCGGTGTATTGCTGCTGATTGATGCTTCCGCCCGCCAGTCTTGCTTCCAGCTGCTGGGTCAGCTGTTTGACCTGCAGGTTGATCACATTATTGATATTCCCGCCGTTCTCTTCTGCAATGGTACGCAGGGATTTGCCGTCATATAGGGCGTCGTACAGCTCTTCATCGGAGGACTGGCTCAGGTTCAGGGCGTCCAGCAGCTCATCGGTATCGGCCACATCAGATGTAGACCATTTGGCAACGGGAAGGGTATGTAATGCTGGCTTGCCCCAGGCAGTTCCTCCGAAGGACATGGCTACAACCATCGTTCCGACAATCATTACCCGCTTAATATTCATTCGTTTTATGTTCATATCTGTTATCCTCTTTTCATGATTGGTTATATCGTTCAGGGTTAGTGGTTTGCGGCGGCTAGTGAACTTCAGCTAAGTACAGTTTACCCGTCAATACTGAAATGAAGCTTAAGTCTTCTTAAAGATAACCTAAATGTTTAGGAAGCCCTGGTTCGTTCTAAAAGCATTTGCCTAACCGGTGTTTGCCAGCAGGCCCGGACGGTGATTCTAGTAGTAAATACCGGCGAAGCCTGCATTTCCTTGATCCTGCTTCTTCATCTGCGTTATCCTTGAATGGACACAGAAATATATTTACCCTTACCCAAGCAAGTGCAAACGGAAGGATGAACCTCCTATGAAAAAAATACTGGTCGTCGATGATGAACCGGCCATTGTGAGTGCGATTGCCTATGCGCTGCGGCGTGAAGGCTATGAGGTCGATACCGCCGGTGACGGGGAGGAAGCGCTGAGCAAGACGAACACCTTCCACCCGAACGTGCTGGTGCTGGATGTAATGATGCCGAAGCTGAGCGGGTATGATGTGTGCCGCAAGCTTGAGAACCGTGATGATATCGGAATTATTCTGCTGACCGTCAAAAATGATATTGTCGATAAAATTGTCGGCCTGGAGCTTGGTGCAGACGATTATATGACCAAGCCGTTCGAGATCCGCGAGCTGCTGGCCCGGGTCAAGGCACTGCTGCGCAGGCTGGAGAAGAATACGGCCGAGGTGAAGAGCGAGCTGATCGAATACGGCATTCTGCGGGTGCATCCCGACCGGCGCAGCGCCGAGCTTGGGGAGGAGAGCCTTGAGCTGACTCCGAAGGAATTCGATCTGCTGCTGCTGCTGCTCTCGCACCCGCAGCGGGTGTATATGCGCGAGGAACTGCTGGAGCAGGTGTGGGATATGGACTACGCCGGGGGAACGCGTACGGTGGATATCCATATTCAGCGGCTGCGCAAAAAGCTGGGCGAGCCCTACCAGAACATCCTGCAGACCGTCTATGGCGTCGGCTATAAGGCTGTGCCTGCGGGGAGCTACCCATGAGAGTCAGCATCAAGCTGAAGTTCAGCCTGTTCCTGGCTCTGCTGCTCATTCTTGCGCTCAGCGTGCTGAGCTATTTCGTGCTGCGCGGGGTGGAGCGGAATCAGCAGGGTCAGACGGAGATCTATCTGGCCCAGCATGTCACAACCGTTAATCTGCGCGTGAAGCAGACTTACTATACCGGCGTGCGCCTCACGCCGCAGGCCTTCATGCAGCAGCGGGGCCGGGCGCTGGCCGCCGAGCTGGCCGGGTACACCGGCCTGGAGGTGACCCTGTACGACAGCCAGGGTCAGCAGGTGGGAACCTCGGCGCAGGGTGAGCCGGGGCCGGGCAGGCCGGATGTCAGCGCGGCACTGGACTACGCGCTGAATAATAAAGTCGCCTATCAGAGTGAAGGCGACAAGCTGTTGTATCTGGCTCCGCTGCAGGGGCCGGAGGAGCAGATGGGTGTGGTGCAGCTGCAGTACTCGCTGCAGGACGCCCGGAGCTTCCAGCAGACGCTGCTTAATCTGTTCCTGACGACAGGGGGCGCGGTGCTGGTGCTCAGCTTCATCATCGGGTACCTGTACTTCAACCGCGCTGCGGCAGCGATCGGCCGCTTGAAGAAATCAGCGGAGGATATCCGCCGTGCCGATTACATCTCGGCTCCGCCTGTGAAGCGCAAGGATGAACTCGGTGAGCTGGCCGAAGGCATCTACTTCATGAGCCGGGAGATCGAGAGCAGCATTGCCGCGAAGGATGAGGAGCGGCGCAAGCTGCAGCTCGCGGTGGAGAAGCTGCAGGCGCTGGAGCAGCAGCAGAAGCAGTACATCGGGAATATCAGCCATGAGTTCAAGACACCGCTGACTTCAATCAAGGCGTATGTTGATCTGCTGAACATGTATGACGATGACCCCGAGCTGCTGCATGATGCCAAGCTCAGCATTGCCAAGGAGACAGACCGGCTGTATGAGATGGTGGAGAAGGTGCTGCAGCTGACCGCGCTGGAGAAATATGATTTCGAATCCCAGGCAGAGCTGCTGGAGGTCGAGGGCATGCTGCGGGATATATGCGGCCGGATGAAAGGCAAGGCGGAGCGTTATGGCCTTACGGTATCGCTTGACGTCAAGCCGGCGCATATCTGGATCGATAAAGAGAGCTTCATGCATATCTTCATCAATCTGCTCGACAATGCGATCAAATATAATGTTCCGCAGGGAAGCATTCATCTGCGGAGCGAGGTCAGGGACGGGCGGGTATGGATTACAATCCGTGATTCCGGTATCGGCATTCCTGAAGAGTCGCGGGACAAGATCTTCGAGCCGTTCTATACGGTTAACCGTGACCGTTCGAGAGCCTCGGGAGGCACGGGGCTTGGACTCTCACTGGTCCGTAACCTGGTGGAGAAGCAGAACGGAACCATAGCACTGCTGGAAAGCTCAGGCGAGGGCGCAGCGTTTGAGCTGTCTTTTCCATTAGTGTCCTGAAGGGGCTACGTTTACAACTTGGAAACATTCTATATGCGGTTTGGAAATAAGCATCCGGTATGCTGGGAGTAACACAAGCTGGAGGGAAGCCTAATGAATGCTGAGAACAATAGAAGACAGGGCAAGGTGCGGGCAATTCTGCTATGTGGTGCGCTTCTGCTGTCCGTGACAGGCTGCGCTGCCGAGAATACTGAAACAAGGCAGGTGGTGGAGAAATCCGGCCACAAAATTACGGTTCTCGATAACATTAGCGAATCCGTCTATACCCAGTTGAAGCTGGAAGGAATCGATAAGGTGGAGGGTGTTCGGGGCACGGATTTCGTCAGTGAGGACGTCATGGTTGTGACCAAAGAAAACCGTAATCTCCCTGCGCAGGTGATCGAAGGCCAGGAAAGATATCCGCTGAATCTCTATCTGCATACACTCTCCACGGGTGATGAGACTCCGCTGCAGGAGGGGGAGCTGAATTATGGTTCACCGCAAATGTCTCCGGACAAGACGCATGTATTCTACAAAGAGCTGTATGAAGCTACCGGACTTGGCTATATTATGGATCTGGCCACAGGCGTTTCGGTGAAAATGAGTGATGCGGAGTTCAGAAGCGAAGAAGGAAGATGGGCGGATAACGATCATGTGATTTATCCGGATATGGAAGGCAATATCATGAGCGCGGATGTGATCGGCAAGCAGGAGACAGTGCTGAAGACCGGCATCCCTTATGTACATGAGGTCATGCAGAGCGGCAGCCGGATTCTATATGTCACGGGTGAAGACAGCCAGCTTAGCGCTTATGATACGGATACGAAACAGACCAAGGTGCTGAGCAAGAATGTGATGTGGGTTGTTCCGTCACCGGACGGGAGCACGCTCGCAATTGTCGAACGGAAGGGATCGGGCGAGATGGTGCTGAAGCTCTGTGACAGTGAAGGCAATGAACAGTCCCAGCTTGCTGCAGGCCAGCAGATCTTCGGTACCAGCTGGTCGCCGGACGGCAGCAAGCTGGCCTATGCAGTCACTGCAGCAGGTTCTGCTGATGATCAGGAAGACCTGTTCATTACCGAGGTGGAGACCGGAGAGCAGACGCCGGTGCTGAATGATATCCGCGTGTCTGACCAGCTGCACTGGAGCCCCTCGGGCAAGAAGCTTCTGGCCACAGCAACTGTGCTGAAGGACAACGTCTATCAGTTCCTCACCTACGTGGTCAGTTTGTCTTAATGCTCCGGATCAGCAGCTTGGCGCCAGCACTTGGAATCTTCGCACAAGAAGGTCAGCCGGAGGTTTTCCGGCTGACAACACCGATCATTTTCGCTTTTTGCCGGGTAGGCTAAGCGACTTAAAATCCTGCATCAAATACAACATTCTCCTCCTAAAATCGGTCAAAATCCAAAATTGTTGCAGGAAATGCAACTTCTCCTTCGCTTCCAAGCAGATGATCAAGATAATTCTTGTATTTCATACAACAATCCTCCCGAACAGGCAGCTATCCATGAACCAAAGTTGCAAATAATGCAACAATAATACGCCTACAGTACTATGAGCTCTCCACTGCCGTAAGAGCACCCCGCAGTCCTTTTAACATTTATCGAATATATTCATACTTGACAGGTGGGTTTAAGGGGTATATGATTACAGCAATCCTTCACTACTAATTAAATGAACAGTGAAATAATAAATACGACCATCATATTTGAGCTGATTGGACCACCAAAGGCTCCCGCAAATATTCCCGTACAGGGGATTTTCCGGGGGCCTTTTTGGGTTCCCTTGGATGGACAGCAGAGGAGAGATAGCATGGAAGATAACCCGTGGGAGCGGCTGGAGGAGGCAGACCACCTGTTCCGCAAAATGGTGCGCAGATTCGTCAAGGAACGTGACCGCGTAAGCGTGGAGGGGATTTCCTTGCCCGGCATGCTGATTCTGCAAAAGATTATCCGTGATGGTGAGCAGCGGCTGGGCGATCTGGCAGAGCAGCTCGATTTCACTTCGGGCGCTATAACGGCGCTGAGTGACAAGCTGGAGGCCGGCGGATATACGGTGCGCAGACGCAAGGAAGATGACCGCAGAACCGTCCTGCTTGATATTACGGCCAAGGGCCGGGAGATGGTGGAGCGCAACGGCAACATCGGTGCCCGATGTATTACGCTTCTGTTCGAGGGCTTTACGGATGAGGAGCTTGAGCAGCAGAGCCGCTTCTATGAACGGATCATCGGCAATCTGGAAGGGTTCTCGGATACGCTGCTGAAGTTGGCACAGCAAAATGCTGAAATTCCCGTACCTCAAGAGCCTGAACAGAAGCCGCGTGCAGAGGTGAAGAAGAACTATCTCAGCTATTGAAAATGAAGTTTCCGCTAACACAACTTTAAGGAGAGATGATCATGGGACACTCAACAATTTATCCGACAGGGGCGACGGTCTATAACCCGTCCAAGGCATGGAGCGGCTACACTGTATTTCAGGCGGGCGATGAGGGAGTCGTGCTGATCGATATGAGCGGCAAGGAAGTGCATCTGTGGCAAGGGCTGATCGGCTTCCCTGCCAAAATCCTCCCGGGCGGCTACGTCCTGGGCAGCACGGGCAGAAGAGATCCCAAATTCGGCATTCAGGATAATGTCGATCTGGTTCAGGTAGATTGGGACGGCAATGTGGTCTGGAGATACAACAGCTACGAGCATATCGAGGACCCTGGGTATGAGCCGCTGTGGTACGCCCGCCAGCATCACGACTATCAGCGGGAGGGCAATCCGGTCGGATACTACGCTCCCGGGCTTGAACCTTCAGCTAACAGCGGGACAACGCTGATCTTAGCGCATAAGAATCTGCACAATCCTGAGATTTCCGATAAGCAGCTGCTGGATGACACGATCATTGAGGTGGACTGGGAAGGCAATGTGATCTGGGAGTGGGCGGCCAGCGATCATTTCGCGGAGCTTGGATTTGATCAGGCGGCGCGAAATGTTCTCTTCCGCGATCCCAACACCCGCTCCTTCGGAGATCTGGGCGGCGGCGTAGGCGACTGGCTGCATATCAACTCCGCTTCCTACGTAGGGCCGAACAAATTCTATGATAACGGAGATGAGCGTTTCCACCCGGACAATATTATCTGGGATGCGCGCGAGGCGAATATCATCGCCATCACTGACAAGCGCAGCGGGGCTATCGTCTGGCGGCTGGGACCGGACTACTCTCTGCCTGAAGTGAAGCATATCGACTGGATTATCGGCCAGCATCACGCCCACATCATTCCGAAGGGACTGCCGGGCGAAGGCAATCTGCTCGTATTCGATAACGGCGGCTGGGGCGGATATGGGCTGCCGAATCCCTCTTCACCTTTTGGACAGAAGAATGCGTTGCGTGACCATTCCCGTGTGCTGGAGATTAATCCGGTGACACTGGATATCGAGTGGCAGTATACCTCGGCGGAGGCCGGGTTCTCCGTTCCGACCGATTCCTATAAGTTCTACAGTCCGTATATCAGCTCGGCGCAGCGGCTCCCGAACGGCAACACGCTGATTACCGAGGGTTCGAACGGGCGCTTGTTCGAGGTGACGGCGGAGCATGAGCTGGTCTGGGAGTATATCTCCCCTTACACTGACCGCCGCAATACGAATATGGTCTATCGTTCCTACCGTGTACCCTATGCCTGGGTGCCGCAGCTGGCGAAGCCGCAGGAAATTGCTATCGAGGCCATCGATGTGTCCAGCTTCAGAGTGCCGGGAGCTGCGCCGAAGGGGTCGGATTCGGTAGTGAGTGTAGCGACCACACTTCCGTTTACAGAGGGGGCCGCTTGCGTGGCTACTGCGGAAGAAGGCAGCGTCCGGAGAACCAGTCAGATAATTAGATAGGCTATAGAAATTTATAGACGAAGAGGTGCGTAGTTTTGAAAAAATCATGGTACGGCTCAGCCTTCCTGCTCTTATCCTTATCTCTGGTACTGGTTCTGTCCGGCTGCAGCTCCAAGGGAGACGCGGCGGCTTCCACAGGAACGGGCAGCGGCCAGCAGAAGACCCTGAAGATTAGAATTGCTGACATCAACACGAATCCTACCTTCCGGGTAGCAGTCGATAAAGGCATCTTCGCCAACCACGGCATCGATGCAGAAATCATCAACTTCGGCACTCCGGCTGAGGGAGTAAATGCGCTATTCATCAAGCAGGTAGACGTGGCCTTCGGTGCTGATTTCCCGGTGCTCAATGCCGTCTCCAAAGGCGAGTATTCGATCATTGCTTCCGCCGGCCAGGCCACGGATCAGGCAGCGGCAGTATGGAAGCTGTACGTAAGGGACGAGATCAAGTCAGCTGCGGATCTGAAAGGCAAGAACCTAAGCTTCATGCGCGGTACGTTTCTGCCGTATCTGTGGGATGAATACCTGAAGGAGCAGGGCATTGCGCTAAGCGACGTGAAGCTGACAGGACAGGGTGCGTTCGACGAAGCCTTCATTGCACTGAAGCAGGGTGATGTGGATGCTGCCTGGTTCACTGGCTCAGCTCTGACGGATAAGCTGGCCGCACTTGAGGGTGTCCATGAGCTGACCGATATGTCTAAGACTCCGGTGCGCCTCGGAATGGGTATTGTCGCCGGGAATGCTTTTGTGCAGGCGAATCCTGAGGGAATTGGCGAATTCCTGGCGGCGGTGGACGAGGCTGCGGCTTATGCTCAGGAGCATCCGGAGGAAGTGGCCGATCTGATGTTCAAGGAACTGAAGCAGCCGAAGGAAGCAACGCTGAAGGACTTGCCGACAAATCCGTGGAATGTGGGCTTTACCCAGGCTGCCTATGACAGTCTTGACGGACAGAAAAAGTATATGGTCGATACAGGAATCATTGAACAGGATTTTGATCTGGACAGCAAGCTCAGTCTGGACCCGCTGAAGCAGGCTTTGCCGGATAAAGTGACTTTTGCCAAGTAGCATAGCTTACACGAAATAACTTAACTTTCTGGAGGTGCCTCATGTCTTTACCTGCCAAACAGCATGCCATTCATATCGAGCAGTTGCGCAAGAGCTACAGCGAGCCTGCGGCCGGGGACGTTCATTACATTATCAAGGATGTGAACCTGGTGATCAAAGGCGGCGAATTCTTCGTCCTGCTAGGCCCGAGCGGCTGCGGCAAATCAACGCTGCTCAACATGATCGCAGGCTTTGTCTCCAAATCTGGCGGCAATCTGCGGGTGGACAACGTCGAGGTGGATAAGCCGGGCCGGGACCGGGCGGTTGTATTTCAGCAGGCAGACTCTTCCCTGTTCCCCTGGCTCACGGTGCGGGAGAATGTAGAGTTCGGACTGCGGATGAAGAAGACGGCAAAGGCAGAGCGCCGGACCCTATCAGACCGGTATATCACGCTAGTGGGGCTGAACGGGCATGAGGATAAATTCCCGAAGGAATTATCGGGAGGGATGAAGCAGCGGGTACAGCTGGCCCGGGTACTGGCGAATGATCCGGCGATTCTGCTGATGGATGAGCCCTTTGGCGCGCTGGATGCCATGACCCGGCGGACGATGCAGAAGGAACTGGTGCAAATATGGCGTGAAACGCATAAGACCGTTATTTTCGTAACGCACGATATTCAGGAAGCACTGCTGCTGGGTGAGCGCATCGGCATCATGTCCGTGGGGCCTTCCTCCAATATCACCAATATATACGACAATGCGCTGCCGTTTCCGCGGGATGTGGCCTCGCCGGAGTTCTACTCGCTGTATAACCAAATTCAGAGCCATTTTGAAGAATAGGATCGGAGGGCAGTACATGTTGAAATGGGTGGAGAAAAAATGGGTCTCGGTCTCCCTGCTATGGATTGCCGCACTCTGCATCTGGCAGCTGGGCGCATGGGTGTATGGTCCGGATGTCATCCCCGGGCCATGGGCCACGCTGAAGGGAGGGCGGGAACTGGTCCAAGACGGCACCTTGATGCAGTATATCGGCATCAGCTTTTACCGCGTGCTTGTCGGTTGGGTACTCGGCAGTCTGCTGGCTATTCCGGCAGGGCTGATCATCGGAAAAGTTAACGTCATCCGCATATTTGCCGAGCCGTTCCTGAATTTCATCCGCTTTATCCCGCCGATTGCATTCATCACACTTTTTCTGGTCTGGTTCGGCATCGGGGAGCAGTCGAAGATTGCCCTGATTATGTACGCTACCTTCTTCATTGTTGTGCTGAACACCTTGACCGGTGTAATGTCGGTAGAGGAGGATAAGGTCCGCTCGGCCCGCAGCATGGGGGCAAATGAATGGCAGATTCTGCTGCACGTGATTGTGCCGGCTACGATTCCATATATCTTCACCGGTGTACGGCTGGCAATGGGAACCTCCTACATGGCTATTATCGGGGCAGAAATGATTGCTTCGAATGAAGGTGTCGGTTATCTGATCTGGAATTCGCGGCTGTTCTTCCGTACGGACTGGATATTCGTCGGGCTGTTCTGTCTGGGCTTCATGGGCTTCTTCACCGACAGGCTGTTTGGCTGGTTCGGGAAGAAGGTGCTCTACCGCTATGGTGTGGTCAATGTGGCTGCGCGGAGAAGGTAGAGGCTGGACTTACCCGGCTTGGCAATAACACTAAGGCGACTTACAGTACACAAACCACTGCCCATCAATCATGGACAGTGGTTTGGTCTGGTTCTACTCAGTTATTCAGGGATAGGCTGGATGATCTCACCGTAGTTCCGGGTAAAATAAGGAAAGGACTGATAGGAGCCATCCGCTGCTGTCTGATAGTAAGCACGGTAGCCTCCGCCAAAATAGCGGAAATGATCATGAGACATCTCAGCCATATATCCGGGCTGCTGTCCTCCCATTGTAGTGTACAGATCATAGCCGGGGATTCCATTCGTGCCGTATTGCCAGACGGCATGGGCAGCTCCGTCCTTAATCTCAACGACGGTTGAGACAAGCGCGTTCTCATAGACATAGCGAGTAGCATCATTTGCGGCAAATCTGTACGTATAATTCCGTGATTGCCCGCTCTCCGCTGCGGAAACAGGCGTGAAGTTGTATTGAATGGGCAGGGAGATGGCTGCGAGACGGGCTACTGCCAAGTCACTGGAGAGCAGAGCAGCGGTATCCGGAACATAATCCTTGCTGGTAATGAAGAGTATGCTGCGCGTTCGCTCATAGTACACACTATATCCGAAGGCTTCACTGACGAAGCGGGCCGGAACCATCATCCGGCCGTTATAATTACCTGCCTCACTATCCAACTGGACAGGCTGGCCGTTTTTGTAGGCTGTCAGCTGTCCCTGGATCAAACGGAATGTATCCTTGGCCGGATTAGTGATTGTAGCGGTGCGGGTTGCTGTATCCCAGGAATAAGTCAGTCCGAGTGAGGCGAGCGTCCGAACCGATATTTTGATTCTGCCAGACTCAATAAAGGGGCTGCTGTCTGTTGTGATAAAGCTTCCGTTGATATTGACGGTAATCGGACGGGCTGGCGCAGCTGCCGGGACAGGGGAAGCGGCTGAGGCGGCTGAGGTGAAGCTTTGCAGCAGGAGAAGGAGCAGCAGACAAGCCGGCCATATTCTTTTATACAGATTCATCATTAATCTCCTTTCTGTTTTGTTGGAATTAAATAGAATAAGTTTCCATATATAGACGCTGCTCTCTCTATTATGTTTCTAATAAACTCCGGATTGTTTCAGGAACTGATTCATTGGAAGCCGTTGTATTCATGCTATAATGGGGAAATCTACAAGCAGGATAAGCAGGAAGGAGCACTACCCCATGGAAGTAACCGCACAGGAAGTGGCGGAATGGATGGTCAAGGAAATCAAATTTACTGGAACCCTGCACCAGACCGCAGCGATTGAATATGTGAAGGCGAATTTCGGCGAACAATTTGTCTTTGTGAATGAGAATGGAAATGCATCGCTGTCCAAAGAAGTGAAGAAGGCGTTCCGCAAGCTGCACGGCGGCCGGATTGCCTGGGACCGCGACGGGTTCCTGTGGGCCTGGACCTAAGAGCTGACTCAGAATAGGAGAACCATAAGAACACAAGCAGAAACGGCTACGCCGTCCTTGATAGGACGGCATTCGTTTCAGCGAGAAATAGAAGGATAAATTATCATGTGAAACATAGAAATTCTTATATTTTAACAAAGGGAGCATTGCTGTAATAGCAGTGCTCCCTTTTGTATGCAGGCAACTTCCTGCACAAGCCTCATAAGTAAGGCGTTCATAGCCTATACATATTCCAGCATGCCTTTCTCCTTGAGCAGATCGACAATGTCTTTGACTGACTGGGCTTTATCCTTGGGGCAGATCATGACCGCATCCCCGGTGTCAGCGATGATGAAGCCGTCTACGCCGATGGTGGTAATCAGCCGCCCGTTGCCATAGATAATGGAGTTGCGGGTATCGATGCCGACATGATTCGCCTTGATAATGTTGCCGTCATCATCAGGCGGGAAGATGGCACCGAGCGCATCCCAGCTGCCGATGTCATTCCAGCCGAACTGGCCGGACAGTACTACTACCTCATCAGAACGTTCGAGGATGCCGTAGTCAATCGAGATATTCTGCAGCAGCGGATAGATCCGGTTAATCGTCTCCTGCTCCTGATCTGTACCGAGCGCTTCACTGATCGGCAGCATCGTATTATATAGCCGCGGCAGATACCGCTTGAAGTTATCGATAATGACCGAGGTCTTCCAGATGAAAATCCCGCTGTTCCAGAGATAATTGCCTGAGGCCAGATATCCCTGTGCCTTTTTGAAATCCGGCTTCTCCACAAATTCAGCTACATCGTATACGGCAACCGGATTGACTGCGATCGGCTCTTTGTCATAAGCGATGTAGCCGTAGCCGGTGGAGGGGAAGGTCGGTTTGATCCCGATTGTGACAATGGCATTACTCTCCATCGCGACGGTGCAGGCTTCGTCCAGTGTAAGCCGGAACTGCGGCTCATCGGTAATATAGTGATCGGAAGGCAGGACAACCATTAAGGAATCCCCTTCACTCATCTGCTGGATGGAGAAGGCGGCGAACAGGATGCTTGCTGAGGTATTCCGGGCCACGGGCTCGATCAGAATATTGCTCTTCTGCACGCTGCTGTGCATAATACTCTCCAGCAGTACCGCCTGGGTACGGTTCGTTACGATGACGGTATTCTCCTGCGGGATGATGCCCTTGAAGCGTTCAATCGTATCGTTCAGCATAATGTCGTTGCCGCTGATGTTCAGCAGCTGCTTGGGAATTTCCTGTCTGGACAGCGGCCAGAAGCGGGTGCCGCCTCCGCCAGCGAGTATAGTTGCGAATTTATCCATGATGAGTCACCAGATGGGCAATCGAGAAGGAGATGATGCTCTCCGATCCCTGATTGAGGTTCAGCCCCGAGCTGTGAATTCCGTCGTAGCAAGCCCCGGTCTGGGGATCGATCAGGGAGAGCTGCAAGGAGTTGTTCCCTGTATACCAGGCGTAGCATAAGTCGGCCTGCTGCAGATAAGACGGGTCCTGCAGCACTATGGCAGCCTCCCGGCAGGCGAGCAGCATTTCACAGGCTTCGATGGGCTGTTCGTCATAGAGAGCAGGCGTACCGCCGCGCAGCAGCCAGCCGTGGCTGCCGACAGGTCTGTAATAGCCTTCCGGTGCGAAAGTCCGGGAGATCAGGAAATCGAGACTTTCTTTGGCTGTTACACGAAGCGCCGGATTGCCGGTAATCGTGAAAGCCTTAAGCAGTGCCCAAGGCAGCATGGAGTTCCCGTACGTCAGGCTGTCTTCATACCAGTTCCAGTCTTCCCCTTTGGTAAGGTTATACTGGTCATGCAGCCGGATGGTGACGGATTCGATAAGCTCTATAATAAAGGCTTCTGGCAGGAAGGCCAGTTCCTCTTCTGTATTTGGTGTATGGGGATATGGGAAGGAATAGGTGAGTGCTCCGGGAGTCTCAAGTAAATAGCTGAGGCCGATGACGGCATAGCCCAAGGCCCGGGGAGAGCGCAGGCCTCCGATATGCGGCAGCGCCTGGTTGATCAGATACCGGCAGGTATTCAGCAGATTATCCGGCAGAATGGAAGAGTAGGAGAGCACGAAGCCCAGCGCCCAGAGTGTGCGTCCCTGGCAATCCTCGGAGCCGCGCTCCTCCAGGAAGGAACGGTTGTAATCCATGAAATTCCGGAAGTTACCTTCTTCATTCTGTGCATGATGGACGAACGAGAGGTACGTATGGATCAAATCGAGTGCAGCTGTATCCCTGCTGTTGTTATACATTAACACGGCTGCGATCAAAGCCCGCGCATTGTCATCAGTGGTGTAGCCTTTGGCACGATCGGGCACGCCGAACTTCGTATGCTGGAAAATCCCCGTATCATCAGTGATCTGGCGCATATAACCGGTTTTGAACTGCAATACCGCAGATGTCTGCATCAAATCACACTCCGGCCAGCCGGTTTGGAGAGGGCTATTTTGTCCTGAAAGATGGCGGCATAGGTTTTTGCAACCTCACTCCACATCATCGTACTGCCTAGCGACTGTGTACGCTGTTCCATATCCCGGACCTTGGCCGGATCATCCAGCAGCTCCAGAATACAGGCTTCCAGGGAAGCCGAGTCACGGAATTCCGCCAGCAGGCCCCGGCCATCGGCCAGCATCTCTTGAGCGTAGCGGTAAGGGGTGGAGATAATCACCCGGCCATAGCCGACGCCGTAAGCGAGTGTGCCGCTGACTGCCTGATCCTTGCCCAGATAAGGAGTCATATAAATATCCGACATCACCAGGGACTCAATGACCTCTTCCTGGGTCAGCAGCTTGTCGACGAACAGCACATTATTGACCAGGCCTAATTCATGCACAAGATCGGTCAGCTTTTGACGGTATACTTCACCTGTCTCCTGTTTGACGACCGGATGGGTCTTGCCCCAGATGATGTAGAGCGCATCCGGATGCTGCTTCACTACTCCGCTCATAGCTTCAATAGCATACTCAATACCCTTGCCGGGACTCAGGAAGCCGAAGGTGGAGAGGATTTTGCGTTCCCCGAACTTATACTGGGTCTTTAGCTCCGCGCGGGTAGAAGTTTTAACAAAAGGCACACCGTGGTGAATAAAAGCAATTTTGGCGGCGTTAATATGATAGACAGAGATGAGATCATCTACTGTGGATTGGGCCATCGTGACAACCTTTACGCTTCCTGCAGCTATGCGGGTGATAATCTCATGCTGTTTCGGCGAGGGGTTGGTTAATACAGTGTGGAAAATCGCCACATAAGGTACATGAAGCCGCTCAGTGAACTGCAGCAGATATTCGCCGCTTTCTCCGCCGTAGATACCGAATTCATGCTGAATGACGAGCAGATCGGTGTTTGACTGGTTGATTTCTTCGGCGGCATCTATATAATCAGATAGCTGATGTTGGTTAATTTCCCGCATGACCTGGTCTGTGTACCGGTAATTTCCGTTGTTGTTCATAGCGATGATCCGCGGTTTGTTGAAGCCCTGGAGCTTGGTGAACTCATCCAGCAGATCCTGGGTGAAGGTAGCAATTCCGCATTCTCTAGGCAGGCTGGTGGACAGGAAAACAATGTTTTTATTGCGGTTGCTGTGGTTCATAATAAGAGCCTCCTATTGATTATCGTACTTTTGGGGACAAAAAAAGAAAATAAAGAGGACTTTATTTTCCGGGGATAAGTGGTATAAAATTTGTGATCTGCAAATTATTTCCTGTTCCAACTATAACATGACCATTTAATCTTGTCAATTTATTGACTCCCCTGAAATCTCCAGATATAGTGATGTAGGAGGTGTATGGATGCCAGTCATACGCAGCAAATTGAGTGAGGTTATGGAGAAGCATGACCCGAAATTATCGATCCGCAAGCTAGCGAAAGACATTAATTACCATTTCGATTCCGTCCGGCGGATGTACAAAGACGAGATGGTGCAGTACCCCCGGGATCTGCTGCTGAAGCTGTGTACTTACTTCAATATTCAGCCCGGAGAATTGATCCGGATGGAATCAGATGAGAACGATTGGGCAATAGATAAGGCAAATGAATATGAGGAGGAAGGCAATGACAAGGAGCACGGCAAAGACAGCAACCTGTAACGAACTGCTGGATACCTTTTATGCCAATCTCCGTCCCGTGCACGTGGAGAAGCTGGTCTTCTCCGGTGTGGGCGGACGTGATGTATACAATATAACGGCTCCATTTCTGCATGACGGGGAGGAAGTCATCTTGGGAAGAGTTGAGGAACGGGATAGTGAGTTCTCTCAAGTCTTCTTTTTTACATTCCGGGAGGATGGCGTCTGGATTCCCCGGGAGCATACCCATACCTATAATCTGCAGGACCCTTGCGTGACCCGCATTAAGGGTGAGCTGATTGTCGGCGGAGTTGAAGTGATCACGGCCGGGGATAACCCGCAGAGAATCGTTTCGTGGGTCACTCAGTTCTACCGGGGCTACCGGATTGATTCCATGCGCCATTTCTCCTCGGGTCCGGGCACGATGAAGGATATCCGGCTGATCGAGCTTCAGGACGGAAGAATTGGCGTATTGACCAGACCGCAGGGAGACCGGGGCGGCAGAGGACAGATTGGCTTCACCATTATTGATTCACTGGATGAGCTGAATGAACAGACCTTCCTGGAAGCGGAGATTCTGCGTAACCAGTTCGTGCAGGAGGAGTGGGGCGGAGCGAATGAGGCCACTCTGCTGAGCAATGGCCATGTTGGTGTGCTCGGGCATATCGCCTGCTTCGACCGTATGGGGCAGAAGCATTATTACGCTATGGTCTTCTCGCTCAATCCGGACACCTTCGAAACTACCCCGATCAAGATCATCGCTGCCAGAAGCGATTTCCCCATCGGTCCGGGCAAACGCCCCGAGCTGCAGGATGTCATCTTCAGCGGCGGGCTGGTGCGCGGTAAGGACGGCCGGGCGGTACTGTCTGTAGGCGTCAGCGATGCGGAAGCCTACAGAATTGAGATCCCCGACCCTTTTATTGAATATGAAGTCTGATATCTGCAGGTTTGACTAGATTCTATGGTCATGTTAAACTTAAGATGACAAGAATTTATGGTCGAAGAGAGCGGGAATTAAGCAATGAGTAAATTTATTCAACTAAGCAATCGTACGTCTGACACAAAGTCCAACCTGAATGTGGCAAGAAAGCAAGGCCGCATCCCGGCAGTACTGTACGGAATTGGTAAAGATACTCTTAGTCTTGAAGTGAGTGAGAAGGAACTGCTGGAAATGCTGAGAACCAATCCGCGTGCAATCCTGCAAGCGAAATTGTCTGATGGTACAACCGTTCCGGTGGTAGTTCAGAGCATTCAGAAGCAGTCTATGTCCGGTAAAGTGCTGCATATTGATTTTCAGCATGTGAACATGAGCATCAGCATGGACAGTAAAGTTACGATTCATTTTGCAGGCGAAGCTGCAGGGGTCAAAGAAGGCGGCGTTCTGCAGGTAGAAATCTATGAAGTAGAAGTCCGTTGTATGCCGGGTGATCTGCCGACTTCCATGGAAGTGGATATCAGCGGCCTTGCTATCGGTGACCAATTACTTGTATCTGATCTGATTTTCCAGGATGGTATTGAAGTGCTGACTGATCCAAGTACAGTAATGATTCAGATCAAGACTGTGCATGAAGAAGCTGAAGAACCGGCAGTAGCAGCTACTCCGGCTTAAATAGAGGGTGACGAATATAGCCCCTTCGGGCAGAGCGTATCGGGATCTCATGATGATGTCATGATTCCGGCTACGTCTGCTGGAAGGGGCTATTTGCTGTTCTAACAGGCATATTGCCGGGAAGCAGCTACTTCAGTGCTCCCTCTGTCAGGCCGGCAACGATATAGCGGTGGAAGAAGAGGTATACGACAATCATCGGGAGCGTAATAATCGCCAGTGCGGAGAAAAGCAGCTTATAGTCGGTCATATATCGGCTGGAGAAGGCCAGCAGGCCGACCGGGATGGTCTTCAGTGCATCATTCTGGATGTACAGCATGGCCAGCAGCAGCTCATTCCATGCATTCAGTGCCGAGAAGATCCCCACGGTAGCCATGTTTGGAACAAGCAGCGGAAGGATAATTCTGCTGTACATCACCCAGTCATTACAGCCGTCCATGCGGGCAGCTTCCAGCAGTTCTTTTGGCACGGAGTCTAAGTACGCCTTGAGCAGAAAGATAGCCAGCGGAAGTCCTGTTCCTATATAAGGAAGAATTAACCCCATATAGGAATCCTTCAAATTCAGCTGCTCAAAAATATAGCTCTGGGCAATGAAAAAGGATTGCAGCGGCATGAACAGTCCGAATACGAACATCAGCATCAGGAAGCCGCTGCCGCGGAAGCGCAGCTTACTGAAGGCAAAGGCTGCGAGGCTGGCAAATAGAAGAATGCCTGCAACGGTAGCTGAGGTGACGATTACGCTGTTGCTGGCATAAGTACTCATATTGCCGACAGTCCACGCCTTGGACCAGTTCTGCAGATTAACCTGTTCCGGCAGCGCGAACGGGGCGGAGAAGATCTCACGGTTCTCACGGAAAGAGGAGAGAATAAGCCAGAGGATCGGATAGAAATAGAAGCAGGAAATGAAGATCATGAACAGATAATACAGAATATGTGAGAACGGTCTGCGGTTTGCCGCCTCCCCTCCGCTGTAAGCGTCTTTCTTGATATCTAGGACTGTGGTCGTCAAGGAGAACACCTCTCTTTCTCATAATTTCAGAGTTTACATGTTTCGGGGTCCCCGCAAAGTACCTGAGTCATCTATCTACGCCAAAGCCCCGCTTTATAGGGTTATTCTAATACTCCAGCACACCGGAGTCTTTCTTATTCAGTCTGCCGGCAATAAGCCCGATGACCGCGATCACGATTGTCATGATGACGGCAAGCGCAGACCCGTAGCCGATGCTCATATGGGTAAAGACTACTTTTACAAGATAGGTCGTAACGATTTCCGTCGAATTATACGGACCGCCATTGGTCATTACATAGAACAGATCGAAGGACTGGAAGCCGGTAAGCACACACAGCATGATGCCTGTCTCTACCAGATTGCGGATCATCGGCACTTTGATCTTGAAGAATATCTGTCCTTCCCCGGCGCCATCCAGATAGGCGGATTCATAGACTTCTTTGGAAATGCGCTGGATTCCGGAATAAAAGATGGTCATATAGAACCCTGCGTAGACCCAGCCGGATACGATACAGATGGCGTAAAGTGCGGTATCAGGGTTGCCTAGCCAGACGCGTGTCCAGCTCTCCAGGCCGATCTTCTCCAGCAGGATATTGATGAGACCGAAATCAGAATTGTAAACAAATTTCCATAAGTAGGAGACGACAATCATCGGCAGCATGACGGGCACGAAGAATGCCAGCCGGAATATTCCGCTGCCCTTGCGGCCCATCGTGATTAAGCCTGCAAGTCCCAGTCCGACAAGGACTTCAACAACGACCGTGGCGACAATATAAACCAGTGTGTGTCCATAGGAATTAATGTAGATGCGGTCTTGAAAAGCCCGGATGTAATTGTCAAAGCCGGTGAATTTCATCTGGCCGATCCCGTTCCAATCGTAGAAACTGAATACGAATGTCATGAGGACCGGAATAAGTACAACAAAGGCAAACAGCAGAAGGGCAGGCGAGATGAACAGGTAGGGAGAGAGTTTATTGCTTTTGCCGGACAATGGGTCCACCTCCACTTCAGGATATCAATCTAAGCACAGGGTCCGCAGATAGCTTCAACTTATGAAAGGACTGCTGTGCGCGTGGTCTCTTCGTTACTTCAGAGGGGCGATGGTTGTCTCCAGTTCGGCGAGGGCGTCTTCAGGTGATTTGGCGCCTCCAATGACCTCGGAGGTGGCCATGTTAAGCGCATTGGCTACCTCGATGGAATAGCCGGTATCAGGCGGGGACACCAGCACTGGCGCATTCTCCATCAGATCATTCAAATCAAGTGAGAGCGGAAGCATGGTCTCCTTGTCAATTCCGTCCTTGGTAATCGGCACGGCGCCGGCGTCAGTGAGCTTCTTGGAGGATTCGGCAGAGCTGTAGAGCTTCATGAATTCAATGGCCTCATCGATCAGCCTGGAATTTTTATTGACGACCATTCCATTCAGCACGCCGATCACACTGTCCTGATTGCCCTTCCCGTCCGGTATGGCAGGAGTATTGAAGTAGCCAAGCTCAAGATCCGGTGTTTCTTCCACTGCGGTCGGGGCCAGCCAGCTGCCGATCGGATGCATGGCACCGCTGCCGTTCAGGAACAGCATATCCGCTTCACTGTCACTGGAGGCAGTTACATTCTCGTTAATATATCCTTTGTCCCATAGCTCCTGTACATAACCGTAGGCTTTGACAAAATCCGGGGTATTGAACGGCTGCTTCAGCTGCATAGCCTCGCTGTAGGCGTCCTCCCCCACGACACGGGAAATGATATGGGCCACCCAGTTGCCTGCCGTCCACAGATCGGAGTTGCCGATCACGAGTGGAGTGATGCCCGCCTGCTTGATCGTATCGCATACCTGAAGGAACTCCTCCCAGGTGGTTGGAGGCTGCAGCCCCAGATCATTGAACACCGCTTTATTGTAAAAGATAACGTTCGTCACATCGCCCGCAGTGGGAATCATATAGGTCTTGCCGTCAATTACCATGCCATTGAAGGTGCCTTCGGCGAACATATCCTTCAGCCCCGAGCTTTGAAGCTGCTCTGTAATATCCGCGGCATAACCGTCTGTTACTCTGGTCTGCAGGCGCTGCCCGGCCCATTCGAAGTAAAGATCGGGAGCGTTTTTACCGTTAAGCAGATTCGGCAGTCCGATCGTTTGATAGGTGTCATCGTCCTGATAGCTGAATTCAACTTTGATGCCCTGATGCTGTTCCTCGAACTCTTTGCCGATGGTTTCCCAGACCTTAATCAGCCCTTCTCCCGGTGAACCCATGGCAATTCGGAGTGTTTCCGGTTTGGCATCAGAGCTGCCGTTATTTGCTGAGCTGTTATTTGGATCTGCAGAAGAGCAGCCCGTTATGGCGGTAACCAGCATCGTTGAGATCAGTGCAATCATCCACTTTTTCATTAGTTAATCGCTCCCTTAATATGGAATGGGGTTATATTGGTTGACCGTAGGGATTGCCCGCAGGCAGAGTGGTTAGCGGCAGTTCCTCCCTTTCAAGTTGGGATGGTAAATAATGTGATGTTAAAAGAATCTTTTTAACCTTGTCTTCTGCCTTTTCCTCGAACTTTCGTCTCGATATGTAACTTTACATGACGTGTTTGAGTGAGATAATGCTGGACGGCAAATGAAATTGATACGTTAAAGGGAATTTGTAGTAACAATATAGTTTTCATTATTAATTATACCAAGGCCCCTGTCAATTGTTTTTCATGCAAAAAAACTTATAAAATTCATTTTGTTCCGGAAAGGACGAATAAATATTTTCAGTCACCGATTTTATGTAAGCGCAAACAACGTTGAATTTATATGGAATTTTACGATGTTATGGGAGTATGTGGAAAAGGAAAGAGAAATATATGCCTGTTAAAGAAATGTGTTGACAATTTGTTATGATTAAAAATAGAATGTGGGTAAATGTTACTACAATAACATTAATGATATGACATGGAGGTGACATAACGGAAACGGATTAATCAATAAGATAACCTGAAAAGGATGTAACCCCTGAAGATTTGTTTCGGGTAAGAGGGTTCGAAAGTCAGGAGCGCCTTTAGAAGTAAGATCCAAACCGGGGTGTGTAAGAGGGTTTTCGGGTGAAGCAGACGCAATCTAAACTTTAGGAGGAACGCATATGAAGTTAAAATGGAAGCAGACGCTTGGAGTATTCGCCGTGGTGTCATCCGTGGCGTTTACCGGCGTGTCCGCAGCATCTGCAGAAACAACAGAGAAGATTCCTGTATGGGCCGCAGAGGAAATTGCCTCGTGGAAGGAAATGGGGTTGCTCAAAGGCAACGAGGATGGCCTTGTTCTGCCGAATGACGGAATCAGAAAAACAGAATTCGCAGCCCTGATTAACCGGATCTTTAATTTCAGTGAAGAAAGTGCCCAGAGCTTTACCGATGTCCCCCGGACGGCATGGTATGCCACTGAAATCAGCAAAGCAGTTGCAACTGGTGCCCTTATTGGCAGCGGAGAAGGCAAGATCGACCCGCTTGAGGTTCTGACCCGTGAGCAGGCGGCCCTTATTCTCAGCAGAGTATTCAATGTTGCAGCTTCCGGGAATGCCATCTCCCCATTTACAGATGATGCTGTAATTGCCGGCTGGTCCAAGGAAGCCGTATATGCTATGAAGGAAGCCGGTTATGTGGAGGGCACACCGCAAGGCTTGTTCCAGCCCAAAAAAGCACTGACGCGGGCCGAGGCTGTGAAGATGATTAATAACGCCATGGGCCTCCTGATTGCCGACGGCGGGGATCATTCAGGAACATCCGGCAGAAATCTGATTGTTAACACGGCTGGAGGCACCCTGTCCGATCTGAACTTCTCGGGGAATTTATATATTACGCCTGGTGTTGGCGAAGGTAATCTGAGTCTGGTCAACACGACTATTGGAGGCGTCGTTTACATAAACGGCGGCGGTACACACAGCATCACCCTAACGGACAGTAAGGTGAACCGGATTGTAGTCAGCAAGCCCTCCGCTCCTGTAAGAGTCCTGCTGAAGGGAAAGACAACAGCTACGGAGATTGATGTGACCTCCGGTGCCCGGATTGTTAATGAATCGGGGCAGGCAGTAAGTATCGTTAATGTGTTTACGGGAGCTTCAGATGCTGTTTCCCTGGCAGGGGATGTAAATGAGCTGAATGTGGTTGCAAAGACAGGGTTCACGCTGGAAAGCGGCCAGGTTGGCAGCTTTAATGTCTCATCCAAAGCAGGCGGCTCAGCTATTAAATTGAACAAGGGCGGAACCGTCAGGAAAATGACTTTAGGCAGTGCAGCTGCCGTAACTGGCGAAGGGGCAATCATAGAAGCGGTAGTCAATGTAGAAGGCGTGTCGTTCTCTGTCAAGCCGGACAAGCTGACGGTTAATGCTTCAAAGGTAAGCATAGGCGGACAAGATTATGATGCTTCAGGCAATCTGATCGCTTCGACAGCCGGCAACTTGGGAGGAACGGGTTCAAGCGGCGGCACGGGAAGCACAACATCCACTCCTGCTCCAAGCCCTAGCCCGGATACGGGAAGTCCGACACCAACCCCGACTTCAACACCAACACCGACACCGACACCAACACCGACACCAACACCGAAGCCGACACCAACACCAACACCAACGCCGACACCGACGCCGACACCAACGCCAACGCCGACACCAACACCAACACCAACACCGAAGCCGACACCAACACCAACGCCAACACCGAAGCCGACACCAACGCCGACACCGACACCAACGCCAACACCCAAAACTCCCGAGCGGTATTCCTATGCCGAAGCCTTAAGCTCGTTCAGCTCGACGGGAGCAGAAGGCTTGGCCAAGCAATACCTGACCTTCCTCCAGGATCCTTCATACACTCCTTCGATAGCCAATCCGGATGTGACCATGCCGAACCTTGTGAATGCAATAACCTTTGTTAACTATGAATTTAATGTCAAACCATCTCTATTCGCTTCCCTGCGGGGGGTCAACACATCCATTCTGGACAAAACCCGTACTTATTTGTGGATCGGAACAAACAGCGGAGTAACAAAAATCAATCTCAAAACGAATGAAATGACCAGTTATTCTGCACAAGGCAAGGAATTGTACGATGATAAAGTACTTCTGCTGCTATCGGATGGAAGTACGGGCGTACTGGCTATAACACAAACCGGCGTATCGCATATCTACCAATAAGGAAAGGGGAGTTTACCATGTACATGATGAAGAAGAATGGCCTGAAGATTACGGGTGCCCTGCTTGCCTTGACGTTGTCTGTCCTGCCGGCGGCACCTGTATTCGCAGACAAGCTGCCTGGTGCGAGCTACTCTCCTGTTCAGCTGGAAGCCGTGCAGACCAAAGAAATGACCTATTACAAAACCGGATCGGTGTCCATCCCGGGGGGCATCGAATGGGTTACCGATACTGCTGCACTCAAATTTCTGCCGCTGTCGGTGATCGGCGATGTAACCAGTGTTGTTCTGGACGGGGGCGTCTACTGGATTGGAACGGAGACCGGCCTGCAGCGGGTTGATTTCGGCGCAAGCGATACCAAGGACATCGTTCAGTATATGGCTGGACCAAGGTATCTGTATGGCGGGGATGATCATGTGACGGGTCTTGCCAGCGACGGGGAGAACGGCATTTGGGTCCGGACGGCAAGCGGTGTCACTCACATCGCGATGCCGGAGAAGACGCTGCATGACAAATCTTTTATCTATGAGGATCTCGTGGAGTCAATTCTTGACCGGCGCGGCATGGTTCATGGCGCAGGATTTAATTTTACGGAGACAGACGGCACGCTGGACGCGGTCAATTACAACTCTGCGACCGGACTGTTCACATCAACGCCTACCACCAGCGATAATGATGGCTTATGGACTGCGATGTATGCAATGGGTGAGGTATTCCGCTATAAAGCGCTGCAGGAGCAGTACGGGACCAGTCCGGCCTCTGGAGAGCAGGCGGAAATTGCCGATGCCAGAGCGGCAGCGCTTAGAGCAACCAAGGCTGTGCTGCTGCTTGATTATGTATCCGGACGCGGAAACGGGTTCCCGGCACGTTCCTATATGCTGACCAGCGAAGCCACTGCGGCTACAGTGGGCAATTCAGTGTATGGCTACCAGTCTACGAACGGGTTCTGGTTCCAGAACTTCGTCGGGCCGGACATGATTAACCCCAATGGGATTATTCCAAGCATGCAGCGTGACGACGGGACAGAGCCGATTGGCTATTCCATGGTTAGGGTAACCAAGGACGCAGAGAACAAAAAAGGCTCCACGCTGTTCCCAAGCGGAGGCACGGATGTGCTCAACTACAACGGACTTGGGCTTAGTCAAGCTGCGATTGATGAGCTCAACCTGACACGTCCAGAAGGACAGAAGCTGGGAATTGATATTAAGACACGGGTAGGAACTACCGCAACAGATGCGGTATATCAGGTGCTGCCTGTCATTACGGCCGCCACTAACAACAATGATGCGAAGGAAGACAAAACAACGGGTGAGAATAATAAGCCGCTGTTTCAGCTGACGGCTCCCGTCTATGAGCAGATTCCGGAATTCTTCAATGATTTGTTCCCGGATAGCGCCATTGTGGACGGCCATATTGACATGAATCAGATTGTGTATAAGGCAGATACCTCCGCAGATGAAGTGGATGGGCACTACGCCATGTTCTACACAGCTTATAAATATCTGGTCGGTGACAGCACCGATCCTGAACTTCTTGAGCTGAAATCCCTCATTGAAGAAACAACGCACCGCATGACAGAGCTGATCTTGAAGGATGACCATTATTACATTGAGGATGCTACCGGCAAATCAACACAGTGGTCCAGATGGTTCGCCAAATATTTCAACGACAGCCTTGGCGTTATGGAGCAGCAGGTACAGTGGCAGTCCAAGATTGGTGTTGACGAGAACGGAGACGATGCGCTGTCCTACGGCTACGAAGACGGTCCGCTCAACGCACTGCAGGTCATGGCTGCGCTGAAGTCGGCGAGCTATATTGTCGCAGAGAGCTATCCGGCCGATTCGGCGAAATATGAGCTGGCCTATGAGCAGGCTTTTGCCGGCAGCTACAGCAAGGAGGAACCGTATATCAACGGTCAGGGCTATATGGATATGGCACTTGATTATATTGAGCGGAGACTTGTGCGTCAGGCCACCAACGCTTACAGCGAGAACGATAACCAGGCCGTAACCATGGAGAATGCAGGGGATGGCACGAATACCAATGCGACGATTCATAATGACTGGACCCAATATATCAATTACTCGGATGAAGAGCTGGGCTGGTTCCCGGTATTCGTGCTTGTCACTCTTGAGCAGGATGCAGGCAGACATGCGCAGATTGTAGCAGCCTATGACCAGTGGTATTCCAATGAGGTACGGGAGGAGAATCCGTTCTACACCTTCCTCTACCAGCTTGCGCATCCGGATAAAACCGATGTCGATCTGCAATCTGCTGTCCGGTTCCTGTACCGTTTCCCTGAATTCCAGATTGAATTCCCGGTGCAATGGGACCGTCAGGATGTGCTCTATATTGAACCGGGTGACCGCGACGATTACAAGCAGACGAACTACGCGCTTGCACCGGATGAGCGGCGCATCATTAAGCATAACTCGAATCCGTTTGAGAATGACAGCCAGACAACAGGAGCCAATCCCGGGTATAACTACCGTTCAGGCAGCATTGAAGCGGGGTCGGTTTTCACATTGCCATACTGGCTGGGGCGTTATTTCGAAATCATTAAAGAGTAGCGGAGCTTAATGAATTGAAAGCAACGGAGCACCCATGAGGGGTGCTCCGCATGCTCTCTGCTCTAATTTTGATCTAACCTTCTGTTATCCAAACTGCCTCTCGATAGTATAGCTGGGGAAATCACCCCGGAATACGCCGAAGCTGTATTCCAGCGGGGAGCCGTCGGCCAGATACGTAAAAGTTCGTACTTGCAGACAAGGGGAGCCTTCTTTGACGCCAAGCAATCTGCTGGCCAGCTTGTCCGCCAGTACAGGCTTCAGCTGCTCGACAGAGCGGTAAGCCTTCAGGCTGTATTCTGATTCCAGGAAGGAGAAGAGGGAGCCGTCTTTATATTCATTGATGAGCCCCGGGGCAAGATCCCAGGCAATATAAGTAGTTTCATATAGAAGGGGTTCATTATCCGCGTAGCGGATCCGCAAAAGCTGGTTCACTGGAGCTTTCACCGAGATATTAAGGAATTCATTAAGCGGTATTTCCGCAGGCATCACTTTGGCTTCGATGATTTTACTGGTCGGCTCTTTGCCGCTCATCAGCACATCTTCTGTGAAGCTGCGTTTCTGGTTAAGCTGGAGCTCCTTGCGTTTGACGAAGGTGCCCTTACCCTGATGCCGCTCAAGAATATCCTGAACCTCAAGCTCGCTGAGCGCGAGGCGGATTGTAGTCCGGCTGGCGGAGAACATCTCGCATAGTGCGGCTTCGGTAGGAAGTTTCTCTCCGACGGCATAGAACCCGGATTGAATCTGTTTGAGCAGTTGTTCTTTAATATTGAAATATAAAGTGTTATTTGTTCTCTTTGTCATTACAAGTTTCCTCCGATGCCAATTTGTTATATTATATCACGGAAAAAGGGCAGGAGAAACCTAATAGAAAAGAGAAGAATCCGGGGTTCCGGGATTATGTAATTCCTGAAATTGGAATCAAAACTTTGTTCACTCTATGCCTGGTAAAGAGATTTATCTATTGTATTTTTCTGTAAGGGAGTTCTCTGACTATAAGGACGCATGAAAAAGGAAATATATTTGTAGGAACAATATTTAAAAATGTTACTATAAATAAACTCAATATACCAATCAGGAGTGAAAGCTATGTACTTCGCGGGTGTAGACGGCGGCGGAAGCAAAACCATTGCCATTATAGCTGATCATTACGGCAAAGTGCTGGGATCCGCAGTGACAGGCTGCGGCAACCATCAAATCATTGGAGTCCAGGCGGCTGTGCTCAATATTCGCGGAGCGCTGTTTGGCGCGCTTGCGCAGGCAGGAATTTCCATGGATCAGCTGGATTTTGTACAGTTCGGTCTTGCGGGTGCCGATCGCAGTATTGATATGGACAGGCTTTCTCTGGAAATCAGCAGGCAATTGGACTTGCGGAGCTGGAATATGGTCTGCGATACGCTGGAGGGACTCCGTGTCGGGAGCCGGGATAACACGGGAGTGGTGCTTGTCTGTGGAAGCAATACGAACGCGGCGGGCCGCAACCGGCTCGGGCAAACGGTGCAGGTAGGCGGATTTGATACTTTGTTCGGTGACCGGGCCGGCGGCTTTTATCTCGCTGCACAGGCACTCGGCAGGGCGGTGCGTTGCTGGGAAGGCAGGGAACCCTACAGTGATCTAGTCGAGCGGATACCTCTGAGGCTTGGGTTTACAAGCTTCGGGGAGATGCTGAACCGGTATCTCGATGACGAGATCACTGCGGCGCCGCTGGAGCTGTCGCTGATTGTTCACGAATCGGCAGACTCGGGCGACTGGCTCTCCCGCCAGCTGCTTGCAGATATGGGCAGAGAGCTGGGGATTTCTGCATCGGCTGTGATCCGCAAACTGGGCGGCTTTGAAGAGGAAGCGGTGCCGGTCATCCTTACCGGGAGTATCCTTCAATCCGGCAGAAACCCGTTGCTGCTGGATGCGCTGCTTCAAGAGGTGAAGGCGGAGCATCCCCTTTGCACACTTGTAATCCCGGAGCTGCCGCCTGTATTCGGTGCGGTGATGCTTGCCATGGACCGGCTTGGCCTGCCCGTAACCCCAGCAATAATAGAGAATTTCAAGAGAGACGGAGGGAATCGCAAATGAAGAAGAACCACTTGAAAATCGCAGTAATCGGAGGAGGTTCCTCCTATACACCGGAGCTTGTAGAGGGCCTGATCCGGTATTATGATGAATTCCCGGTTGCTGAGCTGTATCTGGCAGATATCGAGGCCGGAGCGGACAAACTGAGAATCATAGGCGAACTGGCACAGCGTATGATTGATGCAAGCGGCAAACCTATCAAGCTTCATACGACGCTGGACCGGCGCGAAGCGATTCGCGGTGCGGATTTTGTTGCTACGCAGATCCGTGTGGGCATGCTGGATGCCCGCTCAAGAGATGAGAAGATACCGCTGGCCCATCATTTAATCGGCCAGGAGACAACAGGCGCGGGCGGATTCGCCAAGGCACTTCGCACCATTCCGGTAATTCTGGACATTTGCCGGGATATTGAGGAACTGGCCCCGGGCGCGTTCATGATCAACTTCACCAACCCGGCAGGTATTATTACGGAAGCCGTCTCGAAGCATTCCCGTGTCAAATCTGTTGGTCTGTGCAATCTCCCGATAAGCACGAAGATGCAGATCGCTGAGCTCTACGGGGTTCCGCAATCGGATATGTTCATTGAGATTGTCGGAATCAATCACCTCAACTGGACGACCCGGGTGCTGATTGAAGGAGAGGACGTGACGGAGGATTTCCTGAACAAGCTGTCGGGAGCCAAAGGGCCTTCGATGGCCAATATACCCGATCTGGAGTGGGATTCCGAATTCATTCAGTCCGTGGGAGCACTTCCTTGCCCCTACCACCGTTATTATTATATGAAGGAAGAGATGTACCGGGAGATCTCCGGGCATTATCAAGAGACCGGAAAGACCCGTGCCGATGAGGTAAAAGAAGTAGAAGCCGAGCTGTTCGAGATCTATAAGCAGCCCGAAGTGAACAGTAAGCCGGCTCAGTTGGAGAAACGCGGCGGTGCCTACTATTCGGAAGCGGCTGTTCAATTGATGAAGTCCATCTATAATGATACCGGCGACATTCAGACGGTCAATGTGCGTAATCAGGGGATCATCCCTGATCTTCCGGGCGATGTCTCCATTGAGATCAACTGTGTTATCAAATCCGACGGGCCGCATGCGCTTGCCCCGAGCAAGCCGCTCCCTCCCCAGATCAGAGGTCTGCTGCAGGTGGTGAAGGCTTATGAAGAGCTGACGATTGAAGCGGCGGTGAAAGGGGATTATGCCTCTGCGCTGCAGGCGCTGACGATCCACCCGCTGGTAGGAGACGAGCGGATCGCCAAGGAGGTTCTGGCCGATATTCTTGAGCAGAATGCCGATTATCTGCCCCAATTCCAGGTGCGGGCAAGATAAACCCGGGAATAACAACATCAGCCCCATTCAGCGCCGGTTAGCTGCTGAATGGGGTTGATGGTTGTGTACAGGCGGCCGTGCGTCCCGTTATACAGGGACTTCCCGGGTGCTCTTTTGCATAGCGGATTTGCAGAGCGGACAGGGTTTCGAGGCAAGGTGATCCTCGGCTCCGCCCGCCTTCATCCGGGTCCAGCCCGGGCAGGACTTGCCGGTACAGCTCCAGACGGGAACTGTATGCATTCTGGCTGCGGAGGACCCGGACGAATAGCTGCTGCGCACTACATTGCTTCTGTTTCCGGCGGCCGGTGCAGCTGCCTGAGGCGGTGCAGCAGTGCGGAAGGCGGAGAGCATGAAGCGCGAGACCTCTGCCTTCTTGCCCCGGTGCCTTGCGGGCGAGCTGATGAACAGCTCCTCGCGGGCCCGGGTAACAGCTACATAGGCGAGTCTGCGTTCCTCTTCGAGTGCAGCTATTCCTGCCTCAGCTGCGGCTCTGGCGGCAGCACTGCTGACCACAGTAACGCTTGCCTTCGCCGGCTTGCGGTCCTTCAGCCGGCCCTCCTCCAATGCGGAGCTATGCGGCAGAATGCCCTCGGAAGCCCCGATAAGGAAGACAACGGGGAACTCCAGTCCTTTGGATTTATGGATAGTCATCAGGGCAATCCGGTTGCCTTGCTCTTTAAGCCCCGGCTGGCGGCTCTGCTCGTTGCGCTCGGTTACATTATCTATGAATTCGAGGAACAGCGGAATCGTGCCGAACCGCTCTGCGGATGCCTCCAGCTCATCAAGCATTTCCTTAAGCGTCTCCCGGTGCAGGGTAGCCTGATGCCGCTCATTGGCTTCGATGAAATAGTCATAGAAAACAGTGCGGATCTGGCGGATGGCCTGCACCGGTGTCAGCCCGCTCAGCCCGCGGATCAGATCCAACCGCTCGCGCAGCTTGGTACCTTTGAAATCCTCCATGCCCGGCATGGACAGGAGGTGAATCAGCGGGCCCTGCTTCGCCTGCACGGCCTCCATGCGGCGGATATGCTCCATCCCTTTTTCCCGGCTCATGTAGAGGGTTGGCAGAATATTCTCCATCGCGGCGAAGTTCCGGCGGTTAACAGACAGGCGCAGATGATCCAGCACAGGGGAGATCAGCCAATGCTCGTAGAGCAGCTGGCCTTCGCCGTAGTCTACATAAGGGATATCGCGCATCAGCAGCAGCTCCAGGATTGCCCGGTTACTGCTGGTGGCGCGGTATAACAGGGCGTAATCGCGGTATTCTCTTGCTCCGCTGCCGATCTCACGCTCGATATGCTCTACAATCTGCTCGGCTTCTTCATCCGCCGTCTGCGGACGCAGATAGCGGGGCGGATTGCCGCTGCTTTTGGCAGCTTGCAGCGTCTTGGCCCGGCGCCGTGAATTGTGGCGGATAATCCCGTTCCCGAGCCCGATAATGGCCGGTCCGGAGCGGTAATTGATATCAAGGGTGATCACCTTGGCATTTGGATACAGCTTCTCGAACTCCAGGATGAACTCGCTGCGGGCCCCGTTGAAGGAATAGATGGTCTGATCATCGTCTCCGACCACCATCAGGTTGTCCTGTGGATGGGCGATCATTTTGACCAGCTCATATTGCAGCGCATTCGTATCCTGGAATTCGTCGACCATTACATATTGGTATTTCTGCTGCAGCTCCAGCAGCAGCGCCGGCTGCTCCCGGAGCATCCGGTAGGCGATCAGCAGCACGTCGTCGAAATCGATTTTGAAATTATCGGTCTTCCACTGCTCGTACAGGGTGAGAATGGCCTTCATTTCCTTCTCGGCTTCCGTCGTTTCCGGCATATCCTCCGGCAAGCCCATATTCATCTTGCAGGAGGAGAGCAGGGTGAGCAGATTCTCTGGGGGATAAGCATCCTTCGGCAGCCCGAGCTGACGCATGATCTGCTTCAGCAGAATGTGCTGGCGCCGGGTTTCATGGAATATATCCTGCCGCAGTCCCTGCCGGCGCAGGAAATAAAGGAAGAACGAGTGGAACGTGCGGGCCTGCAGGCGGGCGGCATCGCCCGCATCCACACCCGGCAGCAGCGCAATCCGCTCACGCATCTCTGCCGCTGCCTTGCTGGAGAACGTGAGCAGCAGCAGCCGGCCCGGGGCGATGCCGCGCACAGACAGCAAATACCCGGTTCTGCAGATCAGCACCGAGGTTTTGCCGGAGCCTGCTCCCGCCAGCGTCAGCAGCGGCCCGAGATGATGCCGCACCGCTGAGATTTGCGGAGGATTGAGCAGAATGCCGCCTTCCTCCAGCCTGCGGAAGTAAGCCGCGTCGCTGTCTCCGGGCTTCACGGTCTCCCTGCTCGTCCGGGCGGAGGCAACCTTCGCCTGGGGGATTTTCTCGCCGGTAGCGCCCAGCGGTATATTATGAAATAAAAGCTTGTTCATTAGATTCACCTTCGTTTGTTCTATATAAGCTTATGTGCAAGTTATGCTGCGGGTTTACCGGTGGGGGAACTTTCAGGCGTAAACTATCACTGCACCAGTTATAAATCCTGCACGAAATACAACATTCGCCTCCCCAAATCTCGCCTAATCCCAAAATTGTTGTATAAAATGCAGCATTCCACCTCATTTAAGCGGATAATCCAGACAATTGCTGTATTTCATGCAACAATTCTTCGAATTTCCTGGTATCTATAAATCTAAGTTGCAATATGTACAACATTTTGACCAGTATACAATATACCATTTTGCCCGTTCCCCTGCATGGAAGTCTAGTGAATAAGAGGAGCGGGATAATAGGCAGAACGAGCCCATCAAGGGCTTAAGGGACTGGAACCAAGACATGTGATTCTGGATATTCTGAAGGGGTCCGGCATAGCTTTTGGCATTCTGCTTAGCGGGGCTGCGAAGTATGGATAGATTAATTACTTCAGTTTAGCGAGAATGTAATTAGCCTTGCGCTCGAACAGCCGGGGATTGTCTTCCTTAATTTCCTCCAGCAGAAAAGCCAGGCATCTCTTGACCTTCATCGGCATGAGAGCGGCGATCTCTGCGTAATCTTTGCGGTAATTATCGTCATTCAGGATTCTTGTATTCAGCACAATGGCCCAGTTGCGCGCATGCTCCATCATGTCCGGCAGTGACTCGAGCAGCTGGGTCAGGTACATCTCCATTTGAACGCTCTCCACGAAATGGACGAGGCTGAACATGACCTCCTCCTGTTCCGTATCATCATCGAATACCTTGAAGATCTGATGAATCACGGCATCCTCCGTATCACCAGCCAGGCCTTCCAGCGCAAGATCAAATTGCTCACATTCCAGCTCGGTACGCAGCAGCCGGTTCTCATATAGCCGGGCAATTCCCGGGTACAGGTTCATCTGAGATTCCTCCTAATTCACCTTGCAGCTGAAGCTGCCGGGTGTTCATGCCGGGCAGAGTACAGCTTGCGGCGGGTTATGTAAGAATAGTTCACGCCATTTATCTTAAGGTCCAATTTTTGACAGCTGAGATTAATATATTGAACAAAGGAGGAAGTGTCATGCAGACCAATGATCGTACATTTTTGCTGCAGGTAGAGAAAGCCAGACAGAAGTTGTACCAGACGCAGCAGAGATACGGCATTTTGACACATCCCAAAGTAGTTGAACAATCGGTTGCCCTGGATCATTTGCTTAATCAGTATAGCTATCCGCAAAGGATTAGCTGATTGGATAGATTCACAAATAAAAGGTGAGAATTGGAGGGATGTCGTGTTTATTCCCGTTCTGTTGGCTTTGACTACCGCCCAGCGGTTAACTGTCATCATATTTCTCGCATTAAACCTGGGTGCAATATCTGTCTGCTGTCTTCATCGCTCTGGAGCCGGCCGCCGCTGAAGAAGAACAGCCTTCCTGTGAGGGCTGTTTTTTCTTTGCTATGAAGACGGAGTTACTGCTTATCCAAAAGATGCCGCAGACCCGCAGCAACACCATGCTCCGAGTTGCTTAGCGTAATGAAATCGGCGGTTTCTTTGAGGATGGGTGCGGCATTCTCCATTGCAATCCGGTAGCCGGCGATCTCGAACATCGGCAGATCATTATAGCTGTCACCCATAACTGCGATTTGCGCTGCCGGGATGCCGTAATGCTCCGCCATCAGCTTCACACCGTTGCCCTTATTAGCATCTTTATGATTAATTTCAATATTGTTGACATGCGATGCCGTAATAATCAGCCCGGGGATCGCGGCGAACCGTGTAGAGGCTTCCTTCAGCAGTTCACGGTTCAGGGAGAAGGCCAGCGTCTTGTAGATCAGATTCTCCTCTTTGCTCCAGATGTCCTCCATGCTCTCCACATAGGTTACAGCCGCCTGCTGAAACTGCTGGTCGATCATCGCCTTAAGCAGCCAGCCTACCTCTTCGGGAACCTCATCTTCCTTCAGTGCCGACAGCTTCTCCAGACGTACCCGCTTATCAAGCTCTACATATACGTTATCCTCTGTGTATACCTCATAGTACAATTCAGGAATCTCGTTCATCCAGCGCAGCGCGGGGATGATATCCTCCTTGAACAGCGGTGTACTCGCGGCCAGCGTTCCATCAGGCAGTGTGACAACAGCGCCGTTCAGACTCACTACAGGACACTCCAGATCCGCCAGCCGCAGCTGACGCTCCGCATCCATGTAAGAACGTCCGGTGGCTATGATCACGGTATGCCCCAGGCGTTGTGCGTGCAGTATAGCTTCCTTGTTCTCTCGGCTTATCTCACCATCCTCGTTCAGCAGTGTTCCGTCCATATCCAGTGCAATTAGCATGTTGCAGTTCTCCTATTCCATCTATAGTTGTAGGTGCCCTTCGAAGGCTCTTATAGGTATCACACGATAACTTATCTTTCTGTATCTTATCATTATTTCTCTGAAATTTAAAAATCACATTTTCATCCATATACAGTCCGGGGTACGTATATTTAAGCTGCGTTTCTTGCCGGATTTTCAGAAAAGAGTCTTCTCGTGGTACAATTGAATGTAGACCTGCAATCTTGTAACGGGAATGTCTGCGGTTGTCTGAAAAGCAATTTTTCCGGGCAAAAGATGGCTTGAGGTCGTTATGTAAGGGGGATAATAAACACATGAAATCCAGAAATTTAGCTACCATATCTCTTGCCATCATGGCATGCGGTTTCCTGTTCACCTTATTTCTGCCGGAGAACCTGGCTGTTATTCTGCTGAGAGGGGGCTTCGAGGCCGGTCTTGTCGGAGGGATTGCCGACTGGTTTGCAGTGACCGCGTTGTTCCGCCATCCTCTGGGGCTTAGAATTCCGCATACTTCGCTGCTGCTGAAGAACCGGGATAAGCTTATACAGTCTCTAATCTCCGCGATGGAGAATGAACTGCTGAACAAGGAGAGCATTGAGAACAAGCTGCGCAAAATCAACATCATCTCTCTGGGCGCCGGCATGCTGACACGGTTCTTCTCCAGAAAGAAAGCAAGAACGGAAATGCTGGAGCAGATTAAAGAATTCGTACTGCGGCTTCCGGTAGAGCAGGCGGTTCCGTATCTTCAATCTGCAGCAGCGGGCTATCTGCGTGAAGCTGAGCTTGGCGTTGCCGCCGATAAAATCGCTACCAGCCTTATGAATGACGGCAAGGATATTGCTGCTCTTGATTATGCGCTGGAAGGGATCTCCTCCTGGAGCGGGCGTCCGGAAACCCGTGCGATGCTGGGCAAGATCGCCAGCGAGAAGCTGGCTGAGGTGAAGCTTGGCGGGCTGAAGGGGATGGCTTTTCAGGCTTTTGTCGGATTCGTTGATGCCGATATGCTGGGTGAAATGCTGCAGGGCATGGTGCAGTCCACTATCCGTGATTTCAAGGAAGAGGACAGCCCGTACCGTGAGGAAGTCATCCGGGAGATCCGTGTCGCTCTGTTCCAGCTGTTGAGCAATGAGGAGCGGATCTCCTCGCTGAAGGATTGGGCGCTGAATGAGCTGCAAGGGGAGGCTGCTACGGCTTTCGTGCAGCAGCAGCTGGAAGGACTGCGCGTCAAGGCAGTTGCGCTGCTTGAGGAAGACCGGGTACGCGGCGGCCGCAAGCTGTTCTGGCTGTATGCCCTGCTGGTCCGGCGGATCGGCAAGGAGCAGGAACGGATTCAGGCTTCCGAGGAGCGGATCCGCGGCACGCTGATCGCCTTCGTGGAATCTAATCATTACCGGATCGGCCAGCTGGTCAAGGAGAACCTTGATCAAATGGATGACGCCTCGCTCGTGAACATGCTGGAGGAGAAGGTGGGCAAGGATCTGCAGTGGATTCGCGTTAATGGAGCTGTGTGCGGTTTTGTTGTAGGGCTGGTGCTTACAGTTATCCAGATGATCTGACAGTAGCATGAGCAAGAACAGGCAGAGGCAGCAAGGCGTTCCCGGACCGTCCATGAAGACGGAGACCGGCGGAACGTTTTGCTGCCTCTTTCATATGCGCTGCAGGAAAGCGGATCATAAGGAAGACCGGGAAGTTTACAGCTGGTTTTTACCGTTGCTGATGGTGAAGACCTCTTGTACGGGCAGGACAAAAATTTTGCCGTCGCCGAATGAGCCATGCTCACCGGTTCTTGCTGTGCGCATAATAATGCTGATGACGTCATCCTTCTCATCATCCTGGATTACGATCATCAGAAGCTTCTTGGAAATTTGATTGTAATGGTTGGTTCCGACCTGGATTCCCTTTTGCTTACCGCGTCCGAGCAGGTCCATTTTGCTGATGGAGGGGAAGCCGGCAAGCAGTAATTCAGCCATGACCTCATCCGCTTTCTCCGGCCGTACTATAGCTTTGATCATTAACATAACGATGCACCCTTTCTACAGCGAATATTGTGTTGTAGGGGGTTGCCAATGTCTTGTTGGCTTACTGTGCAGTGCATTTGCTTAATGGCAACGCTTACAATATGAGTATAATATTAACTGCAGCCGTATCCTGCGAGAAGGATCACAAAATTCGTATGACACAATGTCGCATTGCCGGGGAGCGTCAAAGGGGCTGCTGTATCGCATCCCGGAGGAGGTGCACGGACCCGTCTCCTCCGGTTATTGCGGTACCAGCTTCAGGTAGAGATTCTCCAGCAGCTCTACAGTGTGCTGCCATTCGAACATCTGCAGCGCATCGCTCCGCCCCTGCATTCCGATCCTTGCCGCGAGCACAGGATTGCGGCCGATCATCAGCATTCGCTTGGCGAAAGGAGCAGGGTCCCGGTATCTCCCCACCAGATATCCGTTATGGCCGGAATCAATAATCTCCCGGATTCCGCCGTTTCGCGAGGCGATCACCGGAAGTCCCGTGGCCATGGCCTCCACATTCACGAGGCCGAAGGATTCATGCCGCTGGGAAGGGCAGATGAAGCAGTCTGCGGCCTGATACAGGCTGTGAATATCCTCATGCGGGATATTCCCCAGGAAAGACACGCGCACACCCAGCCGGCGCGCGAGTACCTTAAGCTGCCGGAGATAAGCCGGCTTGCCGTCTCCGGCGATCACTAGCCGGGCGGGCATATGCCTGTTCAGCCGGTGCATGGCCCGGATCAGCACAGGCACTCCCTTGCGCGGGATTACCCGGCCGACGAACAAGACGGTGAAGCCGGGAGCCAGGCCGTACAGCGCGCGCAGTCGTGCCTTCTCCTGCGCCGGCACGGGAACGAAGCGGGACAGGTCCGCTCCCAGCGGAACAACGCGGAGCTTGCCCGGGATACCGGGGAACCGCCGCACGAGCCGCTGCTGCAGGGAGCGGCTGTTAGCTGCGACAGCGTCCGCCAGGGCGAGGCTGCGGGCGATTCTGGATTCCGGCGGCACGAAGGTCAGGGAATGCAGGAACAGCAGCACCGGAGTGCCGGGGTGCCGCCGTTTGACAGCGGCCAGCAGCAGCGGCCGGTTATCGATCTGAATCAGTTCAAAGGGTTCTGCCGCCTCCAGATATCCGAGAACCGAGCTGCGGTACCGGGCAGGGGTGCCGGAAGGAAGTCGGATGAACCTGACCTGCTCTATTTCGTCAATGTCCGGGAGTCCAGGCGATCTCCGGCTCACTATAGTTACCTTGTGCCTTCGGGCAAGCCGCCGGGCAATATTCCAGATGCAGATTTCTACAGAGCCATCCCCTGGAACCGGGAACTGTTCAGGTGCAATGATGCAGATACGCATAGTGAATGCCTCCTCCCGCCGCATGATGATGGTCTTCTTTAACTACCATATGCGTCCGTGCGGGTGGAAGATACAGGACAGACAGGGGTTCAAGTGCCGATTTGCTTATGGGTAGCGGTAATAATCGCTGCAATCTTCTGCTCCAGCTCAATAATCTTCAGCTTGCTGGCTGCAATTTGCCGGTAGCCGGAGACCATTGAGGATAGGGATTGGCCGGCCAGGACGGAATTCTGCTTCCGGACTGCAGATTTGAAATCGCTCCAGTCTGCGGTAAGCCGTTTGTTCAATGCGGAGGCTGCACTCTTCTGGGATTTCATTGAAATTTGCGCGTTGTCCATTCCGGCCAGAATCTTGCGGGCGGCGGCAACCCGCTTGGTGCGGGTATCCTTGGCAGCTTTGAGCAGAGCCTCCTTGTCGCGTATCTCCTGGCGGGCCAGCTGTACAAGGAGCTTCATGGCCTCGGACTGGGCCTTCAGTACGGAATTCAGCGTCTTGTCTTTCAGCCCTTTGAGCAGGGCAATCCGTTTGTTGAGCGCACTGTATTGATCGAACAGCGGCTGGTAGCGTTCCTTGGCGCTGCTGACAGCTGCGGTAAGCCGGGCTACGGAAGCCTGGTCTATATTCTTGATGGCCTCCCGGACAACAAGCAGCGACTCTGCATTCTGATCATGAAGCGCTCTAATCTGTACCTCCCGGCTGTCATATTGGGCTGACAGGAGGGTTAGTTCGCTGTACTGGCTCTTCAGCCGGACGCGGACAGTACTCTCTGCCGCTGCCGCAGTAAGATCAAAAGACGCCTGAACCGATGCGGTTATTACGGTCGGAGATGCAGAAGCAGACCCGGCCAGAGTGGCCAGGGCAATCAGCAGGGAGAGCAGCGTTATGGCAGCGTTCCTGCACAGATTCATCATTAATATTCCTCCTCTTGTTTCCGTTTCCCGGTAATACACGCAAAAAAAAGCACCCGCAGTAAAGGCCAATAGGCCTCTATTACGGGTGCTTCCAGCGTAATGAGTCACGGTTATATAATTACCTTTTAATATAGGACGCATTTCTGGAATAGTCAATATTTACAATTTAAATTTTCCTGATCCAATGGGGCCTGTACGTTTCATTCCCTGCTGCTCTTATCGTATACTGTGAGATATAGAAGGACAAGCGAAGACAACAGAGAGTCTGCAGAAGCGCCGGCTCGAGATGAAGGAGGCCTTGTTTAATGGATAACTTGGCAGAGAATAGAACCATTCTGGATCAAGCATTCCTGATGTCTCCAGTGGGGATGGCTGTGCTGTCTTCTGAAGGGGACCGCTGGGTCATGGTTAACCCTGCTTTTTGCACGATGCTTGGCTGCGGTGAACCGGAATTTCTCGCGGGCGCTTTATCCGGGACAGGCCGGGTCCGGCCGGAAGAGCAGCGGGGATTCTCTTTACCCGAAATCATGAAGGAGCTGTCGCAGACCAACGGGCAGCCCCTTGTGAAAGAGCTGCGTTTCCCGGGCAGCGGCGGGCGGCCGTTCTGGCTCTCCCTTACGTTTGTTCCGGCAGAAGCAGGCCGGATGGACCGGAATATTATTGTATATGCACAGGATGTTACGGACCGCAAGATTGCTGACCAGCTGACAGTAGACAGCCGCGATCTGTACAACTTATTTATAAAAGATGATCAGAGCATTATTTCCTTCTCGCTGCCGGACGGGACGTTAAGCTTTATTTCCCCCTCCTCCTTCCCGCAGATTGGATATCTGCCGGAGGAGATGGTTGGAAGAAACCGGGCAGAATTCTATCATCCGGATGATTTTGACGGGATCAGCAGCTCCAACGGCTTGTTGAAGAATGATACTTACACCCGCCGGTTGCGTCACAAGGAAGGGCATTATTTATGGTTTGAGATGTCTTTTCATGAAATCCGGGACGAGAACGGCGAAATTACGCGAATTATGGGAATCGGGCGTAATGTGACCCGGCGTAAGCAGAGCGAGGAAGCGCTTGCCATCGCCCAGAGGGTAGCCAGAATTGGTTCGTGGGGCTGGGATTTGACCAAGGGGAAGCTGTCATTCTCGGAAGAGGTGAGGCGTATTCTGCAGAATGCTGTCGGGAATGACAATGTGGATTACGAAGCTTTCATGGCTCTGGTTCATCCGGAGGATTTCTCTCTCCTGCAGGCTGCTGTAGAGCGTGCTGTAATCAAGGGCGAGTCCGGGGACACGTCTTACCGGCTGATTCTGCCGAATGGAGATATCCTGGCTGTACACATCCAGTGGGATGTAACCTTCGGACCGGGCGGCCAGCCGGTTCAGCTGATCGGCATGATGCAGGATATTACCGAGCGGATGCAGATGGAGCGGCTGCTGCGGGAGAGCGAACGCAATTACCGCCTGATGTCGGAGAATTCGCTCGATCTGATTTCCCGCCACGCCATCAAGGACAGCATCTTCCTGTACTGCTCACCGGCCAGCCAATCACTGCTGGGTTATGAGCCTGAAGAGATGATCGGTACCAGCGCTTATCATTATTTGCATCCGGATGATCTCGAGATGATGAGAGCGATTATGGCTGAAAGCGAAATCTCCGGGTTTATCCGGCCGGTTTCCTACCGCTATCGTCATAAGAACGGCAGCTACATCTGGTTTGAGACGAACAGCCGTTATATTTTTGATGAGCAGGGTCAAGCGGTGGAGATTATTGCCGTCGGCCGGAATATTACAGAACGCAAAGAGTTCGACTCGAAGCTGCAGGAGAGCGAGCAGCGCTACAAATCGTTGTTCGAGTATAATCCTTCCGCGGTATATTCCATGAATCTGCAGGGTGAATATCTCACGGCTAATCCCTATTTGGAGGAGCTTAGCGGGTACTCGCTGGATGAATTGCTGGGTAATTATTTCGGACCGCTCGTGGCGGACAAGGATATCGGGAAGACGATGCATCATTTCACTCTGGCTACCAAAGGCATTCCCCAGAGCTATGACCTTACGCTGATTCATAAGGATGGCCGTCTGGTGGAGATTAACACGATCAATATTCCTATTATTGTGGACAAGCAGGTTGTGGGTGTATATGGAATATCGCGCGACATTACGGACCGTATCCGTTACACCGAGCAGATTGAGAAGCTGGGCAATGACTACACTCTGATCCTGAATGCGGTCTCCGAAGGAATATTCGGTCTGGATACCGAGGGGAAAGTAACCTTTATTAATCCCGCCGGGGCACAGATGCTGGGCTTTGAATATGGAGAGATCACGGGCCATCCTTACCTGGATCACCTTCAACAGACGGCGCTGGACGGCATTCATTACCGGCCGGAGGAATCTCCGCTGATGCGGGCGGTGCGGGCAGGGGAATCTCATCAGAGCAAGGATGCGGTGCTGTGGCGCAAGGACGGCTCCAGCTTTCTGGCCGAATATCAGGTTACCCCTCTGTTTGACAAGGGCGAGCGCAAGGGAGCGGTCGTTGTCTTCCGTGACATTACCGATGAGAAGGAGATTATTAGAGCGAAGGAGCTGGCAGAGAAAGCAGACCAGGCCAAATCGGAATTCCTCGCCATCATGAGCCATGAACTGCGGACACCGATGAACGGAATTATGGGGATGACAGATCTGCTCATGGAGACGGAGCTTAATGAGGAGCAGCGCGGATATGCTGAGATCATTAGCGACAGCAGCGCGTCCCTGTTATATATTCTTAATGAAATTCTGGATTTCAGCAAAATAGAAGCCGGTAAAATGACGCTTACTCATGAGCCGGTCAGCCTGGAAGGACTGCTTGAAAACGTAACGGAGCTGTTCGCGCCCAAAGCCCGGGAGAAGGGCATTGAACTCTCCTGTCATAAGGCTCCTGATGTGCCGGAGCTGATTATGGGCGATGCCGCCCGCCTGCGCCAGGTGCTGGTGAACCTCGTCAGCAATGCGGTCAAATTCACGGAGGAGGGCCAAGTCTCTATCCGTCTCGGTACGGAATACTGCCGGGACCGCAGGAAGCTGATATTGAAATTCAGTGTACTGGATACAGGAATCGGAATCCCGCCGGAGAAACAGCCGCTGTTGTTCCAGTCCTTCTCCCAGCTTCATCCGTCAATTAACCGCAAATACGGGGGGACCGGACTGGGCCTCGCGATCTGCAAACGGCTGGTTGAGCTGATGGGCGGAGCGATCACCGTGGAGAGCGTTGAAGGAGAAGGCTCGGATTTCTACTTCACACTGCCTATAGATATTGATATCGATCCCGATGGAGGGTGGGCGGAATCAGCCGATTCTGCTGACTCCGATCAGCATGTATCTGTACCGGTTCTCCCGGCGGATCAAGGGGGATCAGCCGGAAGCAGCCTTGAGCATGAGGCTGACGGCAGGGAACTGCTTCCTGCGCAAGGGGGGCTAACTGCTGCCAAATTCGGACCTATACGCATTCTGATCGCGGAGGATCATCCGGTCAATCAGAAGCTGCTGCTGACCATGCTCCGCACAAGAGGATATACTGCTGACCTCGTAGACAACGGCAGCGGGGCACTGCAGGCTGTGCTCCGCAAGCCGTATGATCTTGTATTTATGGATGTGCAAATGCCGGTGATGAGCGGCCTGACGGCAACGGCCAGAATCCGTCAGCAGGCTCCTCCGGATCATCAGCCTTATATCACGGCAGTGACAGCCTATGCCAGGGATGAGGACAGGGAACGCTGCTTCTCGGTCGGTATGGATGACTTTGTCAGCAAGCCGTACCTGACCACAGATATTGAACGCGTATTGCAGCATTGCCGGAATAGGGTATCCCTATGAGCGGACAGCCGTCCAGCCGGCAGTTGAAGGCGGAACCGTACACGCAGTGGGAAGCGGGAGTAGCCTCTCCCGCCTCAGCCTGCGGTCCGGCAACTATGGCCGCGCTTATGGAATATTGGCACACGCGTATGGGCAGGCTGTTTATTCCGGGGGCTGGTCATTTTGATTCCAAGGCAGCACATATCAATTACATATACACTCATCATGGCGGAACACCTTGGGGAATGAGTGTGCGCAGCTTCGCCAAAGGTCTCCGGGCCTACATCAGCCATGCTGCTCCGCGCGGGAAGGATAGCTCCAGACTGCTTACGGTTTCCGTATTTAATGATATCGCAAGATACAAAGCCGAGATCGATGCCTCGCGGCCTGTAGCCCTTAAATTTGATAAATGGTTCAGCCTCCGCTGGCGGGGAAGTTATGTCTATGATTATCATTGGGTGCTTGGAATCGGTTATGAGGATAACGCTGATGGCACATGTACGCTGGTTGTCCATGACAATGGGGTACGGCATCCGGGCCGCGGGTATATTCCCGGCCGGGAGCGGCGTATTTCATATACAGCGAATCAGGCAATTCTTACAATGGTGGCGCTTAACATAGCGGAATCCTCAGAGGCACCTTAACCGCATAAGGAAGGGCTAACCTGCCGGCTGGAGTGCATGACGGGACAGCAGAGAGGTCCGGCCTTCCGGTACTGCATAATACAAACGTTTGCACAAAACGTAAGACTAGGATAAAATTCCATTTATGAATAATGGATTTAGTGTAACTCCCAGTATAAGCAGACGTATATTTTTATAAAGGGTAAAGGAGGCGGGGGCCTTGTCCGTGCAAAAGGAAATGAAGGAGCCGATCTATTATGGTGATCCGGCGGCTACCAGCGGTATATCCGTGTTTGACCGGGAATTTGATGAACTGTTCAGCTACGACGGAAGTGATCTTGGCTTGAGCTATTCAGTGACCGGCTCGGCGTTCTGTTTATGGGCGCCTACCGCCCAGGAGGCAGAGCTTGTGCTCTATGAATCATGGCAGGAGGCAGCCGGACAGCATATTCCTATGATCCGGGATGTCCGGGGAACCTGGAGAATCACCGTTCCCGGTGATCTGAACGGGAAATTCTACACCTACCGTGTGCGGCTGGGCGATTTGTGGAATGAAGCAGCAGATCCCTACGCCCGTGCTGTCGGTGTGAATGGTGATAGAGGTGCAATTCTTGATATGCGTAAGACAGATCCTGAGCATTGGACGCAGGAGCAGCCGCCTCTGGATGATCCGGTTGATGCGGTGATCTATGAGCTTCATCTGCGCGACCTGTCAATGCATCCCGCCAGCGGGATTACGCATAAAGGACAATATTTAGGCCTGGCAGAAGCTGGTACTCGCGGCCCTGAAGGGATTCCGACTGGCCTTGACCATATTGCCGCCCTTGGGGTGACTCATGTGCAGCTGCTCCCTGTCTACGATTATGCTACGGAGAGCGTGGATGAGACCCGGCTGGAGCAGCCGCATTATAACTGGGGATATGATCCCAAGAACTATAATGTGCCTGAAGGCTCCTATGCTACAGACCCCTATGTGCCGGGCCTGCGCATCAAGGAGCTGAAGACTATGATACAGGCGCTGCATGACCGCGGCCTGCGTGTCATTATGGATGTTGTCTACAATCATGTCTATGACGGGTTCCGCGTGAATTTTACCAAGCTGGTTCCCGGCTATTATCTGCGCTATAAAGAGGACGGCCGGCTGTCCAACGGCTCCGGCTGCGGTAACGACACCGCTTCAGAACGGAAGATGATGTCACGTTTCATCGTGGAGTCGGTAGTCTACTGGGCGGAGGAATATCATATCGACGGCTTCCGCTTCGATCTGATGGGCTTGCTTGATATTGGCACCATGACAGAAATCCGCCGCCGGCTCGATGAGCTTGATCCTTCCCTGATGACTATAGGGGAGGGCTGGGTGATGGATACGGAGCTGGCAGAGGATCTCCGCGCCAACCAGCGCCATGCGAATGAGCTGCCGGGCATCGGACATTTCAATGACGGTTACCGCGATGCGGTCAAAGGTAATATTTTTCTGCATGACCAGAAAGGCTTCATTAGCGGCGGTAGCGGCTTTGAACGGAATGTGAAGGCCGGGATTGCCGGAGGGATCTACTACGGGCCGGGCCTCGGGCAATACGCCCAGGAGCCCCAGCAAAGTGTTAACTATGTGGAGTGCCATGACAACCACACGTTATGGGATAAGCTTCTGCTGTCCACCGTAGGGATAACGGATGAACAGCGCCGCGCCATGCACCACTTGGCCTCAGCGATGATCCTGACCAGCCAGGGGATTCCCTTCATCCATGCCGGGCAGGAGTTCATGCGGACCAAGAACGGGATCGAGAACAGCTATAAATCGCCAGTGGAGTATAACTGGCTGGACTGGGAACGCTGCGCCGCCCATGCGGAATCTGTAGATTACATGAAGCGGCTGATTGCGCTGCGCGCGGCACGTCCCGCCTTCCGGCTGCGGACTGCCGATGAAATCCGTGACCATCTGGTCTTCGAGGAGTCTCCGGCGCATTCGGTTGCCTTCTCGCTAAGAGATCATGCCGGGGGAGATTCCGCACAGCATCTCTACGTCCTGTACAATGCCAATCCGGATGGAGCCGTTCTTGAGCTGCCCATGCTGGGGGAATGGACGGTTCTGTTCGGCGGGGAGCATGCGGGACAGCTGGACAACGGAATTTTAGCGGCCAGAGGCATTGGGATGGTTGTACTGGCCGTGCTGTAATATACCTGAAAGACAGAACAGGCTGCCATTGCAGCCTGTTTTTTTTGCCTGTTATAAATAAACCTTTTCCCGGGATAAAAACTACTTCATCTGTCGTAGTAATTATGCTACAATGAACCTAATTACTACGACAGATGAAGTATAGGAGGCAGGCAATTGATCAGCAGTGACGTTATCCGGGGATACAACGATACGATGATCCTCTACATGCTTCTGGACGGGGAGTCTTATGGCTATGAGATTTCCAAGAATATACGGAAGCTTTCGGAAGAGAAATACATTATGAAGGAAACCACGCTCTATTCCGCATTCACCCGGCTGGAGAAGAACGGATATATCGATTCATTTTATCTGGATGAGACTTTTGGGAAAAGACGTACTTATTACCGTATCACCCCGCAGGGCCTGGCCTATTACCGCGCCAAATGTGAGGAATGGCAAGTCACGCAAGAAGTCATCAACAAATTCATAAAGGAGCTGTGATGAACTTGGATACAATCATAGGTTATCTGAACAATATGTTCGCTTCTCTGCCCAGAACGGAACAGATGCATAAGCTGAAGCAGGAGCTGCTTGGCAACATGGAGGAGAAGTATCACGAGCTGAAGGATGACGGGAAGTCGGAGAATGAGGCGGTGGGCATCGTCATTTCCGAATTCGGCAACATTGATGAGCTGGTCAGCGAGCTGGGGATCGGGGAGCACCCTAAGGAAGAGCTGCTTCCAATGCTTACTGAAATGGAGACGGAGGAATTCATCGCTGCCAAAAGGAGATCAGGGCTGCTTATAGGTCTTGGCACAGGGCTGATTATGGTGGGCGCCGGCCTGCTCATTCTGATTGCGAGTCTTGGGGAGAACGGGTTTATGAGCTCTGTCTTTTCGGAGGATGCGATGAGCATGATCGGGGTAGGCTTTCTGTTAGTTCTGCTGGTTCCGGCTATTGCGATGTTTATTTACAGCGGCATGCGAATGGAAAAGTATAAATATTTGGAGTCCGGGTTTCATCTGCCTTACCATCTGGAAGCGGATATTCAGCAGAGGCAGTCCGGTTTTGCCGCAACGTATATGCTGTCGCTCATCATGGGAGTCAGCTTGTGCGTATTATCGCCAATTGCTATTTTTGTAGCTTCAGCCTTTGGGGATGATGCCTCCTCGTATGGGGTTGTGGTGCTGCTGGCCGTTGTGGCTGTAGCTGTATTCCTCTTTGTCTATTACGGAAATATCCGGGGAGCGTATCAGATGCTGCTGAAGACCGGGGATTTCAGTAAAGAAAAGAAGGAAGAGGACCGGGTCATCGGTGCAGTAGCCTCCATCGTCTGGCCGCTGGTTACCTGCGTCTTTCTGGTCAGCGGGTTTGTGTACGATCAGTGGCACATCAACTGGATCGTGTTTCCTGTAACAGGGATTCTGTTCGGGGTATTCAGCTCTGCTTACAATATTCTCAAGGGGAAAGATGCAGCCTGAGTTCCGGTGCCGAACCGTTTGCTGTAAAAGGTGACATTGCTCATGTTCGCGCGTAGCGGATAGATGTTAATATGAAGGCATTTATTCCCCTTATTACAACCGTGCAAGAGCCTGTACCGGGGTGATTCCATACCCCTGTGCAGCCTCTTGCTTCGCTGCTTTACAGTGACAGAATGACGGCTGGCGACAGAAGAGTAGGTTTCTTTTTGGAGCCAAATGTGGGCATGAATGCCGCTTTTTATAGTTTCGGCGGCCAATCAGAGAGACTCGGAGGAGACAGGAATGGGTAAAGCAACCGGATTTTTAGAATATCAGCGGCGTACGCCTGCGGAGTGCGAGCCTTTGGAACGGATTAAGAATTGGAATGAGTTTTCGGTGCCGCTGGAGGAAGACCAGCTGCGGGAGCAAGGTGCCCGCTGCATGGATTGCGGAACACCATTCTGTCATGTAGGACGTCTGCTGAGCGGAATGGCCAGCGGCTGCCCGCTGCATAACCTGATTCCGGAATGGAATGACATGGTATACCGCGGCAACTGGCAGGTGGCGCTGAAGCGGCTGCATAAGACTAATAATTTCCCTGAATTTACTGGACGCGTCTGCCCTTCGCCTTGTGAAGGGGCTTGTACCGTCGGGAAGAACGGCGATCCGGTAACGATTAAATCCATTGAGAAGTCGATTGTAGATAGAGGTTTTGCCGAAGGCTGGATTGTACCTGAGCCGCCGCTTACCCGTACGGGCAAGAAGGTTGCGGTCGTCGGTTCCGGACCTGCGGGGCTTGCCTGTGCAGCGCAGCTTAACAAGGCGGGACACACGGTGACGGTATATGAGCGGGCTGACCGGATTGGCGGTCTGTTGACCTATGGCATTCCGAACATGAAGCTGGATAAGAAGAAGGTTCAACGCCGGGTGGATCTGCTGACAGCAGAGGGGATTACCTTCGTAACCCGGACCGAGATCGGCCGGGATATCCCTGCGGCTCAGCTGCAGGAGGAGCATGATGCCGTAGTTCTCTGCGGCGGATCTACCAAGGCGCGGGAGCTTCCGCTGGAAGGCCGGGAGCTGCAGGGCATCCATCAGGCGATGGAGTTCCTGACCCTGAATACGAAGAGCCTGCTGGATTCCGGGCTGGCTGACGGCGAATATCTGTCAGCGGAGGGCAAGGATGTGGTTGTTATCGGCGGTGGCGATACAGGTACAGACTGTGTAGCTACCTCTATCCGCCATGGTTGTCGAAGCGTTATCCAGCTCGAGATTATGCCGCAGTCACCGCTAACCCGCCAGCCGGGCAATCCTTGGCCGGAGTGGCCGAAGGTGCTGAAGGTGGACTACGGGCAGCAGGAGGCCGCTTCCCTATATGAAGAAGATCCGCGCCGCTATCTTGTGAACACTAAGCGCTTCGCCGGCGATGAGAACGGACATGTGCAGGAGCTGCACACCGTGCGCATTGAATGGAAGCGTACGGAGGACGGCCGGATGGTACCGGTTGAAGTTCCGGGCAGTGAAGAGGTTATCCAGGCGCAGCTGGTGCTGCTGGCGCTGGGCTTCACCGGACCGGAGGAAACGGTACTTGGACAGCTTGGTGTAGAACGCGATGAGCGTTCCAATGTTAAGGCTGAATTTGGCGCGCAGGCCACGAGTGTGGCGGGTGTCTTCTCGGCCGGCGACATGCGGCGCGGCCAGAGTCTTGTGGTCTGGGCCATTAACGAGGGCCGTCAGGCCGCCCGTGAAGTGGACCGCTTCCTGATGGGCTCGTCCAACCTGCCATGAGGAGCTTTTAGATATACGAGTAAGCGGAGTTAACAGCAGGGCGCCCCGCCGGGGCGTCTTGCTTTGCGTTAACCGGGCGGGGGCGTTTACAATGGATGCATGGAATTACCCCATTCCTCCTGTTTGATTCGTTGCTGGCAGAACCAGAACCGGAGATTCTTAAGTTCACATTGCACAGGCATAATTGTTGTACGTATTGCAACTTTAATTGGGCAATACCGGGGTGTTTGGGAGGATTGTTGTATGAAATACAGCAATTGTCCCGCAAAGCCGCCTGGAGAAGGAGAGTTGCTGTATTTAGTACAACAATTTCCGATTATGCCCGATATTGTGAGGGGAATGTTGTATTTCGTGCAGGATTCCACCACCAACAGTGGGTAGTCCAAAAATTCCTGTGGCAGCAGAGGCTGGGATTTCAAAAAATTCACATATCACCATAGAAGAGACTGAAGCTCAGAGTGGAACTGAGGATGTACCCGGACATCATTAAGCTAAAGCTATATAACGGAGAGGAAGAACAAAGATGAAACTGATGTTTATTTCCGATATTCACGGGTCGCTGCACTGGCTGGAGCAGGCATTGGCCAAGGCGGAGGAGGAGCAGCCGCACACGCTGGTTATTCTGGGAGACTTCCTGTATCACGGGCCGAGAAATCCGCTGCCGGAGGGTTATAATCCCCAGGGCGTTGCTGACAGGCTGAATGCTTATGGTAAATCGCTGGTTGCCGTAAGAGGTAACTGTGATGCTGAAGTAGACCAGATGCTCCTGCAGTTCCCAATGATGGGCGACTACGTAATGATTCTCCATGAGGGCCGGAAGATTTACGCTACGCACGGGCATGGATTCAGCATCGATAACTTGCCGGCACTGTCCCCGCAGGATGTGTTCATCCAGGGACATACGCATCTGCCGGTGGCGGATGTGAAGGAGGGTATTGTTGTGCTTAACCCCGGATCGATCTCCCTGCCCAAAGAGAACAATCCCAATTCTTACGGAATCCTGGACAATGGTGAATTCAGCATCAAGGATTTTGCGGGCAATGTCATTAAGCGTATTACGCTGTAAAATAGCAGCATAACGCTAATCCCTCTGGATATTTCCAGGGGGATTATTGCGGTCCGGCAATTGAGCACACAGGCATATTATTGTATGATGGGTGAGGAGCTTGCGGCTAACAGGGCAGCTTCAAATATAAACGGCAGAGGTAACTAAATGACGTATCCCAAAGATTTAAACTATACAATGCCGGCGGAATGGGCCCAGCATGAACGGACCTTCATCTCCTGGCCGGTGCAGGACTCTATGGTATATCCGGACAACCATGCGGCGGTAAGTGCGGGTTATGCCGAGATTATCAGAGCCATTGCCGAGTTCGAGCCGGTAACGGTGATTGTGAACCCTGATGATATGGAGACGGTAGAACAGCTCGGACTTGGAGCTAATGTGACGCTGCTGCCTATCAAGCACAATGATGCCTGGCTGCGCGATAACGGACCGACCTTTGTGGTGAATGCTGAAGGCAAGCTTGCCGGTGTGAACTGGAAGTTCAATGCCTGGGGCGGCAAATATTCGCCATGGGATCTTGACGATAAGGTAGCTCCGCAAATTCTGGAGCAGCTGGAGATCAGCAGCTATGATGCACCGCTTGTCATGGAGGGCGGGTCAATTCATACCGACGGCGAAGGCACACTGCTGACTACCGAAGAATGCCTGCTGAACACGAACCGCAATCCTGAGCTGGACCGGGAAGAGATTGCCGGCTTAGTGAAGCAATATACGGGAACTGAGTCGATCATCTGGCTGAAGCGCGGCCTCAGCGGAGACGAGACGGACGGTCATGTCGATAACATCGCCTGCTTCGCTGCGCCGGGCAAGGTGATCATCCAGGTCTGCGGGGACCCGCAGGATGAGAACTATGCCATTTCGGAGGAGAACCTGCGTATTCTGGAGCAGGCTACCGATGCCAAGGGACGGAAGCTGGAGATTATCCGCATTCAGCAGCCGCCCCGTGTAGATTATGAAGGCAGCCGGTTGACCCTGAGCTATCTGAATTTCTATTTCGTGAACGGCGGGATTATCCTGCCGGTATTCGGCGGTACGGCGGCAGAGACAGACAGGCTTGCCGAAGAGACGCTTGCCGGACTGTTCCCGGAACGCAGAATCCGCACAGTGAACGGAATGGCCGTAATTGGTGAAGGCGGGAACGTGCATTGCACCACCCAACAGATGCCTGCTGTGAACTAAGCTGTAACTTGAAGTTGAACTTACTAACAACATAAAGGGCAAAAGTAACGAGGGGAATTTTGGAACCGGAAGGAGCGAAAGCGGCCGGAAGTCCAAACATTCACCGCTGTTACACTTCGCCCAGATGGGAATTTAAAGTTCATAATGGGAGGAACAACTGTGAGAAAAGTAAAAGTAGCCGCAACACAAATGAGCTGTTCCGGCGACATTGATGAGAATATCCGCAAGGCCGAGACGCTGGTCAGAGAAGCGGCAGCCCAGGGCGCGCAGATTATTCTGCTGCAGGAGCTGTTTGAGACACCGTATTTCTGCCAGAAGGAGAAATCCGATTATTACGCCTATGCCACCGAGCTAGAGCACAACAAGGCTGTGAACCATTTCAAGGCGATAGCCAAAGAACTCGAAGTGGTGCTGCCGATCAGCTTTTATGAGAAAAAGAACTACGCGCGTTATAACTCGCTGGCTGTGATTGATGCCGACGGAACGGTGATGGGCAAGTACCGCAAGAGCCATATTCCTGACGGCCCCGGCTATGAAGAGAAGTTCTACTTCAACCCGGGCGATACCGGCTTCAAGGTGTGGGATACCCGTTATGCCAAAATCGGCGTCGGCGTCTGCTGGGATCAATGGTATCCGGAAGCAGCGCGGGTAATGAGTCTGATGGGGGCGGAAATTCTGTTCTACCCTACAGCTATCGGCTCGGAGCCGCAGGACGGATCGATCGATTCCAAGGATCACTGGCAGACCTGCATGCTGGGTCATGCAGCCGCTAACCTGATTCCTGTCGTCGCCTCCAACCGGATCGGTGAGGAGATTGACGAGGATTCCAGCATTAACTTCTACGGCTCTTCGTTCATTGCCGGCCCGCAGGGCAACAAGATTGCCGAAGCCGGGCGCGATGAGCAGGGTGTACTGGTCAGTGAATTCGACCTTGATGCGCTTGAGGTTGGCCGGATCGAATGGGGAATCTTCCGCGACCGCCGTCCGGAGCTGTACCGGCTGATTGCTTCATATGACGGGGATCTGACGTTCTGATTATAAATAGATGAATTGAATAACAGTTATGATAGCAAGCAGCCAGGACGCTGCCGGGGATATCGCTCTCCGGACAGCCTCCTGGCTGCTTTTTATATGAAGATAGACCTGAATTCTAAGATTAGGCGGCTGTAAATGTTACAATACATCGATATTATGTCATGTTATATAACATATGCAGGAAAAGTTAATTGTCACCATCGCTTTAATCTGATAAAATCTCTTTAAGTTATTTTATAAATAAGTAGGGGGATTGGAGCATGGGAATCAGAAAAAAATGGGCAATGTCAGGTATGGTGGCATTCCTGGTCCTGGCAATGGTCGGCTGTGGTTCGAATAATAACGCAGGCAGCGGCGGTGCGACAGGAGAGAGTATTAAATTCGCCAGCGATGCCAGTTATGCACCTATGGAGTATATGGATACAGATACTATCAAGGGTTTTGACATTGATTTCATTAAGGCGGTTATGGAGGAAGCGGGTATTGATTACACCGTGACCAACACAGGCTGGGATACGATGCTGACCAGTGTTCAGCAAGGCACTGAGTATCAGGCGGGGCTATCTTCGGTATCCATTACAGATGAGCGCAAGGAAACCTATGACTACTCCATTCCTTATTTCGAATCCACGAACATGATCATGGTTAAGGAAGGCAGCGATATCAAGTCTGCCCTTGATTTGAAGGATAAGAAGGTTGCCGTTCAGGCAGCAACAACTGCGGATGATCTGATGAGCGGCATTATGGGAATCGACAACGGCAATCTGAAGCGCTTTGACAGCAATGCGGTAGCCCTGATGGAGCTGAACGGCGGCGGAGCGGATGCAGTGGTTGCGGATATCGCCATCGTGAATGAATACATCAAGAACAATCCGAATGAGAAGCTGACCGGTATCATCGACAAGGAGAACTTCGGTTCCGAGTATTACGGCATCCTGTATCCTAAGGGCAGCGAATGGAAAGCCAAACTGGACCCGGCGATCAAGACGATCATCGAGAACGGCAAATATGCGGAGATCTACAAAGAATGGTTCGGCGATGAGCCGGATACGGCCACACTTTTGAGCGCAGAGTAAGCAGAGTAACAATTAAGCATGCGTAATGATTGCTATTGCGCATGCTTCTTTTTTTGAAACACAAGAGAAACATAGAGAAAGCTATAAGCAGAAGAGAAGGGAAGAGTTCTATGGATTTCAGATTTGACATCATCGTTCATTATTTACCGGTTTTACTTAAGGGGACCCTGTTCACCATAGGTGTATCGCTGGTTTCGATCCTGTGCGGGTCTATTCTGGGACTGGTTATCGGGTTCGGCAAAATGGCGCCCAGATGGTATTTCCGCTGGCCGTTTCATGCGTATATCAACATCTTCCGGGGAACACCGCTGTACGTCCAGATTCTGATCGTCCATTTCGGACTGATTCCGTTGTTCTATGGTAAAACCTATGCGCTGATGAGCGCATTTGTGGCGCTCTCGCTCAATTCCGCAGCGTATTCCGCTGAAATTTTCCGTGCCGGCATCCAGTCAATTGACCCCGGACAACGGGAAGCCGCCCTGTCACTCGGGATGACCAAACTCCAGGCGATGCGCTTCATTATTCTGCCTCAGGCCATCAAACGGATGGTTCCGGCGTTCGGGAATGAATTCATCGTCCTCGTTAAGGATTCCTCGCTGCTGGCGCTGATTGCCGCACCGGAGATTATGTACTGGAGCAACACCATGAAAGGCCAATATCTGCGGATCTGGGAGCCTTATCTGACCGCTGCACTGATCTATTTCATTCTGACCTACTCCCTCAGCAAGCTGCTTAATTATATCGAACGGAAGGTGTAACCCTATATGGAGCCTATTATCTCAGTGAAGCATCTGCATAAATCCTTCGGTGCCCATAAGGTACTGACCGATATCAGCGTCGACATTCACAGCCGGGAGGTTGTGGTGGTCATCGGACCTTCGGGTTCGGGCAAATCGACCTTTCTGCGCTGCCTCAATCTGCTGGAGCAGCCGCAGGAAGGCGATATTATAATTGAAGGCACTTCCTTGATGGCCAAAAGCACAAGGATTAACGATATCCGTACCGAAGTAGGCATGGTCTTTCAGCAGTTCAATCTGTTCCCGCACAAAAAAGTGATCGAGAACATTATGCTGGCCCCGATGCAGGTCCGCAAATGGCCGGCTGACAAAGCCCGTCAAAAAGCGCTGGAGCTGCTGCAAAAGGTGGGACTGAGCGAGAAGGCGGAGATGTATCCAGCCTCGCTCTCGGGCGGTCAAGCCCAGCGTGTGGCGATTGCGCGCGCGCTGGCGATGGAGCCGAAGATCATGCTGTTTGATGAACCGACTTCTGCACTGGACCCCGAAATGGTAGGCGAGGTGCTGGCGGTCATGAAGGATTTGGCCAGTGAAGGAATGACTATGGTCGTGGTAACGCATGAGATGGGCTTTGCCCGTGAAGTGGGAGACCGTGTCCTTTTCATGGAACAGGGCATTGTAGTGGAGCAGGGGGTACCCGAGCAGTTGTTCGGAAATCCGTCACATGAGCGCACCCGGGAATTCCTGTCCAAGGTACTGTGAGAATCTGTCAAAGTAGAATATTGTTATTTAATCGGTTATATTAGAAGAGTAAGAATTAGGCAATGGGACCATCGGTTGAATATCTGCCCGGAATGGCGGGGAGGAGGCTCGGGGATATCTTTTTTTAAAGTATAAGGATTTATGGGCTACGCATAATAATTTATCCTTATATTTCCGGCAGAAGCGGATATGGTGCTTATAGTACGGCACAGCCCTTTCTACTGGTCATAATTCAGAATGATAGAAGGAGAATACGATGAGCACATTTAAAAATTGGCTGAATACGACAAAAACCGGACTGACAGAACAAGTTAAGAAGTTTAAAAATAAAGACTTTATGAACGCGGTAGTTGCAGGCTGCGCACTGGTTGCTGCGGCTGACGGCAAGATTGAGGAATCCGAGAAGAATAAAATGGCCGGATATATGAACCTCAGCAATGAATTGAAGGTATTTGACATGAGAGATGTCATCAACCAGTTCAACTTCTATGTGAGCAACTTCGAGTTCTCGCCGGAAATCGGCAAGCAGGAAGCGCTCAAATCGATCGCGAAATTCAGCGGCAAACCGGAGATCGGACGTGTCATTGTGGGCGTATGCTCCGCGATCGGTGCGGCTGACGGCGACTTCGATGAGCATGAGAAAGCGGTTGTACGGAATATCTGCAGTGTGCTCGGACTGAGCCCAAGCGAATTCAGCCTGTAATACGGGCCGGAGGGCATCCGCAATTGGATGAAACTTAGGCGTTTCTCCATCGTATCACTGATATAACACCCGCAAGAAGGACTTACAGGCAGTGATTACTACTGGAAACGGAGGTACGTAAAGTTGGCTGGAATCAATCTGGTAAAAGGTCAGAAGATCGATTTAACTAAAGGGAATGCCGGACTGTCTAACGTTATCGTAGGACTGGGCTGGGACCCTGCCGAACCGGCAAGAGGCTTCTTTGGTGTCAAGAAACAGGCGAATGTGGACTGCGATGCTTCCGCTCTGCTGCTGAATGAGAATGGCAAGCTGACCAATAAGCTGAACCTCGTCTGCTTTCACAACAAACAGAATACGAACAACTCTGTAGTTCACTCGGGAGATAACCTGACGGGTGAAGGAGACGGCGACGACGAGCAGATCATGGTGAATCTGAAGTCGATTCCTGCCGATGTCCATAAGGTTCTGGTTGTGGTTAACATCTACGATGCGGTGAACCGCAAGCAGGATTTCGGAATGATCAAATCGGCGTATATCCGGATTATCAACGCAGCCGGGAACGGCGAGCTGATCAAGTTTAATCTGACGGACAATTACACAGGCTTCACGGCACTGATCTGCGGCGAGCTGTACCGCCATGGCGAAGAGTGGAAATTCGCAGCTATCGGTGAAGGCGCGCACGCAGCACATATCAATCAACTGGCTGAACGTTATATCTAATTCCAATTTGAGAAAAGAGGGTTCTATTCATGGCTATTAACTTATCCAAGGGACAAAAAATCGATTTGACCAAAACTAATCCGGGCTTGTCCAAAATTACAGTCGGCCTCGGATGGGATACGAATAAATACGATGGCGGTAAGGACTTCGACCTCGACGTGTCTGTGTTCCTGACCAATGCTAACGGCAAAGTGGATAAAGAAACAAACTTCATCTTCTTCAACAATAAGCAGAACGAGAACGCTTCCGTTGTTCACACCGGCGACAACCGCACAGGTGAAGGCGACGGAGACGATGAGCAGGTTCAAGTTGATTTGCTCAATGTTCCTGCGGATGTTGATAAAATTGCGTTCACCATTACAATCTACGAAGCGGAAGCCAGAAGCCAGAACTTTGGACAAGTCTCCCGTTCTTATGTGCGTATCGTGAATGATGCGAACAGTGAAGAATTGATCCGTTTTGACTTGGGCGAAGATTTCTCCGTTGAAACCGGCGTTGTTGTCGGCGAATTGTACCGCAATGGTGCAGAGTGGAAATTCAATGCCATCGGCAGCGGCTACAAAGACGGCCTCTCCGGACTGACCCGTGATTACGGTCTGCAATAAGACCCTGATGACTCCGGGAATTAAATCTTTGAGGAAAGAAGGTTTTTGCCAGTGACGATCAGTCTTTCCAAAGGACAGCGGATTGATCTTACCAAGACCAATCCGGGCCTGACGAAGGTAGTTGTAGGACTTGGCTGGGATACAAACAAGTATAGCGGCGGCAAGGATTTCGACCTGGATGCTTCAGCATTTCTGCTGCATGAGGACGGCAAAGCCAAAGGCGAAGACGACTTTGTATTCTATAACAACCCAAGCGGCGGGACAGGCTCTGTAACCCATACAGGCGATAACCGTACAGGTGAAGGCGACGGGGACGATGAGCAGATTCTTGTAGATTTCAGCCTGGTGCCGGCGAATATTCAGCGCATTGGGATTACAGTGACGATCTATGATTATGAGACGCGGGTGCAGAACTTCGGACAGGTATCGAACGCATTTGTTCGTGTTGTAGATGCTTCCAGCGACCGCGAGATTCTGCGGTTTGACCTGGGTGAGGATTTCTCCACCGAGACAGCTGTTGTCTTCTGTGAATTCTACCGCCATGGGGCGGATTGGAAGTTCCAGGCGATCGGCAGCGGGTTTGCCGGCGGGCTCAGCGCTCTATGCAAGAATTATGGACTGGATGCACAATAATGCTTCAAAGGCGGGATCATCATCGATCCTGCCCTTTTTATAGACAAAAGTGTATAAGTTGCACTCTTATCCATTTATAAAGGTGGCGTAAGAATGAGTACTGAAGTAGTTAAAGGGCAGAAAGCAGACCTGACCAAAGGAAACCCGGGAATCCGCAATATCATTGTAGAGATCGGGTGGAAAGCTCCATCTTCCATGGATATTGACGCCTCTGCGTTCCTGCTCGGGGCGCAAGGCAAAGTAAATAGTGACGATGATCTGATCTTTTATAATAACCCGTCTACGCCTTATATCAGATATAAGGATGTGCCGGGTGCAGCTTCGGGGGGACTTAAGCAGTTCGAGGTGGGACTGGACAAGATTCCTGCAGGTATCGCGAAGATAGCCTTTACCCTTACCCTGTATGATGGCGAGAACCGCAAGCAAATGTTCGGACAGATGAGCGAGGCCCAGTGCCGGATCCTGGATCAGGCGACAGGGGCGGAAATTCTGCGGTGTAACCTGGGAAATCATTTCTCTGTGGAAACAGCTGTTGTGGTAGGAGAATTATATAGATACGGCGAAGAATGGAAATTCAGTGCGATCGTTGCAGGCTTCTCCGGCGGACTCAAAGCGCTGTGCGGCAACTATGGCATAGAAGTGGAGGATGAGCCTGCTCCGGCGGCTGCACCGCAGCCTGAGAAGAAGACGGCACCGCCGGAACGCACGCCGCTTCAGGTGCCGCCACCGAAGGTGGAGCAAGCCAGACCTGCTATAGTAATTCCTCCTCCGCCTGCGCCGAAGCAGACGGAAGCTCCCGCACCGCCGCTGAATCTCAATCTGAAGAAGATTGAGCTGAAGAAGAAGGGCGATTCCATCAACCTGAAGAAATCAGCCTCCGGTCTCGGTGAGCTCGTCATCAACCTGAACTGGAACCAGAAGCAGGGTGGTGGACTGTTCAGCCGTAACAAGGGCGGCGTGGATCTCGATCTTGCCTGCCTGTATGAACTCAAGAACGGCAGCAAAGGAGTTGTGCAGGCACTGGGTAATGCGTTCGGCAACCTGCAGCAGCCGCCGTACATCATGCTGGATGGGGATGACCGGACAGGCTCCGTAACATCCGGCGAGAATCTGCGTATAAACGGAAGTAAGGTTGCACAAATCGAAAGAATTTTAGTGTTTTCTTTTATTTACAAGGGAGTTACCAATTGGTCCGAGGCGGATGGGGTGGTTACCCTGAAGCAGGATGGAGGACCGGATATTGTCGTTAATCTGGACGAGCATAACAACCGTAAGGGCATGTGCGCCATCGCGCTGATCCGGAATGTAGGCAACGAGACCTTCAGTATTGAACGGCTTGTGCAATATTTCAGCGGTCATAAGGAGATGGATGAGGCCTATGGCTGGGGGCTTCGCTGGGTAGCAGGCAGCAAATAATTTTATTTTACCGGAGGCGCAAGTGGAATGGACTGGTTCAGTGATTTTTTTAGGAGTATCAGTGAGAATTATGGGCATTTCTTCTCCTGGAGTGATGTTGTAGCGACGCTCTCTGATCCTGTCAGCTGGGGGATTATCGGGAGTCTGGTTCTGCTGGAGGGCCTGCTCTCCGCAGATAACGCGCTCGTGCTGGCGGTAATGGTTAAGCATTTACCGAAAGAGCAGCAGCGTAAGGCACTGTTTTACGGGATACTCGGCGCTTATTTATTCAGATTCCTGGCGATTGGTCTGGGTACCTTCCTGATTGGATTCTGGGAGGTTAAGGCTCTAGGTGCTCTGTATCTCTTCTACATTGCCTATAAAGGTCTGTTTAAGAGTGGCGGAGAAGAAGGGGAGACGAAGAACAAAGGCACCTCTTTCTGGAGGACGGTGCTCCTGGTTGAATTAATGGATATTGCCTTCAGTATTGACAGCGTAGTTGCTGCATTCGGTCTTAGTAATCAAGTCTGGGTGCTATTCCTGGGGGGTATCCTCGGCGTGCTGATGATGCGCGGCGTGGCACAGGTATTCCTCAAGCTGATTGCTAAATACCCTGAACTGGAACAGTCAGCCTTCCTGCTCATTGCACTTATTGCCGGTAAAATGCTTGCTGGTGCGTTCGGGTATGAGATGCCGCATGTGATCTTCTTCACGGTTCTGATTGCAGTGTTTGTGGGTACCATTGTGTACAGCGCCAGTAAACGCAAAAAAGAGGCGAACCGCAAAGCCTGATTCCCCTGATGGATAGCTTTAGATTCATAGCTGTACAGGAAGCCGGGGAGTTCACGGGAAGGGTGGACTCCGGCGTGCTTCCGGGTAATCGTTATATGTTATAGCATGGCCTTTGCTTGTATTTGAGAAAGCCGGATGCCGTCCCCGAGAGGACGGCATAGCCGGTTCTGCTTGTCTCTATATGGAGAGGCTATTCGTTTTGTGCTTGGCACAACATTAAGGGGGAAAGGCCTTGAGATATTTCGATTACCTTACGCAAGAACAGGAAACTTCATTATTTCATGTTCCGCCGGTTTCATTTGATCATACAACCAGCAAGGATTTACTGGCTTATGCCGTCGGAGCTGCCCTTTATATGCCTGCTACAAGGTCCAGTGTTGCCGAAGATATTATTAAGCTGAGAGCCTCGGGGCTCGTTACGGTAATCATAGATCTGGAGGATGCCATAGGGGATGGTGAGGTTGACTATGCCGAAGAATCTGTGGTGAGGCATCTCGCCTTCCTGTCCGCTTACGCCGAAAATGATCCTGAGCGGGGTGGCATTCTGCCGCTGCTGTTCATCCGTGTACGCAATCCGGAGCAGCTGCGGGATCTGATTTTCCGGCTGGGTTCTTTAATAACGATGCTGACCGGTTTTGTGTTTCCCAAGTTTTCTGTCCTGAACGGTATGGAATTTTTTGAGGCCATTGCCGACTACAATAATACGCGTACTTATTCAGCCCCTGTGCTGTACGGAATGCCGATTCTGGAGAATGCTCCAATCATCTACCGGGAGAGCCGGCTGGACAGCCTGCTGGCCATCCGTGATCTGCTGGGGCAATACCGCGAATATGTGCTCAATGTCAGAATTGGAGCAACGGATTTCTCCAGCCTGTTCGGACTGCGGCGCAGTCCCGATATCAGCATCTATGACCTGACGCCGATCCGCGACTGCATGTCGGATATTATTAATATATTTGGCCGTGTGGAAGAAGGGTATGTCATCTCAGGACCCGTGTGGGAATACTTCGCCAGCAAAGGACACCGGGTTCTGCGTCCTCAGCTTCGCGAGACTCCTTTTGAAGATACCTATGGCAAACATGGCCGTGAGATGCGAAATAAATACATTTCCAGCTCGATGGATGGCCTGATCCGTGAAGTGATTTTGGACAAGGAAAACGGTATTGTGGGCAAAACGATCATTCATCCTTCCCATCTCAGACCCGTGCAGGCGATGTATACAGTAATGCATGAAGAATATGTGGACGCCTTAAGTATTGTGGAGAGCAATGATGGCAGCCGCGGAGTGTTCAAGAGCGAATATTACAACAAGATGAATGAAATTAAGCCGCATTTGAACTGGGCTAGACGTATTTTACTACGATCTCAAATATACGGGGTGTTACATGAACAACAGCATTTTGTCGGATTACTACCCGAGAACGAATATACACACGTTTAATATCGTCGAGAATCTGCAGGTTACGGTAACGGAAACCTCCAACCCCTTTCATATGCCCGTGGAAGCCTTATTCTCCATGGCCGCCCGTATCAACAAGAAACGCTCTTTTCTATTCGTCAGCAAAGTGCTTGGCAAACATATTCCTGTAGGTCCCTATACCCCTCTGCTTAGCGGAGCGGCACTTGCCCTTCTCCTGTACTTAGAGATGAGTGCGGATAGCGCTGAACGGGAGATCATGGACAAGCTGATGAGCCAGGCGGTTCATGGCCTGATTCATCCTGAATTCGCGGAAGAGGCCTATCATGATCTGCTTGCTGCACGTCTGGTGCTGCCTCAGCCTGCCTTATTTATCGGCTTTGCCGAAACCGCTACCGCTCTGGGTCACAGCATGTACAACATGTTTGCCGGCGGAGCCTCATATATTCATACGACCCGTGAGAATATTCCTGAACTGGAGTCGGTAGTTACCTTCGAAGAGGAGCATTCCCATGCTGTAGATCATCTCTGTTATGCTTTGAATCCCAAGCTGTTATCGGGAACAGAGCCGATTGTGCTGGTGGATGATGAGATTACGACCGGCAATACGGCGATCAATACCATTCGTGATATCCAGTCCAAATTCCCGCGCCGGGAGTATGTAGTGGCTTCGCTTCTGGATTGGCGGAGCACCGCGAATATTCAGGCTTACCGTGATCTGGAGCAGGAGCTGGGAATTAGAATCACCGCCTTATCTTTGCTGCAGGGCAGCATTGAGGTGACTGGAACCCCTCTGCTGAAGCCGCAAGCCGGAAGCGCAGAGCCATCCGCAGCAGTTGCAGAGCTAGTGACCACGTATATACAGGACGGGTTAGAGCGGCTGCAGGTGTCCTCTGCGGATGCGCAGGGTGTTGTGAATCTCTCCCCCTATTTGAAATACAGCGGCCGTTTTGGTCTGGAATCTGCAGATAACCGGCGGATTGACGAAGGCGTCAGCAGGGTGGCCGGGAAGCTCCGTGACTTACGGGAAGGCTCCCGCACTTTGGTGATGGGCGTAGGCGAGTTCATGTATCTGCCGATGCGGATTGCCGCGGAGATGGGTGAGCGCGTGTCCTATCAATCCTCTACCCGCAGTCCGATCCATCCGCAGCGCCGTGCCGATTACGGTGTGCACAGTGCAGCAGCGTATCCGTCCGCAGGCGACACAGAAATCACCAATTTCATCTATAATGTGGATCCCGGCCAGTATGATGATATCTTTGTGCTGCTTGAGCGGGATGTGCCGCGGCAGCGGATTGAACCGATGACGGATATTTTGCAGAGGCTGGCAGGCAATAAGGTGCATCTTATTATACTGGCCTCTGAACCTGAAACTGGAGGCTCGCGGATATGAAGGGAATCGAAATGGAAGAGATAATGAACAGAAGAATATCCCCTCCGGTTCCGCTGGGCAGCTACCCTGCTTCAGATGTTACTTTTCTGCTCAAGGACCTCAGCGATGTATCCCTGGAGCGGGGAACAGCCGAACGGGAGGAAGCTATCCAGTCGGGCGTGCATTACTCAGAGATGCTCCCTGTAGAATACCAGCCGACGGAGCAGTATATCGAATTGTTCCATGAGACATTGCAGCATACCGCGAGGAAGGTGGCGCTTGCAGTAGCTGCCGTATCTGAGATGATTGTGGCTCAGCGGGGAACGGCGAATACGGTGCTGGTCTCACTGGCCAGAGCAGGTACCCCGATAGGCGTGCTGATCAAAAGGTATATTCTGGAGCGCTATGAAGCGGATCTGCCGCATTACAGTATTTCGATTATCCGGGGTAAAGGTATCGATGAGAACGCTGTGCTATATATGCTGCAGCAGCACGGAAGCGATGCGGAGCTGCAGTTCATTGACGGCTGGACCGGCAAAGGGGCTATCCGCCAGGTGCTGATCGAGGCCTGCGGGAGCATGTACAGCAAATATGGGATTACCCTGAATGATGATCTGGCGGTTCTCGCCGATCCCGGATACTGTTCGGGAACCTTCGGCACAAGGGAGGATTATCTGATCCCAAGCGCTTGCCTGAACTCTACGGTATCCGGTCTGATGAGCCGTACCGTGCTCCGCGACGATCTGATCGGACCGGAGGAGTTCCATGGTGCCAAATTCTATAAGGAATGGCTGGATAGTGATCTGTCTAATGTATTCGTGGAAGCTGTGACTCCTTATTTTCGTGAGGTGGCTGCGGAGGGGCTGAAGCTTGCTGAAGAGATGCAGGCGGATCCTCCGGAGATTACCTGGCAGGGGCTGGCTGATATACGCAGTATCCAGGAGACCTTCGGCATTGATAATATCAATCTGGTGAAGCCGGGGGTTGGCGAGACCACGCGTGTGCTGCTGCGCAGAGTGCCCTGGAGAATCCTCGTTGATCGGCTGGACAATCCCAACCTGCGGCATATTCTGCTGCTGGCCGAAGACCGTGGTGTACCTGTGGAGGTATTCCCCGGACTGACGTATTCCTGCTGCGGGATCATTAAGCCGCTGAAAGGGGAGAGTGAATGATCTACGCCAGTGATCTGGACCGTACGCTGATCTACTCTCTGAATGCCATCGGAGTTCCCGGGGATGCCCCCGGTCTGGTGCCGGCCGAAGTGATTGATGGCAGAACGGTCTCGTATATATCGCAGCAGGCTCTGGATATGCTGAAAGAGCTTGCGGCGAAGATCGTCTTCATGCCGGTGACTACGCGCACCATCGCGCAGTACCGGCGGATCAACCTGTTCCAGGAGACCGTTATTCCGGATTATGCCGTTACCAGTAATGGAGGCAACATTCTCGTGAACGGGGTAGTGGACCAGGAATGGCGGGCGGCTGTCGGGCGGCTGGTGGAACGCGGGTCCGTGCCGGCTGAGGAAGCCGGCAGGATTGTCCGCTCTGTAGTGCGGGCAGAATGGATTACCAGCGAGCGGTATTGTGACGAGCTGTTCTACACCTTCGTAGTGCACCGTGATTCTCTGCCGCTGGATGAGATCACCCGCATGGCTGAGCGGCTGGATGGACTGGGCTGGAAGGTATCGCTGCAGGGGCGCAAGCTCTACATTGTGCCGGAGGCCGTGAACAAAAGTGACGCGATCCTTCATGTCCGCCGTACCGTCCGGTCAGAGCCGATGGTCGCTTCAGGCGATTCCCTGCTGGACAAGAGTCTGCTGGCGGCTGCGGACTATGCCATTGCCCCCTGTCACGGAGAAATATTTGCCGAGCAGCAGGCGGGTCTAGTAAACTTAGAGTATCCTTTCACGAAGCAATCGGGTGTATTTGCCGGGGATGAGATTATGCAGTATGTTCAAACGATTTATAATAATTTGACAGCATTGGGAGTTGGGCCACAATGAAAAAGGTAAATATTTATTTCAATCGCTGGTTTTCCGTGGCTTTTCATTACATGAATCTCATCCGGAACAATGAAGACGGCATCCCGGTTCAAATATTCGCCACCCACCCGGATATCCGCCATATGTCGCTGCAGGGTGCTGATGTTGCGGGGGCCGAGCCTGAGCTTACGGGAATCGAATACGTGCAGTTCTGCGTTGATTTTTGCCGCCGCAATGAGATTGATATTTTCGTTCCGCGGCTGCATATGCTGGATATCGCCCGGCATGTGTCCTTGTTCGATGCCATCGGGACGAAGGTGCTGGTCTGCCGCGATCAGGATCTGCTGGAAATGATTATGGATAAAGGCAAGTTCTATGAGAGTGTGAAGTCTAACGGAATCATGACGATTCCAGATTATCATGTCGTAAGTAATGCAGAGCAGTTCAAGGAAGCCTATGAAGAACTCGTATCCAAGGGACATAAGGTGTGCTTCAAGCCGACCGAAACAGAGGGCGGTCTCGGATTCCGGATTATAGATAATAACCGCAGCCCGCTGGAAGAGCTGTTTGGACATGTAACGCCGTTGATTTCCTTCGAGGACGCTTACCGTATTCTTTCCGGAGCGGAGAGTTTTCCTAATCTGATGGTTATGGAGCTGCTGGAGGGATATGAATATAGTATTGATTGTCTGGCAGATGCGCATGGCAATCTGCTTGCCGCTGTCCCGCGCCGTAAGGCGGGCGGACGGCTGCGGCTGATGGAGCATATTCCGGAGCTGGAAGAGGTTGCCCGCAGGGTGGCCGAGACCTACCGGATTCCTTATAATTTCAATGTCCAGATGAAATACAGCGGCGATGTACCCAAGCTGCTTGAGATTAATCCGCGGATGTCCGGGGGCCTGCATATCTCGTGTCTGTCCGGGATTAACTTCCCTTATCTGGCAGTCAAAAGCGCCCTGGGCGGCGAAGTTCAGCCTGTAGAATTCGCGCACAATGTCTTGGCAAGCCATGTTGAACAGCCGCTGATCATGAAAATAAACGGAGAATCCGTGGTTACGGATTCCGTGAATTGAGTGTGGAGCATTCACGCTCATAAGAGGTGAGAAGGAATGCAAGCTAAATTCAAAGTACTGGTATACGCCGGGGCCGGCTATGTTGTGGCTGTATTGACCAGCGGGTTCCTGCCCGAGCTGATCTCGCTGCTGCTTCCGGTTGCCGGGGCCGCCCTTGCGGTGCCGGGCTTCAGGCGCACAAGAGTGAATCTCCCGGTGGAGGTTATTCCCGCCGGCCAAGAGCCGGCAGCGGCCCCTGCAGCTTCAGCCGGGGCGCTTCAGTCCCCGGCTGGCAGCGCCCCGGCCGCAGGCCAACTCCCGGCGCCGGGACAGGCTCCTGCGGTCAAAGCGGGAGCTGAGACCAGAGGGGAGATTACCATCGGAGCGGAATTCGCTCCGGTAGTGGAGTATCTTAGCATTCTGGAGGATATGATTATATCTGAAGGGCAGAAGGATACGCTGGACAATGAGATCGTCGAGAAGTCACTGGCGCTGTTCGCCAGACTGCAGCGTGTGATTCCTCTGCTGCAGGAACTCGGCAACGGCGAGATCAACCACACCGTCCGCAGACTGGTGCTGAAGGATCTCAACGGTGTGATCAATCCGTTCCTGAGGCTGGGCGGCGAAGCCAAGACGAGAAACCGGAGAATGCTGCTGAACGGTCTGCGTGATGTCGATACCAAAATATCCGATATTGCGTCTACGATCGAACATAAAGACCTGATGGAACTTCAGACCAAGGCGGAACTGATTCATCAGCGTTACAGCAGTTCCGAACTATAGGAGGAGGAAAACCATGTCCACGCAGTTGATCGAGCTGAGAAAAGAAGATGAACAGAAGGTAGTGGAGGAAGCTTCCCAGTTAATTGAGAAGGTGTCCAAGACCGATACTGTAGCCCTGGATTCCCTGATGGATGATATCGGCAAGCTTGGCGTGAAGACGCAGGAAAAAGCGGGACAAACCCTTAAGCTGCTGGATCGTCCGGTCAATGACCTGATGAGCGGCAAGCGGGTGGAGGTGCCGAATATGATTATGAAGCTGCGTAATGAGTGCGAGACGCTGCAGCAGAGCAAGAATGTCAGCTTTTTCGGCAAAATGCTGCGCAAGAGTCCGCTCAAAAATTATGTCTACAAATATCAGTCCGTCCGTACCAATATTGATGCCATCATTACCGGTCTGCGCGACGGCCGCGATACGCTGGAAGAGAGCATCGTCAACATGCGCCAGCTGAAGCGCACCTCGATGGAGGAGATTTATAATCTGCAGACCAAAATTGCCTTCGGCAACAAGCTGAAGGAGCTGTTCGAGGTAGAAATCGCCAAGCCGGAGAACGAATTCCGCAAGGCGTATCTGGAACGGGGACTGCGCAAGGTAATGGTACGGATTCAGTCCATGACTGAAATGATTCTGCTCTACAATCAGGCGATTGCGGCAACGGATATCATCAATGACAATAATGATAAGCTGATCGATTCCGTAAACAACGCGATTGATAAGACTTCTAACCTGATCACCGTGTCGGCGATGATTGCCATGTCCCTGGCTGATCAGGAGAATGTCATTAACGCTGTGGAAGCCACCAACAAGACGATCGAGGATCAGTTCAAGGAGAACGCACGGTTGCTGCGTACAACTACCGAGAAGACCACGGAGCTGCTCTCCAAGCCGTCCATGTCACTCGAAGCTGTGAATCAGGCAATAGGCGATCTGCTCAGTGCCCTGGATACCTCGGAGCAGTCCAACCGGCGGATTATCGAGAGCTGCCAGGATTATACGTCCAAAATGACGACCATCAACACCCAGCTGAACAACCGGCTCGGGCTTAATGAGGGCTCGCAGCCGCAGGCTTTGAAGCAGGCGGAGAATGGGCTGAGCAGCTTTTTGAACTGATGATTTGATCTGCGGCCCGTAAGCATATACGAAGGATTGCAATAAGCCTGCTGATGGGGATCAGCGGGCTTTTTTTGTCATGATAATCAGCATTCATAATGCTCCGCTCTCCCACATAAGTTGTCACTAAGGCGACCTGTGGAGAAAGAGGGGATAAGCGGATGATTCTGGGATGTTTGATAGTTGTGCTTATCGTCGTAGCCAGCAGTGAGAAAGCGGAAGCTATTGCCAGGCTGAATGACCCGGATGATAGAGGCCTGTAAGGCAGGTTCGGATAGTGTGCAGGCTCCATAAATATTGACGCTCTGTGGTTCAAGCAATTTCCAGCGGTTTATTGGGTATAATAACCCGGAGGCTGTACAGCAGCCTCTACAATCACTGAAAATACGAAGCTAAGACGGAGGTCAAATGGAGAACGAGGCACTGCTGCAGGTGGAGAAGCTGGCACTGAAGAAACAGAAGATCTTCCGGCAAAGCATATTGCGGTATATTGCCAGAGCCATGCTCGCCAGCATGTTTATCGGATTCGGCGTTATCGTAGCGTTTAAGACCGGCAACTTCTTCTATATGGAACAATCGCCGATGACCTATCCGATGGCTGCGATTACGTTCGGCGCAGCCATCATCCTCATTTCTTACGGCGGGGGAGATTTATTTACCGGAGATACCTTCTATTACACCTACGCGGCCTTGAGACGCAAGATGGCATGGACTGAGGTAGTGCGGATGTGGGTAGTGAGCTACATCGGTAATATCCTTGGGGCTACGGCGTTCGCCCTGCTGATTTTTCTGACCGGATTATTCTATGATTCCTCTGTGAACGGGTTTCTGCTGAATGTGGTGGCTCACAAGATGGAAGCCCCGGCGCTGCAGCTGTTCTTCCGGGCTATTCTCTGTAACTGGCTCGTCTGTCTGGCCTTCTTCGTCCCGATGTCGATGAAAAGCGACGGAGCCAAAATGTTCGCCATGGTTCTATTCGTCTTCTGTTTCTTCATCTCCGGCTATGAGCACAGTATTGCCAACATGTGTACCTTCGCAATTGCCCTCGTGCTGGATCACCCCGGCACCATATCATGGGGAGGCGTTGTGCATAATCTTGTCCCGGTTACGCTCGGGAATCTCATTGGCGGCGGGGTGCTGATGGGCGTGATGTATTACTATGTGAATAAGCCGTTTCTGGATGAGGAGTCTCATTAAAGCGGCTGCAAAATAAACCAAAAAGCGTTTCTCCGGTTATGGAGGAACGCTTTTCTGCTTTTTGTTGAGATAAATATACACACAAGCTGTTTGTTCCTGCTGGAATTCATAGTAAATTTCATAGCTGTTTTAACCTCCCGATTACATTTCCTTTTAGAATGCCGGAATTACAACTAACCCTGCTTCGTCGGCTACTTATAAGGGACACAGGTTATTTGGCAGTAGCGGGTAAGAGAGGTGATTTGGAAAAACGTGAATAATTATATATTATAATGAATTAATTTCCAAATACTTTTCTTCAAATTTTACATAAAATTCATCCTGGCTTTACCAAGCATGCATTGAACAGTTCGCCCGGTAAACGTATCATTTCCAAATGATCATAACTTTCATTTGGGGGGAAAAGAAGTGAAGAAGAGGTTTAAGCTGCTAAGCCGAATGCTTGCAGCTGCATTGCTGACGGCTTCATTGTTCACCGCTGGTTATGTGCCGTTACTACCGGCCAGTGCAGAGCCTGCAGACACAGGTGCTAATCCGGCTGAGGGAACGGATAACTCAGGATCAGCATCTGCTGCAGAGCCTGCCGCCAGCGGTGCAGACGGAGAAATATCTCTTGTTGCCGGTGAGGATGCTCCCATGTCAGCTGCTGCTGCAGAGGGAACATTGATCGCCAAGGACAGTGGATGGGTGTATCTGGATGACGGTTCTGATCAGGCTACGGTCTGGCAGGATGTCTATTTCGATGACAGCAGCTGGAAGCAGGGACAAGCCCCGCTCGGCTATGCCGGCAGCGGCAAAGGGCTGGATCTGAACACCTGGATCGGTTACGGCACGGATTCAAGCCAAAAATATACAACATCGTATTACCGCAAGGAATTTCAGATTGACGACCCGGCAGCTATCCTTAAGCTCGCGGCTACGCTGGTCCGGGATGACGGCGCAGTTGTGTATCTGAACGGTCAGGAAGTCTACCGCACGAACCTGCCGACGGGTACGATTCTCTATAATACTTATGCTTCTTCGGCCATCGGCGACGAGCGGCTCGATAATAACTTCAATATCGATCCGGCTCTGTTACTGAAGGGCACAAATGTAATTGCCGCCGAGGTACATCAGGACAGGGGCGGCAGCTCCGATACGTTTTTCTCCCTCGAACTCAACGCTTCTGCAGGGGTATCCGCCTCGAAAGACCACGGATTACTTGGTCAATATTACACCGGTACCGAGACCTTTGAGTTCGGTGATTATAAGTCCACACGAATTGATTCCCAGATTAACTTCAGCAATCTGGACCCCGTTCTCCAGACATGGAACGGACGTTCGGATGATGCAAATATCCGCTGGACAGGCCAGATCATGGCGCCGGAGTCCGGCGACTATACCTTCTATATGATCGGCGACAATGGTTTCCGGATGTGGCTTGACGACCAGCTTGTGATCGACCACTGGACTAACGACTGGGATGTGGAACAGACCAGCACTCCGATTACACTGCAAGGCGGAGTGAAGCACAACTTAAAAGTAGAATATTTCGAGGATTTCGGCGGATCGAACCTGTATCTGCGCTGGTCGGGTCCGGGGATAACGAAGCAGATTATACCTGCCTCAGCCCTTTACCTTCCGGTTGATTACAATGGCCCTATCTACGGCAGCGTAGATTCTGGCGGTACCAGTGTAGCACTGCAGCTCACGGGTGATCTGCAGCCGGTTTCGTCCGAGTTGGCCAGCCATCTCACAGTCAAGACGGACACAGCTGTGATTCCGCTCCTGAATGCGGTTCAAGGCAGTGCTCCTGATCAGCTTACACTGACACTTGGCTCCATCGTGAAGCCTGGGCAGATTGTGAACATCTCCTATGACGGGCAGGCAGGACTGAAGTTTACAGACGGTACATCTGCGGGCAGTTTCGTTTATAGTCCTGATAATATGTCAGAGGCCTTGGATTACTCACCGATTGCGATTGCAATGTCCTTCCAGAATGAAGCGAAGACCAACCGGTCCTTCGCCTGGTATACAAGCTATGAAAGACCCGACAGCGCACCAGCGGGGATTATGGACAGCATTGTAGAGATCGTGCCGGCAGACCAGGACTTTGACTCCCCAGTGAAGCAGCGCTTTGTTGGAGATCCTGCTGACACCCGGGCGCTTAATCTGAAAATTACAAACTCGACAACAGGCGCTTTTATCAGCCATAAAGCGATTGCTACCGGACTTGTTCCCGGAACTGCTTATAAATACCGTGTGGGCAGTGACGGAAACTGGAGCACCGCTGGCAGCTTCACGACTGAGGGGGAGAACGAAAAGGCATACAACTTCCTCTATATGACTGACTCCCAAGGTGCAAATACCAACGACTATGAGGTATGGGCCAAAACACTGAAGAACGGGCTGGATGATTATCCGGATGCCAAGTTCCTGGTAATGACAGGGGATCAGGTCGATGCCGGATCGCTGGAGTCACAGTGGCTGGACTATTTCGGCAAGCCGCAGAACATGCTGATGAAGCTTCCGCTGATGGCGGCTGTCGGCAATCATGAAGGGCCGTATAACGATAACTATTATTATCATTTCAACTATCCGAATGATTCAATCGATGATCCGCTTCCTCCAGGCAGTGTCTATTCCTACGACTACGGCGATGCCCATATCATGGTGCTGAACACGATGGACATGGGCTGGGACGAGCGGCAGCGTAATTCCTTCGAACAGCAGGTTGATTGGCTGAAGCGTGAGGTAGCTGTAACGGACAAGAAATGGAAAGTGGTTGCTTTCCACAAGGCGGTCTATTCGCTCGGGAACCATGCACTGGACAGTGATATTCTGGCGCTGAGAGAGAAGATGGTTCCGGTGTTCGATGAGCTGGGTATCGATGTGGTATTGCAGGGTCATGACCATACCTTCATGCGCTCGTACCAGATGTATGAGGACAAAGCGGTAACGGATATTCAAAAAAACGGCGACGGCAATCCGCTGAACCCTGACGGTACGCTGTACATGATTAATAATTCCGCCGGTACGAAATATTACGATATCCAAAAAGGTGTAAATCCGTATTATGCCAATGTATATCAGCAGCCTAAAGTACCGATCTACTCCGGCATCACGATGACGGAAGACAGCTTCACTATCAATTCGTACAAATCGGGCGATGCAGCTCCATTCGATACGTACACAATTGTCCGTGATGACAGCAAGCCCGAACCGGTGGAGGGGCTAGCAGCCAGTAGGACAGAGGACAAGGCGGCCGTACTTACCTGGGTAAGACCAGCCGACAAGAGTGACGCTGATGCCGTCAGAGGCTTCCGGATTTATGAGAAGAACGGTAAACTCGGGACGAACTGGAGTGTTTATGTACCCGTGGAAGAAGCGCGCAGCCAGTATGAATATAAGGTAACGGGAACTAATCCGGCAGTGGATTATGAGTTTGTAGTCAAAGCCGTAGACAAGCGGGACAATTCCTCGGAAGCTACCGTGTTCTCCGGCGGTGAGCATCCGGCGGCACCGACCGCTCCGGTCATTGACGATGCCCGCAACACCTTCGGCTGGACACTCGTACCTGGCTACCCTGAAGCAGCTGACTATGAATATAGCTTGGACGGAGGCGAAACCTGGCAGCCAGTCACGGTGAACCCGCAGCCGATCCATGACGGCAGCTACGCAGCAGGCATGGTGCAGGTGCGCATCAAAGGTGATATGGCAGCCGGTACGCCAGCAGGAACAGCACTGCTCTCGGACAAGCCGTTCACGCCAAATGATCATACCGATACGTACGAGATAAAGGGTGTGCTTAAGCGCGATAATCAGCTTCAGGTAGAGGTCTCACTGGATCGTCTCGCGGAGTATACCGGCAGCGCTTATGTTGTCTTCGAACTGATGGACGGAGATACTCCGCTGCTGATTAACGCTATCCCGCTTACGAGCAGCCATCTGACGATGTCCCAGTACTACAATGTGAAAGGTGAACACTACCGGGTCAAGGTATTTGTATTTGACCAGTTCAACAACAACCTGGAAGTGCCTGGACAGCTTGCGAAGCCGGTAGAACTTCAGTGATCAGGAAAGAGAGGAATCCGAAGGTGAAAAAAGTTGTAGCGGCCATTATGGTCTTATTGTTCCTGTATTCTCCTGCTGCAGTCTTCGCTGCAAACTCCTTCACGCTCCATTTGAGCGGAAAGGCGGCTGAGCGCGGTGGCAGCATCACGCTGTCTGGAACGACAGCTGGGCCGGGTGACCAGGTCGTAGTCAAAATCGTCAGCCCGGCCGGCACGGTGTTCTATATTGATGTCTTGAAGGCTGTAGACGGAGCATATGCACAGCGGTTATCAATTCCGGCAAGCCAGCTATTGGCTCCATCCGGAAGCTATAACGTCGTTGCCGGTTCCGGCGGAGCTGCATTGACGCAAGAATTCACCATTCAGGGGGAGGATAATCCGGGCCCCGGAACACCGACTGCAGCTCCAACAGCAACCCCAAGCGCGGTGCCGACTGCAACTCCAACACCGACACCGACACCGGCGCCGGATTCCGGAACTCCGAGTAATCCGGGTACGTCACAGCCCGTTAGAACGGGCAGCCCTGCTTCATCAGCGGCCAGCCCAATACCAGCCGGAGCCGGAGAAGCCTCTAATGCCCGGATCAAGCCAGAGCTGATTAACGGAAGTTATCTGATTGGTGCAGATACGCTGGCGCAGGCTATGCAGCAAGCTGCTGGCCAGATCACAATTGAGCTTCCGGACACGGCAGGAGAAGCTGGAGTGGCACTGGAGCTCCCGCAGCAATCGCTTAATCTGCTTAATGCAGGGAATACAGGACTTGTACTGACGGATGGAGTAAGAACGATATCTTTTCCCGCAGGTGCAATGAAGACCTCGGATGATAATCAGACCCGGTTGCGGATTGTCCTGAATGCCAGCTGGAACAAGGAAGCCCAGTCACTGGTTGGCGGGTCTGTCCGCAGTGATGCCGCTTATGCTTCGACTGGCGTATTACTGTCGCTGGTCATTCAGATGGTAAACGGCAGCAATGTTACTGAGATCCATCAGCTGGCTCAGCCGGCAGAGGTTAGCCTCAGGCTGACGCCAGCGCAGATTACCTCGATGAAGACGGAACTAGCGGGCATTTATTACGTGGACGGCAACAGTGCTGAATATGTACCTGGCACGTTGACGGCTGGAACGGTAGCCTTCAAGGCGACCCATTTCTCTGCATATGCACTGCTTGTCTATGACAAGAATTTCGCGGATATGACCGGACACTGGGCTGAGGCAGCCGTGAAATCTCTTGCCGCCAAACATCTGGTGAACGGTGTGGACGCTGCGCATTATGAACCGGCCCGCGGCATCACCCGCGCTGAGTTCGCCGCCCTGCTGATGCGGGCTGTAGAGCGTACGGGAAGCGCACCGGCCAATGTTGCTTCAGCGCCATTTGTCGATGTACCTTCAAGCGCTTATTATGCCAAGCAGGCAGCAGAGGCTGCGACCATGGGCATTATGAACGGCTACGAAGGAGCTTTCAGGCCAAGTGAACGCATTACCCGCGAGGAAGCGGCGGTAGCACTGGTTAACGCTTCGAAGTACTTCAAGCTTGGGGCAGGCGTCCAGGCAGGTAAGGCTTATACTGATGCGCGGGAGATTGCCTCTTGGGCGGCGGCCAGTGTGGCCGAGGCGGGAGCGAGCGGGCTAATGCAGGGAGACGGCACCGCATTCCAGCCGAAGAAGCAGGTCACCCGCGCTGAGGTGGCTGTAATGGTAGGCCGTCTGGTTCAGACCGGCTCTTCACTATAAGATGAAAGCGAGGGATTGGAATCTCATGCGTAAACAACTGTTCTCCATTCTGATGTCGGTTCTGATGCTGCTTGGCTTGCTGGATTCAGTGACTGCCTTTACGGTTACGGTATCCGCCGCGGAAGCCGGTATAGAAGTAGTCCCGGCGAAGAATGTTGCACTGAATGCACAAGTTACGGCCTCAGGTCAATGCAATGTGAATGAACGGCCGCAATTTGCTGTAGACGGCAAGAACGACACGAAGTGGTGCGATAATACAACCGCCAAGATCAAATGGATGAAGCTCGACCTTGGTAAGGATTACACGATTAACCAATGGACGGTTTACAACGCCGGTATCAATGAGAGCTCGAACAGCCCGTTCTGGAATACACAGAATTTCCGGCTGCAGAAGAGCGAGGACGGCCAGAGCTGGAGCGATGTGGATGTTGTGCAGGGTAACGTGCAGACGGTCGTTGACCGGTATCTGCCCCAGCCGGTGACAGCCCGCTATCTCCGGTTCTATGTAAGCAAAGCTGCAGCGAGCGGCGATACTGTCCGGCTGTATGAGCTGCAGGTATATGGGGTAGATGCCGGGAAATATCCGGCCTATCCTGCAGTAAATCTGCACCCGGTGGATTATGTTGATCCGCTTATCAACACCCTGGGAGATAACGGTCAGACGAATCCGGGACCGTCGACGCCGTTCGGACTCGTCTCCCTGGGACCTGACAGCGACGGCGGGGCGTTCAGCGGCTATTATTATCAGGATAAATACCTGAAAGGCTTCTCGCAGGTACGTTTCAGCGGTGTAGGCTGCAGTGGGGCAGGCGGCAACATCCTGATGATGCCTGAGACGCGTTCGTTCACGAAGAATGTGAATGAATATAAGCAGCTGTACGATAAAAGCAGTGAGCAGGCTTCTGCCGGGTACTACGGTGTTACGCTGGCATCAGGAATCGGCGTAGAATTGACGGCATCGGACAATGTCGGCTTCCAGCGCTATACATTCCCGGCATCCGCGAAGACGGGTTCTGTACTCGTGGATCTCTCCAATTCCTATGCCGGAATGCTTGATGCCAACCTGAAGGTGGAAGGCAGCAATGAAATTACGGGCATGATCCAATCCAAGAACGTATGCGGCAACGGGTATTATAAGCTGTATTATTCCATCCAGTTTGACCATGATTTCGATTCCTACACCTCCTGGCAGGGCGATACAACCGGAACGGAAGAAGTCCGTACCGGGGCGAACAGCGGAGTCTGGGTTAATTTCGATACGAATGGCGGCAAAGTGATCCAGGCTAAGGTCGGTCTGTCGGCGTTAAGTGTGGAACAGGCCAGAGCCGAGGTGAAGCAGGATATTGCTGACTGGGATTTTGACGCCCAGCATGCCAAGATCCGCAGCACCTGGAGCGATGTTCTGGGCAAAGTGGAAATCAAGGATGAAGATGAAGAGAATAAGCAAGTATTTTATACGCAAATGTACCATACGTACCTGCATCCGAAGAACGTAACCAGCTCAGCCGGAACGTTCAAGGCGGGCAGGGATGAGAATACGGTACGCCAAGCTTCCGGGCTTGGTGAGGATTTTGAATACTATAACGGCTGGACGACCTGGGATGATTTCCGCAAATACTCCCTGTTCTCTGTGCTGGAGCCGCAGAAGTATAACAACATGGTGAAGTCGCTGGTTGACCTTTACAAGACCAGAGGGACCTACACGCAATGGGGGGACGGTTATTGGCCAAGCCCGACGGTGCGCAATGAATTCAACGGTGCCGTCATTCTCGATGCCTATGCGAAAGGCTTCACGGACTATGACGTGTACACGGCGCTAAAAGGAATGGCAGTCGATGCGGACAACTTCTCGATTTCGGACGGCGAAATTTCCGGCAAGCTGGAGAAGGCGAAAAGTGCCTATTTTCCGATGAAGCTTGCTGCGCTGCTGGGCGATAAGAGCATATATGAGAAATATAAGAAGCTCGCACTCTCCTATCAGAGTCTGTGGAATGAGAATCAGGTCGACGAGAACGGTGTTAAGACCGGATTCTTTACCCCGAATGGTACAACGGTAGCCAAGGGGGATGTAACCGCAGTGGACAAGTATGCCTATCAGGGCAATCTTTGGACATACCGCTGGTCCGCTACACAGGACATCAATGGTCTGGCCAAGCTGATGGGCGGCAAGACAGAAATGGCGAAGCAGCTGCAGGATTTCTTTGCCCGGAATGAGTACATGGCTATCAACGAGCCCGACATCGACGTACCCTATCTGTTCAACTATCTGGGTTATCCTTATCTGACCCAATATTATGCCAGAGAATATACTACCGAGGTGGTTACTCAGAAATACCACAACCACGGGCCGTATGCTTACCCGATCCAATCGCGGGTCTACCGTGCTGATCCTGAAGGTTATCTGCCTTCTATGGACGACGATGCGGGGGGAATGTCCTCCTGGTATGTATACAGCGCAATGGGCCTTTTTCCCGGCAATCCGGGAGACGCCAATTTCCTGATTGGCTCACCTGTTTTCTCGGAGCTGACCCTACATCTGGATAATGGCAAGACCTTTACTATTAAAGCGGACAATGTCTCCTCCGCCAACCGGTTCATCCAATCCGCCACCCTGAACGGTCAATCGTTTGATCAGGCCTGGATCGGCTATGATGATCTGATGAACGGGGGCACGCTGGAATTTGATATGGGAGATACGCCTAATTATGCTTGGGGAGCTTCGGCCAAATCGGCACCTCCTACAGCAGATTATGATGCTGACATTGAGAACACACTCTCCCGGAATTCATTGATCAGCGAAGGTTCAGAGTGGAAATATTATGATAAGGGCAAAGCCCCGGCGAGTGGCTGGACATTAGCGGGCTTCAATGACAGCAGCTGGTCCTCCGGGCAGGCACCGCTCGGCTACGACAACAAGGGATACGCCAGAACCGTGATCGGCTACGGCCCGGATGCAAGCAAGAAATATACGACGTCCTACTTCCGCACAACATTCAATGCATCTGAGCTGCAGGACATACTGGAGCTGGATGCCGGTCTGATCCGTGATGACGGCGCTATAGTCTATCTGAACGGACATGAGATTATCCGGACGAACATGCCGGACGGGGCTGCGGCTTATGATACCAATGCCAATGCTACAGTCGGCGACGAACGTGACTGGAACCGTTATGAGATCAATCCGGATTATCTGCAGGAAGGCATCAACGTGCTTGCCGCAGAAGTGCATCAGGTAAACTTCAGCAGCTCAGATATCGCATTTGATCTCAGTCTGGAGACGGTCAAGCAAATGATGAAGCCTGACGCGCCAACAGCTCCGCTGGTGGACGATACAGCCAATACCTTCGGCTGGACGGCAGTACAGGGCTTCACAAGCCCGGCCGACTATGAATACAGTACCAACGGCGGTGTGAGCTGGAAGACGGCTGCAGCGAATCCGCAGACGGTCGGACCGCAGGCTTTTGCGGCGGGTGCTGTACAAGTACGCATCCAAGCAAATGAAGACCGGAATGTCATGACAGGCGATGCCTTGGTTTCTAATGTCCCGTACACCTCGGACATCCTATGGGATGTATACGATCTGAAGGCAGACGTGAAGCGCACAGGCAATATGACCGTAGAGGTATCAGGAACTCTCAAAGGAGATTATGTAGACTCGGCGGTTGCTGTAATTCAGCTGATGGACGGCGGAGAGCAGGCACTGCTGTCCAGTGCCGTACCGGTCCAGTCCGGAGGCTTCGAGCTGACGCAGAACTTCAGTGTGAACGCCAGTAAGTATCAGGTGAATGTCTACCTGGTGGACAGCTATAACGGCAACATCTACGACTCATTGTGGCTGGCTGATCCTATTGAATCGCAGCCGGAGCCGGCACCGCAGAACCCTGGTGAACCAAGTGAACCAGGCGAACCTGGAGGAGAGCAGCCGGGCGGGGAAGTTCCGTTGCCTGAACCGCTGCCGGTACCGGTGAAGCCTCCGGTTATACCTGACCCGGCGGAAGAACCGCAGCCACCGGTAGTGGATACGGGGACGGTAGAATTTGAGAACCGCACGGCCTGGTCGGATGCGGTCAATACGTTCAACAACAATAAGCTGAAAACTGAAGACGGCAATAACGGTGCGGTGGTCGCCAATACCTTCACCGGCGCGTGGCTATCCTTTGCGGATATCGATTTCGGAACCAAAGGGACAAACCGGATTACGGTCGAGTATAATGCAAACTCTGACCGGACACCGGCGGATGCGGTGCTTGAGCTGCGGCTTGGGGCTGTAGACGGCGAGCTTCTCGGCAATGTGGAGCTTAAGAATACCGGTGCAGGGTGGACGCAATATAAGGCGGCGGCAGCAATTCTCAATCGTACATTGACCGGCAAGCAGAGCCTGTTCTTCGTGCTGAAGGGCAGTACAGACAGCAATCGTCCGTATATCGCCAATCTGGACAAGTTCATCTGGGACTACCAGGCGATCCGGACAGACTACACTAAGCTGGAGCTGGAGAGCTATGATGCCTGGTCCACGGATAATAATCCGGCCAACGGCGGTCCGCTGAAGACCGAGAACGGTACCAGCGGCAAGCAGGTTGCCAATACCTTTAGCGGAGCCTGGCTGGCGTACAAGGGAATGAACTTCGGCAGCACGGGCGTGAATCAGTGGTCGCTGGAGTATACAGGCAATTCAACGAATACGGCCGCAGATTCATCCGTTGAAGTCCGTCTGGGCGGAGTGGACGGTGAGCTTGCAGGCACTCTGTCAGCACCGCCGACTGCAAATGCCTGGGGGACGTACAAGACTGTGTCCGGCGCGCTGAGCAAGAATCTTACCGGCATGCAGGACATCTACCTGGTATTTAGGGGCACAACGGATTCAACCTTCAAGTATATCGGTAATTTTGACAATGCGTCCTTCTCTCTGGCCGCAGCTGAACCGGATGTTCTTGTGGAATTTGAGAACAAGACCGTGTGGTCTGACGCCAAAAATACCTTCAACAGCAATCCGCTCAAAACTGAGGGCAACAACGGCGGAACTGTAGTTGCCAATACATTTACCGGAGCCTGGTTCTCCTTTGAGAATGTTGATTTCGGCGTACAGGGCAAGAACTACGTGTCCATCCAGTACGATGCGCCGACCAATCGTGCCCCGGCTGACATCACAGCTGAGATCCGGCTGGGCGGCAAAGACGGTACCGTGATCGGAACGGTCAGTCTGCCCAATACAGGCGGAGCCTGGGGGAACTACAAGACAGCAGGCGCTCTGCTCAGTCAGACACTGACCGGCAAGCAGCATCTGTATGTCTCACTGAAGGGCTCGACTACCTCGAGTCTGAATTATGTGGGCAACCTCGATAAACTAATCTTCACGAAGAAATGATGGAGTGATTGCTGCAGAAGGCCCATAGGAGACTTGTCTCCTATGGGCCTTCTTTGCTGCTGATTTTCTTTAATTTCATAAAATGATAAAAAGCCGCGTCTCTCACGGAAATATACGCTTAGGGGAAAGGCTCCGTATTATTGCTTTCCGGCAGGCATGCTAAAGTACAGCGGCGCTTCCTCCTGCAGGGTGCCCTCCAGTCTGCCCCCTTCCTTGCGCCAATACTCGATACCGCCCAGCATCTCCTTAACGAGGTAGCCCTGGGCAGCCAGTCTGGCTGCAGCTTTACTGGCTCCATTGCAGGCGGGTCCCCAGCAATACAGAATGAGTACATCATCTGTGGGCAGCTCCGGAGAAGTGTGGTTTATCCGCCCGGAGGGCAGGGAGAGGGCTCCCGGCAGGTGAGCCTCTTCATATGAACGGGCATCGCGGACATCGACCAGCTGAAAGCCGGTGATCCCTTCACGCAGATCGTAAGCCACATCGGCCACATCGGTCTCGAATGCTGCTTTGGCCGTGAAATAGCGTACCGCATCTGCGGAGGCTCCCGCCGGAGCAGCCAGTACTTGAGATTTCGCCTGTAGTTTCATTGCGGAGTCCTCCTTGGTTAAATGGGTTGGTTTTATTATATAAGGGAACTATAATTGGAGTTATCTATAGTCTGCGATACTAAATATCGAAAATATTGATAATTCAGGAGAGCTGTGTATGGAATTAACCTATTTGCGGACCTTTTGTACAGTGGCGGACCACGGAAGTTATACCCGGGCGGCAGAAGTGCTGGGATACGCACAATCGAGTGTGACGGCGCAGATTGCCAAGCTGGAGGAGCTGTACGGAGCCATTCTGCTGGAGCGTTCGGGCAGGGGGATGATTCCAACCTTCGCCGGCAGCAATCTGCTCCCGTATGCCCGGCAGATGCTGGCGCTGAGTGCGGAAGCTAAAGGGATAATCTCCGGGGGTGATCAGGGAGTGCTGAATATTGGCGCCATTGAGACGCTGGCCGCTTATTATCTGCCTCACCGGCTGCACCGGTACCGGGAGCAGCATCCCGGAATGCAGCTGCGGGTACAGCCCGGCTCTGAAGAAGATATCATCGCCGCAGTCAAAGATAAAACCGCCCATTTCGGTCTGATCTTCGATGTTCCGTATGCGTCGGGGGAACTGGTCACTCTGCCGCTGCGGGAGGAGCAGCTGTATGTGATCACCCATCCGGAGCATCCCTTGGCAGCCGAAAAGGCGGTTACCCCGGAGCATCTGGAGGGGGAACCGCTGGTGCTGACAGAGAGTACCTGCACGTACCGGAAGCAGCTGCTGCATGTGCTCAGGGAATCCGGTATAACTGCGCGTGTAGATATGGAGTTCGGGAATCTCGAGGGGATCAAGCAGGCCGTGAAGCACAGCTGGGGGACGGCCTTTCTGCCGCGGTATGCGGTAGAAGAGGAGCTGTGCACCGGCGTGTTAACCGGAATTCCCCTGGCCGGGCAGCTTGAGCCGTTCTATATTCAGCTTATCTACCGCAAGGAGCAGCGGCTATCCCCTGTATTCATGGAGTTCATTGCCCATATGCAGCTGCAGGAGCCTGTATAACACATCTTACATTCTCAGCATCAGCCACCCCCGAGACTTATACAGGTTCTTCAGAAAAAGACGGCTTCAGCCATACATCCTGGCTGAAGCCGTCTTAAATATGTCTATGCCGCTCCCGGCAATCCGCCGTCTACCACTTGGAGCCGCCGGAAGAATTCCTGCCGGACTTGCCTCCGCCCCAGGAAGAGCCGCCCGACGACCGGCCTCCGCCGCCCCAGGAGGAGCCGCCGGAGGAACGTCCGCCGCCGAATCCGCCCGAGGAGGGCGGCCCTGAGGACATCCGCTTGCGGGCCTGTTCTCTCCGCTGCTGTTCCCGCATCATTGCCAGGCGGGCCGCCCGCTCTGCCTCTTCCTTCTGGCGGACAAGCCGGTTCGCTTCCTCCACGAAGCTGGAAATCTGCGATGCATAAGAACGTCCTGTACTCTCCAGTTCATCCAGATTGTATGGACGGGCGGACAGTCGCTGCTCCAGCTCGGCATACTCCGGCAGCAGGGACAGCTGGAAGCGGCTCTGTGCAGCAATACCTCTGCTATGTAGCAGACTCTGTGCCGCATCGACCCTGCTCTGTCCTTCCGTGAACAGCCTTCTCAGGCTGTCCAGACGTTCGTACAGAGAGCTCAGACTGCTGTCGATACTGCTGAATTTGCCTTCAGTCTCGTCCTGCAGCGTTAGCAGCCGGTCAAGTCCGCTGCGCGCATTCTCATATTCACCGCGTGCATCGCTGGTCCAGGTCTCTATCTGCGGCACTTCGCCTGCGCCTTGCCGCAGTGCGGCGCCTGTCTCCTCAAGCGTCTTCTCCAGACTGTCCAGATGCTGGCGGGCGAACTGGTTCCCCGCCTCGGTGAGCTTGCCCTGCAGCTCATTGCGCCGCTGGGTCAAGCTGCCCCACTTGCTGCGCACCGTCTCCAGATCTGCGCGGTTGCTCTGCCGGATCATGGCCTGGCGCTCCGTCATGGCGACGGCTTCAGCCAGCAGCGCGTCCAGCGCGGCACCGATCCGCCGCACCTCATCCATGTCGCCGCTGCGCAGCGGCGCCTCCAGGGACCCGGCGGCAGCCGAAGCCTGCTCCAGACTGTCATAGGGCTTAACCTTCATATTGTGCAGGGAGTTCTGCTCAATCAGCCCGGCAATGCGGCTGCGGGCAGCGGCCAGAACCCCGGGGAACGCCTTCAGTTTATCGTCAAAAGCATCTACATCCTGCAGGTCCCGCTCAATCTGCTCCTGGCGCTCCTGCGCCTCTTCGGTAATATCCTGTGCGGCAATCGGGTCAAACAGCTCCAGCTGGTCAGCCTTGGCGGTTTCTGCGGCCAGCTCCTGCAGGTCCTCGGCGATTTCCTGCAGCGGATAGCCGGTCGCTTGGGCCGCCTGCTGCAATTGTCCGTCAAGCTCTGGCGCATCCTGCTTCAATTCGGTGATCCGCTGCTTGACGTTCCGGTCGGCTTCGCTGATGACAGCGATATTCTTCTCTTCCTCTTCAAGCGAAGTGCGGAAATTACCTTCCGTCTGCTGAAGCTGTTCTGTTGCAGCTTTGAGGGCGGACAGGCGGTAGAAGGGCGGCAGGGCACCTTGCCCGGTGGTCTGCAGCGCTGATATGTCGACCAGCTGCGAGGTCAGGCGCTTTGATATACCCTCGACCAGTTCTCCGGTCTTGCCCTGCACGATTCCCTGGAAGGGCTGAAGGGATTCGAGGGCGCGATTCGCACGTACCAGCAGGTCAGACAATTGTTCCTGCTGCCTGGCAAGCCCGCTGCGGCGGCGCATTCCTGTAATCAGTACGTACAGCAGGAACACCAGTAAGGCGGCTCCGGCAACAATAGCGGCGAGCGATAAGAAGGAGAGTCCGCCGGTGCCGGTTTCGGCCGCCCCCGATCCACTGCTTCCGGCTGTTCCGCCGCTGCCGCCTGATCCGCTACCCGCAGTACCACCTCCAGCAGTTCCTCCGGCAGCGCTGCCCGGTCCGCTGCCGACGGCTTGCAGCTCCTTAATGACAGAGCTGATTCCTCCCGCGAAATCACCGTCTCTGGCATAAGGATTGAAGTAAGTCTCCAGCAGCTTAGTGATTGCCGCGCTGCCTGAAGCTCCGCCGAGGTTCTGCGACCAGGCATTGAGCGAGTTCTGCAGCTCCGGATTATCGAAGTTAATCTCCGTCTGCTGGTCTCCGTAAGCGATCAGAAGCAGGATATCCCGGGTCTTCAAGTTCCAGGTATCGTATACCTCATCTGCATAACTGGCTGGGTCCGCGCCGTCAAGAGAGTCTATTGTCAGGATATGGAGAGTATAGCGGTCCGTTGCGGCCATCCGGGTGATAGCTTCTGCTTCCTGGGCAGTAAGTAAGCCGGCTTCATCAGTAACAACTCCCTGCTGTACAGGAATATCCGCAGCATAGACGCCGGGGATCTGGAGCAAGGATAATAGTAAGACCAAGGCGAGGATTTTTCTCAAGTCTGCACACTCCGATCTATGGGCTGTTGTTCGTTATATTATGCTAATCATTATATCATTAAACATTCCGGAGACCTCAGATGCAGCCGTCCCGGAATTATCCCCCCGTGTACCACAAAAAAAGCCGCATTCCCGTTAAGGAAATGCGGCCATATCCATTCTTCTATAACTAACAGCAATGGCGTCCTTGCCATAGACAGGGAGGCTTAGCTGTTGTGCGCGGAATAATCTACCGGGTTTGCAGACAGAGGATATACTGCAATCTGGACTTGATCTCTTTTTGCCATTTCATATCTCCGACTTTTACAGCAAGATTGAGCAGATCCAGGTAATCGTCAACCTGTAATGCGGTCCGGGTGGTGGCTGCGTTCATGGGTGTTCAGTCTCCTTTTAACTCAGATATAGTCAAGTAATGAATACTAGATATTCAATAATGATAATCATTATCAACCGTTATTGCTATTATCCACATTTTGCTCCCAAAAAGCAATACAAATATAAAGTTTCTTATTTTAAAATATAAGAATTTATAAATAAACGATTCTGCAGAATTTGCACATTTTATCAGAACTGAAGCATAACTAGCAGGAACCTTACCATTTTTTGTCGAATACAGCTTCATATAAATGCGTTTAGCCGATTTTTATGGGACAAAGGAGAATTGCGATGAAGCGGTGTAAACTCTTGCTTCTAATTGGCATCGTGCTCATGATTACACCCGCCGCTGCCGCTCACGCCGAAAGACAGGATATTAAGTACCAGGCAGAACTGGAATATCCCCCTTACAAGTACATACAGAACGGATATCTGACAGGCTTTGATATTGATCTGACGAGTATGATTTTTGAGAAAAAGGATTATCTTATTCTATACAGCACCGGGGAATGGGAGAGTACATACAGCCTGCTGACCGAGGGCAAGATCGACACGACCGGACTCATGGCCGTAACCGAGGAGAGAAAGCAGGATACCTTGTTCTCCAGACCTGTGCTGAGGAGCTATATTTCCGTCTATTCCCGCCAGGAGCTTAGTGAAGAAGTGAAGCTGGGCACGTTGAAAAATTACAAAATCGGTGTAGGCAAGGGACAGTATTCGGAAACTGTTCTGCAGAATAAGGTGGGAATCTCATCCTCACAATACATAGAATATGCAACCGTACCTGAAGCAGTGGAGGCTCTGCGCAAGGGCGAGATTGATCTGCTGTTCGAGAATCAGGGGGTTGTGGATTATCTGATTGTTGAACAGGGGCTGACCGGAACGATTGTCCGCAAAATGAACAATCTTTATCCTCAGGATGTCGCTTATGGCATCAGCAAGACCAAGCCGGAGCTGGTGTCTTATGTGAATGCCAGACTTGAGCGGCTGGAACGCTCCGGGGCATTCGAAGAGCTGTATCAGCAATATTTCTTCGCTCACTCGGATTATCATCAGTCGATGATCCGTAACAGAATCATCTCAGGAGTGGCCATAGGGGCTATCCTGCTGGTATTCGGCGCTGTGCTGCTCCGGATCTATATCCGGCGTCTGCGCCGGACAATTCACTCTGAACAGGAATTCTTCGAGGATGTGATCGAGAATACCGGGATGATCATATGGGCGGTTCATGGAGACAAGCGGTGCGTGCGCTTCAATCAATATGCCGAGACAATGACCGGGCTTTCAGAGAAGGATGTGCTCGGCGTGAGTATCGATGACCTGCCTGGTCTTGAGGGCGGAGCGGCAGTGTTGCGGGATCTCCTTACCAAAGCGGTTTATCTTGATTATGTGACTAATGTGGAGCTGAAGCTCCCGGAGCATTCTCCGGCTGCGCATTATTTCTCCATCCGCACTACCCTGATTAAGGGGATGGATGATCAGGCGGAGGATATATTTGTCCTGGTCGGGCTTGATATCGATGAACGCAAACAGAACGAACTTAAGCTGCAGCTGAGTTACGAGGAATTGGAATCTACCTATGAGGAGCTTGCGGCAACTGAAGTTGAGCTGCAGGACCAGTTCAACCGGCTGGGCGTCAGTGAACGGCGTTTCCGTCTGGCCTCCGAAGGCTCAGGTGCCTATATGTGGGAGCTCGACTGGGATAGCGGATTCTACAAGCTCTCGGACCGCTGGTATGAGGTTATGGGCTACACCGAGGAAGAGATTAACTCCTTCGAAGGCGGCGTGCTCAGCATCATTCATCCGGATGATCAGGAATCCGCACGCAAAGCCAGACAGGAGCATCTTACGGGGCTGACTCCGATCTACGAAACCGAGTACCGGATGAAGACCAAGGATGATGTCTACGTCTGGTTTGAGGTTAGGGGGAAGGCAATTGTGGACCCGAGAGACCAAATCGTACTGTTCCTTGGCTCGCTGATTGATATCAGTAAGCGGAAGCAGGCGGAGTTCAATCTGAACAACAGCTATCAGGAGCTTGAAGCGACCTATGAGCAGCTTACGGCTACGCAGCAGGAGCTTGTAGGGCAATATGAGATGCTGCTGGAGAATCAGAAGAACATGCACCGCCTGGCTTATGTGGATTCGCTCAGCAATCTGCCGAACCGGATCTGTCTGCTGGAGACGATGGAGAATTATTTCCGCCGGCCGGGGGGGAGAGCAGCGCTGCTGTTCGTAGACACAGACAACTTCAAGTATATTAATGATACGCTAGGACATAAATCCGGCGACATTCTGATCCGCAAGGCCAGCGAGCGCCTGCAGTCGGTAGTCCGGGAAGGGGACATGCTCTCCCGGCTCGGCGGCGACGAATTTGTAGTGTTTCTCAAAGACATAGAGAGCCGCGTGGATGTGCTGAATCTGGCCGAGGACATTATGCGCTCCTTCCGCAAATCCTTCCTCATCGGCGAGAGCAACCTGTACGTCTCCTGCAGCATCGGGATCTCCTTCTACCCGGAGGACGGGGAGACGACGGAGGAGATTCTGAAGAATGCTGATGTAGCGATGTACCGGGCCAAAGAAGAAGGAAAAAGCACTTATGTGGTTTATGACAAATCAATGCATACGGCATTTAATGAACGGATGAACATTGAGAAGCATCTGCGGAGTGCCATGAACAATAATGAATTTGAGCTGCATTATCAGCCGCAGGTGCAGATCGATACGGGACTGATCTCGGGATTCGAGGCTTTGATCCGCTGGAACAGTCCGGTACTCGGTTTTGTCTCTCCGCTCTCCTTCATCAAGATTGCCGAGGATTCCAGGCTGATAATTTATATCGGGGAATGGGTGCTGCGGGAAGCCTGCAAATTCATGAACAGCATCCACCAGCTTACCGGAATCTCTTATAAAATATCAGTGAATATCTCCATTATTCAGCTGCTGCAGGATGATTTCGTGGAGATTGTGCTGGATAGTCTGGAAGAGAGCGGTCTTGAGCCGAGCAGTCTGGAGCTGGAGATTACGGAATCCATATTTATGGAATCGTTCGAGAGCACCGTCAGCAAGCTGGAATTCCTGAAGTCACGCGGCATCCGGATTGCGCTGGATGATTTCGGGACGGGGTACTCCTCCTTAAGCTATCTTCAGCAGCTGCCAATCTCCACACTCAAAATGGACAAAATTTTCATTGATTCCCTTGCGGATAAAGCCTTTAGTGAGTCCTTCGTCCAGACGATCATTATTCTGGGGCATAAGATGGGCCTGGATGTTGTAGCCGAGGGCGTGGAGGATGCCAGCCAGCTGGCCTTCCTCAAGGAATCGAATTGCGACAAGGTTCAGGGCTACCTGATCAGCCGGCCGGTGCCGCAGCGCAAAGTAATTGAACTGCTCGTGCCGCAGAAGCGTTATGAAGTAGATCATCTGAATTAGAGCTTATAGATTACATAGTAAAAGCGGGTCCCGGGCATGGATAATATGCCTGTGGACCCGCTTTTTTTGAACTATAAAAATGTTTATTCGCAGCTAGAAGATAACGATTTTGTTCTTACCTGTTTTTTTGGCTTCATACAGGGCATCGTCTGCCTGCTGAAAAGTGGAGCTCTTCGAATCGGTTCCATCATAATCATGCATGCCGATGCTGACCGTAACCGATTTATTCTCCATTTCATTAATGGGCAGGCCGGCAATTCCGGTTAGGATCTTGTCCATAATCCGCACAGAATCCTCCAGCGGCTTGGCGGTCAGAATGATAACGAACTCTTCACCCCCGTACCGGGCGGCGAAGTCATCCGATCCGATATGCTGCAGCATGACTGCAGCTACCTGCTTCAGTACAATATCGCCAACCCAGTGGCCATACTGGTCATTTACTTTTTTGAAATTGTCGATATCGAGAACCGCCAGCTGCAGGGGAAAAGGATTGTTCTGCTGATGCTCAATCAGCCAGCCCAGATATTCATGAAAGGTCTTATGATTGTACAAGTCGGTCAAGGGGTCAATCTTGGACAGCCTGTCCATAATAATATTCTGAATGCGCAGATCCTGCTCCGACTTCACCGAATTCTCCAGTGACTGCATTAGATCCCGTCCCCGTGCAATGACGCCGAACCCGGCCAGAGAAGTTCCTGCGAAGATAAGGGTGATAATAATGTTCTGGATGCGCAGGGTATAGTCATAGGTGGCTGTGTTGAGGAACAGCATAATGATATAGATCAGGCAAATAATTGAGGAAGCCTTCAGATAATTGTCCTTCAGATAGATCATGGATACCAGCAGCGGAAGCAGCATAATCAGCGGCTTCACATGAAACTCCGTGCTCAGATTCATGATCATCAGAATGCCGTACAGATGGCTTGCGACAATAATTGAGAACTCGGACATCAGCGGTTTCCATTTATGTACAACCTCGAGAATCAGAAGCAAGACGAGCAGTATGGAGTCGGGGATCAATATGTGGTTAATGAAATATTGCCCGCCTGAGAGCTCAGGCCGGTGGCCCCACATGGATAAGGCAACAAATAGCTGGCTTGCCAGATAAACAAACAGGACCATCCAAAAGGTGTTGAGGAGGACACGGTTCCAGTACATTTGGCGAGGAGTTGGCGGTGGGATGTGCATAAGATGTTCCTCTTTTCCAGTGGCAATATACTTATATATTCGACAATTACCCCGATTTTCCTCCCTAATCCGATACTGTGATCATTGTTCGTGTTTTGGTGATTAACACTAGGTATTTATAGCTATTTATGCTGATATAATAATTCAAACACGAATTATTAATGCGATATATCCTTGACACATTCGCATAATTTCTGTAGAATTCCAATTGGCTCACAATAATGAGCTAAGCTGTTCGTATATCCTCAATGATAAGGTTTGGGGGTTTCTACAGGGGACCGTAAATTCCTGGCTACGAATAGGGTGCATTTTGCATACCTATGAAGAGGTCGGGATTTTTGTGCTGTTTGCGTAAGTGAATTTATATTTATCGCAGAAACAGAGCAGCCCTTATCCACTGCAGGGGCAGCCGTTTCATCCTGGGAGGAACAGAGAACCTATGAGTAAATATGATGTGATTGTTGTTGGAGCCGGTCCTGCCGGAATATTCGCCTGCTATGAATTGACACTTAAAGCGCCGGAGCTGAAGATCCTGCTGGTGGACAAGGGCCATGATATCTACCGGCGGAATTGCCCGATTCTGGAGGAAAAAATCAAGCTCTGCCCTCCGGCTTCGGGCCGTAAGGAATTCGCCGGATGTCTGCCGGCCTGTTCGATTACTGCCGGCTTTGGCGGTGCAGGTGCGTATAGTGACGGCAAATTCAACATCACGACCGAGTTCGGCGGCTGGATGACCGATTATCTGCCTCCTTCCAGGGTGATGGAGCTGATTGAATATGTTGACGGCATCAACCTGGAGCACGGCGCAACGCCGGTTATTACCGACCCGACTACCGAGAGCATCCGCGGGATTGAGCAGCGGGGGTATGCGGCAGGGCTTAAGCTGCTGCGTGCGCAGGTCCGCCACCTGGGAACAGAACAGAATCTGGAAATCCTGAAATCCATATACGAATATTTGAAGACGCGCATTGATATGCTGTACAAGACTGAGGTAGAGGATATTGTTACCGTCAAGGAGAACGGTGCACATCGTATTACGGGCATTACCTTGAAGAACGGTGAGAGCCATGAGGCGGATCAGGTAATGATTGCTCCAGGACGTGACGGATCTGCCTGGCTGACTGCGGTGCTGAAGAAACGCCGGCTCAAAATGTATAATAACCAGGTGGATGTAGGGGTGCGTGTGGAAACCTCTGATGTGGTGATGCGTGAGATTAACGAACATCTCTATGAGGGGAAATTCGTCTTCAATACATCTGTGGGGACACGGGTCCGCACCTTCTGCAGCAACCCTTCAGGACATGTTGTCGTGGAGAATCACAGCGGCGTGATGGCAGCGAACGGACACTCCTACAAGGACCCGGCGCTTGGCTCCAAGAATACCAATTTTGCCCTCCTGGTCTCCCATACCTTCACCGAGCCGTTCGATAAACCGAATGAATATGCCCGGGAAATCTGTAAGCGTGCCAATGATCTGTCCAGCGGGGGCGTGATCGTGCAGAAGTACGGCGATATCCTGCGCGGCCGCCGCTCCACGGAGACACGGATCAAGGAAGGGTTCCTCGAGCCCACGCTGAAGGAAGCGGTGCCTGGCGATCTGGGTCTGGTCCTGCCGTACATCACGATGAAGAGCCTGATTGAAATGGTCGAGGCGCTGGAGAAGGTTACACCGGGTATTGCCTCCGAGCATACGCTGTTCTATGGAGTTGAGGCGAAGTTCTATTCTGCCCGGCCTAAGCTGACAGAGCAATTCGAGACCGAGATCTCCGGGCTCTACTGCGGCGGCGACGGTGCAGGCATTACCCGCGGCCTTGCACAGGCCGGAGCGGCCGGAGTATGGATCGCCCGGGGAATGATGGCTAAGATTAAACAAGAGGGCACCATGCAACCGGCAGTTTTGTAGAACCGCCCAGGTGGATGCCGGGAAGGACAGCCTTACACGCAGAAGCTGCGGTGTACACGGCTGTCCTTTTTTGGGGAGGTTATATGTTGGAGTCTGAATCTCCCCGGGCGCCCAACCCAACCCAACCCAACCCAACCCAACCCAACCCAACCCAACCCAACCCAACCCAACCCAACCCAACCCAACCCAACCCAACCCAACCCAACCCAACCCAACCAATACTCCTCGTTTCAACTGTTTTACCGGTTTGTCGAGTCTGAAGGATATGCGGGAGCGGGAAAAGTTGGAGCTAGTTAGCTTGAAGCTAGCGGAGCAGAAATAGATGGATTTCCTCCACTTGCTGATGCGCGAAAAGGTGCTGCCAAACCAATAGTTGGAAAAAGAACACTTAAATTACCCCAATTCGGCCAAAGTAGCGAAAACTAACATAAATAGGTGCTGTTAATCCACTTGCTTCCGTTCATTCGTAAGAAACGGGCAAATTAAGATACGTTTATCCACTTGTTGTGGCAGGCGCGGTGCGGAGTGGGGTGGAACGGATACCTGAGCGGCATGCCTCGCAGCGTCTTCGCCGCATGTTCCACGCCCTGGAGTCCACGCCGCATGTTCCACGCCACGTGTTCGACGCCCTGCGTCCTCGCCGCATGTTCCACGCCACGTGTTCCACGCCCTGACGTCCTCGCCATATCCCTTTTGTTCTTTATACACGCCGTAAGTGTAGGATAGGTATAGAAATGGTTTCCTTAATTTTACTCTGCTGATATAATGTTAGAATACATAACATGATAGAGTGGAGTGAACGTTGAAGATGGGTATTCGCCGGGGGAAGGCTGTTCTAGTCGTTGTTTTACTGCTGCTTATAGGTGTGTACAGCTTATGGGTTGATATGTACTGGATGCATAAGGTTATCTATCTGCTGCTAATGGCGGCGCTCGGCGGACTTGCGCTGGACAGCTATCACGGCGGAGTCCTCAAGGACCGGCAGCTGGCGGAATCCCGGGGCAAGGTGGAGCTGCTGGGCAATGAGATTGTTGTCACCTCGGACCGGCTGCATGGGGCACTCGAGGAAATTAGCCGCCACACGGAAGGGCTGCAGCAGACGGCAGACTATTCACATGCATACGAAGTGGATTTGCAGACGCGCAGTAATGAGGCTAAGGCCAATATTGAGGGTGCATTTGCTACCATGGGCGGAGTAGCGGCGGTGACGCAGCATATAGAGGAGCTGACCGGGAAGCTGGGGGCGACCATGCAGACGACCCGCTCAGGAATGGTTGAAATGGTGGATTCACTGAAGAATACAGATGAGGTCATGGAGGAGCTGCAGGAGCAGAGCGGAGATATGCTGAACAAATTCACGACGCTAAGCGGCCATATTGCCATGGTGGAGGAGATTAACTCGCTGATTGTCGGTATTGTCAACGAAACCTCGCTGCTGGCGCTCAACGCTTCTATTGAAGCTGCGCGGGCGGGTGAGCAGGGTCGGGGCTTCGCGGTAGTAGCAAGCCGGATCAGGCAGTTAGCTGACCAGAGCCGGAGTTCGGTAGACCGCTCCACGGAGGTGCTGCTCGATATCAATAACGGAGTGCGGCAGGTGCTGGAGTCGGTTACGAAAGAGCAGTCTGCAGTTGAGCACGGTGTGAATGAAGTAGCAACCGTGAAGCGGCGTCTCGGCGATATCTCGGACAGAATAGAAGAGGTGGGGACGGCGGTAGCTGAATCGGTCGCTGCGGCTGCGCGGCAGAGCAGGCTGATTGATGAGGTGACAGCCGAACTCAGCGGTGCAGTGGGTATTGTCAACGAGACCATCGCAGGTGTGGACCTGACGCTGGAGCAGGTCACCCGGCAGCGGTCCCAGATCGGCCAGCTGAATAATATCAGCGCCAGCCTGCTCATAGAGTCGCAATCCCTGCAGCAATCAGTGAATGCAATTGCGGGGCGCGGGGTGATTGAGATGAGCGGGTACGAGGGACGGCTGCAGGAAATGCAGGTATTGCTGGAGGAGCTCTCAGCTAAGCAGGAGCTGTATTCACCGGATGCGGACAGCCATAGCAGCGTCCTTGCTTCCTGTATCCGTAAGGTTCCGGATGTGCAGGCGATCTGGTCCAACCGGACGGATGGCACGTTCATTTACTCCGAGCCTGCGGCAGGACTCCTGAATGCCAAACGCCGTGACTGGTGGAACGGGGCCATGAATGAAGGCCAGTACGTCTCGCAGCCGTATGTTTCGGCGATTACCAAACGTTCCTGCATTACGCTCTCCAGAGCGATTAAGGATGGCCGCGGAGAGATTGTAGGTGTGGTGGGGATAGATCTGGCGGTGTAAACTAGAGTGTTTCGGCGGGATAGCTGAGGAAGAATAACTGTACGAAGCAGATAACATTGTCTTGTAAAAAAGAGCAGCAGGCTGCCCCGGTCAGGGAGCACCTGCTGCTCTTTGCGGGTTGTACCGGGTCTCGGCCCGGACTAGGTAACGTCAGCGGAGAGGCTGCGCAGCCCGCTCCAGATGCTCTGCCAGTTCTTGCCTGCAATCCGCTTCTCATAAATAGGCAGCAGATGCGGATGGGTGGCGAAGTAAGGCGAGGGCCGCAATACCAGCTGAATGACATCCGAAATTCCATGAGGTGCGGCCAGAATTACTTCCCCATTCCCGTCCAGGGAGAGTCCAAGCGCCGTTGCCGTCTCGGGGAATTTGGACATGCCGTCAGTGGACGAGTGATAGGGCGGCAGGTTATTGACGGTATGCATCCTGGCCTGATTCTTGACTGACCAGGGAATTCCGGGATAACGGCTCTTCAGCTGGGCTTCCCAGGATTTCTCCACTCCCTCCCGCAGGTCGCCGGGGTCATAATAGATCACATCAATATCCGCGAGGGGTGTTCTCTCCGTAAAACCATGCTGCACGTCCCAGATCTTCGACCGCACAAATCCGGCGCAGACCCACCAGTCCGGTAATTGCAAAGTTCCGGCAGCCTTCAGAATATCCATCATCCAGTCATCTTCCCTCACCCGCCGGAGAATGTCTGCTTCACTGGTTATTATCATTGTATAATCTCTTCTTTCTCTGCTGAAATGAAGACAATAATCCATTATAGCCCGGATGGAGCGGAAAGTGTATGCTTCGCAGAAGGCCTTTTTTTCTGAAAAATAAGGCTTTATAATGAACCGATAGATTGTCCGATGGGGGCGTGAATGTGCAACATAACCTGAGTATTCTGCTGCAATTGTTTGAGCGGGCAGCGCTGCTGCTGATGTGTCTGTTCGTACTGACCCGGCTGCCGCGCTTTAAAGAGATTTTTGCCAAAGGGGGATATGCGCCGCAGGAGCTGGCGATTGTAACGGTGATCTTCAGCCTGTTCGCCATCTTCGGAACCTACAGCGGGATTAATGTGGAAGGGTCGCTGGTCAATGTGCGGATTATCGCCATTATGGCTGGCGGGATTCTTTTCGGCCCCTGGGTCGGGCTGATTACCGGGATCATCTCGGGGGTGCACCGTTTCCTGATTGATATCGGCGGGGTCACCTCGCTTCCGTGTCTAATTACAAGCATCACAGCAGGGCTTGTATCGGGGATCATCTACCGGCGCACCTCACCTGAACGACGCTGGATCGCCGGTATCGCGGCCGGGATGGCCTGTGAGGCGCTGACGATGGCGCTGATTCTGATTATGGCGGACCCTTATTCGCTGGGTGTGGATATTGTGTCGAAGATTGCTTTTCCGATGATTATCGGTCAGATCAGTGTCGGGCTGATTGTTACGCTCGTGCAGAGTGTCGAAGGGGAGAAGGAACGGATTGCGGCTAAGCAGTCCAAGCTTGCGCTGGATATTGCCAATAAGACGCTTCCGTATTTCCGCAATATTAATCCAGAGTCGCTGCGTACCATCTGCGGGATTATCCAGGAGGATATCGGAGCGGATGCGGTGGCGATTACCGATACACGGTTCATTCTGGCCTATGTCGGTGTCGGTGAAGAGTATTATGCCGAGGCCAATGAGATTATCAGTGAAGAGACCAAGCAGACGCTGAAGAGCGGGGAGATTACCATCCGCGATGACGATACCGAGTACATGAACCGGGGTATCCGCTCGCTGATCATTATTCCGCTGAAGGAGAAGGGTGAAGTGACGGGGGCGCTCAAGATTTACTACACCAATGCGCATAAAATCACCTATTCCCTGCAGGCAATGGCAGTCGGGCTGTCACAGATCATCTCTACACTAATGGAGGTTTCGCGGGTGGAGGGGATCAAGGAGATGGCCAACAAGGCTGAGCTGAAGGCACTGCAGACGAGCATCAACCCCCATTTTCTGTTCAATGCGCTGAATGCCATTATCTCCTCGATCCGGATCGATCCGGACAAGGCGCGCGAGCTGATCGTCAACCTGTCGGGGTATATGAGATATAATCTGGAGCTGACCGATGAGTCCATTGATATCCGCCGGGAGCTGCAGCAGGTCCAGCATTATGTGGAGATTGAGAAGGCCCGCTTCGGCAGCCGCCTGACCGTTCTGTACGATATTGATGAGGTGGCGGTGCGTATTCCAAGCCTGATTATTCAGCCGCTGGTGGAGAACGCGATTGTCCACGGGATTTTGAAGGAGAAGGGCAATGGCACTGTAGAAATTTCAGTCAAAGACCACGGGGACAGCGTAAGGGTGAGAATTGCCGACACCGGAGCGGGAATTAGTGAAGAGACGATTGCCAAGGTCTACAGCGGCAGCATGGAAGGGAACAAAATCGGACTGTACAACGTGCACCAGCGGGTGAAGCTGATCTATGGCACGGGTCTGACGATCCGCCGGCTTGCCAAGGGTACGGAAATTTACTTTGATGTGATAAAGGAGCAGCGATGAGAGCGATAATTGTCGAGGATGAAGTGCTGGCGAGGCAGGAGCTTGCTTTTCTGATACAGGCACACAGCAGTTTCAAGATTGCCGCCGAGTTCGAAGACGGGCTGGATGCGCTGAAGTATCTGCAGACGGATACGGTGGATGTGATTTTTCTGGATATCAATATTCCTTCGGTTGACGGCGTGCTGCTGGCCCATAATATTAGCCGTTTCGCGGTCAAGCCCTATATTGTGTTCATCACAGCCTATAAGGAGCATGCCGCCGAGGCGTTCGAGATCGAAGCGTTCGACTATATCCTGAAGCCTTACAGTGAGACGCGGATCAAAGCGATGCTGCAGAAGCTGGAGGGGGCCATTGCGGCCAGGAGCCGCCAGGGGGAAGAAGAGCCGGTCAAGCTCAGCAGCGGTAAGGTCAATCTGTGGAAAAATGAAAAGATCATCGTCGTCGATACGGACGAGATCTACTATGCTTCGGCGCAGGAGAAAACAACGAGCGTCATTACCAAAGATGAGGAGTACAGCATGGCCTTAAGCATCAGCGAATTCCATAGCCGCCTGCCGCAGGAGCAGTTCTTCCGCTGCCACCGGTCGTATCTCGTCAATTTGTCCAAGATCAAGGAGATCATCCCCTGGTTCAACAACACCTATCTGCTCCGGCTGCGTGATTTGGACTTCGAGGTGCCGGTCAGCCGCGGCAAGGTGAAGGAATTCAGGCAGATCATGCGCCTCTAGCGGCAGTTCATTCCCCGTTTGCGTCATCTCATTCCGGATTTCTCTTAAGTCAGCATCTTTTCGCTACAATGAAGAGGCAAAGCAAGCCTTGAAGCGACTTTGGAAGCGATATTAGAGAGAAAGAGGGAATCACCCATGACTACGACTACGCCAGGCAGCAAGCGGTGGCTCATCGTGCTAGGTACAGTGATTATGCAAATGGGACTCGGTACAATCTACACCTGGAGCTTGTTCAATGCCCATCTTGTCAGCAAATTCGGCTGGGAGCTCAGCTCTGTTTCGATAACTTTTTCCATCACCAGCTTTGCCCTGGCCTTCGCGACACTATTCGCGGGGAAACTGCAGGACCGGTTCGGCCTCCGCAGACTGACCGCTGCTGCCGGGATTATGCTGGGGCTTGGTCTGATTCTAAGTTCGCAGGCCAGCTCCCTCCCGATGTTCTACCTGCTGGCTGGCGTAGTTGTGGGGTACGCAGACGGTACAGCGTATATTACTTCACTATCCAACTTAATTAAGTGGTTCCCGAAGAACAAGGGACTGATCTCCGGTGTATCCGTAGGTGCTTACGGCACGGGCAGTCTGATCTTCAAATATATCAACGGCAGCATGATTGAGTCGGCGGGCGTGTCGAATGCTTTTCTGTACTGGGGCTTCATAGTGATGATTATGATCGTAATCGGCTCAATGCTGGTCCGGGAAGCGCCGGTGGCGGCCCCGGCATCGGTGGGTGCGGCTGCCGGGAATCGCATGAAGACAGCCGCTGGAGCTGTTATCGCGCCGAAAGACTACACTGTTAAAGAAATGCTCCGCACGAAGGAAGCATACCTGCTGTTCGTGATCTTCTTCACCGCCTGCATGAGCGGCCTCTATCTGATCGGCATCGTGAAGGATATCGGTGTGCAACTGGCCGGACTGGATGTTGCGGCAGCGGCGAATGCTGTAGCGATGATCGCGATCTTCAATACGGCCGGACGCCTGATTCTGGGTGCATTATCCGACCGCATGAGCCGCTTGAAGCTGATTAGTGTAACGCTGGCTGTTACGGCTGTAGCGATGTTTACTCTCAGCTACGCGACCCTCAGCTACGGCATATTCTTCACCTGTGTGGCGGCGATTGCCTTCTGCTTCGGAGGTAATATTACGGTGTTCCCGGCGATTGTCAGTGACTTCTTCGGCTTGAAAAACCACAGCAAGAACTATGGCATTGTCTATCAGGGCTTCGGCATCGGTGCGTTGTCCGGCTCGTTCATCGCCGCGTTCCTGGGCGGGTTCAAGCCTACGTTCATCGTGATTGGTCTGCTGTGTATCCTGGCCTGCATCCTGGCGGTTTCCCTGAAGCCTCCGGTAGCAGGGCAGGCAAAAGTAAAGGGAATGAGCCTGAAGCCTTCACGGCATACGGCTTAACCATATATAGGTTGATGTTGGCTTGAAAGAGACAGAGACAAAGAGTGTCGTAGAGAAAGAGTACTGTATAAAGAGTGTCGTAAAGTAAGAGAATGACGGGCAACGAGTGTAGTAAAGAAAGAGTGTTGGAGACCAAAAGACTGGTTTCGGAGAAGAGATGTCCATACTTCCGCGTGAGCGGAGGGGGATGTCTCTTTTTTGTTCTATGGTGAGGGATAAGAGTCCGGAGGGGGCCGGATGAGAGGTGGAACGTGCATAAATCAGCCTTCAATAAATCTGCTAAAGTTATATTATATTGGATTGAAAGACTACATAGGATGAAGCCTGCAAAACCGTTTCTACTCGAATAAAGTTGTGCCGTTAGGCACTTTTTGCAGAAGTCAGGTGTTATAAAGTTATACAAGCAAGGAGGTGAGGGCAACGTCACAGGAGAATATGCCGGATATGCGGCAGGTAGAGGCGGTCATTATCAGGGTTCAACAAGGGGAGCAGGAATCCTTTGCGTTCATTGTGGATGCTTTTCAGCAGCCGGTTTACCGGTATTGCTGCCGGATGCTGGGGAACAGGCAGGATGCCGAGGATGCGGTGCAGGATGTGCTGGTCAAAGCCTATCAATCCATCAGAGGGTACAAGCCTACGGTTAGCTTCTCGGCTTGGCTGTACCGGATTGCCGGCAATCATTGTCTGAACCTGCTGCGCCGGCGGCGGATGCAGGGGCACTTCCTGCGGGTGTTCCGTCCCGATACGGCGGCAGCGGCCGGTCCGGAGCAGACGCTGGAAGAGCGGCTATACAGTCCGGCGCTGGAGGCTGCACTTGGACGGCTATCGCTGGAGGAACGGAATTTGCTTGTTCTGCGGGTATTTGAAGAGCAGACCTTTCTGGAGATCAGCGCCATTCTGAATATCAGTCCCAATGCGCTGCACAAAAGGATGGAGCGGATCAAACGAAAAGTGCGGGAAACGATGCAAGCGGAGGAGGGGATATCATGGAACGGGCAGGAATCGGCAATGAGTACCAAGATATAAGAGACGCTGCAGTCCGTGAAGAGCAGCTATCCGTAATTGAGGTTACTGACAGAGTTATGGCCCGTGTGCGGGGGACTGAACAGAAGCGGAGTCCGCGCGGGATCAGATTCGCCGGTAAAACGGCTGCGTTCACAGGGATGCTGGTTATGCTGCTGCTGATCACAGTAACAGCCTACGCTGCCTCGGAGTATATTCAGATCCGGAATAAGGCAGGCGAGGTGAAGGTACAGCATCAGGCAGAGAACCCCAATCCGGGACCGCCGGCTGCGTATAACAAATATGCATGGAAGCTGATGGATTTTGCCAAACCGGGGGAACTGATCGCCTATTTCGTCAGAGGAGAGAAGCTTCCTGAAGGGGCGGAATCGGCACTGCAGTTTGCAGGCAAGGAGCTGCGTCTGACCGATTACCCGGCTTTCCTTGGAGAGATGAATAAATTGAAGACGCCTGTATTGCCCAAGGAAGCCGGAGGTTATGAATTTAAGTATGGCACGATACACCCCGGCTCACCCTTAGTCGCGGAACGCGATGAAAATCCGCTTTACCGTCAGACTCTTGACGAACTGATGGCTGAGGCGAAGCAGAATACCGGCCGCAATCTGTTCATGAAGGCGATCCCGTGGACCGAAGCGGCTTCTATTGGCGGCAAGTATACCAGAGAAGGGGCGGTCATCGAAATAGGGGCTACCCTGCTGCATGGAGGCAATGTGCAGGTCATGCTAAGACCGGAGGTGGCCGCAGAGAAGCTGGAGGTAGAGGGCCGTGAGATCGTATACAATCACGCCGACAAGCCAGAGGTACGGCCGGATATAAGCTACCATTACCTGAACTGGTACAACGAGCAGCAGGATGCGTATTATATTGTCACCACCTACGGTGACCGGAAGCTGACCAAGGAGCAGCTGCTGGATTTGGCGGGCAAATTGATCCGGGGCGGGCTGTAGGGGGCGGTTCTGGTGAGTGATTTTGTTAAGTTCAGTCTATACGGGCATAAATGTTGTACGTACTGCAACATTGGTTCATAAATACCGGCTGTTCAGGAGGATTGTTGTATGAAATACAACAATAGCTTCGTTAATCGGCCTGGAACGAGGGAATTGCTGCCTTTTGTACAACAATTATAGATTTAGGCCGTGTTATTGAGGGAAATGTTGTATTCTGTGCAGGATTTTAATAAGCACTCCATGTGCAAAGGATGAATCGGGCAACTCTTGCTTAAACAGCAGCCGGAAGTCCAAATATTCATCGTTGAGCAGCCAGCAGCTTAAGTGAATAGATTGAATTCAATTTAGGTATTAAAAGGCATCCAAAAAGGCATCCGTAGAGCGAATACGCTCTACGGATGCCTTTGGTGTTCACACGTATGAGGAATGAAGCATGCCCCGGGAGGAGGGCTTAGCCCTCCAACAGCAGCGCTTCAGGGTCTTCCAGTAATTCCTTGACCTTAACAAGGAAGCCTACCGCCTCTGAACCGTCCACAATCCGGTGATCGTACGATAAGGCGACATACATCATCGGACGGTTGGCTGTCCGCTCTTCATCCAAGGCGATCGGACGAAGCTGGATCTTATGCATGCCGAGAATGCCGACCTGCGGCGTGTTGAGGATCGGCGTAGACAGCAGAGATCCGAATACACCACCGTTGGTGATCGTGAAGGTACCGCCCTGCAGCTCCGGCAGACTGAGCGTGTTGGCGCGCGCTTTGGAGGCGAGCTCGCCGATCTTGCGCTCGATTTCCGGGAAGCTGAGCCGGTCGGCATCGCGGACGACCGGCACGACCAAGCCTTCTTTGGCAGCTACGGCAATGCCGATGTCATAGTATTTCTTCAGCAGGAGATCCTCACCATCGATCTCGGCATTCAGCAGCGGATAAGCCTTGAGTGCGCCGATCACGGCTTTGGTGAAGAAGGACATGAAGCCGAGTCCGACCTCATGCTTCTCTTTGAAGGCATCCTTGCGGCGTTTGCGGATGTCGAGAATAGCGGTCATGTCCACCTCGTTGAAGGTGGTCAGCATGGCAGCCGTCTGCTGCGCTTCGACCAGGCGGCTGGCAATCGTCAGCCGTCTGCGCGACATGCGCTTGCGCTCGGTCGCTTTGCCGTCCTCGGCATGCGGCGCCTTGCCCGCCGGCGCGGGCGGCTTCACCGGCTCCGGCCGCGCCGCCGCCGCCGGAGCTGCAGGCGCAGCGGCCTCCGGCACGGCTGCGCCATGGCCGTTCACATCGGCCTGGCCGATCCGGCCGATGGGGTCGCGGGCACTGACCTCGCCGAGGTCGATGCCCCGCTCCCGGGCCAGCTTGCGCGCCCCCGGCGAAGCCAGGGCCGCAGAGCCCGCCGCCGCACCTTCGGAGGCGGCCGGAGCACTTGCCGCTTCCGGCTTACCGCCGTCAGAGGCACTGCTGCCCGTCGCTGCACTCGCCGCTTCCGGCTTGCCGCCTCCTACTGCCGCACCGTCGGCGCTGCCGATAATGCCGATAGCTTCGCCAACGGCAACGTTCTCGCCCGCCTGGCGCAGGATGGAGGAGATGACACCATCCTCCTCCGCACTGATCTCCAGGTTGACCTTGTCGGTCTCAAGCTCCGCGAGCACATCGCCCTGGCCGACAGTGTCGCCCTCTTTAACCAGCCATTTGTAGATCGTTCCTTCGGAAATGGATTCGCCCAAATCGGGTACTTTAATTTCGGACACAGGCCGTTACCTCCCCAAATATAGTAGTTTACGTTATCGAGAGACCGCCTTGCTGCTGTCAGGAAGACGGTACAGGTGCTTGTACTTGAGCGTTTAGTTTCAGGGCTTCTCTAACGATGCGCCGCTGCTCGAAGCTGTGCACATCCGCATAACCGCTGGCCGGGCTGGAGCGCTCCGGACGGCCGATATACTGGACGGTAACATTCTGCGGGGCAATGGCGCGCAGCCGGGGTTCGGCGTAGCTCCAGCCGCCCATATTCTTCGGTTCCTCCTGCACCCAGATGATTTCCTGCAGGGAACGGAACGAACTGAGATGAGCGCCAAGCTCACGTTCCGGGAACGGATACAGCTGCTCCAGGCGGAGAATATGCAGCCAGGAGAAGTCCTGTCCGCGGGCGGCTTCCAGCTCAGTCTGCAGGTCGATGGCGACCTTGCCGCTGCATACCACCAGGCGCTTGACCTCTTCGGGCTTGCTGCCGAGCAGCGGTTCCGGAAGCACGGGCTGGAAGCTGCCGGATGCGAGATCAGCACCGGCCGAGGTACTGCGCGGATTGCGGATCAGGCTCTTCGGTGCCATGATTACCAGCGGCCGGGCGTCGGGCTGTCCGCAGAGTGCAGCCTGACGGCGCAGCAGATGGAAATACTGGGCCGCGCAGGTCAGATTCGCTACGGTCCAGTTCTCCTCGGCGGAGAGCTGCAGATAACGTTCCAGCCTGCCGCTGGAGTGTTCCGGTCCCTGACCTTCATATCCATGCGGCAGCAGAATCGCAAGATTGCTGCGTTGTGTCCACTTGGCGCGTCCGGCGGAGATGAACTGGTCGATAATGACCTGGGCGGCATTGGCGAAATCGCCGTATTGCGCTTCCCAGAGCACGAAGGTCTCCGGTGCGAACACATTATAGCCGTATTCATAGCCGAGTACAGAGGCTTCGGACAGCGGGCTGTTGTAGACGCCGAAGGAGGCGCGGGAATCCTTAAGCTGGTGAAGAGGGGAGAAGAGCTCCCCGCTCTCACTGTCATGCAGGACAAGGTGGCGGTGAGCGAAGGTGCCGCGCTGTGAATCCTGTCCGCTGAGGCGGATCGGCGTGCCGTCCTTCAGAATGGTAGCGAAGGCCAGGGTTTCGGCCAGCGCCCAGTCTACCCGTTCACCGTCATTGAGCGCATCCTTGCGCCGCTGCAGAATCCGCTCCAGCTTCGGATAGACTGTGAAGTCGGCCGGTACGCTCAGCAGCTCACGGTTAATCTCCTGGAGGCTAGCCAGCGGAACCGCTGTAGGGTGGTGCACCGGTGTTCCCGTATCCAGGACGACCGAAGTCTTGGACTCGGCGTTCTTCTGTTTCCCTTCCTTCATCTGCTCGAAGGCCTGCTGCAGCACACTCTCGGCCTCGGCAATCATGTTCTTCACCTCATCGGCTGTAACGACCTTCTCGCGCTGCAGGCGTTCCGCATAAACGCGGTAGACGGTAGGGTGGTTGCGGACCTTGCCATAAACCACCGGCTGGGTGGTTTCCGGATCATCCATCTCATTATGGCCGTGCCGGCGGTACCCGATCAGATCAATCAGGAAATCCTTCTTGAACAAATGGCGGTAAGCGCTGGCCATACGGACGGCAGCAATACAGGCTTCGGGGTCGTCGGCATTGACATGCACTACCGGGATCTCATAGCCCTTCGCCAGATCACTGGCGTAATGCGTGGAGCGGGAATCTTCACTTTCGGTGGTGAAGCCGATCCGGTTATTGACGATAATATGCACAGTGCCGCCATTCTGATAACCTTGCAATTTGCCGATATTAAGTGTTTCCGCAACAATGCCTTCACCAGGGAAGGCGGCATCGCCATGCATAAGCACGGCCATGGCTTTGTCCGTATTCAGCTTAGGCAGGCCTGGGGTGCCCCGTTCCTCCTGGGCTGCACGCGTGAAGCCTTCAACGACCGGATTCACGAACTCGAGATGGCTCGGGTTGTTCGCAAGCGTGATGCGGGTACGCACAGTTTCGCCTTCGCGGACGGCGCGGTCGGCGCCTAGATGGTATTTCACATCCCCGCTCCAGCCATAGGTGACACCCATGGAGCCTTCGGACGGGAAGAGCTCCTTGTTCGGCGAATGATGGAATTCCGAGAAAATAATATCATAAGGTTTGCCCAGAATGTGGGCGAGCACATTAAGTCTTCCGCGGTGGGCCATACCCATCAGGATATGCTCTGCGCCGTCATGTGCGGCAGCGCGGACAATTTCATCCAGCATAGGCACGAGGGCATCATTGCCCTCCAGGCTGAAGCGCTTCTGGCCGACGAAGGTCTTATGCAGGAAGGTCTCGAACTGCTCTACCTGAATCAGGCGTTTCAGCAGCTCTTTGCGTTCCGCATGGTTCAGTGGAGCAGGCGACGTTGTGGATTCCGCCTGGCTGTTGAGCCAGCGCAGCTCACGCTCGTCATGCACATGCCCGAATTCATAGGCAATGGTCTGTGTGTAGGCCTGGCGCATTCTGTGAACGGCATCCATAGCGGTATGCACGCCCTCAGGGGCATTCTCCCAGATCAATGAAGCCGGCAGGGCATTCAGATCTTCGCGCGTCAGCTCATAGGTCTCGATCTCCAGCCATTTCGCCATCGGGTTGGTGCTCCGCTCCAGCGGATCGATATCGGCAGCCATATGGCCGTATATTCGGATGTTAGCCATTAGCTTGGAAGCTTTAACGGCTTTCCTGAGCCACTCTGTATCTCCTGAGATGGCGGGGGGAGGCGTCTTGACGGCATCCGGAGCCAGGGGAGGCGGGCCGGATACTGTGAAGAGGTCGCGGTAATGATGCTCTACGGAAGTGGGGTCCTTGACAAACTGCTCGTATTTCTCCTGAATGTAGCCCAGATTGGGACCGTAATACTTGCTCCAGACAGATTCGTTATAGGGCTCTTTGACGGCCATGAGTAGGTCCTCCTAACGGATAAACTCCACATGCGGTATATTAGGAACACCGCTTAGCGGAGCTGCGATGTTTGCGGTTTCATTCTCATCTTATTGTGCTACTTTCCGGCAGGGTAATCAATTCATACTTTCGTGCAATCCGTTCGCAAAACGGTATGATTCAGCAGGGGATTCATACGGAACAATCATAAATTTCCCGGGTGAAGCCGGAAAAATAAAATATCGTTAAAATTAATAAAAAATTAAGGGATTTAGGTGGTTGTAAATCATAGAAATGGGTAATTGTTTCTATATTGTGTTACGGGATTAATATCTATTTAGTATATTTAAACTAATTTGGACGGATTGAAGATGAATTGGGATTATTTATACAAGCTATTGGCAATTTTAGCTAAGGGTCTTCACGATTTAACATAAAAAAATTCCAGAAAACGACACACTTTTCATGTAAGATCTTGTATAATGTTATTGCGGAGAACGGTTTCATCGATTCTTTTCAGATCCTTTCATGTAAAGGGTCCAGTAAAGGGTAAACCTGCCGAAAGACAGGGGCACAAAGTCTCGGATCTAAAGTAGAAATACTATGATGGCCGGACTGCCTGGGGACGCGAAAATTCTAGGAGGAGATTTCTTGGATAAGTCCAACCAGGGGAATGACGAACTGCAGGCAGTTGATCTGGATTTAGAATGGGTGCATTTGCTAATGTCTGCTAAGCAGGCTGGCATCCAGGCAGACGAGATTCGGCGTTTTTTTACTGAAAAAGCACTCCAGGCGATGTAGGGCATTCAGCATTGTACGGATACATACAGAAGAGGGCACAGCGGTGTACACGCTGTGCCCTCTTCTGTTGGAATTTACATGTTGTTTCGGGGTCCCCGCAAAGTACCTGGGTAATCATCGAGGCTGCTGCCTCACTTTGTGGGGTATTTCAGTTATCCTTCTGCTCCAGCCGCCATTTCTGATAATCGAGAAACTCCTTGAATTCACGTTTGCTTATACCAGAGGCCATCGCATCCTGAACCAGCCTGAACCATTCTCCATCGAGAACCGGCTCTGCAGTTTCTGCAATTCCGCCATACAGTAATACGTGAATGGATACTTGGAGTGCATCGGCAATTTTTTCGATAAATTGAATGGAGGGGTTGGATTGGATATTCCGTTCGACATTACTTAAGTATGATTTCGCCACGTCAGCTTTATCCGCAAGCTCGGATAAAGAATAACCCTTCTCCAGCCGGAGCCTATGGATGCGGCTTCCCATATTATCTGACACGATTACAACGCCCTCCGTACTTTTTGTTATCAGTATAACAAAAATTCGCAAAACGGACAAAAACCCTTGTTCCTGCCAGAAGCTGGCGGGGAGAGACAAAACGGCATATCCAGCCCGGATGAGGGAGGATATGCCGTTTTGTGTATATAATTTAATAGCCTTATTTAGCTTCTCCCAAACCTTGCGTAGCATTGAATGTCCAGTTCAGCGCCAAGCCGTCACCCTGGAAGATATTCTGATCCTGGGTATTGTCAACGAATTCGAAAGCAATCTTGAAGGTTTTGGTTTGGGTAGCGGCGATGCCTCCCGGCAGTACACCCGCCGTTACGAGATCATAGCTGGAAGTGTTCTTCAGGTCCTTCAGGGAGATCTCGGACAGCACATGGCCGGCAAGCGGACCGCTGGTATAAGAGCTGTCGAGAAGTTTGATTTTGAAGTGATCTCCAAGATCCTGGCCGGCATTATCGCCCTTCGCATCAGTTACAGTGTAGCTGGTGGCCAGCGTTAGGAGTTTGATATCCAGGGTGCCGTCATTGGACAAGGTGAACGTGCGTACGGTGTAATCACCCGGTTTCAGATTGGTCAGGGCAACAGGTGTATTAAAGGAAGAGCCGAGCTTCAGCGTGCCTGCCGCGAAGGTTGCCGTGCTGGTTGCTGTGGAGCTGAAGTAAGCGAAGGTGCCCCCTCCGATTAAAGACAATCCCAGTGCTGCCGATGCTACGCCAAGACCCAATGTTTTTTTGATACCCATAATTAATTTCCTCCTCGAGTATATTATGTTTTTTTAAGATCGGTGATCAGGAATGCATATACAGATAGATTATTTGAGGGCGCCTTTTTCCTGGTTGGCTTCGAAGTTCAGGGTCAGGGCCAGTGTATCGCCTTGATAGTAGTTTTGCGGCTGGAAGGTTTCCTTGAAGGCAAACTGTACGCTCAGTTTATCTGAGGTGCCTGCTTTGATGCCCCCGTTCTCTACACCAAAGATTCCGCCGAGAATTCCCTTGGCTACAAGATCCGGACTTTGCTGCTCAAGTTCGGCCAGTGAAACGACCAGGACAGGTGATGTTACCTTATCCTTGTTAACTAGGAACGTCACAATAATATCGTCTTTGAGATTATGGGCGCCGTTATCCCCCTGGGCATCTGTAATGACAGATGAGGTACGCAGAACAACTTTGGGAATATTGAGCGTTCCGTCATTTTTCAATTTAAAATCTCTTAGGATCGTATCCCCCGGTTTAAGATTGCTGAGATTGACAATAACGGAGGGGTCCGAATTAAGTAATAAAGTTCCGTTGTTAAAAGAAGCTGCAGTGGTGGAGGTACTGCTGAAGTAAGCGAAGGTTCCTCCGCCGACCAGGGTTAATCCGAGTGCTGCCGATACAACGCCGAGACCTAATGTTTTTTTAACGTTCATTTGTTCATCCCTCTCTCATCGTTCTTTTTTTGTCTTTACCTGTCTTCGGGGAAAATTTATTGTTGCTCCGCGTTTCGTAAACGGGAGAGGACAATCGGTTTATTGCACAATGTCTGGAAGGGTATCCGGTCCGCCGGTCACCGCTGGCCCTGCATTCTTCTTCTCCAGTGCCGCTACGGCTTTCCAGGAGGAATACAGTGCGTAGAGGAGCAGGAGCAGCCCGGGGATAATCATCAGCATTACGCTTCCGGCTTTGGAGACCGCAAAATTCATGGCATATCCTACATAAGGGACGGTGACGCCGGTATATTGGCCTACCACATTTGTTGAGCTGACCGCTGAGGTATCGGCTGCATCGTTATTGTCCCCTTTGGTGGTATAGCTGGCTTCACCTATGGCACTGTTTATTGAAGCATCGACCACACGGTGTGTAATCAGGAGGTTATCGGGATTCATGAAAGTAATCACATCGCCTTTTTGAAAACGGGTCATATCCCCGCCCGGCTTAATCGCTACTATAGATCCGGTCTGGATGCCTGGCTCCATAGAACCGGATAACACCGTCTTGATCTGATAGCCGAAGAAGGAAGGTTCGCCTCCGGAGGCTTTGGAGATGACTACTGCTGTTACCAGCACCAGGAAAATCATAAATATCAGTGTGGACAATGTGGTGCTGACTATCTTTTTAATGCGCATATTATTCCCCGCCTTTGCTGGTATCCGATTGTGGAGCAGGTGTAGCTGTAGGTGTAACTGTAGCTGTTGGCTGCGCGGTATCTGTACCGCTATCCGGGAGCTCCCCAGGTGAGTCTGCCGCTGGAGCCGCCTCCGGAAGATTGGCTTCCGGTGCCGGTGTGGCAGGCGGAGCGGTAACCTCTGCATCCGGTGAGGGTGCAGGAGCCGGTTTTTCTCCCTCAGGAGCTTCTATAGCAGGTTCATCGATGGTCTTATCTTCTCCAGGAATGCTGGCTGCGGGCGCATTATTCTTGGTTTGATCGTTCTCTTGTTTCTGCTTCTCCAGTGCATCCCGTTCCGCTTCCTCAGCCTTGGATTTCTCAAGCGCCAGCCGTTCCGCTTCTTCAGCCTTGGCTTTCTCCTCCAGCGCCGCCTTCGCTTCAGCAATGTGTACCTGCTGTTCCTGCAGCGTGGAGATTGTGGACGATAGGTTGTCTCTGGAGACTGTTAATTCTGCACTTAACTGATCGTAGCTTGACTGTAAGGCGGGAGATACATTGGGGTCTGCATTGTAGGCTCTGGTCATGAGTGAGAAAATCGGTTCCTCGGCAGGGAAGCCGAAGCTTTCTTGCCGGAGAAGCACCCGGTCAGGATTACCGGTCGGCAGCGAGCCGCCGAAATCATGAATCGTATTCAGATAATGCACAATGCCCGTTAATGTATCCGTCAGGGATTCCGACAGCACCCCGCTTTGATGGAGACCTTCCTGCAGCTGTTCGAAGAACTGGGCGTCACGGATTTCCAGGCAATTGGGTTCGAGATTAACCATATATCCTCCGAGTTGATGCAGAATGGCTGCTGCACTGCCAATTTCCTGCAGAATTTGCTGCCAGATACCTGCATTGAGGCTCAGCTGTGTATCCAGTGCGCTAACTGTATCGCTTGCCAGCCGGATTTGTTCCGAGATCTCACTGGAGATCTGATCCAGTTCCTCCGCTGACAGTTCTACAGAGACCGGGGGAGTGTTATAGTTCCCGCTCGTAATGTGGCTGCCAAGAGAAGACTTCAGCTGGGTAATTGTGCGGACATGTCCGCTGAACTCTGACAGCAGCTGTTCGATCTGACCCGGAAATACGGAGCAGAGCCCGATAGAGGTGTTCTGTTCCTGGGAAGTGTTATACTCTCCGTAAGTACTGCCAATCTGATTGGAGGTATACATTATAAGAACAGATACAGCCACACCGGATTGCAGGATCCGAAGACCGAGTTTCGTGTATTTCCGTTTACGCCGTTTGGCGGATCTGGGGTACAAAGGTAGGCCCCCTCTCATGGCTTACTGATTAATATTCGTTATTTTCGTTCTTTATTAAGAACGTTTTCGTAATGAAATCATACACTGCGCACCCGGGAAAAGAAAAATGTCAATTTCAGCGAATTGTTCGCAATAAAGCACGAATGCATCTGATTATCTTTAATTACCTTGATATATCGCTGTTTTTCACAAATGTTCTTTATTGAGAACGAAAAAAGGTTATGCTATCCGCATAACAAATACGGATGGCATAACCTTTTCCATTTGTAGTGAAGTCCGCTCCTTAAGGAAGCTTCTCTCCGCGTGAGCTGACGTACAGCTCGTACCACTCCTTGCGGGAGAACTCAATCTTATCAGCCCCTCCGCAGGCTGCGATGCGCAGCGGATTGACGGTGCCGATTACAGGCTGGATGGCTGCAGGATGCGTCATCAGCCAGGCCAGGACGATGGCCTCAGGTGTTGTATTCTTCTCAGCGGCAAGCGCCTGTACTCTGGCCGCTGTATTCACCACGTTCTCCGGCTGTCCGTCAAGCGGCCGTCCGCTGAACAGCCCCTGGGCCAGCGGGCCCCAGGCCTGAAGCTGGATGTTCCCCGCGCGGCAATACTCTATTGTACCCTCAGGAAACGTGAGGTCTTTCCACTGTTCCCGGTTCACGCTGAGTACGGCATCGACCCAGCTGATTTTGGCCAGGCTCATATGCAGCTGATTGACGATGAAGGGCTCGTCACAATAGGTCTCCAGCAGTTTGATCTGGGCAGCACTCATATTGGAGACACCGAAGTGGCGCACCTTGCCGGCTGCCTTAAGCAGGCGCAGTGCTTCGGCGACTTCCTCGGGGTCCATCAGCGGGTCGGGGCGGTGCAGCAGCAGAATATCAATATACTCTGTGCCCAGCCGGGAGAGCGTTCCGTCTACACTGGACAGAATATGCTCCTTGGAGAAGTCGAACATATTGGTGATATCCCCCGGCTCCATCAGCCTGATGCCGCATTTCGATTGCAGGATGATCTCATCACGCAGACCCGGACGCTTCCTGAAGATCTGTCCGAACACCGTCTCCGCCTTGCCCCGGGTATAGATATCCGCATGGTCAAAAAAATTGATGCCGATCGACAGCGCCGCATCCAGCGCCTCATGCCCCTGCTTAATGTTCTCCGCTGTAACCGGTTCATGGTCCCAGCCTCCGCCAAGCCCCATACAGCCCAGCGCAATGCGGCTGGCGGGAATTCCGCGTTTGTTAAGTGGTAACGCTTTCAGCAATTGTATCCCTCCATAAGCTATAACTTTTGAATGCTCTAAGTTAAGTGTACACCTTTAGAATCCGGTATGGTATTTTTTGTCGCTGGAGGAGCGGTGTTTCGTGCCTTCCTTATCCTTCTCCTCCTGCTTCTCGAGTGTAAGATCCTCGACCGGAATCGGATCTACATTCTGTTCGCTTTCATCAAGGTCGAATAAGCTTGGTTTGTCCGTCGGGTATTGCTCGGGATGGTCACGTTCGTCTCTTATCGGCTTCTTATCGTCACTATGGCTCATCTTAAGTTCACTTCCCTTTCGGAATATTTGCAGGGCAAGGATGGGAATGTGCTAGACAATTCTCCTGAGCCTTGCCGGCAGTTTGCTCCCTAATAAACACAATTCGGGCTAATTAAACACAGAAACCTGTGATAAACTGCAGGTTCCTGTGTGAACAGGCTTTGGAAATGAAATGGAGGACTGCCCCGGCTGCCTGTAACGGCGGCGGAACAATCCTCCTGAAATTCTATACTTATTACGGAATAATCGGGCTGCCTTTGTCACTCAGCCTGCGGGCCACAACATCCTCATGGAGCCGCTTCAGCCATTTCAGCTCGGTCAGACAGTGCTCGTACCGGCCGTACATCAGATGCAGTGCCGAGCGGGGCACAATGGAGATATGCTCCTCATACACCTGATAAGCGAAGTTCACCTGGTGCTCTGTCTCGCGGATACGTTCCTCCAGCAGCCGTTCCACCTTCTCCTGATCAATGTAGCGGGAGAGGGCCAGGGCCATGTACAGCGGATGATGCAGCTGATCGCTTTTCTTGATCTGCTGCAGAATGAGCTGTTCCATCAATTCCTTGCCTTTATCGGTAATCCGGTAGATCGTTTTATCCGGCCGGTCCGTGCTGCGGATAACCTCTACAGCTTCAATATGGCTGCCCTCGGCCAGCTTGTCGACTGCATAATACAAGGAGCCCATCTGCAGCTTAATGAACTGGTCCATCGTGCGTTCCTTCATGACCAGTGTAATCTCATAAGGATGCATATCCCGTTCCAGCAGCAGCCCCAGAATCAGCAGCTTCATGGACATGGTGCTTACCTCTGCCCGGAAGCTGGAGCAGGCTGGGATTCCTTAGGCTGAATCGTCAGGCGGTCTTTGGGCATCAGCAGGACAAAGACAACGGCAAGCACCGCAGGAACAATAGCCCACATGAAGGTATGTGCGATCGAGCTAGACAGTGAATTCGTGATTTTCTCCAGCACCGGTGCCGGAATCTGTGCACGGGCCTCAGGGGTCAGAGCAGAACGCGGATCACCGAATGAAGAGGCCTGGCCGCCGTCTCCGAAGGCCGTGCTAAGCTCCGAAGTGAAGCTGTTGCGCTGGATAATACCGAAGATTGTAATCCCCAGCGTCATCCCGAGCGAGCGCAGGAAGGTGCTGGTGGAGGTAGCTGAACCGCGCTGGCGCATATCGAAATGGTGAATGGATGACATGCTGAGTACGGAGAAGGAGAACCCGACCCCGAAACCGGTCAGTGCCATGAACGCATTCAGCAGCAGACGGGAAGTATCCGGTGTCAGTGTGCTGAGTGAGAAGATTCCGGCAACGAAACACACTGCGGACAGCAGCATAATGTTGCGGAAGCTCGTCTTGGTGGTGAGCAGACCGCCGGCTTGGCTGCCGATGACCGTACCGATCATCATCGGCATCAGGATCAGACCGGAGTTGGTGGCGGAGCCGCCGTATACCCCCTGGACATAGATCGGAATGTATACCGTAGCTACGATAAACGCCGAACCGTAGAACAAGCCGAGCAGACTGCTGGTGGCAAACAGGCGCCCCCGGAACATGTTGAACGAGATGACCGGCTCTGCCGCATTCTGCTCAATGAAGATGAAGGCAATCAGGAATACGGCGAAGCCGGCGAACAGTCCGAGAATCGTTGCTGAATCCCAGGCATACTGATTGCCGCCAAGCTCAAGCGCGAACATCAGGCAGATAATTCCTGCCACCAGCGTGAAGGCGCCGCCCCAGTCAATCCGCTGTTTGGCATGGGAGACGGATTCCTTGTAGGACGTCATAATCAGGAAGAAGGAGACGATACCAATCGGCACATTAATATAGAAAATCCAGTTCCAGCCGACGAAATCAGTGATATAAGCGCCCAGCAAAGGCCCGATTACGCTGGAGATCCCGAAGACAGCACCGAATAATCCGGTGAGCTTGCCTCTTTTTTGCGGCGGGAAAATATCAAATACAATCGTGAAGGCAATCGGCATCAGCGCACCGCCGCCAACCCCTTGAATCGCCCGGTAGATACTGAGCTGTGTGATGCTCGCCGCCGTACCGCACAGGGCGGAGCCGATCAGGAACACGATGAGTCCGAAGATGAAGAAGCGCTTGCGCCCGTACATATCGGACAATTTGCCGAAGATGGGGGTTCCGGCCATAACCATGACCATATAAGCGGAGGTTACCCAGACGATTTTATCGAGTCCCCCTAGATCTGAGACGATGGTGCCCATAGCTGAGGCCACAATCGTATTATCCATCGCGGACATCAGAATGCCGAGCAGCAGTCCGGCAACGACGAGCTTAAGATTGCTTTCTTTAGTATGCATTTACAAACTCCTTTACGTTCATTATTCAAGATGAAATCTTATTATATTCAAATTTGAATAGGGTGGCAATCTTTTTTTCAAAATTAAAGTAAATTGTGGACGCAAATAAGCCGCCCTTGTACAACAAGAACGGCAGGACTTCTATGTATGGTATTCCCTGACGGGCGGAACCTTATTCGCAGCGCGGTTGCACGCTTCTTCCTACATGGCAGCATCGCTTGAACGCAGCTCACGGGCTTCTATGTACCTGATGAACAGCTCGGTCAGATCCGGGTCAAACTGGCTTCCCGCGCAGGCCCGCAGCTCCACAATCGCTTCCGCGAATGATTTGGTCGGCTGGTACGGACGCTCTGTCGTCATGGCATCGAATGAGTCGATAATGGTCAGCATCCGGCATAGCCGGGGAATCTCTTCTCCCTTGAAGCCGTAAGGATATCCTTTGCCGTCATAGCGTTCGTGATGCAGCTCGATATAAGGGGCAAGATCCTTGTATTTATTGTTGGTAAGTGCCATCTCTTTGCCCCAGGTGACATGCCATTTGACCATCTCCCATTCCTCCGGCGCGAGCTTATCCTTCTTGTTAAGTATGCCCCAGGGAATCTCCAGCTTGCCGATATCGTGGATCAGTGCGCCGAGCGTGAACTGCCGTTTGGAGAGATTGTCCAGCGCCAGCAGCTCGCTGATGTCCATGGCATAGCGGAATACGCGTTTGGAATGCTTGAAGGTCTCCAGATCCTTGTACATAAAAAGATTAAGCTGCTGCTCAATATCGCGCACATCCTGGCTGAAATCGATGTCACGTTCCAAGAGAGACTGGTTACCGTAGACGTGGACCATGTTCTTGCCTTGTTTTTTGGCATAGTACAACGCCTGATCGGCATGGTCGACCAGCTCTGACTTGAAGTGGACATCCGGCCGGTACCCGGCTACGCCTGCGGAGAAGGCCAGACAGCCCTGCGGGAAGATCTCGCTGCCTTCAAACATAGAATTGTTGAGCGTTTTGCGCAGCTTTTCGATAAATTGCTTGGCCGTTACGGCATCGTAGCCCGGCATCAGCAGGGTGAATTCTTCACCGCCATATCTGGAGACAATAATATCGGTGGACCCGGTTTCCTTCTTCAGCAGGTCAGCCAGAAAAACGATCAGCCCGTCCCCCTTAAGATGGCCGAAGTGATCATTATATTTCTTGAAATCATCAATATCAATCATGGCCAGGGAGAGTGCGCTGCCGCCTGCCTGCGATCTGCGCATTTCCTCTTCAAGCGCCGCTTCGAAATAGCTGTGGTTAAACAGTCCGGTACGCTGATCGCGGTTAGCCCGCTCTTCAATGTCACGGTACATGCTGAACAGCCGTTTGAAGGAATAGGAGATCAGTACACTGAGGCCCAGGAATAAGGCCAGGCCGGTAATTCCGTTATAGAAGAGCAGAACGGTCAGCACCAGGGAGAGCACCAGCGTGCACAAATAGGCCAGTACGGCGTCTGTCAGCATTGCTTTGAGTGTATTGTAGAGATTCTCACGGAAAATTATGTAGTAGAAGAAGCCGACAAGCAGCAGGTTCAGGATGAAATATATGGCCATAGCGCTGAGGTATGCTGCCAGATAGCTGCTGAGAAGCGGTCCCTGCCGGCCCCCGGACCACGAGAAGATAAAGGCTGCGGAAGTGATCATGATACAGTACACGGCGAAATTATTGAGATGCTTCCAGAGCGGAGTGCTTCCCCATTCGATGAACAGCAGTACGATGGAGCAGAGCAGGAGAACCAGAAGGGCGGACGGGGCGCCGAAGATAAAGATACAGGCCAGATAGATGGAAGAATCCAGTGACAGCCCGTTCCCCTGCGGAGGCAGCTGGAAGGTGAAGACGGTGAGCAGGACGGCTGCGCCTGACATGGCGGTAACCCAGCCCCAGCCGGATGAGGAGAGCTGAAGAATTTGCGGTTCCGTTTGATAAATGAACAAGCCCAGCCCGGCAATGCATATGATAAAGGAGTACAAATAGCTCCTGCGGCGATGCATCTGGCTGATGATTGATTTGAGCACTGCTCCTCCTCCATTCACGTAGTTGTAGATGTTTTATTCTAGGAGATTCGCGTTCAAACGGGAATTCTCCTGCTAAATCATGACAAATACGCATGTGTTACAGGATAAAGGAGATAAGTTGCAGTGAGGCCTTGACATACCCATGGGGGGTATATTATATTGTTACTTGAGGAGGCTGATTCCTGTGTCAACAAATGAGAAGGAGCATGCCGGGCATGACTGCGGCGAGGATTGCCATTCTTCTGCTTCCGGTGTCCGCAAGAGCCATCATTCCCCGGAATTCAAGAGTGGACTGACCACCCGGCTTAACCGGATTGAGGGACAGATCCGCGGCGTCAAAGGCATGATTGAACGGGATACCTACTGTGATGATGTGCTTAATCAGCTGGCGGCGGTGCAGGCGGCACTGAACAGTGTCGGCAAGCTGCTGCTTGAAGGCCATATGAAGAGCTGCATTATCGAACGGATCGAAGCCGGCGAGCATGAGGTTATCGATGAGCTGCTGATTACGGTGAATAAGCTGATGAAATAGAGATTGGGGCCTGGATAAGCAGAGCTCTTAAATTCATGCAAGGATGGCGGGCGTAACTGCGGTGAATGTTTGAACTTTCGGCCGCTGTTGTCCCCGGATTTCTTTGATTTAAACCGCTATTTGCGGTAGAAATCCGTGGACAAAGGCGTACGCATTCGCTCCTACAGTTTCAAAATTCCCCTCCGTTACTTTCATCCCTTGTTTGATTTAATAGTTCAAGTTATCCAGGCTGTGGTGGAGAAGGAAGCAATGAAAAGCTAAGTGCTTGCTATTGAAAACTAAGCACAAGCTTGCAAATCCGGTTTGTTCGGTGAAGAATCAAGGAGCTATGCTCCATAAACTATTAGGAGGGTAATCAAATGTCGAACGTAACATTGAATGTAGAAGGAATGTCTTGTGGTCACTGTGTAAGTGCTGTAGAGAAAGCTGTGAGCGGCGTTGGGGCTGCGGCGAAGGTAGATCTTCCGGCGAAGACGGTAGCGGTTGAATTTGACGAGAACACTGTAAGCCTGGATGCAATCAAGGCGGCTATCGAGGATCAGGGCTATGACGTAGTTTAAGTGAAGGATTGTAATGTAAGGGCTTGGAGCCGGGAACCCTAGAGCAATAGGGCCGGGCGCCAATGCCTTTTCTTTTAAAGATAAATATACCCCTTGGGGGTATGAGGAGGTGCGTGAATCATGGAAAAGAGTGCAGAACCGGTCCAGCAGCAGGCTACGCTGCAGATTACCGGGATGACCTGCTCCGCTTGTGCGACGCGGATCGAGAAGGGATTGTCCCGCATGGAGGGGGTATCCCGGGCGAATGTCAATCTGGCGCTGGAGCAGGCGACGGTGGGATTTGATCCGAAGGTCGCTGGCGTTCCGCAGATTGAGGAGAAGATCCGTTCTCTCGGCTATGATACGCTGAAGGAATCGGCGGATTTCGATATTACGGGCATGACCTGTGCGGCATGCTCGGCCAGAATTGAGAAGGTGCTGGGACGGATGCCCGGGATTGCCGCAGTGAATGTGAATCTGGCGCTGGAGACAGCACATGTGGAATATTCGCCGGGGAATATCAGTACAGCTGAGATTATGGATAAGGTGAGCAACATCGGCTACAAGGCGGCGCTGAAGCAGGACCGCAAGGATATTGCCAGCCAGCGCGGGGAGGAAATCACGCACAAACGGAACAAGTGGATGATCTCTGCTATATTGTCACTGCCGCTGCTCTGGGCCATGGCGGGCCATTTCTCTTTCACTTCCTGGATCTGGACACCGGAGCTGCTGATGAATCCCTGGTTCCAGCTGGTGCTGGCGACTCCCGTGCAGTTCCTGATCGGCTGGCAGTTCTATGTCAGTGCCTACAAAGCGCTGAAGAACGGCAGTGCCAATATGGATGTGCTGGTGGTGCTGGGTACCTCGGCAGCCTATTTCTACAGCCTGTACCTGACGATTGATTCCCTGAAGATGAGCGGGATGAACCATACCGTGGATATGTATTACGAGACAAGCGCGATTCTGATTACGCTGATTCTTGTAGGCAAATGGTTCGAGGCATTGGCCAAAGGGCGTTCCTCAGACGCGATACGCAGCCTGATGGGGCTGCAGGCCAAGACCGCGCTGGTGCTGCGCGACGGGGTTGAGCTGAGTATTCCCGTGGAGGATGTCGTTATCGGAGATCTCGTGCTGGTGAAGCCGGGAACCAAGGTGCCTGTAGACGGTGAAGTGGTCGAGGGGCTGTCCTCCGTCGATGAATCCATGCTGACTGGCGAGAGTATGCCGGTGGAGAAGAAGCCGGGTGATTCGGTTATAGGAGCCACGCTGAACAAGAACGGCATGCTGCGGATCAAAGCCCGCAAGGTCGGCCGGGATACGGCGCTGGCGCAGATTATTCGAGTGGTAGAAGAGGCGCAGGGCTCGAAGGCGCCGATTCAGCGGATCGCCGATGTGATTTCCGGGATCTTTGTACCGATTGTCGTCGGGATTGCAGCTGTAACCTTTGTAATCTGGTATATCTGGGGTGCACCCGGGCAGTTCGCCGATGCGCTGGAGAAAGCCATCGCGGTGCTCGTGATCGCCTGCCCGTGTGCACTGGGACTGGCGACACCAACTTCCATAATGGCCGGGTCCGGCCGGGCAGCCGAGTTCGGCATCCTGTTCAAGGGCGGGGAGCATCTGGAAGCTGCACAGGGCATTAAGGTTGTTGTAGTGGATAAGACCGGAACCGTGACCAACGGCAAGCCGGTGCTGACCGACATTGTAACCAGTACCGGCATTGTTGCACAGGGCAAGGTGCTTGCCGAGAACCGGCTGCTGTCGATTACAGCGGCAGCGGAGAAGCTCTCGGAGCATCCGCTGGCTGATGCCATTGTAGCGGGCGCGCAGAGCAGAAGCATTGAGCTTCCGCCTGCTGGGCAGTTCGAGGCTGTGCCGGGCCGTGGCGTATCTGCTGTAGTGGCCGGCCAGAAGGTAAGCGTGGGCACACGGCGGATGATGGAGGAGAGCGGGCTTGCTATCGAACCGTGGACAGCAATCATGACCCGGCTTGAGCATGAAGGCAAAACAGCGATGCTGGTAGCTGTTGACGGCGCGATTGCCGGTGTCGTAGCGGTGGCGGATACGATTAAGGAAACCTCGCGCGCCGCAGTATCCAGACTGCACGAGATGGGCATCGAGGTCGTTATGATCACCGGGGACAACAAGATTACGGCTCAGGCCATTGCCGAGCAGGCGGGCATCCGCACGGTGCTGGCAGAGGTGCTGCCGGAAGGCAAGGCAGCCGAGATCCGCAGGCTGCAGAACGGAGGAGTCAAGGTTGCCATGGTTGGCGATGGCATCAACGATGCGCCGGCGCTGGCAACGGCAGACACCGGTATGGCCATCGGCACCGGCACGGATGTGGCGATGGAGGCGGCGGATATTACGCTCATGCGCGGCGATCTGCTGAGCATTCCGGATGCCATTCTGATGAGCCGCAAGACGATGCGCAATATCAAGCAGAATTTGTTCTGGGCGCTTGCCTACAATACGATCGGCATACCGGTTGCCGCGCTGGGCTTCCTGGCTCCGTGGCTGGCCGGTGCAGCAATGGCCTTCAGCTCTGTATCCGTTGTGCTGAACGCGCTGCGGCTGCAGCGGGTCAAGCTGTAATGTTCACTGCTTCTGCTGCAGACGGAGCGATCCGGACTTGAGCGCCGATAACCAAAGAACCGCCGGAGCGTTAATGCCGGCGGTTCTTTGTGTCGCCGCCGAAAGCGGGCCAAAGGAGGAAATGAGGGGCACTAGTGCCCTTGATTCCGCCGAAAGCGGGCCAAGGGAGGGAATAAGGGGCATTAGTGCCCTTGATTCCGCCGAAAGCGGGCCAAGGGAAGAAATGAGGAGCACTAGTGCCCTTGATTCCGCCGGATGCTGCCCAAAGGGTGACCGGACCCAATGTATTCGAAAAATCGAATACAATGTGCCTCCGCGGAGGTAACCGGACCAATTGTATGCGAAAAATCGAATACAATATGCCTCCGCGAAGGTATCCGGACCCAATGTATGCGAAAAACCGAATACAATTTGCCTCCGCGAAGATATCCGGGCCAATTGTATGCGAAAAATCGAATACAATGTGACTCCCCAGAAGTAGTCTGAATAGAGCAATGTGGAACATCCCGCTACCTGCTTACAGAATCGCTCCGGCCGGCAACCTGCACGCCAGGCTTGTTCCGGCCGAGCCGATTGGTGCCGATTACCCCGGCTATGATCAGAAGCGATCCGATCCAGTGGTACACTGTAATCTCTTCCCCCAGGAAGAACGCCCCGGCTGCAATGGAGACGATGGTTGAGAGATTGGTGAACACGCTCATGAGCGAAGCTTCGATTTTGGACAAGATATAAGTTGAAGTCAGGGTAGTCACCAGCGAGGCTATGACTCCCAGATATACAGCAGACAGGATAAAGGTGCCGCTCCCCAGCGGGCTTAGGAATTCGCTGAAGGTTCCGCTGGCTGCATGTCCGGTGAGTGAAATGATCAGGAAGGTTGCGAAGCCGATCCCCATCATGAGGTAGCTGAGTTCAGCGGGGCTGAAGTGCCTGGAGAGTGACCGGGCCAGCACGCTGTATCCGGCAAACGCGAGACAAGTCAGGAACAACAGCACAATCCCGGTCATATTGGACAGCTGAATATTGCTTCCTTTCATGACAAAGATAAACACAACGCCAAATACCGACAGGAAGATGCACAGCTTTTGCAGCAGAGTCGTCTTCTCCTTCAAGAAAATAGAAGCGATGATCATCGTCACGACCGGAGTGAACGAATAGAGAATTCCGCCCTCGGCAGAGGTGGCATGCTGAAGTCCGAATACCTGAAGGGTGAAGAATCCCAGCGGATACATCGCTGCCAGCAGCAGTGCCCGGCCAACTGGCTTGCCGCGGTAGGAGATTTTGACCCAGCCGAAGGCGACCGGGACCGACATTACAATAAAGGAAGCAGCGAAACGGTAGGTTAATGTATCGAGCGGTCCGGCATGGCCGAGAGCCACCTTGGTGAACAGGAATGAGAATCCGATAATGACCGCATTGAGTACGGCAAAGCTATAAGCCAGCTTGAGTCCTTGCTGCTGCATAGGTACATCTCCTTTGTGTGAGTAAGACTGGATGTTGTAAACATCTTATCTGTTACTTTAAAATTAAAGGGAATTCAGCAGCAGAACAATACCGCCTTTCCGCTACTGTACCGGTACAGTTGGTTGTTTCCTGTATAATAATTGAAGAGTAATAGAGGTATCATGAACAGCAGGCCGTGGAATGAAGGCGACGGGAGGCGGGGCAGGTATGAAAAAGTATCATGAGGTTGTATTAGAAATGGAGAAGCGGATGAAGGAAGGACAGCACCGTCCAGGGGAAAAGCTGCCTTCCGTGCGCAGCGCCGCAGCATCCTACGGCTGCAGTGTCAGCACCATTCTGCGGGCTTACGGGGAGCTGGAGCGAACACATCTGATCTATTCGATTCCGCAGAGCGGCTATTATATGGTGGAGAAGACGGAGGAAGCCGGGCCAGCCGGGGGCAGCGGAACAATTGATTTCGCTTCGGCATCGCCCGATCTGAACGTATTTCCGTATCTGGATTTCCAGCATTGTCTTAACAAGGCGATTGACCAGTACAAATACAACCTGTTCACTTACGGGGATGCGCAGGGACTGGATTCGCTGCGCCGCACGCTGGTGTCTCATCTGGCGGAGTATCAGGTTTTTGCCAAGGCAGAGCGGATTATCATTACTTCGGGAATCCAGCAGGCATTGGAGATTCTGGCCAGAATGCCGTTCCCCAGCGGCAGGACGGAGATCCTCGTGGAACAGCCGGGGTATGATATTTATCTGCGGTATTTGGAGGCGGAGGGACTGCCTGTCAGCGGAATCGGCCGCTCCGCAGCCGGCATTAACCTGCGGGAGCTGGAGGAGCGGTTCGCAAGCGGCAGGTTTAAATTGTTCTATACCATGCCCAGGTATCATAATCCGCTCGGGACATCTTACAGCACAGCAGAGCGGCAGGCTATTGCCAGACTGGCCGGCAAATACGATGTGTATATCGTTGAGGATGATTACATGGCTGATCTGGGTGCCGGACGGCAATTTGATCCTGTATACGCGTATGACCAGACTTCACATGTGATTTATTTGAAAAGCTTCTCCAAAATCATCTTCCCCGGCCTCAGGCTGGGGGCGGTTGTGCTGCCGGAGCCGTTGCTGGAGACGTTCCGCGCCTATAAAGGATACACGGACACCTCCCTGTTATCCCAGGCAGCGCTTGAGGTATACATTAAGAACGGCATGTATGAGCACCACAGGCACAAAATAAAAGCGATGTACGCCAAAAGAATCCAGGCGGTGTATGAGGCGCTCCGGCGGCACAATACGGAAGGTTTAATTGAAGCATCTGCGGAGAGCTCCGGCGTCTACATGCAATTCAAATTGCCGGTAACCGTGAATCTGGAACGGCTGGTCAAGCGGCTGGGAGAGCGGAAGATCTGCATCGTATCCGGTAATGGATTCTATTTATCGGATTACCGGAACCGGGACAAGTTCATACGCATCAGTATTTCCCGCGCCGGGCTGGACCAGATTGATGAGGGGATCAGGGGCATAGTCCAGGAGGTGAAGCGGGGGGGCGGATGGTAGCGCGAAGGCCCTCCTGTTGTCTGGATACTAAATTGTGTTCATAATATTCCTATATAACTGTGAAAAGAGAGGCGAACCTACTGTGAAACCTGTGAATGAAACTCTTGAGCTGTTGAACCGTCATACCTCCGTCCGCCAGTTTCAGGACAAGCCGGTCAGTGACGAGCTGCTCGCTGCCATTATCGGGGCGGGCCAGATGGCCTCGACCTCCAGCAATGTGCAGGCTTATAGCGTAATTGCCGTAACGGAGCCTGCACTTAAAGCGCAGCTGTCCGCCTTATCCGGTAATCAGGCGTATATCGAGCAGTGCCCGGTCTTCCTGGTCTGGTGTGCCGACCTGTACCGGCTGCGTGAGGCGGCGGCTCCCCATCTGCAGGGGGCGCCATCCTATGAGGACAGTACCGAGAATCTGATCGTCGCTACCATTGACGTTGCGCTCGCGGCGCAGAATGCTGCGGTTGCCGCCGAATCACTCGGTCTAGGCATCGTGTATATCGGCGGCGTCCGCAATAATATTGCCGCGCTGTCTGAGCTGCTGGGCCTGCCTGAGCTGGTCTATCCGGTATTCGGCATGTGCCTTGGTTATCCCGCCGCCGTGAATGGAGTGCGGCCGCGTCTGCCGCTGCAGGCCGTGCTGCATCATAACGGCTATAATGCCGAAGGAGCAATACAGCAGGCCGGGGTGTACGACGGAATCTCACGTGACTATATGCGTGAGCGGACCGGCGGCCAGAGTGAGGCCTCGTGGTCGGAGATCATGGCGAAGCGCCAGGCCCAGCCGTCAAGAATGCATATGAAGGAGTTCCTGCTGGGCAAAGGGTTCATGCAGAGATAACCGGTTAAAGTGTGTGACTGAAGCTATATGGATAGCAGCAAGAAGCCTTCCCCCTTAAAGAAAGGGCGAAGGCTTCTTGCTGTTTACAGGATTCAGCCCTCTCTAAGACGGATTGCCGTACCACTTATATGTCATCACTGACTTGGCGGGCACATTTACGATAAACGACTGGCTGCCCCATTGTATCTTGACGTTCTTGGCCGAGGTCTGCGGATTATAAGCGACAACTACCTTGGAGCCGTCGGGATTCTTGAACGCCACATTCTTCAGGTCGTTGCTGGTGTTGCTCTGGATGCGGTAAGCACCCGGAACGACAAATTTGCTGAAGTGGCCCAGCAGATAATATTGCTTGGTATAAGTGACATTGTTCTCCGGGTTGCTGTTTGAATTGTCGGAGTTCTGAATGGTGACCATGCCCCGGTTGGTATTGTAGGCGGACAGCAGGGCAGGACCGTCCTTCTGATCAAGTGCGGCGTTCCAGAGAATAACCGATTTGGACCAGTTACGTGTAATATTGATGAATTCAGTGATCATGTTGTCGAAGCCCTGGCTTGTGCCGTTCTGCGGATCATTCCAGGTGCCGAACCCGCCCTCTGTGAACCAGATGTCTTTATCGGGATGGGCATTATGCATGGAGGTCATCTGCGAGCCGTCGCCGCTGTCGTAGTGATGGAAGGCGCTGCCGGCGATATAGCTTGCTTTGCCGGAGTTTTTCAGATTCTGAACGACCGTATTGGGGAAGCTCCAGTTCAGATAATTATGGTCAAAAGCAATGATCTTGGTATTGATCCCGGCATTCTGCAAGGTTGGGCCCAGGTAGTCTCCGATGAAGCCGGTCTCATCCTGCTCGTTCATGCCCATCGAGGGGTAAGCCCCGGTTTCATACATGGGCTCGTTCTGTACGGTGACGGCATAAATGGGAATTCCCTGGGTCTGATAGGCCTGAATGTATTTTTTGAAATAATCGGCGTAGGTCTGATAGTACTCAGCTTTGAGCTTGCCGCCGTTCAGGGTGCCGGAATACTTCATCCAGGCCGGGGCGCTCCACGGTGAAGCAAATACCTTAATGCCGGGATTCTTAGCAATCGCCGCTTTGACCATTGGAACGATATAAGGCAGATCACGGCTGATCGTGAACTGGCCGAGTGAGGTGTCGCCGGCCGTGTCATCATACGTGTAGGCCGACCAGGTGAAGTCCGAGCTGCCCATCGGCTGCCGCAGCACACTCAAGCCAATACCGGTGTTGCCAAACAGCTTCTCCATCACCTCAGCCCGCTTGGCGGCATTCAGCTTATAGTTCAGCAGCCAGGCGGAGGAGTCGGTCAGGGAAACGCCGAATCCGTCCATTTGCTGATAGCTGGTGCCTTCGTTAACGGTAATTGTATAATCGCTGCTTCCGGTGGCGGAGCTGAAGCTCTTGTCTCCGATGCGGGTCAAGCGGGCACCAGTGCTTAATCCGACAGCCGGCTCCGTATTCGGATCCGAGGTGGATATCCATACCTCTGCCGTTTCCCCTGCAGCCGAAACCGGTTGCGGCGCAATGCCTGCGCTGCCAGTCCAATTCTTTTGATCATACCTTAAACTCCTCTCGATTATGCATAAATGTAATCGCTTACTTTTATTGCAGGATTATCTTAATTCAATCCTCCATAAAAATCAATAATTTCCTCAAAAAGTTATTTATCCGGGTGACAGTTGTCACCTTGAACGAATGACAGTCCATACTGATGTTCACTTTCGGCCTCCTGTACTATAGAAATATAGCCGGAGGGCATATGGATACGGAGGGATACAGGATGGATCATGTGATCGAAATGAAAAATGTCAGCAGAAGCTTCCAGGATAAAAAAGCGGTGGATCGCGTCAGCTTCACCATTAACAGAGGTTCCATTACAGCAGTGCTCGGGCCTAACGGAGCAGGTAAAACAACTACCTTGTCCATGCTCCTGGGGCTGCTTGAGCCCACAGAAGGAAGTGTACAGGTATTCGGTTTTCCGCCCAAAGACGCCAGGGTCCGGGAGCTTACGGGAGCGATGCTGCAGGAGGTGAGTGTGATGGACCGGTTAAAGGTCCGGGAGATTCTATCCCTGATCCGCAGCTATTATCCCCAGCCGATGGAGATGGAGGTGCTGCTTCAGGCCACGGGGCTTGCCCCGGCCGATCTGAGCCGCTACGCCGAGAAGCTCTCCGGCGGCCAGAAGCGCAGTCTCAGCTTCGCGCTGGCGCTGGCGGGTAATCCCGATCTGCTGTTTTTTGACGAACCGACGGTTGGGCTCGATACCACCGCCCGGCGCCGTTTCTGGGAGAAGGTCCGGGGACTGGCAGACCAGGGCAAGACGATTCTGTTCACCACCCACTATCTGCAGGAGGCAGAGGACATCGCTGACCGGATTCTGCTCTTCAGTCACGGCACCCTTGTGGCAGACGGCAGCCCGGAGGAGATTAAGGCCAGAATCGTGAGTAAGTCAGTGTCCTTCCTGCCGCTCGGCGACCCGGCGGTGCTGCGCGGACAGCTGCTGGAGCTGCCTGAGGTTGAAGCCTGTTACGAGAAGAACGGACGGCTGCATGTGACGGCGGAGAATACGGATGAGGCGCTGCGGGCTATTTTTACAGGCGGGCTAGCGGTGAAGGATGTTGTGATTGACCAAGGAAAGCTGGATGAAGCGTTCGAGCAGTTGACTATGAGCCAGGAGGCGGCGGTATGATGATGAAGCAAATGATGGCCCAGTGCAAAGCGGAGCTGCTGCGGATTATCCGCAATCCCTATTACGTGTTCTGGTCGCTGCTGATGCCGATTATGTTCTATTTCATTTTTACGAGAGTGATTAATACGGGGACAGATGATACGCAGGAGTGGCAGGCGCACTACCTGATGTCAATGGCTGCCTTCAGCGTTATGGGCTCGGCGGTCATGACCCTCGGCACCCGGCTGGTGCAGGAGCGGACCCAGGGCTGGAATACGTTCATCCGCATTACTCCGCTGCCGGGCACTGTTTATTTTCTGGGGAAAATGTTCGGCCAGACGGTGATGCATCTGTTCTCCGTATTGTGTATTTTTGCTGCCGGATATCTGATCAACGGGGTGTCGCTGACGGCAGGACAATGGCTGCTTAGCGGTCTGTGGCTGCTTGCAGGCTCGCTGCCTTTTCTGGCGCTGGGTACGATTATCGGCTCAATGAAGCGGGTGGATACGGCGAGCGGGGTCAGCAACGTGCTCTATATGGCGCTGGCGGTGGCGGGCGGGATGTGGATGCCCCTGGATATTATGCCGGATGTAATGCAGCGGATCGGCCGCTGGCTGCCTTCGTACAATTACGGAGACGGTGCCTGGGAGATTGTGGGCGGAGGGGTTCCGCAGTGGAATTCCGCGCTGCTATTACTCGGATACCTCGCAGTTTTTATGCTATTATCGGTCTATATCCGAAAAAAACAGGAAGCGGTGTAATGTACAATGGCACGTGAGCAGTTCCGGTTATTTCCGCGCAGATTTGGGTTCTACCCGTATATTTGGCTGATCTATCTGGTATTCCCGATCTTAAATCTTCAGGGCTATAGCGGATACAAATTACTTGGGGGATATGCGCTGGTGGTGATTTTCACGGTCGCCTACCGCCAGCTCTACTGGACAGAGGGCAAGACCTACTCGGCCTGGCTGGGACTGCAAATGCTGCTGATCGCAGTGTTATGTATAGTGTACAGCCCTTTCAATTTCTATATGGGCTTCTTTACAAGCAATTTTGTCGGCTGGTATACCGATCTGCGCAGGTTCAAACGGGCCTTTGCTGTGTTCACGATGATGGTTGTCGGTCTGGCACTGCTGTCTTTTAGCAAAATGTACGGTACAGAATGGCTATTCCTGTTTCCCTTTGTCATGATGATGCTGATTACTCCTTTTGGGATCCGCTCTATGAACCGCCGGCGGATGCTGGAGAAGGAGCTGGACCAGGCCAATGAGGTTATCAAGGAGATGGTCAAACGTGAGGAGCGGATGCGCATTGCCCGGGATCTGCATGACACAATGGGCCATACCCTGTCGCTGATTACGCTGAAGAGCCAGCTGGTTGAGAAGCTGGTTGAGAAGAATCCCGAACGGGCGCAGGCGGAAGCGCGGGAGATTCAGCGCACTTCACGTGCTGCGCTGCGGCAGGTGCGGGAGCTGGTCTCGGAGATGCGCGCGGTCTCTGTTGCCGAAGAGCTGGCCGAGGCCGGGGAGATGCTGCGCAGCGCGGAGATTCGGCTTGAAGTGGACGGAGATGCAGCGCTTCCGGGCGTATCTGATCTGACGCAGAATATTCTCAGCCTCTGCATCAAGGAGGCCATCACGAATATTGTGAAGCACAGCGGTGCGAACCTGTGCCGGATTGGCATCGGGATGACGGCTGGGGAGGTGCGGATCACGGTGGAGGATAACGGAGTTGGCGCCGGGCTGCAGGACAGGGGAGCTGAGGGGGCGGCGCAGCGCCGGGACGGCAACGGAATGAAAGGGATGGCGGAGCGGCTGGCCCTGATTGACGGTTCTCTGACCCTGGGCCCGGGAACGGGCAGTAGCATAGGGTCAGGAACAGGAACTGGGACAGGGGCAGGAACATTGTTAACTGTGGTGACGCCAAGAGTAGTTAAGGATAGAAAGGACGGGGAAACGGCATGATCAGCATCGTAATTGCCGAGGATCAGCGGCTGCTGCGCGGAGCGATGGCTTCACTGCTCGATTTGGAGGATGATATCGAAGTGGCCGGGGAAGCCGGAGACGGGGCAGAGGCACTGGCCCTGATTGAACGCCTTCAGCCGGATGTATGTCTGATGGATATTGAGATGCCGCTGATGAGCGGTCTTGAGGTTGCGGAGATCCTGAAATCGCGGGGCTGTGCCACCAAAATCATCATCCTGACGACCTTCGCCCGTCCCGGCTATTTCGAGCGGGGCGTGAAGGCCGGGATTCTGGGCTATCTGCTGAAGGATGAGCCGGTGGACAAGCTGGCGGAGGCGATCCGCCGGGTGATGGGCGGGCACCGGGAGGTGTCCCCCGAGCTGGTCTTCGGCAGCCTGCGGGAAGAGAACCCGCTGTCGGAACGGGAGCGGGAGATTCTGAAGCTGGCCGGCGCGGGCCGGAGTGCCGGGGAGATCGCCTCGGCACTGCATCTCTCCTATGGTACCGTCCGCAATTACATCTCGGAGATTCTCGGCAAGCTGGAAGTGAAGAGCCGGATTGAAGCGGTGCGACTGGCTGAGGAGAAGGGCTGGATGTAGGCCGGGGCATTGGATGTAACGGGTTAAATTGTAGATGGCCTGGATGAACGGTGGAGCCGGATTTACTGCCAGTTCTGTTGTACTTTGTACAGCAGAACTCTGCAAAGATGGAGTTTTTGGACGAATATTCAGAAATCTGTTGTACGAAATACAGCAGAATGGGATTTATCTCAGAATATTGGGAATTCTGTTGCACCAAATGCAATCACTGGGACAATTGAGCATCTTAAACTCACGCTGAATAGGCAATATGTTGTACGTAATGCAACTCTGGTACCCCTATAATAGGGTGTTTGGGAGAATTGTTGTACGAAATACAGCAATTCTCCCGCTAAGCCGCTTGGAGAAGGAGAAATGCTGCCTTTTGTACAACAATCTTGGATCAGGGGCCGGGATAAGGAGGGGAATGTTGTATTTAGTGTAGTGCAGGATTTCTCCCAAACTCCACGAAAATGTGACTCCCCACCGCAAACGGCAGGTCATCGGAAAATGTGAATAGCTAGGTTCAGCTTATATGGGCCGAATAGCGGCGACTCACGTCAGAGGCTCTTAGCCTGCTCCTCGCGCATCCACAGCGAGAGCTGGCGCTTGAGCTGCAGGAACTCCGGCGCATCGGTGATTTCATCGCGGCGCGGACGCGGGAACGGCACATCTACGGTATGCAGGACGGAGCCGGGACGTCCGGAGAAGACATAGATGCGGCTGGAGAGCAGCAGCGCTTCTTCGATGTTGTGGGTGATGAACAGCACGGAGCGGCGGTTCTCCTCCCACAGCTCCAGCAGCCAGCGCTGCATCTGCTCGCGCGTCAGCGCATCGAGCGCGCTGAACGGCTCGTCGAGCAGCATCAGCTCCTGCGGAGCGAGCATGGCCCGCAGGAAGGCGGCCCGCTGCTGCATGCCGCCGGACAGCATATGCGGATAAGCGCGCTCGAATCCGCCCAGGCCGACCTTGGCCAGCCAGTGGCGCGCGGCTTCGCGCGCCTCCGCTTGCGGCGCGCCCTGCAGCTCGGCGCCGAGCAGGACATTGTCCAGTGTGCTGCGCCACGGGAACAGCGCGGGCTGCTGCGGCATATAGCTGATCTTGCCGCGCTGCCCGGTAACCGGGATGCCGTCCATGCTGACGGTTCCGGCGTCCGGCAGCGTCAGGCCGCCGATAATATGGAACAGGGTGCTTTTGCCGCAGCCGGAAGGACCGACAATCGATACGAATTCCTGCGGCTCTACCGTCAGCGACACCTGATCCAGCACAGGCGTCTCCCGGCGGCGGTGCGTGAACGATTTGGAGACGCTGCTGACTTCAAGCGCAGGCGGTGTGCTTCTGGCCTCGTCAAGGCTGCTGCCGGGGACGTCCTTCTTGAGCTGTACGGTATTCGTGAGTGGAGACACTTCGGTCAGCTCCTTCTATATAGAATTTTTGTACTTAAGGCTTTATCTCAAACGTGCTCAGTATAGCGTGTATTGTTACCCTGTGCGTGTTAAGCTTCCTTGCGCGGTTTCCAGCGCACGAGCCATTTCTCCAGCAGGGCAATCAGCGCGAACAGTACCAGACTCAGCAGCACGATAATGACAATGGCCACGAACATCCGGTCCGTGCGGTAAGAGGCCTTCTGCAGCAGCATATAATAGCCGATCCCTTTGTCCGCTCCAATCCACTCGGCAACCACTGCGCCCATGACGGCATAGGTCGCGGAGATTTTGAGCCCTGAGAACAGGGAGGGCAGGGAGCCGGGAAGCTCCAGCTTGGTGAAGATCTGCCAGTTGCTTGCGCCGGCCATTTTCATATAGTTCAACATTACCCGGTCGCTTTGCGCCAGCCCGCCCATGGCCGCTACGGCAACCGGGAAGAAGCAGACGAGGGTGATCAGGACGATTTTGGGCAGCAGGCCGAAGCCGAACCAGATAATCAGCAGCGGTCCAAGGGCAATGGAAGGCACATTCTGGCTGAGGATCAGCAGCGGGTAGAGCGCTCTTTTGAGCCAGGGCAGCAGATGGAGCAGCAGAGCCACAATGAGGCCGATGCCGGTGCCGACCGGGAAGCCGATCAGGGTCAGCCGCAGCGTTGCGGCCGTATGCGCCCAGATCCCGGAGGCGTTGCCGCGTGATTCACGCGCGATATCGGACGGGCTCGGCAGCTGCCAGGCCGGGATATGGAACACCGATACCGCAATTTGCCATGCGCCCAGAAAAAAGATGACCGCCACAAGGGGCGGCCAGATTTGTCTCCAGGTGCTTTTCACGGCCGGTATTTCTCCGTCAGCTTGTCCATGCTGATGCCGCTGGGATTATGGGCGATCTTGATCTGGGAGATCACGCTCGGGCTGCCGGAGGCAATCAGTGCCTCATGCATCTGACGTACAACTTCCAGCAGCTCCGTGAGCTCGCCTTCCATGGTAGTATCAAGCGGATTCACCTGATGCTTGACCCCCGACTTTTGAATTACCTCAATCGCAGTGTCCACGTAAGGGATCGAATCCTCATTGTTTGGAGTCTTGGGAATTACCTGAATGCTAAGCAGTGTATTAGCCATTTATTATTCATTCCTCTCATGTAAGTTAGTGTCAGTACTATTCCACTCGGTGTTATGGGCCTTCCGGCAAAAATTCATTCGTAAATGTACTTGCGGCATCGAGCGGTTTGTCCAGCAGCTTCAGGCCGTACATCCACTCGGCATAATTCTGCCAGATTTCAAGCTTCTGCTCCCCCCAGCGGGCGGCATCGTCCTTGTATTTCGGGCTGAGCCATTTCTGGCTGGCCAGCACCAGCTCGGGATCAAGATCAGGCACGGCATCAGACAGGACCGTGGCCGCTTCTTCCGGATGATCGATCGCGTATTGGTAACCTTTCGACGTAGCTTTGAGGAAAGCCTTCACCACTTCCGGATGCTCGGCGATTTCCTTCTCACTGGTGGTCAGCACCGGTGTGTAGTAATCCAGCTGCGGCGCATAATCCTTCAGGTACAGCATATCCAGCGGCTCGCCGCGCAGCTCGGCTTCGATCCCGGTCCAGGCGTAGAAGATCCAGGCGAAGTCGATATCGCGTTTCACCGCAGTGAAGAAGTCAGCTTCACCGATGTTCACCAATTTAACTTTGGAGACGTCTCCGCCATCGGGGTCCATAATGGCTTTCATGGCTGCTTCTTCCGCAGGAGAGCCCCAGCCTCCGTAGGTTTTGCCTTCAAAGTCTTTCGGCGTCTTAATGTTGCGGTCCTTCGGAGCGGCAAAGCCGGAGGTATTATGCTGAATGATAGCGGCGATGGAGACGAGCGGCACATCCTGCAGACGGGCCAGGGTGAGCGCCTCCTGTGCACTGATGCCAAACTGTGCTTCACCGGAAGTAACCATGGTGTCAGATCCGGCTGCACCCGGCTGCACGATCTCCACGTCAAGACCTTCCTCAGCGTAATATCCCAGCTCCTTGGCGGTATACAGGCCGGTGTGATTCGTGTTCGGCGTCCAGTCCAGCGCAATCTTAACCTGAGTCAGCTCTTTAGGCGCGTCGGCGGTACTGGCGGCTGCGGTTGCTTCAGGTGCAGCGGTGCTATTCCCGGCGGCAGGTGTACTGCCTCCGGCATTGCTGCCCGGGTTGACGTTCCCGTTGCCGCATCCGGCCATCACGAGCACAAGCATAGAGCTGAGCAGCAGCGGTAAAACTTTTTTGACTCCCATTTCTCTTCTCTCTCCTTCCAGCAATCCCTAGTCTTCCAAAATTCAGAGTAACCCATACCAAAAAGCGCCCCGGAGACCGGGACGCCAGTTACTTGCGCAAGGTGAGTTCAACTTCAGGCCCATGAAGGGGCTCGGGGTTGAATGAAGATTCCTACGCTGGCATTATCCAGATCAGGTATAAGGGTCAGTATCTTGTGGGATACAATCTCAGCCGGCCAATTCCAGCACCCCTGGTTCTATGAAGTTCACGGGTATTGCTATGTTCTTACGGTGTATTATAGACGCCAGCTTCCTGGTTGTCCAGCCTCCCCGTTCTAATCTTCGAGCTTTAGCGGCAGAATCCAGGGGCCTTTGAGCAGGAATTGAGGCTCCGACATTCTAAAACGCAGCGTATCCGCGCCGGGCTCTGCATCCAGAAGAAGAGTCTTCAAGATTCTTGGGAATGTCTCGGTATCCTGCCAGCCGTATGAATATTTGTCCCCAGAACCCGGGTAGCGGATGAAGAAATGCGTCAGTGACTTTGCCGCTTCGGGATCAAAATTCATATCCACATCAACGCTGACAGCCGTCCCGCTGCTGCGCTCAATGCGGGTGAATTCTACCGGGTAACCGGCGATCTCAGCGGTAATGTGGAGAGGCGCACTCTCCCCGCTGGCGGGCAGCGGCAGAACGACCTCCCGGGAGAGTGCCTTCCGTTCCGCTATTTCGATGTAAGGGATGACGACCCTGTAAGACTGTTCTTCAGCTGATGCCAATTCCCGGAACGAGAACTCCGACGGGTAGACCATGGTTGAAGGAGGTTCAACCTTCGCTTTGACTCCCTCTGCATTCTCGACATACAGGCCATTCCAGGATACCAGCGGCTCCAGTGAATAAGAATGGACGGCGGAGAACGAATCTGGAAGGGCCGGAACTAATTCAACGCGGACAAGTCCGTCATCCAGACGAACCGGAAAAGCCGTAATCCGCACTTCCTGGTGCACATCGCTTGCGCCTAAATGCTGCAGATCATCGGCGGTCACCGGTGCTTGAAGCACCAGTGGCCCGACTGCTGCTCCATGGATATACAAAGTAACCGGTTCAGCGGTTTCAAGCTCCAAATTTCCGGGAAGTGCAGTGCTGTAGCTTGCATACCAGTCTCCGGATGCAGAAGACCGCATATTGGAAGTAAAGGTATAACGGTCCCCTCCGATGTCTGCCTGAAATTCAGTAATGACGGGAGTCTGCTGTCCCCGCAGCGTAATGGTCCCGCTGTTCTCCTGCAGAAGTACGGCATTGACTGTCAGCTCTCCCTTGCCTGCGGTAACTGTGTAGGGCTTCTCCAGAACATAAAGCTGACTGCCCGGGCTGCTCTCCAGAACAGTGCCGAAGCCGGGCAGGAAGCTAAGGGCATGCTTTAGACCTGCCTGGGCGTCAGGGGAGAACGCCAGCAGGCCTGCGGCCATAAGGATCGCGGCCGCCGCCGCTCCAATAGCTGCCCGCCGCCGCGGCTTGCGGACAGCAGCAGGCAGTTCAGGCGCCGGTTCAGTCTGAATAAGGTCGAGGGTACGGCTCTTGATCCGCTCAAGCGAAGCAATCTCTTCTTTAGACCCGGGTACCGGGCTGGACTCAGGCTCCGACAGTAATCCGTCCAGTGCAAGTTCAGCCTCGCTGAATTCCAGAAGATCGAGCTGATCAAATATGCTTTTCTCGCCGCTGTTCATATCCTTTACCATGACCCGAGTTCCCCCTTTCCATCTTCGCCAGTCAGATGTATAGCCTGCTTCAGCATTGTCCGGCAGCGGTACAGACGGCTCTCGACAGCTTTTTTACTGAAGCCAAAGGCCGCAGCCAGTTCATCCAGACTCTCGTATAGGTAATACCTGCGCAGAAACAGGCTGCGGTCCGGTTCACGGAGCTGCCCGATATAGCGGAGCAATTCCCCCGTTGCCTCACGTTGTAGAAATTCCTGTTCGGTGTTGGTCCCGCTCTGCATGTTCAGTGCTGCTTCGTTCAGCGTCCTGCCAAGTCCCGGCTGCAATTTACGCCTCAGATCCAGCGCCTTGTATTTTGCGAGCAGGAATATCCAGGTGCGGAAGGAAGCGCGTGACGGGTCGTAACGTCCGATATTGATCCAGGCCGCCAGAAACACATCGCTGACACATTCCTCGGCATCCTCTGCACTCCCGCAGCCGGCCAGAATACGCTGGACCAGTCTGTGCACATCGGGTCCGTAGAAGTCGATGGCATCCGCGAGAGCTTGCTTATCTTTAGTTCTGAACCGGCCGGGCCAGTCCAGGCTGTCATGATCATTACGCGTCATAGGAACCTCCGGCATTTCTTTTCATGAGTAACCTACTAAGAAGTCGTATATGTATTACTACGCATGCCGGCGGCAAGATCACTCAGAAGAATTGTGAAGTGAATAATAAAAAAAGCCGCCGTCACCGGCAGCCCCTCAATCCTTATCATAGAACCGCTTCTTACGGCGGCTGCGTATTCCGTTCCACGCCTCCCGTAGCGTCAGGCCCAGACTGACTGCGATCCCGGAGAAGGTGAGGAACAGCGCCAGGTACTCAAACGCAGAGTACTCCAGCATTTTGCTCCAATTGATCGGTGCCTTCAAATCCTCAATGACCTGATTCATCCCGTAAATCCCGCTTATTACCGTAAATACAGTCAGGACCATCAGCAGCGTATCCCGGCGTTTGGCCTGGAATTTATCCTGATACTGGAACAGGTCATTCAAGGTCATCTTCACTTCATCGAACAGGGCGTCATTGCCGTAAACCTTGCGCAGCTGGAAGAAGATCTCCCGTCCCTGCGACTGCGAAATCAGCTCCAGAAAGTAGAATTTGGCCGAGAACTTATTAATCAGGAAGATCAGATTCTCGATCTCGTCATAATCGTGGTTGATGCGCAGGCGGGAATGCAGATTGGCCAGCTTCAACAGCACGATTTTATGAAAAATACTCAGCAGCAGCCCGTAATAATACTCCCCGTACATCTGATTAATCAGCTGGGTGGCGATGTCAGTTTCGGCCCGGCTCAGGCAGCAGAAGGTCTGCTCATTGGTCATATAATAGGTGTCCGGCCCCCAACGGCTGTAGCAATGCTCAGAGGTATACTGTTCGATATATTCGGGATCGCTGGCACTGGTATAAGGTTTACCCTCCATATTCAGCCCATCCAGCTGGGAGGCACGGTAGCGCAGCTCGATACTGATCTCATCCGATTCTTCCCCGCGGTTGAAGCCGTAGAAAGCCTGGACCAGCATCCGTTCGTCCACGAAAAAAGGCAAAGTCTCGAAATACGCGCCATCGATCTCCGCAGGGTCGAGAAACGGCTCCAGCCCGGCAACCAGATTCTTGAACACGAAATCCTCCACCTGACCGAAAGACTTCTTATGACAATGGATATAAGTCTGTTTATCCTGATAAGACACATCCTCCAGCGTACGGAAGCGGTCAGCGAATTCCAGCGCAGTGCTGTAGGTGAGGTGCTCCTCCTCTATGGCTACTCGTACAGTCAGGAAGCCCAGCTCAAACGGGCACAGGAACACATCCGTGGACAGCACGCGGAAATTCACGGATTGAAACGGCATTTCAAGCTGGCACTGCAGATTGTTCACCCGGGAAAAGCGGCGGAAGGAATCAGCATCCTTCTCACGCGGAAAGAGGACATGAGCGGCAAACGGCAGGTAGCTGCGCTCCATTTTCTCATGGGACACGCAGTAGCCCTCCCCGTAATAAGCATGCTCAAGATCCTTGTTATCAAGAAAAAAACGCGTAAACCCGCCCTGCTGCAGACGCCCGATCAGCTCTTTGTCCTGCCCGGCCTTGATGGAGAAGGGGAAAATGAATTGCAGTAATGCAGTATGCAGTGTGGGTTCGGGTCTCTCGGAGTGCAGCTCAGCCATATAGGGGTTCCGTCCTTATTCACAGGATATTAATCTCGTTGCTATATTACCCGATTTTCCAGGCGGCCACGCTAAGCAGGAATAATACGGCGGCAAAAGCGGCCAGAAGCCCCGATGTCTGGGCCACCTGCATATGGTCCATGGACCAGCCGGTCAGCAGCGGCAGCACCGCGCCGCCGATTCCGCCCGAGGCGATCATGATGCTTGGCGTGGATTCCTCCGCACCGGGCAGCAGCTTGCTTGCGAAGACCAGGGCGATGGAGAAGATGCCGGACATGAACAGCCCGAGCAGCAGAATGACGGCGAATGCGGCAATCCGGTGCTCTGCGAACGGGAAAATAACCAGCAGCAGCAAAGCGGCGAAGCAGCTGATGAGCACATAGATGCGGTAGGAAATCCGCTCGGCAACCACACCGGCGAATAGTCTGCCCGCCGACATAGCCAGCCAGAAGAAGGTAACCGTCAGCGCTGCCGCAGCTTCACTCATGCCAAGCTTGGCGATGAAGATCGCCGGCATGAAATTGACCAGACTCATCTCGGTACCTACATAGAGAAAGAAGAAGACGATGAACAGGCCAAGCAATACCCACTGTTTACCTTTGTAGGGCAGGCGTCCGGATTTGCCGGCGGCGGGTACTGTTGCACTTGCTGCTGCATCTGCGGAGGCCGCGGCAGCGGCAGGGCGTGACGGCCGCTCATCCAGCACACGCTGGAGCGGACCGAAGCTGCTCTTCGCCCAGAAGAGCAGCGAAACCAGAGAAAAGGCGGCAACGATCAGGAAAGCCAGCCTCCAGCTGCCGGCGGCAATCAGCGGACTTGCGGCCAGCGGCATGAGCAGCGCGCCTACACCGAATAGCACCTCCAGCCGGCTCATGGCAATTGCCGTTCCTTCGGTAATCGCGGCGATAATAATCGTGCCGATGACGGCTTCGATCATGCCGAAGCCGAAGCCTGCAGCTATCGCGATCACGTACATCCAGCCCCAGGGCGGGAGGAAGGCGTAGGCCGTTTCGGCGCAGACCAGCAGCCCGGTGGCGATCAGGATGCCCCCGCGTTTGCCGAAGCGGCGGTTCAGCAGCGGCGAGACCAGCACACCGGCGAGGAAGCCGCCGAACTGGCTGAAGATCAGCTCGCCTCCGGCACTGTAGCTGCGGTCATAATGCTGGAGCAGCACAGGCAGAATAGAGCCCAGCACCACATGGGCAAGGCCGATGACGAAATAGGAGAGACAGCCGATCCAGATTAATTTTTTCAAGGGGAGAGACTCCTTCTGGGTGAATTTATGAACATAGTCCGGGATTCATTATGAACCGAACGGGTACACTATAATAAGCACAGTTTTTATAATAAATCCAAACTGCGGATGTGAATATATAAACTTATATTCACATGAATTCGAAAGGAGCTTTCTCGTCAATGGATAACAAAGAGCTGGAGAAAACGATCATACAGGTGCTGGATGACAACAAGTTCGGGTCCTTCGGCACGATAGAAGCCGGCAACAAACCTAAGGTGCGTTATATGGCGGTATTTCATGACGGATTGAACATTTATCTGGCTACGAACCGCAAGACCCATAAGGTAGAGGAGCTTAAGGATAATCCGAATGCTTGTCTGCTGCTGGGTTACGAGCAGGGCGGCGGCAAGGATGTGCTGGAGATTGAGGCTACAGTAGCTGTCACCAAAGATGAGGGTTTGCGTTCGAAAGTATGGAACACTTCCTTGGAGCAATGGTTCAAGGGACCGGATGATCCCGATTATGTAATCCTGGAGCTCTCCCCGACACGGATTGAATATATGGGCAAAAATAAGGAACACGGAGTATGGCAGGGGGCTGCTGCGGTATCCAAGTAAGCAAGCGGCGGTACTGAAGGGACCCAGTCCTTTATAATAATAGAGGTAATGTTTATGATCAGGCCTTTCCTGAGCCTTAGGGTTCGGGAAGGGCCTTGCCGCGTTGTGCAAATATAAGAAGTTACAGGTTTCACACGATAACTTATCCTTCTATTTCCCGCTGAAACGGTACCGTCCTTACAAAAGGACGGCAAAGCCGTTTCCACTTGTGCATGTCCGTAAATAATAGATGGAACATGGGAAATCATGCTATACTTGCCTCAGTATTTTGACATCCTGAGGCGGAGGCGATTGCCATGAATTGTGTTGACTGCGCTGACATAGACCCGATTGAAGATGAAGGGGAGCTGAAGCTGCGCCCCTATTCTGTTTCGCTTGCCGCTGCGGTAAGGAATGCAGGATATGAAGTATTCGGGACAAGCAGGACCTGTATCATTCCGTACCGCTGCAAAGAAGAGTTGCTGGAGCTGTTAGGACAGCTGGAGGTATTCGAGCAGCAGCAGCAGATCTCCTTGTCCTTATGCATTAAGAGCAGAGGAGCCCGCATTACTCTGGAGCGCTGGCTGACTCTGGATCAGCTGAAGGTCCGCTTTTCCAGCGAGAATCTGGTTTCGATTATTATGAGCCATGATTTCTGCAGCCACATGCAGCCGATTGTGAATTTCTCCGAAGAGATTATTGGCTTTGAACTGCTGCTGCGGCCGCTGCCGCAAGGGAATCATTTTCAGCCGTATGAGCTGTTTGAGATTGCCCGGCGTACAGGATTCCATTCCTTTCTTGACCGCGCGGCCAGGATTTCAGCCATTGAGACAAGTACAAGAATGCTGCCGAAGGGCATCAAGCGGTTCATTAACTTCCTGCCCTCCTCTATTTATAATCCCAAGTATTGTCTCACGCATACGTTCGAGACGATTCAGCGGCTGGATCAGAATCCGGAGGATTATGTATTTGAAGTGGTGGAAACGGAAAAAATAAACGATATGCCGCATCTCCGCGCCATTTTTGCCGAATACCGCCAGCAGGGTATGCTGGTTGCGCTGGATGATGTGGGTGCGGGGTATTCGACTGTAGAAGTGATGTCCAGCCTGCAGCCCGATTATGTCAAAATCGACCGCGATTTGATCAGCTTCTGCGATCAGAATAAGGACAAGCAGAACGTTCTGCGGGATATTATCTCCCGGGCCGGGGATTTCGGTGCAAAGGTGCTCGCCGAGGGAATCGAGCGCCGGGAGGAGTTTCTCTTCTGCCGTGACCTCGGCATGGATCTGGGGCAGGGGTATCTCTTCGGGAAGCCGGAAGAGAAGCCGCCGGCACATTTCGGATTCAGTGCCTGAATCAGCAAGATCCATTCTCCCCGGAGCGCAGTCTTGAAGGCTGCCTGCTTCCGGGGATTTATTATGTTATTTGAAGGAGAGAGGGGAGAGGTTCTGCGTGGGTGTTACAGTACTATATGTAGAAGATGACCGTGAGATTGGCAACGCAGTATCTGCGGATCTGCGGGAACGGGAGTATGCTGTCCGCTGGCTGGAGAGCGGAGAAGGCGCGCTGGAAGCGGCTGAGGGCTGCCAGCTGGTGATACTGGATGTGATGCTTCCGGGACTGGACGGGTTCACCGTCGGCCAGCGGCTGAAGCGGGTATACCCGGAGCTGCCGATCCTGATGCTCTCGGCGCGTACCTCCATTGACGATAAGCTCCAGGGGCTGGAATTCGCGGATGATTATTTAACCAAGCCGTTTCATCCCGATGAGCTGGCAGCCAGGATTGAAGTCCTGTTAAGAAGAAGCGGCACGGCTGCCCCTGCTCCCTTGATTCTTAAGCATCTGGTGGTTAGTCCGGGCAGCAGTGTGGTTACGGAAGCCGCAAGCGGACGGGAGATCATGCTTACCGGCAAGCAGTTCCAGATCTTCTCTTATCTGCTGCGCCATCTTGGCCAGATTCTGACCAAGGAGCAGATTTACGAAGCCGTCTGGGGCGAAAGCTATATCGAAGGCGACAAGACACTTATGGTACATATCCGGTATCTGCGCGAGAAGCTGGAGCTTGATCCGGCTGCGCCGGAGATTATTGAGACGGTCAGGGGTATCGGTTACCGGGTGAGAGGATGAAGAGGGCGGGGCGTTTCCAATTTCTGCGCCGTTCCCTGCTCTTCCGGTATCTGCTTATTATTATTGCTGCGCTGTTGTTTATTCCCGTTGTTGTCCCCCTTACTATTATTCTGTACAGCACCTTTGGCGGATTCACCCGTGAAGATCCCCCCGAGGAATATGCGCTGTATTCAAGCGTCGATAAGCTGGAAATTATATGGCATGAGGAAGCGCGTAAGCTGCTTGGACAGCCGCCGGAGGGGATCACTGAGCGTCTCCGGGCTCTGAGTGAAACCTACCATCTGGCCCGCATATTCTGGGTAGATAACGAGGGCAGAACGCAACTGATCACGGTACCCTCAGGTCCCCCGCTGCTGGAGGGCGGCCATGCCGCCAGGGAGGTTCCCTCTTATTGGACAGCCGCCGACACGGTGTCCTTCATGAAGGATAGCGCAGCGCTTAAACCGCTGGCGATTGTTGCTTTTGTGGGGGATCAGGCTGCAGCGGGAGCGGGCTTCATGGTCATGCAGATTCCGGAAGTAATCACGAATGTGAAATACGCCCAGGGTCTGAATACATGGTATATGGTAGTCATGATGATATTCTTCATAGTCTTCATCGGCAGCTCCTGGTTCTTCTTCATTATGATCCGCAGAAGGCTGCTGCGGCTGCAGACCGCTATGGTTTTTACCGGACGGGAGGGTCTTCCTAAGGCGGTTATTCCGGGCAAACCTGATGAAATCGGGCGGCTTGAGGAGGCATTCAATACGATGGTGACAGAGCTTGCCGCCAGCCGCTCCAGAGAGACGGAAGAAGAGGGCCTGCGCAAGCGCCTGGTTGCCGACCTGTCACATGATCTGCGAACCCCGCTCACCGTGATCCGCAGCCATCTGCATGTGCTGGGCAAGGAGGATTTATCGGCGCGCGGCCAGGAATCCCTTGAGCTGATGGATCAGCGGATCGAGAGTCTCGGAGGGCTGATTGACAATCTGCTGGCCTATAATCTGCTGAACAGCGGGCGGATGATGCTCAAGCTGGAGCAGAAGGATGTGCTGAGACTGCTGCGGGAGAGCGCTGCGGCCTGGTATCCGCTCTGGGAGAAGGAGGGGTATCAGATTGAGATTGATCTGGAGGCAGCGCCGCTCTACTGGAATGTTGATGTCAGCTGGTTCCGCAGGGTGCTCGATAATCTGTTCCAGAATATTCTGCGTCATGCGCGCAGCGGTCTATATGTAGGCATTTTTACAGAGATCCGCGGCGGTAACCGTGTCCTTGTAATCTCGGACCATGGCGGCGGCCTGGACGGGAGTACCGATTCCAAAGGGGCGGGCCTTGGCCTGTCCATTGTTGATCTGCTGCTCAAGCGGATGGAGCTGGAATGGAGTATGGAGAGTACGGGGCAGGGCACCGGGATTACAATCTGGAAGCGGCTGCCGGACCGGAAAATTTAAACAAAATGCCGGACCGGAAAATTTAAACAAAATTTAAACTTGCTGCTTCCGCGCTTTTAACCTTGGGACGTTATGCTGAATACCGAGGTGAAGAGAATGAAGGATACAGTAATAGAAACAAGAGCTCTGCTTAAGGAATACCGTGGCCGTGCGGCCGTGAAGGAACTGAATCTGAATATCAGACAAGGGGAAATCTATGGATTCCTCGGTCCGAACGGCGCCGGCAAAACAACAACGATCCGTATGCTGCTGGGTCTGATTAAGCCGACCTCCGGCAGTATCGAAATTTTTGGCCGGGAGCTGCGCCGGAACAAGCTGCAAATCCTGCGCAAAGTAGGCTCTCTGGTGGAGTCCCCTTCCTATTACGGGCATCTGAGTGCCCTGGACAACCTGGAGGCAATCCGCCGGATTCTGGATGTGCCGAAGCCGCGCATTGCCGAGGTGCTGGATATTGTCTCGCTTACCGGGGAAGAGAAACGGCCGGTCAAAGGCTTCTCGCTGGGCATGAAGCAGCGGCTGGGCATTGCCGCTGCGCTGCTCGGCAGCCCGGAGCTGCTGATTCTGGATGAACCGACCAACGGGCTGGACCCGTCGGGCATTCAGGAAATCCGCTCACTGATTAAGCGGCTGCCGGAAGAGCAGGGAATTACGGTTCTGGTATCCAGCCATCTGCTGAGCGAAATTGAGCAAATGGCCGGAACCGTCGGCATTATCCGTGAGGGGCAGATGGTCTATCAGGATACGATTGCCCATCTGCAGGAGCAGGCGGCAGGCAATCTGAGCCTGGCGGTATCGGAGCCGGAGGCTGCGCTGGTGACTGCACTGCGGCGCGGGTGCGGCGGTGAGCTGCAGGAGGGAAGGCTGATCCTGCCCCGGATGAGTGATGCCAGAGTATCGCTCCTGGTCAAAGAGCTGGTCGAAGACGGCCATGCGGTCTACAGAGTGGAAGAGCACAGACAATCGCTGGAGGAATTCTTCCTGCAGGTAGTTGGGGGAGGGCAATCATGATGTGGCGTGCGCTGTCAGCGGACTGGCTCAAGATCCGCGGCAAAGGCTTATGGTTCCTGGTGTTCCTCGGACCGGTCGGCCTGGTTGCCATGCAGGGAGTGAATTTCGGGCTCCGCTATGATTATCTGCGGGAACAATACCAGGCGGATTTGTGGGGAGGCCTGCTTCGCAATGTGTCCGATTTCGTGCCGGTAGCCCTGTATCTCGGCGGGACACTGGTCTGCTCGCTGATTGCAAATATCGAGCATCAGACGAGTTCGTGGAAGCAGCTGCTGGCGTTGCCTGTCTCGCGCACGGCTGTGTTCATGTCCAAGCTGCTGATCTGCCTGATGCTGCTTGTGGTGTCTTGTCTCCTGCTGTCGGCAGGGACCGTCTTCCTGGGTCTGCTGCTCGGATTCAGTACGCAGCCCATTCCTTATACGGATGTCCTGCGGATAGGATTTGCTTCTTACGCAGCGGCTATGCCTGTCATTGTGCTGCAGCTGTGGCTGTCCTTGTCCAGCCGTAACCAGACGCTTCCCGTATCTCTGGGTATGACATTGTCTCTGCTCAGCCTGTTCTCGGTATTCCTCTCCGAGTGGATTCCGTTATCCTGGCCTTCCCTGGCCTGGAATGCTGAGCATCCCTGGCTATTCAGCGGAGCAGGCCTGCTCCTTGGAGTCATAGTGCTGCTGCCGGGAGCCCTGCATTTCGCCCGAAAGGATGTGGCCTGAAGATGAGACCATTCATGCGAATTATGTCTGCGGAGCGTCTGAAGATGTCGGGGTCCTGGGTCTGGCTGCTGGTGCTGATCAGCCCGCTGATCGCCTTGGCCGTCGGGGCTGTCGCAGACCGGCAGCCGGACGGGGTATTCACCTGGCAGGTGTTGCTCAGTGCCATGTCGGTTATTCACGCCATGTTATTCCTTCCGGTGCTCTCGGGCATCTTTGCGGCTCTGATCTGCCGCAATGAGCATAGTGACGGCGGCTGGAAGCTGCTGCTTGCCTTGCCGGTTAGACGGACCTCGGTATACCTGGCCAAATATACAATGGTTATGGCGCTCCTGGCTGCTGTGCAGCTGCTGTTTCTTGCAGCTCTGCTGGGGATGGGATTGTACCGCGGTGCAGAAGGAGCGATTCCCTGGGAACTGCTGCTGACCAGCCTGTTCGGCGGCTGGTTCGCCTGCCTGCCGCTGGCTGCGCTGCAGCTGGCCGTATCCCAGGGCTGGAGCAGCTTTGGCGCTCCTCTTGCGCTAAATGTATGCTTCACCATCCCCAATATCCTGATCGCGAACTCAGCAACATACGGGCCGTATTATCCATGGGTGCAGCCGATGCTTGCCATGTCGCCTTTCGGGGAGGACCGGTTCGGCGCGTTCAACCTGCCTGTGGAGAGCCTGATGATTGTAGTGTCCGGGAGCCTGGCGTTATTCCTGGGAGCGGGTTTGTTCTTCTTTTGGCGTAAAGCGGTATAAAGCCCGGGTTATTGCGGAGTAGGATATAATATTTGTGCGTGTGATTATGCTGATATTTCTAATTTTAGTTTGCTTCTGCTTATACCAGTTATGTGCTGTCGCTCCTGTTCTACATTTCTCTCCATGGACATTGACCGCAGTTTTTTCTATAATTAATCGTAGAAGTAACTATTAACGGCCGGTGAAGCCGGATAAGCATATGGAGGAGGGCGAGAGCATGGAGCCAGCGGCACTTGAAGAATGCGACAACACATGCAATGGTTCCGAGCTGGAACCGGAATCTATGGCATTGATCCTGCCTGACCGCGGGACTACAGACAAGATGGCGGAGATGTTCAAGGCACTCGGCGATCCGACCAGAGTACGGCTCATTTACGCTTTATCCCAACAAGAGTTATGTGTGCATGACTTGTCGTCGATCCTGGATATGGGACAGTCCGCTGTTTCCCACCAGCTCCGTTACTTGCGCAATTTGCGGATTGTGAAACGCCGCAAGGAAGGCAAGACTGTATTTTACTCGCTGAATGATGCACATGTGGAGCAGATCTTCCTGCAGACCCATGAGCATATCCGGCATGAATAGATAGTTCTGAACATGAACAAGGGAATGTCCCGGCAGCTGCGAATAGGCTGCTCGGGGACATTCCCTTTTTGTATTACGGGGTGAATGAACTGCTTCGAGCTAAATCCTGTACGAAATACAACATTCCGCTCAGTAAAACGGCGCTAATTGAAAATTGTTGTACATAATGCAGGATTCTTCCTCTTCCAGGCGGATTAACGGGAATATTCTTGCATTTCATACAACATTCCTCCCCTACACCCTGATATCTATGAACCCAAGTTGCAATATGGAGACAATTTCATAATTCCAAACCCTTGCTGGGAGCGGTTTTTTTGAGCATAGAAAAAGGAGTACCTCCCCAAATTCTCGAAGATATAGGTGACGAAACCAACACCCGAGAATGAAAAGAGGTAATCCCTATCTATGTCTATTCGACAAGAAGAGCTGTTTTCCTTTGAGGAATTGCTCCTGATGCACCCAGAAGATAAATATAGTCAAATCTTTGAACACTTAAATCTGGCACCGGTCTTGTTGGCACTGGGGAAAAAGAACCATCGCGGACGGCCGGAAAAACTAAACGTACCTGCCATGATCTACTCGCTGCTTATCGCAAAAATGGAGAACATTGAGTTTGTCTCTGCATTGACCCGCCGACTGACCCATAGCAACGAATTTCGAGTACAGTGCCGGTTTAGTGGCTCCGACAATATTCCAAGCCAAGCCTCGTATTCCCGTTTGATTCATGCGCTGGAGCAAACGGGGATGCTTGAAAAACTTCAGGATACCTTGGTGACGTCTGCCCTAGAAGAAGGCTTTGTGACCGGCACACATATTGCCGTGGATTCCTCCATGGTCGAGGCTTGGGATTGCCAATTTAGCGAATCGGCCTCCAAGCGCCGTGCGGCTCGCCGGGGGCAAAAGCCAAGCGAGGCTCCAGGAGCCGAGCAACTTCAGTTCGAACTTCCCGAGCCTGAGCCTAAGGCTGAGAACGAGCCGCCAAAGAAACCCGTGTACACGAAGCGTGGACGGCCGTCTAATGCTGAAAAGGAACGCCGACGTCAAGAACTGGAAGCCTATGAACAAAGTCTTGGACCGTTTCAGAAAACCATTGAAGCGATGTTGCCCTACACGTATGACGAACTGTTGGCTGCGTTGCCCCGGCATGCCGCGCGTTGTGACAAGAAAAATACGAAGGGCCGAATGACCAGTTACTACGGGTTCAAGGCGAATTTGCTCGTCGATACGGACTGCCAGTATATCCTGAGTGGCCTCTGGAGCTCAGCGAATCCGAATGACCAGCGCATGGCCGTCATCCTTCTCAAAGGCCTGCTCCTGAAGTTTCCTATGCTGAAGGTAAAGCATATTTTGGGCGACAAAGGATACGACTGCGCGGCCATCTACCAGCTGATTCATTCGTTAGGCGCCTATCCGGCGATTCCCATGATTCACCACAAAGATCCGCCCGAGGGAATGAACCTGGATTACACTCCGGTATGCTCACAAGGGCACGCCTACCGTTACGACAGTTTTGATGCCAAGTACGAAACGCTGAAGTATACCCGGCCGAGCGAGTGCAAAGGCTGTCCGCTTTCCGGTTCCGGCTGTCAAAAGGTATTTAAAATCCGCATACAAACGGATTTACGTAAGCATACCTATCCCGCAAGAGGGAGCGAAAGCTTTACAGAGCTTTACAAAAAGCGTACGGCAGTGGAGCGTGTTTTTGCCTATCTCAAAGAGTATTTTGGAATGAAACGCACACGTCACCGCGGCGTCCGGGCAAGTGTCGATTTCCAGCTCAGTACGCTAGCTTACAATCTGAGTAAATTTGCGTTAGACAAGTTGAACCAGCAGTTGAGAAACTCCCAGCAAGTGGCCTAATTTTTAAAAAACGACCTTGGATTTTGGCCAAGTCTTGCTATTCAGCCAACTGAATTATGAAATTGACTCTTATGTACAACAATTATGCCCTGTCCGGCAAAAGCCTCACAATTACACAGGAAGATCCCTATGCTTCAAGGAAGAATTCTCAATCTGCAGGGTAGTGTGGTGAATGCCGAATTTGTCTTCCACAACCTTAAGTGCCTGCTTCAGCACCTGCTGGTGGTCAGTATGATCCCCGATCAGCAGATGGCCGCTAAGTGCATCCAGTCCGGAGGTAATCGTCCAGATATGCAGGTCATGCACATCAGTGACCCCTTCGATTCCCAGCAATGTTTCCTGCACATCACGTATATTCACCGTGAGCGGAGTACCTTCCATAAGAATATGGAAGGCCTGCTTAATGACACCCCAGGCGCTGCGCAGGATGAGAAGGGCAACCAGCACGCTGATGATAGGATCTGCGACGTACCAGGAGAACAGATTCATGATAAGGCCGGCAATCAGGGCGCCGACAGAGCCGAGGGCATCGCCCATAATATGCAGATAAGCGCTCCGGATATTGATGTTGTCCTTAGCTTCGCTCTTGCGCATCAGCGACCAGGCGCTGATGAGATTGGCCAGCAGTCCGACAGCGGCAATCACCATCATGGTTCCGCTGGCAACAGCCGGAGGCGAGAAGAAGCGCTGGTACGCCTCCCACATAATAAAGCCGGCGATAACAAACAGCGTCACCCCGTTGAACAAGGCCGCCATAATCTCAAACCGGAAGAACCCGTAGGAGTTCTTCGATGACGGCGGCTTCGCAGCAATTATCATCGCAACCAGACTCAGTGCCAGCGAGGCGGTATCGCTGAGCATATGCCCGGAGTCAGATAACAGGGCCAGACTGCCGGTGACAAGACCGCCGAAGAATTCGAGAAACATAATGCCGCCGGTGATAATTAAGGCGATCAGCAGACCTTTCTTATTATCCGGTGCATGGGAATGAGAGTGCGAGTGCGAATTCGAATGGGAATGATCCGCAGCCTTGTGCCCGTTGTGCGGGTCTTTGCCGTTCCCATGCTCGCTGTGCTGATGCCCGTTGTGCAGGTCTCCGCCGTTCTCATGCTCACTGTGCTGATGTCCGTTGTGCAGCTGCCCGCCATTTCCATGCTCACTGTGCTGATGCTGCTCTGATTGATCTGAGTAGTTTGAATGGGTTGAATGCCCCGAATGCCCCGCATCCTTACCATCAGGTGCCCCATTCTGCGTTGTCGTGCCGGAATTTTTAGAATGATTCATGGGTAAAACCTCTTTTCAGTTAACATATGAATGATTGCTCATATGTTAATATTATGACGGCTGAATGTATTTTACAAGGGTTTGCAGCAAGTTTTTTTCGTTTCAGAGCTAGTTGTCGCAATAAATCCCTATCGCTTCAATTACAGGTATGCCGCATCTTCTCCAATTCAAGCTATATAAGCTTTATAAAACGTTGTTTGAATTGTTATTTTTCATGAAAAAGCCAAAAACTATGCGCGGAGTGCATTGACACTGCAAGATTCAGGGGAATATAATATGTGTAAGTTAACATATGAACAAATACTCATATATAGGTTTTACCAAGGGAGATGAGTTATTTGAATACGGTACAAGGTAATGTGAAGCGTAAATGGGTGCTCGAGGGTCTGGACTGCGCGAATTGCGCCATGAAGATAGAGAATAAGGTCAAGAAGATCGAAGGGGTATCTTCCTGTTCCGTGAACTTTGCGATGAGGACCATGACGCTGGAGACCGCTGCTTCTGCTGCAGAAGAAGTAGCTGAACAGGCGCAGCATACTGTCACTGCACTTGAACCGCATGTGAAGCTGCGTGAAGTCACCGCTTCGCGGGCGGTCAAGAAGCCGCTGGCTGCTGGCAGCCCAGGCCAGGTACGCCGCGTAGCTACTCAGGGTCAGGAGCATGACCATCCGGGCGGAGAGCCGCATGCCCATGCTGACACACACGGTCATGACCATGCGGCTGCAGAGGATACCCATAGTCATACCTCTGCCGCTGAGGACGGTCATGACCACAGTCACGGCCACAGCCATGAGCACGGGGAAGGCGGTACGCGCAGAATCCTGCTGCGTTTGGCCGGCGGAGCCGTTCTGGCTGCTGCCGGGATGTTCCTCCCTGTCAGTGGAATCGCGGAACTGTTAATCTTCCTGGCAGCGTATCTTATCGTCGGCGGTGAGGTAGTCTGGTCCGCCGCGCGGAATATTATCCGCGGCCAGGTGTTTGATGAGAATTTCCTGATGGCGCTGGCGACCATCGGGGCTTTTGCTATCGGAGAGTATCCGGAAGGCGTTGCGGTTATGCTCTTCTATCAGGTAGGTGAGCTGTTCCAGGGGATGGCGGTGAACCGTTCACGCCGTTCGATTACAGCGCTGATGGATATCCGGCCGGAATTTGCTTACTTGAAGGAAGGCGGTAATCTGCGCAAGGTCTCGCCGGAAGAGGTAGCAGTTGGAGACAGCATCGTGGTTAAGCCGGGCGAGAAGGTACCGCTGGATGGCATCATTCTGGAAGGCAGCGCGATGATGGATACCTCGGCGCTGACCGGTGAATCCGTACCCCGGTCAACCCAGCCGGGCAGCCAGGTGCTGAGCGGATTCATTAACCGCAATGGTGTGGTTACCATTGAGGTGACCAAGGATTTCGGCGAATCGGCGGTCTCGCAGATTCTGGAGCTGGTGCAGAATGCGACCAATAATAAAGCGAAGACAGAGAACTTCATCACGAAATTCGCCCGTGCCTATACGCCGGTAGTAGTGATAACAGCCCTGCTGCTGGCGGTGGTTCCGCCGCTGGTACTCAGCGGAGCCACGTTCTCGGACTGGATCTACCGCGCACTTGTCTTTCTTGTTATTTCTTGTCCTTGTGCACTCGTCGTATCGATCCCGCTCGGATTCTTCGGCGGCATTGGAGCCGCTTCGCGGAACGGGATTCTGGTCAAGGGCAGCAATTTCCTGGAAGCACTAAATGATGTGAAGGTTGTCGTATTTGATAAGACGGGAACCTTGACCAAAGGGCAATTCAGTGTGACCGGGAATTATCCGGCGGAAGGATTCACCCCGCAGGAATTGCTGCGGATTGCTGCTTATGCCGAGAGCCATTCCAGTCATCCGATTGCCGAATCGATCCGCTCTGCTTACGGGGAGGTAATCCCTGGAGAAGCCATCACGGACTATAATGAAATTTCCGGCCACGGCATTGCTGTCACAGTCGAAGGCAAGGCAGTACTCGCCGGGAATGCAAGGCTGATGGAACGGGAGGGGATTGCAAGCCCTATCCCGCAGCAGAGCGGCACAGTGGTTCATATTGCTGTCGATAAGCAGTATGCAGGTTATATCGTTATTGCCGATGAAGTGAAAGAGGATGCACAGCGGGCCATCCAGGAGCTGAACGCGCTGGGAATCCACAAGACCGTCATGCTGACCGGCGATGCTGCATCTGTAGCCGAGTCCGTCGGCAGACAGCTGGGCATTCAGGAGATTCATGCGGAGCTGCTGCCCGGAGATAAGGTCGAAGCGATTGAACGACTGGAGCGGGAGAAGGGACCGAAGGAGAAGATTATTTTTGTCGGAGACGGGATTAATGATACTCCGGTGCTGGCTAGAGCCGATGTCGGGATCGCCATGGGCGGACTTGGCTCCGATGCGGCTATTGAAGCAGCAGATATTGTAATCATGACGGATGAACCCTCGAAGATTGCCGCCGCTATCGGCATTGCCAAGCGCACGCGGACCATTGTGTGGCAGAATATTATTTTTGCGCTGGGGGTCAAGGCCGTCTTCCTGCTGCTGGGAGCGTTCGGAATTGCCACCATGTGGGAGGCCGTATTCTCCGATGTCGGGGTAACCGTGCTTGCCGTGCTCAACAGTATGCGTGCATTGCAGCCTCCGAAATCAGGATAATGCTCAGCTGCCATATTTATAAATTCACTACTTTTGCCGGATTCTGATTTATAAATTATGAAATAATTATGAAAAAATAAGCCGTCATGATCCTAAATTTTGGGTCCTGAGGCTTATTTTTTATTGGATGTATAATGTTTTTTGTCTATTTATGCCGATATATCATTATATATTTACAGCATATGGAAGATTACAACGGTTTTCTGGGGGGACATTCGGTGAAGAAGGCAGGCTTGTGGTCAAAAATGAAAATGAATGCAAACAATGGAAAATCTGGTTCTCTGCAGAAAAAGTGGTCGTTGGTCATTTTAGCAGTTGCCATTATACCTCTGCTGGGAGCGACCCTCTTTTTCATGCAATACTTTGGGGGTGTGACCCGGGCGGACAGCGAGGAGCTGGCAGAGAGTATCCTGGAGATGAATACTACACGGATCGATGAATGGATAAACTCCAAAACATCTGCGGTACAGGAACTGATGGCCATGCATCCTGAATTCGACACCGCACAGCCGGGCACTATATTCCCGGTAGTCAAGGTGCTGGAAGACAGCGACAGACAGTCCGAAGGCTACAGTGTCATTAATAAGGAAGGGATATTGTCGAATTCCCTTAATCTTACCGCCGATGTCAGCGGAGAAGCCTATTTCCAGGAAGCCAAGACGAGCCATGCACCGGCTGTAGCCGATATGTCTTTTTTGGAGCAGCTGAATAAAAATATCATTCCGGTCTTCGTTCCGGCAGTGGACAAAAACAATCAATTCGCCGGAGGCATCGCCTTCTCGGTAACACCTGATATTCTGACGGAGATGAGCAAGAACATCCATGTAGCCGAAACCGGTTATGGATATGTGATCTCAGGACAAGGTAATTATTATACCTCTTCGGATCCGGACCGGATCGGGAAGAACATTGCGGACTATGCCGGAACGCCGGAAATGAAGGAAGCCTACAAGAATATACTGGCAAACGACAAGGGTTCGGAGACCTACAAGGGCGAAGACGGGAAGCAGGTCATCACCTATTTCCGTACGATCCCCAGCACAGACTGGAAGCTGCTGATCAGCGTTCCAAAGAGTGAGATTACAGCCAAAGTAACTTCGGCCCAGACCATCTCTCTGATATTCGTTGTTATAGTTATGCTCGTTGTTATCGGTATTTCCCTGTATCTTACCCGCTTGATTGTGAAGCCGATAGTAGCGATCTCCGGTGTAATGAGACGGGTGGCAGAGGGTCATCTGAGTGAACGGGTGGCAGTGCGTTCGGGAGATGAGATTGGCCAGATGAGCCAGAGCATCAATGATATGATCGCAAGCCTGGCCGGAATTGTCGGCAAAATCGATGCTACAGTCGCCCAAGTGGCTGTCTCTGGAGAAGGTGTGCTGAATTATGCCAATCAGACCTCCAATACTTCGGCGGAGATCGAGACCGTGGTCCAGGAAGTAGCAAGGGGCATGGAGGAGCAATTCAGAGGTTCGGAGCAGGCGGCAAGAGCCACAGAAGAGATGGCTATCGGACTGCAGAGAATTGCCGAATCCTCGGTCAGTGTATCAGATCAGGCGGAAACGGTCAGTACCGAGGTAGAGAACGGTTATCTGGAGATCCAGGCTACACTTGAGCAGATGACAGTAATTAGCACTACTGCGGGGAAGACTTCAGAGCTGATCAACAACCTGACCGGTCAATCAGAGCAGATTGGACAGATCGTGGATGTGATCTCGGAAATCTCCAATCAGACGGGGTTATTATCGCTTAATGCTTCTATTGAAGCTGCCAGAGCAGGCGAGCACGGGCGCGGCTTCGGAGTTGTAGCGAACGAAGTGAAGAAGCTGGCTGAGCGCACGAACGGCGCCATCGTGAACATTGTTGAACTGATCCGCCAGATTCAGGAATCGACGAAGAATGCTGCGGTCTCTATGGAGAAGAGCGTGGTTGAAATCGGCGACGGTATGGGGAAAATGAAAAATGTGGGCGTATCCTTCGACCATATCCGTTCTTCCATCCGCGAGGTTTCCTTGCAGATTCAGGATGTATCTGCCATCAACGAGCAAATGTCGGCCGGGACGGAAGAGATTACGGCTTCCATCTCCGATATGCTGATCATTGCCAGGGAGTCTGCGGAAAGTGCCGAGATGGTTGCAGAAGCTTCAACCGAGCAGCGGAATCTGATGGGGAGGGTTGTAACCTCGGCCGAATCCCTGAATGGGCTGATGTCCGAATTGCGGAGCGAGATTGAGAAGTTCCAATAAAGCCATGCAGAAATAAAAAAACACCCCTCTGCCGCACGGATTACCGTGTGTGAAGCAGAGGGGTGTTTGCTGTTTAATGAATCAATCCGCAGACGCGGGTCAGGTTTACAGCTTTTCTTCCAGCTGCAGACTCTCAATTCCGCCGCGGATAATGCTGCATGAGGCTGCGAATTTCGCCATTTCAGCATCGCTGAGGTTCAGCTCCAGCAGTTCCTGGATACCGCCGCTGCCAATAATGGCCGGTGCACCTGCGCAGACGCCGCTTTGCCCGTACTCGCCGTCCAGAATCGCCGAAACGGCGATGATTTTGTGCTCATCATTCAGAATGGAGCGCGTGATGTAGGCCAGTGCACTGCCGATCCCGAAATGCGTGGAGCCTTTGCGGGTGAAGATCTCCCAGCCGGCATCCTTCGTCTTGCGGGCGATATCCTCAAGGTCCAGGCTGCTGAAACGCTCGCGGTGCTGTTCCATGATCTGCAGAAGCGGCTTGCCGCCGATCGTTACATGCGACCAGGCCACGAACTGGGATTCCCCGTGCTCGCCGAGTGCGTAACCGTTGACGCTGCGCGGATCGATGGTGAATACCTCGGACAGCAGCGTCTTCAGGCGGGAAGAATCAATCGAGGTGCCGGTGCCGATGATCCGGTGCCGCGGCAGGCCGGATATTTTCCATACCATATAGGTGACAATATCAACGGGGTTTGCGGCTACGACAAAAATACCGTCGAAACCTCCGGCCATAATTTCGGTAACAATCTCCCTGGTAATGACAGCGGCGGCATCCAGCACATCCAGCCGGGTCTGCCCCGGTTTGGGATTGGCGCCTGCCGTCAGAATGACGACATCCATCCCGGCGCAATCGCTGGAGGTGCCTGCATACACCTTAGTGCGTGTTCCGGTGAAATCCATGCAGTGCGAGAGGTCAAGCGCTTGTGCCATGGCACGGTCGTAGGTGCGGTCGATCATCATGATCTCATCGCAGATGGCCTGATTAACCATGGAGTAGGCGCAGCTGGAACCTACCATACCAGAGCCGACGATTGCCACTTTTCTCGATTTACTTTTCAATTGCCTTGTCCCCACTCTCTAGAAGTATGCTTTTATTCTAACTGATCTTATCGGAAGTTACCTGACATGAAGTTGAAAAAGTCATGCGTCGCCTGCCCGTTTTTCGACACAATTGACATTGGAGGTTAGAAATATGGCGGTCCAGCCTTATACTGCTTCACTGCTATAATTATTATGTGATCCGGGCTGTTAAGAACCATACAGAAAGCCCGGCGCCTATTAAATATGAAAGGGGATGTCCCAAGCAGTCATGATCATGGCTGTTTGGGACACCCCCTGTTTGTGAATATAAGGATGTATAAGTGTCATTCCACGAATCATCCTTATACTTCCCGCTGAAACGCGGCCGCTCTTTGAACAAGACGGCAAAGCCGTTTCCACCCTGCTGTCCAGGATATGTATCCTGCTTACCCTCTGGTCTGTGGTATTGGGGCCTCGGCAGGCAGCATCCGGGTGTAGTGCTTATACATGAACACTCTCCAGTGGAGAATCATGCCAAAGGCCAGAATAAAGAATAATCCGCCGGATTGCGGGACAGATACATATTGATTGATAAACTCATGGAGAAGGGTGCGGATCAGCAGCAGTCCAAGCAGAATGAAGGCGAAGCTCTTGGAGCGCTGGGCATAAATCTGTCCTTCCCGTTCCTCGAACCGGGTGCTGCGCATTAGCGGATAGGCGAAGATAAACCAGCCGACCAGGAAAGCTGCAACAGCCCACCACCAGGGAAATCTGACTTCCGGGACTACAAACATGGCGAATCCGGTGGACATGCCAAGCGGCGGAATCCATATTTTGCGGACGGTTACCGGACGGGCACTAGCCTTCAGGCGGATAAAAATAACCATCAGCGCCATGAACACGGCTCCCAGCGTGGAGCCCACATGCAGAAGTGAGGGGTTGATATTGCCCATGATTCACTTTCCTCTCTGTGATTTGGGTCACTTATTTCTTCATTATAGCAGAAAAAAGATCCAATTCAGAATGGATCACCGGCCGTGGTGAAGGCGGCCCCTGGATGGTCCACACAGCAAACCCGCCAGGGTTAACCCTGGCGGGTTTGCTTGATAAGTGTATTTCAGCAGCTTCAGCTATGAATGCTGCCATAGGGCTTAAGAACGGCTACGTCCGCCAACCGAACGCAGGATCAGGCTAACGATGAAGATCAGAACTACGGCACCAATCAATGAAGGGAAGACATAGTAGTCGCTGATCTTAGGTCCCCAGCTTCCCAGCAGCATGCCGCCGAGCCATGAACCCAGAATACCGGCGATAATGTTGCCGATAATGCCACCCGGAATATCTCTGCCCATAATCAGGCCAGCCAGCCAACCAATCACGCCACCAACAATCAACATCCATAATAAACTCATTATTCTTCAGCTCCTTTGTGTTTGTTATCTTCGATGGTTACTATTAACCTTCTGCAAGACGTTTAAACCAAGTGTCAAATATTGCTTGCACACTTAGAATTAGTATTCTATTGTATCCATATTTATGCTGTTTAAGCCTGGTAATGTCTTGGGTACATAAACATGTTATAGTAAATTTTGCGGAGATCAGCTGAGTGAAAACACCGCTGTGCAGGTTATATATTTGTACACTATACAATAAAGGAGCCGTTGCCATGCACCAGCCTAATGAAGTGTTGTTCTATATCGGAACCTATAGTAGTGAGAAGGAAGAAGCCATCCTGTTGGGGGCGCTGGATAAGGAAACGGGCGAAATGAGAATTATGGGCGGCACCCGCGGAATTGAGAATCCCTCCTATCTGGCTGTAAATGCAGCGGGAACCGTATTATATGCGGTAAGTGAACAGGATGAAGGCCAGGTGTATGCCTACGCCATTGAACCCGGCAGCAAAGCGCTGCGCCCGCTGGGCAGCAGAGCTACCGGAGGCGGTGCGCCGTGTTATGTTTCCGTGGCTCCGCAAGGAGATTACATATTCGTATCTAATTATACGGGAGGGAATGTAAATGTATTCCCGCTGAACAGTGACGGCTCGCTGCAGGACATGTCCTCCCAGGTTAAGCATGAAGGTTCAGGAATCCGTGCAGACCGTCAGGATGCGCCCCATCCGCATTCCGTTATTCCCGATAAAACCGGGGATCATGTGCTGGTCTGCGATCTCGGATTGGATCAGATTGTGTTCTACCGCGTGGAGGAGGGCAAGCTGGTCACCCACCGCGAAGTGGATCTGCCGCCGGGCTCGGGGCCGCGCCATCTGGCTGTACATCCTTCACGGCAATGGATCTATCTGGTGAATGAATTGAATAATACGGTTACCGTTTTTGCGGATGACGAGCAGCAGGGCAACCTCAAGATCCTGCAGAATGTCAGCTCGCTTCCTGAGCATTACACGGCCGGAAGTGATGATACAGCGGCGGATATCCATGTCTCCCCATGCGGAAGATACCTGTACGTATCGAACCGGGGACATGACAGCATCGCCCTGTTCCATATTGATAATGCGACAGGTCTGGTGGAAGCGGAGGATTGGGTCATCTCCGGCGGCCGGACACCGCGGAATTTCGCCATTATCAGCGGCATGCTGCTCGCCGCTAACCAGAACAGCGGCAACATCGTATCCTTCAGGATCGACAGCGAGAGCGGCCGGCTGATTCCTACCGGTAATGAACTGGAGATTCCGTCTCCGGTCTGTGTAGTGGCTGTTTGATACAGCGGATTACCCCGCCATCTGTGGATCTAAGTTGTAATTCATACAACATTTAAGCCAATGGACATATCTATAGAAAGTGGGCTTAAGAATAAGCATTTCCCTTTTCCGGGTTCACGCCAAAAGAACGTCCCTCTGCCCGCTGGCAGTCTGGGACGTTCTTCGTTTGGGCTCATTATATATCCTTGTGGCACGAGGGACACGGAACAGTAATTTTATCTTCTGAGTAGGCTCTTTAATGCATCCCCAGCTGGTCATCCCGCTCATAGAAGCCGATGTCATCCAGCATAATCTTGTCATCTTCCCCTTGCAGGTAGAAGGTGATTTCGGTCAGCTTGTCCGGATCAAGCGCTGGCTCCTCTTCAAGGAACAGCTCAAAGGGCAGCTCGTAGGTCTGGAAGACGGCTTCCGAGCGGTCGCCGAACTTGCCGTCGCTGATCCGCTCCTCCAGCCATGGGCTGATCGTGAATTCGGTCTGGGGCAATGGCAGAATCTCCATTACCTCATCCAGGGGCAGCCGTGCCGTGACCTCATTGCTGTCGGTCAGCTCCACCTCCACATCGGGGGAGAGAGCGGCCGCAGAGGGTGCAGCCGCATCCTCTGCATCATCAGCGTCGGAATTACGGTTAGCCAAGGAGAAGGCTAAGCCCTCTGCGGCGGAAGCGGCAAGATTACGGGTGAGTGATTCACTAAGCTTAATCTTGTAGGAGGCTTCAACCGCATCCGCACCAGCATCCGCATCACCAGCTCCAGCCTGGTTCTGAGCGGTGCTGCCGCGCTCCAGCAGAATACCGTATGAAGGTTTGTTCTTGGACTCGCGGTCCTTGGCTGCTTCTTCGCTCCAGGTGAGGCCTTCAGCAGTGGCAGTGCCTCCCTTCACCGTATTTCTTTTGCGGTCTTCCTCGTAGTTCGCTACCGTAATGTAAGTCCCGCTCTGGAACCGGTTATAATAGGCGGTATCCGGCAGCCACTGCGCACCGCTGCGGTAATCACGGAATAACTGCTGATATTCCGTCTTCCCGTGCAGCGTAGTCTCCAGAAAGGCGGAGACATAGACCTTGGCAATCTGCCGCTGCTCATCACCATCCATAATGTCTGTACGTTTCAGGAACAGCCCTGTCGGCAGCGCCTGGTCAAACAGCCCCCAGTCTGTATTGAACTGGCTGTGATTGGCATCGGCAATGTAGAGCGAGCTTTTGAAAGCCGGAGTGCTGCCGGTGTAGGAAGTACGCATATACTGCCGGTCCCCGTAGAAGTCATGCACATCGCCGTCACGGGCGCCCTGCAGCGTCAGATAGTTCACATCCACCAGACTGGCCTGTTTGCTGTCAATGGCTTTATCCGTAGGAGCCAGCGCAATAACGGAAGTGATGTTGAACTGCTTCGTTGCCGCCAGTGCCGGATCACCGGTGAACCAGCGCGAGGCATCCGCAGCCATGGCTACAGCCTGACCGCCGCGGCTATGGCCCAGCAATGCAGTCTGGTCATAATCGACCTTCTGATAGAAGGGTGTACCGGATTGCTGCGCGAAGCTTGCGATCTGCTGCAGATGCTTCAGAATCATCCAGGTCCGCACCTGGAAGTCATTATCCGGAATGCCGGACCACGCAGAATAATTCAGGAAGTTCTCATCCAGCGAGACGGCGATAAATCCCCGGCTGGCCAGCAGTTCCCCGAGATAAGCGTATCCGCCCTCGGAATAATCCTCCATCATATGGTTGCCATGCACCATAAGCACGAGCGGATAAGGCCCGTCCCCGTCAGGCATCCAGACCCGGGCATTTAGAGGAAGCGCTCCGGGATCGAATCCCCAGAATAAGGTACGCAGCGCAGGCCATGATTTGATGTATTCCGTAGCATCCACAGAAGCAGAGAGGAGCGCGGCATCCGCGCCATACTCTGTACGGTGCAGGTCCTGGCCGCTCCCATAGGTGAAGCTGTGGAACGTATAGTCCCCCGGCTGTCCGGGATCAGCCGCCGCCGCAGGAAGAACCTCTCCATCCGCAGCCAATGTCTTCACCGATGGGGAGGGAGCAGGGCTGCTTCCCGTCCCATAGGCCAGTGCCAAGGGGGTTAGGACAAGAACCGCTGCCAGAAGCCCGCCGGTGAGGGTTCTCCGCGTCCGCAGCAGACCGGCTGCAAGACCTCCCAGTCCCCCGGCCAAAGCTGTGATACCAGCGATGGCTGCTGCAGCCTCAAGCTCCAGATCGGCGTAATACAGAATAAGCAGCACGGCGCTCAGTGCACTGAGCCAAGAGCCCGTGAACAGCCGCGGAATGCGCAGTCCGGTTAAGGAGAGCAGTACAGCCAGCAGGTTGCCGGCCAGCGCCATTACAAGGGTTCCCGCGCCGGCAGCCAGTATAATATCCGCTGCGCTCCCAAGCCCTGTAGGGATGCCCATAACGGCTATAGTAAAAGCCAGAATACATAGAATCCAAGGACCGCAGAGCGCAATCCTCCATAATGCTGTATCGTACCGGTACGTTTCTAAGATGCGTCTTCCCATTTCTCTGAGTATGCGCCTGTGCAGGCGTGGTCCCTGCGGTGCGGGTACATACTCCAAATCCATTCCCATGATAGTTTCCCCCGACAATTTGTGGCAAATAGAGGCTGCAGAAATCCGGCAGAACTCATCTCTAGTAATTCAACTTATATCTAGTAATTTGACCTATAAGATGTAGCAATAATATTACTTTAAGACATCAATAACAAGTGGGTCTTACAGGAACGGGCGCCACTTGCTGCCGCCGGGCGGAATAGAGCCATCTTTCATCCAAATTGAAAAAAAGGTTTGACAGCGCGCAGGGCATTCAGTATTATGTCTGTATAACCTACTAAATGGGTAGGAATAATCAAATAAGTTCTTACCGTACAGACGGAGGAACGCCTGCTTCAGGCTCGCAGATACGCGTCCATAGGACCGGTTTGACCAGCCACAAGTGGGCTTTCCTGCGTCTTTTTTTGACGGAAATCCAACCAACAAGAAATTCACAATGATAATGCAATTACAAGAACATTATGGGGGAGTGGTTTGTGATGAAGAAAGGGATCAAGAAGGGGCTTATCGCCGGGTTCACACTATTATTGACGGCAGGGCTTACTGCTTGCGGCAACAACAATGGAGGGAACAGTGCAGGCGCGGCAACAGAAGCTCCGGCAGCAACAGAGGCGGCTGCGAATACGGCGGCTACACCGGAGGCAACGAAGGCTCCAGCCAAAGATCCGGTCGAGCTGCTGAATGTGTCCTACGACCCTACACGTGAACTATATGAGAATTATAACAAGGCATTCGCCGCTTACTGGGAGCAGGAGACAGGCCAGAAGGTTACGATCAAGCAATCGCATGGCGGATCAGGCAAGCAGAGCCGGGCTGTACTCGACGGTCTGGAAGCAGATGTAGTTACGCTGGCGCTCGGATATGACATTGATGCACTGCAGGAAACAGGTCTTATCGGCGCGGACTGGCAGAGTAAATATGAGCATAACAGCTCCCCGTATACTTCCACTATCGTATTCCTTGTGCGTAAAGGCAACCCGAAAGGCATCAAGGACTGGCCGGATCTGCTCAAGGACGATGTAGAAGTGATCACTCCGAACCCTAAGACTTCCGGCGGTGCGCGCTGGAACTACCTGGCAGCCTGGGGATATGCGCTTGACCAGAATAATAACGATGAAGCCAAGGCTCAGGAGTTCGTACAGAAGCTGTTCAAAAATGTACCCGTACTGGACACCGGGGCGCGCGGCTCTACAACTACCTTCGTGGAACGCGGAATCGGTGACGTGCTGATCGCCTGGGAGAATGAAGCCTACCTGTCCATCAAGGAGCTGGGTCCGGATAAATTCGAGATTGTAAATCCGTCGGAGAGCATTCTGGCCGAGCCGCCGGTAGCCGTGGTGGATAAAGTTGTCGACAAGAGAGGCACCCGCGAGGTCGCAGATGCTTATCTGAAATACCTGTACACCGAGGAAGGCCAGAAAATCGCCGCCGAGAACTATTACCGCCCGACTCTGGAAAGTGTGAAGGAACAGTACAAGGACCAATTCCCTGAGATCAAGCTGTTCACACTGGCGGACAAATTCGGAACCTGGAAGGAAACCCAGGAGAAGCACTTTAATGATGGAGGAATCTTCGACAAAATCTACGTGCCGGGCAGCTGATAGCAAGTTCCGGGATGGAGCTGAGCAGAACAGGTAAGGCGAATTTTGCAGGCGGGGTCCCGCCCGGTTGCTGATCGGCCAACGAGCCGAAGGCAGGAAAGGATGAATGGGCAAATGAATGTCACCACTAAAGCTGCTGCGGGGGCTGTGTCACGGCGCAGGCTTCTGCCGGGTTTCGGAATTACGATGGGGTTCAGCGTATTGTATCTGAGTCTTGTCGTTCTGCTGCCGCTGTCAGCGCTGCTCTTCAATTCGACGGGACTCAGCTGGGCTAAGTTCTGGGATGTGGCTACGGATGCCCGTGTCCTGGCCTCCTATCGGGTCAGTCTGAGTACAGCGGCAGCCGCAGCCCTGATCGATGCTGTTCTGGGGCTGTTGCTGGCCTGGGTACTGGTACGCTATGAATTTCCGGGCAAAAGGCTATTCGACGCCCTGATCGATCTGCCGTTCGCGCTCCCTACAGCTGTGGCGGGTGTGTCACTGACCGCACTTTATTCCCAGAACGGCTGGATCGGCTCCCTGCTGGAGCCGCTGGGCCTCCGGGTAGCCTTCACGCCGCTTGGCATTACGCTGGCGCTGATGTTTATCGGCATCCCCTTTGTGGTCCGCACGGTTCAGCCCGTGCTGGAGGATCTGGACAGGGATATGGAAGAGGCATCGGCCACGCTGGGAGCGGGACGCTGGCGGACCTTCGTGCGGATTGTTATGCCGGAGCTGTTCCCGCCGCTGCTTACGGGCTTTGCATTGGCTTTTGCCCGGGGCATCGGCGAATACGGCTCCGTTGTATTTATCTCCGGCAATATGCCGATGCGTACGGAGATTGCTCCGCTGCTCATCATGTCCAAGCTGGAGCAGTTCGATTATGCCGGAGCAACAGCGGTGGCGCTGCTGCTGCTGCTAATCTCCTTCCTGATGCTGCTGGTCATCAACAGCCTCCAGCACTGGGCGCGGAAGAGCTCGCGTTAAGGATTCAGGAAATCCGGACAACGGCGGCCATTCAAGATGGCCTTTGCTCCATAAAACTTAAGTGAGTGCTTCTGGCGCGAGTTTTATTGCGATGTTTATCGAGGAGCGGAGGCTCCATAAAACCTAAGCGAATGCTTCCGAAGTTAGTTTTGTACGAAGCAGATTCAGGATGCCTAAGCTAACAAAACTTTAGGAGGAATAAAAATGGCCGGTACGGTTCCCTTACATGTCCCCGCGCCGCGAAAAAGCGTGTCGTCCCCCCGGACGACTGAATCCAAAGCGGTGAAATGGGTGCTCATTTCCCTTGCCGGACTTGTATTGCTCTGGCTGATTGCCCTGCCGCTGATTATCGTGCTGGTGGAGTCGCTGAAGCGGGGGCTGGATGTCTATTGGGCCGCGCTGACCGACCCGGATGCCGCCTCGGCGCTGAAGCTGACCCTGCTGGTCGCGGCCATTACCGTTCCGCTGAATACGATCTTTGGTGTAACGGCGGCGTGGGCAGTGACCAAGTTCCGTTTTCGCGGCAAGGGCTTTCTGATTACGCTGATCGATCTGCCATTTGCCGTATCGCCGGTAATTGGCGGGTTGATCTTTATTCTGGTATTCGGCTCGCATGGCTGGTTCGGTCCTTGGCTGAGCAATCACGATATCAAGATTGTTTTTGCTTTGCCGGGTATTGTGCTGGCTACGCTGTTTATCACCTTCCCTTTTGTGGCGCGCGAGCTGATTCCGCTGATGGAGGAGCAGGGCACACAGGAGGAGGAAGCGGCCATTACGCTAGGTGCGCACGGCTGGCAGATTTTCTGGCGCGTGACGCTGCCCAATATCAAGTGGGGTCTGCTGTACGGCATTATTCTCTGTAATGCACGGGCGATGGGGGAGTTCGGCGCGGTATCCGTGGTATCCGGGCATATCCGGGGAGAGACGAATACCCTGCCGCTTCATGTCGAGATTCTGTACAACGAATATCAATTTTCGGCATCCTTCGCCGTTGCCTCCCTGTTGCTCCTGCTGGCCCTGGTGACCATGATCGTCAAGAGTCTGCTTTTACGTAAAAATGCTCATTGACAGTCCTTGGGGTCCGTGCTAAGTTAATTCATAGTATACAAGGTGGTAATGACGGAATAACGGGATTTAGGCGGAGATACTCCCCTGTCCGGGGAAAGGGAGGCTGGAGAATGGCTAAACCACTGAAAGTGGATGAGGTATGGCTTGCGCGGATAACGGAACTTCTCAACGATATGGAGTTCGGCTCATTGCATATTGTGGTGCATGAAGGTCAAATCGTACAGATGGAGCGCACAGAGCGCAAACGTTTCGAGAACAGCACAGCAAATGCACGTTATAGTGGAGAAACCGGAAGCCGGCGGACCGATTCCCGTTCTGCGGGACGAGGATAGCAATCTGTAGTGCACTGATAAATGATCATACATTTCCGTGAACAGAAAAAAGGGGGATCTCACAAGCCTGGAAATGGCTGAATGAGGTACCCCTTTTGTATGCCGGGACATTAGTGTAAGCCTTAATTTAGTAGCGTGTGTTGCGCCGTGATCCGCTGATTCCCTCCACCAGCAGGATGAGGGCAGTGATGGCATGCATAATCCAGCCGACAAAAGGAATCAAACCGACCACCGAGGTGACGATACCAACTGCGTTACCGATGATAGATCCGCGTTCTCTCAGCAGAATAATTACAGCTACGGCATGGAGCAGAAAAGCAACCCCCAGCGGTACCCAGGCATTGGCTACGACAAATGCCCCGCCGATGAACGGCAGTGCCAGAAAAGCCTCATAAGCGAAAGTTCCCCATTTGAATAATTTCCCTATCGGAGACATAATAACTCCACCAGCCTTCCAAGTAGTCTTATAAAGATCCTATTCCACAGTTTACCCAAGGATACGGGCTAAGAATAACCCTGTGCCGGCAACAGATGCAGAACCGTTTGTATTTCTGAGTAATTGTACGCCGGGGGGGGCGGGACGTTTCATTTTTCCGGATAAGATAGGCGCTGCCTTGCCTCGAAACCTTGCAGTCATATATATTGGTAACAGGTTAACAGGAGTGTCCGCGTGCAGGCGGATAATCATGACAAGAGGGGATAATGTATGGACAAGACATTGCAGCCGGATATCCGGCATGAGCTGCCCACAGTGGAGCAATACCTGGCCCTGCGGCTGGAAGCCGGGCTTAGTCCCATGAGTGTGGAGGGAGCCGGAATCGGGCTGCCCCGCTCCGCGTTTGCTGTAACCTTGTATGAAGGAGATATATTGGCTGGAATGGGACGGGTAATCGGGGACGGGGGCTGTTTTTTTCAGGTGACCGATATTGCCGTGAAGCCTTCCTTTCAGGGGCAGGGTCTGGGGAAAATAATTATGCGGGAAATCCGCCGGTTTCTGGATACCGTGCCGGACAAGGCGTATATTAGTCTCATTGCTGACGGGGAAGCCTCCAGGCTGTATACCCAATATGGATTCGCACCGGTCCTGCCGGATTCTCAGGGGATGTTCCTGCGGCGTTCATGATGAATAGAGGATCAGGGCTGCAAACAAATACGAAAGTGAGGCAACAAGAGAATGGATATCGTAGTATTTGGTGCATCGGGTAAGATCGGAAGTGCGATTGTAGAAGAAGCGTTAAAAAGAAAACATGAGGTTACCGCTGCCGTCCGCAAACCGGAAGCCTTCAGTATTCAGCATGATCGGCTTAAGGTTGTTGCAGCCGACCTGCTGGACCCGGCCACGGTAACGGCAGCACTGCACGGACATGAAGAGGTTATCAGCGCATTCGGACCGGCGCCGGGGCATGAGAATGATCTGCTGCAGGCGGCGGATTCCCTGCTGACAGGGATGCGTGCCGCCGGGCTCCAGCGCCTGATCGTTATTGGCGGGGCAGGCAGCTTGAAGACGGAAACCGGGGAGTGGCTGATGGACACGGCTGATTTCCCGGAGAACTTCCGTCCGCTTGCGTCGGCTCACGCCAATGCCTATGAAATCTACAGAGGGTCAGAGCTGGATTATACGTACCTGAGCCCGCCTGCTGCCATTATCGCCGGACGCCGGACCGGCCAGTTCCGGATTGGTCTGGACCGGCTGATTGTGGATGAGAACGGGCGGAGCAGCATCAGCATCCAGGATTTCGCGGTAGCGGTTATCGATGAGCTGGAGGAAGGCAATTTCAGCAAGACCCGTTTTACAGTGGGGTATTAATAGATGCAGATTAAGCTTGTCAGGAAATAAAGCGGCCTAGAATGCAGGCTTCGTAGCTTAAAGCCCGTCCTCTTGAACGCTCAGGAGGGCTTTTTGCTGTCATTCCGGGCGCCTTAGCCGGATGAGGATGTGTCAAAGTCTGCAATTTGCCTGATTCTATAGTACTGGGTACAATCGAAGCAACTAAAGGAGGGCTTGGCTATGGATGTGGTAACTGCGGAGGAGATGCGGGCATTCGACCGCGAGACGATTGAGCGGCTGGGAATTCCGGCCATTGCGCTGATGGAGAACGCCGGGCGGGCGATTGCCGAGGAGGTCATCGCATTGTGCCGGCGGTGCGGGGCAGGCGCGGGCGGCGGCACAGGGAGCGCAGACGCAGCGGGGCGAAGCTACGGGGCAGGAGCCGTGGGCGGCGGAACGCAGAGCTATGGAGCGGGCGCGGTGGGCGACATAGGGAGCACGGATGCAGAGGAGCGAAGCTTCGGGGCAGGAGCCGTGGGCGGCGTGGGCGGAGGAACGCAGAGCTATGGAGCGGGCGCGGTGGGCGGCATAGGGAGCGCAGATGCAGAGGAGCGAAGCTTCGGGGCAGGAGCCGTGGGCGGCGTGGGCGGAGGAATGCAGAGCTATGGAGCGGGCGCGGTGGGCGGCATAGGGAGCGCAGACGCAGAGGGGCGAAGCTACGGGGCAGGAGCCATGGGCGGAGGAACGCAGCGCTATGCGGCCGGCGGGCCGGCGATCCTGCCGCCGGGCTTCTCGGTCAGCGCCGACCCGGCGCTGACGCTTACCGCTGCCGGCGGCGAGCACTGGCTCGTCCTCGCCGGCAAAGGCAACAACGGCGGCGACGGGCTCGCCGCCGCCAGGCACCTGCGTGAGGCCGGCATCGCCGTCACGCTGGTGTATGCGGCCGCGCCGGAGTCGCTGGCCGGCGAAGCCGCGCTGCAGCGGGATGCCGCTGCAGCCATGGGCATCCCTGCCGTAGTCTACGGCAGGGATGCTGTGGACCTTGCCGCATGCAGCGGCATCATAGATGCGCTGCTCGGCACAGGCAGCGCGGGAGCCCCGCGCGGTGCCTATGCGGAGCTGATTGCCGCTGCGAACGCCAGCGGCAGGCCCATTGTGTCCGCGGACATCCCCAGCGGGCTGGACGCGGACACGGGCGAGACGCATGAGCCCTGCATTCATGCGTCGGTGACCGTCTGCCTCGCGTTCCTCAAACGCGGGCTGCTGCAGTATCCCGGCGCCGGAGCAGCCGGGCAGGTGGTGGTCCGCTCCATCGGCATCCCCGCTGCCCTGGCGCGTGAGAGCGGCGTCCCGGTCAGCCTGCTGACGCCGGAAGTGCTGCGGACACGTCTGCAGGTCGACGTGTCGCGCCGCCGTTCGCCCGAAGGCCACAAGGGCACTTACGGGCATGTCCTGCTGGCAGCGGGAAGCCTGCGCATGAGCGGCGCCGGCCTGCTGTGCGCCCGCGCTGCGCTGCGCGCCGGCTGCGGGCTGGTGACGTGGGCGCTGCCGGATAAGCTGCTGCCCTATGTGATCGGCTGCGCACCTGAGCTGATGCTGGCCCCGGTATCCGGCAGCGACGGGGAATGGAATGCCGGTACGGCGGCTGAAGTGCTGCAGCTAAGCGGAAGCCGTGATTGTATGGCTGTCGGCCCCGGTCTTGGCCGGTTCGAGGGAGATAGGGATTGGCTCCGCAGGCTTTGGGAGGAGACGGATTCTCCCTTGATTATCGATGCGGATGCACTGAATATACTGGCGGATGCCGATTACGGGGCCTGGAGCCGCCGCCATCCGGTAATTCTGACCCCGCATCCCGGGGAGATGGCCCGGCTGGCAGGGACTTCTACAGCCCGGGTGCAGCGTGACCGGATTGGACTGGCGCTGTCTTATGCCGCAGCGCACGGCGTAATCCTGGTGCTCAAGGGAGCCCATACAGTCATAGCAACGCCCGAAGGACAGGCTTATATCAACATCACGGGTCATCCGGGAATGGGAACCGGCGGCGCGGGGGATGTGCTGACCGGAATCATCTCCGGCCTGCTTGCCCAGGGCCTGGATGCTGCACAAGCGGCAGCCTTTGGGGTCTATCTCCACGGGCTGGCGGGAGAACGTGCCGCCCGGAAACGGGATAACCCGGCGGCCTTGATCGCCGGGGATATTATTGAGGCGCTGTGAACCGTAAATCCGGAGCTGCTGCGGCTCATTATCTATACACCATAACCGTGATCCTGCCGCTTCTGCTGCGCCTATGCGAGTCTAAAGGTAGCACTGCTCTGCCCTGAATGGATTAGTATTACGGCTCTGCCAGCGGCGGCACTATATCAGAACAGGACCAGGCAGAGCAGCGGAATAAACAAGGCGAAGAAGGGAAGCAGGAGCGGGTAGCGTTCACCGGCAATCTGGGCGAACCGGAACAACAGCAGCACTACAAGTCCGGCAAGACCGCTGGTCATTGCGTCGCCGCCCTGCTCAGAGGCCAGCCACAGGCCGGCTCCAAAGCCGGCTACGGCGTATAACACCAGGGCCGGACTGAGCGAAGTGGACCGGAACATGCGCAGCAGGGCATCGGCAAGTATCGCTGCCGGTAAGCCGTAAGCGTAAATGGCATACGGCACTGATACCGGCCAGCCATCCGGTACTCCGCCTTCGTAGCCATGGCCGAGCATAAACAGGGAAACGAGAATAAAGGTCAGTCCGGCGGCCGACAGCTTGGTCAGTGCGTACATGCCCGCAGTCAGGCGGACAGAAGGCAGATCATAATCCTTATGTGTGGTCATCGCTTAACATCCTTTCGGGGTGGGTGAAGAGCACGGCCGGAATGACCGGACGAATCCGGCGCATGAATCAGCTTGTAACCATGTCCCCTCCGTTAACATGAATACAGGTGCCTGTTACATAGGAAGCATCAGGGCTGGCCAGATAGACATAGGCTCCTGCCAGCTCATAGGGCTGTGCGGCCCGCTTGAACGGGGTGTCTGTGCCGAATACACTGACCTCTTCAGCGGAATAGCTGGAAGGAATCAGCGGTGTCCATACCGGACCGGGAGCTACACTGTTGACGCGGATGCCGCTGTCCGCCAGTGAAAGAGCCAGAGAGCGGGTGAAGGAGACAACGGCGCCTTTGGTGGATGAATAGTCAATGAGCTCCTTGTTGCCCTGGTAAGCGGTAATGGAGGCGGTGTTAATAATGCAGCTTCCTTTGTGCAGATGCGGGAGTGCGGCCTGGGTCAGGAAGAAGAAAGGGAAGATATTGGTGCGGTAGGTCTGGTACAGCTGCTCCTCTGTGATATCCAGAATGCTCTTCTGCGGATATTGGACGGCGTGGTTATTCACCAGAATGTCGAGCTTGCCGAAGGTCCGCACGGTGTGCTCCACCGCTTCGAAGCAGCACTCTTTATAGCGCAGATCCGTCTCAATCCGCAGGCAGCGGCGTCCAAGCTCTTCTATCCGTTGCTGCGTAGCTGCGGCATCAGAAGCTTCGTCCAAGTAAGCGATGGCAATATCTGCCCCTTCTTTGGCAAAAGCGATGGCGGCTGCTCTTCCAATGCCGCTGTCTCCGCCGGTAATCAGGGCAACCTTTCCTTTGAGCCTGCCGCTGCTGCTCTCGGGGTTCTCGCTGATCGGACGCGGATTCATCAGACTCTCCAGACCCGGCTGGCGGTCCTGATGCTGTGGGGGAAAGGCGATAGGCTGCACGCGGCATACCGTCTTTTCTCCGTAATAGGGGTAAACGGGATTCATCGGGTGATACTCCTCCTTGCCTGTTGGCTCTCCGTATATTGGTATGCATGCGCCCAGAAAAGCGTGCGCCGCAGTCCTCTTCTGGGTGACCCTTAAGACGCTCTTAACTTTACATACTAAAACCTTAGAAATGGAGAGAATAACTAATGCTATACAGACCAATGACAGCCGATGATTACGAGGCAGCTTATCAATTATGGAAGAATACGGACGGGATGGGTCTTAGTGAAGCGGACTTGCGCGGGGAAATTATCCGTTATCTGGAGCGTAATCCGGGAATCAGCCAGGTGTGTGTGGATGCGGACGGTACACTTGCGGGTACAGCAGTGTGCGGACATGACGGGCGCAGAGGATATATGTATCATGTGGCTGTCAGCAGCAGCAGCCGGGGTAAGGGGGCCGGGCGTGAGATGGTCACACGCTGCCTGGAGAGACTGCGGGAGGAAGGCATCAGTAAATGCCATCTGATGGTCATCGGGCATAACGCTCTGGGCCGCAGCTTCTGGTCAGGCACCGGCTGGCAGGAGCGGGATGGCCTTGTACTGTTCTCGCGGAACAGCTGAGATAGGTCACAAACAATGTAATAGTGTAGCTTTTGTCCGGACGCAGTATAATATATAGGAGCTTTACAAATGACTTGCACTATTCTATGTGCAATGTCGAATTTTGATAGCGGGAGACCTGAGCGATGCGGTTTAAAGATGTGTTCTCAATTATCGGTCCGGCGATGGTCGGACCTTCCAGTTCGCATACAGCGGGGGCGGCGCGGATCGGCAGAGCGGCACGCCAGGTGCTCGGTGAATTGCCGCGTACGGCAGAAGTCACGTTCTTCGGTTCTTTTGCGGCCACGTATCAGGGACATGGAACAGACCGGGCTATTGCCGGAGGCCTGCTGGACTTTACGACCGATGACCACCGGCTGCCGGATTCCATAGAGCTTGCTGCCGAAGCCGGAATGGAGATTTCCTTCGGTCAGGGAACGGGCTTGTTCCCCCATCCCAATACGGTCCGCCTGCGGCTTACCGGCAGCGAGAGCGGCACAGAGCTGATGCTTACCGGGATCTCGATCGGCGGCGGCAATATCGAAATTGTTGATATTGACGGGTTCGGCGTGAAGCTTACCGGCATGTATCCAACCGTGCTGATTAATCATATGGACTATCTGGGCGTACTGGCCAGCGTTACGGATGTAATGCGGCAGGGCCAGTGCAATATTGGACATATGTCGCTGGACCGCAAGAACCGCAGCGGAGCAGCCTTGACGGTGCTGGAGCTGGATGAAGCCGCTACACCGGAGCTGCTGCGGAATCTGCGGGCGCTGCCGGCTGTGAAGTCCGTGAAAGTCGTCGATTTGAATGAACAGGCACATGAGCAGAAAGGAAAGGACATTACATCATGAATTTTCAAACACTCAGCCAGCTGGCTGTATTATGTGAAGAGCGGGGTCTGGGAATCGGCGCTCTGATGCTTGAGGAGCAGAGCGCGGAGTCTGGGCGTTCCAAGGAGCAGGAGTTCGCTACCATGAGCCAGTATTACGGCGTAATGAAGGAAGCGGTGCACCGCGGCATGCATGAAGACACCACCTCACGCAGCGGCCTGACAGGACTTGACGCCCAGCGTGTGGCTGCTTACAATGCAGCGGATGAACCTTGCCTTGGCGGTCCTGCCGGTCAGGCCATGGCGTATGCTCTTGCGGTTTCGGAAGTGAATGCTTCCATGGGGCGGATTATCGCTACGCCGACCGCAGGCTCCTGCGGAATCATCCCCGGGGTGTTCCTGAGCTGTCAGGAGCGCTTCGGCTGGGAGGATGACTATATGGTAACCGGCCTGTTCGCGGCTGGAGCCATCGGGTATGTTATCGCCAACAATTCCTTTGTATCGGGAGCAGAAGGCGGCTGCCAGGCTGAGGTCGGTTCGGCCATCGGGATGGCAGCGGGGGCTTTGACTGAAATGCGCGGCGGCACACCTGCGCAAGCCGTGCATGCCGTAGGGCTGGCACTGAAGAATACACTGGGGCTGATCTGTGATCCGGTAGGCGGACTTGTGGAGATTCCATGTATTGTCCGTAACGGCTTCGGTGCCGTCACGGCACTTGCTGCGGCCGATATGGCACTGGCCGGTGTCCGCAGTGTGATTCCGTCCGATGAAGTGATCAAGGTCATGCTGGAGGTGGGCTCCGCCATGCCCGAGAAGCACCGCGAGACGGCGGGGGGCGGACTGGCGCAGACGCCAACCGGCCGCCGGATTATGAAGGATTTACGGAACAAGAAATAATGCGGGAGCCTTCGGACGGGGGCCATTTGCGGGGCTATAGCATACGGAACCTTTCAAGCTGATCCCATAGCCCCTCACGCCGGAGGATTTCCTCCTGCTTCGGTCCCATCAGGTCGAAGTGGGGAAACGGCTGGCGGTTATGAATATATTGCGGCGGAAGGCTGTTCTTCCTGCACCACTCCCTCAGGCGGGGGAGATCACTGCACCCGACCTTGGTCACTGTGGTGATGTCAGGAAAACGCTTGTCCAGCCAGTAATGTGTAAGGAACGCAATTTCACCAGCGGAGACCGCTTGTTTCCAGCGGGCTAGCTCTGCTCTGTTAATGCCAAAGGCCATAGCTGTCATCATCCTTATTGATCATAGTAAATTGATTATATACAAGAATATAAGATATTTCCGGAAAGGGGAGAAGAACATGAACGGGCAAGTTAGAGCGGATATCCGCCCCGGACTTCAGGTTGATATTGTACTGAAGCAGGATCAGGCGACCGGCAAACTCACACATGGCGCGGTTAAAGATATTCTGACCAATTCGCCCCGCCATCCGCACGGAATCAAAGTGCGGCTGACTGACGGACAGGTAGGACGGGTCAAGAACATTACAGGCTAAGCAGTATACAGAAGAATGAAGAAGCGCCGCGAGCCGGGGCGGCTGTGTCCCTTGGGCAGCCGCCGGGGTAAGAGGCGCTTTTTGATTTGCGTACAGGATCATGTGCCCTGCTTAGCGGCCCATGAATTCCTCTACATACTGGTCGGCCTTGGTCTGATTACATAAATTGCAGGCGCAGACACAGTTGTCCGGCGTAGTGTGCCCGCCCTTGGCACGGGGCAGCAGATGGTCAATGGTATCCCCGTATAAGCCGCAGAAATAGCAGATATACTGGTCCCGGGTCAGAATATAGGCGCGGAAATCCTTATTGCTGTATAAGCGGCGGATCGTACGGCGGTTCACGACAACTGCGGCATGCTCCCGGACAAGCGTTACCGCAAGCGCAAGATCGATCTCCTGATGCCAGCGCCGGCCTTTGTCGCTGTGTCCGCGCATCAGAATCATACCCTTGCCTGAAGGGATGAGCGCAGAGGCATCCTGGGGATCGGGCTTCGGTCCGCGCTGCTGGGGGATCGTGCGTCCCGTTTCCGCACTGCGCGGACGGGACTTGCCCTTGAGGCCGGAGGTACCCGCGCTGCCGCGGCCTTCCTTGGCACGTTCGGGCAAGGAAGGCTGACGGCCCAAGGCAGCAGGCGGTTTGGCAGCTCCGGAGCCCGCTGCAGAGATCGAGACCAGTGTCTTATCCCGCTTGGCAGTCCCTGTGCCGGGCGGACGCTCCGGCAGTGCGGGTGCCGCGCTTGCACGCGGCGGCGCAGCCGCAGCCCCTGCTTCGCGTAGCTTGCGGCATTCCCGGCAGGCTCCGCGCCGGGAGATACCCTTGGAGCGCTTGCCTGTACGTCTGCGGAATTCAGAGAGCGGCTTAAGCTGATGGCAATAGGCACATTGTTTGGATGGAGGAAGAATAGTTTCAGTCATAAGTATACTTGGCAGAACGGCCCTCAGCCGCAACTGTCCAATCCCTTCTGTATTTTGAAATAGAAACTTATTTACGGTATACCGCCATGTGATTTCATTGATTTGATAATAGTATAGCGTAAAGCACAGGTATTCACACAGCATGCGCCAAAAGCCGCAAATCTCCAGGGCTGTGACATCCCTCTTCGCAGTCTTGAGGAAAAACCCGTAAACTCGCAAAGTAAGGCAGTAAATCAATGATGAGGCTTGTATAGGAATACAATAATTATGAACCAGAGAGGAGGAAGCTGAATGACCGTTAGTGAAAAAAAGCCCGGGGCCGTAAGACTGCTATTTGTGCTTCAGGCATTCTTAGGCCTTGGAGCTGTCGCCGGAGGGCTGGTCCTGCTCGCCGATCCCAGTGGTGAAATGATTGGAATGCCGGCGTCCATACTGGAAAGATCGCCCTTTGACAGTTATGCAATTCCCGGCATTCTGCTGCTGGTCATTTTTGGGCTGCTGCCGCTAATGGTGCTCTATGGTCTTTTTAAGCAGCCTGAGTGGTCTTGGGGCTATTCGCTCACTCCGTTTAAGGCGCTGCATGCAGCATGGAGCTTCTCGCTTTATATCGGCTTTGGGCAGATTATCTGGATTATGGTGCAGACATATATGATGGATACAGTCAGTATTGTTCATGTTTTCTACATGTCTCTGGGCATGCTGGTTCAGATCGTTACGCTGCTGCCTGCGGTACAGAGATATTTTATGCTGGACGGCCGTTCTGAAAGAAGTTAGAATGACAGTGAACATAAAAGGGCTTTCATTTGGGCCGCGGGAGTGAACCGGAAGTGACTACCATATACGATATTGCCAAAAGAACCGGCTATTCACCAACCACGGTATCCAAGGCGTTCAATAACTACTCTGACGTGCGGGAGAAGACGCGGCAGGAAATACTGCGTACCGCCCAGGAAATGGGATATCTTCCTAATGCGCATGCGCGTACACTGACGACCAAGAAATCCTGGACGATCGGTGTGCTGTTTGTGGAGAACACGGGAGCGGGTATCCGCCATCCTTTCTTCAGTGCGGTTATTGAGAGCTTCAAGCAGGTTGCCGTAGCCAAGGGTTACGCCCTCATGTTTATCTCGAAGGATGTCGGCGGCAAGCAGAGCGGATATCTGGAGAACTGCCGGATTCGCGGAGTCGATGGGGTTGTAGTGTTCCTTTCCGATTATGAGGATCCTTATTTCCGGGAGCTTCTGGAGAGTGATATTCCTACAGTGGTTCTCGATTTCGAAACGGCGTTGTCGCATACGGTCTGCTCGGATAATATGACTGGTGCACTGCAGGCAGTGGAATATCTGGTTTCGCTCGGACACCGCAGAATTGCCCATATTTCGGGAGGCGGGAATACGTATCCGGGACAACAGCGGGAGCTGGGGTACAGAGCGGCGATGGAGCAGCAGGGTCTTGAGGTGCCGGACGAATATGTTGCCGAGGGAGCATTCTACTCTCTGGAGAACGGTTACGGCGCAATGAAGTCTTTGCTGGAGCTGCCGGAACGGCCAACTGCTGTGTTTGCTTCAGGTGACTTGCTTGCACTGGGTGCCGTAATGGCTGCCAAGGATCAGGGCCTGTCTGTACCGGAGGATATTTCAGTCATGGGTTATGATGATATTGAGCTTGCGGGATATGTTACCCCTGCGCTGACCACCGTCCGCCAGAATACGGAGCTGCTGGGTACCCGGGCGGCGGAGCTTTTACTGGCTTCGATGAACGGCCCGCGTACAAATCAGGAGGCGCTGGTTCTGCCTGTAGAGATCATCGTCAGAGATTCCTGTGCACCGCCGGTCAAGAGATAAAAGTGCGTTCAACCGGGAATGCATTTTTTTTCAGCAAAATCGAAACCGGTTTCGATTTCTTTCGTTTTATTTCGAATTCAAATGATGAAGGAGTGAACCCACATGCCAACCGTTCAAACCGTAGTAACCGCCAAAGATACAGCAGATCGTCTGAGCTCCAGGGAAGGTATTCAGTTCAAGGCGGGAATCCCTGGTACAACAGCAGATATACTGCTTCAGCCGGAGCAGGAGTTTCAAAAGATCATTGGTTTTGGCGGCGCTTTCACTGAAGCGGCTGCGTATACCTTGTCCCGGATGAGTCCGGAGAAACGGGCAGAGGTCATCCGCAGTTATTTTCACCCGGTGGACGGGCTGAGTTACAGTATGGGCCGCGTGCATATTCATAGCTGTGACTTCGCGCTCGGCAACTATACCTATGTGCAGGACGAGGATACGGAGCTTGCGACCTTCGATATTTCGCATGATCATCAGTGGGTCCTGCCGCTCATTAAGGATGCTATGGAGGTCAAAGGCGGGCCCTTCACGATGCTGGCTTCGCCTTGGAGCCCGCCGGCCTGGATGAAAACAAACGGGGAGATGAATAACGGCGGTTCGCTGAAGCCGGAATATGCTGCAGTCTGGGCGCGCTATTATACCAAATTCATCGAGGCTTACCGTAAAGAGGGCGTTCCGGTCTGGGCGGTATCGGTGCAGAATGAGCCGGCGGCAGTGCAGACCTGGGACTCCTGTGTATACACTGCTGAAGAAGAACGCGATTTCGTCAAAAACCACCTCGGCCCGGTGATACGCGAGGCCGGAATGGAGGATGTGAACATCGTCATCTGGGATCACAACCGGGATATTATGATCGAACGCGTGACACCGATTCTATCCGATCCGGAAGCAGCGCAGTATGTATGGGGAACCGGAATCCACTGGTACGGCGGCGAGGAGTTCGACAAGGTGGAGAAGGTGCATGAGCTTTTCCCGGATAAGCATGTGCTCTTCACCGAAGGCTGCCAGGAAGGCGGCGTGCGTCTGGGGGAATGGTTCACGGGTGAGCGCTACGGCCGGAATATGATCGGCGATCTGAATGCCTGGACAGAGGGCTATCTGGACTGGAATCTGGTGCTGGATGAGACGGGCGGACCGAACCACGTGGGGAATCTCTGCGATGCTCCGGTGATTGCGGATACGACTACGGACGAGGTTCACTATAACAGCTCGTATTATTACATCGGGCATTTCAGCAAATTCATTGCACCGGGTGCTGTACGGATCGGGCTGCAGTCGGCTGCCGAAGGCGTGCTGTCAGCGGCGTTCCGCAATCCGGACGGCAGCATCGCTGTTGTATTGATGAACGAAGGCGAAGCAGAACGCTCCCTGACGCTTGGCCTCGGCGGCGAAATCGCTGAGTGCACATTGCCTGCACATTCCATTGCCACACATCTGATTTCGCAAGGTTAAGCCAGCTGGCAGCAGACATGAATAAGATGAACAGAAACGAAGCGGATGGGATGGATTCAAAGGCTGATTCAGCGCGAGTTGAGACACTCTTGCTTGAGGCCGTCTATTGTACTTTCTACAGCAGATGTCGCCTAAATCCGCCGCAAAAAAACGGAAATTAAATGTATGAAATACAACAGAATGATGTTCAGGGCAGAATAAAGCAATTTCTAATGCAGGAAGTGCAATCATTCAGGAACTGCATAGGAAGCAGGGGCTGCCTTGAGCAAACTTGCCGCAACAGAGTAACAAAAGCATATATCAACAAACTTTTAGGAGGACTTAAGCATGAGCCATTATTATTTCGATTCAGGTAAATTTATCATAGAGCAGTTCCACGAAGGCAAACCGTTCGCCAGCTTCCTGCCCGGACTTGCCGGATTGAAGGGGATCCCGATGTGGACGTTCTACGTGAACCGGGGTCAAGGAATCAGCAGCTTCGGAGTACGGGACAAAAATTCGCCGATTATGGAGTTCTCTCCGGCTAATATTTCGTATAAGAATGTAGCCTCCACCGGATTCCGCACCTTCATCAAGCTGAAGGGTACAGCAGAAGTCTATGAGCCGTTCCAGTCGGCACGCCCTGATCCTGCGGCCAAGCGGATCATGACGATCCTGCCGAACGGACTGACCATTGAGGAGTCACATGCAGGACATGGGCTGAAGACGACAGTCCACTACTTCAACCTGCCGGGTGACGATTATGCCGCGCTGATCCGGCAGGTGGAGATCGAGAATATCAGCGGGACAGAGCTGGAGCTGGAGCTGCTGGACGGTCTTCCGGAGGTTCTTCCCTTCGGCGTAGCGAACGGGGGCTACAAAGAGATGGGGAACCTGCTGCGCAGCTGGATGGATGTGTATAACCTGGAGAACGGAATTCCGTTCTACAAGCTGCGCTCCAGCACGAATGACGATGCGGAAATGAGCCTGATTGAGAGCGGGCACTTCTATCTCTCCTCCACAACGGAAGGAGAACAGCTGTATCCGGTCGTAGATTATGAAGTAATCTTCGGCGGCAATACTTCGCTGACGTATCCGGACCGCTTCGCGGAGCTTCCGCTGGCGGAGCTGCTTGCACAGGCCCAATATCCGGCCAACAAGGTGCCGTGCGGCTTCAGCGGCGTATCCAGAACACTTGCACCGGGAGCTTCGCTGAAGCTGAATACAATCATTGGGCATGTAAATGATATTGCCAGAATTAATCATCGGGCGGCTGAGCTCTGCCGGGAAGATTATTTTGCTGCCAAGGCACAGGAAGCGGCCAGTTTGACAGAGGATTTAACGGAGGATATTGCTACGCATACCTCCTCGCCGCTGTTCGATGCTTATTGCCGCCAGTCTTATCTCGACAATTTCCTGCGCGGGGGCTATCCGTTTATTTTTGATAACGGCGGTGAAGGCTTTGTTGTACATCTATACTCGCGCAAGCATGGCGATATGGAACGGGATTATAACTTCTTCTCGCTGGCGCCTGAATATTATTCGCAGGGCAACGGGAACTTCCGTGATATGAACCAGAACCGGCGCAGCGATGTGTTCTTCCACCCGCAGGTGGGCAGCTTCAACATCAAGATGTTCTACAGTCTGATTCAGGCAGACGGCTACAATCCGCTTAGCGTGCAGGGGACCAGCTTTGAAATTCTGCCGGGTGAGGGAGAGAAGCTTAAAGCATGGGTTGCCGGGGCGCTTGCGGAGCATCATGCCGGATTTGAGCGGCTGCTGGCCGGACGCTTCACACCAGGAAGCCTGATTAACTACATTGCGGATCACAATATTGCTTTGAACATCAGTGAGCAGGAATTCCTCAGCGGTGTGCTTGCCCTGTCGCAGCAGAACATTGAAGCCGCCTTCGGAGAAGGCTTCTGGTCCGATCACTGGACCTACAATCTTGATCTGGTGGAAGGTTATCTGGATATTTATCCGGAACGGCAGGAGGCGCTGCTGTTCGGGGACGAGACTTATACGTTCTATGACAGCCCGGCTTATGTGCTGCCGCGCAGCGAGAAATATGTAATCAGCGGCGGGCAGGTGCGGCAATTCGGGGCGCTGCTGGAGGATGAGGAGAAGCTGCACAAGCTGAAGCGCAAGGCCAGCGATACCCAGTGGCTGCGCACACAAGGCGGGCACGGGGAGATCTACCGGACCAGCCTGTTTGTGAAGATGCTGTCGCTTGCCATGAACAAATTTGCCACGCTTGATCCTTACGGGATGGGGGTAGAGATGGAAGGCAACAAGCCGGGCTGGAATGATGCTATGAACGGTCTGCCGGGACTGGTCGGCTCCGGAATGAGCGAGACCTTTGAACTTAAGCGGATGCTTGTGTTCATGCTGGATGCTCTGGAGAGCGGCGCGATTATTCCTTCAACAGTAGCGCTTCCGTTAGAGATGGCTTCGCTGCTTGAGCAGGTGAACCGTGCTGTAACTGAAGTGCTTGACGGTTCACTGGCCCAATTCCCGTATTGGGACCGCGTGGCTTCAGCGCGCGAGGCTTACCGGGCAGAGATTCGCTTCGGAATTACAGGCGAGACCGCCGGAATTTCCCTTGCGGTCATCCGTGAGGCACTGGGCAAATGGCTGCGTAAGGTGGATCAGGGGATTGAGCGTGCGGTAGGAATTGGCGGCGGACTGGTTCCGACCTATTTCCGCTTCGAGGCAACACGGTTCCAGCCTGTAACGGATGAAGCCGGAGAGCCGGTCATAAGCGGCTACGGGCTGCCGAAGGCTCTGGTCGAAGAGTTCGAAGCTACTGCTCTGCCGTATTTCCTGGAAGGTCCTGCCCGCTGGCTCAAAACGCTGGACAGCAAGGAAACCGCCAAGGGAATCTACAGCAAAGTGAAACAGAGCGGGCTCTTTGATCCGGTTACATCGATGTACCGGACTTCAGTGTCGCTGGAAGAAGAATCGCATGAGATCGGCCGCATCCGGGCCTTCACACCGGGCTGGCAGGAGCGGGAGTCCAACTTCCTGCACATGTCGTACAAATATTTGCTTGAGCTGCTGAAGGCGGGGCTGTACGACGAATTCTACAGCGAGCTGAAAACCTCGCTGATTCCGTTCCTTGACCCTGAGGTCTACGGTCGCAGTACACTGGAGAATTCCTCGTTCATCTCAACAGGCGGCAATCCCGATCCTGCAACGCATGGCAGGGGGTTTGTTGCCCGGCTGAGCGGCTCTACGGCGGAGTTCCTGAGCATGTGGAGAACGATGATGGCCGGCAGCCGGCTGTTCTCTGTGGAAGACGGCGAGTTAACGCTGTCGCTTGAGCCGGCACTTCCCGGCTGGCTGTTCGATGAGCAGGGCAACCTGTCCTTCACCCTGCTGGGCAGTACAGTAGTGACGTATTATAATCCGCGTCATGCCGATACCTTCGGCGGCAGCAAGGCAGTCATTCAGAATCTGACGCTGCAATTCCGCAGCGGCGAGGAACGGCTGATTGACGGCGGCCTGCTGCGCGGCGGGGATGCCGAGGCATTGCGGCGCGGAGAGATTGCCGCCATCCGTGCGGTAATGGAATAATTAGAGTCTATATAGATTGAATTTAAAAAATATACGGATAGGGAAAAGTGCCGGAGGAGAATTTTGGAACTGAAGGAGCGACAGTGTCCGCCTTTGTCTGCGGATTTCCACCGCGAAACAGCGGGTTGAATTCAAGAAATTTGTAGACAACAGCGGCCGGAGGCCAAATATTCTTTGGAGTCACGGCAATCCCATAATAGCAAAAATACAAGTTCAATCTATATATTCATTCAAGTTAATAAAGGTACAGGAAGGAGGCCCGGTTGGGCCTCCTTTTGATTGCCCGGGGTTAGGTGGATTAGAGGTGGATACTCTTGAATCCGCCAGTTGTCGGCGATACGGGGAATGAGGAGCAGAAGTGCTCCTGGATCCGCCGGAAGCAGGCGGAATGAGCAAATTAGAGGGATAAATCCCTCTAAATCCGCCGTAAGTGGGCGAAATGAGCAAATCAGAGGGATAAATCCCTCTAAATCCGCCGGAAGTAGGCGGAATGAGCAAATTAGAGGGATTTATCCCTCTAAATCTCCGAAAGTAGGCGGAGCGAGCAAATCAGAGGGATAAATCCCTCTAAATCCGCTAGAAGTGGGCGAAATGTTGAAATGAGGAGCAGAAGTGCCCCTTAATCCGCCGGAAGTAGGCGATAGGGTGAAATGAGGAGCAGAAGTGCCCCTGAATCCGCCGGAAGTAGGCGATAGGGAGGAATGAGGAGCAGAAGTGCCCCTGAATCCGCCAGAAGTAGGCGATAGGGAGGAATGAGGAGCAGAAGTGCCCCTGAATCCCGCCGGAAGTGGGCGGAATGTTGAAATGAGGGGCAGAAGTGCCCCTGAATACGCCAAAAGTGGGCGAAATGTTGAAATGAGGAGCAGAAGTGCCCCTGAATCCGCCAGAAGTAGGCGATAGGGTAGAATGAGGGGCAGAAGTCGGTGCGACCCCCTTATCCCGGAGTCCTCCGTATAAAATCAGTACTTGTTGTAGATATGCTCTTTATTTCGCTTTTTCTCTCGGCCAGAAGAAGCGGGAGCGGTCTTCTAGGGTCAGCACCCACTCTGCAAAGGTAGCTGGCGGCAGGTTACGAAGGCTCGTATGCATTCTGCGATTGTTGTAAAAGTCCATGTACCGGTCCACCGCTTCATAGGCCTCTTCGAACGTTTCGAATGCCTCTTTGCGGAACAAATCCCGATCGATATTACTGTGGAATGATTCAATAAAAGCATTTAAATCCGGCGTTCGAGGCGGAATACGTTCATGGGTCATTTCCCAGCTTTCACACATGTCGCCAAACAGGTGGCTGACGAACTGTGGGCCGTTGTCGGTGCGGATCACAGGGCGTGCGCTGTCAGGGGCGCAGTGATGCTCCATGGCGCGCGCCAGCGTCTGGCAGGCGTGCTTGGCCTCACACGACGATCCCCGGTGGTAGCCGACGATGACGCGGGTAAACACATCGATAATGCTCAGGACAAAGAAATGCCGGTCACGTCCCTCCACATACCCGTATTTAATGTCCATCTGCCAGAGCTGGCCCGCTCCTGTAATGACTCGGTTCTCCGGCAGCTTCCGGGGATGCTTAAAGCGCTTCTGACGCTGGGGCTGCAGGATATCCAGCGCCTGACACAGCCGGTAGCTTTTCTTGTGATTGAGCTTCAACCGGTGCTGGTTCCACAAGCACTTGGCCAGGAGTTTGTACCCGTACACGTGCTCTTCTCCAGCGATTAATTCCAGCAGCCATTCCTGGATCTCCTCGTCACTAATCTTTTCCCCAGACTCGTTAAAGGAGTAGCCTGGCTGGGGTCTTCCACGCCCCCCTTGAACGGCCTTTGGGGACAGTGACCTGCGTTTCTTACGGTCGTAGTACGTGGACTCTGCTAGCCCCATGAGACGCAGTACCAAAGCTGCTGTATTCCCCTGCTTAATGAACATGTCGGCTACCTCGATTTTTTCGGATAAGCAGGGGTTGGCTTTTTTAGCAGTTCACGCAGAATCTCAATCTCTAACTCCTTTTCGCCGAGTATCTTGACGGCCTTCTCGTATTTCTGCTCCACTTCCAGGAGGCGCTTCAGTTCCTCCACCTGCTCCTGGGGATACGGATGATCTTGTTCCCCATGGGCCTCTCGGTAATCTCTCACCCACTGATTCACCGTCGCTGGGGTCACCCCATATTTTCGGGCAACCACCGCTGCCTTAATGCCAGACAACACCTCTTGCGCTGCCTTCTCTCTTGTTCCTGTTAAGTTTCCCATTGTGTTCATCCTCCTCCTGTATTCAGTCTACATTTTTATGGGGGAGGACTCCAACTTCATTAGGGGGCTGTGGAGAAGTGCCCCTGAATCCCGCCGGAAGTGGGCGGAATGTTGAAATGAGGGGCAGAAGTGCCCCTGAATACGCCAGAAGTGGGCGAAATACTGGAATGAGGGGCAGAAGTGCCCCTGAATCCGCCGGAAGTAGGCGATAGGTTGAAATGAGGGGCAGAAGTGCCCCTGAATCCGCCAGAAGTGGGCGATAGGGTAGAATGAGGGGCAGAAGTGCCCCTGAATCCGCCGGAAGTAGGCGATAGGGTAGAATGAGGGGCAGAAGTGCCCCTGAATCCGCCGGAAGTAGGCGGTAGGGTGAAATAAGGGCAGAAGTGCCCCTGAATCCGCCGAACGTGGGCGGCATGAGCAGCCCCGAGGGACAGGTAGCTTTGAATTTGTCCCAAACGGGCAGAGTAGCATTCACCCATGCAAGCGCGGAAGGGGATTGGAGCGGGAGGCGACAATAGCTGCCGGAAGTTCTGCGCTTCCGGCAGCCTATCTCCGATGGCGGTTGAGTTTTTGAGCCAAGCCGAAAAATGAGCCCCCAAATACGAAATCTGGGACCTTACGCCCAAATACTAAAACGCATACAATAAATACATAGAGATGAAAACGCTTCACACATTAAAGTTGGGGATTTTGGAGGTCCATACGATGGAGAACAAACAAAGCACCAAACCAAATCCGGTAATGGGGCCGCTCATTCCGGCGTCAATCGAAACCGGTTCAGTTCGCAAAAATACGCTCTGGAGGAAATTTGTAGCCCAGCGTCATCTGCAGACCATGGCACTGCTTGGTGTAGTGTGGATGATCATATTCAACTACATCCCGATCTACGGCTTGATTATTTCTTTCAAGGAATATAATATCGTCAAGTCGATCGCCGAAGCCCCTTGGGTGGGCCTGGAGCATTTCAGGGAACTGTTCGCAGATGAGGATCTGCCGAATGTTATCCGCAATACGCTCGGCATCAGCTTAATCAAGCTGCTTATCGGGTTCCCGCTGCCAATTATATTCGCCCTGTTCCTCAATGAGGTCCGTTCCATCAGATTCAAGAAGACGATTCAGACGATCTCCTATCTGCCGCATTTCCTCTCCTGGGTTGTGCTTGGCGGCATTCTGGCCACCTGGCTCGCGGATATAGGGATTATCAATAATATTCTGCTTGCACTCAATCTGATTGATAAGCCGATCACTTACCTGGCTGAACCGAGTTACTTCTGGACGATAATCATCACCTCCGACATTTGGAAGGAGCTTGGCTGGTCAGCGATTATCTACCTCGCGGCGATTGCCGGCGTGTCTCCGGAAATGTATGAGGCAGCAACGATCGACGGCGCAGGACGTTTCCAGAAAATGTGGTTTGTCACTCTGCCGGCCATCCGGGCCACGATCAGCATCCTGTTCGTTCTGGCAGTCAGCGGTGTACTGAACTCGAACTTCGACCAGATTCTGGTGCTGCGGAATTCACTTAACGACAGTACATCCAATGTAATTGATTACTATATCTATCAGACAGGTATTGTCTCCAACCGCTTCTCCTATTCTGCGGCGGTCACCCTGGTCAAAGCGGTCATTGCACTGATTCTGCTGCTGATTGCCAATCAGGTATCCAAAAAAATCAACGACACGTCGCTGTTCTAGGACAAGGAGGACCTATATATGTTTGCTCTTAAACGTAAAACTAAAGGCGAAGCGATTTTCGATATCGTCAATAATCTGGTTATGCTCTGCGTCTGCTTCCTGACGCTGTATCCGATCTGGTATGTGCTCGTCAACGCTTTCAATGACGGCAATGATGCCATGCTGGGCGGAATCTACTGGTGGCCGCGGATGTTCACACTGAAGAACTTCGATGCAGTATTTGCAAGTCCGGGAATTATGCTGGCGATGGGGGTTACCGTACTCAAGACAGTCCTTGGTGTGGCTCTCCATGTATTCTTTACAGCGATGGTAGCTTATGCCTTGTCCCGCAAGGATCTGGTTGGCGGCAAGCTCTACATTCTGATCGGCACCATTACATTGTTCTTTAACGGCGGCCTGATCCCAACCTTCCTGCTGATGCGTGATCTGCATTTACTGGATAACTTTATGGTCTTTATCATTCCTGTCATGTTCAGCTTCTTCGATCTTATTATCTTCATGACCTTCTTCCGGGAGATCCCCGAGGGTCTGGAAGAAGCAGCGCGGATTGACGGAGCCAATGACTGGTCCATCTTACTGCGGATCGTGCTTCCGGTCTCCATGCCGGTTATTGCCACCATCGCGCTGTTCCACGGCGTGTATCAATGGAATGATTATTTCGCCGGCATCATCTATGTGAACAATGTTGACCTGCAGCCGATTCAGACCTATCTGTTCCGGGTTGTGGCCCAGTCCAGCTCCAATACGATGATGGTTGCTGTCCAGGGCAGCGCGGCCACACGGTCGGTAACCTCCCAGTCCATCAAGCTGGCAACCATGGTTGTCACAACGCTGCCAATCGTGTTCGTCTATCCGTTCCTGCAGCGCTATTTCGTTAAAGGCATGATGATCGGCTCCATCAAAGGCTGAGCATCTGCGAACCACAGGGTAACTCCTCCGGAGCCCATTGTCTTGCGGGCAGCGGGGTTGAGCTTATAATTACTATTTTCTAGAAAAGGGGTAAACAAGCATGGGCATGAAACATAAGCCAAAGAAAATGGTCCTGCTGCTCTTGGGACTAATGCTGACATTCTCTGCAGCGGGTTGTTCAAGCAATAATAATGCCGCAAACGGAAATACAGCAACGGAGAAGCCGGCTACGGAAGCTACAGAGGCACCGGCAACCAATGCAACAGAAACGACAGCTCCGGCAGCCACAGGCGATGAGCCAGGCTGGATGAGCGACACTTCACCAATCACCTTCGACTGGTATCTGAACTTTGCCTGGTTTGCCAACAAATGGGGCGTAGATCCAACTTCGCAATATGTTACGAAAAAGACCGGCGTTAACGTTAACTTTATCGTGCCTGCAGGGAATGAGAATGAGAAGCTGAACACGCTGATTGCTTCCGGCAAGCTGCCTGATTTCATCACCCTCGGCTACTGGGAAGATGCCATCAAAAAAATGGTAGAAGGCGAATTGGTACTTCCGCTGAACAAGCTGGCTGATGAATACGACCCGTACTTCTACAAAGTTTCCGATAAAGATAAGCTTGGCTGGTACACTCAGCCGGACGGCAATGTATACGGCTATCCTAACTCTTCCTCTTCTCCTGCCGACTATGAAAAATATGGCGATACCTATGTATCGAACCAGACGTTCGCAGTCCGCAAGGATATTTATGAAGCCATCGGCAGTCCGGATATGCGTACCCCTGAAGGCTTCCTCGCTGCGCTGAAGACTGCACAGGAGAAATTCCCTGAAGTGAACGGCCAGCCGCTGATTCCGCTGGGTCTGCATGAGTTCACTGAGAACGGCAACGACTCGCTGGAAGGCTACATTCAGAACTTCCTGGCGATTCCTTGGGAAAAAGACGGCAAGGTATATGACCGTGAAACCGATCCTGAATATGTACGCTGGATGAAAACACTCCGCCAGGCTAACCAGGATGGATTGCTGGCAAAAGATATCTTCATTGACAAACGGGCACAAATGGAAGAAAAAATCGTACAGGGACGCTACTTCGCAATGCTGTATCAACGTACAGACTTTGCTTCCCAGCAAGGAACTATTTTCCAGAAGAATCCTGAGATGGTCTACATTGCTGTAGATGGACCAGCCAACACCAAACTGGATCAGCCTACACTGAATGGCCCTGGGATCTCCGGCTGGACCGTTACCCTGATCTCGAAGGATGTTAAGGATAAAGCACGCGCAATTAAATTCCTCAGCTACCTGAACAGTGAAGAAGGCCAAAAGGATCTTTTCCTGGGCGAAAAAGGGGTCAGCTATGATACAATTGAGGGCAAGGATCAATTCCTCCCTGAAGCCCTTAAGCTGATGAACTCGGACCGTGCAGCATTTGATAAGCAATACGGCTCTTCGTTCACCTTCTGGATGATGCAAAATACGAATATTACTGACCAATGGGCACCAAAATCCGTTGAGCCGTTCAAACAACTGGAAGACTGGACCCGCGGGAAATCTATTAATACTTCGGAATTCCAGCTGATTGATCCTAGCGGTAACTCGCCGGAAGGCATCATCGCGACCAAGCTGAAACAGCTGCGCGGCAAAACTATGCCGAAGCTGCTGATGGCTGAATCCGATGCGGAATTCGATAAGATCTGGTCTGAATATCTCACCAAAAAAGAGAAGGAAGGTCAAGCGACCTTCGATGCATACCGCCAGACTAAATATGAAGAGAACAAGAAAAAACTCGGAATGTAGTCTCCAATATAAGACCCAATTGCCCGCTAACCGCGGGCTTTTGGGTTATTTTCTAGTAACGGGATCTACAAGGCTCCAGCTATTAACGGAGAGGTGAATATGCGCAAACGAACAGGAGCATTATGGAATTCCTTCCGTTATTGGCTCGGACGGAGATCACTGCAAAGCCGGCTGGTTGTGGCTTATATCTTTATTATTCTGGGACCCAGTCTGCTGGTGTCCTTCTATTCGTACAAGGCCATTAACAATACGTATATGCAGGATGCGATCGAGAAAAACGACTATCTGCTGCAGATGGAGAAGCTGCATGTACTCAATCAGATTGAGGCGATGGAGCGGGCGCTCCAGATGGCGTATAGTGATAAAATCACCCGGGAGTATCTGATCAGCGAAAGTGATCCTACACTCGGAGAGCTGATTGATTACAACACAACCAGCTTCATGAACCTCAGCCAGATCCAGTTCAATAATCCGAATATTGAGCATTTGTACCTGTATTCCAGCAGCAAAAATGTATATGAGATGTGGCCGGTTATTTTCCGTGAGTCCCGGGTCTCCATGGAGCCCTGGTTTCAGAAGGCATTGGAGCTGGAAGGATTGCGGAATCTGTGGTCCTTTCAGAACTCGGATATCGACCTGATGAAGCGCTTCTCGGGGGAAACAGAGCAGGGGCAACCGAAGGTATCGGTGCTGCGGGAGATCAGCATTCCGGCGGGCAATCACATCGGGATGGTTCAGGTAGATATGCTGCTGAGTAAATTCACACCCAAGACGTATACCTCCGTGCAGGATAATGAATCCCAGATGATTCTTGCGGATGATGAGCTGAACCTGTTCACCCGGACAGACAACTCTTTTCTGGAGAATAATAAGGGGCTGACTGCGGCAATCAAAGACCGGCTGGCAGAGTTCGGAAAGACCGGTAAATGGGTGATGGATTATAAGGAGAACGGGAATTCCTTCATGCTGATTCAGGCGCCGCTGGAGCAGATCAATGCTTCTCTGGTCACTGTGGTCTCGATGAAAGGTGTGATGATGGATATTTCGCGTACCCGTAATCTGATTATTGGGGTCAATATCGGCTTCATCTTCCTGGTCACTGCCATTGCTTACGTGCTGAATGCATTCATCCTGAAGAATCTCCGCCGGCTGACCGAAACGATGAAGAGAGTCCGCCGGGGAGAGCCGTATGGAAGTATCCGCGTCAGCGGAGGCGGCGAGGTCGGCGAGCTTGCCCATCACTTCTCCAAGCTGATGAACACAATTAATACGCTGGTGGCTCAGGCTGTCCATAAACAGGCGCTGTCGAAGGAAGCTGAGCTGCGGACGCTGCATAATCAGATCGATGCCCACTTCCTCTACAATACACTGGAGAATATCAAAATGCTGGCGGAGATTGAGAATCAGCGGACGATCTCGGATGCGCTTACCCGGCTTGGCGGCATGATGCGCTATAATTTCAAATGGACGGGTGAATACGTGAAGCTGAAAGACGAGATCCGCCATATCCAGAACTATATAGAGGTTATGAATATAAGATTCGAGCATACCATTAGGCTGGAGCTTAATATTGACAGCGCTTATCTGGAAGTGGAGGTGCTCAAAATGTCGCTGCAGCCGATTGTTGAGAACAGTGTAAAGCATGCGTGGAATGCGGACGGGATAGAGCTCACGGACCGTGTTGTGCGGATCGATATTACGGAGGCCGAGGGGGATATCTTCATCTCGCTGCGCGATAATGGCCTCGGGCTGACGCCGCAGCAGCTGACCCAGCTGCATGAGGCGATTTATGCCAAGGAGGAACCGGGGGCTGACCCTTCGGGAACCAGCAGCGGCGGGTATAAGTCGGGAGGCGTCGGACTGCGCAATGTGCATCAGCGTCTGCAGCTGTTCTATGGTGAAGCCTACGGGCTGGAAGTGCAGAGTGAAGCAGGGAAATGGACAACTGTGTTCATGTCACTGCCCAAAGTTCTATTGACGGGGGATAACTAGCTATGACCAATCTGCTGATCGTGGATGATGAAAAAATGATCCGTCAAGGTCTGAAGGCGATGATCGAACGGGAATATCCGTCTGTCTACAGCATCACGATGGCGGGCAACGGTGCGGAAGCGCTGGAGCTGTACAAGCAGGAGCGGAAGGATGTCATTATTACGGATATCCGGATGCCGATTATGGACGGGATCACGCTGCTGGAACGTTTGTCGGTGGAAGCAGGCAAGGAGGAGCCGCCTGCTGTCATTATTTTAAGCGGCCATGATGATTTCGAATATGCCAAAAGCGCGATCCGCTACCGCGTGAAGGATTATCTGCTGAAGCCGATCCGCCGCGAAGAGCTGTTCGAGATTCTCGAACGGATTGACAAGGAGGGAATGGACCGCCAGTCGAGCAGCCTGCGGCAGAAGCAGGAGGCGGAAGGCTACCGCCGCGAGCTGCGGATTGCCCGCCTGCGGGGGCTTTTGATGCAGCGGGAGGTAGAAGCATCGGCGGCACAGCTGGAGGAGCTGTCGACGCTGCAGATTCCTTTTACAGTAGGCGTGGTCAATTATTATCACCGGGACGGCGCGCGGATGAATCACGGAGAGGTCCAGGGCGTGCTGGAGCGGCTGATCGGACCGCTGGAACATAAATTCACGGAAATTCTGACCGATTGGGACGGGAAGCTTGTACTTGTGGGGAATATGGAGAGCTTCCTGGAGCTGTCCGGTAAGGCTGAGGCCAAAGAACTTAAGCGGCTGCTCATCGGCATCAGCAGTGAGAGCCGGAGTCCGGAGCAGTTCCGTGCCGGTTACATGGAGGCGTACCGGGCGCTGCAGTATACTTTTTTGTCCCCGCAGGCCAGCTTTGTCGACTATAAGGATATCCGCGCCGGGCGCCTGAGCTTCCCTTCCCCGGAGGAGGAGCTGCGCAAGCTGCTTAATATGCTGGGAACCGAGCGGGAGAAGGAGATTAAGACGCTGCTTGGTGTTATTTTTCAGACGGATCATTTGCTGCATCTGGATTTGGATTACCTGGAGAATGTAGGGCGGAGTATTAATGAACGGGTGCTGGATGAAGTGTTCCGTGTGCATGGAGAGGCTTCGGTGGAAGTGCTGAAGCTGTACCGAGCGGTCGGCAACTTGTATAATTTCAGCAATTTCCATGACTATTACCGGGCACTGGAGCATTTGCTCCTTAGTGTGAACGATTATATTATAGGTATAAGATCTGCGCATACCGAGCATGCGGATATGGAAGAAGCGCTGGCGTATATCGAAGCGAATTATGCGCGTCCGCTGAATATGGCTATGGTCAGCAATTATGTCTCGCTCAATTATTCATATTTCAGTGAAGCCTTCAAGGCGTACACCGGGGAGAGCTTTGTGCTGTATCTCAAAAAAGTCCGCATCCGCCACGCCAAGGAGCTGCTGGCTGATCATTCCGTCAAGCTGGCCGGGGTCTCTGAGGCTGTAGGTTTTGAGAACAGCAAGCAATTCGCGCGTGTCTTTAAGGAGCTGGAGGGTATCTCTCCCGGTGAATACCGGGCGAAGCAGCTGATGGAGCGTTATTCGGGGCAGACGGAGGATAAGGAATTTTAAGATATGAACAACGGATGGCTAGAGGCTGGAGGCAACCGAATGGAAGAAGTACAAGGAACACTGATTACCGTAGATACACTTGCCGCCGACTTCCGTAAGCTGGGCGTGCATGAAGGAATGACCCTGCTGCTGCATTCTTCCTTTAAATCACTGGGACAATGGGTGGCCGGTGGTCCGGTTGCCGTTATCCTGGCGCTGGAGAAGGTACTGGGTGAAGAAGGGACGCTCGTTATGCCTACGCAATCCTCGGATCTGACCGATCCGTCAGGCTGGAGCAACCCGCCGGTGCCGGAGGCCTGGTGGCCCGGCATCCGGGAGCATATGCCTGCATATGACCCGGACCTGACCCCGCTTAGAGGGATGGGGGTGATTCCGGACTGCTTCCGCAAGCAGCAAGGCGTCCGGCGCAGCAGCCATCCGATTGACTCTTTTGCCGCTTGGGGGAAGCACCGGGATGTCATAATCGACGGGCATAGCCTGGAGTACGCCTTCGGTGAGCAGTCTCCGCTGGCCCGGATCTATGAGCTGGGAGGAAGCGTGCTGCTGCTTGGCGTAGACAATCTTAATAATACCTCACTGCATCTGGCGGAATACCGGGCAGACTATGCCGGGAAACAGGAAGTCATGGCTGCAGCGCCGATGATGGTGGACGGAGTCAGACGATGGATGGAATTCAGTGATTACAACTGGAACTCGGATGATTTCACGGAGCTGGGCGTGGATTTTGGCCGGGAGACCGGGCTTATTGCCAGCGGCCTTGTGGCCGCATCGGCGGCACAGCTGATTCCGCAGCGGGAGATTGTGGATTACGCGGTGAAGTGGCTGGAACGCAAGCGCACATAAGAGGTGCGGTGGCGTAATTATTATGGATAGAGCAAGAGAGCTATCGTCTTGAGGGGAGCAAAGTTTCATGACTACAACAACGGTGTACATTACCCGGCACGGGCAGACCGAATGGAATGTGCAGAAGCGGATGCAGGGCCATCAGGATTCAGAGCTTACGCCGCTGGGCGTCCAGCAGGCAGAATGGCTAAGCCGCAGCATGCAGCAAGTGGAGCTGGACGCGGTGTACGCGAGCTCTAGTCCCCGGGCGCTGCGGACGGCGGAGATTATCATGGGAGAGCGGGACTTGCCGCTTACGGCCTGCGATGAATTCAAGGAGATCGGCATGGGAGTCTGGGAAGGCCGTGATACCGCAGAGCTGCAGCTTCAGTATCCGGAGCAGCATCAGTTCTTCTGGGGCGACCCGGAGCAGTTCAGTGTAGAGGGCAGTGAGACCTTTGCAGCGGTGCAGGAGCGTGCGCTGGGCAAGCTGCGGGAGATCGCAGACCTCCACGCAGGCGGCTCGGTGCTCATTGTGACGCATACGGTTGTGATTAAGGTGCTTATGGCTTATTTCGAGAGCAGAGCCATGAACAAGCTCTGGGATCTGCCCTACATCTATCCTACCTGTCTGTGCAGAATCGATATCACGGACGGTGTGCCCGAGATTGTGCTTCACGGCGATACCAGTCATTATGAGACCACTGAGGGCGGGATGGAATCCTGATTCAGCAGCACGGACTTCTTAAGAATAACAGGGCGATGTGCATGACGGCATCGCCCTGTTTGACGTGTTGCGCCGGCCGCTTCCTGCGGCTTCGCAGGTGAAGCAGCAGCTGGTTGCGCTGCCCTGTCCGTAGCTCCGTCCAGACTGATGAATTGCTGTACAAATTACAACAATTTGCTTCTGGTAGGCAGCGAATCTGCAATAATCTTGCAGAAAGTGCAACAATCGAGCTCTGACCAGCACGAAATCGGCAAAAATCCTGCAAAAAGTACAACAATGCGCCCCGGAAGGCCCCTTCTGTGCGAAAATTCTGCAGAAAGTACAACATTCAACTTCTAGCCAGCAAAAATTGTAATGCCCGCCGGAAGTCCAGACATTTCACGGAGTTTCGAGCGTGGCCTAGCCCAAAATTATGGAAAACAGAGTTCAGTCTATACAGGTGTATTGCCTGTCTAGGCAACTTCACTTTTCTGCCGCGTGCTCTGTTCCAGCACGGATAAGTCCCCGTCCAGCGCCTTCAGTCCCGGCAAGCGCAGCGCCACTCCAGCATACAGGGCAGGAAGAATTCCTGCGGCCAGCAAAAGAGCAGGCACCCCATAGAGCTCAGCGACCGCTCCTCCTGCCAGGGCGCCGAGCGGTGACAGGCTCCCGCCAATCAGGAACCGGACCGAGTTGACCCGCCCCTGCAGGTGGCCGGGAACCAGCCGTCCATGCAGGGAGGAGCTTAAGGAACCGAAGAAAGGTCCCAGCAGTCCGGCGGCGAATACCGCAAATAGGGCAAAGAAATAGCTGGGGATGAACCCCCACACCATAGTGACGATACCCGATAAGCCCAGGCTGCCGAGCATCACGATACGCCGCTTCGTGATCTCACCCATCAGGGAGATCACACCCAGTCCGGCTAAGTATCCGAGGGCAGAGGCCGTAGACAGCGAGCCCACCGCTGCTGCATCCCGGTGCAGCACCTCGCGGACATAAGGGACCATCATGGTCCATACGGCAATGGAGCTCAGATTGCTGACGGCGGCCATCATCATAATCGTCAGCATGGCGGGGAACTGCCGGTAGAACGAGAAGCCTTCGGCTACCTCCCGCAGATAGAGGGCTGTCGAGAAGCTGCCGGCGGGGGCTGCTGCCGGCTTACCCATGCGAGGCAGCAGTAGCAGAGTGGCTATCGCTGCCGAATAACAAACGGCATTGATGCCGAGTGCCGGCAAGGCCCCGCTGGCTGCGGTCAACACGCCGGCGAGGGCCGGGCCGAGAAGTGCGGCGGCACCCTTGCAGCCGTCGATGATGGCGAAGGCGCGCATCAGCTTGCTGGTGCTTGCGATGCCGGGAATCACGGCCATTGCGGTTGGCATGAACAAGGCGGAGCAGGCTCCGCTGAGACTGGCGGCAGCGAACAAATGCCACAGCTGCAGGTGGCCGGTCAGCCCCATGCCCAGCGGCAGCAGGAGAGCCAGCAGACGCAGCGACGCGAGGCAGGCCATGAACCGGACGCGGGGCAGCCGGTCGGACAAGGGTGAGCCGAGCAGGCGGAGCGCCTGCTCAGGAATCATAGAGCTGAGGGCAAGTGCACCCATAGCCAGCTTGGAGCCAGTCAGCTCATAGACAAGCCATTCCATTGCCAGCAGTCCAAAGGCATCGCCGAAGGCACTCAAGGAAATTGTGGATAATAACCCGTAATAGCTGCGTTTCTGCATAGAACTCACCCCTCCAGATATTCCCCGATTCGTCCGGGCAGGCCGTTCAGCGCCTCAAGGCGCAGGCTGTAGGACGTGTTTTTGCTGGTAGTATGAACAATGACCAGGCCCGCCGCCCGCAGTGCGATCAGATGGTAGTGGATCGTGCTTTTGGACAGGCCGACCTCCTTCACAATCTCAGTGAAATTAAGCTGCCTGCCGGTCAGCAGGCGGAGAATATAGAGCCGCGTCTCATCCGACAGCGCCCGGGTAAGCCGCAGCAGAGCCGGTGCGGGCCGCCCATCTTCCGGAGGAAGAACATCGCAGGAGTAGCTGGTGAACACAAATTCATCAAAAAGCGTGGAGGTTACGAGAGGCCGGGCATGATATTGCGGTGTAATAATAACCTGCTTCAGGGTTTCTGAAGGGTATAGCCGCATACCTGCTGTAGCCGCTTCGTACACCTCCATATCATTCGTGCCGGTCAGCAGCGCTGCCCTTGCACCAGCCTCCTGCTGCAGCCCTTCCATGATGGCCGGATCAATGCTGCTGAAGTACCCCGTATCCCAAGCTCTGATGACTTCAGCGGCAGAGCTTCGCAGCTCGGCCAGGTTGGAGGGGACGGTCTGCCCGAAGCGGCCGGCAATCTCATACAGCTCACCCGGGGAGAGGGCTTCGAACCAGTTCAGGAACCTCTTGACGGTGCGTTCTTCTTCCGGGCAGCTCCATATGTAAGGAGACAGACTGAAGTTATCGGTGAGCTTCATTACTTCTTTCATTTTCTGAAGCATTACGGGGGCGAACCGGATCTGCACCTCGCGAATCCAGGAGATTCCAGCGTCCATAGCATTGTGGTTCTGCTTCCCGATAAAAGCATTTAAGCTGGAGATGCACTCATAGATTGGCGCGAAATCGACTGTTACCTTGTAATCCATAGGGGTACCTGCTTTCTGGAGAAGTGATATTACGGCAGAGATATAATGAACAAATGATAACTATTTTTGATTTAGTTCTATAAATATAGAACTAACTTATTGTTTTATAATAAACGAACACATTTGCGTTTGCAAGGGCTGACTTCACGAGTCTCCAGGATTTTTAAGAGCGCGTGTCACAAAATCAGACTTTTGACAGTTATACAGGCATAGAGGAGGGGGAGCTGTGGATGAAACGGAAATCTGCCGGACGAATAGAGACGCAGAACAGGAGCAGGCGGCAGAGCTGACCATGGAGCAAAGGGTTGAGAAGGTTCAGCTGGGAGATATACAGGCCTTCACTTGGATCATCAGACATTTTCAGCGGCCGATCTACCTGTACTGCTATTACCTGCTGGGTAACCGGGAAGAGGCGGAGGATACGGCTCAGGAGATTTTTATCAGAGCCTTGGAGCGGGCGGGGCAGTACTCGGCAAAGGTCTCTTTCTCGGCCTGGCTGTACACCATTGCACGCAACCATTGCCTGGACCGGATTAAACAGAGGAACAAAGGCTTCAGGCTGCTCTCCATCTACAGGAGCCATCAGCAGCAGGCGGAGTGCGCCGAAGGTTCACGATATACGGAGGTTGTTCATGAACTGCTGGAGAAGCTGAGTATGGAGGAACGGCAAATTCTGCTGCTGAGGGCACTGGAGGAGCATAGCTTTGAGGAAATCGGAACGATTATGGACTTGAAGCCCGGGGCGGTCCGCAAAAAATATGAACGGCTGCGCAAAAAACTCGGACGCCGTCAAAACAGTGGAGGGGTGATCGCTCATGAACCACGCTAACAGGGAGGAAGAAGAACTGGAGCGGATCGGACGGATGGTCCGTGATACACCGGTCCAGATAGATCTGGAAGAACGCATAATGAACCGGTACAAGGACGGGCAGCAGCGGGGAACGAGGACAGAACCAGTCGGACTAAGCAGAAGACGAGGCAGTGTACTTCGAAGAGGTGCAGGCATAGTGGCTGCTGTGCTGCTGCTGTTTCTGCTGATCACGGGGACAGAGTTTATCTCTCCGACGCTGGCCGCGTCCATTAAGCAGATTCCGGGGATGGAGTCGATCTTCAGGCTGGCCGGGGATATGGGGCTGCGGAATGCGGATCAGCAGGGGCTGGCGGCAGTACAGAAACCTGAGCTGAGCGATACCCATGACGGACTAACGCTTATTGTACCTGAAGTGCTGTACGATGGAATTCGCGTATCACTGGGGATCGGGCGCCAAACGGATGTATTGGAGTTCCGGCAGGGGGATGTTAGTGATCTCATGACAGATATTAAGCTGTCGATCAACGGTGAGGATATTAATACCTATGGTCCGCTTGGCAGCAGCGGCGGCGGTTCGTTTGGCCCGTTCTTGCTTCGCGGGAAGGATGCGGATTCAAGGATCATTCAATTCACGGATTTGCAGAATCAGGGGGGGCGGGCTTTCCCGGATGATTTTGAGCTTACGCTTACCATAGACGTACTGGGGATACAGGAGCCTTTTGTAATTAAGCTGCCGGTGCAAAAGAAGACCTACCACAGCATCATTGCAGAGCCGTTAATCCGCCAGAGCTCCGGTATGATTTTCACGCTGGATACTGTTGAGCTTACTCCGATTACAACGAGGATCACCACCCGGCTTGGACGGCCTTCAGGTCAGCCTGTCAATCATAAGGATTTCTTGGGCTATGATCTTGTGGATGATCAGGGCCATGTATTGCGGGAGATCAACGGGTCTACCGGCTGGAATGCCACAGGAGGCAATGTGCTGATCGCTGCTGCTCTATTCGAACCGCTCCAGTATAAGACGGATCATATTACGGTAAAGCCCTTCCGGATATTGTCCATAGACACAGAGGGGAACCAGGAGAAGGAGTATATCCCTGAATTTGAGGTGGAGGTGCAGGTACCGGTATCATTGCCGGATCCGGTGCCATCGCTGGCGAAGTAATCATACCCGTATAGAAAAAGGCGGCACCTGCAGCGCATCATGCGCCGCGGGTACCGCCTTTTCAATGTCTAACTTTGAACCTGGTCAGTTAATGAATTGAAGTGACTTCAAGGTCTTCTCCAGCATCGTAGCGGCTTCCGCACGGGTAGCCAGCTTCGCCGGAGCGAACGCGCCGTCAGGTGTCCCCTGAATGATGCCTTCGGCAGCTATTTCTGCTACTGCTGCTCTGGACCAGTCCGGGATGCCTGCAGCATCACTGAATTTAGCCAGCACTGCCGGATCGGCAGTCAGGGTTTTGCCGGTGTACTTGATGGCTTTGGACAGGACCGCAGCCATTTCCTGGCGGCTGATCGGATTGCCCGGCTTGAAGCTGCCATCCGTATATCCGGTAATCAGACCTGCTGCGGCTGCTGTCTGTACGGCATCAGCATACCATGCGCCTGTGCTGACATCACTGAAGGTGGTTCCTCCGCTTGCGGATGCGAGTCCGAGAGAGCGGGTAATCAGTGCCGCGAATTCTGCCCGCGTGATAGACAGCGAAGGCGAGAAGGCGGTACTGCTGGTGCCGGTAATAATCAGCTTGGAAGCCAGCAGCTCAATGGATGATTGCGCCCAGTGCCCTGTAGTATCACCGAAGGTCTTGGTGGACTTCACAACCGTATAGTAGCTGTTGCTGTTGCGTTTGATCGTCACTTCAGTATCTCCGTCTGAGATGCCGGCGAAGATCGAAGGTACGAAGGACAGCTTGCCGGTAGCCGGGTCATAGGAAACGGCTGTTGCCCCTTGAGAACTCAACGCTCCCGTCGCAGTAATAGTCCGCTTCACGTAGGTGCTGCCGAAGCTGTTCAGCGGCACACTTTTATTACCGGCCTCAGCGGTAACCGAGAATTCAATGACCGGTGCGGCCAGAGTGACGGAGCCAGCCTGCGCTGCGATAGCCTTATTCAGACTGTCGAGCGTGGCGGTAGCCGCCTGGAGCAGAGAAACTGTAACCGTAAAGTCACTGGTACCAAGCTGGGCAGCCAGTGCCGTTCCGTTAATAAGGCTCAGCGGCAGCGAATAGGATGCTCCGCCGGTAGAGGTGAAAGTCAGCACTGTATTTGGTTTCGCAGCAGCCTGCTGAACCAGCACACTGCCCGGCAGTACAACTTGAGCACCGCCTGCTGAAGCCGTAAGCGGGATGATCAGCTCACTGGTGCCGGCAGGCAGGGCTGCGAGCTGTGCAGTCAGGTCAGCTGCGGTAATCGTTGTTACCTGCGGCGGCACTGCTGCTGTGGCAGTAGCTGTTGGACTAGGTGATGGTGTTGCAGTTGGTACCGTTGTTCCCGGACCTCCACCTGAACCTGAAGTCGGTGCCGGTGTTGGTGTAGGAGTCGGTGCCGCACCTTTCAGGTCTGTGATGCGTCCTTCAATGCTGGAAATCACCGGATTATGGCTCTTCAGGTAGGCTAACAGGACTTCGAAGTCTGGTAGACCCAGCTCATAATACCGTCCGTCTGCTTTGGCTGAAGCCAGCGCACGGTAGAAGTCGCCGCCTCCTGCCATGAAGGAGTTCGTGGACAGGATGTAGTAGGCTGCCGGATCAACAGGCAAGTAGGAACCGTCCGCCTGCTTAATATCAACGGAAACAATTCTTTCGCCAGCCTGAGTTACTTTGTTGGTTAATGAATCTACAATCTCCGGCTTTTTGGTCGAATCATACGTGTATCTCATACCGGAGACGTGTGCGAACCGGCCCTGGTCGGAGCTGATTCCGCTGACCGCATTCTCCAGTGAGGAGATGATTTCAGCACCGGTTACTTTAAGTGCGGCAAGGCCGTTACCGAAAGGCAGGGTGGTCAGCACTTCGCCCATTGTAATGTCACCAACATTGATGGCCTCACGTATCCCGCCGCCGTTCTGGATAGCAACAACACCCTTGATGGAGGCGCGGTCGCTGGCCGAAACGAAGCTCGGCAGGAGTTCTGTGACTTTCTCCGCGATGCTGTCGGCAATCATATTCCCGATGGGTGTTTCTTCACTGCGTACAACACGTGTCGATTTGCCATTGATCATGCGGTAAGTGTAGAGATCGACATTGGTGTAGCCTACAACCGTACTCCGGACAGTTGCTAATTCGGCATCGTATGGAGCAAGGAGTGCGCTAGCCGCAGCGTCTGGACCAAACAGGTTAACGTCCAGCAGTTTGCCTTTGTAAGTCTTGATTTCACCGTCTTTGTCGAAGGTGACGTCAAGCTCACCGAGGAACTGACTGTACTCACCGGTCTGCACAATCAGTACATTCTTGCCGGTGCCTACATTAACGATTGGTGTTGGAGGATTATCCACCTTCGTATGTGAATGTCCGCCGACGATGATATCAATACCCGGAACGGCCTTGGCCAGTTCCTGATCAACGGTGTAACCCAGATGGGTGACCGCGATAATCTTGTTGATCCCTTGCGCCTCCAGGGCCTCAACTGTCTTCTTTGCACTTTCTATATGATTCTTGAAAATGATCTTATCACCTGGCGAAGATAATCCGACCGTGTCCTCGGTAGTCAGGCCGAAGATACCAATCTTTTCGCCGTAGACATCCTTGATGACCGATGGATAGATGTTTCCGTCCTTGGCCGTACTCTGGGCCTCATCAGTTTCAAGTGTTCCGGTCATCTCATGATAGAGATCCGCAAGCTCACTGTTATTCGTGGTGAAGTCGATATTGGAGCTGGCAAACGGGAACCGGGCGGCCGTTACGAAATTCTTCAGCACTTCCGGTTGTTCCTTGTTCATATCGAATTCATGGTTACCGAAGGTCATCACATCATAGCCGATGTTATTCATGAACTTGATATCTGCCTGGCCCTTGAACTGATTGAAATATAAGGTTCCGGAAAAGACGTCACCTGCATCCAGCAGTACAGTATTGCCTGTCCGTTCGCTGCTGGTAGCTGAAGTGCGCTTCGCCACATTCTCTAAATGACCGTGAGTATCATTGGTATGCAGTACCCGCAGATTGAAATCCTCCGTAGCAAAGTCAATTTGTGCGAGCAGCGGATCATGGTCACTGATCCGGATATCGGCCGGGAATTCAGTGCCTGTAGGATAATCTCCTGGATCAGCAAAGTCCGAGTTGATATGCACGATGTCGAGTGTGGTGTCCGACGCCAGTCTATTGTTGACGAGGATATGATCCAGCGTCTGTGAATTGCCTTGGAATACGTAGGAGTAACGTTCGTTCAGCGGCAGGGTATTTACGAGATTGGTTAGCGCGCTGCCTTTGAGAATATTCAGCGTATTGGAAAACTGGAAGTCATTCAAATCGCCGAGTACGACGATATTGGCATCCGCATTCTCTTGGAGCACGTCCTCTACGAAACCGTTGACGACCTTGGCGATCTTGGCCCGCTGGACTTCCGTGGTGAAGACCGGAGGCTGAACGGAGCCGAAGAGGTAATTGTCGCTGCTCTTGGAATTGAAATGGTTGGCGATCACGATCACATCATTGCCTTCGAAAGTAAACTCGGCAGCCACTGGCTTACGCGAATCAATGAAGGCTTCGTTCGTAGGATCGATGCGTCCGGGATTTACACTAAGACCGGAGGTCTTGCTGTAGGTGACGGATTCAGTGGAAGTTCCTTTTGTTTTTTCGCTATCCTTCAGTGCAACGCGGTTCGTATTGTACAGGAAGCCCGAGCGGATATTGCCTTCCTTAACGCCGCCGTCCTGATTATTCTCTGGAGCGATGTCGGTGTAGGCATAAGCGGATGCACCGCCGTCGATGTCTTCAATGGCAGCAATCAGTGCTTCGAAGCTCTCATTAGCCTCGGTAACGCCAGTGCCCGTACCATTATTATCCTGCACTTCGGTCAGACCGATAATGTCCGGCGTTTTGAGATTGTTTACGATATCCTTGGCTACATTTTCGATCTTCTTGGGATCGTTAAGTTTAGAGAAGTTCTCAATATTAAAGGAAGCAATATTTAGTTTGCCTTCTGCATTGGAAGAGAGAGAAGTCACTTCTCTTTGCAGTTTGCTGGGTGAGACATCCGGCAATGTGCCAGTTTCCGTGGAAATCAGGAATTTGCCGTAATCATAGTTCATAATACCGGTAATGTTGCTTGTGAACTGCTGGCCTGTGGTGAGCACCGGTGCAGATTTCACGGAGAGGATCAGGCGCTGGGGATTGAAGTCCGCACCAGTCAGCACCAAGCCGCCCGCAGCAGAAGTGACTTCAGTCGTGTTGGCTGTTCCGTTAACTGTAACCACAGGGATTTCGAACGTGCTGCTGGAAGCATAATAGACAGCAGGGCCCACAGTGGTTGGTTTGGTAAGCTCCAGACGCATGCCTTCCAGACTTTCGTAGAAGTCGATGGCATCCGTGGTCGGGTCGAATTTGGCGAACTTATCATCATCGATAACCGTAGTCGGTACCACTCGTCCGCCAGTACCAAGAAGAGTTACTGCCGGAAGCGGATTGCCGCTGCTGAGAACAGTAGTCTTGCTGGCGGCGATTTCCGTAGTCGTCAATTGTCCGGAGAAGCCATATTCCTGGACTATGCCGTCTACTGTAACGGAGTCGCCTACTTTAACAGTGCTGCTGCCTCCCTTTTGATAGATTAGGATCGCTTCCGAGGTGGAAACATCCGCATCCATATCGGCTGCAGCGGATTGAATATAGAAACTATCCGCATCCTTAATGTAAGTGACAATACCTTTGACATTACTAACGAGGCCGTCAAGGTAAGGGGATGTATGCCCTGCGCCTTGAATCTGGCTGATCTTCAGATTGTCCAGTACAGCAGATACAGTGTATTTAAAAGTTGCTGTTGGACCATTCTCTAAATCGGGTAATGAAGAGTAGGCTTTAATGGTGAGAGTATTATAGCTGGAACTTACAGGGATAGGCGCATCATATAATTTATTATCAATCTCTGCGATAGTACTGTCGTTAGCATACACGCTGTAGTATACGCTTGCCGTTACTGAAGTACTTAATGTAATAGCAGAGCCTATGCCTATCTTGGAGCCGGAGGCAGGGGAGGCAGTAACAGGCGGAGCCTGGTTCTCACTGTAGAGGGTAACACTGGAAGTGTTTCTAACTCCGGGAACGTTGAAGTAAGTGTCTCTTGTTCCTGTAACCACAATCTGCGTTCCAATCAGCGAAGGATTCGATTTCAAACCGAATTCTGACCGGATGTAGGCAGGTGTATTCGGGAGCTGGACCGGCATGATTTTGGAACTATCCGTTTCTCCCGGCTGATCTGCTATAGCCAAATTTGTGTCAGCGGCAAGGTCCGTAGAAGAATATGAAGGACCGTTTGAGGTATACCCTACTACATAACCTGTGACTACGATAGCTTCGCTAGGTGACTTTGCAATAGCAGCTGTTACAGTTAATGGAGCATCTGCGGAAGCCATACCGGAGCCTAACGATAATCCCGGGAATATCCCGGTCAAGAGCAGTGCAACCGCTAGGAATAGACTAAACGGTCTCCTGCATTGTGAAGAAAGTTTCATGTAAGTATACCTCCCCATAAAATATCATTTCCACTTAAATATAATAGAGATAATAGGTTTCCAAAGCAATTTTTCGTCAAAATTTGTTAATAGTGCATAAATTAATAGGAAGAATTCCTAAAATATTTTAAAATTTAAGGAAAATTATGAGGAATACAGCGGAATTTCCTGAAAACTATGTAAACTTAATGTTAATGCAATGTAAAGTATGAAAGATAATAGAAACGGCCCCGCTGCCCATTGAAGGAGGCGAGGCCGTTAATGATACCGTCCTTATAAGGACGGCAAAGCCGTTTCCACTTGTTTCTATAACATCAGCTTATCTGCACCGCCCATGTAAGGCCGCAGTGCCTGCGGGATATAGACCGATCCATCTTCCTGCTGATGATTCTCCAGCAACGGAATCAGAATGCGCGGCGTAGCTACCGCCGTGTTGTTCAGGGTATGGCAGTACTGCAGCCGCCCGTCTTCATCACGGTAGCGGATACCTGAGCGGCGGGCCTGGAAGTCGAGCAGATTCGAGGCCGAGTGGGTCTCGCCGAAGGCTTCTCTGCTGGGCATCCAGGTCTCAATGTCATATTGCTTATGTGTCTTCATCGCCATGTCGCCGCTGCAGACGGCCACTACCCGGTAAGGGAGCTCCAGCAGCTGGAGAATATGCTCGGCATTGCCGAGAATCTCCTGCAGCATCCGCTCCGACTCTCCGGGATCGTTCCGGCACATCACCACCTGTTCGATCTTCGAGAACTGGTGCACACGGTACAGCCCGCGTACATCGCGGCCTGCCGAGCCTACCTCGCGGCGGAAGCAGGCCGACATTCCGGCGAGCCGCAGCGGCGTTTCAAGATCGAGAATCTCATCGCTGTACAGCGAGACCAGCGACACCTCCGAGGTGCCGGCGAGCCAGCGTTTTTCTCCCGTGAGCTCATAGGTCTGATCCATGCCGCCCGGGAAGAACCCGGTCCGCTCCAGCGCTTCCGGCCGGACGATTACCGGCACATCCATCACGGTGAAGCCGCGCTGCATCAGCACATCCAGCGCCAGCCGCTGTACGGCCAGATGCAGGAGCAGCCCGGCCCCCTTCAGCACATAGCTGCGGGGTCCGCCGGCTTTGACGCCGCGCGGGATGTCTAGGATGCCGTGCAGCTCTCCGAGCTCGACATGGTCACGCGCGCTGAAGCCGAACACCGGCGGCGCGCCATGCCGCCGCAGCTCCACATTCGCGCTGTCATCCGGCCCGATCGGCGTATCGGCCGATATGAGGTTCGGCGCGAGCAGCAGCAGCTCGCCGCAGCGGCGCTCCGCCTCCAACAACTCCGCCTCCAGTGCGGTCAGCTGGGCATTGATCTCCCGCACCTGCTCTTTCGCTTGTTCTCCGCCTGTAGCATCGCCCTGGCGCAGCAGGCGCTCAACCTCTTTGGTCAGCGCATTGCGCTCTGCCCGGCGCTGCTCGGTTTCCCGGCGGGCAACCCGCCGCCGGTCATCCCATTCCAGCAGCTCCGCAAGCGGGAACGCTACCTTTTTCCACTCTGCCGTCTTCCGTACAATGTCCTCATTCTCCCTGATCCAGTTCATGTCCAGCATGCCGCTATCGCTCCTTTTGTGTTAAAAAAATGCAAAAAACGCCCTCATCCATGGGACGAGGAGCGTCAGCTCGCGGTGCCACCCAGGTTGACCCCATTCCGGTAAAACAGCTGTAAAGCACGGAATAAGGCCCTCTTTGGTCTTCGCGGTAACGGGCGAAACCCGGTAAACTTAGGGAACAGGAGAATTGCTCCGGTCGCAGACGCCTCGCGGTTGGATGCCGGTCATTGGCCTGGTCGGGATATAGGTTTGCCGTTTATTATAACCAGAGAAGGGCCGGGTTGCAAGCACATTTGAGGTTTGACAATATTCCCTGTACTCTGCTAGGATTATTACTAATTTAAAGTATTTGTGTCCGGCACAGCAGCCCGGCATATCTTATAAAAGCGGACGGAAGAGGTGCGGAAGTGGCCAAAATAGTGGTAATTAACGGTACGCCATCCCTGGTATCCCGAATCAATGCGGTGATCGAATATGCGGAGGGGGATCTGCGGGAACGCGGGTTTGAAGTGGAACGGATTAATGTAGCGGAGCTTCCGGCGGAGGATCTGATTCATACCAGGTTTGAGAGCGAAGCCATCGTCAAAGCGAATGGCCTGGTGGCTGAAGCGGATGCGGTGATCGTCGTCAGTCCGGTGTACAAAGCTTCCTATACGGGAGTGCTGAAGACCTTCCTGGATCTGGTTCCGCAAAAAGGGCTGGCCGGCAAAATCGTGCTGCCGCTCTTCATGGGCGGCAGCCTGGCCCATCTGCTTGCGATCGACTATGCGCTGAAGCCGGTGCTGTCTGTGCTGGGCGCCCGGCATATTCTTGGCGGAGTCTACGCGGTAGACTCGCAGGCTGTGCGCAACGACCAGGGTGTCGTTGAGCTGGCCGAGGAGCTGAAGCTGCGGCTGAACAGCGTGCTGGAGGAGCTGGCGGACGAGACAGCGCATAAGGCGGCACGTAAGTCGGGAGAGTAGGCGTAAGATATCACCCTCCTGAGGAACATAAAAGGGCACTAAACCACCGGAATGCGGTAGTTTAGTGCCCTTTTTGCTGGGTGTAAGCCCGGCTTTTACCGTGATTTATGCCCTTTGAAAGCTTAGCGCAGGCTCCCAAAGTATAACCGTATCTCCGGCAAGACTTGCCGGGATATCTATAATCCGCTGGTTGCTGCTTCCCCGGTAGGGGAGAGTGGTATCTTTGAGTTCCTCTACAAATCGTCCGTCAATGACCACCTGGCACAGGGCCAGCAGATTCCATTCCGGAGAACCGGGGGAAGCCGTCAGCTCCTCGTACGTATAACCGGTATAGATCCAGACCGGGAAGCCCGGCAGCTCGGCGCGGAGCTCATGGATGAAGTCAGCCGCTCCCTCTGCCGAGAAAAAAGGGTCCCCGCCTGCCAGAGTCAAGCCGTCCAGCAGCGGATTATCTGCTATCTCGGTGATAATCTCGCGCCTGCGCTCCGGAGTGAAGACCTCTCCATAATTGAAGTTCCAGGTCTTCGGGTTGAAGCATCCGGGGCAGCGGTGGCGGCATCCGCTGAAGAAGAGGACCGCCCGCAATCCCTCTCCTTCATTGATCGACTCCGGATAATATCCGCAGATGTTCATAGATGCTTAACGCGGTCCCGTACTTCGGCTTGCTTGGCGGCATTGAAGCGGGTCTGATAGTCGCCGGTCAGATATCCGGTTACCCGGCGCAGCCGGCGGATATGCGTTGTATCTTCATGAGCGCCGCAGGATGGGCAAGTCGTGCCGATTACACCTTCGTGGCCGCAGCCGGAGCAGCGGTCGATCGGGTGGTTGATGCTGAAATAGCTGATGTCCTGCTCCAGCGCGTATTTGATGATTTTGACGAATGCTGCAGGGTTGCTGCGGGCGTTGCCGTTCAGCTCTACATAAGAGATCGCTCCAGCGTTGCAATATTCATGGAATGGAGCTTCCAGGCTGATCTTCTTGGCTGCGCTCAGGTCGTAATAGACCGGAATGTGGAATGAATTCGTATAGTATTCACGGTCCGTTACACCCGGGATGGAACCGAGAACCTTGCGGTCTATCTTGGTGAACTTGCCGGAGAGACCTTCGGCAGGCGTAGCGAATAGAGTAATGTTCAGATCCAGCTCTTCGCTCTTGCGGTCGCAGTATTCACGCATGTGGCGGACAATAGCCACCGCCTTGGCATGGACCTCCATATCTTCGCCATGGTGTTTGCCGTACATAGCCTTCATGCACTCGGCCATACCGATGAAACCAAGGGACAGGCTGCCGTGCTTCAGAAGTTCACCTACGCTGTCTTCCGGTGCAAGCTGTTCGCCGCCTTCCCAGACGCCTTCACGCATCATGAAATCGGAGGCTTTGGCTTTCTGGGAAGCCTGAATGCGGAACCGGTGCAACAGGCCGTCCAGCGCAACATCCATATAATGATTAAGATCTTCGAAGAAGCCTTCCTCATCAGCGGCAAGGCGGCGGCCGGTTACTGTGCCGTAAGCCAGACCAAGACGTACAAGGTTAAGCGTATTGAATGAAAGGTTGCCTTTGCCCGAGCAGTGATTGCGCCCGAAGCGGTCGCCCAGAACACGTGTCCGGCAGCCCATCGTAGCAAATTCAGTATCCGGATCGGTTGGATCGTAGTACTGCATATTCAGCGGAGCATCCAGATTGGCGAAGTTCGGATACAGCCGGCGTGCAGAGCACTCTGCCGCTTTCAGGAACAGCTCATAGTTAGGATCACCAGGCTGCTGGTTGACACCCTGTTTGCACTTGAAGATCTGAATCGGGAACACCGGTGTTTCTCCGCTGCCAAGTCCGTTCATAGTAGCAGTTAAGAGGGAGCTGATCACCAGTTGGCCCTCCGGAGAGGTGCAGGTTCCGTAGTTGATACTGGTAAAAGGAATCTGGCCGCCCGAGCGGCTGGACATGGTATTCAGGTTATGTACCATGCTCTCCGCAGCCTGAAGGGTTTCAATTTCTGTCTCTTTCAGGGCGAAACGGAAGGCACGCGGATACTTCTCTTCCAGATCGCTGCGGGTCATAGTGACCTCTCCGAGCGCTTCGCCGGCGGTACCTTCCTCGAAATATTCCATTCCTTTGCGGAACAGCTTAGCGAAGGATTTAGTGACATAAGGCGCCAGATCGTAATCCAGCTTGTTGGCGGATACGCCGCCGTACTGGGCATTCTGCTGGGACTGGAAAATAATCGCCACCAGCGACATAGCCGTCATAATCGAATTCGGAGGGCGGACGCTGCCGTTGCCGGTATTGAAGCCTTCGCGGAGCAGACGTTCAAACGGGATAAAGATGCAGTTGGTTGTTCCGATGGCATATTGATCCAGGTCATGTACATATACAACATTATCTTCAATAGCCTGCACGAGCTGTGGCGGCATCGTGAAATTGCGGGCGTACCACTTGGAATATTCACTGCCGAATTTGCTCATCTTGCCGGAGAAGCTCTCCCCGTTCAAGTTGGCGTTCTCGCGCAGCAGATCCAAATCCCGGCTGTCGATAATATCCCGTCCCAAATGAATAACTTCTTCCAAAAGAACTTCCTGTGCAGCTTGTCCTTCGTTATATCGTTTCTCCAGCAGCGTCATTGTATAGCTCTCTCCTCTCGGTATCGTAAGCGTGAAGCGTGTGCTCCATGACATCAGTAAAAAGGCATCTCCAGCCGGGAGGCGGGAAATGCCCGAATGCGTATTGCAAATATCCGAAACAGCGGACATTTGCCGGTGGTCTATGTGGAAAATACGAACGGGCACAGGGCTTGTCCTGTTCTGGAACCTGTTCTTGTACCTTCCGCAGAAGCCGATACCTGAGGACGATATTCTATCGTCCTCAGGTATCGGCAGCCTCTGGCCCGATTAACGGAAAGGCTAACTCTGCTCGTGCAGGCCGCATGCGGGCACCTCGCCTGTTCCTCGCAGGAGTCTAACCGGTGCCACAGAAACAGGCAGGTCTCCTGGCTTCCGGCATGCCCTCCGGCGCCTTCCCGAGGGACCTCGCAGCCCCTTAGTGGCTTGTTGCCTTAGGATGCTGCTCCAGCGGCGTCTGGCAGCTGGAACATCCGGTTACAGTGGCGGGACCGCAGCGGATTTGCACCGTGTTTCCCTATTAAGCTTCAACCCTGGCAAGAGGGCGAAACACCTGTTTCTACTATATTTTGTTGTTGTTAAATAAAAGTAACTCAATATATTGTGTTTGTAAACATTTTTTTGCGAATCCGCGCGGGGAGCGGGTTCCGCAGGTTTACTCACAGATGATCCACAGTTAGTCCACAGGTAATCCACAACTTTCCTGTGGATATGGCCTTAAATGAGTCATAAATTGTCCCAAAAGATGCCACAAAGACTCCATAAATAGAGTGCGTCTAATCCTGGTAATTTTACGGGGAAGATAGTAATAGAGAGGGGGTGTCTATGGGTATTTGTGGGAGAGGCGCTGAAGGGTTACAATTAAGGAGTAAGGACAGAGCAGACTCATCAAACTTGCAGGAGGGATTTCATAATGGCGATTGGCGAAGTGACCGTTATTCCGATTGGCACTGGCAGTACCAGTCTCAGCAGCTATGTGGCCGATATGCAGCGTGTGCTGCAGACCGTGGAGGGGATTACCTATGAGCTTACTTCGATGGGGACTATTATTGAAGGACCGGTTGCACGGATTCTTGCTGCGGTAGAAGCGCTGCATGAGTCGCCGTTTACGTCAGGAGCACAGCGGGTTTCCACCTCGCTTAAGATTGATGACCGTCGTGACAAGCCTTCTACGAGCCGCAGCAAGCTGGAATCCGTGGAACGCAAGCTGCAAGGAGAGTAAAGAGTACCTGTAGTTGTAATCAGATTCAACCTATAAGGAGCGGATCTTTCATGGCAAAAGCCTCACAGCAGATCGGGATTCAAATGTACACACTGCGTGACCAGACGGAGCGCGATTTCCTGGGTACACTGGGCAAAGTTGCGGAGATGGGATATCAGGCGGTAGAATTCGCCGGTTATTTCGGCGTGTCTGCAGGAGAACTGCGCCGTACATTGGACCGGTTGGGTCTTGCTGCGCCTTCGGCGCATGTGGGCCTGGATTTCAGCAGTCTGGATAACATGGAACGGGCGTTAGCCAAAGAAATTGAATATGCGAAGGAACTTGGATTACAATATATGATCACCCCTTCGGCACCGCTTCCGCAGAACCCCTCAATGGAGGATGTGACGGCGGTGATTCCCTTCCTGGAGAAGGCCTCCGCGATGGTCCGTGCAGCAGGCCTGCAGTACGGGTATCACAACCATGATTATGAATTTGCAGAGGTAGACGGCAAAGCAGTCATCGATATATGGCTGGAACAGATTCCTGCGGAGCATATGTTTGCAGAGTTCGATCTGGGCTGGGTACACAGGGGCGGAGCACGTCCTATTGACTATGTCTCCCGTTATGCCGGCCGTGTTCCGCTGGTTCACATTAAGGATTTCGGGGCAAATAATGAAGAGACTGACCTCGGGAAAGGGCAGGTTGATTTCCAGAGCGTCTTCGACAAGGCAGAGGAGAGCGGGATTCTGTACTATATAGTAGAGCAAGAGGCTTATGCCGTGTCCTCGTTGGAAAGTGCTAAGGAGGCACTGGGATATTTCCGCGGGCTGGGGCTAATGCAGGACTAGGCAGCGCGAATGATCAAAAAGGGTTGCGTTTTCTGCTGAAAGAGTTATAATATTTTTTGTTTGGCAGGCAGACTATCCTTTAAGCTGGTGTAGCTCAGGGGTAGAGCAACGCACTCGTAATGCGTAGGCCGGGGGTTCAATTCCCTTCACCAGCATCTTTTGAATTCATATGCAGCGCGGCCTCCGGGGATTTCGGAGGCCGCGCTTTTTTCTGTACCACCATAAACCTCTACCATTCTTCTACCATATTCGAGTGAAGTAACGGAATTCACTTTTGGTAGCCGTCAAGTCTTATTTCCTAATCTGCTTAGCGGTTTAAGCCGGATGCCCCATTGGGCGCACGATCAATTCATTTACATCCACTTCCGCAGGCTGCTCAAGGGCATAGGCAATGGCGCGGGCAATACCGGAAGAGGGCAAAGCATTGGCCCGGAAGGATTTCATCATCTCGAGGGCTGACTCATCAGTGATGGTATCAGCCAGTTCGGATTCGGTTACGCCTGGAGAAATAACCGTCGTACGGATTGTTGCTCCCAACTCCTGACGCAGGCCCTCTGTAATCGCCCGGACCGCGAACTTGGTGGCACAATAAACCGATGATTTCGGAAAGACAGTATATGCGCCAACGGAGGCAACATTGATGATATGGCCGGAATTCTGTTCCTTCATTACGGGAATAGCAGCTCCGATCCCGTGCAGCACACCGCGAATATTGACATCAATCATACGGTTCCACTCCTCGATCTTTAATGCATCAAGTGGCGATAACGGCATCACACCTGCGTTATTTACAAGGGCATCAAGGCGTCCGAATTGATGAACTGTAAATTGGACGATTGATTTCATTTGCTCAAAATCCGTTACGTCGAGGGAATGGTATTCAGCAATCCCGCCCGCGTTTCTGATCTCCTCCGCCAGCTTTTCTAGCCTGTCCGTCCGTCTTGCACCGAGCACCACCTGTGCTCCACGCTTAGCGAGCCATTTGGCGGTCGCTTCTCCAATGCCGCTACTGGCACCGGTAATAAGCACTACTTTATCTTTTAATGTCGACATGCCACACCGCTCCTTTTATGAATGAAATACGCTTAGGTGTTACATGTTCATTATGCTGCCGACTTCAAAGCTTGCGGTAGCCGGATACTGTGAAGAGATTGCCTAATCCTCCAAAATGCAATAAAGTAAATTGTAATAGTCGCAGAATGGAGGAATACGCTTGACTGAATTGACCGAACGAATCGAACGTATTGCCGTACAAGATGGGACCATCGTTACCGCCTATCCTGCTCTTTCTTTTATTCGTTCTTCCGACATATCCGCGCCAGTGCCTGCGGTATACAAGCCATCCCTGTGTGTGATTGCTCAAGGTGCCAAGCGGGTAATGCTGGGACCGGAAAGCTATTGTTATAATCACGGAAGCTATCTGGCCGCTTCCGTGCACCTGCCAATTACCGGACAAGTCATTGAAGCCTCTCCAGAGACCCCGTACTTGTCCCTTCAGCTACAGTTCGATATGGATCAGATTTTGGATGTGATTCAACAATCTAATGTCACAGAAAACACAGGACAAGAACCTCCCCGCGCTTTGGTTATCAGCCGGATGAGCGATCCGCTTCATGAGGCTGTCATGCATCTAATCCGTTTGCTGGATACGCCGGATGATCTACCGGTGCTGGCTCCTTATGCAGTGCGCGAGATTCTTTACCGTATGCTGCAGACTGAGCAAGGGGACTCTATACGGCAGTTCGCTCTCTTGGGCAGCCGTGCCCATCAAATTGCCCACGTGATTGAAGGGATGAATCTCCACTATGCGGAACCCATGCGGGTGGAGAAGCTCGCGCAAGCAGCCGGAATGAGCAAATCATCTTTTTTTGCCTGTTTCAAAGAAGTGACGGCAATGACCCCCTCCAGTATCAGAAACGCCTGCGGCTGACAGAAGCTCGGAAAATTCTCCTGGCGACAACGAGCGATGCGACAAGTGTCGCTTATCAGGTTGGCTATGAGAGCGCCACGCAGTTCAATCGTGAGTATGCCCGCTTGTTCGGCCAGCCGCCTATTCGGGATGTACATCGGTTCCGGGAAACGATATAGTTGCATCACACAAAAACACCGCCAATTCTCCTGAGAATGCGGTGTTTTTGTTATTCCTGTTATGTGGAAACTTGGTTTACTCCCGATACAAGACCATGCCTCCGTGATAGAGCACCGAATCGCGAAAATCACCATCGGCGGTGAAGCCGGTATCATCTACATATTCAATATGATCACCTGTAATAGAATAACTTCCTTGATAAGCGCTTTTTCTGCTTCCGCGTGCTTCATCATAGCGGCCGTTAGGCAGTAATTCATGCCTTATATAACCATCTGCGGTTACCCACATCCCAATATAAGGATGGGAGGGGTTAATGCTATCTTCCATTATATTCATCCTTTCTTTCTTTATTTATTTAGTTCTGCATGTTTATTATCCTCCTTCAATACAATGGGGGGTAGCCTGATTCATTGAGATTGTTGCCTAATCCTCCATTTAAGAGATTGAGAACATTATGACCAATTTAACCTCTTTTGTGGTGAAACGGGTCTGCCATATCTGTCGTGCGTGCTTTACAGGCGCTTTTTATATCAGAATTAATCGACTAACAGCACGGCCTTACCGGAATATCTGCGTTCCAGCAGCGCCTCGGATACCTCCGCTATCTTCTCCCATGACGCTTCCACTTCAATGAGGGGTGTTAATTGGCCTGTTGAGAGGAGGCCGGCCAGCAGTTTGAGATCGTCGGCTACGGAGTAACGGCTAGCTTCTTCTCCAAGAAAGAAGCTGTACAAGGTTCTGCCGCCTAAGCCTCTGACATCAAGTGTGGAATAAGGAGAGGCTGAATGTCCCATCGAGACTAGGGTCCCTCCCGGTTCCAGCTGAGGCATCAAAGCAGCCAGTGTATCACCGCCCACCGAATCCACAATTAGATGATAAGGCCCGAAAGGAATTGCCTGAGATATCGCAGCTTCTCCAACCACAACCTCATTAGCGCCGGCTTCCCGGGCAACCTGGGCTTTTTCCTTTGTTCTTGCTACACCTACTGTAAATGCCCCGGACTGTGCGGCTAACTGATGAGCCATGATTCCCACGCCTCCAGTGGAGCCGGTGATCAATATTTTCTTGCCGAGCAGCATCCCGCCCTTTCTAAGGGTGTAAAGTGCGGACAGGCCTGCTACAGGCAAAATGGCGGCTTGGGCGAAGGTTACGTTATCCGGTATCTCTGCCAGGAACGAAGCGGGAGCTGCTACTCGCTCTGCCCATGCCCCCATCGGGAGAAGCCCGGTGACACGGCTTCCTTCTCTGGGTCCGGTGCCATTCCGGGCTTGCTGGACAACAGTTCCGGCAAAATCCCAGCCCGGCCGGAATCCCTCAGCCTCCTTCCTTGCATCAACAACTTCACCCCGGTTAAGGGAGAAAGCATGCACTCTAACGATTGCCTCCCCGGGCTGGGCCTCCGGTGCGGCGACTTCCTTGACGGTCAAATATCCATGAGCCGGTGAGTCTGTAACAATTGCACGATTCATAGGATCTCCTCCATAAATATAATTAGAAGCGTAATGGAAATTGCGCCCTGTTTTCATAGTGGAGTATACTGTAGGAATTGGCTTGTACCAAGAGTAGAATTACACCTCAATATGGTAAAGGCGGTGAGCCTGATGACTATACGTAAGGATAGGGACGTTCAGGATGAGACGTTGAAGGGGGTAATCGCTGAAATTGAGAATCTTCGCGTAACACGTCAACTGGATTATGCTAATCAACCCCATCCGTTGTTGAAACGGTTTACTCAGCAGGAGCTTAACGATATGGCTTGCCCTACGTATAAAAACCTATTAATGGGACGCTCACACCGTATGCCGGATCGCCGGATGATTATCTGTATTGCTGAATATCTGGAGTGTACAGCCGTTGAACGGAATGCTCTGCTGCTGGCTGCCGGTTATCTCCCGGTCTATCCGGCTCTTGAAGGAGCAGCTATGGAGCAGGCGCTGGAAGAAGTGAGGCAGATCCTGAGCAGCCTGCCGCTGCCGGCAATGATTGTGAACCACATGTTAAATATCAAGGCGGTGAATGAACGGTTTAGCCGGTTATTTGAGTTGCCTGCACATCAAGCTTTCTATAAAGACTTGAATATGGCAGATCTTCACTTCAATACGGATTATCCTGTGCGCTCCCGCTCGACCTTCAATGCCGCATCCTTTGAATTATGGGAATCTCATGCAGTGGAGGGTATACATGCTTACCAAAAATTACACACCGGCTCCAGACAGGAGCCATGGTATACGCATAGCCTCGAAAGACTCCGGCAATACAGTGATTTCAATAAGTACTGGAATAAGCGGCCTGACAACACAGGTAACGAGTATGGTCAGCACAAAATGATCTTAGCCAGAATGGGTGCCTCAGATAAGTTGGTTCCTATCCGGTACAAGCAAATTCATATTTCCGCTGGCCATCATCTATATCCAAGAATTGAGGCCTACTTACCGGTCGATGAAGCTGCTCATACAGTTTTTGAACAACTGGGAAGCTGAGTGTAAACTGGACATTATGTGTTTTCTGGAATGGAGGCAAGCCTTGTATGAAGTGTCTGACGATTCGCCAGCCTTGGGCCACCTTAATTGCGCTGGGTGAAAAACAGATCGAGACCCGTTCCTGGCCGACGTCTTACCGGGGGGATTTAGCCATCCATGCCGGTATGCAGGTAGATAAGGCCATATGCAAGACGGAGCCGTATCAATCAGTGCTTGCCCGGCACGGCTACACCGCGGATAATCTGCCCTCCGGAGTAATCCTTGCGCCAGCCGGCTGGCCGGTTGCTGTGGGGTTACGCCTCAGCAGGCGCAGCAGAGCTGGCCGGGCGGGAATGAATATGTGTTCGGCGATTATGCAGAAGGCCGGTATGCCTGGAAGCTGGAGGGGGTAGTTGCGCTGGCTCATCCTATACCTGTCAAGGGGCGCTTAGGTTTCTGGGAATATCCCATTCTTGAGCAGGAGTGGTGAATCCGTTTGTGGCCAAATAAATAAAAATTTCATGCAGATCAGCTGTCAGCGGGTATGATAGGGATATTCAGCGGGTAATCTTCTTATATATATGGAAAGCGGGCTCTGCGGCGGTATGCTGCAGGAGCCAGGGCAGAATTGCCGGGAAGGAGCGTATGCATAAGAGATGGGCAGCCTTCTTATCGCATGGCTTTGTATGCTTTGTTTGTTTATTGTGTTTAAGGATCAGGTAAGCCGGAAGATCCTGTATCCCGTAGCGGCTGTGGTTATCTGCGGCACGCTTGGGTATTGGACGATTTTAATGTAATCTTTATCTGGGTATCAGCTTATTTTCAGGTAAGGGATGTATATTGGGGTTACCAAACATCCCCCGGTGTAATATGGTACCCTGAGGTCTTGCCGATCATGGCGGGCCTCTTTTTTATGAGGGGAGAAACGCTGAGAATTAACATCGCCAGAATGCTGTTCATCTCAAGGCGGTTGAGTCCGGAGTGCCAAGACCCAGATATCTGCGCATGCGGATAGTAGACTGGGCGGTAATGACATCATCCAGCAGCAGCATCCGTTCATGATAACCCCTGCAGACAAATTTGGCTTCAATGCCAACTTCCAGCTGCTGCTGTGCATAGACCTTCAGACCACGGGCTCTCATCTCGGTGCGGACATTCCGCAGATCGGCTATGGCTGCACCCGCCGCTGTCCGGACAACCTCCAGGTAAGGAGCGGGTGTGCGCAGCTCTGCAGATAGGATGGAAGCATCGCGTTCAAAGGCGGATAAAATGAGCGGCAGCAAGATATATGATTTCACCAGCATATTGTCCTGGCTCTCAGCTCTGTGCATCAATCTCACCCCTCTAATGAGAACATATATTCGTAATTTAACCCGAAGTTCAAAAAAAATCAATAGTATTTAAAAAAGAGGGCTATTAATGTGACATAATTCACAATAAGATAATAAAAATTATTTTATATTAAAATTGAAATATTAAAGATTAAAAATAAATCAGATTAAAAGGAGAATGGCAATGAGTCATGAAGGAAATCTCCGCCGCGGTTTATTATTCGGGTTATTCCTTAGCGTTCCGCTCTGGGTGTCAATGATTGGCTGGATTCAGCTGCTCTAAAAATGGATTCCTGCGTGTGCAGATTTTCAGCCCTCTACGCAAACTCCCTAGAAATGTCGATTAAAGACTGCTGCCAGGGTTTGCTTAGGCGCCAGTTTTTGTGAAAATATATGAATATCATAGAGCCCTTACTATAAAAGAGCTCTCCGGTATGAACGGAAAACGGGCGGTATCCTTAAAGGGGATGGCGCCCGTTTCTTCGCGTTTACCATGGTGCGGTTTGCTTAAGCGGAGATGAGTTGGGGGAAGGGAGAAGGAGTAGGACTAAAATACTAAATTTTAATATTTAAAATTGTAAGAAACAGCTCTGTGAAAAGGAAGAAATACTGCGGCGAATTAGCGGAATTATCGACCTTTTTCGTCAGGAGGTTATATTCTCAACTTCTATAAATCCTTATAAATAAAGGGTTTTTTCAATCTTTTTTCATCAAAAAAATAGCTGTGAAATCAATTGGAAATATATTGACAATATGCCAGTCGGCATCTAAACTGAAGTTAGTTCTAAAGTAACAAATATCACAGATTTCAGTTGGGTATTACATAAGCTTTTCCAATTTCATATCAATCATGTACAAACGCAAACCGTTTCGAAAGAGCGGGACGCAAAGTCAGGAATCTGATGCCCCTTAAGTCCGGGCTATGGTCGTCCGGCCGCCGTGAAGCTAACCCTTCGTGGCGGTCTTTTTTTTGTTATAGTTTTGCGGCGATTTCATAGAATAGTTGAATAGGAGGTGTAGATTATTGAGAAAAAAATGCGAAAAGCGGCCGCCTTTATTCTGGCGGGCGTACTGACCGTAAGTAGCGCCTTCACTTGGGGGACGGAGGTAAGGGCAACATCTGGTGTGCCTTACAATCCAACGCCGGTCTTGGGGATTGCCGGGAATTTTAATGCTTTTATCTTTGACGATTTCACGCAAGGCAATGATCAAATTGAAGGCCGTCTTGCAGCGGGGGGAATATTACTCTCTCTGGAGGTTACGGGGTAGCCAGGGCCTACAGGAATTCTTCAGCCACCGACGTACTCGTTGCCGGCAAGAAGTTTAAACATTCGGGCAGCGGAGAAATCTACGGAAACGTTGTGTATGGGGACACCATTGAAGCCAATGAGCCTAGTGTGAATATTATAGGCGCGAAGAAGCAGGGAAGCCCGATTGATTTCCCGGCTGAGAAGCAGTATCTGATCTCGCGTTCTGCAGCATACGGGGCATTGTCCGCTACGAAAGAAGTTGGTAATAATTATGGAACACTTACAATAAGTGCGCCGGATCTTTTCAACGTAGTTCATCTGGATGAGGCAACGCTGGCGAATACAAACAATATTCAATTCAACATTGCCCAGAATGCCACGTTAATTATTAACATAAGTGGAGCTACGGTCAAAGTACCAAGTTTCGCAATGAATAACGGTAGAGCAAGTCAAGTGTTGTTCAATTTCTACGAAGCGACCAAGGTGAATATTGCGTATACGACCTTCTTGGGAACGATACTGGCGCCTAAGGCGGATGTCAATTATTCCGGTGCAGAGCTTTACGGAACGCTAATTGCCAAGTCTTTTAGCGGCGGAGTAGAAATGCACCTTGGAACATACGAGGGAGATGGACCGCCGCCAAGTCCGACGCCGACCGCAACACCAACACCCAGCCCATCGCCAACACCAACCGCAACACCAAGCCCGACACCAACAGTGAAACCGACCGCAACGCCAACGCCGACGGCGACGGTGAAACCAACTCCAACACCGACAGCAACGGTAAAACCGACACCGACGGTAAAACCAACCGCAACACCAACACCGACAGCAACGGTGAAACCGACACCGACGGTAAAACCAACGCCAACACCTAAGTGCACTCCGACGCCAACACCGACAGTGAAGCCGACACCAACACCAACGGTAAAGCCGACGCCGACAGTGAAGCCGACGCCGACACCAACGGTAAAGCCGACGCCGACAGTGAAGCCAACGCCGACACCTAAGTGCACTCCGACGCCAACACCGACAGTGAAGCCAACACCGACAGTGAAGCCAACACCGACAGTGAAACCAACGCCGACAGTGAAACCAACGCCGACAGTGAAGCCGACGCCGACAGTGAAACCAACGCCGACAGTGAAACCGACGCCGACAGTGAAGCCAACACCGACAGTGAAGCCAACACCGACAGTGAAGCCAACGCCGACAGTGAAGCCAACGCCGACAGTGAAGCCAACGCCGACAGTGAAACCGACACCGACAGTGAAGCCAACGCCGACAGTGAAACCGACACCAACGCCAACGGCGGCACCGACACCAACGCCAACAGCTGCACCAACACCGACACCAACGGCAGCGCCGACACCAACGCCAACAGCTGCGCCAACACCGACACCAACGGCAGCACCGACACCGACACCAACGGCAGCACCGACACCAACGCCAACAGCGGCACCAACACCGACACCAACGCCAACGGCAGCGCCGACACCAACGCCAACGGCAGCACCAACACCGACACCAACGGTAGCGCCGACCCCAACGCCAACGCCAACAGCGGCACCAACACCGACACCAACGCCAACGGCGGCACCAACACCAACAGCAGCACCAACACCGACACCAACGGCAGCACCAACACTAACGCCAACAGCAGCACCAACACCGACACCAACGGCAGCACCAACACCGACACCAACGGCAGCACCGACACCAACGCCAACGGCAGCACCAACACCGACGCCAACGGTAGCGCCGACCCCAACACCGACGGCAGCGCCAACACCAACGCCGACAGCAGCACCGACACCGACGCCAACGGCAGCACCGACACCAACACCAACGGTAGAGCCAACACCAACGCCAACGGCAGCACCAACGCCAACGCCAACGGCGGCACCAACACCGACACCAACGGCAGCACCGACACCAACGCCAACAGCGGCACCAACACCGACAGCAGTACCAACACCAACGGTAGAGCCGACACCAACGCCAACGGCAGCACCGACACCAACACCAACAGCAGATCCAACATCAACACCGACAGTAGCACCGACACCGACGCCAACGGCAGATCCAACACCGACACCAACGGCAGCACCAACACCAACGCCAACGGCAGAGCCAACACCAACGCCAACGGCAGCACCGACACCAACGCCGACAGCAGCACCAACGCCAACGCCAACGGTAGCACCGACACCAACGCCAACGGTAGCACCGACACCAACACCAACGGCAGCGCCAACACCAACGCCAACGGCAGCACCGACACCAACGCCAACGGCAGCACCGACACCAACGCCAACAGCGGCACCAACGCCAACGCCAACGGCAGCACCAACACCAACACCAACGCCAACGGCAGCACCGACACCGACGCCAACGCCAACGGTAGAGCCGACACCAACGCCAACAGCGGCACCAACGCCAACGCCAACGGCTGAACCGACACCAACACCAACGGCAGCACCGACACCAACGCCGACAGCAGAGCCAACACCGACACCAACGGCAGAGCCAACACCAACGCCAACGGCAGAACCGACACCAACACCAACGGTAGAGCCGACACCAACGCCAACAGCGGTACCGACACCAACGCCAACAGTAGAGCCAACACCGACACCGACAGTAGCACCGACACCAACGCCAACGGCAGAACCGACCCCAACACCGACACCGACACCAACACCAACACCAACACCAACACCAACGCCAGAGCCGACACCAACACCAACGCCAGAGCCGACACCAACACCAACACCAACACCAACACCAACACCAGCGCCGACTTTACCACCGGCACCAGTGCCATCGTCTGCACCGCCCGTCTTTATTAATGTAGTGCCAACGCCGACTCCAATAATCGGCTATATTGTAAATCCAGATACCATAATCATTGATGATCCGCTGCCTTTGGGCCCTGTGGCAACAGTAACACCTCGGCCGTTAGTGGTGACACCAAGTCCAACCCTAACGCCAAGCCCAAGCGCAACACCAAGTCCAACACCGATTGTGACAATCATTGATGAAGAGATTCCGTTAGGCAATGTACCTGCGGATGCCGCGCTCCCGAAGACTGGTGAGTCCAGTCCGGCTCCTTATTACTTAGTCGGTCTAGCCCTTGCAGGATTGGGAATATTCCTCGGCAGAAGATCCAGAACAGATAAACGTAAATAAATGCAATCCGTAAGATCCTTTCCGAAAGGCTGGCGATATCACCGCTAAATCGGGAAAAGGCTGCTTTGGGAGAAGACGTTCTCCTGAAAGCAGCCTTTTTTATGTGGGATATACATTTGTTATTATGTTTCCTCGTAAAAGAAAATGTGCTAAGGAGAAAGAGGTGCGTCTTTACGATCATGGGCCCTCATGTTTATATTAAAAATTGTAATATTAAAATTAGTTCTTTATACATGGTTCCAAAATATTCTTGTAGGTGCCATCGAGGGCGATGAGAGGATCGGGATTTAGGTGAAAAAGCTATAGATTCTTTAAAAAAACCTTTTGTAACAGTGCTTTGGAATGAATCAGCAGATATAATCTATTACCAGATGTTTCAAAGGATTTCATTGACAATCAGCCTTGATAGCGGATAAACTAAAAATAGTTCCAAAGTAACGAATGTCATAGACATTAGTATAAAAGTTTGATTTAGTACATAATTTCACAACCTAATCTTCCACTGACGTATAAACGCAAACCGTTCGAAAGGACGGGACGCAAAGTCCAGGAGTCTAAAGCGCGATGGAGCGCAATGATCGTCCGACTGCCGTAAAGAGAGCAATCCTCTTTCCGGCGGTCTTTTTTTGTTATATAAATGTGGCCTATATCTATATTAACTGTGAGGTGAGCTGTATGTTCCAATTAAAAAAATTCAAACGACTTACGGTGTTCGGACTTATAGCAGTTCTGATTGTGGGAAGCGGCGGAATTATTTCACTGGGGAGCACCTCAGTTAAAGCCGAGGGCAACTCTTTGCCGGGCAATGCATCCAAGTATAATGTGTTCATCTTGGGAGATGTTGATGTTAAACATAGTGATATTGAAGGTAGATTAGCTGCCGGCGGAAACGTGAATTTAAATGTTAATTATTCTGTGGGACATAGTCTTACTAGTGAGGAAACGAAGGAAGCCTACTCTCTCATCGCCGGTGGTAATCTGTATTATTCCCAGGGAGAAACCGTGGGTGATGTAGTCTACGGGGGAGTTATAGCGGCAGCGGCGGCCCGCGCGGGGGAACAGGAAGCTTACAACAACAAGTAAATGTTGTGGACTTTGCAGCCGAGTTCAGTTTGCTCCGTGAGAAATCTCAGCAGCTTGCTTCTCTGCCTGTTAATGGGGTTACCACTGCCAACTCCGGTAATTTCTTTTTGGAAGGTACAAATTCGGATGTTAACATATTTACTGTAGACGGCAGCAAGCTGTCTAGTGCAAATGAGTTGAGAATTAAGATTCCCGATAGCTCAACAGCTATAGTTAATATCTCCGGTACTTCAGTAACTATGAAGAATATGGGGACTGGAATTAATGGTAACGGAAATAAGGATAACGCTATGAACAGTAAAGTGTTATATAACTTCAGTCAAGCGACCAGTCTTCAAATCGAAGGTATCGGAGTTCTGGGATCTGTGCTGGCTCCATATGCCTCTATTCAATTTAATAATGGTCAAATCAACGGGAATCTGATCGGAGCTTCGCTCTCAGGATCGGGAGAATCCCACCATATACCTTATAAAGGCCAAGATCCGCCAACGGCAACGCCGACGCCACCGGCAACGACGCCGACGCCAACAGCAACACCAGCAGCGACACCGACGGCAACACCGGCAACGACGCCGACGCCAACAGCAACACCAGCAGCGACACCGACGGCAACACCGGCAGCGACGCCGACGCCAGCAGCGACGCCGACGCCAACAGCAACACCGGCAGCGACGCCGACGCCGACGGCAACGCCAGCAGCGACGCCGACGCCAACACCGGCAGCGACGCCGACGCCAACAGCATCGCCGGCAGTGACACCGACGCCAACAGCAACGCCGGCAGTGACACCGACGCCAACAGCATCGCCAGCAGCGACGCCAACGGCAACACCGGCAGCGACGCCGACGCCAACAGCAACGCCGGCAGTGACACCGACGCCAACAGCATCGCCAGCAGCGACGCCAACGCCAACGGCAACACCGGCAGCGACGCCAACAGCAACACACAGCGGCACCAACGGCAACACCGACAGTGGCACCAACGGCAACGCCGACAACAGCGCCAACGCCGACACCAACGGCAACGCCAACAACAGCGCCAACGGCAACGCCGACAGCGGCACCAACGGCAACACCGACAGCGGCACCAACGGCAACGCCGACAACAGTGCCAACGGCAACACCGACAGCGGCACCAACAACAGTGCCGACCGCTGTACCGACAGTGGCACCTACAGCGGCACCAACAGCAACCAGCACGAGCGTCTTTGTCCCAAGCTTCGTATTTCCGACATCAACCGCTCCGACAGTGATTGGGACTATTGTGACTGATACTGACACGACTATTATTGATGACCCGGTTCCTCTCGGGCCGGCAGCATCACCGGTTGTGACGGTGATGACAACAACAGCGCCACAGCCAGTTGTGGAGGTTCCTGCACCTGGACCTTCACCTGTAGCAGGACCGGCACCTGAAGAAATCATTATCGATGACGAGATTCCTCTGGGTAGTGTGACTGCAGAGCAAACCCTGCCGCAGACGGGTGAATCAAGTCCTGCGCCGTACTATATTGCGGGTGTTGCTCTTGCCGGTCTGGGCCTGCTTCTTAGAAGAACTGCCAGAGTGAACAAGCGCAAATAATTATGATTAAGCCGCTGTGTTTGGATGAGGGCTGCTGCCGGAGAGATTCTCCGGGAAGCAGTCTTTTTGTATACGGGGAGCGCATTCAATTCGTAGCTCACTACTTACACACACCAGACAGCGCCGGACTGACGGCAGTGTTTTTAGTTGGACGGATACCATGCTATACTATGCTCAAATTATTTATCTAAAAAAGCTGAGAATACTCCACCCTCGATAGGTTGGGGATGAATCAGCAGTTTTCGATTTCAATACGAACATATGTGCTATAATATGAATGAGATCACTAAAAGGAGGTGTTGCACATGCTCGTGTCTGCGCAGGAGGTTTCTTCGAAACCCCTGGTTCATCAAGCCTATAAATATCGGATCTACCCCAATACAGAGCAACAGCAACTCATTCGTCGAATGTTTGGCTGCTGCCGTTTTGTGTTCAATTACTTCTTGGAAGCTTGGAATCAAAGGTATGTGGAAACGGGAAAAGGCTTGTCTTATCACGCTTGTGCAACACAACTCCCCGGTTTAAAAGCACAATACGACTGGCTGAAAGAAGTCGATAGCATCGCTTTGCAGTCGGCTGCTCGTCATGTGGCGGATAGCTTTGATCGTTTTTTCAAGAAGCAAAATCAAGCGCCACGCTTCAAGAGCCGAAAGCATCCGATTCAAAGTTACACGACCAAATTCACCAACGGGAATATCGCCATGGAGGGCAGTCGCTTGAAGCTCCCAAAACTCGGCTGGATACGTTTTGCAAACTCCCGGAAGCTGGAAGGCCGGATATTGTCCGCTACCGTTCGTAAAAACGCCAGCGGGAAATTTTTCGTTTCGCTCGTTTGCGAAGTTCAAAAGAACCCTCTGCCCCAAGTGGATACACCTATTGGCATCGACTTAGGCTTGAAAGAATATGCAGTATGCTCAAACGGCGAACATATCGCCAATCCTCGCTTTTACCGTCAATACGAGAACAAGCTGGCGCTTTGGCAGCGGCGGATGGCTCGGCGTACTCCGGGCGGCTCCAACTGGAAGAAAGCAAGGCAGCATATCGCTCGTATTCACGAACGCATTGCCAATAAACGAAATGACTTCCTCCACAAGCTGACCACGAGACTGATTCGTGAAAACCAAACGATTAGTATCGAACATCTGCGTGTGGCGAATATGATTCAGAACCCCAAGCTTTCAAAATCCATTGCTGATGCGTCTTGGGGCGAGTGGGTGCGACAGCTGACGTATAAAGCGAAATGGTATGGACGAAATCTTCGGATCGCCGACACGTTTGAGCCGACCAGTCAGCGTTGCCATGTGTGTGGCACGATCCACCCCGAGGTGAAGAACCTGTCCGTTCGGGAATGGACATGTACGGCATGCGGGACGATCCATGACCGTGACGAAAACGCCGCTCACAATATTGAACAAGTAGCGGTTTAACCGCCACCTAACCAAACGATAGAATTCAACATTTCACTTGCGTCAAAAATGTAAAACTGCGGGAACGCAGGGATCGCTTGCTCCATAAGAAGAGGGTACTCTTCTGTTCGCAAGAATCCGCCACTTCAAGCGTTAGCTAAGTGGGGGAGAATTCAAAAGCAAGAATACACATTTCCTCAAAGGGATGGTTGCTTACTGAAAGGGTGAACGTTATGTGGGGTATATACCTGCTAGTAGTGCTGGTTGTAATCGCGGGGATTTTGGCTTATGCCGGATTTTACTTTTATGGAGTGGCTATTAAGCGGGCGCCTAAGGAATTCCTGGGCAAGACGCCGGATCTGAAGGTGGACCCGCCGGTAGCCGGAGCTTCGTGGGGGGAAGGGGCGGAATGGGTGGCGCGGCAGAACTTCCGTGAAGTGGAGCTGGTCTCGGAAGATGGACTGAAGCTGCAGGGCTACTATCTGGCTTCAGAGCGTGCTGCGGGCCGTACCGTAATTATCGCCCACGGTTATTCCGGCAAGGCTAAGGACATGGGGGCAACCGCCAAAAACTATTATGACAACCTGGGATATAATGTACTGCTGCCCGACGCCAGAGGTCACGGGAAGAGCGAAGGGGACTACATTGGCTTCGGTTGGCCGGAGCGCCGTGATTATCTGCAGTGGATCGGATTTATTCTGCAGGAGACCGGGCCGGAGGCGCAAATTGTGCTGCATGGTGTATCTATGGGCGGATCGACAGTGTTAATGACCGCCGGTGAACCACTTCCTCCGCAGGTCAAAGCCGTTGTCGCTGATTGCGGCTACACCTCAGTCAAAGCGCAGCTGACTTACCAGCTGTGGCGGATGTATCATCTGCCGGGCTTTCCCTTTGTGCAGATAGCCAGCCTGGTAACGCGGATGAAGGCCGGTTATTATTTCGGTGAAGCGTCAGCGCTGAATCAGGTGCGTAAAGCCCGGGTGCCGATTCTGTTTATCCATGGAGATGCGGATAAGTTTGTGCCTTTTGCGATGATGGATGAGCTGTATGATGCCTGCAAGAGTCCGAAGGAGAAGCTGGTGGTGCATGGAGCGGGGCATGGTCTTGCCTATGATACGGATAAAAGGGAGTATATCCGCACAGTAGGCGACTTCGTGGAACGTTATATACACAGCCCGGCAGCGGCTGATTGGGTCTAAAAAAAGTCCCCGGAACGTAGACGCGCCCGATATCCGCAAACAGCGGGTATCGGGCGCTTATTATGTTCCACACATGGGGCCTTTCCCTGTGTCAGGGAAGCAGCCAGCCATGTCTTATCGGTATATGAATCCCCCGCCGTTTGTGAGCGAAACGGGTGTCGTTGTTCCTTGTTATTTCCAGCAGCCGTGTGGCGAGAGAAATCCTTCCAATACGACAAAAGCCCTACCTCTCTTTTGTCCTTGCGGCTCCGTGGCCGCGCCAGTGCGAATCGGAATGCTATGTTCGAATTTAATCTCATAAAAAGGAAAAGTACTGCAAGAAAACGTAAGATTTTGTGTCCAAACTGCCGATAATAAAGACAAGTAATTCACCGGCCTGACATCTTCTTGATGGGGATAATCATACACGAAAACAAATATTATATTATTATAACATGCGATATATAGAAATGCAAGCGGATATTGGGCTGAGGCCGGGACGGATGATGGGACAGATGAGATTATACAGAAGATTTTTGAAAAATCAGATCCGGAATTATATATTCGGCTCAGCAGTAGCGGTACTGGCGGTAGGGAGTTTGATTCTGCTCTCCTCTCTGGAGATTAGCAGCATCGAATACTTCAGGCTCTTGCTTGTGCTCGCCCTGTCATTCGTGATCATGGCGGTCATGGAGATCGGTGTTTTTATCAATCAGATCAGACCGGTACGCACTGCGCTGTATGAAGATAACCTTACTTTGTCTATGCTGGAAGAGGCATATCTGCATACACATCAATTGCCGAAGCGCGCGGTTCAGCGGATTATGGGGCCTCACCTTCTGGGCTTGTCCCTCCCGGCTGTCCTGATGACATTCTGGATGATCTACAACGGCTGGATCACTATCCCGTATTTTTATCTGATTCTGGCTATGTGCGGCGCTGTTCTTGTGGCGTGTATGCATGCGCTGATTGAATTTTTTCTGACCTGTACGGCCATTATTCCGCTGATCAAAGAATTCAGGAACCGGGCGCTGGAGCAGTATGGTGTCGACTTTTCCCTGGAAGGACATGTATTTGTACCTATCCGTCCCAAGTTTCTGGTGAGCTGCATGCTGATCGGCACCTTTCCGCTGTTCCTGTTTATCATGGCTACCCATATTCGTCTGAATGGTCATGTAGGTCCTGTAGTTGTGGTGGGGCTTCAAAGTTACTGGGCCTGGGCGAGTATGGTGCTGCTGATCGGCACCCTCTTCTCCTCCATTGCAGCATGGCTGCTGACCAACAGTGTGCAGCATCCTATTAATGAGCTGTATCAGGCAATGAATCATGTGAAGGACGGCAATATGATTCAGGTGCAGGATGAATACTCCGATGAATTCTCTAAGCTTGTAGCGGGGTTTAATATGATGGTCCGGGGGCTGCAGGCCCGGGAGCAACAGAGCCGGCAGCTGCTGGGCAGCTACTTCACTACACTGGCTGTGGCGCTGGATGCCCGCGATCCTTACACGGCAGGGCATTCCCTGCGTGTCGCGGAATACTCTGTCATTATCGGCCAGCTGGCTGGACTCACCGGGCAGCAGCTGGACGATCTGCGCAAGACGGCCCTGCTGCATGATATTGGCAAAATTGGGGTGAGGGACAGCATCCTGTTCAAGGAAGAAGCCCTTACCGATGAGGAGTTTGACCAGATCAAGAGCCATTCGGTGCTTGGAGAGAATATTCTGCGGCAGATTGAACCGGTAGAAAAGATGGCACCCTATCTGGGCGGCGTCCGTTCCCATCATGAACGTTATGACGGTAAAGGATATCCGGATGGCCTTGCCGGTACGGATATCCCTTTACATGGCCGGATTATCGCTGTGGCGGATGCCTATGATGCCATGACCTCTAACCGCCCTTACCGCAAAGGGATGGATCACGACCGGGCACTGGCTATTCTGGAGCAGGGAAGGGGCACTCAATGGGACCCGGAATTCGCCGGCTTGTTTCTGTCTTACTTTGGACGGAAGCCGGAACCTCTTCAAACAGGCTATCCCGTCAAAACAGGATAAGGATGCAGCGTTCTTCCGGTTATCCTTATATTTCTTGCAGAAGCGGATGCCATCCAGTTTATGGTGGGTTCCGCTTCTGCTTTGCGTGCCTATTTTGTGAACTGCCATTGAAATGCGACAATTAACGACTACATTCATTGAAGGATTGCGGGCGGACCGTTATAATTATTAAGTCTGGATTTTAATTAAAAAATAAGGGAGATTTCTATGAAACGCGCAGATGTGCTGCTGATTTCTATCGTTCTGATTGCTGCGCTCGCTTTTCTGGTGCCGAGATGGCTGTCAAATGATGCTGATAAAGGTGGGCCGGGCAAGGAACTTACGGCCAATATAACGGTAGACGGCAAGCTGTTCAAAACAGTAACGCTTACCAAAGAAGAGCAAACCATTGATATTCGCACAGATCGGGGCTATAACATTTTGAAGGTGCATGATTACGGGATTGAGATGTACGATGCGGATTGTCCCGATCAGGTATGTCTCGGCTTTGGATTTATCACGCTGCCCAAGCAGACCATAGTATGCCTTCCGCACCGGGTATTAGTTGAAATTGCAAGCGGGTCGGGGGAGGATGAAGTAGATGCCTATGTCCAGTAGTGAATCGGCTACAGCGCTGAAGCGGACGGTCATTATTGCGATTTTCGCGGCCGTTGCCGTAGTGCTGAGTATTGTCGAGGCTCAGATTCCGCTTGCGGGAATGGGGCTGATGCCCGGAGCCAAGCTGGGTTTCGCCAATATTATGATTTTGACCTGTATTTACTTTTTGCGTGGACGAGATGTATTCGTGCTGGTCATTCTGAAGACGCTGCTGACCGCATTTCTGCTTGGCACACTGTCCAGTCTGCTCTTCAGCCTGTTCGGCTCGCTGTTCAGCTTTGTGGTCATGTTCGCACTGGTGAAGCTCGGCGGCAAGAGGTTCAGTGTGATCGGAATCAGCATTGCAGGGGGTCTGGCTCATAATACCGGCCAGTTGCTTGCGGCCTCGTTTGTATTCAATTCAACGAGTATTTTCTACTACTTGCCGATTCTGCTGATTACCGGGATTGTGACGGGGATTGCTGTCGGCTTCGCCGTGCGGTACGTCGTAGACTCGCTATCCAAAATATCCTTGTTTGAAGAGTTCCTGAACGGACCGGGCCACTAGCTGCGGAAGGATGACTAACATGAATCAATCGTACAAAGATACAGAGGCCGGTGAGGAACCGGCCGTTATTACGCTTGCGGGAGTCTCGTTCGGATATGATCCGGAGCATCCGATTCTCCATGACATAAACGTGTCTATCCCGCAGGGCCAATGGGTAAGCATTGTAGGACCCAACGGCTGCGGGAAATCTACGCTCGTCAAGCTTCTGAATGCACTGCTGCCCAAGAGTGCCGGGGAGATTACTGTCTGCGGACATACGCTGCAGGAAGAGACAATTGGAGACATCCGGCAATGCATCGGGATGGTATTCCAGAATCCGGATAACCAGTTTATCGGACAGACGGTAGAGGAAGATATTCTCTTCGGCCTGGAAGGCCTGTGTCTGCCCTACGAAGAGATGAAGCAGCGGCTTGATCTCTATACCGTGAAGCTGGGCATTGATCATCTGCTGTCCAAGCATCCCGGAGAGCTGTCGGGCGGACAGAAGCAGCGTGTCGCGCTTGCTTCGATTCTCGCCATGAAGCCAGGCATCGTCATCCTCGACGAGGCCTCTTCTATGTTGGACGAAGGCAGCCGTGATGAGCTTATGGGCATTCTGCGGGACATGCAGGCAGAAGGGGCGTACACGATACTGCTGATTACACATGATCCGGATGAAATCCTGGCTTCGGACCGTGTGCTTGCGCTGCATGGCGGAAGCATAGCGGCGGATGTGCCGCCTGCGGAGCTGTTCCGTAATGAAGAGCTGCTGGAGAAATGCCATTTGCGGGAACCCTACCCTTGGCGTCTTGCCCGTGAACTGCAGAGCCGGGGGATTACGGTGGATGTACCCGCCAGCGAAAAGGAGCTTATAGACACACTATGGCCATACAACTTCAGCAAGTAAGCTATACGTATGCTGACCGCAGTATGTGGAAGCAGACGGCGCTGCATGGGATTAATCTGAATATTGCCCAGGGGTCGCTGACCGGGATCGCCGGGGCAACGGGCTCCGGTAAGTCCACGCTGCTCCAGCTGTTCAACGGGATTCTGAAACCGACAGAAGGTACGGTGCAGGTGTTTGATATAACCATCACTGCAGGAGAGAAGTCGCCGAAGCTGCTTCCGCTGCGCCGCCGGGTCGGACTGGTCTTTCAATTCCCGGAGCAGCAGATGTTCGAAGATACGGTGGAGAAGGACCTCTGCTTCGGGCCGCTTAACTTCGGCGTGAGTCCGGAGGAGGCCAAGGAGCGGGCACGCAAAGCGATGACGGACATGGGCCTGGATCTGGCCCTGCTTGAGCGCAATCCGTTCCGCCTGAGCGGCGGACAGATGCGCAAAGCCGCCATCGCCTCGGTGCTGGCGATGGACCCGGACATTGTCGTGCTGGATGAGCCGACAGCGACGCTGGACCCGGTAAGCCGCGCCGAGCTGATCGCGCTGCTGGAGCGGCTGTGCCGCGAGCAGGGCCGGACGATCATCATCGTGACGCACCGGATGGATGAGCTGCTGCCGTATGCTGACAGCTGGGCCCTGCTTAAGGACGGCGGACTCGCCTTCTTGGGCAGCGGCCAGGAGCTGGCCGCTGATCCGGCGATCCTGGAGCGCTGCGGACTGACGGTTCCGCAGTCTCTCCGGTACTGGCAGGCTGCCTCGCAGCGCTTCGGCCTGACCGGCGAGAAGCCGCTCCTTACGGCAGAGGCCCTCGCGGAACGGATCGCCGCCCTGCTCGAAGAGCGCAAGAACGCCGCCGGCATGGAAGAAAAGGGGAATGGCCATGAATGAACGCCTGCTGCTGGGACGCAGCATTGATACGGGCTCATGGGTCCATAAGCTGGATGCCCGGTCCAAAATTACGGGCATGCTGCTCTACGTAGTGATTATCCTGCTGTCCAATTCGTGGATGGAGATTGGGCTCATAGCCGTGTTCTCCATCATTGTTATGGCAACCACCCGCATCCCGCTAAAATATTTCATTAAGGCTGCGAAGCCTTTGCGTTATCTGATGTTATTCATCTTCATTGTGCAGTCCCTGTCCGTGAAGGAAGGGGATGTCCTGTGGTCACTTGGCTCCTTCTCGCTGCATGAGGGAGGCCTGCGGCTGGGGGCGTTCTCGGTCATCCGCATGCTGTTCCTGCTGACCTTCACGGCACTGCTGACCTTTACGACCACGCCCGGCAAGCTGAACCAGGGCCTTGAAGGTGTGCTTGCTCCGTTTAAGAAGCTCGGCCTGTCACCGGACCGGATTACGCTGATGATCAGCATCGCGCTGCGTTTTATCCCGACGATCCTGGATGAAGCGCAGATTATTCTGAAGGCGCAGGCCTCGCGCGGCGCCGATCTGAAGGAGCTCCCTTTGAAAGAGAAGGCGCGGATGCTAGTTTCCCTGCTGGTTCCGGTCATCGCCAGTGCTTTCCGGCGTGCCCAGGACCTTGTCTATTCCATGGAAGCCCGTGGCTTCCGTATGGATGCGCCGCGCAGCCGGTATCACCGCCTCAGGTGGGGCGCCGCTGATACGCTGTTTGTAGCTATGTTCGTTGTCTTAGGAATTGCAGTAGCATTATTGTAGGAAGTTTAGGAGGAAACAAGAATGGCACGTTATTTTAATGGTAAAGAGATTGAATTGTTGGCACCTGCCGGAACGTTTGAGATTTTCAAGGCTGTGATTGAATCGAAGTGTGATGCCGTGTATTTCGGCGGTCCGGTGCTGAATATGAGAATGATGCGCAAGGGCTATAACTTAAGTCATGAGGAAATAATTGAAGCCGTGTCGATCGCCCACAAGCTGGATAAAAAAGTATACGTCACTGTAAATAATCTGTTCAGCGAAGAAGATGTGGAAGAAGCCAGAGAGTACCTGCGGTTTCTTGACGGAGCCCGTCCGGATGCGCTGATCGTGCAGGATATGGCTGTGCTGGAGCTGATCCGCGAGATGGAGCTTACCGTTCCGGTTCACGCTTCGGTCATGATGAATGTGCATAATCTGGAGATGATTCACGCACTGAAGGAGCTTGGCGTCAGCCGGGTCGTTACCTCCCGTGAGATGGATCTGCAGACAGCGAAGCTGCTGGGAAGCAGAAGCGGTGTAGAGCTGGAATATTTCATCCATGGCGATATGTGTTCCGTGCACGGAGCGAACTGCTATTTCAGTTCCCAGGTGTTCGGGATGAGCAGCAACCGGGGCAAATGCATGAAGCCTTGCCGCTGGGATTACCGGATCAAACGTGATGGCTATGTCTTCCCTGCGGAATACCCGCTGGCCGTGAAGGATATGTTCATGTATGAGCATCTTCCGGAGCTGATTGAGTCCGGTATTACTTCCTTCAAAATTGAAGGCCGCATGCGCGACCAGGAATTTATGGTGAACCTGGCCAACAGCTATGGCGATGCGATTGACCGCTATATCGATGATCCGCTGGGCTTTGACCGTACGGTGGATTCCAAAGAGCTGTACAAGAACCGCAAACGTGACTTCTCCACCGCCTATGCTTTTGGCAAACCGGGACTAACGAATATCAACCGCCGCTATGAAGGTACAGGCAAGTTCTATAGCACTGGCAAAGTATTCAGTACACCGACTGCAGAGCGCGAGCTGTCCGAAGCACGGGTAATGCAGCTGCGCGAACGGATGGCCGAAGATAAACGCAGTAAGCAGACGAAGCCGGAGCTGGCTGTGCGGGTGAATAATATGGAACAGGCGCGCGTCGTGCTGGAGATGGGTGTAGAGAGCTTATATATTCCGGGTGATGTGTTTGAGCCGGACCGTCCGTTCACGAAGCAGGATATTAAGGAGCTTGGAGCCATCAAAGGCCGGACCAAGCTGTACCTCGGAATGCCGCGGATGATGACGGAGCTGCATTTTGATCAATATGACCACTTGCTGAACGGGGAGAAGCTGCCGATTGACGGCTTGATGATTACGAACCTTGGAGCAATCCGCCGCTACCGTGGGACCGGTTACCCGATGATTGGCGATGCCAACCTGAATGTTTACAACCACCTGTCTGCCGGACTGTATACCGGACTCGGCCTTACGAAGCTTACAGTTTCACCGGAAATGACGTTGGAGCACTTTGCCTCCTTCATCTCGCGCAGCGATTTGCCGCTGGAAGTTGTGGTTCACGGAACGCCGGCGCTGATGTATATGGAGCATGATCTGTTCGAGAATACAGAAGTGATGGAGCCGATTGGTGAGGAAGACAACCAGTTTGTCAGCAATGATGTGCTGGTGCTCAAAACCGACAAGGGTGAGAATCCGGTCTACCGCGACCAATATGGCCGCTGCCACCTGCTGTTCGCCAAAGAGCTGTGTTATCTGCCGATGCTGGATGAGATGAACGGACTTGGGATTGCGAGCTTCCGGATCGAAGGGGCTACTTACAGCACAGATGAACTGCGCACGATTATTGCTGCTTACCAGGCTGCGCTTAACGGACCGAAGCTGGGCGATGATCTGCTGGGCGGACTTAAGCCGGTATACGCGGGCTACACACTAGGCTCACTGCAATTTAATTAATAATAATTCAATTTTAAAATAACGCTACGGTGAGTATAATAACGGTAAGCGGCGCATTTATAAGTTATTTTTTTCACAATCTAATAAGCCTGAATCATATCTTTTTATCCACATCATGGACATCATCTTGGATCATCAGCAGCTGAAAGCGAGGGAACCTTCATGGAACAGAGCAACATCATTGGAAGAGATGCGGTAGCCGCCAAAAGAAAGCAGTATTTCTACCCGTGCACCGCACATTTTTACCGGGATGCACCGCAACTGGTACGCGGAAGCATGCAGTACGTGTACGATGAGAACGGCAAAGAATATACGGATTTCTTCGCCGGGGTGTCGGTTGTCGCCTGCGGCCACTGCAATCCGGCGATTACCTCCCGCACGATAGCGCAGCTGCAGCAGCTGCAGCATACCTCGACCGTCTATCTGACCCAGCCGAATGTAGATCTGGCCGAGCGTCTGGAGGGTCTGCTGCCGGGCGCGTTGCGCCGGACCTTCTTCGTTAACAGCGGCTCGGAAGCGAATGAAGGGGCACTCCTGCTGGCACGGATGCATACCGGACGCAAAGGGTTCATTGCCCTGGAAGCCGGCCTGCATGGCCGGACCAATCTTACAATGAGTGTGACCGGCCTGCAAATGTGGCGGACAGACGCTTACCTGGATGAAGATGTGACGTTCATTGAGCGTCCGTATCATCCGGAGATGACGCTGGAAGAAGCTGCTGCGCGGTCGATTCAGAGCCTGAAGCGTGTACTCGCCGAGAAAGGGGATACTATCGCCGCCATGATCGTTGAACCGATTCAGGGGAACGGCGGCATGATTATGCCAGCCCTGTCTTATTTCCGTGAGGTGAAGGCGCTGCTGGAGCAGTACGGCGTCCTGCTGATCGACGATGAGATTCAGACCGGCTATGGCCGTACGGGAGCTATGTTTGCGATGGAGCATTTCGGCGTAGTACCGGACATCATCAGCATGGCTAAGGCACTGGGCAACGGAGTGCCTGTCGCCGCATTTTCGACTACAGATGAGATTGCCGCATCGCTGAACAAGCCTTCGGCCTCAACGTTCGGGGGCAACCCTGTATCCGCGGCTACGGCGCTGGCTGTGCTGGATTATATCCAGAGTGAACGCCTGCCGGAACGTGCGGCTGAGCTGGGCGGACGTTTGAAGGAAGGCCTGCTCCGGCTTCAGGAGCGTTATCCTGCGCTGATCACCGATGTGCGGGGGACTGGATTCATGCTGGGGGCCGAGCTTGCCGGCTCCGACGCTGAGGGGGCGGCTGAGCGGACAGACCATGTCCTTGAAGAGATGAAGGACCGCGGCTATCTGATCGGCAAAAACGGCATAGGCCGCAATGTTCTCGCCTTCCAGCCGCCGCTGGTCGTCACCGCAGAGAATATTGATGCTATGCTTGCTGCCTTGGATGAAGTGCTGTCCTTGGTCAAGCAAGCGATTCATTGAAGAAAGAGGCACAACATTATGGTTATCATTAATGCTTTTAAGCATACGGCACTTAAATTGAAAATGTTCAGCGAGCTGGTTATGTTCTCCCATACGCTCTTCTCCCTGCCTTTTGCCATCATCTCGATGGTATGGGCGGCGGGAGGCTGGCCTTCCGGCCATATGATGCTGTGGGGGCTGATCGCTCTGATCGGCGCGCGTAACGGGGCCAATGCGTTCAACCGCCTGGTGGACCGTACCTTTGACGGCAATAATCCGCGTACCGCACACCGGCATCTGCCGCAGCGTCTGATCGCTGAGAAGGAAGTCATCCTGTTCATCATCATCAACTATGCCCTGTTTATTGTCGCATCCGGGATGCTGAATCTGCTCTGCCTGCTGCTGTCTCCGGTGGCCATCGTGCTGATCTCGAGCTATTCGTACACGAAGCGTTTTACCTTCCTGAGCCATCTGTATCTGGGCTTCGTGATTGCCTCGGCGCCGATCGGTGCCTGGTTTGCTGTAACTGGGAATATTGCCTTCACTCCATTCGTTATCGGAACGGTGGTCATGCTCTGGATAGCCGGCTTTGACATCATCTACGGGACCCAGGACATCGATTTCGACCGGAAAAATGGCTTATGGTCCATTCCGAGCTTCTTCGGACTGGAGAACGCGCTGCGGATCTCCAAGGGTCTGCATTTCATTATGATTATGCTGCTGCTGTTCCTGTATCTCTGGCGTGATCTCGGCTGGATGTATCTGGTCGGCATCGGGATTGCTACACTGCTGCTCATGACAGAGCATAAGATCATCAAGCCTTCGAACCGCAAAATGATGAAGGTGGCTTCTTATAATTTGAACCAGGTGATCAGTATGGTGATATTGCTGTGTACGTTGATTGATTATTTTTACGTTAATTAGTTTGCGGGGGGGCGCGGTAGGCGCTGGCGAGAGTGAGGTTGGGATGCTGCACTGCGCGGAATATTTGGACTTACGATCGCTGTTAACTTCGGATTCCCTGATTTGAACCGCTGTTTGCGGTAGGAATCCGAAGTTAAAGGCGAACGCTGACGCTTCTCCAGTTCCAAAATTCCTCTCCGTTCCGTCCTAACCTCTCCCCAGGCAAGATTAACTTCAAAAAGACAACAAGCCTACCCAGCGGGGCGGGCGGCAAAGAGCGCGACAAGCTTAGGCTTCGCGCTTTTCTTTTTGCCTCCGTGAGACAACCCCCAAGAGACAACCGCAAGAGACAACCGCAAGAGACAACCGCAAGAGACAACCCCCAAGGGACAACCCACAAGGATAAACCCCCGAGAGAAAACACACAAGGACAACCCCCAAGAGACAACCCCCAAGAGCAAACCTAAAAAGCAAACCTAAAAGCAAAACCACTAAGCTAAACACGCTCACGTTCGCGTTGCTGCGTTCGCTTGTTTAGCAACATCATACAGGTAGAATTAATGCCCAGCTTAACTATTTCTGCTGCGCACCGTACAGTATAATCCATCAAAAAAACACGAATGAATCCTACCCTACTGGGTTCTTGTATAGTTTAGGTCTCTATAAAGCACCTGAGTAACTCTGAAAGGGCATAATGTTGTACGTATTACAACTCTGATTCATTAATAGTAGGGTGTTCGAACGGATTGTTGTATGAAATATAGGCGTGTTGATTTCCCAAAAAAAGGGACGAAAAAGGCCGCCATTTCGGGTAATGGTAAGTACGACCAAACCAAACCGAAATGAGGCGACCTCATGAATAAATATACCCCATTTTTAGCCGTTTTCAAACAAGTATTAACACCGGAAGAAGTCCAAATGGTGACTGGACAAACCAAGGACTACGTAGATAGTGGAACCAAAATGACCGTCGGGTTGCTACTCGATTACTTTGTCCAAGCCTGCTACCACAAATGGGACGGCTTCCGGCAAAGTGCCCGCTTAGGCCCAAACTTTGACTTGCCTGAGATTCATTACTCCACCCTTTCCGGCAAGGCCGGTGAAGTCCCTTACGAAATCTTCAAACGTATCTTTCAACTGCTCGTCAAGAAATGTAACCGACAAACCCGGCGGCATCTGAATCTTCCTAAAGATCTTCTGCTGATTGACTCGACGACGGTCACGGCGGCGAATTCCCGAATGCCTTGGGCCTCGTACAAAAAATTTAGAGGGGGCATTAAGCTGCATGTCGCTCTTTCGCAAGGTCAGCGTTTACCCGTGAACGTGGAGGAATCGATTGCGAAGCGCAATGACGCTCCGTTTGGAGAAGTTTTGGCAGATACGGACTACATTTTGGTACAGGATCGGGCGTATGGAAAAATTAGCAGATTGGATCAATATGTGCTCCAGGGCCAGTCGTTTGTGATTCGACTCAAAGACAATCTCCATTTGGTGAAGCCGAGAAACCTCCAGCGACCCGCAGAGGGAGAAACGAAAATTGTTCGTGATATGACTTGTTATATCGGTCAAGGGAAGTGCCAATCCGCTCAGCGCCACCGGGTCGTAGAATTTGAAAATGACCGGGGGGAAGTCGTACGGGTCGTGACCGATTTGAGAAAAGAGTCCGCTCATGTAATCGCCGAAATCTACAAGGCACGCTGGGAAATTGAAGTCTTTTTCCGCTGGATTAAACAGCATCTGAACGTGCCATGTCTATTTGGAACCACCGAAAATGCAGTATACAGCCAATTGTTTGTGGCCCTTGCTGTCTATGTGCTTCTGAGACGCGTTTATGATGAAATCCACTCCAACGTGCCTGCCTTTGCTCAACTGACCCTTTGGGAATTTATGCAGCATTGGCGTATATTTAGTCTTCCGCTGGAGTGGCAGGTTCAACTGAGTCTACTCAGGAACAAGAGCATTTTGGGAATTATATTCATTCCATAATATGGGGAATCAACACGCCTGTATGAAATACAACAATTGTTCCGTTAAACGGCTCGGAAGAGGAGAAATGTTGCCTTTTGTACAACAATTTTGGATTTGAGTCAGGTTTATGAGGGAAATGTTGTATTCTGTGCAGGATTTTCATAAAAATCGCTGGGATATAGGCGGGGGTTCGCATAAAGCAAAAAAAACGAGCCCCAAAGGACTCGTTTACTTAGAAATTGATATGGCGTGCAGTTGCTAACTGGCTGCACAGACAATAGCTCCGGCTCACCGGTCACGTCCGGCGAAATATTGCAGCAGGATCTCCAGATCGGCATGCGCCGGGAAGCTGGAGAGCTGCTGCACGATCGCTGCAGCCTGGGACAGGTAGTCCTGGCTGACAGCTTCTGTGCGGGCCAGAGCGTCGCTGGCTGTAATCAGCTCTAAGACATGCGCAACCTCTTCGGAAGAAGAAGAGGGGCCAATCCGGCGGATCACAGGGGCAAGCTCAGGGTCCTGCAGGGCGAAAAGTACAGGCAAGGTAACCTGGCCATGGCGCAGGTCGCTGCCTGCGGGCTTGCCGAGCACATCCGCCGACTGAGTGAAGTCGAGGATGTCATCCTGAATCTGGAATGACATGCCGAGCGATTCGCCGAAATTATAGAGAAGATCGGCGACTTCTTCGGTGCTTTCTGTGGATAGTGCACCTACCCGCAGGCAGGTAGCCATCAGCAGCGCTGTTTTGTTACGGGACTTGTCCAGGTATTGCTCAAGTGTCAGGTTGTAATCAAAGGCATGCTCCATTTGCTGGTATTCCCCCAGACATAACTGGGCAGTGGCCACAGAAGACAGATCGTGAACGTAACGGTTCTTATCACCTGAATACTTGCTTAGCAGCTCGATGACGCGGGCGGACATATAATTGCCGATATGCACAGCGGATAGGATGCCGGTCTTGGTATGCAGCGCAGGCTCGCCCCGCCGCAGTTCGGCATCGTCAATAATATCATCATGAATCAATGAGGCGGCGTGGATGAATTCAGCGGCTGCGGATAATTGCAGGGTTCTGCGTCCGGCCGGCTTGCGTCCGAACCGGCTGCCGACTATGACCATCAGCGGGCGTAGCCGTTTGCCGCCGGAGCCGGTCAGTTCAAGAATACTCTGCGCCAGCAGCGACTTTTTGGGAACATCCTTATCGCGGGTCACCAAATTCTTAATTTCACGGTTAATTTCATTGAGATCAATATGCAAGGCTTCGTGCAGCTTCATCTTTTGTGTTCCCACCTGTCAAATGGCTTTGCTTGTGCGGCTTCGCTGTCTGCGCTCCTGAATGAGGAATTCATCAAACCCCTGGGCCGGATCCTGTTCCGTGAAATCTCCATTTGACCGTCCAATTTGCATTTTTTTGATTGAGGGAGCCAAATATGCAACCAGATCCAGCTCTCGGCATTTCACTGCAAACTGCAGGTAAAAGCTGTATAGGTAATCTCCATCCAAAATGCTGCGGGTCAGGTCAGGATGATGTGGGACACATTCCATATGGCGCTGTGCAGCCACGGTAAGAATGGTATAAATACCTAGCAAATGGACTTTGCGGTCATATTCCAGATCATGGCGTTCCAGTACCGAGAGCAATTGCTCGCATTCTGCCGGAGAGAGATACAACTGAATTCCGGCGATCGGGGACATTTCAGCCTGAAGCATCCGGAATGTATCTTCAATGAGTTTTTTATTCACAAGATTCTCTCCTTCTTGTCGGTTTTGCCGGAAGAAACCACAGCCCTGATTATCCCTACAAAACCATTCTGTACATCTTTATGCAGATATGTGCTTTCCCCTTGTTAAACAAGGAGAGTAATGTGTCCTAGGGACACATTACTCTTAAGAACATCATATTCAGCTTGCAGCAGCGCAGCATGTGCGTACGCCGCTACTGTATTTAAGTTATACACTTACTAAGAAGTTACCCGTATGGTCAGTCGGTAAACAGATACCAGCGCCGGACGAGTGGAATCCTCTTCCACTGCTTCTTGAGCCAAGGAAGAACATAGTAATCCAGACCGAACACGCTGCCGGATCCGCCGATGCAGGCAATAGCCGCCGCAACGTACCAGAGCATTTCTGTAGCTGCCATCTTGGTGGTCCAGATCATGACCGCCATACCTATAGTAGCCAAGGAAGAAATAGCCGTGAACAAACCAACGATAAGCATAACACCGAAGAGGATTTCGGCACAAACCATACCGATTTGGAACCATTTAGCCAGGAAGGTGTAAGAACCGTCCGGGTTGTAGAACATAAGATCCATGAACCAGTTAGAAATATCATAGATGAAACCTGGAACCGGCAAAGCCGATACTGCTTCTTTGGCAGTGGATACTGCGGAAGCTGCAGATTGGGCATCTACGGTGTCTTTAACGGCATCCACAGCCACGCTGGCTGCAGAAGTAGCATCTGCATAAGGAGCTGCAGGAATCAGGAAGATCTTATTGGGATCAACCCAGATTTTTCTGATCTTCTCTATACCTTCATATAGCCACATACCACCCAAAAGCATACGGAGCGGAACGAGCCAGAAGTTCGGCGAGCGCTTGGAGAAGTATCCGCCGACAAAGCTCTTGCGGTTCTCAACATGGAAGAACTCGTGCATCATGTAAGTCCATACTTTGTTGAAGCCTACAACCTGGGACAGGTAGAACATATTGATGAAATGTTTGGACAGCATAGCCATGAAGCCGGTCAGCATGAAGAATTTGCCCGGAAGACCAACGTTCGCTACACCGTAGCGGCTGCCGATCGAAACCATGGTGCCATGGAATCCTGGTTTGTAAGCTTTTTTAGGCGTGCCCTTGATATCGGCAGTAATATTGCCCGCGATAACAGGTGCAGCTTGTTCAGCATTCTCAACCATTTGTGGAACTGGACGTTCTTCGCCTTCAGGGATGAAGAAGATGTTATCCCCTACAACGTATACGTTCTTATGATCAACACTTTCAAGGTGTTCATTCGTAACAATACGTTTGCGGCCTTGCTGCTGAACATCAAGACTGCCAACGATTTCGGAGCCTTCAACACCGGCAGTCCAGACGATGGTCTGAGCATCCACGATGTTTTTCTCGCCGAGGGCTACAGAACCTGTGCCTACCTCGGTGATTTTGGCGCCGGTAACAATTTCTACATTCATCTTACGCAGGCGGGCTTCGGCTTTCTGAATCAGCTTCTCTGGAAGGATAGGCAGAATCTTCGGAGCCATATCAGCTACAATCAATCTTACTTCAGAAGGATCAATGAAGAATTCCTTACACAGTTCTTCACGTTGCTCAGCCATTTCACCAACCAGCTCGACACCAGTGAAGCCGGCACCGATGATTACGAAGGTCAGCATGGAACGGCGTACTGCCGCATTCTTTTCCTTCGCAGCTTTGGTGTACATGTCGCGGATTTGACGCTTCAGGGCAACTGCATCGTCATAAGACCAGAAGGAGAAGGTATTCTCTTCAGCTCCGGGAATTCCGAAGAAGGTTGGTTTGCTTCCTGTGCCGATTACCAGGTAATCATAAGCATAGGTAGCTTTGTCGGACTTCAGCTTCTTGTTCTTGAAATCAATGTTGCTGATTTCGTCGAGAACAACATCCACTTTCAGGCCGGCAAAGATTTTCTTCAAGTCAATTTTGATCGAATCCTCAGGTGCGCGATTCGCAGAAACCTCATGCAGCTCAGTCAAGAGAGTGTGGTATGGATTTCGGTCGATCAGTTTGATTTCTACATCTTTGTCGTTCTTAAATTTCTTTGCCAGTTTCTTAGCCGTGAGTACGCCGCCGTAGCCGCCGCCCAAAATGACTATTTTCTTCAAGAGAAACTCACCTCATTCGTCTGATTAGCTGCAAAAGGATAGCGAATAATTATTTCGCGCCTTCAAGTGCTTTTTGTGCCAGTGTGAAATATTCGCCAACGTGGATAGATACGCCGGAAATTGCATCTGTTTTGCCTTCAGCATCCAGGGTAGGAGCTGCGCCTTTATTTTCAAGGAAGTATTTCTCAGCAAGAGCGATTTCTTCGTGCCATTCAGCAGAAGCGCCGCCAGCTTTCATTCCATACTTACCGTCTACAGAATATTGTTTCTTATCATCGCCTGCAGCATTCACGCCGCTGAAATTAACAGCTACAACGTTACCGCCGGCAACGGATACAGCTACAGTGGATTTCCAGCCGGATTCAGCATCCATTTCGCCTTCAGCTTTGTAACCGCCGTCTTTGTAAGGACCCACTTGTACTGGACCAGCAGCAAGAGCAGCTTGAGCAGCGCCTACGAAGTCACTAACATGTACAGATACGCCGGATACAGCGTCAGTATGTCCTTCAGCATCGAAAGCGAGTGCTGCCGGATCTTGTTTTTCAATCAGGAAAGCTTCAGCTTTAGCTGCTTGTTCATGCCATTCGGATTGAGCACCGCCAATTTTAACCAAACCGTAGTTGCCGTCTTCAGATACTTTTTTCTTCAGATCGCCGGCTGTTTTGGTATTGAAAGCATTCCAGTCAGCTTTGGTGATTTTGCCGCCTTCTACAGTAAGCAGAACGAAAGTCTGCCAGCCAGTTTCTGCATCAACATCAACTGTTCCGTAGTAGGTGCCGTCTTGGTATTTGCCTGTTTCTGTTCCAGCGTTAGCTGCAGGAGCAGTTGTTGCGTCAGCAGCAGGAGCAGTTGTTGCGTCAGCAGCAGGAGCAGTGGTCGCAGCAGCAGGTGCATTAGTTGCAGCAGCGTTGCCCGCATTGTTGTTGTTACCACAACCCGCGAGTAAAGTGCCAAGTACCAGGGCGCTCGACAAGATTACAGAAGCTTTTTTCATTTTGATATGACCTCCAAGAAAATAGTTTAAAATATATATATTAAAATGTAAAACATTTTAATAGTAATTGGAAGTGATAAAAATCACTTTATAAATGACATTTGTCACTTTGGAATCGGTCTAAGGTCCCTTTTTGTAGCAGGCATACGACATATATCGGCAAGTAATAAGAAAAAATTTAATTATCTCGTTTCTTGTTCGATGGCATTCTAGCACAAGCTGGGAAATACTCATGTGAAAATAATCACTTAAATGATAAATAAATTTACTTCTGAAGTATATCAAATTTTAAAATATATGAACAGCTTTTTAAAAGACTATTATGTGACAAACTATGACTTTATTTGCGGTTTGTGCTGTAGTTCCATTATGGGGGCCTGTCCCGGGGGTTTGGATTCACACAAAGGGCCAACGGGTAATAATTCACTGAGAATTATTAGCTTGTGCCAACAATAACCGACAGCTAAGGAGATGAGCTTGTAATGGATAACAATGTGCTAAAAGGTAAATGGTTGCAGATCAAAGGTGAAGCCAAGAAGCAATGGGGCCAACTGACGGATGATGACCTCGATGTAATAGACGGCGAAAAAGATAAACTGGTAGGTAAGCTTCAGGAGCGTTACGGGCATTCCAAGGATGATGCAGAGGCGGAATACCGCAACTGGGAGCAGTCGATCCGCAGCTAAACGAAGAATATGGCCAGGCCTCAGATCAGATCATCACAAATGCAGGGAGAGGCGGATGTCTATGAATAATTCCCTCGTCGTTACAGGCCGGATTATTGAGATACATGCTGACCGGGTGCTGACACAGCAAGGAGATACCATCAGCACCTCCCCCCCCCGGTACTATATACTGCCGGAAGCAGAGACGTGGACACCGGCCGAAGTTGATCTGGATGAGGCACCTGTTATACAGCTTGGCGGCAATGGCGGAGCTTCCGTACCCAAAAGGCGCTGGAAGGCAATGATGCCCTGGTTCACGCCGCAGAAGAAGAGCGCAAATCGTATCTGATTTGCGCTCTTCTTCTGCGGACAGGCACAAGGGAGACTGCGTTTAAAAAGACTACCTCTTATACATATGCCATAGCACTGTGGCTTCATGATTTCATTCCTCTATGATAGTATAAATAATAATCGCTGTTATATCATTTTTGGCTGCAGGAGTGAGGCTATGGAATATGTAAAAATATTTTTTGTGAATACCGCTTTGCTGATTACATTGTCTTATCTGGCAAACTTAATATACAAACATACGGTGACCTATGCTTCTGAACCTGTGAAAAAAGTAAGCTGGGTCCTGCTCGCGATCTTCGCCGGGTGGGTAAGTACAATTTTCGGATACAGGCTGGACGAGCATGTGATTTTTGACCTGCGGTTTGTGCCGCTTATTATTTCTACACTGGCTTATCCCCAGCCTCTGGTTCTTATCATTATTGGTGTCGGCACCGGGCTTACGCGGTTGACCTTCGGGGTTACCGAAGCAGCTGTGGTAGGCGTGCTGAATTTATCTATCCTCGGCTTTGTCTGCGCCGGCCTGAGCCTCTGGATGCAGCGTTCTTCTGCCTCTGTGATCCAAAAGGGACTGATTGCTGTCCTGGTGGTAAATGTAGTGAATGCGTTGAATATTACGGTATTTGGAGTTATCCCGGCGCAGGAATACATAACGGATATCCTGCCGGTCACGTTCCCGGCAGGCGTTGCTCTCAGTGTGCTGTTTGCGCTGATTATCCGCGACTTCCAGCTGGATCTGATGCGCACCGGACAGATTGTTAGAGCCAATGAGCTTTTGTCAGAGCAGACGGAGGAGCTTCATAAGAATAAAATCGTTCTGGAGGAGAGGGCCAAACAGCTGATGCTTGCCTCGCAGTTCAAGTCGGAGTTCCTGGCCAATATGTCCCATGAGCTGAGAACACCGCTTAACAGTATCATTAACCTGTCCCAGCTAATTGAAGAAAGCGAAGATGAACTGAGTGTGGAAGAGCTGGCAGAATACGGCGGGATCATTCACCGCTCGGGTGAAGACCTTCTCTCGCTTATTAATGATATTCTGGACTTGTCCAAGGTAGAAGCCGGGAAGCTGGATATTATTAATGAAGACTTCAATGTCAGTGAGATCCCTGATCTGCTCCTTCAGCAGTTCAGTGTGGTAGCCAAACAGAAACAGCTGGACTTCGATATTTCACTGGATACAGACATGCCGGGGGTTATCCATACGGATCCCCAGCGGGTGCAGCAAATTCTCCGCAATCTGCTCTCAAATGCCTTCAAATTCACTATGACAGGCGGTGTATCGGTGAATGTCCGCGTAGTGGAACGGCAAGAGGGGCTCTCCTCGCGGAAATGGGTCGCCTTTGAGGTGCAGGATACCGGGATAGGTATTCCGCCGGAGAAGCATGATCTGATCTTCGAGGCATTTGAGCAGGCGGATACAAACATCAGCCGCAAGTACGGCGGAACAGGGCTGGGCTTGTCGATCAGCAATGATCTGGCCAGACTGCTTGGCGGGTTCATTACTTTGCACAGCCGCGAGGGACAGGGAAGCTTATTCTCCCTGTATTTGCCGCTTTAACCCCAGAGAATGGGCAGATTCCGGGCTCCAACTTTATTTGTGATATCGGTGTATTGACAGGAGATTGATGCGGAGTAGAATGAAGCAAAAGCCGCATCAAAGGAGTGTTATCACCCCATGAACATCATGAGAAACCGGCCGTTGCGGAACCGTTCCAAGGAAGTCCGCAAGGCCTCGATACATCGTAAGAATCTGCAGATCGCTACCTTTGAGGGGATACCAGCCACAATATTTCAGGTGCTGCTGCAAGGGCAGTTCCTGACAGGCTTTCTGTTATATTTAGGGGCGAGCTCCAGCCAGATCGGATTCGTTCTGGCGCTTACCACCCTGGTGAATGTGGCACAGATCGGTGTAGCTTTCCTGATCCAGAAGCTGCCGAGCCGTAAATGGGCTATGGTTACTTTTATCGGCCTGCACAGACTGCTCTGGGGATCTACCGGTCTTGTGCCGTTCATTTTTCCGCAAGAGTATTGGGTTACCGCTTTCATAGTTATGTATACAATCGCTTTCATTGCCAATACGGCAGGCGGCGTGCTGTGGAGCTCCGTCATTAGTGACCTGGTTCCAGCGCGGGTCAGAGGCCGGTATTTCGGCATCCGTAATACATTGCTGAATGCGCTTGGAAGCCTGGTGATGTACGGAGGCGGCATTATTCTGGACCGTTATCCGGGCGGACACGGGTTCCTTATCCTGTATATAATCGTGTGGATTTTCTCGCTTACCAATGTTATTGTGTTCTTCTTCTACCCTGATGTTCCGTTCGAGAAATCAGAAGAGACAGAATTTCTGCCAATGTTTAAGAAGCCGCTTCACGATAAGCTGTTTATGAAGTCCACGCTGTTCCTGGCCGCATGGCTGCTGCTGCAGAATTTGACCGTGCCGCTGTATTCCTATGTGATGCTGCAGCTGCTTCATATCAATTATGAGAAGCTGTCGCTGCTGAATGTATCGCAGACAATCTTCATGATGGGCAGCTTCTATGTATGGGGGAATCTGAACGCCAAGTACAGCAACAAACGGCTGCTGCTCTGGACGCTGCCGATTATCGCGGTCTCCTCGCTGATGTGGGGCCTGCTGTCCGTATTGCCGATGCTGCCGGTTCTGTTTGCCGCGCATATTGTATTTGGCATGGGCGTGGGGGGCTTCAACCAGCTGGCCTTCAACTTCATTATCGGCGATACACCGAAGAAGGAACGGCCGATGTATATGGCTATGTATGCGGCACTCACGGGTCTGGCAGCCTTTTTCGGTCCGCTGCTGGGCGGCCGCATCTACGAATGGATTAAGAATTGGCCCGAATGGACGCAGGTGTACGGCATGCAGCTTGTGGTAGGGACGCTGATGATCACTTTGGCGCTGCTGCTGGGCCGGCGTATTTTGCGGGATGAATAGTGAAATGTTCTTAATAAAGGAGGCAGCCGGGTGACAAGAATTGCGTTAGTACTGGGAGCTACGGGGCTGGTGGGCAGTGCCCTGACAGAGGATTTACTGAATGGTGACTGGGATGAGGTCCGCGTGCTCGTCCGCCGGCCGCTGAAGCTGCAGCATGCGAAGCTTCGGCAGATCCAGATCGACTGGGATCAGCTTGGGCAATATAAGGGGCAGTTCGCAGGAGTGTATGCGGTATTCTGCTGTCTGGGAACCACGATTAAGAAGGCGGGTTCACAGGAGCAATTCGAGAAGGTGGATCTGGAGTATCCGCTGGCCGCCGCGGCTATTGCCAAAGCGTCTGGCGTAAAGCAGTTCCTGGCGGTGTCTTCGATAGGCGCGAACGCGAAATCACGCAACTTCTATACCCGTACCAAGGGCCGGGTGGAGGACGGGCTGATTGCGGCCGGATTCCACGGTCTGCATCTGTTCCGGCCGTCCCAGCTGCTCGGCGACCGGGAGGAATTCAGGCTGGGGGAACGTGTGGCTTCCGTGATCATGAAGGGGCTGGATTTCGCTATGGTCGGCAAAGCTGCGAAGTACCGGGCCATCCCCGCTGCCAAGGTGGCGCGGGCGATGAGGAATATTGCCCTTGCCGATACAGGCGGTGTGCATATTTATACCAATGAAGTAATTCATGTGATCGGCAAGCACTAGAACTTCAGAGGGTTTGCAATAAGCAGACCTCAGGACTTACAATGAGACATAAAATGATGTGTACATAACGGCCCGCAGGCCGCGTACAGCAAGCAGGAGGAGCGAGACATGAGTAAAAAGCAGGTAGCAACAAGCAAAGCCCCGGGGGCCATCGGACCGTATAGCCAAGCAATTATTGCCGGCAACTGGGTATACACCTCCGGCCAGCTTGGTATGGACCCGGAAACGGCCGCACTGGCGGACAATGTGCAGGAGCAGGCACGCCAGTCACTTAGCAATGTGAAGGCCATTCTTGAAGAGGCCGGCGCATCTATGGACCATGTAGTCAAAACAACGGTATATCTGAAGGATATGAATGATTTCGCAGCCGTTAATGAAGTATACGCCACTTTCTTTACTGAGCCTTATCCGGCCCGCAGCGCAGTCGAAGTTGCGCGCCTGCCGAAGGATGCACTTGTTGAGATCGAAGCGGTAGCACGCAAGAAATAAGCTTTACTGAAGATAGAACCCGAAATGCTTGGCCGAATCCCATGTACCTCTTTGCAGGTGCGTGGGATTTTTGCTGCGGAATGGTGTGGAATAGAAAAAATTATTGAAGTTGTTGACATTCTACCTACTAGTAGGTATACTCGAATCAAGAGGTGAAGGAAATGAGCAGAGCCGATGAAATCATGGATGTGGCCAACCATTTTATTCTTGAGAGGGGGTACAGTGCGTTCAGCTATGCGGATATTGCCGGGGAGATCGGGATTCAGAAGGCAAGCATCCACTACCACTTTCCTTCCAAGGCTAATCTGGTGCAAAGTGTAGTAGGCCGTTACCGGCAGCAGATTAAATCCAATCTGGCTTTGCTGGACGGGATGGAAGGTGATCCGCAGGAGAAGCTGACACAATATTTGAACTATTGGGAGGACTGCCTGGAGGCACAGGCAACAGATATTTGTCTCTGCGCACTGCTGGCGTCGGAGATTCCGATTCTTCCGGATGAGGTGCGCAGTGAGATCAAGGCGCATTTTGAGGAGCTGACGGACTGGTTCACGAAGCTGCTTAAGGAGAGCAAGGTGCCGCTGCAATATACAACTGCTGATGTATCGGATGAAGAAATGGCTCATGGAATACTGGCAGGTATTCACGGCGGAATGCTAGCTGCACGGACATTTAATGATGTAGGGCAATTCCGGATGATCAAGAGCGGATTGCTGCATCAGATTCACCCGGCAAAGTAAGTCCGGTTAAAGATACCCGTCATATACTTGAAGCGGCAGAGTGACGGGTAAAGCAGAACGAGCTTCATACAAAGATATAAGCCGTAAGGCATAACATGTAGATGGGGAAATCAGATTAAGAAAAGAAAGTGAGATCATATTTTTTTATCTATAACCTACCTACTAGTAGGTAAAAACAAAGGAGATGTTTATAATGACAAAACCAACCATTATTTTTATCCACGGTGCGTTTGTAACCCCTAAGAGCTTTGAAACACTGATGGGCTATTTCAGCAGCCAGGGGTTCCCGGTGCTTGCACCGGCCTGGCCTTATCACGAAACGAAGGCGGCTAAGCTGAAGAGTGATCCTTCCGGTCAATTGGGCGGAGTCGGCCTCGGTGAACTGGTTGAGCACTATGCCCGTATTATCCGCACCCTGCCCCGGAAGCCGGTTATTATCGGTCATTCCTTCGGCGGAGCCCTGACCCAGCTCCTGATGGACCGGAATCTGGGCCTGGCCGGAATTGCCATTGATTCTGCAGGCACCAAAGGAATCGTCGCGGCGGCTTATCCGACAACTACCCGGACCATTGCCCGCATCTTCCTGACCCCCTGGAAGAAAACCTTCCTCATGAACCCGAAGGAATTCAAATACGGCTTCGTTCATAATATGCCTAAAGCTGAACAGGAGCAGGCATACCGGGAGCATGTGGTGCCGGAGACCTCACGGATCTTCTTCCAGGCCGCCGCCGCACCATTCTCTGCCAAGACGCCGGCAGCGGTCAATTACAACAACGGTGACCGCGGGCCGCTGCTCATGATTGCAGGAGAGGTGGACCGGATCATTCCTGCGAAGATGGTGCGCAAAAACTTCGGCTTCTACAATCAGAACTCGGGAGCGGTGACCGAATACAAGGAGTTTGCCGGCCGCAGCCATTGGATCATTGCCGAGCCGGGCTGGGAAGAGGTGGCAGAGTATATGGAGAGCTGGCTGGAACGCCAGCTGCCGTCAGATTTGAGCTGACAAACAAATCCGCAGGTAAGCCGGTAATGATAAAGGCTGCCCCGTCCCTTTGCAGGAGCGGGGCAGCTTTGGGTCTTTTCACCGATATCGTTAATATCTGCTGCGGGTACGCGGCGGGGTGAGCAGCAGCCAGATGCTGTAGAGCAGCAGAAGTCCTGCAGCAATCAGCCCGGTGAAGAAAATATTATCTGTATCCTTCTGTTCGATAGCAATGGCAATGAAGGCCCAGACGAAGACGAGCGGATAAAGGCTGTCCCGGTGAGGGAAGCTTACAATAACAGCCAGCACTGCACCTACACAGAGCATAATTACAGCCCAGAGTGAATCGCTTAGCCCGAAGCCGTCCCAGTTGTTCTTCTCCAGCACGATGCTGACATTAACGATGGTAGCTACAGAGATCCAGCCTAGATAAATGCTGAAGGGCAGTCTAACCAGCCATTTCTCGCCGGAGGTGGGGTCCGGGATGGTGCGGGTACGGCGGTAGATTACGATCAGTGAAACCAGCATTAGCACCATGACAACCAGCGACAGCTCGATGTACAAATAATGCCAGAGGAACAGCCAGCCCATATTAAATATACAGCTGAGCATGAACCAGATGCCTATACGCTGCACGGAATCTCTGCCTCCGGTATCACTGCGGAACTGATAAATAATGAACCCGGCAAGCAGCAGGTAGATCAGAGACCAGATGGAGAATGCGTAGCCGGCCGGTGTAAGGTAAGTATGATATCTGTCTGAAATTTCTCCGGTACTGTTCCCGCCAAGCGGCAGCGTCACCGACAGCGTATTGACGGCAAGCACGCCGAGGTACAGCAGCAGATTCCACCACTTATAAGGGTTGCTTCTTTTCATGTTCTTGTCACTCCCTAAGTTAGGTTATTAGTACGTGCCTATCCTTGGCCTACATTGAATATACCCGCTTTAACATCAATTAAGACTATCTCCGGCAAAAAAATGACCAACAGGTCATGAAATTAACGGATAGCTTTCCGTAAGCTCGGGGTAATATGTAGAGAAGAAGAGCTAATACGGGAACGATTAAGATCAAGCAGGCAATAGCCGAAGGGGGACAAGAGGCATGGAGAGCAGCGAGGCGATACGCCCCGAGAAGATGGGACCACTCGTAATGAAGGAGACCTGGAACACTCCGGGAAGCGTGGTTTCCTGGGAACGGTCGGAGAATGTCTATATCTGCCGCGGGGAATGCGCCGGGGTTGTCTTTATCTTTTTGAGCGATGATATGTTCCGGATGAAAGTCTTCCATGGTGAGGTTCCTGACCTGACCACATCGGAGGCGGTGATGAATGAGAGCTGTATCCCGCATCTGTTTCCTGTGGATGAGACGGAGGAGCAGCTGATCTTCACAACGAGCGCCATCCGGCTGATTATCGAGAAAACATCGTTTCTTCTCCGTGTGGAGAATACCTCGGGCAAGGTGATTATGCAGCAGAATCTGACCAGCTGGAACCCGCGCGGCGCAAGTCATGCGGAGTATGATATGCAGCCGGATTCACATTTTTACGGACTGGGTGAGAAGTCGAGCTTCCTCGATAAACGCGGGGAGCGTTATACGAACTGGAATACCGATGTTTTTGCCCCGCATCTGCCGGAGATTGAGGCACTCTACGAATCTATTCCGCTGCTCATTCACATGCACGGCGATCTCTCCTACGGATTATTTCTGGACAATACGGGCCGGAGTGATTTCGACATGCGTTCGCATGGCGTTGCTTTTACCATTGGCTGTTCTACGGGAGAATACGACATTTATTTCATCAACGGGCCCGAGATGAAGGATGTGGTCAAAAGATACACCTCGCTCACCGGCCGGATTGCGCTTCCTCCCAAATGGGCGATCGGCTACCACCAGTCGCGCTATAGCTATATGAACCAGCAGGAGGTGCTGCAGCTGGCACGTACCTTCCGTGAGAAGGATATTCCGTGCGACGTCATTTATCTGGATATCCATTATATGGATGAGTACCGCGTATTTACCTTTGACCCCGTGAACTTCCCGGATCCGCAGAAAATGATATCGGAGCTCGGGGAGCTGGGTGTGCGGATCGTGCCCATTGTGGATCCCGGAGTCAAAAAAGACCCCAAATACGACGTCTACAAGCAAGGTGTGCTGGAAAAGCATTTCTGCCGCCGTCTGGAGGGCGATATCTTCTTCGGCGAAGTCTGGCCGGGGATCAGCGCATTTCCCGATTTCAGCGACAGCCGGACCGCCGAGTGGTGGGGCGACCTGCACAAGTATTACACGGACCTGGGCATCCAGGGGATCTGGAATGATATGAACGAGCCGGCGGTCTTCAATGAGACCAAGACGATGGATCTCGATGTGATGCATTTCAACAACGGCCGCCCGGTTACCCATGAGGAATACCACAATCTGTACGGGATGATGATGTCCAAAGCCACGTATGAGGGACTGGCCGAGCATATGGGGGGCGAGCGGCCTTTTGTGCTGACCCGGGCCGGTTATGCGGGTATTCAGCGGTATGCAGCCGTATGGACCGGGGATAACCGCAGCTTCTGGGAGCATATGGCGATGGCCATGCCGATGGTACTCAATATGGGACTGTCGGGACTGGCGTTCTCCGGGCCGGATATCGGCGGGTTCGCCCACCATACGTCGGCACAGCTGCTGGTGCGCTGGACGCAAATGGGCGTGTTTTTCCCATACTGCCGCAATCATTCCTCCATCGGAACGCTGCGTCAGGAGCCCTGGTCCTTCGGGGAAGAAGTGGAGGGGATTCTGCGCGAATTCATCGGCCTGAGGTACCGCTGGATGCCGCATTTGTACAATCTGTTTCATGAGGCGGAAATGTGCGGGCTGCCTGTGATCCGTCCGCTTATCCTTGAATATCCGCGTGACCCGCATGTGACCAATCTGTGCGATCAGTTCCTGCTTGGCGAGAATGTGCTGATTGCTCCCGTCTACCGCCCGGATACAGATCACCGCTCGGTCTACCTGCCCGAAGGCTGCTGGATTGACTATTGGGATGGGGAGATTCACGAAGGCGGCCGTCATATTCTTGCTGCTGCACCGCTGCATATTATGCCGATGTATGTGAAGGCGGGCAGCTTCACGGCCGAAGGTCCGCTGAAGCAGTATGCGCTGGAGGACACGGAAGAGACGGTCATCTTCCATCTGTACGGGGCGGAAGCAGCCAAAGGATTCTCGGCGGCCTTCAAGCTGTATGAGGATGACGGGCACAGCTTCGGATACCGTAAAGGGCAATATACGGAGCTTGCTGTGCAGGCTACGGGGACTGAAGGCGGTTTGGTGCTGCAATGGGTATATGGCGTGCATGATTATAAGCCGCGCCGGGAGATGCTGCGGTTTGCGCTCTGTTATCCGTTCTTCACCGTGGCGGCGGTAGACGGACTTGAGGAGATCACCCTGGAACAGCTGGAGGAAGGCAAAGAGGGCTGGGTTTATAACGGCAAGAAGGGTGCGATTATTGTACAGGTAGCGGATGCTGCAGACGGCGGGGAGCTGCGGATTCAGGCGGACAAGTAACCCTTTTAGTCTATAAAGAGCCGGCTTCGCCTCGCATAGAGGGGAGGACGGTTCTTTGTGCTGGCTGGATAAAATCAGTTTTGCCGGGTACAGGTGATGCATAGGACAGGAGTAGTTGGATTTTCTCCACCTGCTGGCAGATGAAGGGCCACCTGATAAACAACAGTTGGAAAAAAAGCACTTAAATTTCTGCATGTGAGCCAAGCCAGAAGTAATGGACGAAATTAAGTAGCGTTTATCCAATTATTTGATGAGAATGGCTTAAAATAGCCGAATTAAGTTACATTATTCCACTTAATATTCTATTGATGTCCTTTGTAAGGACTGAAAATGAGTTTGCACCTTGGCTGTTACCTTTGCGTGTGGGGCTATCGGGCGAAGGATCAAATTTGAACAAGTTGCTGAAACACTGCTTTGAATTGATTGAAAATTTTAATCCTGCACAAAATACAACATTCCTATCATGAAATCTACCGGAATCGGAAATTGTTGTAAGGAATGCAGCATTTTCTCTCATTCAAGCGACGTTCGGAGATAATTCTTGCATTTCATACAACATTCCTTTCGGAAGCCTTCGTATTATGGGATCAAGGTTGTAATACATACAACATTTTGGATTTATTTGATCTGACCACCGCCGATTGAGCGGTTGCGTGTTTACAATTAGTCTTAAATACTTAAATACGGCTATCAGAGTTTAATTGCGGCGTATGGGATGAGGGGAAATGAGGAAGGTGCTAGTGAGTTCCCAAGGGAGCATTGAGTTCCCAAGGTGCCATGGAGTTCTCAAGGTGCTAGTGAGTTCTCAAGGTGCTATTGAGTTCCCAAGGTACTATGAAGTTCCCGATATGCCATTAAGTTTCCTGAATTGCCTGCGAGTCCCGTACAGTGCTGTTGAGGTCCCCGAAAGACATACTGGTTGCACAATAATCCTATTGGCGTTAGGCCGATGCTTGCGGCTGCCAGTTTTGCTGTGCCGATGGTGTGGGATATCTGACAATTGGGTTAATGATTATCGTAGGCGGTATCAAGGGCTTAGTCCAATAGCGAGGCGAGTCAAATGACTTCAAGCAGCTCCGATTGGGTCTGAAAGGCCCCTCCGGGATGCTGACGGAACTGCGGATGGGCAGATTTGCAAAAGAATCTGCAGATTTTCTGCAGAAAACGTGCAGAAAAGTTTTTAAATATAGACTTTTTCGTATAAGATGAAGGGATGAAGAAAAAAGTTGCAGTGATAACCACAATGGGATGGCTGTACAGTTACTGCTGTTAGTACAGCTTCATAATATATTTCTCGCAGAGAAGGAAACAGTCTTCCCGCTGGGACGGACTGGCTCTTTCTGTTTGCTTAAAAGAATGGAGATCATCAATGATTAAGCATCTGTATGCAATATGGTTAGGGGACGTATTATTTTGCTTCTCGGGTGAAACTTCTGAGCCGAAGGTGGACGCGTGGACACGTGTGATTAAACGGCTGGAATTCCGGAGCGGCTGGCGTCCTTTTGCGGGTGCTGCGCTGCGGCTGGCGGAAGTGAAGTATCCTGCCGCCGCCGCCGTGGAAGGGAAGACGGCGCGGCGCGGAATGCCGGGGCGCACCCTCGAAGGGCTGGCCCTGTCGCCCAAGGACGCTTTCGAGCTGCTCCTAGCCTGGGATGAGCAGGCAAGCCGCGCCCAGGGCATAGAGCCGGGCGGAGAACTGCGCTACTGGTCGGCTGCTGCCCGGTTTGCGCTGGAGCTGATGGGCAAGGGTGGGATTGTACCCGGCGCTCAGCCGCCGCGCAAGGTGGGCTCACGCCGCCGCGGAGGCGAGCAGGCGGCAGCAGTATGCTGGTCGCCGGCTTTCCGGGAAGAGGCGGATAAGGAATTCTTCCTGCAGATGGCGGCTTCCATGCCGGTGCTTGCGCTCGGCACTCACGTAGCCGAGGAGGGGGATCTGTCCTCGCGTGAGGAAGCAGGCGGGTACGTGCTCTATTCGTTCCTGCAGGCTGTGATGACAGCGGAGATTAAGAATGTGGTCGCGGCCAACGAGAGTGCGCTGAGTCCATTCAAAGCGAACTACCGCCGCGGCTACTCGCCGCTTACTGAGCTGTGGTGGAACAGTCTGCTGACCGGCAGCCGGGATATCCCTGTTCAGGGGACTCCGGCTGAAGTGACCGAGCTACTGGCTGCCGTGAGTGAGACGGCAGGCAACGAGGTGCCGCATTTCGAGACTGAGGAGGCACGCAGCGGACAGCTCAGCCTGGGCCTGCGGCTGGAGCCGCCTGCGGACGACAGTGAGCTGTGGCGGCTGACGTTCTGGGCGGAGAGCCGGGAGGAAGGTGAATTCTGGATTCCGGCCGAAGCGGTCTGGAGCAGCCGGGAACGGGAATTCACGCTGTGGGGCAAGCGCTACCGCAACATTCAGCAGCAGCTGCTTGCTGCGCTGGGGCGGGCAGCCAAGATCTCGCCGGACATTCAGCGTGCGCTGGCCGAACCGGCGCCGCGCGGAGTGGAGCTGCTTCCGGAGCGGCTGTATTTCTTCCTGAAGGAGAGTGTACAGCAGCTGCGTGAACGGGGAATTACGGTGCAGATGCCTTCACGCTGGAGCCGCGAGGGACGGCGGCGGATCGGGATGAGAATGAAGATGCAGCCGCCGCCGGGCGGAGTGGATGGCCCTGTACAAGCAGCGCTGGGCATGGAGGAGCTGATCTCCTTCCGCATCGAGGCCTCCCTGGGCGATTCGGAGATCAGCGAGGACGAACTGAATGCTCTGGTGGAAGCCGGAGTGCCTTTTGTACGTTTCCGGGGCGAATGGATCGAAGTGGACCCGAAGGAGGTCCGTCAGGTCCTGAGATATATGAAGCGCAACGAGAGCGGAGAGATGACGGCAGCAGACTGGATGCGCCTTGAAGCCGAGGATGGCGAAGAACGGCTATGGAAGGGCATGTCTGTCACGGGCATGGAGACCTCCGGTTTGCTGGCCTCTCTTATGCATGGCGATGTGCTGCGCGGGCTGCCCATGCGTCCGGTGCCGGATGACCTGAACGGTACCCTGCGGCCTTATCAGGAGCGGGGGTATCAATGGCTTACGGCGCTTAGCGGTCTTGGCTTCGGGGTCTGTCTGGCCGATGATATGGGGCTTGGCAAAACCGTGCAGGTGATCACCTGCCTGCTGGACCGTGCCCTGAATGCGCCGCCGGGAGAGAAGCAGGAGCCTGTGCTTATCCTCTGCCCGACCTCACTGCTGGGGAACTGGCAGCGGGAATTGCAGCGGTTTGCACCTTCGCTTAGTGTGCATATCCATCATGGCGGCCGTCGGGTACGCGGAGAAGGCTTCACCGAGCTTGCCGCCAGCCATGAGATTGTACTGACTACGTATCATCTGGCAGGCCGGGACAGTGAGGATCTGGCCGGGGTGCACTGGTCAACCGTTGTGCTGGATGAGGCGCAGTATATTAAGAACCACCGCACCAAACAGGCGCAGAGTGTCATGAAGCTGACCGCACCGCACCGGATTGCGATGACCGGTACCCCGGTAGAGAACCGGCTGGGCGAGCTGTGGTCGATCTTTCATTTCTTGAATCCGGGGTATCTCGGAACCTATCATTCCTTCCGCCAGCGGTATGTATCCGGCGAAGGCGGGGAACGGCTGCGTGAGCTTCACCGACTCGTATCGCCATTCCTGCTGCGGCGCCTGAAGAGTGATCCCGATATTTCGAAGGATCTTCCCGAGAAGATCGAGCTGAAGTCGTATTGTCCGCTAACAGAAACGCAGGCAGCCCTGTATCAGGGCGTTGTGGATGAGATGCTCGGCGTAATCGGTGAGCGGTCGGGCATGGCCCGGCGGGGGCTGGTGCTGTCCTCCCTGACCAAGCTGAAGCAGATCTGTGATCATCCGCAGCTGTTCCGCAAGGATGACGGACGGAGCCTGCGCAGTGAGCCTTCCGGCAAAATGGATGTGATGTTCGAGGTGCTGGACAGCATCTCTGAGCTTGGGGAGTCCGCGCTGATCTTCACGCAGTATGTGGCGATGGGCGAGCTGCTCGTCAGCCGGCTGGCCAGAAGATACGGGCAGACACCGCTCTTCCTGCATGGCGGTATTCCGAAGCGTGAGCGCGACGAGATGGTGCATGCTTTTCAGGAGGGGGAAGGTCCTGCATTCTTCGTCCTGTCCCTCAAAGCCGGGGGCGTAGGCCTCAATCTGACCAGGGCCAACCATGTGCTGCATTATGACCGCTGGTGGAATCCGGCAGTAGAGAACCAGGCTACGGACCGGGCCTTCCGGATCGGGCAGCACAAGAATGTTCAGGTGCATAAGCTGATCTGCCAGGGAACGCTGGAGGAACGGATCGATGAACTGATTGAACGTAAAAAAAGTCTGTCCGAGCAGGTTGTCGGCTCCGGCGAGAATTGGTTGACCGAAATGTCCAACCATGAGCTGAAGGAGCTTATCGAGCTGCAAGGACAGGACTGGATGTAAATGATAGCTGTATTGCAGAAAGAGGGGAACATCCATGAGTGAACTGCTGGAGTTGAAGCTGGAGGTGCTGCCGGGAAAGATCAAAGCCACCGGGAGCCTGGGAACCGCTGCTGCGGAAGGTGTAGGCAGCCGGAGCGGCAAATCCGGCGCAGGTGCAGAGGAACAAGCGCAGCGCGCGGTGTTCACTTTGCACATACCGGAGTGGCCGGCCGCCCGGAAGAACGAAGTGCTGCTACAGCTCTCAGCGCATCCGGGTGAATTGTATGATCTCCTCCAGGGCAGCCTGGAAGGCGGGCTTACTGCCCTGGAGGTGCTGCCTGCTGATGCTGAGCTCGAACAGGCTGCCAATGAACAGGGCACAGGCTTGCTGCCCGCTGGGGAGCTGCTGCTTCGGGTGAAGCAGCAGCTGGCGAAGGAGCCGCTGCTGGCTTTTGCCCTGCGCGGCCTGTCCAAGGAGGAGCTGCTCTCCGGGGTGTTTGCTCTCTGGGCAGAGCAGGAGAATGAGCGGGTTACCGAAGAAGGGACGCCTGCGCCTGTAACGCTTGCGTCCGAGCTGGCCCGGCTGGAACGTAAAGGTCCGGCAGTGTCCTCGGGAGAATGGCTGGCCGAGGCGGCTGCGGAGGGCTCGCTTCATCAGCCGGGGCCGCTGTTTCATGAGATCTCTGCCCGGCCATTTCCGGCTATGCCTGATGTCATTGAACCGGAAGAGGACTGGAGCGCGCTGCTGCCGCAGACGCCCAAGGCCCGGGAAGGACTTGCCCTGCTGATGCGCCGGGTATCGGAAGCCGCCGCCAAACGTGCGGCTGGCTTGAATAAATTGTAAGCGGACAACGCAAATCAAGGCAGTACTTTAACATCCTAGCTGTTAAAGTACTGCCTTGATTGTATACAAATATACTTATACTAAGGGCTCATTACTGCTGCCTTCCGCTTCTGACAGTTCGAGGATCTCCCGGCGCAGGCGGAGCATCTTCTGATCCAGTTCATCAGCGGCACGCGCAGCCTCCTTCAATTCCTCAGCCACATGCGGCGGCAGCTGTTTGTCAAATTTATAGTAGAGAATATGCTCCATGCTGGCCCAGAAATCCATAGCGAGTGTACGGAGCTGAATTTCGGCTTTGACCCAGCGGGTTCCTTCCAGCAGCACAAGGGGAATGGCGACGATAAGATGCAGACTCTGATAACCGTTAGGCTTCGGATGGGCGATGTAATCCTTAATTTCCAGTACACGGATATCCTCGCGCGCGCACAGGTGATCCACCAGCCGGTAAATATCCTTCACAAAAGCACAGACGATCCGCATACCTGCAATATCGTGAATGTGCTGCTCCATATTTTCCAGCGTGAAATCATGGCCTTTGCGTTCCATCTTCTGTACAATGCTCTTCGGTTCCTTAATGCGTGACTTCACATGCTCAATGGGACTGAAGCCGTCGCGTACCTGCCACTCTGTACGGATGACATCAATTTTATTCTCAAGCTCATTCAGAGCATGTCGGTAAAGCGCCGGCAAAGCTTTGAAATTCTCAACCTGCTTGGCAAAATCCTCGTGTACCTGCCACTTCTGCATATCCTTCACATGGACCTGCAACTTGTGTAGTGTAACCTGTGTACTATCGTATTCTTCCACTGAAACTCTCCCGGTATTCGTTATTTGTGACTGTAGACCATGAACGGATGACTACGGCGTTCGCATATAATGCGCTGCAGTTTATGTGATTCTATTTTAACCGAAGTACAGCCCCGGAAGCAAAACAAAGCCGGATGAAGCAGAAGAGAAACATTCTTCCCGCAGCAGCGTATTAGCTCACAATAGGCTTATCTGTCAGACGGGACGGGGCTTTACGTTCCAGATTAGGGCGGCAGAGCCGTTTTTACTTGTTAGTCGGAGAACCGCCGCCGTAACCTTCATCCTGATAGCCGGTATTTCCGAGCCTCTGCAGAACATTCATTTCATCAATGAGCCGGCGCGTTTCGTCTGTGCCGTGGTCATGCAAATACTGGAACAGATGAATAGTGGCATCGTCAAACTGCTCCGCAGCATCATCATGATCGGCTGATTTATAGGGGACAAAAGCACGCCGGAAGGCATAGTCGTCCTCACCGGCCAGACCTTTCAGAAGATCCTGGAGCACGGTAAGCTCTTCATCCGAGAGCAGAACCTCAAATTCGTTCGAGTCGTTACGCACATCCTGAATCAGGCCATGATTCACGGATACGAAATATCGTTTATGGTTATCGTCAGGCAATGTTATCCCTCCATTATTCGATAATGTTCGTCATGTAGTATTTAACACCTGACGACAAATAATGAATCTGTCAGGGACTTTTGGTATGATAGAGTCACGTTTCCACTGCTGTACGGAGCGATAACGATGTATGGGGTTATTTTGCGGCTGCGAATCAGCCTATTCTCACTCTGGAGAAGGAGGAACTACAATGAATTTTCTGCAACGCATTAAAGACGGTGCCAGCCGGGTGAGTGAAAAAGCGCAAAGCTCGGTGGAAGTAGGCAAGCTGAACGGGCAAATTTCTGATATCGAACATGAGATGCAACTTGAATTTTTGAAAATGGGAAAGCTTTTCTACGAAGGATATCGTTCCAGAGATATGTCGGTGGCAGAAGGGCAGATGATCGAGCTGGCGCGCGGCTGTAACAAGCTTCAGGAGCAGATTGAGGGCGTTCGCGCACGAATTGCCGAACTGAAGAATGAACGGCTCTGCACCTGCGGCCAGATCGTAGCACTGGATGCCAACTTCTGCCCGCACTGCGGACGCAAGCTCGAGGAGCTGCCACTGCGCAAGGAACCGGTGCTGCGCAAGGACCCGGCGCCTACCGTTACGGTACATACCGTACATGAGCACGAAGATGAGGAAGATCAATACTACGGTGAGGAAGAATTGACAGAAGCGGAGCGGGAACTCGCTAAGAGACCTGAACAGCCTGTCCAGTACGCCGAAGCCTTGCCGGAAATTGAAGGTGAACCGGAGCCTGAAGAGTATGAACGGGTTCTTCCGGATACAGAACGGGGCCGCCGTGAGGCCGATGAACTGGAGCGTGAACGTGAGCGCCAGCTGGAGCTGGACCGCCGGATCCGCGACTGGAAAGCCAGTGAGCCTGCAGAAGAGGCTGCCGTCAGCGAATCGGGTACACGGGATATTGTGAAATGCCAGATTTGCCGCGCCGATCTGCCGAAAGGCTCAATGTGGTGCCCGCGCTGCGGGTCGGAGCAAATTTAGACAGGGTTAGACAGACAGCTTAGGGGGACAACATAGATGGAACAGTTGCTGCTGCATCTGCGCAATTTGGGTTTCACAGAGATGGAATCCAAAATTATGGTTGAGCTGGCCACCAAGGGCCAGGCTTCGGGCTACGAAGTGGCAAAGCAGCTAGGAGTATCAAGATCGAATGTATACGCGGCGCTTCAGCGCCTGACGCAACAAGGCTACGTACGCTGCGGGGAAGGGGAGCCGGCCCGCTACAGCGTGCTGGACCCTGAAGAGCTGGCGACGATGATATCCGGCCGGGTACAGGCGTCGCTGGCGTATATGGAAAGTGAAATGCCGCGCGGAGGCCCGGTCAGCCCTTCATTCTATAACGTGGAAGGTGACCGCAACGTAACGGGAGCGCTGATCCGCCAGCTGAATCTAGCGGCTCAGGAGATCGTGGTCGATGTATGGCGGGAGGAAGCCTCGCTGCTGCGCAGCGAGCTGGAGCAGGCAGAGCTGCGCGGAGTGAAGCTGCTGTGGGCTTTTGACGGCGGCAACGCTGCCTCTGCGCCATACCCGGTATGGCCGCCGCTGGACGGTAAGCCACAGCGCAGCGGGGGGCGGAAGTTTTCTTTTGTCATCGACCGTTCCTGGTGTATGCTCGGCATGCGTTATGAGGACGGAACCGCGCAGGCGGTGGTTACCGAGCACCCGGTGCTCGTGGAACTGCTGCTGAATCATTTTACACAGGAAATGGTATTGTTCGAGCTTGAAGAAGATATGGGGCCTGAGCTGCAGAAGCGGTACGGGGAACGCTATGGCCGGATTTACAGCAAATATGTACTGCATGACCAGGATGAAGCCGGGGAAGAACAGGCGGAGTAGCTCCTGGGATGCAGAGGGTACTAAGCTAGGGAGGTGACAAGCGTGGAGTGTATTGTTCATTTTGATGTGCAGCATTCGGAAGGCGTGAAGCCGTTACGCGGATTGCTGTTTTTGGACGAAGGGAAGACCCCGGGAGAGCAGGATCTAATCGGCATGTTCAAGGACATGAATTTTAATGTCCGGCTTGAGGACCGGGAGAAGTTAGTGTTCAAACCTGTGGGACCTGGAGAGAAGTATTCAGAGATTCGGATTACGAGCTTTGACAACGGCAAAAAGAACAGCAAGCAGGATAACGAGCTGAAGTCGATTGTCGGTAACCTGCTGCCCCAGAAACCTACGGGTCTGTAGCAGACGAAGCAGGGTCCATTTGAGGATAGAGGAGGAGCACGGATGGAGTTATTGAGACAAAAGGTCATTAACGAAGGTATTGTTCTCGGCCCTGGTGTGCTCAAGGTTGATTCTTTTCTGAATCACCAGATGGACCCTTTCCTGATGCGTGAAGTAGGGCGCGAGTTTACCCGCCGTTTCGCCGGGGAAGGAATCACCAAGGTGCTGACCATCGAATCCTCGGGGATTGCCCCCGGCATTATGACGGCGCTGGAGCTTGAGGTCCCGATGATTTTTGCCCGCAAGCAGAAGTCGCTGACGCTGACGGAAGATATTTATGTGGAGAAGGTCTACTCCTTCACGAAGAAGGAAACCAATGAAATTACCGTCTCCCGAAAGTTCATCGCACCCGGTGAGCGCGTGCTGATCGTCGATGATTTCCTGGCGAATGGTGAAGCGGCCTTCGGGCTGGCGCGGATTGTTGAACAGGCGGGCGGCAGTGTTGCCGGGATTGGGATTGTGATCGAAAAAGCTTTCCAGCCCGGCAACCGGCTGCTGAAGGAAGCCGGCTACCGCGTGGAGTCGCTGGTGCGGATCGCTTCGCTGGATGACGGCGTTGTTGGCTTCGTGGAGGAATAGGAGAACTGCCGGGTGCACTTTTGCGGCAGACGTAAATAACAGGCAGGCCCCCGGAGGTTATCCGTGGGCCTGCCTGTTTGTGTTTGAAGGCGGGCATAGTTAGTGCGGCTGAGGGGAGTGCTGGGTTGTAGCCTTAGAGAGCAGGTACGAAGCTCACGGCTAACGCCTTCAGCGTGCGGCCAGTCATACACCTGCTGTGCTTCGGTCAGGCGCTGGTTTGGTCTGCTGAGTAATGGTGGGCCGGACTGAGACGAATCTGCTGGACTGAAGCTGAAGGGATGAGCGAGCTAGTTTGTGAGTAACATGGGGCTTGAAGCGGGCGGAACAGTGAATTGATGGGAACATGGGGTGATGGAGTTGAGGCGGGATGAAGAGTGAATGATGGAAGCGAGGGATCATGGTGTTACGGCGGGCAGAAGAGTGGATGATGGAAGCAAGGGATCATGGGGTGATGGTAAGAATGGAGTGTGCGTTGTAGAAGCTGGTGTGAGTAATGCAGGTGTTGTGCGGGAGCGGGAGGGTATGTGCGAGCAGGTTTGTGAGTAACTGGGTTCAGGCGGGGGATAGGTATGTGCAATATACTACGCGGACTGAAATGCGCTTATTTGGGAAATTTGGCGTGTTTTTGCTGCCAAGCGGACTCCAGTGCGCTTAGTTTGTTCATTTGGGGCATCAGATCAATCAATTTGTGGGGCATAGCGGAATCTTAGTCCGCAAGTCAACTAAAAACCCCCTTGCCGGAGAGAATAAGGTCCTCTCAGTCCGCAAGGGGGGACATAGTGGCTAGATCGCCGGAACGTCGTTGGTGGAAGCAACCTTAAGCGGTAGAGAGTGCGTTGGCTGCTGTGACTGTGGACGGTACCGGCTGCAAGCATTGAGACCACAGCCCGCCGCTTATGCCGGCGCAGCCGGTTGAGCTAACGGCTGCCCGTGCTCGGCCAGCCGGCCATGCCTCCCGCCGTCTACGCCCCGGCTCCCACAGCCGCGGCTGCCCGCGCCCCGCCTAGCCGCTCGCGTGGCACGGCCCGGCCGCGCCCTGCGCGCCGGCAGCCGCCAGCGGCGAGAGCACGCGCAGCGCCCCGGCTCGCAGCGCACGGCCAGCGGCGCGGTGCCGAGGCCCTCGCCGTCGCCGATGGCATGGCGCGGCTGCGCGAAGTGGACGGCTACGCTGCGTCCGCGCAGCATGGTGACGTAGGGCAGCGCAACATGCTTGCCCTTCACCACCGTCGGGAACAGCCGCAGCAACTGCCCGCGGCTGATCCCGTGGACGACGCAGACGTCGAGCAGGCCGTCGCCTGACTCCGCCTGCGGGCAGATCAGCAGCCCGCCGCCGTAGCTGGGCAGGTTGCAGACCGAGACCAGCCACGCCCGGTCGAAGGTCTGCTCCCTGCCGTCGCATGTCACGCTGACCCGGCAGGGCTTGAAGGTAATCAGCGTATGCAGAATGCCGATGATATAAGCCAGGCGGCCGGCGCCGATGGCATTGCACAGCCGTTTGTAGCGGCTGTTGTTCACATTGACGGCCACCTGGGCATCGAAGCCGCTGGCTACGGCGGTCAGGGTGAGCCCGTCCGCGCCCGAGAGCAGATCAGCTTCGAGGCAGCGGTCCTGCAGCGCGTTATCCAGCGCCGCCTCCGGAGTGAGCGGGATGCCGAAGCCCCGCGCGGTGTCGTTGCCGGAGCCGGCGGGGATTACGCCGAGCGGCACCCCTCTGCGCCGCAGTGCGCCCAGCACGCTGTGGATCGTGCCGTCGCCGCCGATAACGATGGCGGCTCGCCAGTCCTCGCGGCGTGCAAGGGCGTGCAGCACCTGATTCTCCGCGCTGTCTGCGCTTTGCGTGAACAGTGCTTCATGAGCAATGGCGCGTGCCTTGAGCATGGCTTCAACGGTATGCCAAGTCCGCCGCCCCGCTCCGCCGCCCGAGCGGGAATTTATGATCAATAAATACATGGTTGTTCCCCCAGCCTGTAAAGATTCCTGTATGTCCTGATTCCATTGTACGGAGAGGACAGGCAAAAGGGAATCTTTTTTACCGGTTACAGCTGCCGCAGCTGACTCTCGGCAATTGCTCCTGCCCAGGGCAGCTTATACCATCTTCCGCCCAGTGCGTGGTAGATCATCAGCAGCCATACGGCGAAGCCCAGCAGGGAGAGAAGGGCGGCCACGACAGGACCGAGAAAAGGGATGAAGCCGCTCAGTACATGGGCTACCATCAGCGCCCCGAAGGCAATCAGGGATTGCAGCGAGTGGAACAGGACGAACCGGCTGCGCTTCTCCAGCGCGAGGAACACAATGGCACCAATGAACGGGAAGAAGTAACACAAGGCGGCGGCAATATTATCGGGCAATCCGGTGGAAGATCTGAAAGGGGACAAAGGGCTCACTCTCCTTGGTTTGGAGAAGAAAGGCACGGATAATCAACCTTCTTCCCTTCAAGCCTATGAAGAATCACGTTAAAGTATGAGCTGCACAGGGGATATATCCAATATTTTCTGCAGCATTGGGTAGACTAATATCAGGTTCCCGAAGCTGGCGGAAGACATACTATATATTTTAGCCACAGGGGGCCGGACGCGTTGCTGAGGTCAGGTCAGGAGTAGCGGTTGTAGCGGAAAATGAGGAGCTTACTTAGCGTGGAAGCTAAAGAAGTATAAAAAATTTCCATTCGCATATTTTACAAGGAAAGGTGGAACTTGGACTGGAATATGATACAATATAACGATAAGGCCCGAAAGGAGTGATTCAGCAAGTGGCTCTTCGGGTAACTAAAGTGTCAAGGTGTCTTTACTCTGAGACATCCTTACTCTCAGCCCAAATCACGACGAACCTGCTTCACCGGCAAGGCGGATTTCCGGAATACCGGAAGGATGGTCAAGGCGGATAATGCAAGCCACGTATGTGTAATGGTTTCTTAACTTGCATTTCAAGGTTACGGCGGACTTTTCATCATGCATTCTCTACAACGGAGCATTCATTTTCAATGTTTTGGGAGGGAACTGATCATGGCAAGTAAAGGTCATAACGAAGTCAAGGAAAGTCTACGGGAAATGACACGCATTTTCCGGCCCAAAGATCCCAAGAAATTTGTGAAGGAGTACGTCCGGAAGTATCGGATCACGGGAGGCTATGAAGAAGAGCTGACCATGGTTGTGGAGCATGAACTGGTAAGAATGAATTCGTCCGTTTCTTAAACAACAGATAGAATTGTTCTGCTTCTGCTTCTGCTTTTTGATGACAACATTTTGCGCTATAACATCCATGAGGATTCTCATAAACCGTGCCCGGGCAGCCTGCTGCCGCTGGAATCGGTTTTTTTTGTATGCCCGGTTTACCGGATACAGGTCCCTATAATTAGTCAAATGAATTAATAGACACAAATACATATGAATACGCTTTAAAAGTAGTCTAACAGTTTTTAGCTTATTTTGAAAGCGCTTTTAAAATCAGTAAGGACAAGCTTTTTTCTTTTTCAAAATGATTATGTGAAATTGTTGTGAACGATTGACAAAACAGTGGGGCGAACTTATATTAATAGTGATTGTTATAATTGACAGGAAAATACTCTAATCTACGAATTCGGGAAAAGCGGGGTAGATCAATGATGAAAACGTGGCAGGCTGGAAAGCGGCTTCTTCCCATGACCGCAGCGCTTGGACTCATTCTTGCCGGATGCGGGCGGGAAGACTTGTCGGTACTCAGACCGCAGGGACCCGCAGCGGAAAGCTCGTTTGCACTAATGAAGCTGTCGATCTCAATCATGATCGTGGTGCTTTTGGTCGTCTTCTCCATTGCAGCTTATGTATGGATCCGTTTCCGCCGGAAGCCGGATCAGAACGAGATTCCCAAGCAGGTGGAAGGCAGCTTCAAGCTCGAAGTGCTGTGGACGGTCATCCCGCTTATTCTCGTAGTTGTGCTGGCGGTTCCTACAGTGAAGGCGGTGTTCGCTGCCGGCAATGATCATTCGGATGATAAGGATGCCATTAAGGTCAAAGTGACCGGCCATCAATACTGGTGGGAGTTTGAATATACGGATTACGGGGTGACAACAGCACAGGATCTGGTGATTCCCGCCGGCAAGGATATCGCTTTTGAGCTAAGCACCAAGGATGTCCTGCACTCCTTCTGGGTACCTTCGCTCTCCGGCAAAATGGACACAAACCCCGACGGAACGGTCAACCGCTTCAGCTTCAGTGCGCCGAATGAAGGCGTTTACCGCGGCAAATGTGCGGAGCTGTGCGGGCCTTCCCACGGCTTCATGGAGTTTAAGGTGAAGTCAGTCAGTAGTACGGCCTTTGAGGAGTGGTTAGCTTCGATGAAGGCTCCTGATTCCGTGTTGCCGGATGATCCGGCGCTCGCGGAGACCTTCAAATCCCAGTGCCTGACCTGCCATGCGACTGGAAGTATGCAGGATCTTTCCCAGGCTCCCAATCTGACCGGAATCGGCTCCCGCGAATCGGTGGCCGGCATTCTGCTTAATGACGACACACGCGTGGACGGGGCACCGGTAGAAGAGAATCTGAAGACGTGGCTGCATGATCCCCAGAGCGTGAAGCCGGGCAACAAGATGCCGGATCCCAAGGATCTGGGCTTAAGCGATGAAGAGATTGACGGAATTGCCGAGTTTCTGGCCGGTTACACGCTGGACTGAAGCCGGATAGCCTATAGCCCGAAGCGGAAGCAGCATATTTGAAAAAGGGGGTACGTACCTTGGCCGAAGCAGCGCAATCCTTGCATCCCTCCCAGCCCTTGAAGCATGGCCACAGCGTTAAACGGCATACCGGGCTAATGGACTGGATCACCACCGTCGATCATAAGAAGATCGCGATTCTCTACCTGTGGGCTGGAGGCATCTTCTTCGGCATCGGCGGACTGGAAGCAATTCTGATCCGCATTCAGCTGATCAAGCCGATGAATACCTTTCTGGATGCCCAGACCTTCAACGAACTGATTACCATGCATGGCACAACGATGATCTTTCTTGGCGTCATGCCTGTCATCTTCGCACTGATGAATGCAGTCATACCGCTGCAGATCGGTGCGCGTGACGTAGCCTTTCCTTTTCTCAATGCGCTCGGATTCTGGACCTTCCTGTTCGGCGGTATTCTGCTCAACCTCAGCTGGGTAATGGGCGGTGCGCCTGATGCGGGCTGGACCTCATATACCCCGCTCTCCAGCACGGGCTACAGCCCCACGCACGGGGTGGACTTTTATACCATCGGACTGCAGATTGCAGGCCTTGGCACACTGATTGGCGGCATTAACTTCCTGGCCACCATCATCACGATGCGTGCACCGGGGATGTCCTTCATGCGGATGCCGATGTTCGCATGGACCACTTTTATTACTTCAGCCATTATTCTATTCGCTTTCCCTGCTATTACTGTTGGCCTTGTCCTGCTTACTTTCGACCGGATACTGGAAGCCAACTTCTTCAATGTGGCCGGAGGCGGCAATCCGGTGCTGTGGCAGCATATCTTCTGGATCTTCGGCCATCCCGAAGTATACATTCTGATTCTTCCGGCCTTCGGCGTCATCTCTGAGGTTATTCCGACCTTCTCGCGCAAGCGGCTGTTCGGGTACAGCTCCATGGTGTTCGCGACGATTCTGATCGCCTTCCTGGGCTTCATGGTCTGGGCGCATCATATGTTCACCACCGGCCTCGGTCCGGTAGCGAATGCGTTGTTCTCAGTCTCCACCATGCTGATCGCCGTTCCGACCGGGATCAAGATCTTCAACTGGCTGTTCACCATGTGGGGCGGACAGGTACGCTTCACCACCCCTAATCTGTTCGCAGCCGGCTTCATCCCAACCTTCACCATGGGCGGGGTAACGGGGGTCATGCTGGCCTCTGCACCTGCGGACTTTCAGTTCCATGATACTTACTTCGTAGTGGCGCATTTCCACTATGTTATTGTCGGCGGTCTGGTGCTCGGGCTGTTTGCCGGACTGCACTACTGGTGGCCGAAAATGTTCGGGCGGATGCTCAGCGAGACGTTAGGCAAGTGGACCTTCTGGACGTTCATTATCGGCTTCCACCTGACGTTCTTCGTGCAGCATTTCCTGGGACTGATGGGCATGCAGCGCCGTGTATTCACCTATTTGCCGAATCAGCAGTTTGATCTGCTTAACCTGGTCAGTACTATTGGTGCGATGCTGATGGGGGTCGGCATGCTGATCTTCCTTACGAATATCTTCCTGACTTCGAGACGGCCGGCTGATGCAGCCGATGATCCGTGGGAAGACGGGCGGACACTCGAATGGACGATTCCTTCACCGCCGCCGGAATATAACTTTAAGCAGACGCCGCTGGTGCGGGGCCTGGATGCCTTCTGGAAGGAAAAAATGGCCGGACACAAGGCGATGACCCCGTCCGAACCGGTGGGCTCGATTCATATGCCTTCGGCAACGATCCTGCCGTTCCTGATGTCGGTCGGGATTTTCATAGCGGGACTGGGCTTCATGTTCAGCCGTGATGAGTTCAGCAGCAGTATAATGAGCTTTCTGTTCAATAACTATATCGTTACGGCACTGGGACTGCTTATTACCTTCGGGTCCATGCTGATGCGGTCGCTGTTCGATGATCCGGGCTGGCATATTGAACCCGAAGAGCTGGAAGGAAGGTGAGCGGATATGACTACAGCACATGCTGAAGCAGCGAATGGGACACTCCCGCATGAACCGGAAAAAGCAACACTCGAAGGACGCAACAAGGTGCTGGCCTTCTGGCTGTTCCTTGGTGGGGAAGCGGTGCTCTTCGGCACCCTCTTCGCAACCTTCCTGGCGCTGCGCAATCAGACCAATGAAGGCCCGTCTGCGAATGAGCTGTTTCATCTTCCGCTGGTCGCGGCGGCTACCTTTCTTCTGCTGGTCAGCAGTCTGACCAGTGTCTTCGCGATCCAGGCGATGCACCGGGGCCGCGTCACCATGCTGCGGAACTGGCTGCTGGTCACGGTACTGCTCGGACTATGCTTCCTGGTCCTGGAGATTTACGAATTCAGCGTATACATCAGGCATGAGGAATTCGGAATGACCACCAGTGCATTCAGCTCGGCTTTTTATACCCTGGTCGGCTTTCACGGTGCCCATGTGGCCTTCGGTATTCTGTGGATATCAGTACTGATCGGCCAGTTAATGCATAAGGGGCTGACGGTGGTAACTGCACCGAAAATCTATGTGTCGGCGATGTACTGGCATTTCATTGATGTGGTGTGGGTCTTTATCTTCACGGTAGTATACCTCCTCGGAAAGGTGGGATGAAGCCATGGCGACGAAGCAGCATTCTCCGGACTCTCCGGTGAAGCACCGTCACCGCCCGGAAGGACCGCAGCGGCATATTGTAGTCTTTGTCTTCTCCATTGTACTGACGCTGATCGCCTTTGCCGCAGTAGCTGCCGGAGGGGTAAATCCCACCTTCGCCGTTATTCTGCTGCTGGTGATGGCTGTGCTGCAGGTAATTCTGCAGATGGGCTTCTGGATGCATCTGAAGGACAAAGGGCATATGATGCCGATCATCTTCATGCTGGGCGGATTTTTTATCGCGGGCACTTGCATTATAATGTCGCTCTACTGGGTATGGTGGGATTAAGACTGTACGGGGGGAGGGCTTGCCATGATGCCGGGATTACAATACTTCAGCTTTACTGAACTGTGGAGTCCGCTGTTTCTGGCCCTGATGCTCCTGCTGACTGCCGGGTATTTTGTGCTGATAGGTCCGCTGGCCTCCCGGTTTGAGGGCAGTACTGCAGTCCCCTTCTGGCGGAGGGGGCTGTTCTTATGCGGAATGCTGGCCCTCTATCTGGCGCAGGGCGGTCCTGTCAGTCTGCTGGGGCATATCCTTTTTTCGTTCCATATGGTCAGTATGGCCTTGTCTTATCTTGTCGCAGTCCCGCTGATTATGCTGGGGATTCCTGACTGGTGCTGGCGTGCGCTGCTCCGGGTGAATCCGCTGCGCGGCCTTGCTTTTCTGGCTAAGCCCATCGTTGCCGCACTGCTCTTCAACGGATTATTCTCGCTCTACCATATCCCGGCGATTCATGATTATGTCATGCTGCATTTCGCGGTTCACCGCCTGTATTACGCCGTATTATTCCTGACTTCAGGGCTCATGTGGTGGAATCTGATTAATCCCCTGCCGGAATACCGGGCGCTGGGCGGCCTTGGTCAGGTGGGGTTCATCTTTCTGAACATGGTCCTGCTGACACCGGCCTGCGGGCTGATTATTTTTGCCGGTTCTCCCCTGTATGCTACGTATAGTGACCCCAATACCTGGGCGATGGCCATGGGCTACTGTGTACCGCAGAGTCCGGCTGCTTTGCTGCAGGCTTTTGGCGGTCCCGGCTTCTTCGGATCCCTGTCCCCCAAGGTAGATCAGCAGGTCGGCGGCATCGTGATGAAGTTCATTCAGGAATTTATTTTTGCCTCGATGCTTGCTTATGTGTTCTATCATTGGTATAAAAAAGAGAACGGACAAGAGGACACGGAGTTGTCCGCACCTGCCTCTGAACTTGCGGAGGAGGGTCTGAACTATAAGGGCTGGTAAGTGCCGAGGGGGATAATCATGGATATTTTCACATTGTTTCCAACGATCAGTACATCGTTCATCGTCATTAGCGCGGTGCTGGTGGCTATCGGCTGGAGACAAATCATTCAAGGCAAACGCGAAGCGCACAAGAAGACAATGATTGCAGCTGCTGTGGCGGCAATTCTTTTTTTCCTGGTGTACTCGTCAAGAACGATATTCGTGGGGAATACGACCTGGGGCGGACCGGATGATCTGTCGACGCTGTACCATGTCTTCCTGATCTTCCACATTGTGCTGGCTACCGTAGCTGCTGTATTCGGCATCACTACGCTGACGCTGGGCTTCAAGGCCAAGTATGCCAAACACCGCAAGTGGGGAAGAGTGACGGCTGTCATCTGGTTTGTCACCGCTATTACGGGTGTTGCCGTTTATGTGCTGCTCTACATCTTCTATCCGGGCGGACATACGCTGCCGGTCTGGAAAGTCATTATGGGCGGTTAGCTGTAATTGAAGACAAGCCTGTACATCTGCTGTTCCGCTTATGCGGGGCGGGTGTATGGGCTTTTTGTTTGTGGTGCAGGAGTGGGGAGCGGTGGCTCAGAACTGCACGCTGAACCCCTTAAACCTATGTATCCCCGTTCCAAAATGATCCAGCTCCTGTTCCTGCAGATATTGGGCCGCCCGCCCGGCTTCCCGGAGAATCTCCGGATTGAGCCCCAGCGTATTATGCGAGCCGTACACTTTGCGGACGCCGTCAATTTGTGCAATCCTTGCCAGTGAACGCACCAGGCCGGCAGGACTTGTCGAAGGATAGAACGCATAGACCGGTGTTGTGTCGTAGAGCAGATCACCGGTGAACAGGAGTCCCCGGCTGTCGTCCCCGAAGCATAAATGGCCCGGTGAGTGCCCGGGAGTATGATACACAGTTATTATCCGTCCTCCGCCCAAATCAAACAGATCTCCATCCCTGAGCAGCCCCGCCGGTTCCCCCTGATAAGGAGTATAGGCCGCCGGATCGAAGCCCTCCGGAACCTTGCGCGTAATGTCCCTGCCGATATCCCGCCGGATCTGCTCCAGAGTCAAGCCCTGAATACCGTGGACCAGCCAGTCCCGGTCACCTTCATGTACATAGATCCGTTCGAATTGCCCATGGCTGCCGATATGGTCGGTATGCACATGAGTGGTAAGCACATCAACCGGGAGATTCGTCAGCTGGCCGGTTATGCTGCGGATATTGCCGATGCCTAGCCCCGTATCAATCAGCGCCGCCCGGTCTTCCCCGATTAGCAGGAAGGAATGTACCTGCTCCCAATGCCCGTATTCGCTGATGGCGAAGGTGGTTTCATCTATAGACTCTACAGTAAACCAAGGATCATCCAATCTATGCAGATCCAACTATACGCACCTCCAATATATAAACATCCAATACATTAACCACAATGCTCCAATTCCCCTATCGGATTTGAATTCCACACCATGCCTTGTGCGATATTTCCCGGTGATCCGTTAATTATGCTGAGTTCTTACTGATCCGCAGGAAGCAGGTGCATGTGCGGCATCGGGCCCATATTATTCCATAATAGCACAGTGAACCGGGAAGGCGTGTTTCCGGGCTCTATAATAATGCGCCCAATTACTTTTGTTGAAAACCCTTGACACTGGAAAATACAGGTCATATACTGTGTATATAGATATATACAGTAAGCACAGAGAGAAGCACACTGAACTGTGTGAATCTGCTGCCGACTGCCGATGATGAAATCACAAAGCGAGGTTAACGGTTATGACAACATTAAAGAATGCATGGTTCATCGTGCGCAGCGATTTCCGCGGTGACAGGCTGAAGCTGCTGTGGGCACTGCTGTTCGCCGTCGTATTCATGGGGTATATGGCCGCACTGGCCGGAATGGTATTGGATGATGCGATGGACCGGGGCGAGGGGAGGCTGCTGAGCGATGTTTTGCTGGTCACTATTATTTCTATGCTGGGTATTACCTTCTCCCGGAGAAATATGAAGTATTTGGCGGAGGATACCTATACCCGAATGCTGGCTTATATGCGGTCCCTGCCGGTACCTGCTGAGGTCATTCTCTGCAAAAGAAAACTGAATACGCTGTTTGCCTTTATCCTGAACAGCACACTGTACTTTGGTTTAATCTATACGATCGGCGCCAATATACGCAGCGAACTGCCGGTCACCGCGTATCTCGCATTTGCCCTTACCTGGATTGGATGCGGTCTGGTTATTGCCGGAATATACATTTTTATCGAGTTCTCGTTCAGCGGCAAAGCATATTTCCTGATTATGATCATCGTCATATTTCTGTCCATGGGTATTGCTGGACTGGTCTATCTGGCCGGAGGGAATCTGCTGATTGCAAGTGTGGCTGTCTCCAAGGAGTGGGGGCTGTTGTCTCCTCTGATGTGGGGTTCGCTGCTGCTCGGCATTGTATCGGTGCAGCTGTTCTCCAGGTGGACGATTCACCGGCTGAAGAGCCGTGATCTCGTATGAAACGGGGCAAAGTGTTAGTCCGGCATGCCGGAGCGTGGAAGGCAGGTGCGTATCATGTGGATACCCATACAAATTAATGAGAACAGTGCAGAGCCGCTGTATCATCAGATCGAAACCCAGCTGAAATCGCTGATTATCTCTGGCACGATCACGGAGGGCACCCTGCTTCCTTCCATCCGTGAATTTGCGGGTGACCTGAAGTGCAGTGTGATCACCGTCCGGCGGGTCTATCAGGATCTGGAGAATGAAGGGCTGCTGCGCACAAGACAGGGAACGGGCACCTTCGTCTCCCATGTAGGAGACGGAACCATGGCAGGCTATAAGCAGGACGCCATCCGCAAAGCGCTGGAGAGTGCAGTGGATGTGGGGCTGTCCGTACATTGCAGTGAAGATGAGCTGACACAGCTGTTCAAGGAAATTGTGCAGGACAAATACGGGAAACAGAAATGAAGGACGGGGATCTCATGGTACAGCAAGCCATAGAACTACGGAATGTGTGCAAGAAGCGGAGGGGCAAGACGGTAGGGCCGCTGAATGTTAATCTGCCGCAGGGATACATTACTGCGCTGGTGGGCCAGAACGGCTCCGGCAAAAGCACGCTGCTGCACATGCTGCTGCAGCTGACTTTTCCAGAGGAAGGCGAGATCCGCTGGTTTGAGGAAGCCTATCGTGACGGGCTGCCGCTGCAGCTCCGCCAGACTATCGCTTATGTACCGGAGATCTCGCAGAATGAAGAGAATCTCTGGACAGCCAGCGAGGCTGCCGGATTCCGCCGACACTGGTATCCTGCCTGGGACCAAGGCTATTACGAGGAGCTGCTCCTGAAGCTGGAGGTGCCGGAGAATGCCAGGCTGGGCAAGATGTCCAAGGGTGAACGCCGCAAATTCGAGATTGCCGCGGCCCTGGCTGCGAAGCCCCGGCTGCTGCTGCTGGATGAGCCGTCTTCCGGCCTTGACCCTTTTGCCTGGAAGATTATGATTGAGACTCTCCAGCGGTACATGGATGAGCATGAGGCTACCATCGTGATCTCGACCCACATTGTGGAAGAGGTGCGGCGGCTGGCGGATTACATTGTCCTGATGCATCAGGGGCAGCTGCTGGGAATGGCCGAGAAGGACAGCTTGTTCGGCTCCTGGAGTGAAATATGGGTTCAGGCAGAAGGCGGACAGGCGCTGGAGGAACTGGCAGCAGAGCTGCCACAGGCGCTGGAGCTTAAGCTGGAGACGCCGGGAGTGGCTTCATTTTTGACCCAGCAAATCTATCAATATGAGAAACGCATTCATGATTTGGGCGTAAAGGTTATCAAGAGCCGCAGCCTGGAGCTTGATGAAATCCTAAGCTTATGGAGCCGGGGACATCGTCCGGTTCTGATTGACCAGAAGAGAGGGGAATAAGGAATGGAAGCTTTGCATTTGGAACAGGTAGTGAAGCAGTACGGTGATAAGACAGCAGTCAACGGAATCAGTCTGAAGGTAGAACAAGGCGAAATTTACGGTCTGCTGGGTGCAAACGGCGCCGGCAAAACGACGACTATGCGCATGGTGCTGGGTCTGATCTATCCAGATGAAGGCCGGATTCTTTATAACGGCAAGCCGTATAGTACGGAGCTTCAGCATCTGATGGGTTATCTTCCAGAGGAGCGGGGGCTCTACCCGAAGGTCAAAGTAAGCGATCAGATTATCTATCTGGCCCGGCTTCGCGGCATGCCGGCAAGTGAGGCGGATAAGAGCCTGCGTTACTGGCTGGACCGGTTCGACGTTCCGGAATACTACAATAAGAAGATTGAAGAATTGTCCAAGGGCAATCAGCAGAAGATGGGCTTCGTCGCTGCCGTCGTCCATAAGCCGAAGATTCTGATTCTGGATGAAGCCTTCAGCGGCCTCGATCCGGTGAATGTGGAGCTGCTGAAGGATACAGTCAGAGAGATGCGGGATCAGGGCACGAGTATTCTTTTCTCCACCCACCGGATGGAGCATGTGGAGGAGTTATGCCGCAATATTACGATTCTCGACCGCTCGAATACCGTAGTTCAGGGGGATATCCGTGAGATCAAGAAGGGGTATCCGCGGGAAGCAGTCGTCCTGCGTACAGCGGGGGAAGTGAACGGGCTTGCGGAGATTGCCGGAGTTACTGCAGTGGAGCGCCAGGAACGCGGATATCTGCTGTCCATCAGCGAGATTGGTGCAGCGCAGCGCATTCTGCAGCTGGCCATGGCCCAGGGCGAGGTAGAGCATTTCGAGATTAAGGAACCGACGCTAAACCAAATCTTTATCAGAGCGGTGGGTGAATCTAATGAATAAGATGGGGAGCATTATCAACTTCACATTCAAGAACAAGGTAAGAACCAAGTCCTTCATGATTACAACATTAATTCTGGTGCTCCTGCTGAGTATCGGGATGAATATTCCTTATCTGATCAAGGTGTTTAAGGGAGAAGACGGTGCTAAGGAAGCTACGCAAATCGGAGTGGTTGCCGAGCAGGGCTTCCGGCCTGCCGAACTGCTTCTGGCGTATACACCACCGGCTGAAACAGATGCCCAAGTCGAATTCACAGCTTATACCTCCGCAGATGATGCTGCGCTGAAGCAAGGGCTGGAGGACGAGAAGATTGAGGGTTATCTCACCTTTGCTTCAGAGGGCAGTGAGGGGGTACCTCCGGTAACGTATCACAGTAAAGACGGGGATATCAGCGACAAAGTGCAGAGTTATCTTCAAACTGCTTTGCAGCAGGTGAATACCGGACTTATTGTCGGCGATAAGCTGACGGAGAGCCAGGTAGCAGCGATATTCGCTCCAGTTTCAATTGGTACAGAGCAGCTGAATGCAGATGCAGCAGCCTCGGGTTCAGAAGAAGGGGATGCCAAGCCGGTCATTAACTATGTTGTCGTCTACGTCCTGCTGATGCTATTCTTCATGTCGGTGATGATGACCGGCAACATGATCGCCGCTGAGATTACCTCGGAGAAAAGCTCGCGTATCATGGAGATTCTGATCACCAGCGCATCACCATTAACACAGATGTTCGGCAAGGTCATCGGGATCTTCCTCGTCGGCCTGCTGCAGATCGCCATTATATCTGCCAGCATCGCTGTTAACCTGATGCTGCCGCACAATTCCGGCATCCTGACTGATTTCGACCTGGATCTGGGACAGCTGAATGCCAGCATTCTGGTGTATGGATTTATCCTGTATATCCTGGGTTACTTCCTGTATGCCCTGATGTATGCAGCTGTAGGTTCGATTGTCAGCCGGACAGAGGATCTGGGGCAGGCAGTTATGCCTGTGATGATGGTGGGCTTCGTCAGCTTCTACCTGCCGCTGTTCAGCATCTCGAACCCGGATACCCTGCTGGTTAAGGTAGCGAGCTTCGTTCCATTCACCTCTTCACTCAGCTTGCTGCTGCGGATCGGCGTTGGCCATGTGGCCTTCTGGGAGATCATGGTCTCACTGGCAATCCTGCTGGCAACGACCTTCGTCTTCGGCTGGCTCGCCGCCAAGATCTACCGCACCGGCGTCCTGATGTACGGCAAGCGTCCTAGCATCAAGGAGATTAGAAAAGCGATGAAGGCTTATAAGATCTAAGGAGTGGGAGTTATGGATAAAAAGCATCAGCAAAACGCCGGATTGTTGTTTGCAGCTTCTTTTCTTTCACTAACAGCGAGCCGGATTATTCATTCTAACGGAAGCAACCTGATAGATTTCACGCAAGGGATGCTAACGGGTATAGGCATTGTGGGTATGGTGGTGACCATCATAGCTTTTGGCAGATATCAGAAGCGCAGCCAGTAAACATAGATCAAAGCCCATTCGCCGGGGGAGGCGGGTGGGCTTTTTCTACTTATGCAGACAGTGCGCTTGGAGCGCTATCCTTCCTTTTTACATTTTATAATTAAGAAGTTTAAGGAAGGTTTGTTTTTCATATTCTTACCGGGCTCATCTATTTCTGATATCTCGACCAGACCATAGTTGGCAAAGTCTTGTTGAATGGAGTCAGCATCATAAAAAAACATTTTCACTCGGTCCATGATTTCGAAATAGTCTGTATCCAGTTGGACGCCTTTACCGTACATTGGTACTTTTTTGGATACCGTTGTAAAGACCATATATCCACCAGGCTTCAGCTGATTATAACAATCCTGAATGAACTTCTCCCGCTCACGCTGATCCAATAAGTGAATCAGGGCATAGCAGAATATACCGTCATAGAGTTTGTTGTCAAATGGCATATCGGTTACCGAGCCGTGGTAAACATTCATATTCAGTCCGCTCTGCCTCGCCAGGTCAATCGCTGTTTGCGAAATTTCAATACCAGTAACGTCTATTCCATTGTCCGTAAAAACCTTTGCATTTCTGCCATATCCAATGCCGGGAATCAGGATGTCTTTAACATTCTTTTCAAGGAAAAAGTCCTTGGTTAGGATGGCCGAGTCAGAAGGTTCAAATCCCCACATCGTTTGTTTTTCTATGAAGCTTGCTTCCCAGAACTCCGTCATAGCCCGATCTCCTTTAATTTCACCAGATAGTTATTACAGACACATTATATCTACAATAAAACCGATTAGCAATGTTATTGTTAATCCTCGTATCTAAACAGATAGACTTTTGTGAAGCGGGCGGATATTATGTTAGATGGATTTAGAACGATTAAGCAGCAGAAGCTAAGTGATGATCTGGAGCTGAACAGTGTGGTAGTGAGCTATCTGGATGATTTCAATGATATCTATAAGTGGATTGAATATGCATCGGATGATTGATCGCGAAACGGGCTTATGAATAATGCTGTTCTATAGAGTGAGTACAAACCACCCCAAACTGGTTAAAACCCAGCAGATAGTGTACCTTAGTAATATTAGTAATTAGGAGTGGTGATTTTTTGTGAAAAAAAGTAGACAGACCCCCGTGCTGGTCGTGCTCTCCATCCTGCTGATCATTATCAGCAGCCTGATCCCGTCAGACAAATCGACCTGGCTGGGAGCACTGCAGACCATCTTGCTGGGCGTCGGGCTGCTCGGATGCTGCATGGCTTTTTGGCGGTTCGCCAAGGGCGGCAAGGGCAAGCGCTGATTTCTGGCACTGGAACGGATAGCATAGCAAATGGAGAGCCGTGGCGGATGCTACGGCTTTTATTAATATGTACGACGTCTGCGGATTTACTCTATGCAGCGCTTGCTACGCGGACTGAGAGGACCTTATTTTGTGAAAAAGTCTGCTTTTTTGCCTGTTGCGGACTCAGGAGCGCTTATATTGTTCAAGGGAGCTCAAAATGAGGCGAAACTGGTTAGTTAAGGTCCTCTGAGTCCGCATGGATCGCTGATTCGCCTGATTGGGCGAAATAACGGATCTACAGTCCGCATGGATCGCAGTGGCATGATTAAAGCTATTGATGCAGGAGCAAACACACGTCCTTAACCACATTGATCCTAATCAATCCACCAAAATGAATCCACGATCTACCATAACCAAGCTACTGTAATCATTCTGGCCTTAATAAGTCAGACCCCACCCAGCAGCTCCCTATCCCGCCGACGGACGCGGGACAGCTGGCCGCGCAGCAGCCATCTGTTCGCGAATCCCTCTGAGCTGCGCTTTCAGCTCAGGGACGCTTCGCTGCAGGATGAGGCTGATCTCGGGCAGCGGCAGCTGGATGCCGTACCATAAGGCGCTGGCGATCTGATCCTCCCAGGTGAGCAGGGCAGAAGAGCAGCGGCCGCGGTCTTGAGCAACCAGCGAGCATTGCCGGATGCATTCCCTGTAGGCGGCAAGGGAGAAGTCCGATGGGATGCTGCCCTTCAGCCACGGCTCATAGAGTGCCGCGAATGTGGCAGTTGTGGCTTGATCGGCGCGGGCGCCCTTCTCCAGCAGCAGACAGCTTAGCGCATAGATGGTTCCGCTGTATTGTTCAATATAGCCGGTGAATCCGGCAGCGGCAGCTGCTTCGGACGATAATGGGTCTGGCATGTGGACACGTTCCTTCCTGAATGTGGGCGATTTATAGTTTGGATATGTAGCTGATTGGTTTGCCGAAATGCTGATCCGCCGGAATAAGTGCGCAAAAAACCGCAGACAGAGGAGGACCTCTGCTGCGGTTTTGTTGCAGGCGTAAGAAGCCTGGGGCAAAATCGTGGCGGATCAAGATCTCTCTCTTTACGCTTACGGGGTTAGCTGTCGGATTCGGACGGTGAGAGTCGCCCTACCTTTTGAGACTGCGTAATTGAAGTCTCCTTCGGATTCACCCCAAGTAGGCCTGTGGCCTGATGGTTCCCCCGTTTTCCGCTTAGCGGAAATTCAGCGTGCATTCACATTTTCACTGGTAACTTTCAACACGAATCATACCCTTTCAGGGTTGTCTTTGTAAAAATGGAAAAGAGTGCTTCTGCGCCGGATTTGCAATAAATTGCTGCTTTGCGAGGAATATTGGAGACTAAAACCATATATGTGGCCGATTATCATCCGTTTATCTCGCTCAATCGCCGTTTTTTATTTTTGAGAGGCAGCGGCAGGAGAACTCCGGAAATATTAATGCGTTAGACGGAAATACCGTCAATAATGGATTTTTGAAAAATGGTGTATTAGTGAGTAATCGGGAGATAATGGGAGATCGATGTTATTGTATGCGTTACCCGTAAGGCAAATAGATTCGTGATTGTGTTATTAGGGTAATTATGGCGGTTTACAAATTGCCCCTGAATTAGAGCCTGATTCTACGAAAATGCTTCCGTTCTAGCCCTGCAAACGATACATCCCGGAGGGCCTAATCCCCCGTTTCCCGAACGCTTGACTTGGACCATACTCCAGGGATTATCATTTGATTCTGTAAGGGCAGACTGTCAATAAAGTACCAAGCCTGAAAGCCAGACTAAGAAGGAGGCCGGCAGCAAATGGAGACTGCTTTTACGATTGCCGAGGTAGCAGAGCGGACAGGACTCAGCCAGGATACCATCCGCTATTATGAGAAAATCAAGCTGCTCCCCCCGGCAAGCCGCAAGGAGAACGGCCAGCGGGCATACAGCAGGCGTGAGCTGGACAGGGTGCACTTCGTCGCTATTCTCAAAAGAACCCATATGCCGCTGCGCACCATTCAAGAATATATCCGGGCTTCAGCGGAAGAGGACTACGAGGAATGCTACAGTGTGCTGGACGGGCATAAAACGTTGATTGAAGAGCAGCTCACGGAACTTACGGCGGCACTGGAGCTTATGCAATACAAGCTGAAGAACTTCCGGGAGCTTAAGGACGGCAGGTTCATCGCGGAAATGGAACAGAGGAGGAACGAGGAATGAATACTGGGATGAATCAAGAGACGAACAGCGGGTTATATAACGCGAAAGCTAAGCAGCAACCGATTCTTTCCGGATATGGTCCGGACACTACGGCAGAGCAAGTAATCCAAGGCCATAATCTGAGCGGTAAAATAGCGGTCGTGACCGGCGGCTACTCCGGCCTGGGCCTGGAGACCACACGTGTCCTGGCTGCCGCGGGGGCCACTGTGATAGTTCCCGTTCGGACACCGGAGAAGGCCCGGCTTGCCCTTGCCGGGATTCCCGGTGTCGAGCTGGAGGCGCTGGATTTGCTGGACCCGGCATCTGTGGATGCCTTCGCGCAGCGGTTCCTGGACTCCGGCCGGCCGCTGCATATGCTGATTCACAGCGCAGGCATCATGGCCTCGCCGCTGGCCCGCGACAGCCGCGGGTACGAAGCGCAGTTCGCGACCAACCATTTGGGGCATTTCCAGCTGGCGGCCCGGCTCTGGCCGGCGCTGGTGCAGGGCGGAGGCACGCGGGTAGTCTCCGTATCTTCACGCGGCCATCGCATTGCCGGTGTTGATTTCGCAGACGTGAATTTTGAGCGTAGAGCCTATGAGAAATGGACAGCCTACGGCCAGTCGAAGACCGCCAATGTGCTGTTCGCCCTTGAACTGGACAAACGCGGGCAAGCACATGGTGTCCGGGCATTCTCCGTGCATCCCGGCAGCATCCTGACCGATCTGGCCCGGCATCTGTCGGATGACGAGCTGCGCGGCATGGGGGCGCTGGATGAAGCGGGCAACCGCATTCCGGCCGGGCGTACAAGTCATATGAAGACGGTCCAGCAGGGAGCCGCGACCAGTGTCTGGTGCGCGGTGAGTCCGCTGCTCGACGGCAAGGGCGGCGTGTATTGCGAGGATGCTGACATCGCTCCTGTAGCGGAGTCCGGGGATTCGCACCAGCCTGGGGTGCAGGACTGGGCGATTGATCCGGGCAACGCTCTGACGCTGTGGGAGCTGAGTGAAGCTATGACGGGGGTTACATTCCCGGCCTGACAGATCTGAACGACAAAAATGGTGCCGGCCCTGTAAAGAGGGCGGCACCATTTTGCATAACTGACTGAATCCTTACTGTACAGCTGCCTCAATAAGCTCCTGAAGCTCAGGAAGATTGAAGCCCTTGACAGCCCGGTCTCCGGATACGGTGACTGGAACACCCATGAAGCCCAGCTTCTCGACTTCTTCCTGATAGACGGTACTGGTCATCACATCTCTGACTTCGAAGGGAATGCCCTTGCTCTCAAGCAGCTGCTTCACCTGATTGCAGTCGCTGCAGCCGGATGTGGAATAGATGATTACGTTCTGGCTCATTGCTCCACAGCTTCCTTGATGGCGCCACGGGTGATTTTCCAGTGGGAAGTGTTCCAGCGGACCTCACCATCCTCCAGCAGGAAAATCTGCGGCGACTCATGCTTAATCCCGAAATCCTCGGCAATCTGATTTGAGACCGGACGGTCTTCGATGACATGTACAATGGCGGCAGGCGTGTCAGAATTCTGTGTATAGGCCTGGAACTCCTCATTTGCTTTGGCACTGATCGGGCAGGTGGTGCTGTGCTTGAAGAGCAATTTTTTGCCGGGTTGCCCTACGTATTGTTGCAGTTCATCCAGTGTATGGATTTGTTGAATAGACATCAGAGGATCACCTTCCTGGAATAGAATTTAGAAAGCATCTTGTCAACAATTGTGTTGTTAACAACTATTATTCTTGATTGTAACATAGTTCAAAATTAAAGCAAAAGAATGTTCAGCAGGCTTATCCCCCTCCCTTACGGGATGTTGATTAAGCCCTATTGCCATGCTAATGTGAGAGTGATGCAGCAACGCTCTGCGCATAAATAAGCAGGTATGAGGGGGTGTGCAATTCATGAAAAGGGTCGCTTTTGTAACCGGTGCCGACCGCGGGCTCGGGTTTTATCTGGTACGCTTTCTTCTTGAGAATAAATACACAGTGTTTGCCGGCCGGTATTTACCGGAAGTGGAGGCACTGGAGGCTTTGAAAGCGCAATACCAGGACACGCTGATGCTGGTCCCTCTTGATATCGGCAGCGCAGAGAGCGTGAAAGAGGCAGCGCGGAGTATTGCCGGCAGTACAGGACACATCGATATTATTATCAACAATGCCGGTATTATCCACCAGGCGGACAATGCTACAATGCTCGTGGATATGGATGATGAGGCTATGGCGCAGCTCTATAATGTGAATGCGCTCGGCGCACTCCGGGTGAGCAACGCGTTGATGGGATTGCTTCTGCAGGGCAAGCAGCGGCTAATTATTAACATCTCCTCAGAGGCAGGCAGTATCAGCCGGAACAAAAGAATTAATATGTACGGCTACTGCATGTCGAAGGCGGCGCTGAATATGCAGTCCTCGCTGATGCACAATCATCTGCGTAAGCTGGGCGGACAGGTGATGGTCTTTCATCCCGGCTGGCTGCAGTCTTATATGAGCGGAGAGAAGAATATGGAAGCACCGATTCCCCCGGAGGAATCAGCGTATAAGATCATGAATATCGTACAGGATCATAAGAAATATCTGGGTGAGGAACCGGTGTACATCGATCTGGACGGCAATCTCTGGCCCTGGTAACAGCAGCGGACTTTTGTGGGATAATGGATTAAGCAATAATAGATGATCAACTTTGCACAAGAGAGGTGTGAATGCAATGACTTCCTTCAAAGCACTTGCGTTTGGCAGCTATACCGAGGTTAAATATCATCCGTTCACGGGAGTAGACCGCGAGATCGAGCAGCTGCTGGAGCCGGAGCTTCAGGTCGTATCGACTGAGGATTACGGGCTGATGAACAAGGAACAATTGTCGGACTGCAAGCTGGTGGTCTCCTATACTGAATTCTCTGATGAGAAATTATCCGCTGCGCAGAGCGGTGCACTGCTGTCTTATGTGGCTGGGGGCGGCGGTCTGCTCGTAGTGCATAACGGGATCTCCCTGCAGCGCAATCAGGAGCTCGGCGTAATGCTGGGCGCCCATTTCACCCACCATCCGGACTATACCGCGCTTCATATGACGATTCCCAGCCGGGAGCATCCGATTATGCAGGGCATCAATGACTTTGTAATTGAGGATGAGCCGTACTATTTTGAGCAGCTGCCATATTTCGAATCAACCATTCTCGCAGAATATCCCCATGGAGGGGCTATGCGGCAGGCGGCCTGGTGCCATGAATTCGGACAAGGGCGGGTAGTCTACCTGATGCCTGGCCATCATCTGCCTTCCTTCTCGGTAGAGCCGTTCCGGCAGATGATCCGCAGAGGCGGGTTATGGGCAACGGGACTGCTGTAAGATAATGTGGAGACCAGCTTAAGTTATGCTTAGGCTGGTTTTTTTGTTTGTTCTGAAAAAACACCTTGACCCTGACACTAGTGTCAGGGTTTATACTGAGTGCAGACCATTTCTCATGAACCCCGGGGAGAATGCCATGAAAATAGGTGAATTAGCCACACTTACGGGCGTAAGCGTCCGTTCATTGCGATATTATGAGCGTCAGGGACTGATCAAACCGCTGCGCCAGGACAACGGGTACCGTGAATACTCTCCGCTTGCCGTGGATACGGTGGAGACGATTAAGCTGTATTTGAATCTTGGCTTGTCGACAGAAGAGATTGCCGGATTCCTGAACTGTGTCCTCAAGAATAAAGAGGCGTTCTGTGCAGAAGTAATGCCGCTGTACCGGAGCAAGCTGGAGGAGATTGAACGCCAGCTGATTGAGCTGAATCAGATCAAGCTGAACCTGCAGGACCGGATGGCTTCAATTCTGCAAGAGCAGCAGAATGAAGCTGAATAAGGCGGATCGATAAGATGAATAGAAGAAAATAACAAGAAGCTATAAGGATCGAAGGGGGATTCTGGAACTGTAGGAGCGACAGCAGCCGGAAGTCCAAATATTCACCGTAGTGACGACTAAGCTTTAAGTTAGTATCTTAAGTTCAGCTTATATAATTGAGGTTAATCATTTGAGAGTTGAAGGAGGGCTTGAGATGGCTATGATAATTGCCGATAACGCCGGAGCTGTGCGTGAACAGCTGAAGGCTGGCGGAACCGTGCTGGTGGATTACGGTGCGTCCTGGTGTCCGCCTTGCAGAACCCTGCTGCCGATTCTGGAAGAGCTGAATGCCGAATACGGGGAAGACGTGAGTATGATTAAGGTGGACTGCGATGAACTGCCGGAGCTTGCATCGGAAGCCGGTGTGATGAGCATGCCTACAGTGATCGTATACAGCGGAGGCCAACCTGTGGAGAAGCTGGTCGGCCTGCGGCCGAAATCCGTATATCAGGGTGTGTTAAACAAAGTTGCCGGAGTGGTACGCGGTACTCTTTAAGGTATTGTAACGGGGAGGGGCGGGAGCGCCGCTTGCCGCGGATATCGTGGAGCACAGGCCCGCGATTCTTCCCAGGCAGCGTTTCCTGGCACTCGCAGCCCAAGAATTAAGGCAGGATGCCGCATGAGGATCATGCAGCGTCCTGCCTTTGTATTTTCGGGAATATATATAATGCCGCTATTTCGTGCTCTCTGCTCCAGGAACTACAGGGACAACCTCATTCTGGTGCAATGCTTCCAGTACCTCTGCGCGCAGACTTTCGGTGAACGCCGCCCATGTTTTTTTACCGACATCCAGCTCTTCACGTCCAATGGAATTCAGTGTTTCGAGCCACACGCGCTTATCATTAATCACCCCGAGCTGCTCTTGAATATCCTTGTAGATGGCCTCGTGGGCATGGAATTTCTGATTCAGCGCAAAAGCGGCCGCATTAGCGGTATAGCGCAGATGCTTGGCGGCAATCCGCAGCTCATGAAGCGCTTCGAAGGCTTCCTTCGATTCAGCCTCAGGCCCCTTGAACAGAGTCTTGCAGGCTTTTTTCTTCTGTTCAAAAGCGACTTCAAGCTCGCGCATGACCACATTGGCATCTTTCTTGGCGGCGAGCGGCTCCAGCTGTGTATCGATAAAAGGGGTCCACTGCGCGTCTAGGGCCTTGCCGGTCAGCTTGGGAAGCGCATCCTCCAGCTTCTTGCGGAATGTCTTCCGCTTGGCCTTCTGGTGTTTGATTACTGCTGTGAGCAGTTCGGCGGTTTTGACATCGCCCGCCTCTTTGGCGGCCTTGCGCCGTTCCTTGAACGATGCAATCAGTACATCTGCGTCCCTTACCTTGCCGAGCTTCTTCTGTGCCTGCTTGAATGTGCTGTACAACTCTTCCGTAGCCGAATGGCCCGGATCAAGAATGGACAGGAGCGTCAGCAGCTTGCGGCTGTTGACTCTGGCCTGATGAATATCTTCATCTCCGAAGCCCTTCAGCACATCTTGGCTGTAGTCCCGGAAGTTGATATACAGCTTGTTCATTGCCTGCTCCCATTGTCTGGCCTTGCTTAGTTGCCTGTCCTTTGTCAGTTGTTCGGTTGTCATGCGGCATCACTCCTAAGGGTTGTGTATAGCATGAGCTTCAACGCGATTCTTATGGCTGGGATTATCTTCTTATCCTCTAAGGATAACGGGTTCCAGCCGCCATTTCAAATACAGAGTTTATAGGCTCCAGGCTTCGCGGCCAGTGTGCAGATCGGTTACAATAGGACTAATTAAGAAAGTGTAATTACAACACAGCGGAATACGCAGCGTGACTTGCGGGATTAGGGCGGTGTCCGGCCTGCCGTATCCGGGAAAGAGGTAGTCAGTGGGACTCGCAGGCAATCCGAATGAGAAGTGAACCTTATGATGTGCTGGAAAATGGAGTGGCGGGCAGGCTGCCTGAAGAGATGGTGCTCTTCACGCATTTGAGCGGGGATGCGGAGGGAAAAGAATCCGGGCAGGATATGCTGCTTCCGTTTGCCTTCGAAGAAATGCTGTGCCGTGATGTCGGAAGCGGAGCGGTTCCGCCGGTACTTCATCTTTGGAGCCACCCGGGCGGTGTGGCGCTGGGGCTGCGGGACAGCAAGCTGCCCCGTGCGGGGGCGGCGATGCAGGCGCTTGAGGAGCAGGGAATCCGCACGGCGGTCCGGCATTCAGGCGGCGCTGCGGTGCCGCTGGATGCCGGAATTGTCAACGTGTCCCTGCTGCTGCCCAAAAGTCCGGGCAAGCTGGACTTTCACGATGATTTCCGGCTGCTGGCTTCGCTGATTGCCGAAGCCGTAGCTGTGAGCCATCCGCAGGCGGCGGCGCTGATCCGTGCCGAAGAAGTCACCGGGTCGTATTGCCCCGGTGACTTCGATCTGGCCATCGGCGGCCGCAAGTTCTGCGGCATCGCCCAGCGGAGACAGAGCAACGCGTATTTCGTCCACGCGTTTGTTGTCGTGTCCGGCTCCGGGCTTGCACGCGGAGAACTCATCCGCAGCTTCTATGCAGCGGCAGCGGACGGGGACGAATCGCTGGATTATCCCCGCGTGCGTCCGGAGACGATCGCCGCGCTCGGGGAGCTTGGCGGCCCGGATTCGGTAGCAGTCTTCACCGCAGGCATACGGGAGGCGGTTGCCCGCCGGGGCACCCTGCTGAAGCCGGCGGACCGCCTGCAGCAGGAGACCGGCTTCAACCTTCAGTACGGCGATCCGCGTGTGCTGGAGGCGGCGCGTGTGCTGCGGGAGAGGTATGCGCGCTGAAGCAAGCGTGCTATGTAACGGGAGTCATGGAGAGCGTGGAGAGCGGGCGGTCATTGAAGAGTGCAGGCGGGTGCATACGAGAAGGGTGCAGGCAGGTGCACACGAGAAGGGTGCAGGTTAATGCAGACGAGTGCAGGCGAGCTAAATTCGCCTGTGCTTTTTGCTGTTTGGGGAGATAGAGGGAAAAATCCCTTTAAATTGGTTGGTGGGAGGGCATTTGGAGGTAGATAGAGGAAAAAATCCCTTTAAGTTGGTGGTGGGAGGGTATTTGTAGGTAAATAGAGGGAAAAATCCCTTTAAATTGGTTAGTGGAAGGACATTTGGCGGAAATGAGGGGCACAAGTGCCCCTGAATTCGAGGGAAGCGGGCATTTGGCGGAAATGAGGAGCAGAAATGCCCCTGAATCCCTGGAGAGGGCGTCTTATCTGCCCTACAGATACAGCTCCGGCCGCCGGTCGGAGAAGACCGGGATCTGCCCGCGTACTTCCCGCACCCTGGCGAGGTCGATCTCGCCGCTGAGAATCTCTTCGCTGCCGGAAGCCTCGCTCACAATCTCTCCCCAAGGGTCAATAATCATGGAATGGCCGCCGAAGATGTTGGCCGGATCAGAACCGGAGCGGTTGCAGGCCACCACGTAGCACTGGTTCTCAATCGCCCGGCTGATTAGCAGCGCCCGCCAGTGGGATAAGCGGGGCAGCGGCCATTCTGCACTGACGAACAGCACTTCAGCGCCCTCTGCCATATGAACACGGACCCATTCGGGAAAGCGGATATCATAGCAGATTAATCCGGCGCATAAGGTGCCGTCCAGCTTGAACAGTCCTTTGGCTGACCCGGGCTGGAGGTAGAGATGCTCATCCATCAGCTTGAACAGATGCAGCTTGCTGTACTGCCCGGCGGGTGCTCCGGTACGGTCGAAGACGAACATGCTATTGGTAATCCCGGTATCCTGCCTCACGGCGACAGAGCCGGCGACGATATTAATCCCGTATTCCCGGGCCAGACCGGAAATCAGGGTCCCCGCAGTGCGGCCCCCGTGATCTGCGATCTCGTCCAGCCGGGTCAGATCGTAGCCGGTCGTCCATAATTCAGGAAGGATTATGCAGTCCGGGTTACCGGCGGCGGCATCGCGGATTTTGCGTTCTGCCGCAGCATAATTCACCTCCGGATTGCCAAATGCTATATCGAGCTGAATCAGGGCTATTTTCATACGGGCAAACTCCTCTTTAATTTTATTAGTTGACGGGTCAACGATTCCGGTGTAAAGTAAGGTTTGTCAAAAAGGTTTTGCACAATATATTTGCGTAAGGGGGTTAATTTTGACAGAACATCTGCCCGATGAAGATACAATCTTTGAGCTGCTGCAGGCGCTGCATAAGGGAATCAGCCCGAAGTTCGAGCGCTGTGCGGGCATTACACCCACCCGGTTCCGCCTTCTCCAGGAATTGTTTCGAGTCTCCGAGATCAGCCAGATTTCGCTGCAAAAGACACTCGATATCGATGCCGCCGCGGTCACCCGCCACTTAAGAGGACTTGAAGACAGCGGAATGATTGCCCGCCGGAATAATCCTGCCGATAACAGGGTCACCCTCGTCTCTCTGACCGATCACGGCCGGGATCATATTAATTCCTACCGGGAAGAGAAGACCCGCTTCATCAGCGAGCTTCTTACCGGGTTCAATGAACAGGAACGCACCGTACTCGCAGAGATGCTTACCCGGCTGCAATATAATATTAATTTACTGTAGCCGTCACCTATAATCAAACCATAAAGGAGCTTATTATTCATGAACACAACCAGAAACAATGATTTCACAAGCATTATTACAGGACGCCGCTCAATCCGCAAATACGATACCTCCGTCAAAATCAGCAAAGAGGAAATGACAGAGATCCTTACTGAAGCGACTCTGGCCCCTTCCTCCGTTAATATGCAGCCTTGGCGTTTCCTTATCATCGAAAGCCAGGAAGCCAAAGCCAAGCTGGCCACCATTGCCAAATTCAATCAGCTTCAGGTAGAAACCTCCGCAGCAATGATTGCCGTATTCGGTGATCTGAACAACTTCGACTATGCTGAAGAAATCTACGGAACGGCTGTAGAACGCGGACTGATGCCTGCTGAGGTAAAAGAAAGACAGCTGACCTCTCTGGGTGCCCACTTCGCGAAGCTGCCTGCGGACGTGAACAGAGAAACGGTATTGATTGATGCCGGTCTGGTCTCGATGCAATTAATGCTGGCAGCCCGTGCCCATGGCTATGACACGAACGCGATCGGCGGATTCGAGAAGGATCAGATTGCGGAATTGTTTGATATGGACAAAGAGCGTTATATTCCGGTCATGCTGATATCGATCGGCAAAGCGGTTGAAGAAGGCTATGCATCCGTCCGTCTGCCGGTTGACACTGTTGCCCAGTGGAAATAAATATTGGATAATACTGGACCATTGAGTTAATATTCAAGAAACTTAGGAGGAATACTAAATGATTATTATCCACGCATTGCTTCAGGTAAATCCCGCACGTGAGCAGGAGTTCCTTGAAGTCGCGAAGACCCTGGTTGCCGCAACCCACGAAGAAGAAGGCAACATCTCATATGAATTGTATAAGCATACAGCTGACGGAAATACCTACATCATGGTCGAAATCTGGCGTGACCAGGCGGCTGTAGCCGCCCATAATACAAGCCCGCACTTCACCGGCTTCGCCGCCAAAGCAGGAGAATTCCTGACTGCACCTCTGGATGTTAAGCTGTATAACGCAGAAGAATTGAGCAAATAATTCCGGATTGAAGAGGGGAGCATGCCCGTGAATCGTTTTGAACCTTCACAAATGCTGAAATCTCTGCCCAGGCAATTCTTCGCCGCGCTTGTCGCCAGAGCCGGAGCCGTTGCTGCCGAAGGGCATGACGTAATCAATCTGGGGCAAGGCAATCCGGACATGCCTACACCGGCCCATATCGTGGAGTCCCTCCAGCTGGCCGCAGTGAACCCTCTGAATCATAAATATCCGCCGTTTCGCGGCCATACCTACCTCAAGGAAGCCGTGGCCGAGTTCTACCTGCGGGAATATGGAGTAGAGCTTGAACCGGAACGTGAAGTCGCCATTCTGTTCGGCGGCAAGACCGGTCTGGTTGAGGTGGTGCAGTGTCTGCTCAATCCGGGGGATACGGCGCTGGTGCCTGATCCCGGTTATCCGGACTATTGGTCGGGGATTGAGCTGGCACGGGCTGTTATGGAGATGATGCCGCTGACGGCAGAACGCGGGTTTTTGCCCGATTATGGCAGCATCAGCCCGGAAGCCGCCGCGAAGGCGAAGCTGATGTTCCTGAACTATCCGAATAATCCTACGGGAGCTGTGGCGACCGCGGATTTCTTCAGGGAAACGGTGCAGTTCGCATCGGATCACAACATTTGCGTGGTGCATGATTTTGCCTACGCCGCCATTGGTTATGAAGGGCAGAAGCCGCGGAGCTATCTCCAGACCCCGGGTGCGAAGGAGAATGGCATCGAAATCTATACGTTGTCCAAAACCTACAATATGGCCGGCTGGCGCGTCGCGTTCGCCGTAGGGAATGCCAGCGTGATCGAGAGCCTTAACCTGCTGCAGGATCATATGTATGTCAGCCTGTTCGGCGCGGTGCAGGAGGCAGCCAGAACGGCATTACTTGGCCCGCAGGCCCCGGTACAGGCGAATGTGGCCCGCTATGAAGCGCGGCGTAATGTCCTGATTCAGGGTCTGCGCACCATCGGATGGGAAGTGGAAGCCCCCCGCGGCTCCTTCTTCGCCTGGCTCCCGGTTCCTGCAGGCTATACCTCGCAGAGCTTCGCTGACCTGCTGCTTGACGAAGCTCATGTGGTGGTAGCGCCAGGCATCGGGTTCGGCGCCTATGGCGAAGGATATGTGCGGGTGGGGCTGGTCAGTGAGGAGGACCGGCTTGCGGAAGCGGTAGAGCGGATTGCCGCGCTGAAGCTTTTTCAGCCCTCCGGGCTATAATTATGTAGCTCTCCTATTAAACTAGCTAATATACACACTCACTACGGGGAAACCCCGGCAGTCTTAACGGCTGCCGGGGTTTCCCCTTTGGCATCCCGCAGCGGGAGGCGGAAGAAAATACTGTTAAGAAGCGGAACGTTTATAAAACAGGCGTGCCGGGTATCTAAGCTTACCCTTACACGAGCTGTAACGCGCAGGCGGGACCTGAAGAGAGTGGGGAATGAAAGGGATGAGGGGATCGAATGGGAAATATACATAGGAACAAGCAACTGCCGCAATTACCTGCAGCGCAGTGGGATGAACGGCTTCGGCAGGATCTCGCGGATTACGTGAATTACCGGATATCCGGCGGCTATTTAAGAACTATCGCTAAGAACACGGACGCCGCCGATTCTATTATTGAGCCTATTCTGGACAGCGCTGCTGTCCGTGCTTACCGGCAGGCACAGCATGGGGGTGTGATCACCGATGTCCGGCAGCTGGAGGAGCTTCCCGGATTCAGCCCGGAGCTGCTTGAGCAGCTCGCATCAGCCGTGTCCGGCCTCGATTCCGGCAAGCTTAGAGCGCTGGCGCCGCAGACTACAGGGCATAACAAGGTGGATCCATATGTGAACGGGCCGCAGTGCCTGGAGATGCTGCTGGAAGAGATCCGCAATGCACAGCGTTATATCCATCTGTCCGTGATGCTGTTCTTCAATGACCATTCGGGAAATCTGATCGCCTCGGAGCTGCTTCATGCGCTTCAGCGGGGAGTAGAGGTCCGGATGCTGGTGAATTACACCGTCACCGCCTTGGGATACGGAAGCAATCTTGAAGTAGGAAGATTCTCCGAGATTGCAGCAGTCCTTGAGCAGGCTGGAGCCCGGCTGAAGGATACATTTCATTCCTGCTACGCTGCTGCGGAATGGGCAGTGAAGCGTGAGGAACTGAAGTCTCAGGGCGTCCCTGAGAGTATCCTCTTTCTGCAGGACAAGGTGCAGGAGGATGTCAAAATTACCGGGCTGAATGTGATCGACCACCGTAAATTTATGGTCATTGACGGAACAACGTCCATTATAGGAAGTCTCAATATCGGTGACCAGTATACTTTTGCAACGCCTATCCGGGAGTCGGCAACTGAACAGATTGACGGACGTCCGCTTGGGATTCCCTCCAGGGAAGAGGAGTGGCATGACGGCTGCTTCCGGATTCAAGGGGAGGCTGCCCGGCCGCTGAATGAGGCTTTTCACGCCAGATGGCTTCTGCTTGGAGGAGATCACTTTGAGGTGGAAGACCCGTTCTACCACCCAGCGGCAAACTATGAATTCGGCGGGGAAGAATGCACGCTCTTTCTAAGTTTTCCCGGAAATCCGGTGAATCTGATTCAGCAGTATTATCTGGATTTGCTTACGTATGCCGCCGAAGAGACTATTATTGTGAATCCTTATCTGATCGACCAGGCTTTCTGGGACCGGCTCGGTGAAGTTGGACCGGAGTGTTCCCGCCATATCTCAATATGCAATCCGCTTGAGGTCAATGATCATCCTACGAACAAGGCGGCGGTGCGCAGCAATATGTACATTCCTTTCTGCAATGGGGTGTCCTTCTATGACTACAGCTTTACAGAACGCTTCTCCCACTGGAAAATCACTTATGACCACAGAGCGCGGGCTGTATTCCACGGCTCGTATAATATCAACGAACGAAGCGCCTGCCATGATTTCGAAATGGGAATGCTGGTTAAGAGTGAGCCGTTCGCAGACAAGGTGAAACGGATGATTGATTATGATCTTGGGGTATCCCGTAAAATCCGCGACAAGCACGAATTCTTCAAACATCCCTGGCTGCATCCCAGCACGTATCTGAACAAGGCGACGCAGAATTACACCTGATATGTCTGCTGGCCCCATGTCATGTATAATGAGCGGTATAACATATGAAGATGGAGCTAATGAGGATGAACATAAACATACTTGGGACAAGCCTGAAGAAGAATGAGGTACTCTTCGCGTCCGAATTCGGCGAGGGCAGAGGAACCTGGTGCGGTGCCGCTGTGACTGCCGGGGAGACCTGCGAGGCTGAATTTGAGCTGCCTCCACTGTTCATGCGCTGGGTGGATATTGTGCCAGCGCACGGAGGCCGTTGTGAGATACGTATGGACGGGAATGTTGTCATGTTGACCGGTATACTGGAGAATATAGAGGAAGACGGGACCGGTTATCTGCGGCTTGGCCGCGATGTAATCATGTTCGAATGTCTGGGTGAACCGATGGCGCTGGGCGGATTCGTGGAGATCAGGACCGGGGAGATCATGCTGTACCCTGTCAATCCTTGAGCTTGCGGGGCGTATGCCGGACTAACTATTTCCTGCTCCGGCGTAGCCACCTTCGGCTAAATGAGCTAAGATAATATACATTAGAAAGTATAGCAAGAGGAGCAGAAGTCCCATGAACAGCGATATTCAACAATTTAAGACGGAATTCTTCAAGGCGCTGGCTCATCCGATGCGGATCCGCATTCTGGAGCTGCTCAGCGAAGGCGAGAAGAATGTGAATGAGCTGCAGGCGATCCTCGGCTCGGAAGGCTCTGCCGTATCCCAGCAGCTGGCCGTACTCCGTGCCAAGAACGTAGTGGCCAGTGTCAAAGAAGGAACCACCGTAATTTATGCCCTCCGTGATCCTCTGATCAAAGACCTTCTGGCTGTAGCCAAACAAATATTCGACAATCACCTTGTGAACACCATCTCCCTGCTCGAAGGCATCCGCAGCGAATGACCCCGGCTTCCCGGGGGGCGGATTACCCCGTTGACAAGAACGGCAGGCAGGAGTAATGTGAGTCTTATATTCAAATAATCAGATATTCAAAGAAAAGAAGGTTAAATGATGACAGGGTGGGGCCGTTTTAAAGGCTACAATATTGCTTCTCTGCGTAAGGATATCATTTCAGGGACGATCGTCGGCGTGATTGCCATCCCCTTGGGGATGGCATTTGCTATTGCCTCCGGTGTCAAACCGGAGTACGGAATTTATACGACCATAGTAGCCGGTATTCTCATTTCCTTATTCGGCGGTACAAAGTTTCAGATTGGCGGGCCTACGGGTGCGTTTATTCCTATTTTATTCGCGATTGCCATGCAGTACGGGTACGAGAATCTGCTGATTGCCGGAATGATGGCCGGGGTCATTCTCGTGGTGATGGGCGTTCTGCGGCTCGGGGTGCTGATCAAGTTCATCCCGAAGCCGGTGACAATCGGGTTCACGGCAGGAATTGCCGTTATTATCTTCAGCGGGCAGATCGCCAACTTTCTCGGACTAAGGGATATGGAGCGGCATGAGAGCTTCCTGGACAATATGAAAGAGATCGGCGCCCATATCTCAACAATCAATCTGTACAGTATTCTGACTGCGGTGATTTGTCTGGCTGTCGTAGTGCTGGGCATGCGCTTTGCGCCGAAGGTGCCCGGGTCTCTAATCGGGCTGCTCTGCGCTACGGTCATTGCTGCTCTATTCTTCACCGGCAAGGTGACTACCATCGGTTCAGCTTACGGGGATATCCCGAATACACTGCCGAGCTTTCACTTTCCGGTCATTACCTGGGAGAAGATCAGGCTGCTTATCCGCCCGGCCTTCATCATTGCGATGCTGGGCGCCATTGAGTCGCTGCTGTCCGCAGTAGTCGCCGATGGCATGTCAGGCAGCCGCCATGACAGCAACCGCGAGCTGGTCGGCCAGGGGATCGCCAACATTGCTGCGCCGTTGTTCGGCGGAATACCAGCGACCGGGGCGATCGCCAGAACGGCAACCAATATCCGCAGCGGTGCGGCTTCGCCGCTCTCCGGTATCATTCACGGCGTTGTTGTGTTTCTGATTCTGCTGTTATTCGCTCCCTATGCTTCCAGCATTCCGCTGGCCGCGATGGCCCCGATCCTGATGGTCGTGGCCTGGAACATGAGTGAACGCAAGGAATTCCTTCACCTGCTTAAGCTGAAGACGGGGGATTCACTGGTGCTGTTCATTACTTTCCTGCTGACTGTTTTTGCGGATCTGACGCTGGCGGTAGAGGTGGGGCTGGTGCTCGCGGTGATACTCTTCGTGAAGCGGATGGGAGAAGTACACATGGTCTCCAAAGTGCTGCCTGACCCTTCCTCCGTGAAGGTTGAGGCACATATGGTGACGGACAGCCACGATTGTCCGCAGATCGGAATCTATAATGTCGAAGGACCGCTGTTCTTCGGGGCCGCCTACCGCTTCGACAGTACCATGCCGGGACTGGGGCCGGATCAGCCGAAGGTCATTCTGCTGCGCATGGGGAAGGTGCCACTAATGGACACCACCGGTGAAGCCAATCTGGCTGGCCTGGTGAAGCAGCTGCACGCGGATGGCGGAAGACTGATGATCTCCGGTATCCAGAGCCAGCCGCTGGATCTGCTGAAGAAGACAGGTCTGTATGACAGAATCGGGGCTGCCCAGTTCTATGATCATACAGGGGAAGCGATCAATGAAGCGCTGGGAAGCATTGATTACAGCCGGTGCCTGGGCTGCAAGCATGCTGCTTTCAGAGAATGCAGCGCATTCTCAGGGCTTGATGAGGCCTCATCGCGCAGCGCAGTCTTCAAAGGGCGCACCCCGGCTGTCGCCAGGAAGCTGAGCGGCGGGGTATAGAGACCGGAATCCGGTCCTGCTGATCCGGACTTAACATTAATAGCAACAATAGCAACAGCTCCAGCCCGGACATTCACGCGTCCGGGCTGTTTTTATAGTTGCCGCATACAATATTGGACTAAGCGGTTCCATATTTGTACAATTAGAGAGAACGAACCGGATTTTGCCGGAGTGTACATAACTGGACTATATCAAGGTAAGGAGATTATTCCCTCATGAAGGAACTGAATTATTCGAAGGTATTTATACTTCTGGCTGGAATGACGGCGGCAACACTTGCCGTATATCGCGTAGTTTCGCTGCAGACTGATACGTTCTATGCCTTTCTGCTCTGGAATCTGTTTCTGGCCTGGGTGCCGTTCTTCTTCTCCATGGCCGCGCATGAGCTGGATAAGCGGAAGATCGGGGGGCTGCTGATTCTGCCGCTTGGCATAGCCTGGCTGCTCTTTTTCCCGAATGCGCCTTATATTATGACTGACCTCGTGCATTTAACCATCCGCAAAAGCAAATACATCGTAGGCGGGACAATCCAGAACCGGTACTGGTACGATCTGACCACCCTGCTCTTGTTCACCTGGAGCGGCTGGCTGACCGGATTCTTCTCCCTGTACCAGTTCCAGCATGTGATCTACCGCAAAACCAATGGGGTGCTGTCCTGGATCTTCGTGCTCTTTGCCTGCGTAATGGGCGGTTATGGCGTTCTGCTGGGCAGAGTCTACCGCCTGAACAGCTGGGATGTGCTGACAGACCGCCACCAGCTGTACCAGCTGGTTAAGGACAGCCTGAACCGGCAGTCCGTATTCTTCAGCTTATTCGTAGCCTTTGTGCTGCTGGTGATTTATGCCACGCTCTATTGTCTGCTGAACGGACTTGCCAGCGGGAGCGGCAAAGCTTATTCGAAGGGCGGCAGAAGATGATCTTCAGGGTCAGGGTTGAAATCCTGCTCCGGCTCCAGCTCTAATTCCAGCTCCAACCCGGGTCCTGGGTGATACTGGTAACGTTCAAGATCAATCACACCCCGCTCATCAAAAATAATCCCTTCACCCAGCAGGTACAGCTGCTGCAGTGAGCCGGATTCGTCTTCGGTGAGCGAGATCATTCCTTTGGAATTGATGACCCTATGCCATGGCAGCTTGTACTTCCTGCTCATAGAGTGCAGAATACGCACCACCTGCCTGGCTCCCCTGGGACTTCCGGCCGCGCGGGCAATTCCGCCATAGGTCATGACAGCTCCTTCCGGAATGGACTGAATAATGGTGATCACTCTTTTGGTGAATGGCGTCATGTACAGGCTCCTTTGTCTATAACAGAATCATCCGCTGTATGTACTTAGAACAACCATAACATAAAGCGCCGTATAGAGCATCTGCCGGGATAGGAGCAACCGCGATAGCCTGATAGTCCTTCTCCCGGTCCCGCCCGGCCAAGTCCCTGTCTATACAGACAGGGGCTATTTGCTGTGCGCTGCCTAAGCCTGAGTTCTTCCTCTACAGCATAATTATGGCGAATAGGAGTTAGAGAGACGGGGGATAATCAGAGCAATAGAAATGTGACAGGAGTGACTGCTGTGAAGAGCGAGGATGCTGCAATAAACAGTGAAGCTGACGGCAAAATATCATCTTCCCAGCCGTTAAGTCCTTCGCTGGATGATACGCTGGCTCTGTTCCGGAAGATTTTCAGTAACGATGGGACCCTGAGAATTCGTGTGATTGAGAATAATCATAGCATGCCCATCCGCTGCGGCTTGATCTACGTGGATGGAATGATTGACCGTGATCTTATACAGAATGGGATTACCAAGCCGTTCATGGCCTATGAATTCACAGATGAAGAGAGCGGCAATCCTGCAGAGCTGATGGAAAAAATCCGCATGGAAGTTATCAATATCAGTGACATTATGGTGTCCACGAAACTGGAGGAGCTGGTTGGTGCTGTAGTCAGCGGCAAAACAGTATTCCTGCTCGATGGCTACGCAGGAGCCCTAAATATCAATGCCCAAGGCTGGGAGACCAGGGCCATAGAAGAGCCTACCACGGAAAAAGCCGTCCGGGGCCCCAGAGAGGGGTTCACCGAATCCCTGCTCGTCAATCTCACTCTTATCCGGCGCAGGGTACAGAACTCCGATCTGAAATTTGTGTTCACTGACATCGGGACGCGTACGAAGACACAGACCTGCATCTGCTACATGGAGAGCCTGGCTTCACCCGATATTCTTAAAGAGCTCTACAGCCGGCTGGAGCGGGTGGAGATTGATTCCATCCTGGATACGGGGTATTTGGCTGAGCTTATCCGCGATGAGCCCTATTCCCCATTCGAGACGATCGGCAATACCGAACGGCCGGATGCTCTGGTGAGCAAAATCATGGAGGGCAGAATCGCTGTGCTCATTGAAGGTACTCCGTTTGCCTTGACGCTGCCGTATGTTTTCGTGGAGAACTTCCAGGCCAGTGAAGATTACTATATCAATTATTATTTTGCTTCCTTCAACCGTCTGCTCAGAGTGCTGGGAGCTTTCATGTCAATTAGTATTCCAGCCGGGTACGTTGCACTTGTAACCTACGCGCAGGAAATGGTTCCTACGCTGCTGCTGTTAAGCATTGCGACCGCAAGGCAATCCGTCCCCTTTCCTACGATCGTTGAGGCGCTGCTCATGCTGACCATCTTCGAGGTGCTGCGTGAAGCGGGGGCGCGGATTCCGACCTCAATAGGGCAGGCTGTCAGTATCGTAGGGGCGCTGGTGCTGGGTCAGGCTGCAGTAGATGCGCGGATTGTCAGTGCACCAATGGTTATCATGGTAGGACTGACGGGAATAACGACACTGCTGAATCCAAGGCTGACAGGCCCTTTGATTATAGTCAGGCTTGCCCTGCTGTTTATCGCTTTTTTTCTGGGGATATACGGATATTTCTTCGGGCTGCTGGGTCTGGTGATCCATCTGATGAGCCTGCGCTCCTTCGGAGTCTCCTATATGCTCGGAGTAGGCTCGATCAGGCCGCAGGATATTAAGGACACGGCAATCCGTGCGCCCTGGTGGGATATGTATCTGCGGCCTGCAGTGATCGGAGCGCGGAATATGAAGCGGAAGCCCTCTAATAAGCGGGTGAAGCGGCCATGAGCACCTTGCGCAGAGTCCTGTCCGTGCTAGTCTCTGTGCTGCTGCTGTTCAGCATTTCCGGGTGCTGGAATTATACCGAGGTGGATGATATGTCCATCGTAGCAGGAGTAGCGATCGACAAGAACAAGGCGGACGGCAAGCTGCTCCTCACTGTGGAGCTGGTTGATACCAACGGAGGTCTGGATAAAACGCAGGCAGGGTTCAAGATGATTAGTCTAAGCGGGGATACGATGTTTGAGATCGTCCGCAATATCATCTCCATAACCGGCAAAAAGCTGTTCTGGAGCCATGCCAAAGCCATTATTGTCAGCGAAGAGGTTGCCAGAGAAGGGCTCATCAAAGCGATTGACTGGTACAGCAGAGATACGGAGACAAGATCAGATGTATTTATTTTCGTCTCCGGAGAGAAGACGGCCCGCGAGGTTCTTAATCTGAACAGTACGACGCAAGCGATTATGTCGTTTGAATTAGCCCAGATGATGCGGGATGAGAAGTATATCAGCAGTGCACCCACTGTGGAAATCTGGGATTTCATCGACAAGCTGGAGACCCTTGGGAATAATTCGGTAGCGCCGATGGTTAATATCCATGTGAAAAATAACCAGAAGAATGAACGTGTGGAAGGTACTGCTGTATTTGTAAGGGACAGAATGGTGGGTAAGCTGGACGGAGATGAGACGAAGAGTATGTTATTTGTCAAAAACTTAGTAACAGGCGGTGTGCTGGATATTGAGGATAAACATGGAACGCCGTCCTACTCCTTGGAGATTATTTCGAATCAAACGAAACTGAAGCCCCGGATGGCCGAAGGCAGGCTGCAGATGCAGATCGAAACTCTGACCCAAACCGGACTGGATGAAGTCATGACAGTTGAGGGCTTCATGAAAGGAGAAACCATTCAGGATATTGAGAAAAGGGCTAGTGAGCGTATGGAGGCAGATATTCTTGCCTTAATCCATAAAGTCCAGCAGGAGTACGATGCCGATATTTTTGCCTTTGGCGAGAATGTTCATGAGAATCAGCCCAAGATTTGGGCTAAGGTCAAGGATCACTGGCCCGAAGCATTCGCTGATCTGGATGTGACGGTCAGCTCCAAAGTCGAAATTCAGAGCAGTGCCAAAACAACGCGTGCGATTAGGCTGGGGGATTAGTCATGGTCATTTACATTGTGATGATCTATGTGTTTGTAGCTATCTTTGATCCCTACGGACTGCTGAAGCGGGGCATGAAGCGGGATTTCTTTGTCTGTTCTACGCTGTACCTGATCTCCTTCTCCCTGGCTTTCGCGCTGTCGATGCACTGGGAGATTCCCAGCCCGTCCCCGCTGATTGTAGACTTAATTAAGAGGCTATACTAGAGCACACTCCTGAAGGTGGGAATTCCATGAGCAAAGAGATTATACCGGCGGGTCAGTCCATCAGCATAGCTGTGTTATTTATCAGCGGCAGTTCACTGTTCATGGGCACATCAGGGCAGTCCGGCAACAGCAGCTGGATTGCTATCATTTTTGCGATATCGCTGGCTGTACCGCTCATGCTGATCTATGCGAGACTCCATGTGCTTTTTCCGGGCAAGGATCTGTACGATATGCTGATCGCTGTCTTCGGAGCAGTCTTCGGGCGGGTGCTTTCCTGCCTGTATATATGGTATGCTCTTCACCTGGGAGCGCTGGTGCTGCGTAATTTCGGGGAGTTCAGCAAGACGGTGGCCTTAACCTCCACGCCAATGATTGCCCCGATGCTTATGATCGGACTGCTCTGCATCTGGGTTGTGAATGCGGGGATGGAGGTGCTCGGCAGAAGCGCCAAATTTCTGCTGCTATTCTCGTTCATTGTCATTGTCCTCATACAACTGCTCTCTGTTCCCAAGTTCGAATACCATCATATGAAGCCGCTGCTGGATAGTGGATGGGGTCCTGTATTTGCAGATACAGCAGGCTCCTTCACGTTTCCCTTTGCCGAAATTGTGATCTTCCTGGGCGCCTTCAATGTGCTTCCGGCCAAAGGCTCTGCCACACGGGTGCTGGTAAGCGGTTCGCTGATTGCCGGGATCATCATTATCTTTGTTACGCTGCGCAATTTGCTGGTGCTGGGGCCTGATATCCTTTCAAGCCTGTATTTTCCGTCTTATGTGGCAGTCAGCAGGATTAACATTGGTGATTTCCTGACCCGCATTGAAGGTTCGGCGGCCATCGTATTTGTCACGGCGCTATTCATAAAAGTCAGCCTCTGCCTGTATGTAACCTGTAATGGAGTCAGCAAATTATTCAAGCTGAAGAGCTACCGGTCGGTTGTACTCCAGATGGGGCTCATCATGGTGTATCTATCCGATTTCATCTATAAGGATATTATGGAAATGCAGTATTTTGCTTATCACATCTACAAAGTGTATGCCCTCCCGTTCCAGGTGGTTATTCCAATTATGCTGTGGATTGCAGCAGAGATTCTCTCCCGCAGAAAGAGCAGCAAATCCATATGAGCTATGCCATCCCTCCACAGCCCCGCGTTGCGGGGCTATTTATTTTCAACCTGCGCGGAAGTTGGCTATAATGATAGGCAGAGAATCATGTTGTAGAAGAGGATAACGAAAGGCGTGAGAATAGATGAGTGTATCCAGCATCGTAATGTCCTCACATTGGGGCAGGGAAGTCAGACATAAGTATGTGGCACAAGGCTCCAAGTCGCTGGCCGTGGTGTTTCCGGGGCAGAATTATTCCGCCGAGCGTCCGTTGCTGGAGTATGCGGGCAAGCTGGCCCGGGAATACGGCTGTGATCTGCTGCTGCTGGAATATGGATACCAAAGTGCACGGGCGCCCTTCAAACGTGAAGAAATTGATATTGTCGCAGAGGAATGCAAGGTGGCGCTTGCTTCGCTTCCGGAGTATGAGCAGCTGCTGTTCATCAGCAAAAGCATGGGGACAGTGATCGCCGGCAAGGTAGCTTCAGAGACAGGAATAGGAGAGAAGGTTTCCCATCTGTTCCTCACCCCTGTTGCTGAAAGTATCCCGTACATTAAGCAGAGCCGGGGAAGCATTATTTACGGCGGGAGTGATCCGCTGTTCACGGAGCAGCATTCTGCCGAGCTCAGCGGCCTGAAGCAGGTGCGGGTGTACAGGATTGATGATGCCAACCATTCTTTGGAGGTAGGCAGTGTCAACGAGTCACTGGCCGTGCTGCTGGTCATTATTAATTTCTATCATGAGTTTTTCCGCGATTCACTTTAAGAGGGAGATGAGAGCATGATTACAGAAGCGGCAATGCTGCAGGTAAAGCCGGGATTGACCCGGCAGTTTGAGCAGAGCTTCAGGGAGGCATCCCCGCTGATTGCCTCGATTGACGGTTATTTGGGGCATGAGCTGCAGCACTGTATGGAGGACGACCATAAATATCTGCTGATTGTCAGATGGCGCAGCCTGGAGGATCATACGGTGGGGTTCAGAGAATCCGCCCAGTATCAGAAGTGGAAAGCGCTGCTGCATCATTATTACAGCCCATTCCCTGTAGTTGAGCATTATACCCGTATCATTCTGGATTAGAGGAAAGGAAGCGCAGTATGTTGGGGAAAGTAATCGGTAAAGGCCGGACTGCGGAAGTTATGGAGTATGGCGAAGGAACGATTCTTAAGCTCTATCTGAATGAGGTGCCGGAGCATCATGTGGACTGGGAATACCACATCAGTACCTATGCCTATGAACAGGGAGTGCGTACCCCGCGGCCGGTTGAGCTTGCCGCGGAAGAGGGCAGAAAGGGCATTGTGTTTCAGCAGATTCATGGCTCCCCGCTGCTGAAGCTGATGGGTGCGAAGCCGTGGCTAATTGCCAGCTACGCCAAGCAGATGGCGGCTCTGCAATACAGCCTCCATCAGCTTGCAGGCCCGGGTGAAGCCGGAGAACAGAAAAAACGGCTGAAGCAGAATGTTATTGCTGCCCCCATGCTTAATATGGAAGAGAAGGCACCTATTCTATCTCAGCTGGAGCTGCTTCCAGGCGGGAATAAGCTATGTCATGGTGATTTCCATCCGGACAATGTGCTGATGGACGGGCAGCTGTGGGTTATCGACTGGATGACTGCCGTTTCAGGAGATCCTGCAGCAGATGCTGCACGGTCCATAGTCATGTTCAGTATAGGAGCCATGCCCAAACATGCTTCTTTGTTCACCAAAGTATTCTTAGGCTTCGCCAGAAAGCGGATGACGAGCCAATACACCCGTGAATATATGAGACTATCAGGGGTGTCCCGGGCGGACATTGAAGCCTGGATACTGCCGGTAGCGGCTGCACGGCTGGTGGAGTGGCTTCCGGTATCAGAGAAGGAGCAGCTGGTCCGCGAAATCCGCAAGCGCTTGAGATCATTGCCTTCCGCCCGATAACCATTTCATAGAGAAAGCAGGTGAGCTTATGAATACATACATCGCACTGCTGCGCGGAATTAATGTCGGCGGCAACAAGTTGATCAGAATGCAGGAGCTTAAGGCGATGTTCGGGGAGCTTCAGTATGCGAATGTACGGACGTATATCCAGAGCGGCAACGTGGTATTTGAGAGTGAAGCGGCTTCCGGCGAAGGGCTTGCCGAAGTGATCAGCCAGCGTATCCGGGAGACCTTCGGCTTCGAGGTCCCTGTGATCATCCGTTCCGTGGAGGAGCTGGAAGCGGTCATTGCCGGTAATCCGTTCCCGCTGACAGAGCCGGAGGAATTCAAACGCCTGTATGTATCATTTCTGGCTGACGAGCCTTCGGCTGAAGCGCTGGAGAAGGTTCGTCCCTATGAGGATGGAGCGGATCAGGTACGGGTGATCGGCAAAGAAATGTACACTTACTATGAGGTGAGTGTAAGCGAATCGCCGCTGTTCAAAGTGCAGTTCGATAAGCTGCTGGGCACGAATCTCACCGCACGCAACTGGAATACCCTCGGTAAGGTGACGGCGCTAGCCCGCAAGCCGTAGGTAAGATTAGCTTAAGAATATTGCCCTGTGTGCTTTATGTATACCCCCGCATCCGTTCTCTAGAGTGCTGCTCAGGCAGCATGGACGGCTAAGCGGGGGTGTTTGCCGTTCCCTTTTATACAGTACCGTTTCAGCAAACATTCAGCCAGTATTCATTATGAGTTAAGGTAAGGATGCAATAATACACCTATACAAAGACAAGGCCGGTCAACAAGGCGTCTTACCGGATGTCAAGAAGAACGGATTGGAGCGGGTGAATCTATGAAATGGTTAAAAAGGCTGGGTTCCGACGCCGTCTTGCTGGGTATTCTGCTGCTGGCGGCAGTTCTGTACGGCTATGGAATCTGGAATGATCAATATGTCAATACGTACTACACTACGGCAGTAGGGAGCATGCTGCAGAGTTTCCATAACTTCTTCTTCGCCTCACTTGACTCTGCCGGATCCGTAACTGTCGATAAGCCGCCGGTAACGTTCTGGCTGCAGACCCTAAGTGCGCTGATCTTTGGCCTGCATGGCTGGAGTGTCATTCTGCCGCAGGCACTGGGCGGTGTAGGTTCGGTCTTGATCGTCTATCTGCTGGTGAAGCCTACTTTTGGAAAAGCCGCTGCAAGGCTCGCTTCCCTGGCTATGGCGGCTACACCGGTAGCAGCTGCAGTGAGCCGCACGAACAATATTGATGCGCTGCTGGTGTTTACTTTGCTGCTGGCGGCATGGTTTCTGTTCAGGGGCATCAGGACCGGTCGGATGGGCAGCTTACTGGCTGCATTCGGGCTGATTGGTGTAGCCTTCAATGAGAAGATGCTGCAGGCCTATATGGTTGTTCCGGCATTCTATCTCTTCTATATTCTGGCGGCCAGGGTCAACTGGAAGAAGAAAACCGGGATTCTGGCCGCCTGCACCGCAGTGCTGCTGGCGGTTTCGCTCTCATGGGCGGTAATTGTTGATTCCATACCGGCGGACAAACGTCCTTATATCGGAAGCAGCGGCACCAACTCTGTACTTAATCTGGCTTTTGGCTATAACGGGGTTTCCCGTTTAACCGGTGACCGCAGTACGGGCGGCACCGGAAGCGGCGGCGGTTTTGGCGGCGGCGGAATGCCCGCAATGAACGGGGAGATGCCGGAGTTTGACGGTGAAATGCCGGCGTTGAATGGAGACGGCGGAGGCCGGGGAACGGCTCCTGGTCAGGCTGACGGAACGCAGGGGCAGGATAGAGGAGGCAGAACGGGCGGAGGCGGACGTCAGTCGGGTGATTGGGGCGGCGGGGACGGCGGCCAAGGCGGACGGGGCGGAATGAACGGCGGCGGTGGCGCTGGCGGGATGTTTAATACCGGTACAGCCGGTCCGCTGCGGCTGTTCCAGTCAGAGTTATCCGGCCAAGCCAGTTGGCTGCTGCCGTTCGTGTTGTTCGGCTGCATCGGAATTTTTGCCAGCCTGCGCCGGAAGAACTTCACCCGGAAGCATAAGGAGGCCTTGTTCTGGCTCGCCTGGCTGGTGCCGGTCATGGGCTTCTTCAGCATCGCCGGCTTCTTCCACCAGTATTATCTGATCATGATGGCTCCGCCGGTTGCGGCGCTGGCAGGTGCAGGGTGGTCACAGCTCTGGAGCTATTACAAGGAACGGGCGGTCTGGCTGTCCTGGCTGCTTCCGGCAGCGGTACTCGCAACAACGGTGCTCGAGGTTTATATCATCCATCCGTATGATGATACCATTGGCAGCGGCTGGTCCATTGTTGTTCTGGCAGCGGGTGTTTCAGCTTCCGTAGTGCTGCTTATCCTGCGGCTGCTGAAAGCCAGCGCAAATAAGCAATCCTTGGTGCATGCCGCTGCTGTAACGGGACTTCTGGTTCTGATGATCGGTCCGCTCTACTGGGCGTTTACGCCGATCGTATACGGCAATAACAGCATGACGCCGGCGGCGGGCCCGGACAGCAGCGGTGCTGGCGGCATGGGCGGCAGAAATAGTGCTGCAGGAGTTAATGAGAATCTGCTGGCCTATCTTAAAGAAAACAACACCGGTGAGAAATACCTGTTCGCAGCTATGGATTATGGAACGGCAGGTGCCTATATTATCGACGAAGGCGAATCGGTGGTTATCCTTAACGGATTCAACGCATCAGACGTTCCCTATACCACAGATACTTTGAAGGCGCTCGTAGAGAGCGGCCAGGTGAAATACTTCCTGGTCAGCAGCGGCGGTATGGGCGGCGGGCGCGGAGGCGGCAGCTCGGAAATTACATCCTGGATCACTGAGAACGGGACGGAGATTCCGTCCGCAGACTGGCAGGGAACATCAGGGGGCGCTGGCGGAACATTATACGAGGTCACGCTTGACTAAGTAACTACATCATTTGAGGAGGAGCTGCCCATGAGCACCCAAGTGCGCTATTCCATAATTATACCGATGTTCAATGAAGAGGAAGTGATTCAGGAGACGTACCGGCGGATCAAGAAAGTAATGGGAGCAACAGGGGAGTCCTATGAGCTGCTCTTCGTCAATGACGGCAGTACGGACAACTGTGCGCAGATGATCGAGGAGTACAGCTACTGGGATGAAAGTGTGAAGCTGATTGACCTGTCCCGTAATTTCGGCCATCAGATTGCTATTACAGCAGGGATGGATTATGCGCTTGGAGATGCCGTGGTTATTATCGATGCGGATCTGCAGGACCCCCCGGAACTGATTCTGGATATGATTGCCGAGTGGAAAAAAGGCTACGAGGTCGTCTACGCCAAGCGTATCAAACGAAACGGGGAGTCCCTGTTCAAAAAATGGACGGCAGCCCTCTTTTACCGGATACTCCGTTATTCGACAGATATCTCTATCCCGGTTGATACCGGTGATTTCCGGCTGATTGACCGCAAGGTATGCGATGAGCTGAAACGTCTGCCGGAGAAAAACCGTTTCGTCCGCGGACTGGTAAGCTGGGTGGGCTTCCGCCAGAAGGCGCTTGAATATGAGCGTGATGAACGCCTGGCGGGCGAAACCAAATATCCGCTGAAACGCATGATTAAGCTGTCACTGGACGGTATCACCTCCTTCTCCTACAAACCGCTGAAGCTGGCGGGCTATCTGGGAGCACTGCTGTCCGCATCCGGCTTTCTGTACCTTATGTATGTGCTCTACCTGGCGCTCTTTACGGACGAGTCCGTTAAGGGCTGGGCGTCGATGATCGGGATTACGCTAACCTTCAACGGATTTGTGCTGATCATGCTGGGCGTGCTGGGCGAGTATGTCGGCCGGATTTACGATGAGTCTAAGGGACGTCCGCTCTACATTGTTCAGGAGTTCTATGGCGGCAAGAAGCAGCAGAGTGCACAGAAGCACAGAGTAGCCCATCTCAACAAATAACGGACGGCTGCGCGGGCGATTACGATTACGGCAAGCGAACCGTGATCGTCCGGAGCAGTTTTTTGCTGCGGCTGGCCTGGAGCATTATCGTTAACGCCTGGACCCCCGAACCCCCGAACCCCCGAACCCCAAAGGCCTCCTAGGTTCAACGCCCCGTTATAGCGCCCGGCTCAAGAAATCCTGCATAAAATACAACAATCCAAAGACATTTACCCGGAAAAATCGGAAATCTTGCACGAAATGCAACAATTTAGCGCGCTGGAGCCTCGATGGCGCTGGAATGTTGTATTTTCTGCAGCAATATTTACTTTGAGGGATTCCTGAGCTGGAAATCCTGCATTTAGTACAACAATCCGCAGTTTGGATAAGCTGCAACGGGCATAGTGGTGCTTATTCCTCTTATAAATGTTTTTTCTTAGCTTACGGACCTCGATGCATTTATCTGCCAACATTAGCCCAGTTACGTTGCCTGCTTCTTATCCCTCGCAACAAAAAAATGACCCGCCCCTCATTCATGATGAAAGGCGGGTTGTTTATGCATTTTTTATGGGAATCTTATTAGTCTGTGTGAATTAAGCCTTCAGCAAGTCGTGATCAACATACCGCGCACCGTTCAGCTCACTGACAATATTAACCGCAACCTTGGCACCGTCTCCGGCAGTAATGATAGCGTGCACACTCACACCGGCAACTGTTCCTGCTGCCCAGATGCCGTCAATGTTGGTTTTGCCTTCTGCAGTAGCTGCAATAACTGTCTTGATTCTCGGCTCCGTGCCATCCTTGGTTTCCACTCCGGCCTTGGCGGCCAGATCGGTGAGAACCCCTGTAGCCAGAATAACATGCTTGGCCTCGTAAGCAGCTCCGCTCTCCGTCTCGATTACGAAACCTTCACCGCTTGCGCTCAGTCCGGTTGCCTGCTCGGCGACGAGTTCAGCTCCGAATTTCACGGCCTGCTTATGTCCGGTCTCCACGAGGTCGGGTCCGCCGATTTCGCTGATTCCGTAAAAGTTCTCATACCAGCCTCTGCGGGTCATGCCTTTGTCATTGTCAATCAGCAGTGTTTTTTTGCCCGCCTTGGCGGCGAACAATGCGGCACTAGCCCCGGCAGGGCCGGCGCCGATAATAGCGATTTCGTACATGATGTAACCTCCTAAAAGTTTTGTTGTAGCCCAGCTTCCGTGAATTCACTTCGTACAAAACTCGCATCGGAAGCGTGGGCTTAAGTTTTGTTGTAGCCCAGCTTCCGTGAATTCACTTCGTACAAAACTCGCACCGGAAGCATGGGCTTAAGTTTTGTTAGCCATGCTCAATGAGGACAGCTATTTCTTCTGCTTACTATTATATCGTTAATTACAGGTCATTAGCTAATCCGGCAGGCAGGGGAGAGAGACTTGGAAGATTGTGAATTCACCAGGAGTGCTGGTTACAGTAATCTCTCCTTGATGCGCCTCCACGATAGACTTGGTAATGGATAACCCGAGCCCCGAGCCGCCGTACTTTCTGGTGCGGGATGAATCACTGCGGTAGAACCGGTCGAAGACATGCGGGAGATGTCCGGCAGCAATACCGGAGCCGTTGTCCTTCACAGTCAGAACAGCCACTGTTCCTCTGGCATGCAGCGAGACTTGTACCGCTCCGGATTCCGCATCCGTATGCTGCACGGCGTTATGGAATAGATTAAGAATAACCTGCTTTATTTTGTCAGGGTCAACAGGGCCGCGTACGCCATAAGAAATATCGAAGTTTACCTTCCGTTTGCCGGCCAGCACCAGCAGCTGCGGCTGCATCTCGTCAATCATCTCACCGAGCAGCAGATTCTTGACCCGCAGCTGCGGAGCACCATCCATACGGGCGAGCAGCAGCAGATCCTCCACCAGTTTGTTAATGCGTTTGGCCTCTCCATGCATGCTGTTGAGCGCGCTATAGAGCTGGTCCCGGTTATCGGCTGCCCCACGGAGCAGTACCTCCAGGAATCCGTATATTGAGGTCAGCGGGGTTCTTAGCTCATGGGATGCATCTGCCGCGAACCGGCGCATCTGTTCTTTGGCCTCACGTTCATTGTGAAAAGAAATCTCCAGACGTTCCAGCATTCCGTTGAAGGACTGGGAGAGCTTGTCGACCTCAAGCTGTCCCTGATCTACAGGGAAGCGCACATCCAGATTGCCGGCGTCGATGCTTTGCGCGGATTCTCCCATATTTGACAAGGGAATCAGCGTTTTGCGCAGCGCGGGTAAGTACAGGAACAGTCCGGCCAGCAGAGCGACCACCGATAACGCGCCAAAAATAAGCAGCTGCTGCATAATCACATCTCTCAGAGGGCCGGTTTCTACGCTCATTTGCAGCAACAATTTAGTAGCACCCGGTCTGCCAAGGTTCATGAAGACAGCCAGATGCTCGTTGCCGTCTGCTGCGGTAATCAGCCTGTATTTCCCGGTAGCCTTATCCGATGCCTGCTTCAGCAGGGTGTTATATTCGCCGTTGCTCATTCTTGGTGCTGCTGACGCAGACAGGGTTTCTTCCTGAAGATCCTTGAAGGTGCCGTCTGAGCTGTATATGGCTATCGTAGTATGGGCATCAAGCAGCAGCGGGCGGCGGTCTCCGTAGAACCGCTTGTTGCCAGGGCTCATGTTGGCGTTATTCCCGGCGCTGCCAGCCCCGCCAGGAGTTCCGCCTTGGAGCGTGTTGCCCGGGCTTATAGTCCCGCTTACAGCTCCGCCAGGAATATTGCCCCCCGCACTGTTGTTTAGATCTGCTGCATTTCCCGCAGGATTATTAAGATTAATGTAATAGAATTCGCGCGGCACGGAGCGCATCTGGGTTTCCATCGCCTCCGCGCGGTTGCTGTAGATGAAATTCCGCATCAGAGCATACTGGAGTACGCCGATCAGAATCAGCAATACGGACAGGATTAACAGTGAGGTGGCCAGCAGCTGTTTGCGCAGGGATCGCGGTGCCTGCAGTTTGCTGAAGAAGCCCCGGGTCCGGGCAATCATACAAGGTCCACCCGGTATCCCGCGCCGCGAAGGGTGCGGATAATCCGGTGATCCTTGTCACCGAGCTTCTCGCGGAGGGAACGGATATAGACCTCAACAATGTTCTCCTCGCCGCCGAAATCATATCCCCACACCTTGTCCAGAATCATGGGTTTACTCAGCACCAGCCCGTGGTTAATAACCAGATATTGCAGCAGCTCATATTCTGTGGGCGAGAGCTCCAGCACCTCCTCCTTGTGGCGGATTTCTTTGCGCCGGCCGTCAATCCGGAAGGGGCCGCAGCGCACCTCGCCGAGCAGTCCCGGGAACTGGTTGCGCAGACGGGCCTGTATCCTGGCCAGCAGCTCGTCGAAGCTGAAGGGCTTCACCATATAATCATCCGCACCGATAGACAGGCCCTTAACCCGGTCATCCACTTCATCCTTGGCGGTAAGCATGATCACGGCCACCTCCGCCTCCTCTGAACGGAGATAGCGGACGACCTCGAAGCCGTCCATGCCGGGCATCATGACGTCGAGAATCACGACATGCGGCTTGAACTCTGCGGCTGCAGCGATTGCACCTGCACCATCCGGCGCAGTCTGTACTTCAAATCCTTCGTTCATTAATCCCAGTTCGAGAAACTGGAGGATATGAGGCTCATCATCCACCAGAAGCAATCGGACGCCTTGCGCTGCTTTCATTAGCAGTTCCTCCATATTCAGTGATTATAGTGTCCATAGTATGACGCTATACGTTGAACGTTTGCTGAAAATAGGTCTTTGGAGCCAAAGATTGGATTCAGAATTGTCGTTCATGGTTAATCATAATGGTTAATCTAATTATACGGAAATATTAATGTTATTAATAAGGAATATAGTTAGAAATTAAAAGTTTTTGAAGCGGACAATAAAGGGTTTTGACGGCGAATAGAGAACACTTTACAATAAGGATACAGTCCCGGTTTTGAGCGTTTTTTTTCTGCAAAACCGGCAGCATGTCCCGATTCTCTGTTTTCTCCCCCGTTTTAAATCTTATTCATTCCTGTCACATGCATTTCTTATGGTTTGCTTCTTTCCGCTTCATTTCTTTTTGGGTTTCAATGTGGGATCTACACTACACCGCACCAATCATTCAACCTATTTATTACATGTTTCATTACCCATAAGTCAAGGAGGCTCTTCCATGAAGAAAAAAGAGATGGTAGCCATGCTATTGGCGGGAGGCCAAGGAAAAAGATTGAAGGGATTAACCAAATCGATTGCCAAACCGGCTGTTTATTTCGGAGGAACCTACCGCATCATCGACTTCCCTTTAAGTAATTGCTCGAATTCGGGTATCGACACAGTGGGTGTACTGACACAGTATGAACCGCTGGTGCTGCATTCGTATATTGGAGTCGGCAGTGACTGGGATTTGAACCGCAAGGATGGCGGGGTATTTGTATTGCCGCCGCATGAGCGGGAGAATGGAAGCAGCTGGTACCGGGGCACGGCTGATGCGATTTACCGCAATCTTAAGTTTGTTGATCAATTTGATCCGGAGCATGTACTGATTCTGTCCGGTGACCATATTTACAAGATGGATTATCATGCTATGCTGCAGTATCACAAATCCAAGAACGCCGACTGCACCATCTCGGTCATTGACGTGCCCTTGGAGGAAGCGAGCCGCTTCGGCATACTGAATACGGAAGACGATCTCAAGATTTATGAGTTTGATGAGAAGCCTGCCAAACCTAAGAGCACACTTGCTTCTATGGGTGTATATATTTTTAAATGGGATGTTCTCCGCAAGCATCTGCTTGAGGACGGTGAGAACGCCGGCTCATCCCATGACTTCGGGAAGGACATCATTCCGCTGATGCTGAATGACGGGGAGTCCCTGTATGCTTATCCATTCGAAGGCTACTGGAGAGATGTCGGTACTGTAGACAGCCTGTGGGAAGCGAACATGGATCTCCTGAGTGACACTCCTCCGCTGAACCTGAATGATCCGAGCTGGAGAATCTTCACCCGTAATCCGAATCAGCCGGCGCAATATGTTGCACCGGGAGCCAAGGTGTCCAGCTGCATTATTAACGAGGGCTGCATTGTATACGGTGAGGTTAAGCATTCGGTACTGTTCTATGGGGTAGAAGTAGGCGAAGGCAGCGTGATTACGGATTCTGTGATTATGCCTAAGGTGAAGATCGGCAAGAATGTAAGAATCCACAAAGCCATCATCAGTGAGAACACTGTCATTGAGGATTATATGGAAATCGGCGTCGACCGGGAGAATGAGGACGAAATTCTGCTGATTGACAAACGCAGCAAAAAAAACAAAACCGTAGCAGCCAAAACCATATAACCACAGAGGACGGGGGATACCGATGAAAGAGCTTATGGGCGTAATCAATCTTGACCATGAACTGGATAATTTAAATGAATTGACCTATTTCCGCTGCGGGGCAGCGGTCCCGTTCGCCAGCCGCTACCGGCTGATCGATTTCGTCTTATCCAACATGATGCGTGCGGAGCTGGAGAGCGTGGGACTGTTCGTCCGCCGCAAGTACCGCTCGCTGATGGACCATCTCGGCGACGGGAAATCCTGGGACATGAACCGCAAGCACGGCGGGTTGTTCATATTGCCGCCGGACTGGAATGACCCTACGGACACGTCTCTTGGCGATCTGCAGCATTATCATAACAATCTGGATTTCTTCAAACGGGCGTCTGCCAAATATATTGTATTCTCCGGCAGCCAGCACATTAATACGGTTGATCTGCAGGATGTATACCAGTACCACCTGGAGCAGGGCGCAGATGTGACCATGGTCTACAAGCAGATCGATCAGCTGCAGCCGGAACATGATCCCTGCCTGCGGGTAGAGGTCGATGAAGACAACACTGTAACGAATATTCACCATGAGAAGCATCATCCCAATGTATATTTGGATATCTTTATTATGGAGAAGAAGCTGTTCCTGGAGCAGGTGGAGCATTGCATCGCCCATGGCGAAAGTTATTTCTTCCGCGATGCCATTCAGAAGAACCGCCACAAGTTCAAGATTGCCGCCTATGAATACAAAGGCTATCATTCCGTTATCAATTCGCTGGAGAGCTACTACAAGAACAGCTTGGAGCTGCTGAAGCAGGAGAATTATTTCGGCCTGTTCAAAGAGAGTCCGGTGCAGACCAAGATTAAATATGAAGCCCCTACCCGTTATCTGGACAGCGCCTCGGTCAGCAATTCGCTGGTAGCCAACGGCTGTATTATTGCCGGAACCGTGGAGAACAGTGTAATCTTCCGTGGTGTACAGGTTCGCAAGGGAGCCAAAATCATCAATTCTGTAATCATGCAGAAATGTGTAATTGAAGAGAATGCCGTAATTGAGAATGTCATTATGGACAAAGACGTGCATCTGAGCAAGGACCGGATACTCGTCGGAGACAGCAGGCGTCCGTTTGTCATTGCCAAGAGCAGCAAGATATAATATCTGGATCAGGGGAACTGTGCAGTGCGGCAGTTCTTCTGATCCAGTGTTGTAATAGGCAATATTTTTCCACAAATACAAGCATCTGTTAGGAGGAACCTGCTGTTGTTCAACGATAAAGAGACTTTCAAACAAGTGTTCCGCGAGAAACTCATCGGGAAATTAGGCAAACCGCTGGAGGAAGCTTCGAACGCCGATATTTACAATATCCTCGGTAATATGATCCGCGAGAATGCCGGCAAGAACTGGGCGGACACCAATCAGAAGTTCAAGATCGATCAAGATAAGCAGGTCTATTATTTCTCCATGGAGTTTCTGATCGGCAGGCTTCTGGGCAATAACCTGCTGAATATGGGTGTGCTGGAGGTTGTCCGTGAAGGTCTCTCGGAGCTTGGCTTCTGCCTGCAGGATATCGAGGAGGTTGAAGCGGATGCAGGGCTGGGCAATGGCGGTCTGGGCCGCCTGGCCGCATGTTTCCTGGATTCGCTCGCCTCACTGCAATATGCAGGGCATGGCTGCGGCATCCGCTATAAATACGGCCTGTTCGAGCAGAAGATTGTAGACGGATATCAGGTAGAGCTGCCGGACTACTGGCTGCAGAATGATAATGTGTGGGAAGTCCGCCGTGAGGACAAACAGGTGGAAGTGCACTTCTGGGGACATGTGGATACCCGCTGGGAGAATGATGAGCTGTTCTTTGAGCACAAGGACTATGAAGCCGTGAGGGCCGTTCCGTATGACATTCCGGTTATCGGGGCAGACCGCAGGCATGTGAATACACTGCGCAACTGGAGTGCAGAGTCGATTACGCAGCCTTCGAGAGTATTCGGTGCGCTGGGGGGGACAGATTATCACAAGTTCCTGGAGTATAAGCGCTCCGTAGAATCCATCTCGGAGTTCCTGTATCCGGATGATTCACAATACGAAGGCAAGCTTCTCCGGCTGAAACAGCAATATTTCCTGTGTAGTGCAGGACTGCAGAGTATTCTGCGTACCTTCGCCAAGACAGGGGCTCCGATCGACAGCCTGCCTGATAAGGTGGCCCTGCATATTAACGACACGCATCCTACACTAGTTATCCCTGAGCTGATGCGTATACTGATGGATGTGCACGGGATTGGCTGGGATCAGGCCTGGGACATGACGACACGGATGGTCTCTTATACGAATCATACCATTCTGAGTGAGGCGCTGGAGAAATGGCCGCTTGGCATGGTCAAGGAGCTGCTTCCGCGCATCTTCCTGATTATTGAGGAGATCAATGCCCGCTTCTGCGGGGAGCTGATGAGCAAGTATCCGGGGGACCAGAACCGGATCAATCAGATGGCCATCATTCATGATGATCAGGTCCGGATGGCGCATCTCGCCATCGTGGCCAGCCACAGCGTAAACGGCGTAGCGGCACTGCATACGGAAATTCTGCAAAAGCGTGAGATGCGCCTGTTCAATGAGATGTATCCGCACCGCTTCAATAATAAGACTAACGGCATCACACACCGCCGGTGGCTGCAGCATGCCAATCCGGAGCTTGCCGGACTGATCAGCGAATCGATCGGCACCCGTTGGATTCATCAGCCGCAGGAGATGATCGGACTCATCAAATACAGTGAGGATTCCTCCTTCCAGGAGCAGGTGGCTGCGATCAAACGCCGCAACAAGCTGCATCTGTCCGACTACATCTACGGGAAGCACGGTGTCCGGGTGGACCCCGACTCTATCTTCGATGTGCAGGTGAAGCGGCTGCATGCGTATAAGCGCCAGCTGTTGAATGTATTGCACATTATGCATTTGTACAATCAGATCAAAGACAACCCTTCGCTGAACATCGTACCGCGTACGTTCATCTTCGGTGCCAAGGCGGCCCCGAGTTATCATCTGGCTAAGCGGATCATTAAGCTGATAAATACGGTGGCTGATGTAGTGAATAAGGACCCGGACATTAACGGGAAGATCCGCATCTTCTTCCTGGAGAATTATTCGGTATCGCTGGCGGAGAAGATTATTCCGGCAGCGGATGTAAGTGAGCAGATCTCTACAGCGAGCAAAGAAGCCTCCGGTACCGGGAACATGAAATTTATGATGAACGGTGCACTGACCGTCGGAACTATGGATGGAGCCAACGTGGAAATGCACGAAATGGTAGGGGACAATAACATGTTCCTGTTCGGTCTCCGGGCAGAGCAGGTCATGGACTACTACCAGTACGGCGGTTACCACGCCCGCGATATCTATAATGGCGACGGCCGGGTCAAGGAAGTATTGGATCAGCTGATTGTACCTGGACCGTTCTGCGCTCATGCCCAGGAATTCGATACGCTCTACCAGTCGCTGCTTGATAATAATGATGAGTTCTTCGTCCTCAAGGATTTCGCCAGCTATGTGGAGACCCATGTCAAGATTGACCTGGCCTACCGCAACCAGAAGGAATGGCTTAAGAAGTCAATTATCAACATCGGCCATTCCGGCAAATTCTCCAGTGATAATACGATCGCACGCTATGCCTCCGAGATCTGGCATATCCATCCGGTTAAGGTATAACGCGTCAGCTACAGGCTGAATCTCCGCAACAGGAGCTTCAGCCTGTAGCTATTTCTGCACATGCACATGAAGAAGCCGCTCCATCAGCAGGACATTCCTGCAGTGGAGCGGCTTCTTCATGCTAAGGCATATGGAGAGGAGGAGAATTACAGCACCTCGGATACCATGGCTGCGAACCGTTCAAGGAAACGGCGTTCCTCGTCGTCGAAGCGGTGTTTGAGCGGGCTGTCGATATCCAGTACGCCGTACAGGGTATCCCCCTTAACCAGCGGAACTACGATTTCGCTGTTCGAGGCAGCATCACAGGCAATATGCCCCGGAAAGGCATGGACATCGCCTACGACAAGGGTGCGGCGTTCCGCAGCCGCTGTTCCGCATACGCCGCGGCCAAGCGGAATACGGATGCATGCCGGAAGTCCCTGGAACGGGCCCAGAACCAGCTCTTTGCCGTCAAATAAATAGAAACCGGTCCAATTGGTGTCCGGTAGAGAAAGCTTTAACAGAGCCGAAGCATTGGATAAGTTGGCGATAGCATTGGGCTCGCCCTCCATAAGTGCCCCGAGCTGGCTTAGAACGGCTTCGAACCGTTCGCTGCGGGTGCCATCATAAGGCATGGCTTGAAACATGAAGCATCACCTTCCTGTACCTTGAGTCAGTATGAATCCATAACTGTTAACTAACAAGATAGTACAGCGGAGCGCAATACGTCAAGCAATAACGGAATTATCCGGTTAGTGGAAGATCAGGAAGATGTATGAATAGTCTCCGGGCGGATGTTTCCGGCAACCCCGGGCAGGGTAATGCTTTTATAAATATACCGAAGGCTTATAGCCGGAAGGAGTGGAATATGCGCGCCGACGTACAGAACTTGTTTATAGGAATCCATATGCTTTATTTCGCACATGAGAGGAATCTGACACTGACGGAGATGCAGCCGGAGCTGGAGGATTTGGGATATCGGGTAGCGGAACGCGAAGTGAAACAGGAGCTGGAACGGCTGACCCAGGAGAACTTTCTCACGGCTCATGGTGAGGCATACAGCATTACCGGAACGGGAATAGAGGAATTCAAAGCGATTCAGGCCAAGCTGGGAGTGCTGTGTACCGAAGTGCTTAAGCCGGTTAAGGCAGCGGGTACATCGGGTTAATTCTACATCAAGTAACCATTCATGTTCAGAAAACGTACAGCGTCTGATCGCGCGGAAGCAAGCCGCGCGGAGCAGGCGCTATTTGTGTGGAGTGTGGAGTTCGGATTCATGTCAGATTTCGCTTAAGGGAATGCTTACATCTGATGTATACTTGTTAGGATGAAAGGGGACGGGAAGATGTATATATGCGGCGGAGTAATTCCGGAATTAACCGGCCGGAGAGTGCGGCTCCGGGCTATGGCTGCCGGAGATGCAGGAGCGCTGTTCGGAATCTGGTGCCATCCTCAGGTTGCGCCCTGGCTGGATGCCCCTTTCTTGTCCTCTGCAGAAGAAGCGGGAGCACTGATTGCTCTGCTGGCACAGATGGCCCGGGAAGAAGAAAGCATACGCTGGAGTATTCTGGGGCCGGAAGCAGAGGTTATCGGAAGCTGCGGCTATAATCACTGGCAGCTTGAGGGGGCTTACCGGGGGGAGATCGGTTTCGAGCTGTCACCTGCCGCCATGGGTCAGGGGTATATGCGGGAAGCGCTGGAGCTTATGCTGGAATTCGGCTTCGGCAGCATGGGGCTGAACCGGATTGAAGCCTTATGTCATCCTGACAATATCCGGGCGGAGCAGCTGATTACAAGGCTCGGCTTCCGGCAGGAAGGTCTGCTGCGGCAGTACCGGCATACGGCTTCCGGCTATCAGGATGTACGGATGTATTCCTTGCTGCAAGGAGAGAAAGTGCGGGGCTGAGAACATAGAGAGAGGATTTGGATTGATTGAAGTCACCTGGTGAAACTGAACGCAAATTAATTTTAATTGGAGTACTGCTGGCCACTTTTCTGGCAGCAATCGAAGGGACGGTCACAGGACCGGCGGGACCGGCCATTGTCGGCGATTTTCAGGGCATGCAGTGGCTCAGCTGGATATTTACCGCTTATCTGCTGGCTATGGCGGTTACGACGCCTATTTTTGGCAAGTTAAGTGATCTGATTGGCCGCAAGCCTGTGTTCATTGGCGGGGCCGTGGTCTTTCTGGCAGGCTCGCTGTTATGCGGGATTTCGCAGAGCATGCAGCAGCTGATTATTTTCCGGGGGATACAGGGGATCGGTGCGGGTGCGCTCATTCCTATGACTTTTACGATTATCGGGGATATCTACAGCATTAAGGAACGGGCGAAGACTCAGGGGCTGCTCAGCTCGGTATGGGGGATTTCCTCTCTCGTAGGACCGCTGCTTGGCGGGTATGTGGTTGATTATTTGAGCTGGCGCTGGGTGTTTGTCTTTAATCTGCCTTTTGGGCTGCTATCTATTATATTCATCTCGCGGTATCTGAAGGAAGAGAAGGTCCGGCGCAAGACGAGAATCGATGTGGCCGGAGTGCTGCTGTTCGCGGCAGGAATGGGAGCGCTGCTCTTTGGTCTTACGGCGGGCGGGCAGAGTCTGGCATGGAACTCTCCGCTGCTGCTGGCTATCTTAGCGGGGGCTGCTGTGCTGCTGGCCGTGTTCCTGTTCGTGGAGCGCCGTGCTCCCGAGCCAATGCTGCCGCTGGAGCTGTTCTCTATCCGCAATATCGCTGTCTCTACAGGAGCTAACCTGCTGGTCAGCACCTTGATTATCGGGCTGTCTACGTACGTGCCGCTGTGGGTGCAGGGCGTCTTCGGCAAAAGCGCGGCCCTCTCGGGCCTGCTGCTCGCCCCGATGTCGGTGGGCTGGATGCTCGGCTCCATCGCTGGCGGAAGAATGATTCTGCGCGCGGGTACCCGCCGTACAGGGATGCTGGGGCTGTCGCTGATTGTTGTCGCAGCGGTAGGGCTGACTCTGATGAACGGGGATTCGTCCCAGCTGCTGCTATTGATTCTGATGCTGTTCTGCGGCGTAGGTTTTGGTTATGCCTCTACAGTCTTCACGATTATCGCGCAATCCTCTGTACAGCATGAGCAGCGGGGTGCGTCAACGGCCCTGAATACCTTCACCCGTTCACTCGGGCAGACGGTGGGGGTGGCGATCTTCGGGTCTTGGCTGAACTACAATATCGACAGGAAGCTGGCGGAACAGCCTGGGGCTGCTGCTACAGGGGCTGATATCAATCAGCTGCTTAACCCGCATAGCGGGAGTACCCTGTCCGCTGAGGCCTGGGGCAGTCTGCACGGCGCGCTGGAGAGCGGCCTGCACTCGCTCTTCATTGTGATGGCGGTCTTTGCTGTGGCCTCCCTGGTTATTTCTGCGGGGCTTAATAAAGGGCTGCCAACCATTCAAGAGGGAAGTACCGCGTCCAAGCCATAATCTTCAAGCCTGCTTATTCATAACAAAGCGGCAGCGCATCCATCAGGATTGCGCTGCCGCTTTGTTATCATTACTATTATGCAGGTTAGTGAATAGATTCACAACTGCATCTGCCTCAACTGCGCTTATTTGCGTGGAAGAGGGGAGAGCTTCTCAGCCTGCAGGCCCATCTTCTTCAGAAGAATAATCATTTGTTCCTTTTCTTCATCGCTCAGTCCGCTGAAAGCCAGATGCAGGCGTTCCGAATACTTCGGGTACATCTCGTTCATCAGGCGTTCGCCTTCTACAGTCAACTCGGCAAAAATCACACGCCGATCGCTCGGGCAGGGCTTGCGCTGCAGGTAGCCGCGTTCTTCCAGTTTGTCGATTACGTAAGTAACATTGCCGCTCTGCAGCAGCAGCTTGGCACCGATCTGCTGGATAGGCTGTGCCCCCTTATAATAGAGGACCTCCATAACGGCGAAGGCTGTAGGATTGAAACCTTCAATCTTGCTGCCGGTAACGGCGTGTTCGTTAATGCTCTTGAAGGACTTGGCAAAAACCCGGTACAAATGCAGTGTCAATTGAGTATCGCGTTCATAAGATTGTATCATGCTTCTCCACCTCTATTGTTAATCGTACAGGCTTCCCCGCACGGTTTGGAATACTGCTTTTCTTGATCTAGCTTTACATTACTTCAAACAAAGAATGAAGAACATGTCATTTGTCACAATAAGCACACTTTTAATTATTAAAAATCAAACAATTTTTTGATGGTGCATAGCTGCTGCGGATTTCACACGATTTTCACATGATGATCCGTACCTAAGCTGTAGCGCAGGGGTGGGAATAGCGGTATCCGGCGCGGGTTTGAGGTCTGTCCCCGGTAATTCGTATAATGGGGTATAGAGACCAGGCCGCTGACAGATAGCGGTGGTGAAATTTTTTGCAGCATAGACCTGTCTATGGTGTTATGATCGCATTACTATGAACAATTGCCTAGGAGATGGAGAGTATGGACCAGATTACGAATTATTACGAAGAGCGTGAAGACGATGAGGATATCGTGCTTGATGTTGTTATTGAGGAAGCCGGTTATGAAGCCGGAGATATACGGATTTCAGGGATTTCCTTTCAGGTGCGTAAGGGCGAGCTGCTTGGATTAATCGGACCCAACGGGGCCGGCAAAAGCACTACGATCAAGACCCTGCTCGGCCTGCTGAAGCATGCCAAGGCTAAGGTGAAGCTGGGCGGCGAGAACAAGTCCTATGCCTATGTGCCGGAGCAGCCGGTATTCTACGAAGATCTGACGCTGTGGGAGCATCTCGATCTCGCGGCCGCAGCCTACGGACTAAGCTATGAAACCTTCGAGTCCACAGCGGAGAAGCTCCTGACCCAGTTTGGTATGGAAAATGTGCGCAATGATCTGCCTGCCGGCTTCTCCAAAGGCATGAAGCAGAAGATGATGCTGATGCTGGGCTTTCTGGTCCAGCCCGATGTCTATATCGTGGACGAGCCGTTCATCGGTCTTGACCCCCGGGCAACCAAGGATTTCCTGCGCCTGCTTGAGGCGGAGCGCGAGCGTGGAGCCGGGGTGCTGATGTCTACGCATGTTCTGGATACAGCGGAGAAGATCTGTGACAGCTTCATATTAATCTCCGGCGGCAGAATTGCTGCCGAGGGCACATTGGAAGGCATACGCGGAGATGCAGGGCTGCCGGAGGGGTCGTTGTTTGATTGCTTCGACGAATTAACATGAGCAGGAATTCATTTGCGTTTCCTACAGCTGCTGCTCTTTTCCGGCGCCGGCTGGCTTCCCACTTCCGTGAGCAGTCTACTATTATCCGTACAGCTGTGGACTGGACCGTCCTGCTGTATATTATTATCCCGGGAGGCTTGCTTGGCGGACGCTTCTACTATGGGTACTGGAACGGGGAGATGCCGGCGTGGATCAGCTCCGTTCCCTATATGGTCGTACCTGCGCTGCTGACCATTCTGCTGGCTACCGGAGGAATCGTATTGCTGCTGCAGGAAGGTGACTCGCTGTTTCTTAGACAGCGGCAGAACTGGATCAGCACCACTATCCTGCGGGGAATGGTCTACAGCCTTGCGGTAACCACGCTGAAGATGGCGGCGGCCGTTGCCATTCTGCTGCCGTTTCTGATCAGGGGCTTCGGAGTCAGTGCGGCAGGGGCCTACGGGCTGCTCGCGCTGACGATAACCTGCAGCTGGTCCGTTAAGCTGCTGGGCCATTTCGTTAAGGTGCAGCGGCAGGGCTTCCGCCGCTGGCTGTGGCTGATTCCGGCTGTCACCGTGCCCTGCGGTGTCTATCTGCGTCTGGCAATCCTCTGGAAGGACAGCCCCGTCCTGCTGTTCATTGCAGCTGGCGGATTCGCCGTGATGGCAGCCATAGTGTTCAGGGCCCGCCTGCGGCTGCGCGGCACCTTCATGAACGATGTGCGCGAAGACTACAAGCAGCGGATGAAGATTGCGGCCATTCTGCTGCGCGGAGTACTTGATAAGCCGCGGCCTACACGGTATAAACCGTGGATCTTCCGCAAATCGCAGCCGCTGCTGGCCTCGAAGGAACCGGAGAGCCGCTTCTCGGCGGCAGCGGTCAAGGCGATGCTGCGCAATCCGGCCCACTTCAAGCTGTATTTGTCGTTTACCGGCGTGGCGCTTGTGGCCATCTTTATTGTGCCGGCCGTTCTGAAGTGGCTGCTGTTTGCCATCCTGACAACACTGATGGCGTATTGGCTTTCTTCCTTCTGGCTGCTGTTCTCCGGCGATGACTACATCGGTATTCTGCCGTTCACCAAAGCGCAGAAGGCGGATGCCGGTTCCAAGGCCATGCCGATTCTATTAATGCCGTTTGCGGTCCTCAGTGCAGCCGTTGTCTGCATCCCCGTGTATGGCTGGTGGGGGCTCCTGCTCTTTATACCGGTAGGCGCTGCGGCAGCCATCTGGATCGGCCGTATATTCAGTGTCATGCGGTTTGCCAGATAACATACAATAAGCCTTCCTCCGCAACCTGGAGGAAGGCTTATTTAATTATAGGAATGAGCCCGGGAGCCGCAGCGGCTGCTTATCCGCGCGGCTGTGCGGCCGCATGTTTGCCGGCTGTGTATCCGGTCGAGAAAGCGGCCGTAATATTATAACCTCCGGTATATCCGTGAATATCCAGAATCTCGCCGCAGAAATACAGCCCCTGCGTAAGTTTCGATTCCATTGTTCTCGGATCAATCTCCTTCAGATTCACCCCTCCGCCAGTCACAAAAGCTTCTGCCAGGGAACGCGTTCCGTAGACCAGTACCGGCATCCGCTTCAGCAGTGCAGCCAGTGCCTGAAGACCGGTCCGCGGCAGGTGATGACCTGTAAGCTCACCGTCCAGTCCGCTTTTGGCCAGCAGCAGCGGAATCAGGCGCTCAGGCAGCAGGCCCTTCAGCGAATTGCGGATGGCCTTCTTGGGCTCCAGCTCCAGCTTATTCTGCAGCAGGTTCTCTGCCTCTTGCAGAGTCAGGTCGGGGAAGAGGTCGATAGACAACTCTACGGTATCTGTACCTGATTTCTTCTGAACCTGGCGCAGGAACTGGCTGCAGCGCAAGGCGATCGGGCCGGACAGCCCGAAATGAGTGAAGATCATATCTCCGCGGTGGGAGATCACCTTCTTGCCCTTGGGATTCCAGACCGTAAGACTCACGTCACGCAGGGATAAGCCCTGCAGCTCACCAGATTTAATCCATTCCTCCCTTGAAAGGATCGGCACCTCTGTCGGGAACAGCTCCGTGATCGTATGTCCGGCAGCAGCGGCCCACGGATAGCCGTCACCGGTAGAGCCGGTCTGCGGCACGGATTTGCCGCCGCTAGCGATAATAACGGCCCCGGCGCTGAAGGCTTTTCCCGATTCCAGACGTACGCCCGTGGCCGCACCGTTCTCATAGATAACCTCGCGCACCGGACTGTCTGTCATAATCTGTACGCCAAGACTGCGCACTTTGCCAACCAGCGCGGAGACAACACTTGCAGCCTTGTCCGATACAGGGAACATCCGACCGTTGTCCTCTTCCTTCAGAGCGATACCGAGGGCTTCGAAGAACTCAATAATATCCCGGTTGTTGAAATGATCGAATGAGCTGTATAAAAAACGGCCGTTGCCCGGGATATGGGCGATCAGCTCCGCAGTTTCCTTGATATTGGTAACATTGCAGCGTCCGCCGCCTGAGATGCCCAGCTTCCGGCCAAGCTTGGCACCCTTATCAATTAATAATACAGCCGCCCCGTGTCCGGCTGCCGCTACGCAGGCCATTAATCCGGACGGGCCGCCTCCGATGACAATTACATCATAGTTACTCATAACTCTGCTCCTTTACATGTTGCAGCACTCTGCTAACGGCATCATACCATTCCGGCCGGAGTGTAGCCAGACCCGGGGAGGCTTGACGTGATTATCGTTGTCAGGAGTGCGCGGTTGTGCTTTAATCTAAGGGGAAAGGGTATTTTGTCCAAATTGGGGAGTGATTGCAATTATTCATGCGGTTAAGGATATTTTATTGCAAATATCGGCTGCGTGCACCTTCCTGTTTCTGTTTCAGTGGCGGTTGGACCAGGGCCATTTCACACGCAGAAACCGCAGATTTCCGGATGACCAGACTTTTCTGATAATATGCTGTGCACTCGGGGTTACATTGTGTATGGCCTTGTCGACTACAATGTTCGGAGTAGTGTATCTGAATCTGGCTATCCTTCCGGCGTATATAGGGATCTTGTACGGGACTTTTCGTTCAGGGGCTTACCTGGCAATGTATTTCATCTTTTGCACTGTACTATTCTCGGTTCCTTCAGGATTTGATCATCTCATATTAAATACGGGGGTACTGCTGTATCCGCTGTTGTTTGGTATGGCAAAGCCCTTCAAGAGTGCCTCATTAATCCAAAAGGTCTGCATGCTATGGGGGACTCTGTTTCCCAGTATGCTGTTTATTGTAATTGTACCTAAGATGCAGGGACAAAGCATCTTCAACACACCCCCCACGGATGCGATTCTGGTAGGGGTGTATTTATTAACGGCTGTTATTTTGGGCGGACTGTTTATTGTATATATTGAAACGGCCTGGGACAGGCTGCAGGTCAAGGAACGGATGAAAGGTATCTCCGAGAGATTCCAGTGGGAATCGGAGAAGCTTCAGCAGATTACTAATGTGGTGCCGCTGAATATTATGTCGTTTGATGACAACGGATATGTGACGGAGCTGAATGAATACATGCTCAGCCTGATTCAGCGTCATTGCCCCCATCTGACCAGAGAGATGATATTATCCCAGCCGGCAGACAGGGTCTTCGGCCACAGCATGGATCAGGAAATCTATGAACACTTACGGGGGATCCTGCTGAACAGGCAGCGTGCCAATACCAAAATCAAATATGATTCCATGACCTATCATATCTTCACGGCGCCGTTACAGCATGAGTCCGGTATTCCGGGCGGCCTTGTCATGATTATACAGGATCTTACGGAAGAGGAGAAAATCCGCAGCGAGCTTGATAATGTTGAACGCCTGACACTGGTCGGGCAGATGGCGGCCGGAATTACCCACGAGATCCGCAACCCGATGGCGGTAGTGCGCGGATTCCTGCAGCTGATGCGGGAAAAGAGTCCGGAGGACCTGCATTCCTATTACCATATTGTAATGGAGGAGCTGGACCGGGCCAACAGTATCATCAATGACTTCCTGTCGCTGGCCCAGAGCCGTGTATCGGACAAGGAAATGGTGCAGCTGCATCTCATTATGGAGGAGCTTACCCCCCTGATCTGGGCGGATGCCAATCTTCGCGGACAGAGCGTTGAATTGAAGCTTAGCCCGTCTCTGCCGCTGCTGCGGCTGAACGTCAGGGAGATCAAGCAGCTGATACTCAATCTGGCCCGCAACGGAATGGAGGCAATGGAGGCCAAAGGGGTGTTGACGCTGGAAACCTGTGAGCATGAAGATACTGCTCAGCTGATCATCACGGATACGGGAAGCGGCATCCCGCAGAGCCAGCTGAAGCAATTGTTTGCCCCGTTCTTCACAACCAAAAGCCAGGGTACAGGACTTGGACTGTCGCTTTGCCTGAGTATCGCCGAGCGGCACAACGGAACCATTCATGTGGAATCCGAAGAGGGAAAAGGCACCTCGGTCATCGTTACGATCCCTTTTGAGCCCAAGGAGGAACCCGCGGAGATTGAAGTCTATTCTTAGGGATTCAAGGCTCAAGCTATGGCATATAGCGCTGCCGGATAACGGCTTGAAGGCAGGCTGCTTCTCTTGCTTTCACAGAGTATGTATGTATAATAAAGTTAGCAAGTAGTGCAGTAACGCGGCGACGTTATCCGGGTTCTGACAACTATTCTAAGGGTAAAGGAGAGTGCAGAGAAATGTCCATGTCTTTTAATCAATATATGAAGGATTCCATTCAGCCTATGCGCGATGATCTGACGAGTATCGGATTTCAGGAGCTGCTGACTCCGGATGAAGTTGAAGCAACTCTTCCAGCCGTTAAGGGAACTTCGCTTGTGGTTGTTAACTCCGTTTGCGGTTGTGCCGCCGGCCAATGCCGTCCAGGTGTAGCCCAGGCGCTGCAGAACGAAATTCTCCCCGACCACCTGTTCACGGTATTTGCCGGCCAGGAGAAGGAAGCTACAGCCAAGGCGCGTGAGTATTTTGCTCCGTACCCGCCATCTTCACCATCCATTGCCTTGATGAAGGACGGCGAGCTTGTTCATTTCATCGAACGTCACGGCGTTGAAGACCGTTCGGCTGCTGAAATTGCTGCTGAGCTGAAGGAAGTTTTCAATCGTCTGTGCCAGTAAGCATATTTTCTGTAAGGGATATTCCCGCATCAGCCGGAGGCTAGGCTCATGCGGGATTTTTTCTGAACATATAGGCACCTGAGTCCCATCGGACAGATCAAGTTATAAGAAAAGGGGTGTGTGAATTGGGAATGCAGGAAGAGATTATTAAGGCCTTGGGAGTCAAGCCGGTGATTGATACCGGAGCGGAAGTGCGCAAACGTGTGGATTTCCTGAAAGCATATGCGCTGCAGGCGGGTGCCAGGGGGCTGCTGATTGCGATCAGCGGAGGCGTGGACAGTGCAGTGGCTGCGGGTCTATGCAAACAGGCTACGGACGAGCTGACGGCAGAGGAAGGCAAAGAGTATATTACACTCGGTGTTTTCCAGCCTTACGGCGAGCAGGAGGATATTGAGCACAGTTACGCGGTAGCCAAGGCGTTTGAGCTGACGCATACGGTGGAGACGAATATTGAAGAAGCTGTAAACGAGATCGCGCTGGAGGTAGAGCATAGCCTGAAGGCACTGGGGCAGCACCGCCACATCACCCATCAGGGCAAAGGAAATGTGAAGGCGAGAACGCGGATGGTTATGCAGTATGCACTGGCCTTCGAGAACAATCTTCTGGTAGTAGGAACAGACCATGCCTCTGAAGCCATCACCGGCTTCTATACCAAATGGGGCGATGGTGCGGTTGATATTACACCGCTGTCTTCACTGAATAAACGGCAGGTGCGGCAGTTGGCTGCGGCGATTGGGGTACCGGCCGATATCGTGACCAAAGCACCGACAGCCGGCCTCTGGCCGGGCCAGACGGATGAAACCGAGCTGGGGATCACCTATGATGACAACAGTGACTATCTGGAGGGCAAAGCGGTGTCTCCCGAGGTCGCCGGGAAGCTTGAAGCCTACTACCGCAGAACGGGGCATAAACGGGATGCAATCCCTGGAATATAAGCAGTCAGAAGTATAAAAGAACCGCCGGAGAAGCTGCAGTCATTTCGCAGAATTCCCGGCGGTTCTGACTTTCATAAGTATTAGCTGGAGAGGCGCTGCCTAACTTGTAAGCTTAGCCGGCCAGGATATGGTTAATAAACTCCAGGGAGGCGGATATTGCCTCCTCCAGCTGCGGGGTAGCTCCTTCGAACGGGTGCACGGTTCCGAAGGTGTGATTGCCGCCGGGAATCTGCACCCAGCGGATATCCGGGCGGAGCTCCGTTAATCGCTCTGATCCCCGGCGCAGCCGTTCACTGTCCTGGCTTCCCTGAATAAGAACCGCCGGGAAGCTGGCTGTTGTCATCCGTTCCAGCAGGTTGTAGCGACCGGCATGCTGTTCCAGGTCCTCCAGCAACACGGCATCCAGCGGCATTTGCTGGCCGGTCCGGCCATTAAGCACATGGGTCCGGCCGCTGCGCTTCATCTCAATCTTCTGTTCCTCCGTGAACAGGTCGAGGTTGGTAATGCCGTTCCAGGAGATCACTCCGGTGATCTCTCCCGGATGGTCCAGCGCATACAGCAGGCTGTCTCCGCCGCCTCGGCTGTGGCCCAGCAGGAATAACGGCAGGCTGCCGAATTTGTGGTGCTGGCTGAGATAAGAGAGCAGGATCTCCATATCCTTGATCTCACGGGTATAGGTATTGCGGGCGAACTTCTCAAGCTCCGTGAAATTCTGCAGATCTTCGCCGATTCCGGCATGTGAGAAGTTGAAGGTTATGACCTCATGCTCCTGGCTGAGGGCTGCCGCAGCATAAGGAAACATCCCCCAATCCTTAAACCCCTTGTAACCGTGGGCGATAACAATCAGGCTCTTAGCCTTATCCCGGGCGGGGAAATGCGAGCAGCGGAGTACAGCATCTTCTCCTGCGGGCAATTGGAAATTACGGGTCATCGGGTAAATCCCCTCTCTATATAATCTGAAACGGATTTGAAGGTTGTATTATTGATAATGTTTATGAATAATGTTATGAAGATCATACCATTATTAAAGCAGGTAAAGATAGGGCGGTTTTTTACAGTAATTGCATATTGCCTGTCCAGCAAAGGAGTGGATATAGTGATTTATGGAATCGGAAATGATGTGCTGGAAATCCGCCGGATTACGGCTCTGCTGTCAAGCGGACAAGCAACCGGATTTCTGCAGCGCACTCTTACAGAGCGTGAGCTTGAGCTAGCCGCAGGGCGGAAGGGTAAGGCGGCAGAATTCGCTGCGGGGCGTTTTGCCGCCAAGGAGGCAGTAGTGAAGGCGCTGGGCTGCGGAATCGGCGCGAAGGTGGGATTTCAGGATATAGAAATTCTGCCGGACAGCCAGGGCAAACCGGTTGTTTCACTGTCGGAAGCAGCCTGGGACCGGCTGCTTCTGCCGGGCGGCCGCCATATCATCCATCTGGCCATTACACACAGCGGGGATCTGGCTTCAGCTTTTGCCGTAGTGGAGCAGGTAAACTAAGCTGCTGCGGAGTGCCGGATCCTGCCTGCGGCTTCGCAGAGCGGTATTTATACGGGTAAACTTTACGCAATAAGAGGACGAGCTGCTTATCGCGGAATATAGATACATTCAATATAGAAGCAAGGAGATTAATGATGACTACAAATGAGCAGCAGGACGAGCAGCAGGACGAGCAGCAGGAAGCCAAGTCCTATTTCAGCCGTAATTTGCTGGAGTGGTACCATGGGCAGAAGCGGGATCTGCCGTGGCGGCGTCACCGCAATCCTTATTACATCTGGATTTCGGAGATTATGCTTCAGCAGACAAGAGTCGATACGGTCATTCCTTATTTCAACCGGTTCATTGAGCGGTTCCCTACGGTGGAGTCACTGGCCGATGCCCCGGAGGAGGATGTTCTGAAGTGCTGGGAGGGGCTTGGCTACTATTCACGCGCCCGGAATCTGCAGCATGCCGCGAAGCAGGTGAAGGAAGAGTATGGCGGGCAGGTTCCCAATGACCGCGATGCGGTATTCGGGCTTAAGGGAGTGGGGCCTTATACGGCCGGAGCTATTCTCAGCATTGCCTTCAACCGGCCGGAGCCCGCTGTGGACGGCAATGTCATGCGGGTGCTGTCGCGATACTTCCTGATTGAGGATGATATCGCCAAAGGCCCCACCCGCGTCAAAATGGAGCGCCTGGCGGCAGAGCTGATTCCCGAAGGGGAAGCCTCGCACTTCAATCAGGCGCTGATGGAGCTTGGCGCGCTGATCTGCACGCCGAAATCACCGCGCTGTCTGCCGTGCCCGGTGATGGAGCACTGCTCGGCGCGCCTCGCGGGCTGCGAGACCTCGCTGCCCGTCAAGACCAAGGCCAAGCCGCCGCGCCCGGAAGAGCGGCTGGCAGCGCTGATAGAGGGCCGCGGCGGGCACGCGGGCCGGGTACTCATCCGGCAACGGCCATCCAGCGGGCTCCTGGCCCGCATGTGGGAGCTGCCGCACTGGCCGGCGCCGCCTGCTGAGGGCGGCGCTTCCGCTGCGCTGCTGCCTGAGGCGGCAGCGCAGGACCGGCTGCGCCGGTCCCTGCTTCAGGCCGGGATCTTCGCCCGGCCTGAAGGGCACTGGATGGCTGCGGAGCATACATTCAGCCATATTGTCTGGACCCTGCAGGTGTACCGCTGCAGGGAAGAAGAGGCCCCGGCCCTGCCGCTGGCTGCGGAAGGGCGGGCCTTGTACAGCGCAGCGGCCGGGAACGGCGCTGCCAGTGCTGATGCTGCAGCCATCGGCGCAGCACCCGGGGCTGCCGGGGCTGCCACCGGCCCGGCTGATCCGGCTGCCGCTGCAGACTATGCCGCCGCCAGTGCGGCTGGTGCCGGTGATCGCTCCGCCACCAGCCAAGGCATGTACAACGCCGGGCTCACCGCGTCCGTTCCCGCCGATTTATTCGCCGATGGCAGCGGGCCCGTCGAGCGCTTCGCGGACGGAAGCGGAACAGCGGAGGATGCAGGCGCAGTACGCTGGATCAACCGCAGCGACATGGCGAATTACGCCTTTCCCAATGTGTTCCTCAAGCTGCTCAACGCTTATTTTGATGAGCAGGAGGGGGGCGCCGTGTAATCCGGCTCGGCTATGCAGTGTTGCTAGCTATAACCGGGAGTACCGGCAAACCGTTTGGTCTGGCAACTCCGCTTCTGAGGTTAAGGAAGACAGTTTGGCCAGGCCAGTTATTGCGGACGGGTATAACCCGGAGGAAGCTCCATTCCTTGTGCGTCATCCCGGAGAACAAGTGAACAAAGAGCATTTGATTTTCTCTAATTATTCGGAATTCGTCCTCGAAGGTGAAATCAGATAAATTAGCTGCCGTTTATCCACCTATCCTGTTCTGCGCGGACGACATCGTATAATTAAATGTGCAATTTCTCTAATTCCACCAAAAGTGGGCGATATAGTGAAATCAAAGGGAAAAATCCCTCTAATTCCGCCGAAAGTGGGCGATATGGTGAAATTAAAGGGAAAAATCCCTCTAATTCCGCCGAAAGTGGGCGATATGGTGAAATTAAAGGGAAAAATCCCTCTAATTCCGCCGAAAGTGGGTGGTATGGTGAAATTAAAGGGAAAAACCCCTCTAATTCCGCCGAAAGTGGGCGGTATATGGAAATTAAAGGGAATTTCTACTTATCAGGCATGTACCCGAAGGGATAGCGCATCGCACTAAGACATATACCTACATTCGCAGGAATGTGCCCCGCGGGTGCCTGTTCCTCCGTATTCCCAGCACAAAAAACAGGGAGCCACCCACAAGGGTGCTCCCGGTTTTTCTTATACCGTGATGCTGCGGCTTACACGCCGCAGTTCTTTATTTTGCGCTTTCGTAACGTTTGCCGACTTCTTCCCAGTTCACTACGTTCCAGAACGCCTTGATGTAGTCAGGACGTTTGTTCTGGTAGTTCAGGTAGTAAGCATGCTCCCATACATCGAGGCCGAGGATTGGAGTTGCGCCTTCGCTGACCGGGTTGTCCTGGTTAGGAGTGCTGGTCACAGCAAGCTTGCCGTCTTTCACGACGAGCCAGGCCCAGCCGCTGCCGAAGCGTGTAGTAGCTGCAGTAGCGAAGTCTTCCTTGAATTTATCGAATCCGCCCAGTTCGCTGTCAATTGCAGCAGCCAGAGCGCCAGTTGGTGCGCCTCCGCCGTTCGGTCCGATAACTTCCCAGAACAAGGTGTGGTTAGCATGTCCGCCTCCGTTGTTGCGAACAGCAGTGCGGATAGCTTCAGGTACAGCGTTCAGGTCAGTCAGCAGCTCATCGATGCTCTTGTCTTGCAGTTCAGGTGCTTTTTCCAGTGCGGCGTTCAGGTTCGTCACATAAGTGTTATGGTGCCTGTCGTGATGAATCTCCATCGTCAAAGCGTCGATGTGTGGTTCAAGAGCGTTGTTTGGATAAGGAAGTGCCGGTAATTGAAATGCCATGGAAAAATCCCTCCTGAGTATATTAGAATTTGTATAGATAAAGAATTTTGGCGGTCTTGACGTCAAAACCCCTTATTTCCGATGTGGCTTATAGGTTATATATCCGTTGAGATACTTATTATTAAACCGTATCTGGAACAATAATGCAACATTAAACAAACATTAGTGTTTATAAAGTATTTTTTCATCCATAGCTCACTACAAATGTTAAGGGTATGTTAAAGTTATAAAACTCCTTAAGAGAGAGTGTTTGCACTGCGATAATTTCCTTAATCAAGAAAAAATGAAACTATATTCAATGAAAACGCTTCATATCAAGCGCTTTCAAAAGAAAATTGATGATATCGCGAGAAAAGTGTGCTTTAATAGATTTAAAAGCAGGTATTCCTCGGTTTTTGATGCTTTTTTCCTCTTTACACTGTTATGGAAACTCCTTCTTTTTGTAAAATTCTAAGCCATAGAAAAGGGAGACTTTTAAGTATGCACGTTCGTTCCTTTCAATTAAGCGACGTTACTCCAGTGACTGAATTGCTGCAGACCGCATTATCGGAAGAATGTTTCGAGAGCACGATCGAGCCCTTCTCCAGGCAGCTTTCATGGGATTCAGATCTCATTGTAGTTGCAGAGGATGAAGGAGAAATCATCGGCGCACTGATTGGTACGATTGAGAAGAACCACGGCTGTTATTTCCGCATTGCCGTCCATCCTGAATACCGCCGCAGAGGAGTCGGCAAGAGTCTCGTATCGGCGATGGAACACAGATTCCAGGCACGCAAGGTCAGCGGTATTTATGTAGCCGTTGATGAGCATAATTCCTTCGCACTGCCGCTGTATGAGGCCATGGGTTATGGTGAGGACCAGATCTTCAAATCTGTACGCAAGCTGAGCATTGTCGGGTAATTATTTTTTGAAACGGTGCTGTAAGCGGAAACAATTGGTAGAGTAGAGAACTAATGCAGCCTGTACTTTAGAGTAAGGTCACACCTGCATAGTCTGTTTCATTATACTAAAGCATATCTTCCCAGTGTCCATTGCATTGCAAATGGGCGGAAGATATGCTTTTCTATTGTTATGGACTTATAAACCCAATCGAAGCAAGTAGGTGGCCTATGAACCGGGAGCTTGAAGAAGAATTCATGCGGAGCCGCAAACAACGATACAGATCCGTTACCCATAACAAATCCAAGCGCGAATCGAGAAGAATTTGGCTTAAGGATATGCGGGAGTGGATCATCACTGCGGGGATTGTATTCGCGATAATGTCACTGCTTAATATTTTTGTGTTCAATGTGTCTACTGTGATTGGCCAATCCATGCAGCCGACCCTCTATGAAGGGGAAAAGCTGATTATTAATAAGATTGCACTGAGCTTCGGGAATCCGGGCCGGGGCGATATTGTAGTTCTGCATGACCCCAGTACAGGGCCGGACCGTAAGGAGTACCTGGTTAAGCGGATTATTGGTATCCCCGGTGATATCGTGGAAGTTCAGGACCAGCAGCTATATGTTAATGGTAAAGTAGTGGATGAGCCTTATATTGATACGGCCATTCAAGACCCGGATTTCAGTCAGCTGACTGTGGAGGACGGCACCTACTTTGTAATGGGGGATAACCGCCATGCCGGGGCCAGCAAGGACAGCCGTTATTTCGGCGCCGTTGCACAGGAGAGCATCGTGGGGAAGGCATCCCTGATCTGGTGGCCTGTAGCTAAGATGAGAGTCCTGTAAGGGATTAGTATAGACATAATAATAAAGGAGAGGCGGAAATGAATTCTAACTTCCAGTCACCTTATGCTCCGCCGCCTTCCAAGTGGGAGGATCTCAAGGCTGCAATCAAGGCTGCTGCGCCGGCGCTCGGTATTGACGATATCGGGTTCACCACCGCAGAGCCGTTTTTATATTTAAAAAATATTCTTCAGGAACATAGGGACAACGGGTACGACTCGGGCTTCGAGGAGCCGGATCTGGACAAGCGGACGGTTCCGGCGCTGCAGTCGGGAGAGCAGCCGCTCTCTATTATTGCAATCGCTGTAGCCTATCCCTCCAAAATGGAGGACCCGCCCAAGTCCGAGCCCGGAGCACGCAGAGGCATACTGGCCAGGGCATCGTGGGGGCAGGACTATCATCATGTACTCCGTGAAGCGCTGGCGAAGCTGGAGAACTTCATCCGCGAGCGTGTTCCGGATGCCGTACTGGAGAGTATGGTGGATACGGGAGCTCTTGTTGACCGGGCGGTTGCGGAGCGGGCGGGCATCGGGTTCAGCGGCAAAAACTGCGCGATTATCTCCCCCAAATGGGGATCGTGGATCTATCTCGGGGAAATGGTGACGAATATACCGCTGCCTCCGGATCAGCCGGTGCAGGAAGGCTGCGGGGACTGTACGAAATGCATCGACGCCTGCCCCACCGGCGCGCTGGTCGGTCCGGGACAACTCAACGCCCAGGCTTGCATTTCCTACCTGACACAGACCAAGGGGTTCCTCAGTGAGGACTACATGACCAAGATCGGGAACCGGCTGTACGGCTGCGATACCTGCCAGATTGTCTGTCCGCATAACCGCGGCAAGAACTGGAATCACCGCCCGCAGCTGCTGCCTGATCCGGAGATCGTGAAGCCGCTGCTGATGCCGATCCTGGATCTCAGCAACCGTGAGTTCAAGGAGAAATTCGGCAGCAGCTCAGCTGCATGGCGGGGCAAAAAGCCTATCCAGCGCAATGCGGTTATCGCGCTTGGCAATTTCAAGGAAGCTTCTGCCGTGCCGAAGCTGACCGAGATTCTGCTGCAGGAGCCGCGGCCGGAGATGCGCGGGACTGCCGCCTGGGCCCTAAGCCGCATCGGCGGCAGTGAAGCCCTCACAGCCGTGGAACAGGCACTGCAGAAGGAAGAGGACGTTACGGTGCGCGGAATGCTAAGCCGGGCACAGGACAAGCTGCTGGGGCAGAAGGGGGCGGAAGAATAATGAATCACCGTCCAGAGAGCAGCGAAGGGGCGGAAGCTTCGCTCTATTATAAGGAGATCGATTCAATCATTGGCCCGTTGACGCTATGCGCGACAGCTTCCGGACTATGCATGATCAAGTTCGGCACCTATGATGCGAACTCGGACACTATTGCAGGCTGGGTGAAGACGCAGCTGGGTCCCGCTGCACAGATTTATGCGGATGCCGGGAGCATGTCCGAGGCGGAGCGGCAGCTTGCAGCGTATTTCTCCGGGGAGCTGCAGAGCTTCAGTGTGCCGCTGGATATGCGGGGAACGGATTTTCAGCGCCAGGTATGGGAAGCTCTGCTCAGCGTGCCTTACGGGGAGTCCGCCTCTTATAAGGATATTGCGGTCATGATCGGCAATCCGCAGGCTGTACGTGCTGTTGGCGGGGCCAATAACCGCAACCCGGTTCCGGTCATTGTACCCTGCCACCGGATTATAGGAGCCGGAGGCGCACTTGTCGGTTATGCCGGAGGTCTGGGAATCAAAAGCCGCCTTCTGCAGTTGGAAGCGGAGCAGGCAGGGCCCGGCTTAAGCGGCAACTATCTCTTCTGAATCACGGGATTTGCCAATTGCTGTCCAGTTGTTGAAATGCTATGATAGATTCGCGTGCCTTAAATAGGGGCATTGCCAGACAATAGAGTACAAAGGTGGATTACAGATGAATATTGCATTGCCTATTATTATGCTTGTTGTAGGTCTGATCGGCGGATTCTTTATCGGTGTCTATTATCTGCGCAGACAAATGACAACGATGCAGAATGATCCTGAAATGCTGCAGAAGGTTGCCAAGCAAATGGGATATAACCTGAACGGAAAGCAGATGCAGCGTGCCCAGCAGATGATGAAGAACGGCAATCAGCCGGGGCGTGCTCCTGCGGCAGCCAAAGGACAGGCCCGCAAGAAGAAATAATCAGGATAGGGAAATAGATAAGAATCAGCTGCGGGTGCGGAAGGGGGAGATTTCATGGGGAGCATCAAGGAGTACATGAACGGGAAGGTTTCTGTAAACCGTGAGCAAATCGAATATCATGTAGAGAAAATATTAGAACTGATTGGTGAAGATACCAGCCGCGAAGGCCTGCTGGAAACACCGGCTAGAGTCACGCGGATGTATGAAGAGATATTTGGCGGTTATTCGATTGATCCGCGCGAGGCGCTGGGCGTAACTTTCGACGAGTCTCATGAAGAGCTTGTCATTGTGAAGGATATTGTCTACTACAGCCAGTGCGAGCATCACATGGCTCCTTTCTTCGGCAAAGTGCATATTGGCTATGTCCCCAGCGGGCGGATTGCCGGACTGAGTAAGCTGGCCCGGCTCGTGGAAGCGGTCAGCCGCCGCCTGCAGGTGCAGGAGCGCATTACTGCCCAGATCGCCGACATCATGACCGAGGTGCTGAATCCGCACGGTGTCATGGTGGTTGTCGAAGGAGAGCATCTGTGCATGTGTGCCCGGGGTGTGAAGAAGCCCGGCAGCAAGACAGTAACCATGGCAACCCGGGGCACTTTCCGTGAGGATGCTGCTGCCCGGGCCGAGTTTCTTGCTCTGATCAAAGAATAGTACGCGGGACTAATATTCCCTGACTTGTGCAAGGCAAAGCCCGGCGGCCACTTTCGAGTGGCCGCCGGGCTTTTTTGGGGAAAGACCTCAAAAAGGCTGCCAGACCAGCTTGCGGGCGGCACTGTACCGCTCGGCTACGTAAGGCCAATTCACGACATTCCACCAGTCCTGGATATAATCTGCGCGGTTGTTCTGATGCTTGAGATAATAGGCATGCTCCCATACATCCAGCGCCAGCAGCGGGACAACATCCCACTGGGACAGATTCTGATGCTTCTCAGCAGTCAGAATCTCCAGCCTGCGGCTGCGCGGGCTCCAGACCAAGATGGCCCATCCGCCGCCCTCCACTTTATTGGCCGCTTCAGTGAACTGGGCCTTGAAGGCATCGTAGCTTCCGAAGCTCCGTATAATGGCATCCAGCAGTGCTCCGGATGGCCGGCCTCCGCCCTGCGGGGACATGACGTTCCAGAAGATCGTGTGCAGATAATGGCCAGCCCCGTTAAAGGCAAGCTCCCGTTCCCAGTGTTTAACGAGATCATAATCGTTGCTCTTCCGGGCTTCCGCCAATTTAATCTCTGCTTTATTGAGTCCGTCTACATAGCTCTGGTGGTGCTTGTCGTGATGAATAATCATCGTCTTCTCGTCAATGTAGGGCTCCAGCGCATTATAAGCATAAGGGAGCGGGGGCAGTGTATGACCGCCGATCGGGACCGGCCCCAATTCACGGGCTTCCCACAGAGGAGCCGTCCAGGCCGCCGTTTCCTGGGGAGGTTCTTCATTTAGAGAGGCCGCAGGCACAGCAGCCGGTTCATCCTGCTCTATTGGGTTCTGCCGCATCATTCCGGCACCGGCATCATACTCCGGGGCGGTGAGAGCCGTAAGCACGGCAAGGAAATACTCCGATTCGCAGATAAAATGCTTCACTACGACCCCGGCCAGAGGGGAGGCGCTCATGGCCTGGCTAGCCTCCCCCATAGCCTTCAGCTGGCGGATGAATTCACTGGATTGGCTGCAGGCTGTATGAAGCAGCAGCTCTGTTTCGGCGGCAAGGCTTCCCGGACCGCCGAAGGCCGGAGCCTGTTGGCTTCCGAGCAGTTGACACGCCGCCTGCTCCGTAGCCAGGAAGACAACCGTCCATTCCTGGAGCAGCTTGACATAAGGCTCCTCCAGGTTTGGAGTAAGCTGGATAAGAACCTCGGCGTGTTCCTTCTCCTGTTTTTTCCAGAAGGCAATTTCCCCTAGAATGTGCACTGGCAGCGGCGCACCTGATACATATTGCATAGCATGCAGTCCCCCCGTCCTGAATTTTCAACGCTTCATTATATGACCGGTAGAGTCTGCTTATGTAACGGTATTCGTTGTGGCCTAAGGCACTATGGTGAGCATACCTCAAAAAAGCATGCGCAGAATGTATAAGGAAATACATTTGCGCATGCTTATTCAATTTAATATAAGATATAGGAACGCTGCTGTTTCTACTTGTGGTTACTTGCTGGCCTGACTTCCGTTGTCCCCGCTGATGCGGGCCAGCTGGACATTGCCGAGAAATGCTGAGACACGGCGCAGATACTCGCGCGGATGCTCGCGGAACAGCAGCTCATGATGACTGTCCTCCACAATCCATGAGTCGGAGTACGGGTTGGTCTGGTTCGCGGCCAGTTCTTCGGCAATCGGATAAGGTGCCTTCTCGTCCATAGTACCGTGCATGAAGAGTACCGGGAACGGATAGTCCTCGGATTTCACCTTGGAATAGGGAATCTGATTCAGCCCTGTACCGTTCAGTACCGGGAACAACAGCTCCATAATCTCCAGTGAAGGCTGGCGGGGAAGATCTATATTCTGCTTGATATTGTGATAGAGTGTATCCGGCTCCAGCAGGAAGGTGCTGTCCAGAATCATCGCATCCACGTCTTTGGTTACGAGACCCGCCTGCAGCGCGGTACCAGCACCCATGGAGAAGCCCCAGACTACGATTTCGTTTGCACCCTTGTCCTTGGCATATTCGATCGCCCCAAGAAGCTGCTGGGATTCTTTTTTGCCGCCGGTAGCGATATCTTTATTGACCTTGGAGGCGAAGCCGTAATCAAACATGACCACATTGAATTTCAGGCTGTGCGCATAATGGGCCAGGTCGTACATAGGAACCCAGCTTTCCTCTCGGTTAGCACCGTAGCCATGGCTGAAGACAATGGTCTTCTTGGCTCCCTCTGAAGGAATATACCAACCCTGCATAATACGGCTGCCGTCCTTTGCCGGAAAGGTGATCTCCTCATACGCCAGCCCTTTGGCAAGATAAGGGTTAGAGTAGAGGGGCGCTACAGTAGGATTCGAGAGCACCCAGGCTATATAGCCGTGCAGGGCGATGAAGCAGAATAAAAAGAAGAAGAACACAGATAACAGCAGAGCTACGACAATATGCTTAACGCGTATCATCCGCAGTGAAATAATAGGTATGGAATTAGGCTTATCCTCGTTAGGCATACGGGAGACCGGCGAGCCGGGGTGACTTGTTGCCAGATCCATAAGGTCCCCTCCTAAAAGTTTTGTGGAACATCCGCTTCCTGTGAGACTACTTCGCAGCAAAACTGCTTCGGAAGCATGAACTTAAGTTTGATTAGCAGAAATACTTCATATATTTAATCGTATGGTTATGCCCTTACAAAGTCAATGAATTCAGCGGTTTTGTAATGTAACTGTAAACTGCGGCCCAGTCTTTACCGTACAGTGAATATGCTGGACTTTTTTCGGACCTTTGCACTAAGATAGAATGTATCTGAAGAATAATGTAACCGGGTTTCAAGAGGTGAAACACATGAGGGGGAGAACAGGGTGGAAGACCGGAAACTGACTGTACGCGCCGTGGAACGTGCGCTGGATATATTGCTCTGCTTCACTCAGGATAATGATTATGACCTCAGTCTGACGGAGATTTCCGCCAAGATTGGCCTGCATAAAAGTACGGTGCACCGCCTGCTGACTACGCTTGAGGAGAAGGGCTTCCTGCAGCGCGATGAGGGCACGGAGAAATACCGGCTCGGGATTCGCATCTGGGAGCTGTCTACGCATTTGCCGACCCTGAATGAACCGGCGGTACTGCTGCTGCCGGCGATGGAACGGCTGCGTGACCGTCTGGGAGAGACGGTCAGCCTCTATTTGCGCGACAATCTGGAGCGCGTGCGTATCCAGGCCGTGCAGAGCCGGCAGGCAATCCGCCGGGTGGCACAGATCGGTGCAAGGCTGCCTCTCTCTGTAGGCGCATCGAGCAAGGTGCTGGCCGCTTACGCGCCGCCGGAAGTGCAGGTCCGGCTGCTGGCCGACCCGGCATGGCCGGAAGCTGTAGACCGGAGCCAGTATCTGGAGCAACTCAAGGAAATCACCCGCTGCGGGTATGCCACCAGCTTCGAGGAACGCGAACCGGGTGCGGCTGCAGTGGCGGTGCCTATCACCGGGCGTGCCGGGGGAGTGGTTGCAGCGCTCTCTCTTTCAGGTCCGGTCAGCCGGCTTTCGCGGGAGACGCTGGAGGACTATGCAGTGATTCTGGGTGAAGCTGCGGCTGAAATGGGGCTGATGATGGGCTGAAACGGCGGCGCCCGTTATATGCCGTGATTAAGGGGTAATTTTAGTAAATAGAGGCTAACCAGGCCTGTCAGTTCCATTGTATATCTAGTTAAAATGAACTATTATTAAAAAATATTAGTTACAATTATTAAAAGATATGAAATGTAATCCAGAGCATGAGGTGATGGGATGAAAGCTGTAATACCCGATTCACTGATGGGAGAAATTCAAGAGCTCCAGGATACGTTCGGTTCTGTCACGAGTCAGGCTATTGTGCTTACGGATCAGGCAGGGAATGTAATAACCCGTCCAACGCTTTACGGAATATTCTATCAGAAAATGTTCAGTTCTTTGCAGGAGACGCAGCGCCCTTTCGAGCCGGCTTTGCTCAGACTGGGCCCCTTATCGCATCCTGCTGTATTGGAAGAATGGGTTCCAGGGCTAAAGTATGTGGTCAGTCCGCTGGTTCCCGAGTATGGACAGACTTATTATTTGTGGTCGGGCCTATACATGGAAGAAGGGACCCGGGAGCTTGTACTGCAGGCGTTTGAGGCCAAAATGAGGATTCACCCCCACTATGATGAGTTACGGACTGAACTGCTTGCCATGCCTGAGCTTAGCCGGGAGCGTATCGGCATAATCAGGGGCAAACTGGCCGTTCTTGGAAACATACTGTCTAAATTACTGGCGGGCGGTGTACTCAAACCCCTGGCGCAGAGAAGCGGCATGGTGGTTTCACAGCTGCTCTCCAATCTGGAAACAGACTTTCTGAAGATTGAGGATGTTTTGCAGCAAATGGCAGGAAGGTTCTCGGATGCCGATTTATATGCTTTTGCCAAAGAGGAAGAGGCAGGCAGGTATAAGGTGAAATATTCCGCCGGCAAAGAAGCGAATCTGTTGATGAATGCCGAGTTCCAGCAGGGGGACGGATTTCTGGGACAAGCTGTTCTCGGCAGGGAGCCCCGGCACTGGCAGGGCGTTGCCAAAGATCCGAGGTCGTTATTCTTCACCCAGCGCGGAATTACGCAGCCGGAGTATTTGTCATGTTATCCGGTTCAGATTCACAGCGGCAAAAAAGCGCTGCTGCTGGCTGTGGGCTTTGGTGAAATCCGCCAGCTACAGGACCACGCCCAGCAGGACCAGATGGTTGCTTCTCTGCTTGGGCTATCCTCACGGGGGGAGAAGCTGCGGCAGCGCGAAACCCTGCGTAATGATGCTACACTGAGGCTTAAAGAGGCCGCGTGCCTGCTGCCGCAGACTACATCATCGCAGGAGCTGGGCATTCAACTGCTCGATATCATTATGGGGATGCCGTTCTATCCTTCATCTGTACTCGTCTACTTTGAGGAGGCAGCGGGAGGCAGCCATCATGCGAAGGGCTGGAGCCCGGAGGCGGCTGCCCAGTATGTCCAGGAGATTGAGGACCGGTATTCGCCGCAAGCCTTTCTCTCCTCTGCTATTATCAACGAGGATGCCGAGGAGCAGGTGCTGCTGGAATGTCCGCTGATTGCCGAGAAGGTATTCAAAGGAATTCTGGCGGTAGGCTTCAGACGCCGCAGTGAAGCAGAGGAATGGCTGACATTCGCCAGCTGCCTGGCCAGTCTGGCCAGCACGTCCATCCGGCTCATCGAGAAGGATAACAGGCTTAATAAGCAGGCGGGGGTGTTCCTCCAGCATACCCGGGATTATCTGGGGAGCACCAATCCTGAGCTGCAGCGCTTGTCACTGGAAGCCTCTTCAATGGCGCATGAGCTTGCCCGCTACACTGGTCTGCCGGAACGGGAAGCGGAACGGATGAGAAACGCCTGTCTGCTGGCTCCGTTCAAACTTGATTTTCTGCAGGGATACGGCTTCTATCAGGAAGAGATAGCTCTGCTGAAGCAGGTGGATCAATTGGCTTCCTTCTATTTCGAGATGGATAAGCCGTCGGTTTCCTTGCCCGCACAGCTGCTGGCACTTGTGCTTCATCATACCGGCAAACATGCGGATAGGGATCAGCTTGCGGAACCGGAGCTGGAATGGCTGGACCCCTCCCGCTACAGTACGGATGATTATATTACCGGGGGGATTGACAGTGAGCCGCAATCAGCCCTTCAATCGTTTCTGCGCAGCCGCTCGGATGCGCAGCCAATGAGGAGAACGGTTTCGGCGGTCAAGCTGCTGAACAGCGCTGCACTGAAGACACCTAAGGAAGAATGGGGAATCTCGCCGCGTGAAGAGGAAGTGCTTGAATTGATCATTCTGGGCAAGACGAATAAGGAAATTGCCAGTGCCTTATTTATCAGCGAGCATACCGTTAAGAATCATCTAAGCCGTATTTTCACCAAAATGAATGTAACGGACCGTTCACAGATCATTGCTCTGGTCTATAAAAGAATACTCGACTCTGAGCGCATCGAGATCTGATCATACGCCGGGTTTAACTGCTTTGCTCCATATGGATATCCATCCCCTTTCGGCTGAAAGGGGGTTTTTTGCGTTTATATGCAGCAGGAGGGCAGGTGCACAATTTTAAAATTTAACAAAATGAAGTTGTCAGAGAGAAAGAGCTGTGTTATATTTTAACTGATAATGATTATCAATATCACATACATAGGGGGATTATTTTGCGACATTCTAATAAAAGTCTGGTGCTTATCGTTTTCACCTTGGCTCTGGCTCTGCTGCTGGCAGCTTGCGGCCAGTCCGCTAATAACTCTGCAAACAATTCCGCTGCAGCAGCTGATGGCTCCGCAGCTTCTCCTGCGGCCTCTTCTACGGCGGCTCCTGCTGCAACAGCTGGCAGTACGGATTCAACCGCTGATGTAGAAATGGTCACTTTCCAAGACAGTGTAGGAGAAGTTCAAGTACCCAAGAATCCGCAGCGAATCGTTGATACCACTGCGTTCTACACGGGTTATTTCCTGGCATTAGGCGTTAAGCCGGTAGGCGCCATGGAGGGGGCAATGGGTAATCCATATCTTGCCGGAATGCTCGATGGCGTGGAGTCGCTCAGCAATGATGTAACACCGGAGAACATCCTTGCCTTAGATCCTGATCTGATTATTGTATACACCGGCACGGAAGGCATCGACAAGCTGAAGGAGATCGCTCCGGTGGTGCAGATTCAATACGGCTCCAAGAACTATAAGGACCAGATGATGGACTTCGGTAAGCTAACGAACAAGAATGATGAAGCCAAAGCCTGGGTAGATCAGTGGGAAGCGAAGATTGCTGAACTGAAGCCGCAGGTACAGGCTGCCGTGGGTGACAGAACTGTATCCATCCTGAATCCATACGCCAAGGGATTGTTTGTATTTGGTCATAACTATGGACGCGGCGGCGAAATTCTGTATGGGGAATTCGGCTTGAAGGCTCCGGCAGAGGCCCAGAAAGAGGCAATTGACAGCGGTACGGGCTGGGCCTCCATCTCTCTGGAGAAGCTCCCGGACTTTGCCGGTGATATTATCTTCACTTGTCCATGGTCAGGGGATACAACAGATCCTAAGATTGTATATGACAATCCGCTTTGGTCAGGCCTGCCTGCGGTCAAAGCAGGCAACGTATTCCAGCTTAACCCGGATGCAGACACTTATAATGATCCGGTGTCCCTGGAGGCACAGCTGGATTTCATCACAACAAGCCTGCTGTCCGTGAAATAATCCATTATTGAAATAATGAAGCTATCTGCAAATCTGCATATAAAAAGCTGCGCCGGTGTCAGATCAATATCTGATACCAGCGCAGCTTTTGTAATATTTAAGCCTGTGTATACAATTATTCTACCGGCAGAGCCGTTTCCGAAGCTGTGGCATCAGCCAGCATCTGGCGGAGCACCGTCTGCAGGATACCGCCGTTGCGGTAGTAATCGATGTCAACGGTGCTGTCGAGCCGGGCAATGACCGGGAAGTCGAACTGGGTTCCGTCTTCGCGTGTGGCGGTGACGGTCAGCTCCTGACCGGGAAGTACGTAGTTGTCGAGACCGGTAATGTCGAAGGTCTCACGTCCGGTCAGGCCCATGCTGCTCCAGCCATGGCCTTCCTGGAACTGCAGCGGCAGTACGCCCATGCCGACGAGATTGCTGCGGTGAATCCGCTCGAAGCTCTCGGCGATGACGGCTTTGACTCCCAGCAGCAGCGTGCCCTTGGCGGCCCAGTCACGCGAGCTGCCGGTACCGTATTCCTTGCCGGCAATGACGATCAGGTTCTGGCCGGCCGACTGGTACAGCATGGATGCGTCATAGATCGACATCACCTCGTCGCTCGGCAGGAAGGTGGTTACCCCGCCTTCTGTTCCCGGAGCAACGGCGTTGCGGATCCGGATGTTGGCGAAGGTACCGCGCATCATCACTTCATGGTTCCCGCGGCGCGAGCCGTAGGAGTTGAAGTCCGCACGTTCTACGCCATGGTTACGCAGATATTCTCCGGCCGGACCGGAGGTGGAGATATTCCCGGCTGGTGAGATATGGTCGGTGGTGACGGAATCGGCCAGCAGCGCCAGAACACGTGAGCTGCGGATATCCTTGATGTCGCCGATACCGTCTGCCAGATGCTCGAAGAATGGCGGATTCTGGATGTAAGTGGAATTATCATCCCATTCATACAATTCGCCTTCCGGTACCGGAATGGAATTCCAGCGCTCATTAGCCGTGAAGACATTCTCATATTTGCTGCGGAACATTTCCGGACTGAGCGAGAGTCCTATAGCTTCGCGGATCTCTGCAGTAGTAGGCCAGATATCGGCCAGGAAGACAGGCTCGCCCTGCGGATCGTAACCCAGCGGCTCCGTCTTCAGGTCAATATTAACGGTACCAGCGAGCGCATAGGCTACCACAAGCGGCGGTGAAGCCAGATAGTTGGCTTTGACCTGGGCATGTACGCGGCCCTCGAAATTACGGTTGCCGGATATAACAGCGGCAACGGTCATATCATGTTCTGTAATGGCCTGGCTGACTTCATCCGGCAGCGGGCCGGAGTTGCCGATACAGGTGGCGCAGCCGTATCCGGCCAGATAGAAGCCCAGCGCTTCCAGCGGCTTCAGGAGATCGGCCTTTTGCAGATATTCCGTAACGACCAGCGATCCGGGCGTCAGGCTGCTTTTGACATAACCGGGTTTGGTCAGTCCGCGTTCCACAGCCTTCTTGGCGAGCAGTCCTGCTCCCAGCATAACGCTTGGGTTGGAGGTATTCGTACAGCTGGTAATGGCGGCAATTACAACAGCTCCTGTGCTGAGCTTGCTGGTGCTGCCGTTCTTGTGCTGCACTTCCACTACTTCGGCAATCTTCTCATCACTGAGGCCGTAGCCGCCCTTGTCGACAGGTGTGCGGATGATTCCTTCAAAGTTCTCTTTCATGTGGGTCAGCTCGACCCGGTCCTGCGGACGTTTCGGTCCGGCCAGGCTGGGCACTACAGAGGCAAGATCCAGCTCGATGATATCGCTGAACTGAGGGTCCGGCGTACTTGCGGTGCGGAACATCCCCTGCGCTTTGTAGTAATCGCCTACAAGCTCAACCAGCTCATCCGGGCGTCCGGTGCTGCGCAGATAGGCCAGCGTCTCGTCGTCTACCGGGAAGAAGCCGATCGTAGCCCCATATTCAGGTGCCATATTGGCTACGGTTGCACGGTCCGCCAGACTGATATTAGCCAGACCAGGACCGTAGAATTCGACAAATTTGCCGACAACGCCTTTCTTGCGCAGCATTTGGGTAACGGTCAGGGCCAGGTCGGTAGCAGTGGCGCCTTCCATCAGACTGCCGGTCAGCTTGAAGCCCACGACATCCGGTGTCACGAAATAAAGCGGCTGTCCGAGCATGCCTGCTTCCGCTTCAATCCCGCCTACACCCCAGCCGACCACGCCAAGGCCGTTAATCATTGTGGTGTGCGAGTCGGTTCCGACCAGGGAATCCGGGTATACGACCGTTTCGCCGTCAATAGTCTTGGTAGTGGCTACAGAAGCCAGATACTCCAGGTTAACCTGATGCACAATCCCTGTTGCCGGGGGAACTGCGCGGAAGTTGTTAAAGGCAGTCTGCGCCCAGCGCAGGAAGCGGTAGCGCTCCTCGTTACGCTCGAATTCAATGTTCATATTATATTCCAGTGCGTCGGCAGTTCCGAAGGCATCGACCATAACCGAGTGGTCAATAACCAGGTCAACCGGCACAAGCGGATTAATCTTCTTAGGGTCGCCGCCGGCTTTCTTGACGGTGTCGCGCATAGCGGCAAGATCAACGACTACCGGTACGCCGGTGAAGTCCTGCAATACAATCCGGGCCGGGATGAAAGGGATTTCTTTATTACGGTCGATGCCGCCGGACCAGCCGGCCAGCTGCTTCACATGCTCTTCTGTAATCGCCCGTCCGTCATACTGGCGGACAGCAGCTTCAAGTAATACCTTAATGGAGAATGGCAGGGATGAAATGTCGCCCGCGCCTTGTTCTTCCAGCGAGTTCAAGTGATAGTAGCGATAAGTTTTGCCGCCTGATTCCAGGTTCTTAGCCAGTGAGAAATGGTCCTTGCTTGGCATATATGCGCCTCCTCGTTTCATCTGGTGAAACTACATTTCATAATTCCTATACTCTAAGTATAACGGTTGCAAAGAGGGGAGTAAAGTTTTTTTTCCTTCTTCATGGAAGGTTTGTAAGAGGTTGAAACTGCGGTAAATTAAGCGAAAATGCCGTTTATTCAGAAATTTATATGCTACATGCTGCAAAGCCGTTTCTTCATATTTCCAGCCATGCCTGGAGCGGATGGTCTCCCGGATTCAATTGTAGTTAAATCGTTCCCGTCCTGTATAGCGGCAGGCAATCCTTCATATACATAGGACTACATAGGACAGCAGCCAAAATGGCAAAGGGAAACGGCAGGCGCCCTTCAAAAGGACAGCACAGCTTCAGCGAGAAATAGAAGGATAATTTATAGTGCCGGAGCCTATAAATTCTTATATTTGAACGAAAGGGCGGAGAATGAATGGAGCAGCAGTGGAAGAAAAGTCTCTATGTCTATGTGGATCAGCTGAACAAGGGGCGGGTTGCACCTGGAATTGAACCGCGCCAAACCACAATCAAGGATCCGCGGTTCCTGGACGAACAGCGAATACGCTTCCGCCGTATTGCGCAGTGGTACAGCCGGCGGGGGATCACTCCGCTGCGCGGGGAAACAGGCGTCAGGACGCTGCGTACCGTGCGGCAGAATCCCGCCGAGGTGGTCGCCGATGTGGCGCTGCACAGCGCATTCTATTATGAGAAGGGCGGAATGACGCACCGCGAGGATGTGATTGAGTCCGAGCGGCTGACCTTTGTGCGGAAGGGTGGAGACTGGGAGATAGTCAACGTGGAGCGCAGTGTTCCCGAGCGGAATGCTGTGCGCAAAGTGGTGGAGACTGAGCCTGCCCTGCGGCTGTCGCAGTGGGGGGAGGTGCTGCCTGCACCACGGCCGTCCCAGCCGCTGCTGAACCGCAGGGTCCTGCGCGGAGTGAGCAGCGCAAGAGAGGTCCGCTACCACCGTGAAGAGGCGGCGGCATATGCCGACCGCTGGTGGAAGGACGGCAATCCGGAGTTCGAGATTTTCGAGGTGGACTGCACCAATTATGTCTCCCAATGTCTCTTTGCAGGGGGAGCACCTATCAACTATACTGGTAAAAGAGAAACGGGCTGGTGGTACAAGGGCTACAATGGAGCACAGGAATGGTGGAGCTTCAGCTGGGCGGTCTCGGACAGTCTGCAGCGTTATTTGAGCGGCAGCCGCAGCAGCGGTCTGCGCGCTGAAGTTGTCGAGCGGCCGGAGCAGCTGATGTTAGGCGATGTGATCCAATACGACTGGGACGGCAACGGACATTACCAGCACAGCACGATTGTTACCGCCTTTGATGCGGGAGGCATGCCGCTGGTGAACGCCCGGACAGTCAGCAGCCGCCACCGCTTCTGGGATTACAAGGATTCCTACGCCTGGACGGACCGCACGGCCTACCGTTTTTTTCATATTAATGACTACTTATAATTCAGAAAGAGGTTAGGGCATGGGGAACGCTAAATTGACCGTAGGACTGGTGTACGGCGGCAAATCCGGAGAGCATGAGGTATCGCTCCAGACGGCTTATGCGGTTATGAACGCTTTTGACTACGATAAATATGAAATTATTCCGTTCTACATTTCCAAACAGGGAGTGTGGAAGGTAGGGGCAGCCCTGGAGGCTCCATTCAGCGGAATTGAAGAGCTTAAGCTGTCCGGAGCTTCCGGTGATATGGGGATGGCCCTGAACGCGTTGTTCAGCGGACTCGGCGGCGGAGATTCCATTGTGGATGTGATGTTCCCGCTGCTGCATGGCACGAACGGGGAAGACGGTACCATCCAGGGGCTGTTCGAAATGGCGAATATTCCGTACATTGGCGCAGGTGTGCTGGCTTCATCGGCAGGTATGGATAAGGTTGTCATGAAGAAGCTGTTCGGCGAGGCAGGGCTCGAGCAATGTGAATATTGTTATTTCAATGCTGCTAACTGGAAAAGCAAAAGCCATGAGCTGATCGTTGGTGTAGAGGATAAGCTGGGGTATCCGGTATTCGTGAAACCGGCCAACCTTGGCTCCAGCGTAGGCATCTCCAAAGCAGCCGACAAAGAAGGTCTGATCAAGGCTGTTGATTACGCCTTCCGTTATGATACCAAGGTCATCATCGAGGAATTCATCGATGCCCGTGAGGTAGAAGTTGCCGTACTTGGCAATGAAGAGCCAGAAGCCTCAGTTCCGGGTGAAATCGTCTCTTCCGGCGAATATTATGATTATGCGGCCAAATACACGGACGGCAAATCGCAGATGCTGATCCCGGCACCTGTCGATCCCGAGGTGGCAGACCGCCTGCGCGAATCGGCACTGCTGGCTTTCAAGGCCATTGAGGGCAGCGGCATTACCCGGGCAGATTTCTTCCTGCGGAAGTCTGACGGCAAAATTCTCATTAATGAAGTGAATACAATGCCCGGCTTCACCCCGTTCAGCATGTATCCTCTGCTGTGGCGCGAGACCGGCGTGTCCTACCAGGTGCTGCTGGACCGGATGATCGGGCTGGCGCTGGAGCGGTACCAGTTCAGACAAGGGCTTAAGTACGATAACGAATAACATATGGTGATCGGCGGGAGCATTCCGGCCGGGAAGGAGAGAGAAGCATGGGGTTTCAATCAGAATTCAATTCAGTGTGCAAATTCAAGAATGAACAGGAGCTATATGAGCTGCTGGAGTACGGACGAACCAAAATGGTGAAGCAGGGCTTCCGTGTATACCCGACCGGCCAGAAGGTCATCGCCTACAATCCGGAGAATGTTGCTGTAGCGATCGTCAAAATTTCTGCTTCCATTGCTGAAATCAACTTCCAGGGCAATGAGGTTACAGCTGTGGAGATGGATCTGGTACGCAAGCTGAATGAGGAAGAGTCGCGGGTACAGACGGCCCTTGCCTACGAAATGTTCTTCGGAGAAGAAGGATGATTGTCCGCTTCGGCTATGTCGCCATGTCTACTGTCATCCCGGACTGCTCACCCTCTAAGACAATGACTATGGCAAGCTTTAACAAGCTGGGCGACCGGGAAGCCGGATTGCGTAAGCTGGAATCAATCGCACGGATCAATCTGCATAATACACTCCGCCTGCTGAAGCATAATGCAGGCTCGGATATTATGGTCTACCGCCTGACCTCCAAGCTGATTCCGCTGGCGACCCATCCTGATCTGGCGGATTGGCATCCGCTGTCCGCACTGGCGGAGGAGTTCGCTGAGGTGGGCACTTATGTGAAGAAGCACGGCATGCGGGTCAGCTTTCATCCGGACCATTTCACGGTTCTGAGCACTCCGCGTCCCGAGGTGCTCGCAAGCTCGATCCGCGACCTGCAGCATCATGCCGATATGCTTGAGGCCATGGGGCTGCCGGCAACCGCCAAGAGCAATATCCACATTGGCGGTGCTTATGGGGACAAGCCTCTGTCTGCGGCGCGTTTCTGTGAGCAATGCTCCGCGCTTCCGCTTGCACTCCGGGAACGGATGACGCTGGAGAATGACGACAAGACGTTCAATGCGGTGGAGACACTGGAGGTTAGCCGGAGCCTCGGACTGCCGATGGTGCTGGATATCCATCATCAATGGGTCAACAACGAAGGCGAGCTTCCCTGGGAGCTGTGGCCGGAGATCCAGAAGACATGGACAAGCAGTCTGGCCCGGAAGGATGTCCTGCCCGGGGAAGTACTGCCACCGAAGATTCATGTCTCCAGCCCGCGCAGCCCGTCCGATCCGCGGAGCCATGCCGACGGTGTGGAGCCGGCTCCGCTGTTTGCTTTTCTGAAGCGGATCGCCGCAGATACCCCGGCAGTGGATGTCATGATCGAAGCGAAGCTCAAGGACGGAGCCTTGTTTGGCCTGATGGAGGCCATGAAGGAGCTTGCACAGGGCGGGAACGGAATTACGGTACTAAACGGAGCCAGCGTGAATATACAAGCATAACAGGCAACAAACAAGGGGATTAGGCCTTATTACGGTGCCAGTATTAACTTGATAAGTGGGCGGAAATAGGGTACGTTGAATGAAAGTTGAGCAGCAATTTGACGTCCTGCGCGTAACAGCGTTCCATGGGAGAACGATCATGCTCAAAGAAAGCGGAGTGAAGAGATGAGTCCTGTAAGTCCTGATAACCGAAATGAACGGGAACCCTATGTAGTTACAAGCAAGGGACATACGGCGGCGGCAATTAATGCTGCAGCCAAAGCGGGGGAATGGATCAAGAGCAGACAAGGCCAGGTGAAGGAGCTGGGCAGCAAGACATCCGCCCAGGATCTGGTTACAGAGGTCGATAAAGGTGTGGAGCAAATGATCCGCCGGCTGATCCTGACCCATTATCCCGACCATGCCATCCTTGGGGAGGAAGGCGTTCAGCCGGGAGCGGACGCGCTGACTGCCGCCCTGGATGAAGCGCGGGAGCATGAGTATTTGTGGATCGTTGATCCTATTGACGGGACTACCAATTTCGTACACGGCTTTCCTTTCTACTGTGTCTCAATAGCCCTCGTCGTTAAGGGGGAGCTGACAGTCGGTGTTATTTATGATCCGATCCGTGACGAAATGTTCGTTGCCGAGAAGGGCAAGGGTGCGTATATGCACGGGATTCCTACCGCCGTGTCAGCGGAGACGGAGCCTGGAAGCAGTCTGATTGCCATGGGCTTTCCGCCGGACCGGGTATTCGCCCAGCCTGCCAATATGGCCGGACTGCAGCAGATTCTGCCGCAGGTGCGCGGCGTTCGCGCCGGCGGCTCGGCAGCGCTGCACCTGGCGTATGTTGCGGCAGGCCGGGTGGACGGCTACTGGGAAGTGGGCCTGAGTCCGTGGGACTGTGCGGCAGGCGTGCTGCTGGTGCTGGAATCCGGCGGGAAAGTCACTGATACCCAGGGCAATCCCTACGATATCAGTACACGCCATGTGGTGGCGAGTAATGGACGGATACATGATTATCTGGTGAACTCCCTGCAGGCAGCTGATGCCACGGGATTCAAGAAGCAGTAAGGAGGCGGCATTGCCATGAGTGACAATGATGATCTGGAGCGCAGACTGAGTGAGCTTCTGGAGGATGGCGAGATGGAGCCGGATGACCGGCAGGCCAAGGAAATCCGCCAGATTTCGCCCAAGTATGAGATCCGGATACAGACTACGCTTGATCCTATAGTTGAAGAAACGCGCCGATACCGCAAAATCGCTTACGAATTGGACAGCCGGTATGATAAATATGTGCAGCGTTCTGAACAAATCAGCGGCCCGTATAGCGCGGGCGGCCATAAGAATTCTACAGAATCCGGCAGCGGAGAGCAGTAAGCCGCAGCGGGCCTCAGGAGCGGTTTTCCGAACAATCGGGAAACCGCTCTTTTGCGCAGCGTGGCTGGGTGTTAGAATGGAATTATACTAATTTAGGGGGAATACGATGCTGAAGACATGGAGAAGATTCATATCAGCCGGAACTAGCGGGCTGCTGCTGTTCGCTGTATTAATTAATGTGCATGCAGGCCCTGCCGGTGCCGCTGCAGCAGCCGTTACGCCGGACTCGGAGCAGGATGTCTTTCGCATCGTGGCACTTGGAGATTCCATTACTGCCGGATATGAGCCGGGGATGACTGATTCCAGTGTGAAGCCGTACGGATATGCCGAGAGATTACTGGAGCAGGGCTGGTATCACGGCAGAAGCACGTTAAGCAATTACGGTATATTAGGTCTGAAGACATCCGGATTGCTTCAGTATACCGCATCCATCAAAGACGGCATCGCAACTACGGCAGAGGCAATCCAGCCGGGGCTGCCTGATCCGCGCATCGCCCAGTTTGCCGCTATGACGCCGCAGATTAGAACGGAGCTTGCTGCAGCGGATTTGATTACGCTCACTATAGGCGGTAATGATGTCAGCAGTCTGTTTCTGAATGTTAAGACACTAACGGAGGCTGACTTCACAGCCCAGCTTGCGGAACGCCTCGCGGCGTACAGCAGCAATGTGAAATCGGCACTGGACAATATCCGGGCCGTGAATCCCTTGGCAACGATTCTGCTGGCCGATCAATATCAGCCTGCTCCCAGAATTGCCCTGGGTGCTTCGTATGACAAGCTGATGAGTGCCGCTGCACAGTTTACAGTAGCCGCCGAGAATATTGCAGCTACCCTGAACCAGGCGGGAGCACCTGTAAAGGTAGCCCATGTAGCCGCCAAGTTTGCCGGTGTAGAGGGATCGCTCACCCATATTATCGGGGCTGGAGCGGCAGACTTCCATCCGACGCAGCTGGGCTATGAACGGATCGCCACGGTGTTCGCAGAGCTGCAGTGGGGGGAATACCTTAATCCGGCAGCTGCAGTGATGACTTCAGCCTCCGCACCGATGTCAATTGTAGTGAATGGGACCACGCTTAACACTCCCAATAAGCCCATTCTGAAGAATGGACAGAATTTCCTGGCGCTGAAGGACATTCTGAATGCGGTAGGCGCAACTGGTAAATGGGATAACAAAACCTCCAGCGCGACGATTATTTACGGCGGAAGAACCGTGGTAATTACGATTGGTTCGAAGACGATTAAGGTGAACGGAACGGATGTAGCGATTGATACCCCGGCATTCCTGCAAAAGGTCGGCAAAGAGGATAAAACGTACCTGCCGCTCGCCGCGCTCGCTACCGGGCTTGGCTTCGATGTGAATTACAGCAGCAAGCTGCGGACAGCTTTCATTAATCCATAATCCAGCATAATATATCAATATTGCATAATAAAATCAGGCCCGTAAGGCAAAGGTGGATGAACGCAGTTGTCTAGTACAAAATATAATGCCGGATATATAATCACGATGGATGATATCGTGCGTGAAGGGGATCCCGTACTCCGTGCGGTAGCAGAACCCGTGCAGCTGCCGTTGCAGGAGGAAGACCGCGAGGCGCTGAAGTGTATGATGCAGTTCCTGAAGAACAGCCAGGATGCCGAAATGTCTGCCAAACATAAGCTCCGTTCAGGGGTAGGCTTATCCGCCAATCAGGTGGGGCTGAAGAAGCGGATGTTCGTGATGTGCCTGAAGGACGATAACGGCAAGAATGTAGAGTATACCTGGGTGAACCCCAAGATCATCAGCCATTCTCTGGCGATGGTGTATTTACCGGAGAGCGAAGGCTGCCTGTCCGTGGACCGGCCTGTACACGGCTTTGTGCCGCGGTATGAAACCGTGAAGGTTCGGGGATTTGATCTGAACGGTCAGGTGATTACCCAGAAATTCAAGGGTTATCAGGCGATCGTGATTCAGCATGAGATGGATCATCTGGACGGGATCATGTTCTATGACCGGATCAATCAGCAGAATCCGTTCAAGCTTCCGCAGGATGTGGAAATCCGCAGCCTGTATGAACAGAAGAGCAAGGGGTAATGATGGATATTCAAGGATTGCCGCTAACCCTTCTATATACAGGATTGGCGCTAGTCATTGCGCTGGTTTTTGTCTACAGGATTAGAAAAGGTACATTCCACAAGCACATCATGGCGGAAGCGGCCATCGTTGTAAGTTATGTGGTTGTCGCTATTGCGGGAGGCAGTATGCCGCTCGCTGTAAGGCTGGTGACTCCGCTCGCGGTTGCTGCGCTGTTCATATATGGACAGCGCAAGAGCGGCGGGAGCTGATCATTTCAATCTGAAATCGGGAGTGAAGCGGTTTGGAGTGGAACAGAATAGCCATAAGAGGCTTGCAGAATGTATACAACGATGAAGCGAAGCAGATTGATGAGCAGATTCTAAGATTAGTACAGCAGAGGAAGTCGGTCGCGGAAGGGAAACAGCTGTTTCCGGATCCGGAGATGATACAGCAATGGTCTGCTGAACTGGGGCTGGAGCTTTCTGAAATATCGCTTGTACTGGGCAGCTTGAATGAATCGGTGCCCAGACGCCACTTTTGGGAAGAGCCGGGTGAATTGCGCGGAGTGCTTCCGATCATGAAGACAACACGGGATGGGGATTTCGAATATGCTCTCACTCATTCTATGCAATATGAGAACCTGAGTATTCTTTCGGTTGAGATCAAGTGCCTGACAGCGGCCGTAGAAAGCGTCAGCATCGAAGCCCCTCTTACACTCGCAATTCTGGGAGAGGCTGAATATGAGGTGCAGATGCATGGTGGCCGTGGCGGCGGTGCCCAGGTAGAGATGCGGTTTTTAATTTGGCCCCCGCTCCCGGAAGCGCTGGATTCCATTGAATTCTCACTGGTCCCTGACGGCAGAGGACTTAGACGTCCGCGCCATAAGGTAGTCACTCTGGACAAGCAGATTGATTTCTAAGGAAGCTGCACGGTATATTGGGTGTGAAAAGAGGCTGGCCCCATTGGGGCCAGCCTCTTTATCTAGAGTTTCTTACAGCTGTTGCTGCTCCGCTGCCATGGCCGCGAACGAGGCCTCTGCTGCCTCCAGCGTAATATCGATGTCGGCGTCCGTATGGGCAGTGGTCAGGAACCACGCTTCATATTTGGAAGGCGCCAGATTAATGCCGCGGTTCAGCATATGGCGGAAGAAGCTGGCGAACATTTCACCGTCGGTATCCTGCGCTTCATCGTAATTGGTAATCGGATGGTTGCAGAAATGCGTAGAGAATGCACCGCGTATCCGGTTGATGGTCAGTGGAATGCCGTGCCGTCCGGCAGATTCCTGCAGCCCTGCGGTCAGGCGGATAGCGAGCCGTTCCATCTCGTCATAGACACCCTCGGCACTCAGCACCTCAAGGCAGGCAATCCCTGCCGAGATCGAGGCTGGGTTGCCAGCCATCGTTCCGGCCTGATATGCCGGACCCAGCGGAGCGACCTGCTCCATGACATGCTTACGTCCGCCGTAAGCGCCGATAGGCAGCCCGCCGCCGATGATTTTGCCCAGCGCGGTCAGATCGGGAATGATATCCTCATGGCCCGCAAGACCTGCATAGGTCTGGGTGGAGCCGTAATGGAAACGGAACGCGGTGATGACCTCATCGTAAATGACAAGTGAGCCGTTCTCATGCGTCAGCTTGCACAGGCCTTCGAGGAAACCGGGATGCGGCATAACCATGCCGAAGTTGCCGACAATCGGCTCGACCATAACGGCGGCCACATCTTCGCCCCACTGCTTAAGCGCCGCGCGTAGCCCGTCCAGATCATTGAAGGGTACAGTGATGACTTCCTGGGCGATGCTGGCCGGAACGCCTGCACTGTCCGGGATGCCCAGCGTAGACGGTCCAGAGCCTGCAGCTACAAGCACCAGGTCGGAGTGGCCATGGTAACAGCCGGCGAACTTGATGATCTTGCTGCGCTTCGTGTAGGCACGGGCCACGCGGATGGTCGTCATAACGGCTTCTGTACCAGAGTTGACGAAACGTACCTTGTCCATGGAGGGGATAGCTTCCTTCAGCATTTTGGCCAGCCTGATTTCAAGCTGGGTTGGTGTGCCATAGAGCAGCCCATTCTGTGCAGCCTGTGTAATGGCAGCGGTGATATGCGGGTGGGCATGTCCGGTAATGATCGGGCCATAGGCGGCCAGATAATCAATATATTCATTGCCGTCCTCGTCCCAGAAGCGGGAGCCTCCGGCGCGTTTCATGAATACGGGAGCACCGCCGCCTACGGCCTTGAAGGAACGGGAGGGGCTGTTGACGCCTCCGACGATATGCTGCAGAGCTTCCTGGTATAAATGTTCTGATGTGCTGCGGTTCATGGAATAACATCCTTTCGTATGCCGGAGGCGCAAGGGAAAGGGCGAACTGGCGGTGTATCCCGCTGTCCGCCCGCCCCTGTGTGCCAAGCATGGTTATATTGTATTCTAGTTAGATCCCGGTGTAGCGGAAGGGCTGCTGCCCGGGGAAGCCTCTGCCTCAGGAGTCGGAGTAGGATCAGGCGCAGTGACTGTATCCTGCACGAACTGCTTCAGATCTTCATCACTGGTGAAGCCGATGACCTGGGAGCCATCCTTGGTGGTTTTCTCTCTGATCAGCTCCATCGGCGGGATTTGCGCACTGCCGCCCATGGAGCTGTCATAGCCGACGCTCCCCAGCTTCCACATATCACTTAAGGTAAGATTGGTATCAATATAAGGCGTAACCTCTGACAGAATCGTGGGCAGCTTAATAATAGAAGTGGTACTGATCACCTTGTCCGCCACGGCCTTGAGGAATCCGCGCTGACGTTCCGTCCGGGTGAAATCGGAAGTGGCGTCATGGCGGAAGCGCACGTACTGCAGCGCCATATTGCCATCCAGGTGCTGGAAGCCTTTTTTGAGATCAATATCGAACTCAGGCCCGTCCGCTTTGGAAGTATAGTGCATGTCTTTCTCAACCTCATAGTCGACACCGCCAACGGCATCTACAAGCTTCATGAAGCCCTGGAAATCGGTATACACATAATATTGAATCGGGATGCCGAGCAGGTCACTTACCGTCTGCATCGCCGTATTGGGTCCATAGGTAATTGCAGCATTGATCCGCTGTGTCCCGTGGTCAGGGATAGGGATATAAGTATCGCGAAGAATGGAGAAGACATAGAATTTTTTCTTGACCGGGTCTAATGAGGCAACCAGCATGGTATCGGAACGTGGAACCTCGCCTTTCTTCACCCCGCGCGCATCGACACCCATAAGCAGGATGTTCACAGGCTCTGTACCTTCCCATTCGGGGGGCTGAACAGTTTCCGCCGAGGCTGTTGGTACATTGACAAACGGAGAATCTTCACCTGTCTTGTGCAGGTTGTCGAGCTGGTTGTAGATTGCAGTGAAATAATAAACCAGACCTCCGATAATTAGAAGGAGTATGATTGCCAGAGTCCAGAGCAATGTCTTCTTTTTTGATTTGCCGGCTTTTGCGTGCCGGTTCTTTCTTGGCGGCATTTCGTTCTTCCTTTCCGGTTCACATTCTCTACATTATAATTTCTTTTGGGAATACACGCAATTTCCGAATCATCAGCCATATCCATAAGGAGTGAACATTAAATGAATATCAAGCTTGGACAAGCGGTTCCGGACTTCACGCTCCCCGCTTCCACAGGGCAGGAAATCAGCTTAAGCCAGTATCGCGGCAGGAAAGTCCTGCTCTACTTCTATCCCAAGAATATGACACCCGCCTGCACGCAGGAAGCCTGCGATTTCCGTGATGCCCATGACAGGGTTACAGCCCATGGAGCGGTTCTGCTGGGAATCAGCCCCGATAATCTCGCCTCACACGGCAAATTTATCGCGAAGAACGGTTTGCCATTTCCCCTGCTGTCCGATGAGGAGCATAAGGTAAGCGAATTATTCGGAGTATGGCAGCTGAAGAAGCTCTACGGCAAAGAATTTATGGGCATTGTCCGCTCCACCTTCCTGATTGACGAAGGAGGAATTCTGATCGCGGAATGGAGAAAAGTCCGGGTCAAGGGCCATGTGGAGGCAGCATTAGAACAAATCGTGAAATAACTAAGTATGCTAGGAGTTAATTGTATTTGTCTGTTACTTTTTTAACAGCTTTGGTCAGCCTCTCTCATGATATAGTTGCCTCATATTACTTCAAATTTGGAGCAAGGCATGGGGGATGGCATGAAAATACTGCGTATTGGGCTTGACGTCGGATCAACTACGGCCAAATTGGTTGTTATGGAACGGGATACAATTATTTATCAAGATTATGTGCGTCATTTCAGCGATATAAAAAAAGCAGCGCTATCTCTCCTGTCCGATGTACAGGACCGGTTCCCGGATAGCGAAGCAGCACTCACTGTAAGCGGCTCCTCCGGTTTATCATTATCCAAACTGGGGGAGATTCCTTTTGTCCAGGAGGTCATAGCCTGCACCAAGGCGATCAGCGAACGGATTCCGCAATGTGATACAGCGATTGAGCTTGGCGGTGAAGATGCCAAGATTATCTATCTAAGCGGCGGCATTGAGCAGCGGATGAATACCGCCTGTGCTGGCGGTACCGGAGCGTTCATCGATCAGATGGCCTCGCTGCTGCAGACCGATCCCGGCGGGCTCAATGAGCTTGCAGTGAAGCATGAACGGATCTATCCAATCGCTTCACGCTGCGGGGTATTTGCCAAGAGTGATGTGCAGCCGCTGCTTAATGAAGGGGCACGCCGCGAGGATGTGGCGGCCTCCATCTTCCAGAGCATTGTGAACCAGACGATCAGCGGACTTGCCTGCGGACGGCCGATCCGCGGCCGTGTGGCTTTTCTGGGCGGACCGCTGACGTTCTTGTCTGCACTCCGCGACCGTTTTGCGGATACGCTGGGACTTAAGGAAGGCGACATACTGTTCCCGGAGCATTCACAATATTTTGTAGCGATCGGTTCGGCGCTTGCGCAGTCGGATCCCCTGTTCCTGCCGCTGTCTAGCTGGATCTCGCGGATTGCTTCCGTGGACTTCTCGCTGGACCGTGCGGAGGATGCCGAGCTGGCACCGCTGTTTGAGACTCCGGATGATTTGGCGCAGTTCAGACTCCGCCACGGCCAAGCGACAGCACCGCGTTCCGAGCTATCCGCCTATCGCGGACCTATTTATCTCGGCATTGATGCCGGCTCTACAACGACAAAGCTGGTGATTACCGGGTCGGCGGATGAGATTCTATACACTTCCTATGGAAGCAATAAAGGCAATCCGCTGCAGTCTGTTACGGATGCGCTGAAGGAAATCTACCGGATTCTGCCGGAGGGCTGCTACATCGCCGGAGCTTATGCTACCGGTTACGGCGAGGGATTGGTCAAGGCCGCACTGCGGACAGACGGCGGCGAAGTGGAGACGGTAGCGCATTATAAAGCGGCCTCCAAATTCATGCCGGAAGTAGACTTTATCCTCGATATCGGCGGCCAGGATATGAAGTGCATCAAGATCCGCGGCGGCGCCATCGACAGCCTGATGCTGAATGAAGCCTGCTCGGCAGGCTGCGGCTCCTTCCTGGAGAGCTTCGCTTCCGCGCTTGAGCTTGGCATTGAGGAGTTCGCGCAATCGGCGCTCGAATCCGTCAAGCCAGTGAATCTCGGTTCCCGCTGCACTGTGTTTATGAATTCCAAGGTGAAGCAGGTACAGAAGGAAGGCGCGTCTCTGGCGGATCTCTCGGCCGGACTTGCCTATTCAGTTATCAAGAATGCCCTGCAAAAGGTAATCAAAATCCGCAATCCTGAGGATTTGGGCCGCAACATTATTGTTCAGGGCGGCACTTTCTACAATGAAGCCGTACTGCGGGCCTTCGAGCAGCTGACCGGGAGAACCGTGGTCAGACCTGATATTGCCGGCGTTATGGGCGCCTACGGCTGTGCGCTGATTGCCAAAGAACAGGCTGGCCCGGAAGGGATTAGCACTATTCTGGGACCTGAAGAGCTGGAGACATTCCAATACTCAGTCTCTCCCGGCCGCTGCAGCCGCTGTGCCAATAACTGCGCGCTGACCATCAGCCGCTTCCCGGACAAGAGCTTCCACGTGACCGGGAACCGCTGCGAGCGCGGGGCAGGCGGCAAGAAAGAGAAGAATACGCTGCCGAATCTGATGCAGTATAAATATGAACGTTTCTTCGACTATGAGGGATTGCCTGAAGAAGCGGCGGTACGGGGCACGGTCGGAATTCCACGGACGATGAATATGTTCGAGAATTATCCGTTCTGGCATACCTTCTTCACCTCTCTGCGCTACCGGACTGTACTGTCGCCGAAGTCCACCAAGAAGCTGTATGAGAGCGGAATGGATACCATTCCGTCGGAATCCATCTGTTATCCGGCCAAAATGGCTCACGGGCATGTGCAGAGTCTGATCGGCAAAGGCGTCGACTTCATCTTCTATCCTGCGGTTGTCTTTGAGAAGAAGGAGGATGAAGCCGCCCAGAATCATTTCAATTGCCCGGTGGTTGCCTCTTATCCAGAGGTAATCCGCAACAATATGGATGGGTTGAAGGAGCAGGGGGTTCCTCTAGTCAGTCCGTTCCTGACCTTCGATGATATTCCGGCGCTGACGCGGGTGCTGGTGAAGACCTTTGCCGATATTCCCAAGGAGGAGATCGCTGCAGCTGTACAGGCGGGACTTGCGGAAGCCGATCAGGCGAAGAATGATGTGCGTACGAAGGGTGAAGAAACGCTGGTCTTCCTTACGGAGACAGGGACGAAGGGGATTCTGCTCTGCGGACATCCGTACCACGCTGATCCGGAGATCAACCACGGTATTGCCGATATGATCACCGGCATGGGTCTTGCGGTGCTGACCGAGGATTCGGTCTGCCATCTGGACCACAGTGAAGGAGACGTAGGCGTAGTCAACCAATGGACCTACCATGCGCGGATGTACCGTGCGGCCCGGCTGGCTGCGGGAAGAAACGATCTGGAGCTTGTCCAGCTGACTTCCTTTGGCTGTGGTATTGATGCGATCACCTGCGATGCCGTTCAGGAGATTATGGAACGTCACAATAAGGTCTATACGCTGATTAAGATTGATGAGATCAGCAATCTGGGGGCCGCACGTATCCGTCTGCGTTCCCTGCTGGCAGCTATGCGTGAGCGGGAGCAGGGTGATGTGCAGCCTCAGCTGCTGTACAAGACGCAGGCGAATGTGCCATTCACGAAGGAAATGAAGGAAACCTATACCATTCTGGCTCCGCAGATGTCACCAATCCATTTCGAGCTGTTTGAACGGGTGTTCAATGACACGGGCTATCGTCTGAAGATCCTGGAATCAACCGGACCGCAGGAGACCGAGGAAGGTCTAAGGTACGTGAACAATGATGCCTGTTATCCGGCGATTGTAACCATCGGGCAGATGCTGTCCGCGCTGAAGAGCGGGGAATACGATCCGGACCGGACTGCCGTAATAATGTCACAGACCGGCGGCGGCTGCCGGGCGACCAATTACATCTCCCTGCTGCGTAAGGCACTGAAGGATTCGAATCTGGGGCAGATTCCGGTTATTTCACTGAATGCATCCGGCATGGAGAATCAGCCGGGCTTCCGGATCAGCCTGAAGCTGGCGAACCGCCTGATTGCTGCGGCCTGCTACGGTGATCTGATGATGCGTCTCCTGCACCGCTTCAGACCGTATGAGACCGTTCCGGGAAGCGCCGGGGCCTTATTCCGCAGCGGTATGGAGCGCTGCAAAAAAAGTCTGTCGAACTTCTCGTTCCGTGAGTACAAGCGGCTGTGCCGTGAGATCGTCGCTGAGTTCTCACGGCTTGCGGTTAACCCGGCAGTGAAGCCGAAGGTGGGCATTGTCGGTGAAATACTGATCAAATTCCATCCGGACGCCAATAACCGCATTATCGATATGATTGAGGCAGAAGGCGGAGAGGCTGTAATGCCGGATTTCCTGGACTTCATTTTCTATTGTGTCTATAATCCGATCTACAAAGCCGAGCAATTCGGCAAAAGCAAACGGCTGGGATATATTAATCCCATGCTGATCTCGTATCTAGAGATTTACCGCAAGCCGGTCAAAGTGGCGCTGGAGCAAGCCGGACTGGCCAAAGGCCGGGAGAATATTTATGGGCTGGCCGAGAAAGCAAGCCGTCTGGTCTCTGTAGGCAACCAGATGGGCGAAGGCTGGTTCCTGACAGCGGAGATGATGGATCTGCTCGATAATGGCGTGAACAATATCGCCTGTATTCAGCCATTTGCCTGCCTGCCGAATCATATTACCGGCCGGGGCATGATTAAAGGACTGAAGGAGCTGTATCCGGGCGCGAATATCGTTGCCATCGACTATGATGCCGGGGTCAGTGTCGTGAACCAGGCTAACCGGATCAAGCTGATGATGTCAATTGCCAGCGGGCTTGCGAGCTGCAAACAACCGTCAGCAGAGGAAATCGCACGGCTGCAGCCTACTTTAACTGGCACTGTGGGCTGCGGGATATAAGTTCAGTGATGCTGTAAGCCCTGCATATGCCAAAGAGCGGACCGGATTAATCTCCGGCCCGCTCTTTTTCGATTCCTGCCCATAATACAACAATTCCCTCCTTCAATCGGCCCAAAACCAGAATTGTTGTATAAAAGGCAGCATTTCACCTTTTTCAAGCAGCTCAGCAGGATTATTCTTGCATTTCATACAACAATCCTCCCGATCACCCTGCAATCCATGAATCAAGGTTGCGAAACGTACAACATTTATGTCTACAGAGCTTCCTAAGAAGTCTCCATTCTGCCGCTAAAGAATCAAGTGTAAGGCATTGACGTATTCCGCCAGTCCGCAGCGACTGACCGTAATTTGAATGGTTGTTGCCTTAAGTGCGGTTAATATAGCTCACTTCTGCAGCTTCTGCTTCACGCGCATCGCTTTGTTAAGATGGACGAAATTATGCCGTGTGGCAGGCATCAGCACCAGTCCGGCAAGGGTCTTGCCGCCCCAGTAATCGAGTAGCCACTGCTCGGTTTCCAGGACGGCTTTTTCCTCCAGCACCCTGCTGAACTGCGCCGGAGTGGCTTTGCGCCCGAATTGCCCCGGCTGCACAGCGGGAATGATGGAGCGTGTTCTGATTGCTACAGCACGCCGGTATGCCGCTAATGCCCCGATATTCACCTCTGCACTGAATGCAGCCACTTCCTGATCACTCATTCCATTACCGGAGTGGATGAAAGGGGTCTGCAGGCTCTCTGCATAGTGTTCTGAATGAAGCACCTGCGCACGGTCTGCACCAAGGATGTTCATGGTGATGTCCTCGATCCGCGCGCTGTGCCATATATGCCAGACTATAGAATTACGGCTGCCGGGCGTATGAACAGGATAGCTGCGCAAAGTAGACTCTAACAGATTGTTCCATAAGGAATCCTCGAAACTAGGCTGTTCCCCGCTGCTTATGTCTGCAGCATACAGGGCTGAATGCAGCCTCAGGAATAAAGCGGCAGCTTCAGCATGCGCTTCAGGCTTTACGATGATCCCCGACAAAAGCTTATGGTCCCCGCTCCAGCTCTTACGTTGTTGCTCCAGACTCATTTGTTTTTCCCGCTTTCCGTGTAATTCATATTTTGGACCCGGGAAGTCCACAATAAACGCAAACTTTTGCCGGTGGCATCCCGGTAGGAGTGAAAGAATAATTACTTTTTCAGAAAATTTCTGCAAGTTATTGACGAATAAATAGGTAAATAGTAAAATAGTTCGTATGCGAAGTATTATTTCATATTGGGCGATTGGAGGGATTGAGGTTGGAGGAAAAGGAAAAGCAATTGGACGATATTCTGTCCTCTTTCCGCTGCATCAACCATAATTTCCAGCAGCTTTTGTGGAAGGACGCAGAAGAGCTGAAGATTACATCCACCCAGCTAATGGTATTGCGTAAGTTATCGGCACATCCCGATATCGGTATCACTGAGCTTGCAGATCTGCTGCATCTTGGCAACAGCGCGGCAAGCGGAGTGGTGGACCGGATGGTGAAGGCTGGACTGATTACCAGAGAACGCTCGCAGAGCGACAGACGTATATTTAAGCTGGCGATGACCGATAAGGGCAAGGAGATCCGGGAGTTAAGCAAACAGTCTCTGCGCAGGTATCTGCAGCCACTGGCTAATATACCTGCTGAGGATGCCGGAGAACTGCTGCGGTTGCATGGTGAAATCATCAAAATTCTAGAACAAGGGAGAGACAAAAAGAAGCTATGAGTACAATTACTGCTGACGCTGCATCGTCCAAGACGATCCGCAGAGGTCCGATTATCGCAGCGCTCCTGATCGGCGCCTTCGTGGCGCTGCTGAATCAGACACTGATGAATGTGGCGCTGCCCAAAATGATGGAGGACCTGAAGATCGCCGCCAACACGGCACAATGGCTGACTACAGGGTTCATGCTGGTTAATGGTGTACTGGTGCCAATCAGTGCTTATCTGGTAGAGAAATTTACGACCCGCCAGCTCTTTACGACGGCGATGATGCTATTTTCCATAGGTACACTGGTTTGTGCAATAGGATCAGGCTTTGAAATGATTATGGTCGGCAGAGTTATCCAGGCGGTAGGTGCCGGGATTCTGATGCCGCTGATGAACATTGTGTTCCTGCGCATCTTCCCGATTGAAGAACGCGGCAAGGCCATGGGACTTATGGCGGTTGCGATGATTTTTGCTCCGGCAGTCGGACCAACCTTGTCCGGTTGGGTGGTTCAGAACTACTCCTGGCGCGTGCTGTTCTACATCGTGCTTCCGCTGGCGATCTTCTCGATGCTGCTTGGCATGAAGACGATGCAGAATGTAGGCAAACTGACTTCTCCGAAGCTGGATAAGCCGGGTGTGGTTCTTTCGACCCTGGGCTTTGGCGGCTTGCTGTATGGCTTCAGTGACGCCGGAACGGACGGCTGGGGCAGCACCACAGTTATCCTCTGTCTGATCCTGGGTATTGTTTCCCTGGGGCTGTTCGTATGGCGTGAGCTTACAGCGGATAAGCCGCTGCTTGAATTCCGCATTTTCCGCTACAACATGTATTCACTCACTACGGTAATTAACATTATTGTGACTATGGCTATGTACGCAGGTATGATCCTGCTGCCGATTTATCTGCAGACGATCCGCGGATTTACACCTATGGAATCCGGACTGATGCTGCTGCCGGGTGCGATCCTGATGGGTATTATGTCTCCGATTACCGGAATTATATTTGATAAAATCGGCGCAAGATGGCTTGCGGTTATCGGCCTTGCCATCACAGCCATTACGACCTGGGAATTCAGCCAGATCAGTGACAGTACAACCTATACACATCTGATCCTGACTTATACTGCGCGGATGTTCGGGATGTCCATGCTGATGATGCCAATCGTAACTGCCGGCCTGAATCAGCTGCCGCAGCGTTTGGCTTCGCACGGTACGGCAATGTCCAACACCCTGCGGACCGTAGGCGGTGCACTGGGTATGGCGCTGTTCGTCAGCCTGATGACCAACCGTACGAAGAGCAACATTACCGATGCACTGACAAGCGGTGCGGTATCGCAGACCGATAAGGCGGCGATGCTTAAGCTTACGCAGGAAGCGACGATTAACGGGATTACTCATGCGTTCACTGTAGCTACCTGGGTGACAGTTCTTGCCCTGGTGCTGGCGTTGTTCATCAGAAAGACTTCTCCGCAGCCGGATTTCCTGAAGACGGAAGAAGAGGATGCAGTACAGCCGCAGCCTAACAAGGTGAAATCGCAAAGAGCTTAGTTGTATGAACAGGCTATAATTTCAACAAAAGGACTATCCGCAAAGCCGTAACGGTTTTGCCGGGTAGTCCTTTTGTTGTCCGTTTACAGCCTCAGCTAATCCCGGCTCCCGTGCTCCAGCGCTTCAACTGCGGCAGGGAATACCCCAGCATCTGGCGGGCGGCAGCTTCATCCATCCCTTCCTCCACCAAGTACCCCGCACAGAGATCGGTCATCTCCTGCAGAGTGATATCCGGCTGCTTGAATTCACCATGCTCATAACAGTAGATGCAATACTCCCCCGTTTTGTTGCCTTCCTTGTCGCTGCCCTGCAGCTCAGTTTCGTTAACCGGCATTCCGCAGCTTTGGCAGAACAAGCCCTCCGTTTGTTTCGTTGACGCCGTTTCCATATTGTACACTCCTCAGGGTTCTGGTTCAGGCGGTGTTTGCCGCCTCTTCCTGTCCAGTATAAGCCGGCAAACCTGACAGCATAGATTCAGGTTCATGTGCGGGTTATGGAAAAAAGATACTATCCCCTTCTTTGTTCAGCAGGGTGTGCCGGCTGTGGCTGCGGGAGGCTGGAGGCGTATTTGGCAGCAACGCCTCCGGCCAGCTCGCCTATTCTCCGGCGGATATGTTCCGGCTCAAGCACCTCCAGCACGGTTCCGAAGCTTAGCAGGAAACCGAACAGCCAATCATTCTCAGGATAATGGACGGTAAGGGTGTACCCGCCGCGGTCATCCTGCTGCAGCTCCTCGGAGTCGAAATACTCTTCCGCAAGATGCCTGCCTTCCGGTGCAAATTGCAGCCGGATCGGCTGGATATTCTGCGGTTCTTTCCAGCCGTCCGTCCAGGGCAGCTCCTTCAGCGGAATATCCTGGCGGGTATAGTGCCGCTTCTCCTTCACCAGCGCTTTCATCCGCAGCAGCTTGAAGAGCCGGAAATCCCGGCGTTCTGTGCAGAAACCGTATAAGTACCAGCTTTGTCCCTTGAGTACAAGGGTGTAGGGTTCAACGGTACGCGTACTTGCCCGGCCTTCGGCCGAGATATATTCGAAGGAGATGACGGTATTCTCCTCCAGTGCCTCTTTAAGAAGGCTGATCCGCTCCTCCAACGGGCCCATCAGCCCCCAAGGGGAGAGATCAACGATCATCTGGGTGGTCTTGCTGCGGAAGGCAGCTGTCTGGGAAGGGGGGATTACACTGCTGATTTTCTCCATTAACAGCTGGTGCCCTTCACCGCCATAAGAGGAGACGCTTTGCAGTGCGCCGAAGATATCGGCCAGCTCACGCTCGGACAGCACATTGCGGTCCAGCCGGTAGCCTTGCATGAGGCCGATACCGCCCCCGGACCCCTGATATGTGACGACGGGAATACCTGCGGTATTAATGCTGTCTATATCGCGGTAGATGGTGCGTACGGAGACTTCGAACATATCGGCCAGCTCCTTGGCCTGAATCAGCGGCCGGTTCAGCAGCAGAATGACAATGGAGAGGAGACGGTCTATTTTCACAGAAATGCACCTGCTTTCTTTCAGGTTAATGATCTAAGCTTAGCAAATTGTCTGAAATAAAGCATTGCTCCAAATTCAATATTATATTATCATCTAATTAGATATTTATATAATTTAATGAGAGGCTAATGTTATGAGCACAAATGCAGGATCACTTGCGGGACGCAATAAAGGCTATCAAAGGCTGTTTGCAGCCGGGTTAATCAACGGTATCGGCGACCGCTTCAGCAGTATTGCTATGCTGGCCCTGGTTCTTCATTTGACCGGGTCGGGTATGGCCGTAGGGATATCGCTTGGCGTGCGGGTGCTGCCTTATCTGTTCATGGCACCGCTTGGAGGGTTACTGGCTGGCAGACTGCCGCGCACAACAATCATGATGGCTGTGGATTTCCTGCGTGTCCCCGTAGCCTTGTCCTTGCTCTGGGTAGACGGGGAGCATATGCTGTGGCTGGTGTATACCGGCAGCTTTGTGATGGCAGCGGGTGAAGCCATCTATAGTCCGGTGCGCAAATCTTCCATTCCTCTGCTGGCAGCGCCGGAGGATTTGCTGCGGATCAACGGCCTGGAACAGCTTTTGAACGGCTGCGTACTGATTCTTGGCGCCTTTACAGGAGGGATTGTCTCGCTGTATTTCGGTCCGGACATGGCCTTTGTTATGAATGCTGTGTCGTTCCTGGCGGCCGGACTGCTTATAAGGGGGATTCATTATCCCAAGCAGGCACTTGCCGGAGATGCAGGCCGGGAGTCAACACCGCATGCTGAAGGCGGAAACCATACCTTAGGCTTGTCTGCCAAAAGGACACGGCGGCAGGCGCTGCGCACAGTCCTTGGAGGCAGTCTGGCACTGCAGATTGTGCTCTGCTATGAATTACTGGTGCCGGTAATCAATGGCTGGGATAATGTGCTGATCAGCGTATATGCTGTGCAGGTATTTCATGCCGGAGACAGCGGGGTGGGGGCGTTCTACGCAGCGCTTGGCATCGGGCTCAGCCTGAGTTTCTTTGCCGGGCGTTTATTCCGCAAAAGGCTCTTAGCGGTAGCGCTTGGCGGTCTGCTGCTCGAGGGCATTCTGCTCATGATGATTAGCAGCAGCGGTCATTTCGCTGCAGCATTTCTGCTGTACATTCTGTTATCGTTGGCCGGAGGGATTGGCAATGCCTGTCTGGATACGCTGGTGATGAGGGAAACGCCGCCTGCGCTGCAGCCGGCCGTATTCGGCCTGCTGGCGGCAGTAAGCGGAACGTTGCTGGGCCTGTCCATGCTAGGGGCAGGCTGGCTGCTTGATTATGTGGAGCCCAGAATGCTGGGATTCGCGGGCGGGGCGGGTTTTGCTGCGATTGCGCTGTTGCTGGGAGGTTATTACCTGCTGCGCAGCAAATGGAATAAGCGGTACAGGGAGTCCCAGCCTTAATAATCTGAAAGAATCAGCGGCTTTTGGAGGTTTCTTTGACCTTGACCTTGACCTTGACTTTGACCTTCGTCTCCAGCGGAGCAGCGGATTTGCGCCGGGACAGCCGGAGAAGGATGGCATTCCGGTAACGGTACATCACAATCAGCGCAGCAATGGCTGCGGCAAAGAGGGCAATCCAGAGGGCATAGGTTTCGATTAAGTGGAAAATGCCCATCCACTGCGGTCCGAAGATTTTGCCGATACCCAGGAATAGCAGTACCCAGAACAAGGCGCCGCCATAGGCGTACATTGCAAATTTGCGGAAAGGCAGTGAGATAATACCGGCGAAGTAGCCGGTGAAATGGCGGACGCCCGGAACGAAGTAGCCGATTGAGATCAGCACGCTGCCGTACCGCTCGAACCAGCGCTGGGTCTTTTCCAGCTTGGCCGGAGAGAACATGAACCATTTGCCGTAACGCTGGATGAAGGGCAGCCCGGCCCTAAGCCCAATGAAATAAGTAATGGTCATGCCAACTGTGGTCCCTGCAAAAGCTACGATAACCAGCGTGAAGAAATCCAGCCTCCCGGTATAGGACAGAAACCCGGCGAAGGCCATGGTAGTCTCTCCGGGAAAAGGCAGAGCAATGAATTCCAGCAAAAGCCCAAAGAACAATACGCTATATCCATAGCTGGCGAACAATTCCTGTATCCATTTCAGCATTTCCATACATTCATCACTCTCCGAAGGCTGCGCGCCTGATTCTATTTTGAAGCTTGTCTTCATACAATCTACCAAATGGCGTGAAAGCGCCAATAGAATGCTGGAGGTAGAGAAGATGAAGGAAAGCCGGGAAAATCGTATCCGCCGGTTTATGATCCGCGGGTTGCTTGTTATGGCAGTGCTTCTAAGTATGTCAGCCCTTGGGGGCAAGGGGCAATCCCTGGCTTCATGGAGGACATTCTCCCTGCAGGCTGAAGCAGGCAGTGCAGCATCTTTACTCTCTAAGAATAATCCTCCGGAAGTCCAGGTGCAAGATTTGCCGCCGGCTGCAGTCAAGAATGCGGAAGCAGCGCCGCTGCAGCCCCCCGGTTCAGGGGGTTCAGCTTATACACCGGCCACCGATCCGCAGGCTACTACCCTACAGAAAGTATCCGCCGCTGCGGGCAACTCTAATCAGGAAGCTAAGCACAGCAAGGCAACACGGGTCGTCTACCTTACATTCGATGACGGGCCAAGTGCGGTTACTCCCCGAGTGCTCCAGATATTGCAGGAGCAGGGAGTGAAGGCTACCTTCTTCGTGCTGGGAGAGCAAGCTGCCAGCCGCCCCGAGCTGGTCAATGCCATCTGGGAGCAGGGGCATGCCATCGGCAATCATACCTATAATCATAATTATCATGATCTCTATAGCGGATTCACGGAGTTCTGGCGTCAGATCAAACAGACAGAGGAAACGGTCAGAGGCATTACAGGGGTTCGTCCGCAGCTGGTCCGTGCACCGGGAGGCACCTTTGGCCATTTTGACAATACTTATTTTTATCTGCTGAAGCAGGCGGGCTATGAGGTGATGGACTGGACCGTAGACAGCGGAGACTCCAGCCGCCGGGGAGTGCCTGCCGCAGAGATCCTTCAGCATTCGGTTGCTGATCTGGACTCCGGGAGTGTTATCCTGCTGCTGCATGACGGGTCGGGTCATGAGCAGAGTGCCAAGGCGCTGCCGGCCATTATTGAACGCTACAAAGCCGCCGGTTATGAATTCGGCTTACTTAATGCGCAGAGTGAGCCGGTACAGTTCAGAGTGTCTGCTCAGGCAGCGGCACTGCAGCGGGTGAAGCCGTCCAAAGCCTGGATCTCGGCGAATATTGTTCCGAATGCTGAACTGTTTGCACCCAGCAAACCGCTTGCTTTGGAGGTAGGGAGGCTGGAAACCATCCTGAAGCCTGGAGAGTACAACCTTAGAAACGGGCAATATTTCGTGCCTCTCCGTACCGCCGTGGAGCGGCTTGGCGGGCAAGTCGGCTGGGATAAGGCTACCCGCAGCGGACAGGTAAGCTGGAATGGGCGGACAGTGACTGTAAATTCAAAGAAACAGCAGATAGAGGTCGTCCAGCCGGACGGAGCGGTGGAGCTCAAGACAGCAGAGATACAGCTCATTGGCTCTTCCCTATGGGTATCCCTGCGGGATTTGCTCGATGCCACAGGGCATCCGCCGCTTGCGGCCAGTGTAAATGCAGAAGAGCGCAGAGTGAAGGCATTTTGAACCGATGCGTCAGCCGTTGATATAAATAGCCGGGAGAGTCGGGGCTAAAAAGAATTCGCTGAATGTCTGGGCACCCTTTTTGATGGGAAGAATAGATAGTAATAGGCTCCCGGAAGCCGAATAGCCAGTGAAATTGCGGGCAGGCTGGGAGCTAGTCTATGACCGAAGGAAGGGTGTCATCCTTGTCCTCTTCATCATTGATAGATCAGATCAAATATGAGCATGGAAAGCGGGATAGTTCCGGGAAATCTGCGGCTGCGTTCCTGTCCCGCCGGCGTGTCCGCAGCACTGTACAGGAGTGGGCGCGGATGCTGCTTTTAACCGCAGCAGTCTTAGGGTTATATCTGTGGCGGGGCGGAGAATCACTGCTGCTGCTTCTGACGGCTGGCATAATTGTAATGTCCGGCGGGCTGCTTATGCATCTCTGCGGTCCACGGCGGGTAGCCGTTCTCCGCACAATAACTCCCGCACGCCCGTCGGCCGGGGATACCGTTACCGTTAAGGTACAGATCAGCTTTGTCTCCAAGATCCCGCTTCCGTGGATAGTTGTTGCCGATTACTGGAGTGAAGGCAGCCATCAGGAGCTGCTGTTTCCCGGATTCCGGCGCTCCTTCACTTATTCGTATGAACTGAAGTCTGTTCCCAGAGGGGTCCACCAGCTTTACGGCTGCGGTGTCACCTGGGGGGATCTGCCTGGTTTGTTCACAGGCGGCTGTCAGCCGGGCGGCAAGGAGAGCTTCAAGGTGCTCCCGAAGGCGCTGTATCTGGCCGGCAGCTTGCCGGATAACCGTGTAATGCCGGGAGACCGGATGCTTCCCGGACGGGGGAAGCAGGGCAGTGCAGAAGCAGCGGATATCCGTGACTATGCTCCCGGTGATCCGCTCAGCCGGATTCACTGGAAGAACAGCGCACGCAAGGGAACCCTGCAGAGCAGAGTACCTGAACGGGAAGCCGGGCAAATGACCTGTATCGTGCTTGCGAACTCTCCGGAGGATTATGAGGTTCCTTACGGTGCCTTGGTATCGCGCGGGCAGCGCGGAACGGTTATGCCTGCTTTTGAACGGGCGGTGTCGGCGGCAATGGGACTGCTGCTCTCTGCCGAACGTTCCAGCAGTTACCTGCAGCTCTTCAGCGGCGGCTGGCCGGAAGGGATGGCCAGACATGAAGGCCTGGGTCAAATCCCCGGCAGGGTACAAGACCTGCTGACGGAAATATCCCCATCCGGCTCACAGAGTCTCAGCCGGCTGCTGGAGGATGCTTCGCGGGGCTGGATTCCCGGCATGACGGTGTCTGTCATTACCGGCCGGCTTGAAGAAGAGTCTGCCCGGACGCTTGCCCGCTTTTTGGTCCAGGGAATTAAGGTCGAGCTGTACTATGTCTGGGATCAGCCCTCTCCGGGGGGAGGACCGGCGGAAGATCCGGTACGGAGTTCAACCGGAACCAAGGAGGCCAGGGAAGGATTCCCTGAGCCTGTAGAGAGTTATCCGGCTGTTAAGTATAGCCCTGGTTCCGGCGGCAAGCAGCGTACATCGGGCACTATAGCCGGAAGTCTGATGCGGCTGGGTGCGCGGATCCATTGTCTGAACGATGTCTCTCCTGCACAAGGGTACAAGGGGGCGGAGTATTATGGATATCCGGGCCAACCGACATCGCATTAGGGTTACTCCAGCAGACTTAGGGGGCCCTGTGAATTCTCCAGGGGGCAGCCGGCAGCCGGAAGCGGAAAGTACGGAGAACAGCTTCGCCGATAAAAGGGAGAGCAGTCCCCTGTATTATCGCGGGCTGTTCTCTTTGGCTATTATGGGGATGTTCACCCTGTGGCTGCTGCCGCTCAAGCGGCTGGCCGCATCGGCGGATACCGCCGAGCTTCTGAAGCTCCTGATGCTCTCGGCTGCCGGACTGCTGTTATGGGGATGTATTCAGCTCCCCCGCCTTCTGCAGGCCTGCGGGCAGTTCCTCCTGATCTTCCTGACCTGGTTCTACCTGTGCGCGGAACAGGAGGGAGCAGCTTGGCTGCGGCTCTATGCAGCAGACATCCGTGAGGATGCCCTCCTGCTCCTGTCAGGCCGGATTTCTGCCTTAAGTGAGAACAGCCGGCTGCTGATTCTGGTGCTTGGCTGGGGCCTGTTAGTGTCATCTGTCCAGCAGTTGGCTCTTTACAGGGGAAGTATCACCTTATTTACAGGTGTAACCCTGGTATATCTGCTGGCGCTAGATATGGTCTATGCTGTCGATACGTCCGGTGATGTACTGGTCTCAGCGGGGCTGATTCTCTGGATGCGGTCATTAAGCGGACTGCTCCGTCTGCAGGAGCGGACAGGAAGCCATGCTCTTCCTTACGCCCGCTGGGGAATATGGGCGTTCTCTACAGCGGTGGCCGTGACGGTGGCAGCCTGGATAGGCGGGCAGGGACTTGGTGCCCGGCCTGTGGTCCCCATTACACTGCAGCCGGTTCTAAACAAGCTGGAGAATTGGGCGGAAACGCAAAGGCCCGGAGAATCTGCCGGACCTCAGGCGGCCAGCACCGGTTACAGTGCGGGAGACGGGGAGCTGGGAATGCCCTTGTCGCCCAGCAGAGAGGCCGTCTTTAGCGTAACGGCTGCCCGTCCGTCCTACTGGCGGGGAGAAAGCGTAGCTTATTATGACGGCCGCCGCTGGATCAGAAGCGGGGTGTCCTATGAACCGCTTAATTTAACGAGCCTCCCGGTTGCGGAGCCGGAAGCGGCCGGGCCAGCGCCGCTCATTCAGCGGATTCAGTTCGCCAAGCCTTCATCCGGCGGGCTTCCTCTCTTCAGCGCCGGCACGGCAGTCGATGTACAGAATATCCGGCTGGCCGATGGGAGCCAGCTTGGTTATGTGCTTGCGAATGGCGAGAAGAGCAGCTTCCGGCTTCCGGAGATTTCCGGCTCTGCCAAGTTAACGGAATATACGGTGAAGTCCGTGCTTCCGGAGAGTGATCCGGCTGTGCTGCGCAAGCTGCAGGGGATTGATCCTGAGCGGGTGAGCAATCTGTATTTGCAGCTCCCCGCAGCCGTGCCGGAGCGGGTGAAGCTTCTGGCAGAGCAGCTTACCGCTGCTGCGGCTAACCGTTATGATGCCGCTGCTGCGGTTGCAGATTATTTGCAAACCGGCTACACCTACACCCTGCAGACCCGAGTGCCGCCGTCCGGTGCCGATTTCGCCGACGATTTCCTCTTCGGGACCCGGCAGGGCTACTGCGTGCATTTCGCCACGGCGATGACGGTCCTGCTGCGCAGCAGCGGCATTCCGGCCCGTTACGTCCAGGGCTACGGCCCGGGGACGCTTGTGGCCGGCTCCATGCCGCAGCTCTACAATGTGACTGGAGGCGATGCCCACGCCTGGGTCGAGGTCTATTTCCCCGGCGCCGGCTGGGTCCCCTTCGACCCCACGCCTGCTGCCTCCGCCGCTGCCGCAGGCGCGGCGGAGACGAATCCGGCGGCTGCATCCGCGCCGCCGGGAGCCCGCATGTCCGCTGTGCAGCTCGCGGACGCTCTGTCCGCCGCCCTGCCGCAGGCGGGCGGCACGGCTCCGGCGCCGCTTGCCGCTGCGGCGCTGGGGCTGGCCGCCGCCATCCGCTGGCGGCGTTGCCTGGCCCTGCTGCCGGCGGTGCACCGCGCCGGCAGATTAAGCCGTGAGCGGCAGCTTCGCGCCGCCGCTCTGGCCTGGCACGGGCTGGCGGCGCGGTATGGGCCGCCGCTGCCCGGGGTTACCGCCAGGGAGTATGCAGACTCCCTGGCCATTGAGGACGGGCGGCTGCGCGCCGCCGTCCGGGACTTCGTACGCCAGTGGGAAACCCTGGCGTACAGCGGATGCGCGGGCGGGCTTGCCGCCCGCGCGCAGCCCCCGCGCCGGGGCGCAGCCGTCGCGGACCCGCAATCGCCGTGCCGCGGCGCAGCCGTCGCGGACCCGCATCCCCTGCGCTCCAGCGCAGCCGTGCCGCTCCCGCAGCCCTTGCGCTCCAGCGCAGCCGTCGCGGACCCGCAATCCCCGCGCCCCGGCGCCTCCGTCGCGGACCCGCATCCCCTGCGCTCCAGCGCAGCCGTCGCGGACCCGCAATCGCTGTGCCGCGGCGCAGCCGTCGCGGACCCGCAATCGCCGTGCCGCGGCGCAGCCGTCGCGGACCCGCATCCCCTGCGCTCCGGCGCAGCCGTACCGCTCCCGCAGCCCTTGCGCTCCGGTGCTCCTGCCAAGGATGCGGAAGCCAATGACGCTGCCGCGTTCATTGCCAGATGTTTGACGATTACATTCCGTCTGACCCGATAAGATGAAAAGACGTTCACTGCTAATGCAGCGAGCGCCTTTTCATTTACATCAATATTTAAGCTGAACTTGGATGCCAACGGAAATCCTGCACGAAATACAACAATCTCCTCATAATAACGAGCCTAATCAGAAATTGTTGTATAAAAAGCAGCATTTCCCCGTAATCAGGCGGCTAAGCGCATCAATTCCTGCATTTCATACAACAATTGTTACGAATCCCCTAGTATTCATGAATCCATGTTGTAATACTTACAACATTTAGCCCTTTCTTTACAGGGGAACTTAAGTGAGCTCACTTTGCTGCTGTGCGGCGCCCCGGAGAGTACAGCGTGACCCTGGAGGGCTGCAAAAGTATAGCTCCGGCGTATTAGTTGGTTTTCCGGCGTATTAGTTAGTTCATAGTAACTTCCCCGGTGTCGCCCGCCGGCTAGCCCTCTGTTCTGTTCAGCATATGACGGCATTCCTGAAAGAGGAAATCACTTGTTAGCAGCGGTAGCGTCACACTTTTCCCCAGCATGCAAACGTGGAAGCGGATACGAATTCCAAGATCTGGATACTGCCTTTACAGGCCCCCTAAATCGCCCCAGACCCCGTCACATATGGGAGAAATCCCCGAAGACAAGACGTCTCCTTTCCTTGACGCTGAGAATTAACCATGAGTATAATGAATCCAATAATCAAGGGAGGCAAGTAATGAACAAGCCAAATGAAATTATCGTTGTTCTGGATTTCGGGGGACAGTATAACCAGCTTATCGCGCGCAGAATTCGGGACCTGGGGGTATACAGCGAGCTTCTGCCGTACAATACACCAATGGAGAAGATTAAGGCACTGTCGCCAAAAGGGATTGTTTTCTCAGGCGGGCCAAGCAGTGTGTACGCTGAGGATGCACCACATGTAGATCCGGCGATTTATGAACTCGGACTTCCGATCTTCGGAATCTGTTACGGGATGCAACTGATGGCCCAGCAGCAGGGCGGCAAGGTAGAGCGCGCATCCAAGCGGGAATACGGCAAAGCGGATGTGGAATTCTCGCCAGGGTCCGTGCTTGCAGCAGGTCTTGAGAGCAATCAGACAGTATGGATGAGCCACGGGGACCATGTCGTGGAGCTTCCGGAAGGCTTTAAGCTGGATGCCGGGACAGAGAGCGCTCCAATCGCAGCTATGAGCAACGATGCACGCAAATTCTTCGCCGTACAGTTCCATCCTGAGGTGCGCCACTCTGTGAACGGGAATGAGATGATTTCGAACTTCCTGTATGAGGTCTGCGGCTGCGAGGGCAAATGGACGATGGAGTCGTTTATTGACGATGCCATTAAGGATATCCGCGACAAAGTCGGCGACAAAAAAGTGCTCTGCGCACTCAGCGGCGGTGTAGATTCCTCTGTTGTGGCTATGCTGATTCACCGTGCCATCGGCGACCAGCTGACTTGTATGTTCATTGACCATGGCCTTTTGCGCAAAGGTGAAGCGGAGAGCGTTATGGAGACTTTTGTCGGCAAATTCGATATCCATGTGGTCAAAATCGATGCCCGTGACCGCTTCCTCGGCAAGCTGGCCGGTGTTTCCGATCCCGAACAGAAACGTAAGATCATCGGTAATGAATTCATTTATTGCTTCGACGAAGAATCGGCCAAGCTGGGTGATTTCTCATTCCTGGCGCAAGGCACGCTGTATACAGATATCGTGGAGAGCGGTACAGCAACGGCTCAGACGATTAAGTCCCACCATAATGTAGGCGGGTTGCCTGAAGATATGAAATTCAGTCTGATCGAGCCGCTGAACACCCTGTTCAAGGATGAGGTCCGCAAGCTGGGTGAGGAGCTCGGCATGCCGCATGCCATCGTTTGGCGTCAGCCTTTCCCGGGTCCGGGGCTGGCCATCCGTGTACTGGGTGAAGTAACCGAAGAGAAGCTGACTATTGTTCGTGATTCGGACTTTATCCTGCGTGAAGAGATTGCCAAAGCCGGTCTCGACCGTGAAATCTGGCAGTATTTCACCGCATTGCCTAACATGAAGAGTGTTGGCGTTATGGGCGACGAGCGTACGTATTCCTATACCGTAGGTATTCGCGCAGTAACTTCCGTAGATGGAATGACCGCAGACTGGGCGCGTATTCCGTGGGATATTCTGGAGAAAATCTCCGTGCGCATCGTCAACGAAGTCGATAACGTCAACCGTATCGTGTACGACATTACTTCGAAGCCGCCTGCAACGATTGAGTGGGAATAGGCCTCAGTAACAGCTGACTATCAAATTCCGGAGCCGGAACGCCTTCATTGGCGTTTCCGGCTTTTTTGCTGATATAAGGGCAAGCCGTTTCTATTTGAGAATCTTCTCTTTTCTGTCCTGCATACAAACGGAAGGACAGTCAAATGCTATACACAGAAAATGATGCCACCCGGCTATCCCGCTTAGCGCTCCATCATACGTGTATAACCTGGCTTAAGTACAGTACCGTCCGCGTTTATACCGCGATGTTTGGCGGATCATCCCTGTACCAAGCGAAATTTGTCATGAAAATGTTCGATTTACGAACAATTGTATAAACCTTACGCTTAATGTTCGTATTTACCATTGACAACTCATGTCATATACACCTAAAATGATAAAGCGCTACAGCAAATACATATTCGTATAATTCCGGGGATTGGCCTGGAAGTCTCTACGAGGTCACCGTAATGACCTGGCTACGATTAAGAAGAGCAGCTTACCTGGAATTCCGGTTAACACCGGATATGCCGGGCAAGAATCTCTTTTTTCGGGCCGGTGTCTTCCCAGATGCCGGCTTTTCTGTTGCTGTGATGGCATAACATACACCTTAGGGGGAGAACAATTTGAATCGCTTTTTCAAGTTGAAAGAGAACGGCACCACAGTACGCACAGAGATCATGGCCGGTTTGACCACGTTTATGGCAATGGCTTATATCCTATCGGTTAATCCCAATACCCTGACTGCCTTTGGCCGCATTGATATGGGCTGGTATTCCGTATTCCTGGCTACAGCACTTGCAGCAGGTATTTTCACAATTGCCATGGGATTATTCATTAACTTCCCGGTAGCTCTGGCACCTGGTATGGGCCTTAATGCATATTTTGCTTCCGTAGTGTTGTCTTCGGCAACCACCGAACATGAGTTTACCTGGCAAATGGGTCTTACTGCGGTATTTATCTCCGGTATCATCTTCATCCTGCTGACCGTTACCCGGGTCCGGCAAATATTGCTCACTGCAATTCCTGACAGCCTGAAGCATGCCATCACGGTCGGTATCGGGATGTTCATCACCATTATCGGCCTGAAGAACAGCGGATTGATGACGATCGGCGTTGAAGCCGGTAATGACATTGCCGCTAATAAATTCACGGATGTTCTTTCCTTCGAAACTGTAATTCATATGGGCAGCCTGGAGAACACCGATGTTCAACTCGTAATTATCGGCCTGCTGCTGATCTCCATCCTGATGGTGCTGCGCGTACGCGGCGCAATCCTGTTCGGTATTCTGGGTACTACGCTGGCTGCGATCCTGATGGGCGCTGTAGATTTCAGTTCCATTAATGATTCACAAGCCCATTGGATTCCGGACTTCACGCAACTCAACTTCTGGGAATTTGACTGGGAAGGCATTATGCACACCGGTATCGTTTCCGCAATTGCTACCTTTACGTTTGTAGAATTGTTTGATACCTTCGGTACACTTGTAGGTACTGCTGAACGTGCGGGAATCATGAAGGATGCTGAAGAAGGCAAAAGACGTGTTGGTAACGCCATGTTTGTAGATGCAGTAGCCGTTGCTGGTGGTGCGATGCTGGGTACTTCCACAACCACTGCTTATGTTGAGAGTGCTGCCGGTGTAGCTGAAGGCGGACGTACGGGTCTGACTGCAGTAACTACAGGTGTGTGCTTCCTGCTAGCATTGTTCCTAGCTCCGATTGTAGCGCTTATTCCCGGCCCTGCAACAGCCGCTGCACTGATTATTGTCGGTGTCCTGATGGCTCAATCCATCCGCGACATTGATTTCCAGGACATGGTCCTGGCGATCCCGGCCTTCCTGACCTTTGTTATTATGCCTTTCACTTACAACATCGCTAACGGTATTTCGTTCGGGATTGTCACTTATGTGATTCTGGCTTGCGTAGCGAATGTGGCTGGCAAGAAGAAATATGATATCCACTGGATGATGTGGGTATTGGCTGTTCTGATTATTCTGCGTTATGTTCTGATCGGCAGCCAAGGCTAAGAGAGAACGACATCCGTCTTTAAGTACACGGTTCCTTCATTAATATGAAGGGGCCGTTTTTTTTATAAAAATATAAGAATTTATTTGCTTCACGCTATCAATTATCCTTCTATTTCTCGCTGAAACGGTACCGTCCTTATAAAAGGACGGCAAAGCCGTTTCTACTTGTTATAGAAATGTATAGGTTTCACTGGAGAATCCCTCATAAGGAGGCTGCAGCTGGGGTTAACCTCTGCTTTACCCTTTTCTTCATCCAGTATTTAGATTATATTGTTGAAGAGGTGATAAACGTTGTCCGGCTTACTTACGAGAGCTTACAAGTCCTGCATTAACAATCCCTGGCCGTACCTATTGTTTCTGCTGGGGGCAATCGTTCGTATCATATACATAAATTCTATTCCTCCGGGACTGAACCAGGACGAAGCATCTATCGGCTATGATGCCTACGCCATTCTTCACTACGGGATGGACCGCAATGGTGTACATCTGCCTGTTCATCTTATCGCCTGGGGCAGCGGACAGAATGCGCTGTATGCCTACTTGTCCATGCCGTTTATTCTGCTGTTCGGCCTGACGCCGCTGTCTGTGCGGGCACTCAGTCTGGTCATGGGCTTGCTTGCCATGATTTTCTTCTACCTGATTATGAAACGGCTGTCCGCCTCATCCGGAGCAGGAATCGCTGCCATGTTCTTTATTGCAATCAATCCCTGGCATATTATGATGTCCAGGTGGGCGCTGGAATCGAATCTGTTTCCCACGATGATTCTGATAGCTGTGTACCTTCTGCTAAGATCCTTCGACAATCCGAGATGGTTTTATGCGTTTACCGGCATGCTGGCCCTCTCGCTGTATGCCTATGGAACAGCTTACTTTTTTGTCCCGTTATTTGCACTTGGTACGGCAATGCTTCTATTGTATAGCAAGATGCTTAAGCTCAGGACTCTCGTATGGAATGCCCTGCTGTTTGCAGTCATGGCACTGCCTATACTATTATTTATTGTTATTAACCGTTACTCCATGCAGGACATAGCCACTCCATTGTTCACTATTCCCAGGCTTACGATGCCGCGTGTGGAGGAGATCTCATCCGTGTTCAGCGGACAGCTGGGGAGGGCGGCTGCGGATAACTTCAGTGCATTCAGCAAGCTTATGCTTAGCGGGACTGACGGCTTGCCATGGAATTCAATTTCTCCTTATGGCTATGCGTACCCGATCGCGCTGCCCTTTGCGCTGCTGGGGCTGGTTGTCCTTATACATTCGTGGTGGACCAGGCGGCGGGAGAACGCAGGGTATGGAGTCTTGCTGCTCTGGTTCCTGATTGCCGTGCTGATGGCGTTTATTACAAGTGTAAACATCAACCGGATCAATATTATTTTTTATCCGTTCATCATGCTGGTAAGCGCCGGATTTGTGTGGCTTGCGGGGAGAGTCAAGGGAGCTGCCGTATTGGCCGCTGCAGTGTTTACAATATTTTTTGTCCTGTTCTCTAATGATTATTTCCGTGAGTTCCCCGGCCGGATCGGACCGGCTTTTTATGATTCTTTCGGTGAGGCGGTGCAGTATGCCTCCGAACACAGCCCGGGAGAAATCTATATTACCAATAATGTGAATATGCCCTACATTTATGTGCTGTTCTATGAGCGGATCAATCCGCAAGACTTCAAGGATTCCGCCGTTTACGCCAATCCGGGTGAAGCTTTCCAGCGTGTATCCTCCTTTGGGAGATACAGATTTGACGATTTGAACATGGTGCCTGCAAATGCCGCATATATCTTTGGGAATAGCTCTCCGCTTCCTGCGGCAAGTGCAGAATATACAGTTAAGCGTTTCGCCAACTACAGTGTAATGCTAACTAATGACAAAGCGGACGGGCTTCCGGCAGCTCCGGAGACTCCCGCTGCTGAATTTAGAAACGGGGGGTTTGAAGAAGGGACTTCGGGCTGGATATTCTCTGCGGGAACGGGAGTGGCTGACAATACGCCTTACGCCGGAACTAGGCTGGCTTATCTTGATGCGGGAGCTGACAGAAGCGTGTCACAGGTTTTTGCCGCGGCAGCCGGTGACTACAAGCTATCCGCCATGGTTAGTGCAGGCGGCAGCGGCGGCGGGAAGATCGGAATCCGTGCAGCCGGCACTGTGCTGGCAGAAGCCGAACTGCAGGCAGGGGAAGATTATCATCAGGTTACACTTCCTGCGGTCACGCTGGAGCAGGGGATGCAGGCAGAAGTTTACATAACCGGCGGTAACGGCTGGATTAACATTGACGAGGTGAGGGTGGAACGATGACCAAGAATACACGCGCGGCGGCAACCGTTATACTGATGCTCTTATTATTTATTCTTCCTGTAACAAACGTTTATGCTGAGGGGAATTTACTGCAGAATCCGGGTTTTGAGGATGGGGAGGACGGTGCGCCTGCCAGCTGGAGCAAAGATATGTGGATCTCGGGCGATGCCTCCGGTCTGCTGTCCGTTCAGTCCGAGGATGTTCACTCCGGCAGCAAAGCGGCAGTCATTGAGAACCTTGAACCCAATCACCTGAAGTGGGTACAGACGGTTGCCGTTTCGCCGGACAGCTACTATAAGATCTCGGGTTATGTCAAAATAGTCAGTACAGCAGGCGGGGGAATGGGTGCTAATATATTCCCGGTCGGGATTGGCGGCGGTTATCCCGCCACCCAGGATACAGCCGGCGAATGGCAGTATCTCGAGTTCATCGGCCAGACCGGCAAAGAGCAGACCGAGATCGGGATAGGTGCTGCCCTGGGCGGATATGCCAACCTGATTCAGGGCAAGGCCTATTTCGATGATCTGTCCGTAGAACAGCTGGATGCAGCTCCGGAAGGCGCGAACATTGTATCGCTGGACAGCGGGGCGCCGGCGGCCGGGGCGGATGCGGGCGGCGGGAGCCAGCCGGCAGAAACACCGCATAAGGTGTCACCTGCCAAGCTGCTGCTGATATCGGCAGTATTCAGTGTGTTCTTTGCTCTTTTATATCACAGAGCCTTCAGCAGTAAACGCCTGCTGAACCAGCAGGACGTGATCTATACACGCTGGCTGTATGTCCTGTTTGGGGTAGCGTTCATTCTGCGGATCTGGATTGGGCTGACTGCGCAGGGCTATCAGAATGATATGAATACATTCATGGCTTGGAGCCATCGCCTGACTGACCTTGGTCCGGGCAAGTTCTATGAAGAAGGCTATTTCGCGGATTACCCCCCAGGCTACTTATATGTACTGTACCTGCTGAGTCTGCTCCGCGGATTGTTTAATTTTGCGGGCGGATCAGGCGCAGAGACTGTGCTATATAAGCTGCCGGCCATCATCTCCGACCTCGTGCTCGGCTGGATCATCTACAAAGGCGCGCGTGCCAAGATCGGATCCGGACTTGCGATCGGGCTGATGATGCTGTTCCTGTTTAACCCGGCAGTGCTGATGGACTCTGCAGCGTGGGGACAAGCAGACTCCTTCTTCCTCATCTTCCTGCTGCTCAGCATAATGGGAGTAGTGGATAGAACCTTTGTACGCGCAGCGATCTTTTTCGCCATTGCCACACTGATCAAACCGCAGGCGCTGATTTTCACACCGGTCCTGATCTTTGCCTTCTATCATCACCGCGCCTGGAAGCAGCTTGCTCTGGGCGCTGTCTACGGACTGGGAATATTTGCTCTGCTCGCAGCCCCGTTCTTCTGGAATAACGGCGGTTTTGCCGGAGTGATTGATTTATATAAGAGCACTTTATCTTCTTATCCGTATTCTACAGTTAATGCATTCAATCTTTATGCTTTGACGGATCCGATGTGGTCAGCGCTTGATGTCACCTGGCTCGGCATACCTTACCGCATATGGGGCTTTATTTTCATACTTGTAGCGGTAGCTCTTGCAGCTTATTATTCCTTCAATACCAAGGACCGCAAGGATCTTTCTAAATCGTATTTCCTCGGCATGGTGCTGATCACGGTTGTCTTTGTATTTGGCACCAAAATGCATGAACGCTACCTGTATCCTGTTCTGCTCCTGTCTCTATTCACCTTCATTGAGAGCAAGGACCGGCGTTTCCTGACACTGTTTCTCGGATTCTCGCTGACTCAATATATTAATGTAGGCTATACGCTGGCCTATCTCAATACCGGCAGCAATCCGCCGACAGACGGAATTGTCCTGGTTACAGCGATTACTACCGTAGTTCTGGCATTATATCTGCTGTATGTTGGGTACGATGTATATATCCGCAAAGCAACAAAGCACCTGCCAGAGCCTGTTTCAACGCAGGCTGCATTTGAAGCAGATATGCGGCTTGCAGAGGGGATTCAGCCCCTTGCCAAGCAAGAACGTCGTTCCCCGCTGAAGCTGCAGCGCAAAGACTGGATCTGGATGATCGCGATCACGGTACTCTATGGAGCGCTTGCGCTTTATCATCTGGGGGATACCAAGTCGCCTGAGACCCTGTGGGAGCCTGCCGCCAGCGGCGAGAGCTTCTATGTGGATCTGGGGCAGGCCCACCAGCTGGAGCGGGTAAATATCTTCGGCGGTGTCGGCACAGGCAAGTTTCAGCTGGAGTTCAGCCAGACGCCGGATAATTGGAGCAGCCCGCTTGATGTGAGCGAGGATGTCGGCAATGTCTTCATTTGGAAAAGCCAGCCGCTGAACGTATCGGCAAGATACGTCAAGCTGACAGTCACCTCTCCGGGCTTCACCCTGAACGAAGTGGCGTTCTATGACAAGGAGGCACCGAAGACGCCTCTGCAAATTGCCGGTGTTACACCGGATGCCGCTGCGGCTCCCAAAAGAGGGACGCCAGCCAATCTGTTCGATGAGCAGTCCATGATCCCGGAGAACTCGAATTTCATGAACAGTACGTATTTCGATGAAATCTATCATGCACGGACCGCTTATGAACATTATCATGATATTGTCCCTTATGAGAATACGCACCCGCCGCTTGGCAAGCTGCTGATCGGTGCAGGCATGGAGCTGTTTGGCGTCAATCCGTTCGGCTGGCGTATCATCGGCACCCTGTTCGGCATTGCGATGCTGCCGCTGATCTATATCATGGCGATGCGGCTGTTCCGGAAGACTACCTATGCTGCATTAGCAGCCGGACTGTTCGCGCTGGACTTCATGCATTTCACCCAGACACGCATTTCAACGATTGATGTATACGGCGTATTCTTCATTATGCTGATGTTCTATTTCATGCAGCGGTATTATACGATGAACTTCTACCGTATGCCGCTGCGCACAACGCTGGTTCCGCTTTTCTGGTCCGGACTGTTCTTCGGAATCGGAGTGGCCTCTAAGTGGATTGTTCTCTACGGTGGAGCAGGACTTGCGGTGATGCTGGCGCTGGCGCTGTTTGAGCGGTATAGGGAGTATAAGGCCGCAGGCCGTCTGCTGGCTGAAGGCAAGCTGACCGGTCAGGAGCTCAAAGCTGCCTGCCGGACAGCGGACCAATCCTTCTGGAAGAACACCATCATCACATTGGCCAGCTGCATCATATTCTTCATTGCGATCCCGGTTATCATCTATAGTCTGTCCTTTGTCCCGGCGCTCTCTGCTTCAGCAGAAGGCTTCACCATTAAGGGACTGATTGATGCCCAGAAAAATATGTACAACTATCACAGCCAGCTTGTAGCAACGCATCCGTTCGCCTCCTCCTGGTGGGAGTGGCCGTTCATGAAACGTCCGGTATGGTTCTTCAGCGGCGGTGAAGGATTGCCGGAAGGCAAGGCCAGCAGTATCGTGACCATGGGGAATCCCCTCATCTGGTGGACAGGAATCTTCGCTATGCTGGCAGCCGTGTGGCTTACCGTGAAACGCCGGGACAAGAATCTGTACATGATCTGGATCGGGTTCTTCTCACAGTATGTTCCGTGGATGCTTGTGCCGCGTGAGACGTTCCTGTACCATTATTTTGCGATGGTGCCGTTTATGATTCTGTCGGTTGTCTATATCCTGAAGCTGCTTGACAGCAGATTCGGCGACGCCAAATACCTGCGGTATGCCTATGTGGCTGCTGCAGCCATCCTGTTTGTAATGTTCTATCCGGTGTTATCCGGAATGCAGGTTAACAGCAGTTATATCAATACTGTACTGCGCTGGTTCCCTTCCTGGGTATTCTAGGGGCACTATTTAAGAAGGCACATGTTTCAGAAGACAGTTTTATTGCGGGGTATCTCGTAGAAACTTATAGGAGGAACTAAGGTGAAAGCCAGATACAGTGTAATTGTCCCCATGTTCAATGAGGAGGAAGTCATTCAGGTAACCTATGAGCGGCTCAAAAAAGTAATGGATGGTTGCGGCGATTCCTATGAACTGGTTTTCGTCAATGACGGCAGCCGGGACCGCACGGCGGAGATCATGCGCGAGATCAGCAGCCGGGATGAGCATGTCAAGCTGATCGACTTCTCCCGTAATTTCGGCCACCAGGTGGCGATTACGGCTGGTATGGATTATGCCGAAGGCCAGGCAGTCGTGGTGATTGACGCAGACCTCCAAGATCCTCCTGAGGTTATTCTGCAGATGATTGCGAAGTGGAAAGAGGGCTACGAAGTCGTGTATGCCAAGCGGTTGAAGCGTCACGGGGAGACTTTATTCAAGAAAGTCACCGCTAAGATCTTTTACCGCCTGCTCAGCAGTATGACCAGTGTTGAAATCCCTACCGATACCGGGGACTTCCGGCTGATCGACCGTAAAGTCTGTGATGTGCTGCGCGGTCTGAAGGAGAAGAACCGGTATGTCCGGGGTCTGGTAAGCTGGGTAGGCTTCCGGCAGACCATGGTAGAATATGTGCGGGAGGAGCGCTTTGCCGGGGAAACGAAATATCCGCTCAAGAAAATGATCCGGTTTGCGCTCGACGGCATCACCTCCTTTTCCCACAAACCGCTCAAAATCGCATCTTATATCGGATTCTTTCTGTCCTTTTCCAGCTTCATCTATCTATTCCTGGTATTGTTCCAAAAAATCTTTACCTCCTGGACCGTACCCGGATGGGCATCTATAGTCGGCGTGAACCTGCTCTTCAACGGGATTGTACTGATGCTGCTGGGGGTAATTGGTGAGTATATCGGACGGATCTATGATGAGTCGAAGGACAGACCGCTCTATATTGTACGTGAGACCAAAGGCTATCCGGATGCGGAAATAGAAGACACGCGGAAGGAAAGCGATTATGCCAGATAAGAGATGGAGTGCGGGGTTCATCCAGTTCCTGAAATTCAATGCGGTAGGCCTGCTGAATACACTGATTGACTTTGCTGTATTCACACTGCTGCATTCCCTTGGGATGATCAACACCCCTGCGCAGATTATTTCCTATAGCGCCGGTACGGCCAACAGCTTCTTCTGGAACAAAAAGGTGACCTTTCGCGACCGGGACAGAGGTAATAAAGAGGGCTTCGACCGGATGCAGCTGGTTAGGTTTATCGTGCTGAACCTGGTGGTGCTTGGTATATCGGTGCTGCTGATTCATATATTGACCGATTCCCTTGGTATTCAAGTGTTGATCGCCAAAGTGCTGGTCACATTTGTTACGGTGATCATTAATTTCTTCGGAAGCCGGAAATGGGTATTCTGAAAATTAAGAAGCATTGCTTCTTAATTTTTTCCGGGAGGGTAACATCTATTCTATATTACGGAGGCGATTGTCATGCGGAAATTATCCTATTTGATTATACTTGCCGGGGTACTGATTATGCTCTATCCCAAAGGAAGCGAATGGTACAATGACCGTCAGCAGCAAAAGCTGCTGGAAGAGGCTGAACAGGCCTACAGTGAAATCGTTCCGTCTGCGTCAGCTCCGGCCAGTGCTGATCTAAGTAAGCCTTACGCGGAAGTAACCCAGCTGCTGGCGGATGAGTCGGCTGCGGAAGAGCCAGAACCCTCTGCTGCGCCTGAGATTGAAGTCGGAGGCAAGGTGATGGCAATCATCGAAATCGACAAAATAGATCTGAAGCTGCCTGTGCTGGAAGGCGCCACCAAGGCGAATATGAAGCATGCTGCTGCGCATATGAAGGAGACGGCTCCGCTTGGCTCTGCTGGGAATGCTGCAATTGCAGCGCATAGATCAAGAACTACGGGAAGGCTATTCAACAGATTGAATGAAGTTGGAGTCGGGGACACTATTTCCGTTACAACCGGCAAGCAGGCATACAATTATGTAGTTTATGATGTGACTATTGTGGAACCAACCGATGTATCCGTATTGAAAGGGAATAAGGATGACAAGATTCTAACACTCATTACTTGTGATCCGCTGGTGAATCCAACGCATAGACTTATCATTCACGCAAAGTTATCGTGATGTTTGTAGAATAATGACGGAAAAACTTAAAATACTTAAAATTTTTATTTGTTTTCGCGGAAATCTAGTGATTTAGGTCTTGATAATAGAAATAGATATGGTAAGATATAACTATACAAAGCTAATACACGATAAACGGCAAACCTATCGAAAGGTAGGGACGCAAAGCTAGAGGGCCTTCCCGTAAGGATGGCAGCCAGCTACCGAATGAAGAGGCTTTTTTTGTTTGTTCTTATTGTGAATCTAGCATTTTATGGTAGAAGCAAGGACAGATAAAGCTTATACGATAACGGCAAACCTATCGAAAGGTAGGGACGCAAAGCTAAAGGGCCTTCCCGTAAGGATGGCAGCCAGCTACCGAAAGGGGTTTTATCCAATGAAGAAGTTCTATTTAATGTTGGTTACACTATTCGTAGTGGTTACGTCGGTGCAGACAGGTACAGCTCAAGCTGCTAATGCGGATGCAAGCTGGTTGAACATAGGTCAACTTGATCAGGGTGTTATCGGAGTTTCTTATAATGTTCCTAAGGATAAGAAGATTAAGCTGATGATCACCAAAGATAATAACAGCTACACCTACAACTTATACACTTCCAAACCAACTGAAACATTCCCGCTTCAACAAGGTAACGGTTCATACAAGGTTTCCGTACTTGAGAACACTACCGGCAACAAATACAAAGTAATCTCTTCCGAGACGGTAGATCTTAGCCTGAGCAACGCCAACGCCGTATATCTGAGCTCCGTACAGAATGTTAAATGGAGTTCTTCCGATAAAGCAGTTCTGAAAGCAACACAGCTTACACAAGGTTTGACATCAGATGAAGACAAAGTGAAGGCTATCTATAATTATATCGTAGCCAATGTGAAATATGATTATTCCCTGGCTTCCAGTGTTACTACAGATTACATCCCTAACAACGACAGCACCTTGGCTACCAAGAAGGGGATCTGCTACGATTACGCTTCCTTGTTCGCTACTATGCTTCGCAGTGAAGGCATTCCTACCAAACTGGTTATGGGTAACACAAGTTATGTGACTTCTTACCACGCTTGGAATGAAGTGTTCCTTAATGGCAAATGGGTAACTATTGATACTACAGTTGATGCTGGACTTGCCAAGAACAGCAAAACAGCAGATCTGGTTAAAGTGGCAAGTAAATATACTGCAGCTAAGTTCTACTAAGAGCACAGATGCATTCATAGTTTCATTGAGGATAACCCGCTTAGTAACTAAGCGGGTTATTTTTATTTTGGAAAAGGTTGCTTTTTGGTAGAGAGATAGGGTATTATAAATAAGCGTTGTTGGAGCGGCAAACTTAATAAGAAATGACTTAAATAAGTGATTTCAAAATAAAGCTTGCATTACTCGAATGAACGTGATATATTATAAGAGTTGCTGGTGACGCGGTAAGCGCCGCTGACAACGAGCTTGATCTTTGAAAACTGAACAACGAGTGAGTATCGGAAATCACTTCGGTGAGATCCAAATTAGAGAATATAACAATTCTCGTCAGATGTTTCAAAATGAGCAATCGCTCTTTCTAAATACAATTTGGAGAGTTTGATCCTGGCTCAGGACGAACGCTGGCGGCATGCCTAATACATGCAAGTCGAGCGGAGTAAGAATGGAAGCTTGCTTCCATTCTTACTTAGCGGCGGACGGGTGAGTAACACGTAGGCAACCTGCCCTCAAGACTGGGATAACTACCGGAAACGGTAGCTAATACCGGATAATTTCTTTCCTCTCCTGAAGAGAGAATGAAAGGCGGAGCAATCTGCCACTTGGGGATGGGCCTGCGGCGCATTAGCTAGTTGGTGGGGTAACGGCTCACCAAGGCGACGATGCGTAGCCGACCTGAGAGGGTGAACGGCCACACTGGGACTGAGACACGGCCCAGACTCCTACGGGAGGCAGCAGTAGGGAATCTTCCGCAATGGGCGAAAGCCTGACGGAGCAATGCCGCGTGAGTGATGAAGGTTTTCGGATCGTAAAGCTCTGTTGCCAGGGAAGAACGTCCGGTAGAGTAACTGCTGCCGGAGTGACGGTACCTGAGAAGAAAGCCCCGGCTAACTACGTGCCAGCAGCCGCGGTAATACGTAGGGGGCAAGCGTTGTCCGGAATTATTGGGCGTAAAGCGCGCGCAGGCGGTCATTTAAGTCTGGTGTTTAAACCTTGGGCTCAACCTGGGGTCGCACTGGAAACTGGGTGACTTGAGTACAGAAGAGGAAAGTGGAATTCCACGTGTAGCGGTGAAATGCGTAGATATGTGGAGGAACACCAGTGGCGAAGGCGACTTTCTGGGCTGTAACTGACGCTGAGGCGCGAAAGCGTGGGGAGCAAACAGGATTAGATACCCTGGTAGTCCACGCCGTAAACGATGAGTGCTAGGTGTTAGGGGTTTCGATACCCTTGGTGCCGAAGTTAACACAGTAAGCACTCCGCCTGGGGAGTACGGTCGCAAGACTGAAACTCAAAGGAATTGACGGGGACCCGCACAAGCAGTGGAGTATGTGGTTTAATTCGAAGCAACGCGAAGAACCTTACCAGGTCTTGACATCCCGATGAAAGCATTAGAGATAGTGCCCCTCTTCGGAGCATCGGAGACAGGTGGTGCATGGTTGTCGTCAGCTCGTGTCGTGAGATGTTGGGTTAAGTCCCGCAACGAGCGCAACCCTTGACTTTAGTTGCCAGCAGGTTAAGCTGGGCACTCTAGAGTGACTGCCGGTGACAAACCGGAGGAAGGTGGGGATGACGTCAAATCATCATGCCCCTTATGACCTGGGCTACACACGTACTACAATGGCCGGTACAACGGGAAGCGAAACCGCGAGGTGGAGCCAATCCCAGCAAAGCCGGTCTCAGTTCGGATTGCAGGCTGCAACTCGCCTGCATGAAGTCGGAATTGCTAGTAATCGCGGATCAGCATGCCGCGGTGAATACGTTCCCGGGTCTTGTACACACCGCCCGTCACACCACGAGAGTTTACAACACCCGAAGTCGGTGGGGTAACCCGCAAGGGAGCCAGCCGCCGAAGGTGGGGTAGATGATTGGGGTGAAGTCGTAACAAGGTAGCCGTATCGGAAGGTGCGGCTGGATCACCTCCTTTCTATGGAGAATCGTCACCTGCAACGGTGACATTCAAATCGGAAGCTAAAGCTTCCACAATAGAACCTTCGGGTTCGGACACTCACTCGTGTTCAGTTTTGAAAGAGCAAGTCTCTTTCGTATGCGTTTGGTGGCGATAGCGGAGGGGTTCCACACGTACCCATCCCGAACACGACCGTTAAGCCCTCCAGCGCCGATGGTACTTGGACCGAAGGGTCCTGGGAGAGTAGGACGCCGCCAAGCGAACAATCAATTTATTGGTTGATTCACAATGTTATCTGTTATATGGGCTTTTAGCTCAGTTGGTTAGAGCGCACCTCTGATAAGGGTGAGGTCGGTGGTTCGAGTCCACCAAGGCCCACCATATAACATTTTAGAATTGAATACCTATATGGGGCCATAGCTCAGCTGGGAGAGCGCCTGCCTTGCAAGCAGGAGGTCAGCGGTTCGATCCCGCTTGGCTCCACCAATACTTCTTTACAAGATTATATGCAAGAACTTGATCCTTGAAAACTGGATACCGAAACGAATTTGCGTTTTAGAACATCTTTTAGCTGAAACTTGTGTAAGCAAGTTGAAATAGTTATTAGTTGATACAATTCATTCGTCAGGAAATAACGGGCTTTGAAGCAATTCAATGTTCAATATTTCTCCTGCGGAGAAAATTGTGGTTAAGCTAATAAGAGCACACGGAGGATGCCTAGGCGCCAGGAGCCGACGAAGGACGTGGCGAACAACGAAACTGCCTCGGGGAGCTGTAAGCAAGCTTTGATCCGGGGGTGTCCGAATGGGGAAACCCAGCTGTGGTAATTCGCAGTTACTCATTTCTGAATACATAGGAAATGTAGAGGCAGACCAGGGGAACTGAAACATCTAAGTACCCTGAGGAAGAGAAAACAATAGTGATTCCGTCAGTAGCGGCGAGCGAACGCGGAACAGCCTAAACCAAGGGGCTTGCCCCTTGGGGTTGTGGGACGTCTCACATGGAGTTACAAAGGAATATGGTAGGCGAAGAGGTCTGGAAAGGCCCGCGATAGAGGTAAAAGCCCTGTAGCCTAAACTGTGTTCTCTCCGAGACGGATCCCGAGTAGTGCGGGGCACGTGAAACCCCGTATGAATCCAGCAGGACCATCTGCTAAGGCTAAATACTACCTGGCGACCGATAGTGAAACAGTACCGTGAGGGAAAGGTGAAAAGCACCCCGGAAGGGGAGTGAAATAGAACCTGAAACCGTGTGCTTACAAAAAGTCAGAGCCCTATTACTGGGTGATGGCGTGCCTTTTGTAGAATGAACCGGCGAGTTACGTTTAACATGCAAGGTTAAGGTGAGAAGCCGGAGCCGCAGCGAAAGCGAGTCTGAATAGGGCGATTGAGTATGTGGACGTAGACCCGAAACCGTGTGATCTACCCCTGTCCAGGGTGAAGGTGCGGTAACACGCACTGGAGGCCCGAACCCACGCATGTTGAAAAATGCGGGGATGAGGTGGGGGTAGCGGAGAAATTCCAATCGAACTCGGAGATAGCTGGTTCTCCCCGAAATAGCTTTAGGGCTAGCCTCGGTGAATGGAGTGGTGGAGGTAGAGCACTGATTGGGTGCGGGGCCCGCAAGGGTTACCAAGCTCAGTCAAACTCCGAATGCCATTAACTTCTTGCCGGGAGTCAGACAGTGAGTGCTAAGATCCATTGTCAAAAGGGAAACAGCCCAGACCATCAGCTAAGGTCCCCAAGTGTGTGTTAAGTGGGAAAGGATGTGGAGTTGCACAGACAACCAGGATGTTGGCTTAGAAGCAGCCACCATTGAAAGAGTGCGTAATAGCTCACTGGTCGAGTGACTCTGCGCCGAAAATGTAACGGGGCTAAACACACCACCGAAGCTATGGCTAGATACTTTGTATCTGGGGTAGGGGAGCGTTGTATGTAGGTTGAAGGTGTACCGTAAGGAGCGCTGGACAGCATACAAGTGAGAATGCCGGTATGAGTAACGAAAAGATCAGTGAGAATCTGATCCGCCGAAAGCCCAAGGTTTCCTGAGGAAGGCTCGTCCGCTCAGGGTAAGTCGGGACCTAAGGCGAGGCCGAAAGGCGTAGTCGAAGGACAACAGTTTGAAATTACTGTACCACCGTAATCCGCTATGAGCGATGGGGTGACGCAGGAGGGTAGTGACGCGGACTGATGGATGTGTCCGTCTAAGCAGTGAGGCTGATGTGTAGGCAAATCCGCACATCATTAAGGCTGGGCTGTGATGGGGAGCGAAAATTGTAGTAGCGAAGGTCATGATCTCACACTGCCAAGAAAAGCCTCTAGCCAGGAGAAGGTGCCCGTACCGCAAACCGACACAGGTAGGCGAGAAGAGAATTCTAAGGCGCGCGGAAGAACTCTCGTTAAGGAACTCGGCAAAATGACCTCGTAACTTCGGGAGAAGAGGTGCCTCGGTAGGGTGAATAGCCCGAGGGGGCCGCAGTGAAAAGGCCCAAGCGACTGTTTAGCAAAAACACAGGTCTGTGCGAAGCCGCAAGGCGAAGTATACGGGCTGACGCCTGCCCGGTGCTGGAAGGTTAAGGGGAGTGGTTAGGGGTTAAACCCGAAGCTGTGAACCGAAGCCCCAGTAAACGGCGGCCGTAACTATAACGGTCCTAAGGTAGCGAAATTCCTTGTCAGGTAAATTCTGACCCGCACGAATGGCGTAACGACTTGGGCGCTGTCTCAACGAGAGATCCGGTGAAATTTTAATACCTGTGAAGATGCAGGTTACCCGCGACAAGACGGAAAGACCCCATGGAGCTTTACTGCAGCTTGATATTGAATTTGGGTACGATCTGTACAGGATAGGTGGGAGCCGTTGAGGCAGGAGCGCAAGCTTCTGCGGAGGCGCCGTTGGGATACCACCCTGATCGTATCTAGGTTCTAACCTAGTGCCCTTACCGGGTACGGGGACCGTGTCAGGCGGGCAGTTTGACTGGGGCGGTCGCCTCCTAAAGAGTAACGGAGGCGTTCAAAGGTTCCCTCAGAATGGTTGGAAATCATTCGCAGAGTGCAAAGGCATAAGGGAGCTTGACTGCGAGACCTACAAGTCGAGCAGGGACGAAAGTCGGACTTAGTGATCCGGTGGTACCGCATGGAAGGGCCATCGCTCAACGGATAAAAGCTACCCTGGGGATAACAGGCTTATCTCCCCCAAGAGTCCACATCGACGGGGAGGTTTGGCACCTCGATGTCGGCTCATCGCATCCTGGGGCTGAAGTAGGTCCCAAGGGTTGGGCTGTTCGCCCATTAAAGCGGTACGCGAGCTGGGTTCAGAACGTCGTGAGACAGTTCGGTCCCTATCTGTCGTGGGCGCAGGAAATTTGAGAGGAGCTGTCCTTAGTACGAGAGGACCGGGATGGACGTACCGCTGGTGCATCAGTTGTTCCGCCAGGAGCATGGCTGAGTAGCTACGTACGGACGGGATAAGCGCTGAAAGCATCTAAGCGTGAAGCCCCCCTCAAGATGAGATTTCCCAATTAGTAAGACCCCTTGAAGACGACGAGGTAGATAGGTTGGAGGTGGAAGTGCAGCAATGCATGGAGCTGACCAATACTAATCGGTCGAGGGCTTATCCAACTTTCGAACAACGCAGATTCGTTTCGGATTCAGTTTTCAGGAATCAAATTCCTGAAGCATTTACGCTGTAAATGCCCGTTTGGTGGCGATAGCGGAGGGGTTCCACGCGTACCCATCCCGAACACGACCGTTAAGCCCTCCAGCGCCGATGGTACTTGGACCGAAGGGTCCTGGGAGAGTAGGACGCCGCCAAGCACATGAAGCCATTGTTGAGCAATCGACAATGGCTTTTTTGTGTCCTATAGAGAATAGTATTACAATTACTTATGGCCCTATTTCTGGTACTGCTTGTGCATTTTGTGCATAGCTTGTGTATAATTCGGCGGCAAATAGAAAGAAATGAAAACTTATACACATGTGGATAGATTATATTTTTTAACAAGTACTCCCCAATTCATGTGGATATCGTATTAGATAATGTGGATACAACAGAGGGAATTGTGGATGGATGCGTAAAGGAGCGTAAAGTTATGGACAAGCACGGCAACCTTTTGTGGACAGAGGAATTTATGGTTCATGCAAGTGACACTGATTTTCGGTCAAGAGGCAAGCTCTCTTTTCTTCTTGATATTATGCAGCGTGCTGCGGATTCGGCTGTAAGCAGCCTGGGTCTAAGTATTGATACAATGCTTAATGCAAGAATGGGCTGGATGGTTATCACACTCGATCTGGATCTTCGACGTTTACCGTCGCCTAACGAGCTTCTTAAAGTGCGTACCTGGAGTAAAGGAAACAAAGGAGCGCTCTGGCAGCGGGATTATCGGATTTTTGATAGTAATGCTGAAGAACTGGCGGCGGCACGCTCGATCTGGGCGCTGGTGGATATGGATAAGCGGAAGATCCTTCGTCCTTCAGCCATTCCCATTGCTGTAGAGCCTTATCTGGAGGATTCGGTAGGAAGCCTCCCGGACAAAGTAGTGATTCCCGCTGATCTTTCTCTGCAGGAAGCCTATCGCTATCAAGTAAGGTATAGCGGGCTCGATAACAACGGGCACCTGAACAATGCAAGGTATGTAGATTTATGCTGCGATGCGCTAACCCTGGAGGAATGGGAAGAGCTTGAGCTCAGCGGTCTTCACATAACCTATGCGCAGGAAGCCCAGTATGGCGAGGACATTAGCATCTTACGGTCTTCATGGACTGAAGAAGGTGTCTATGTACGCGGTCAAGGCGGGGGCAGAGTGTTTTTTGAAGCATGTCTAAGGTTTGAGAGATAAACTTTTAACAACAACAGTCTTAAATGTAGTTTCTTCTCATGGCAGCCACTCTGTTTTCAGAGAACTGCCTTTTTTTCGTATATAAAGCTAATTCCAGGGATGTCACAAATAAGCAGTTGGCATTCGTTATACAGGTGTAAAAGGAAAATGGAGGTGATTCTTTTGGAGCAAGGCAACCCCGGGGGCCAAGTGAATCCAAATATGATTGAAGAAGCGATTAATAAGGTGCGTGCAGGTGAACGGCAAGCCTTTACAACGTTAATTACTGCATATGAGCGGCAGATCTACACATATTGCAATTATATATTAAGAAGCCGTGAAGAAGCAGAGGATGCTGTGCAGGACATATTCGTAAAGGTGTATCAAGAGCTTAGGCATTATGAGAAGCGTGTCTCTTTTTCAGCCTGGTTATATAAGGTAGCGTATCATCATTGCCTGGACCAGCTTCGCAGACGTAAACGCCGCAGCAGATTGTTGTCACTTTATAAATTACAGCTGGTACGGGATTATTCAGGATTCCCAGACGATTCGCCTGTGGACAAACTGTTTGGCACTCTTAATCCGGAAGAGCGAGGGTTGTTAATTCTTCGTGTAGTTGAACAATATAGTTTCGAAGAAATTGCACAGATAACCGGGAGCAGTTCTGCCGCTCTCCGCAAGAAGTATGAACGGCTCCGGAGAAAACTGATCCAGCAAAAAGCGAACGAAGGAGGATGCACTCGTGGAGAAGTGGCAGAATCAAACTGAGAAGCAAATGATGGAGCAGATTCGCAGCAGCATCGGAAAGGTTCAGCTTCCTGTGGACAGTTACAATGAGCAAATTATGAACCGTATTGAGCATATGGAGATCAAAGGAGGCAGCAAATTGATTAAAAAGACATTAGCAGCCGCATGTGTGGCCGTAATGATCGGGTTAGGTACAGTAACAGCAGGATTCATCTCCCCTGTATGGGCCGATACATTGAGTCAATTCCCCGTATTCAGCAGTATTTTCAAGCACACCGAGAACCCGGGTTTGAAATTGGCGGCGGAAAAGGGCTTGACTACTTCACCTAACATGAGCGTTACAAAGGATGGAGTTACTTTAAGTGTTACAGAAGTATTTTATGACGGTACCCGGCTAGCCATTGGATTTGAGAGAGCAGGAATCATGGATGAACGGGTTCTGGCGGAGATTACTGATTTCAAAACACATGACTTTGATCAGTCGACCAAAGGGCTACTGGGGCTGCCTGTGGTTACTCAGGTGTCAGGTGAGCCCATCAGCTTCGGCTCCTCTTCTACAGGTGACGTAGAGGGACAACCCCAAACCCTTCTGTTGGAGCTGAATGAACTGCGGAACACCGCAGCTTTGGGAGACGAATTCAAGGTGAATATCAGTGTGCCGGTTGCTCAGATCGCAGAGCCGTTTGAGTTCCAGGTAACGGTGAAAAAAGTAACGGAGGGAGTAATTAATCTTACTCCAGGTCAGGGGGCAAGCAAAGGCTCCTTCCATTACACAGTGAAGAGTCTGGACATTACGCCTGCTACCCTAAGATTGATCGTAACCAGTGAAGGGGAAGTGCCTGCCTCGGCGGAGCAGACAGGAGAATATGCGCCTACCGAAGTATTCTATGAGCTTGTGGATGATGCCGGCAATGTGATCAATCCCCGGCAGATGGGGTATGCCATGGCCAAAGCAGTTCAGCATCCTATTCTGGATAATCTGTACAATACCTTCCCGCAAATTCCCAAGACGATTACGGTCAGACCGTATACATGTACGTTTGATAGTGAGCTGAATCTTTTGCTGGATGCTAATGGTGAACGGGTAAAAACTTATTATAAAGAACTTGAGACCACTATAGTGATTCCTTAAGGCAGAGAAATAATTCGTAAAATGAGAAGTTTACTTGTCCGCATCTGCATAGCAGGTGCGGATTTCTGTGTAATTATAGCAGCGTTAACGGAATATAGATCTCACTTACCGAGTCCGGATTATCCGGGCCAAGATAACCTGCACCGTAATATTCAAATTCATAAGTGAGGTTTAGGCGATAATCAGTTCCGGGCAGAAATACGCCATATATATATTTGTATGTAGCGGAGACTTCTGCTGAGGGACCTTTATGCAGAAATTTAAGATAACGCGCTGGTGGCAGGATGTGGACGGGAAGATTGCTATCTGCTTGTCCTCTGTTTGCCCGAAATGTAGTGCCGGATGGTAAAGGCGATGATGCGTTCAACTCACAGGCACAGAGAAAAGAGATGCCGCTATCCTCATAGTTATCCGGCCAATAACCAAGCTGATAATACCTCTCCGGAAGCTTACGTTCGGGTATAGAGGAGATACTGCTGAATAGCTGTTCCCAAGCTGCTCCAATAATGGAATGATCGTTGTTAACCGTAATAAATGGTCCCTGGAGCCTGATTTCCCCGAGCGCAATAATCTCTGGAGCTGCTGTATTATGGCCGGTCCAGTGCGGCAGATCCCTGCTTTGAATAGGATGGAGCAGCATAGGGATATCCGGATTTGATTTTTGGCGGATACGGGTGGGGGTGGTATGGAGCAATCTTTTGAAGGCACGGGTGAAGGTCTCATAATCATTAAAAGAATAATCCAGCGAAATATCCTGAAAGGTGCGCCAGGAACTTCTCAGAATCTCACGTGCAGCCTCGGAAATTCGACGTCTTGCGATATAGTCGCCGGGTGTCAGCCCGGTAACCCCCTGGAACAGCCGGATAAAATGATACAGCGAGTAACCGCTCACTCTGGAGAGGGTCAGGACAGACAATGGTTGCTTCAGATTGGATTCAATGTACTCAATCGCTTGCAGAATAAGCTTGCAGTTAGTCATGAGCTCTCTCCTCGTACTAATTTACTCTAGAGCCCACTCCCCCCAGGAGGCAGCCCATACAGGAACTCTGACATGGCGGACACGGTCGGTAGCAGGAAAATAGGCTTTCATATCGAGCACAGGCGTTCCTGGATAGGCATCCAGTCCGGTAACCTCAACAATTCCCTGTTCAACATCAACGGACACAATTCCGGCCACAGAAAGGCCAATGGGATTAGGGCGTACGGGAGAACGTGTGGCAAATACACCAGTTACCGGAGCCTCATATGGAGGCTCAATCTGCGTAGTACGCCGGAAGGCATCGTCTGCAAATTCATGAATCCACCAGAGAATCTGGCAGTGGCTGAAATCAGCCAGCCCCTTCAAGGCAGGTCTGTATTGCGGTTTAATCTCGAGACGCAGGTTGTGCTGTGATCCGGATACGGATACTACACCTACTGATATAACATTATACGGTTCTGTTGTGAGCATTGGCTGTGACTCCTTTCGGCTGGGGAATAATTCTAGTCTATCTGAATGAAATGAAATCAGCCTGATGATATTTGCTGTCTTTTATCCCGTGGTATAATAGGTTGTTGATATGGAGGGGAGAGAATTATGAAGGTACTGGTACTGGCGGAGAAGCCATCGGTTGCCCGGGAGATTGCCCGGGTGCTGGGCTGCGGAAATAAGCAAAAGAGCTATATGGAAGGTCCGAAATATGTGGTTACCTGGGCTCTGGGTCATCTGGTTGGCCTGGCTGAGCCTGAGGACTATAACAATAAATATGCTACCTGGGCATTGGAGGATTTGCCGATTCTTCCGGAGAAGGCCAAGCTGAAGGTGCTGCGGGAGACCAGCCAGCAATACAAAGCGGTACAGCAGCTGATGAAACGGCAGGATATTGAGGAGCTGATCGTTGCGACGGATGCTGCGCGTGAGGGGGAGCTGCTGGCACGCTGGATCATGAATATGGCTGGCTGGAAGAAGCCGTTCAAGCGGCTGTGGATCTCCTCGCAGACGGATAAGGCGATTAAGGAAGGCTTCGCCGCGCTTCGTCCGGGCAAGGACTTCGACCGGTTGTATGAGTCTGCCCGCTGCCGTGCAGAGGCGGATTGGATGATCGGGCTGAACATTACGCGCGCCTTAACCTGTAAGTTCGGTGCGCCGCTCTCGGCAGGACGTGTACAGACACCTACGCTTGGCATGATTATGGACCGGGAGAATGAAATTACAGGCTTCCGTTCCCAGGAATACGATCTGCTGACTGCTGATTTCGGCAATTTCCAGGCAGGATGGCGTGCGCAGGGCGGGGACGGCCGGATTTTTGACAGAGACAAGACGGGTATCCTGAAGGAGAAGCTGACCGGCCGCAGTGGACGGATTACCAAGGTGCACAAAAGCGAGAAAAGTGAACCCCATCCGCTGGCCTATGATCTGACAGAGCTGCAGCGGGATGCAAACCGTAAATTTGGCTTCTCGGCCAAACAAACCTCAAGCCTGCTGCAAAAGCTGTATGAACAGCATAAGCTGGTTACTTATCCGCGTACGGACAGCCGCTACCTGACTGCCGATATGACGGGTACGCTAAAAGAAAGATTGGACAGCGTAGCAGTCGGACCGTATGCGGCCCTAGCTAGACCGCTACTGCGCAAACCGCTGCCGGTTACGAAACGGATTGTTGACGACAGTAAGGTCAGTGACCATCACGCAATTATTCCAACAGAGCAGACGGTATTGCTTAATCTGTTAAGTGCGGAAGAACGGAAGCTGTATGATCTGATTGTACGGCGGTTCATCAGCCTGTTCTATCCTCCGGCACGTTATGATGCAGTGGCTGTAACGGTGAGCGTGGAGGGAGAAACGTTCCAGGTTAAAGGCACTACGGTTAAGGACGCGGGTTGGCGCGAAGTCTATGGCGGGGATATGAGTTCGGATGAGGATGAGGAGAGCTTAGCTGACGAACCGGCAGCGGGCAGTGTGAAGCTGCCGGAGCTGCGTGAAGGTGACAGTGTGAAGATTGAGCGCTGCATCATCAAACCCGGCCGGACGCAGCCGCCGAAGCGTTATAATGAAGCTTCGCTGCTGACGCAGATGGAGAAGTACGGGCTGGGAACACCGGCAACCCGTGCGGATATCATCGAGAAGCTGGTCAGCTCGGATACGATTGAGCGGCAGGGTAATCTGCTGCATCCGACCGGCAAAGGCAAGCAGCTGATCGGACTGGTCTCAGGACAGCTGCGCACTCCGGAGCTGACAGCACGATGGGAAGCGGAGCTGGAGAAGATCGCGCGCGGGCAAGGGCGTCCGGAGCCTTTTCTGCAGGGCATCCGCAGTATGGCACAGGAGCTGGTGTCCGGAGTCAAGAATAGCGCAGCGGAATACAAGCCGCATAATGTCTCTAATAGCCATTGTCCGGAATGCGGGACAAGAATGCTGGAGAAGAAGACCAAACGCGGCAAGCTGCTGGTCTGCCCCAAAGAGGACTGCGGCTATACCCGGGCAGGGGAGAAGCAGCTGTCGAACCGCCGCTGTCCGCAGTGCCATAAGAAGATGGAGCTTAAGGAAGGCAAGGCAGGGATGTATGTGCAGTGCCTCGGCTGCGGGATTACGGAGACGATGGATAAGGACCACAAGCATATCAACAAACGTGAACAGCAGAAACTGGTCCAGCAGTACAGCAAGCCGGAAAGCGCCGGCGGCTCTAACCTTGGTGAATTGCTGAAGGCAGCGATGGAAGCCAAGCAGAAGGGGAAATAAAATAGCCTAAAGTGTAAGGGCAACAGTGCATTAGATGAAGTAAGTGGCAAAAAACGAGCGGAGATACAACGAAGATAAAAACAAAGATAAAAACAAAGATATAACGAAGACAAAAACAAAATACAACGAAGATGCAAGCCAAGATACAAACGAAGATACAACGAAGATAAAAGCAAAGATACAAACGAAGATACAAGCGTAAGACTAGTTAACGTAAGAGCAGCACGTTTATTCTAAGCTCTGTTATATAGAAGTTAATTTCCCTTCCAGAGAGGGAATGCCTCGAGAACAACAAGACTGCCGGAGCATCCGGTGGTTTTGTTGTGTTTATGGAAATCGCGGAGCTGGCTGGTGTATGACAGAAGATTAAGTGTAATGTTACTTTACGAAGGCTGTCCAAGGGGCGGCAGATATGTTTTACTTAGAAGATTGAAGCTGGACAGGGTTATTAGGGTTCCGGCAAATATAGTGGAGCGGGTGATGAAGTGGCGGCGGCTAAGCAACAAGAGGATCAAATTCAATCGGTACAAGGCTCAGGCAAGAGGGGGGGCAGCCGGTTTTTCTTTTTGGTGATTGTCTTTATGTTCTGGTTCTCTTCTTATATCTATGTGCCTGTGTTGTCTCCGTATGTGGAGCATCTGGGAGCTTCTTATGTCATGGTTGGAGCGGTGCTGGGCGTATACGGCCTGATGCAGATCTTGTTCCGGTTGCCGATCGGAATCGGTTCGGATTATCTTAACCGGCGGCGGCCGTTTATTTATCTGGGGCTGATCGCCAGCGGAGCAAGCTGTCTGCTGTTCCTGGCTGGTGCTCATCCGGGCTGGGCGCTGGCTGCACGTGCCGTCTCAGGGATTGCGGCCTCCGCGTGGGTCGTGTACTCGGTGATGTTCGCGGGGTATTTTCCGAAAGAAGAGGCTGGTAAAGCGATGGGCATGCTGCAGTTCACAACGGTTATTGCCCAATTGACCAGTATGATGATCAGCGGCTATATGGTCGATCACTGGGGCTGGAACACTCCGTTTATTATCGGCGGGATTGTGGCGGCGGCAGCGCTGCTGCTTGCACTACGTCTGCCTGAACAGAAGCAGGAGAAGCGGAATGCGATTCAGATAAAAGATCTTGCCGGAGTAGTCCGGGAACCGCTGCTGGTCAAGGTCTCGCTTTTGTCCGTGCTGGCGCATTGTGTACTGTTCATTACGATGTTCGGCTATACGCCGAATCAGGCGCTGGATATTGGAGCGAGCAAAGAAAGTCTCGGCTGGCTGACGCTGGCTTTCATGCTGCCGCATGCGATTGCCACACTGTACGGCTCACGTCTATTCGGCAAATGGCTTGGGGACCGGGGAACGTTAATGCTGGGTTTTGCCGGGAGTGCGGTATTCACGCTGCTGATTCCCTCTATGCCTACTCTAGCCGCTCTCTGTGCAACGCAGATTGGGAACGGCTTCATGCAGGGTCTTATTTTCCCGCTGCTGCTGGGTAAATCGGTGTCGGGAGTCGCTCCGTTCAAACGGGCAACGGCTATGGGCTTCTATCAGGCGGTGTATGCCATAGGGATGTCAGGGGGACCATTTGTTGCAGGATGGATGAGTGCGGCGTATGGACTGACCGGCGGTTTCTGGCTTGGCGGAATTGCGGCGCTGCTTGCTGCAGTGTTGTCCTGGCTATGGATCAGAGAGGCCGGGGAACCGGGCACAGGGAGCAGACAAGAGCGGCGGATACTTGGCAGGCAGGGTTAGGTTTATTGTAATAGAAGGGGTCCCCGCAAAGTACCTGAGTGATCACCTGCGCCAAAACCTCACTTTGTGGGGGAACTTATTGGTTTTTTGCCGAAAAGGGTAATATAATAGAGAGTAGATAGGATGCAAGGAGGAGGGGCCGGAAGGATGGTCAAGGTTGTATTGCTGTGGTTCGCACTGATCAATATTATCGGGTATGTAGTGATGTCGGAAGACAAGAACAAGGCCCGCAAAAGACGGGATCGGGTGCCGGAGAAAACACTGTTTCTGCTCGCGTTCATGGGCGGCGCGCTGGGTGTGCTGATTGCCATGTACCGCAAGCGCCACAAGACGAGGCATACTTCCTTCAGGATTGGAATTCCGCTGCTGCTGCTGCTGAATATCCTGCTGTATGGATATTTTTTGAGTTAAGTTTCTTGTAGTTTGGCTAAGGCTGTACACAATAGAAAGAGGTGGCGTATATGTTATTCTCTAAAATTTTGCTAGCCTATGACGGTTCGAAGGCTTCCAATCAGGCATTGGAACGTGCGATTGAACTGGCCAAGGTAACTCCAGGGTCCTCCCTGTACGTCGTACACGCATTTGAATTCCCGCGGTTCTTCATCGGGGAAGCTCTCGCGCCTCTGCCGGCATCAGTGAACAAGGATTATTATGACCTCGCGGTCCAGACTACGGATGAAGTGAAAAGCCGGCTGGAAGCCGAAGGCCTGAACGCTACTGTAGAATTGCTGCAGGGATCGCCTGCCGAAGTGATTCTGGCTTATGCCAAAGAGCACACGGTGGATGTCATCGTTATCGGCAGCCGCGGGCTTGGCGGAATCCGGGAGTTCGTTCTGGGCAGCGTCAGCCACAATGTAGTGCAAAGCGCGCGCATTCCGGTGCTGGTTGTTAAATAATAGAGATACTTGCAGAGGAGCGCTTAGGCGTTCCCCTTTTTTTCTGCGGAGATGGCCGGAATAGGCGGAATAAGAAAATTAAATGTGCCCAAAAGCGAACATTTGAGAGACATGATATGACAATGTTCGTGTTTAAGTTGACACGAAGTGTAGGGCATTGTTAAACTGAACCTATGAAGAGCTCGTATAAAACCGGGGATAAGGCCCGGAAGTTTCTACCCGGTAACCGTAAATTGCCGGACTACGAGGAAATAGGATAACTGAAACGGCCAGCCGCCGCCGCATATACCGGGGGTGTGCTCTGCGCCGGCTCTCTTAAAGGCCGGGTATCTGCAGATGCCGGAGCAGTACTCTCCTAATTCCTTAGTAGTCCGGGTCCACCCGCAGCAAAATGCGTCTGGAATCCGGGCTATTTTTTTCGGATTTATGGGAAACTAGAGGGAAATGGGACACACTTAAATCCAAGGAATATCTATAAAGGGAAACGGAAGGCTGGGTGAACAATGTCTGTGCAAGTAGGTGTCATTATGGGCAGCAAATCGGACTATGAAACTATGGAGCATGCATGTGCTGTGCTTGAGGAGCTGGGTGTGCCTTATGAGAAAAAGGTCATCTCGGCACATCGCACGCCGGATCTGATGTTCCGTTATGCCGAGGAAGCGGTGGAGCGCGGCTTGAAGGTGATTATCGCCGGAGCGGGCGGTGCGGCGCATCTGCCGGGTATGGTGGCAGCCAAAACTACGTTGCCGGTCATCGGGGTGCCTGTGCAGTCCAAGGCGTTGAACGGCCTGGACTCGTTGCTGTCGATTGTGCAGATGCCGGCTGGCATCCCGGTAGCCACGGTAGCCATTGGCCGTGCCGGAGCTACGAATGCAGGGCTGCTGGCGGCGCAGATCATCGGTGCTTTCGAGCCGGAGGTGGCGAGAAAGGTGCAGCTGCGGCGCGAGGCGATCCAGCGCGAAGTGCTGGAAAGCAGCGAGACGCTATGAGACCGATGGAGTCGAAGACCGGAGGCTTGGAGAACTTGGAGCAGCAACGAGCAGAGCGGGATCAAGCTGGAGCTGAGAGAATGGAGCGCCGGGAGGAGGCAGCCGCTGGTGCTGTTGAAGCACCAGGGGCGGGAACGCCCCGGACGCTGCTGCCCGGCGCGACGATCGGCGTGCTCGGCGGCGGGCAGCTCGGGCGCATGATGGCGCTGTCCGGCAGCGCCATGGGGTACCGCTTCGTGGCGCTGGACCCTGCGCCGGATGCGCCCTGCGGGCAGGTTACGCCGCAGATTATTGCGGCGTACAACGACCGGGATGCGGCGCGTGAGCTGGCGCAGCGCGCGGACGTGATCACGTACGAGTTCGAGAACGTCGACGCGGGCGTAGCCGCGCTGCTGACGGAGGAATCGTACGTGCCGCAGGGCAGCGCGCTGCTGTATACGACGCAGCACCGGCTGCGCGAGAAGGCGGCCATCGAGGCGGCGGGCGTGCCCGTTGCCCCGTACCGCAAGGTCGGCAGCCTGGCGGAGCTTGAGGCCGCGGCTGCCGAGCTGGGCCTGCCCTGTGTGCTGAAGACAGCCACAGGGGGGTACGACGGCAAGGGACAAGCCGTCATCCGCCGGCCGGAAGAGCTGGCAGCAGCGTTCCGGCAGGTAGCACCGGGAGCGGCGGCTCCAGCACCGCAAGCAAGCGGGGTAGCGGCTTCGCCCGACTCGCCGGGAGCGGCTGAAGCGAAAGACGCTGCCGAAGCCAGGCCACATGCACCCGAGCTGGTGCTGGAGAAATTTATCGCCTTCCAATGCGAAATTTCGGTCATAGCCGCCCGCAGCGCGTCAGGTGAAGTCAAGAGCTTCCCGCCCGCCGAGAACATACACGTAGACAATATCCTGCATCTCTCGATTGTACCCGCCAGGGTGCCGGAGGAGATTCAGCGGCGGGCCTGCGAGCTGGCCGAGCAGATTGTGTCCGGCATGGATGCCGTTGGACTGCTGGCTGTGGAGATGTTCGTGACGGAGGACGGAGAGCTGTTCGTTAACGAGCTGGCTCCGCGCCCGCATAACTCCGGGCATTATACAATGGATGCCTGCGTAACCTCGCAGTTCGAGCAGCATGTGCGGGCGATCTGCAATCTGCCGCTGGGCGACACTACGCTGCTTACGCCTGTAGTCATGGTGAATGTGCTCGGCCAGCATCTGGAGGGCGCCATTCAGGCGGCCTGCAGTGCGGATGAAGAATCAAACCGGCTTGGGGTATCCCCTAAGCTTCATATATATGGCAAGACTGAGAGCAAGACCGGCCGCAAAATGGGCCATATCAACCTGCTCTGCAAGGACACCGGAGACGGCCTGTCCTGGGTAGAGCAAACTAACTTTTGGAGGAACTGACAAGCTATGATCGAACGTTACAGCAGACCTGAGATGCGGGCCATTTGGACCGAAGAAAATAAATTTAACGCGTGGCTGGAAGTTGAAATTTGCGCCTGTGAGGCTTGGGCCGAGCTGGGAGTGATCCCGCATGAGGATGCCGCGAAGCTGCGCAAGGACGCCAAATTCGACATCGCGCGGATCGACGAAATTGAACAGGAAACGCGTCATGATGTGATTGCTTTTACCCGTGCAGTATCGGAGAGCCTGGGTGCAGAACGCAAATGGGTGCATTACGGACTGACCTCCACGGACGTTGTCGATACGGCGCTCGGCTACCTGCTGCGTCAGGCCAACGAAATTCTGGAGCAGGATATTATCCGGTTCATTGAGATTCTTAAAGATAAAGCAGTAGCTTACAAGGATACCCCGATGATGGGCCGTACACACGGCGTACACGCTGAGCCGACGACTTTTGGACTCAAGATGGCGCTGTGGTATGAGGAAATGAAGCGTAATCTGGAGCGTTTCCGTCATGCGGCGAGCGGCGTCCAATTCGGCAAAATCTCCGGGGCTGTCGGCACCTATGCCAATATCGACCCGTTCGTTGAAGAATTTGTCTGCCGCAAGCTGGGCACCAGCCCGGCACCGATCTCCACGCAGACGCTGCAGCGTGACCGTCACGCTGAATACATGGCTGCGCTGGCACTGGTCGCCACTTCGCTGGACAAGTTCGCTACTGAAATCCGCGCTTTGCAGAAGAGTGAGATCCGCGAGGTGGAGGAAGCTTTTGCTAAAGGTCAAAAGGGTTCATCCGCTATGCCGCATAAGCGCAACCCGATCGGCTGCGAGAATATCTCCGGTCTGTCACGCGTGATCCGCGGCCATATGGTTACAGCATACGAAAACGTGCCGCTGTGGCATGAACGCGATATCTCGCATTCCTCGGTAGAGCGGATCATCCTGCCGGATGCGACCATGCTGCTGAACTATATGCTGAACCGCTTCGGCAATATCGTAAAGAACCTGACCGTGTTCCCGGACAACATGAAGCGCAACATGAACCGCACCTTCGGTGTTCCGTTCTCCGGCCGCATCCTGACGAAGCTGATCGACAAAGGCTTCAGCCGCGAGCAGGCATACGACACTGTACAGCCGCGTGCGATGCAGGCTTGGGAGGAACAAACCCAGTTCCGTGACATCGTTGAAGCTACACCGGAAATCACAGCCGTACTTAGTCCGGAAGAGATCGAGGATGCTTTCAACCCTTCCTGGCACCTCAAGCATGTGGACACCATCTTCCGCAAGCTGGAGCTTATCTAATTAAAAAAGGTGAGTCAGTGGTGAACTGATGAGCTGGAGAAGATATGGGCGGAGTGTTGGGGAGTTGTTCCCTGGAAGCGTAGCAACAGGGGAATACGATTAGACATTGGGGGTAAAGGAGGAACGGAGAGGAATTTTGGAACTGGAGAAGCGTTAGCGTTCGCCTTTATGTTTGGATTTCTACCGCAGCCAGCGGTTCAAATCAGGAAATTCAAACATAACAGCGATCGAAAGTCCAAAATTTCCCGCAGTGACCCTATTAACCCGAAGGAGCTTTCAATTCCTTTGATGCGAAGCGCAGGAAACAAGCGTCTCAACGCTTTTAGCCCAAATATAAGCAAGATCATTTGTTCAAGGGAGGAAAGGTCATGACATCAACGGCCGTATCCACTGCCGTGGAACTCGTAAATGCACCGCTGCTCTACAAAGGTAAGGTTCGTGAGCTGTACGATTTGGGGGATGAGGTACTGATTGTCGTTACGGACCGCATTTCCGCATTTGATTACGTGCTGGACCCGGCAGTGCCGGACAAAGGCAATGTGCTTAACCGGCTTAGCGCCTTCTGGTTCGGCCAGACCAAGGAGCTCATTGAGAACCATGTGGTTCATATCGACGTGGACCGGCTCGGGGATATTGTACGGGACCGCGAAGCGCTGAAGAACCGCATCATGGTGGTCCGCAAAGCAGAGCGGATTGATATCGAATGTGTCGTGCGCGGCTGTATTACCGGCGGCGGCTGGCGGCAGTATCAGGAGACCGGCAAAGTGAACGGCATCGAGCTCCCCAAAGGGCTGCGCAAGAATGCGGTGCTGACCGAGCCGATCTTTACGCCGGCGGCGAAGAATGATGTCGGCCATGATGAGGACATTCCTTTTGAGCAGATGCAGGAGCTGATTGGCGCAGAGCTTGCGCAGGAGCTGAAGGAGAAGAGCCTGAAGCTGTTCGCTTTTGCCAGAGAATATTGTAAAGACCGCGGCATCATCCTCGCCGATTGCAAATTCGAGTTCGGGCTGCTGGACGGCAAGGTCATCCTGATTGACGAGATTTTCACGCCGGATGCTTCCCGCTTTTGGGCCAAGGACAAATACGCGCTGGATATCGAGATCGACAGTATGGACAAGGAGCCTGTACGGAGCTACCTTTCGGCATCCTCCTGGGACAAGAACAGCACGCCGGACCCGCTGCCGGTTGAAGTGGTGGAAGAGACCTCACGCCGGTACCTGGATATTTATCACCGCCTTACCGGAAAGTCCTTATAGATTATCTGATACGCCTGTTCCGACCAGCAGCAGCCAACTTTTAATTGTATTCTCTGCAGTTATTTTGCCCGAAAAAGATGCCATTTGCTCTTTAACTGTATCTGATACAACTAAAATGTGTGAAATGGCCTGAAAAGCAGATTTTTTAGAGAAATAGCTGTACGAAATGCAACTATAGTTGTTATCACAGGAGATATTGAGATTATAGCTGTACATTATGCAGTTAAGTTAGCTGCCCGCAGTGAAGTGAGTTGTTGCAGCTCACCGTTAGAGGTTAGCACATCGTTGTAATGTTGAGTTACGGTAAGTTTTCATTCCGGGTACCCAGTCCAGCTCATTAAATTTTAGGAGGAACTACAAGCGTATGTTAAAAGCGACAGTCTACGTCACCATCAAGAAAAGCGTGCTCGATCCCCAAGGTGTAGCCGTGCAAGGGGCGCTGCATTCCGTAGGTTTTCAGGAAGTTGAAAGTCTGCGTATCGGCAAATATATGGAGCTGACCCTCGATACCGACAACCGCGCTGAAGCGGAAGGACGCCTCAAGGATATGTGCGAGAAGCTGCTGGCCAACACGGTGATCGAGGATTACCGCTACGAATTGGAGGACTAAAAGTCATGAAATTTGCTGTACTTGTCTTTCCAGGCTCCAATTGTGACATTGACTGCTACAAAGCAGTAGAAGACAGCCTCGGCGAACCTGTAGATTATGTGTGGCATACGGCGACAGATCTGTCGGCTTATGACTGCATTCTCGTGCCGGGCGGTTTCTCTTATGGTGACTATCTGCGCTGCGGCGCAATTTCCCGGTTCGCTCCGGTGATGGCTGAAGTGGCCAAAGCGGCGGAGCAGGGCAAATTCGTGCTCGGCATCTGCAACGGGTTCCAAATTCTGACCGAAGCCGGCCTGCTGCCTGGCGCTCTGCGCCGCAACATGTCGATGAAGTTCCGCTGTCATGACACGGTGCTTAAGGTAGTGAATAACACAACTCCGTTTACGATCGACTATGCGCAGGATGAAGAGATCGTTATTCCGATTGCGCATGGCGAAGGCAATTACTATTGTGATGAAGAGACGCTGGCTGAGCTCAAAGCTAATAATCAAATCGTATTCACTTACAGCGACAACCCGAACGGTTCAGTCGCCGATATCGCCGGAGTCAGCAATGTAGCGGGCAATGTGGTTGGTATGATGCCTCACCCGGAACGTGCAGCGAACAGCCTGCTTGGTTCGGAAGACGGCAAACGGATGTTCACATCCATTCTTACATCGTGGAGGGATCGTTATGACGCAGCAAGTATCCGCTAAGGAGCCGACCGCAGAGCAGATCGCGGAGCAGAAAATCTACAGTCAGTTCGGTGTATCGGACAGCGAATATGAGCTCATTACTTCCTTCATGGGACGTAAGCCTAACTATACAGAAATCGGTGTATTCAGCGTGATGTGGTCTGAGCACTGTGCCTATAAGAACTCGAAGCCGCTGCTGGGCCGTTTCCCGACAAGCGGACCGAAGGTGCTGATGGGACCGGGCGAAGGCGCAGGAATCGTTGATATCGGAGACAACCAGGCGGTTGTTTTCAAAATCGAGAGTCACAACCATCCATCGGCAGTTGAGCCTTATCAGGGCGCGGCGACCGGGGTGGGCGGGATTATCCGCGATATTTTCTCCATGGGTGCAAGACCGGTGGCGCTGCTGAATTCCCTGCGTTTCGGGAAGCTTGAGAGCGACCGGGTAAAATATCTGTTCGAGCATGTTGTGTCCGGGATCGCAGGCTATGGCAACTGTATCGGCATCCCGACCGTCGGCGGGGAGATCATGTTCGATGACAGCTATGACGGTAATCCGCTGGTTAATGCGATGTGCGTGGGTCTGATTGATCACGATAAAATCCAGCGCGGTGTCGCCAAAGGGGTAGGTAATCCCGTATTCTACGTGGGTCCTCCAACAGGCCGTGACGGCATTCATGGTGCGACCTTCGCCTCGGTTGAGCTTAGTGAAGAGTCAGAAGCAAAGCGGACGGCGGTTCAGGTTGGCGATCCGTTCATGGAGAAGCTGGTTATGGAATCATGCCTGGAGCTGATCGACAGCGGTATCGTCCTCGGTATTCAGGATATGGGTGCAGCCGGACTCACCTGCTCCAGTGCTGAAATGGCGAGCAAAGCGGGCAACGGCCTGGAGCTGTATCTGGATCAGGTGCCGCAGCGCGAAGACGGCATGACTCCATATGAAATGATGCTCTCCGAATCCCAGGAGCGGATGCTGTTCGTGGTTGAGCCTAAGGATGAAGCACAGGCACAGGAAATCTTCGACCGCTGGGGCGTGATTTGCCGCAAAGTGGGTAAGGTAACGGATGACGGCCGCCTGAAGCTGTTCCATCACGGTGAAGTGGTCGGCGACATGCCGGTAACAGCTCTGGTCGATGAATGTCCGATTTATAACAAACCATCTGCTGTTCCTGCTTACTATGAGGAGAATGCCTCGGTGGATACGCTTCGCTATGAAGAAGTCACCGATCTGGGCAGCGCCCTGCGCACCGTACTGGGATCACCTACAGTAGCCAGCAAAGCATGGGTATATAACCAATATGATTATATGGTGCGGACCAGCACGGCCGTTCGTCCGGGTTCTGATGCAGCAGTAGTAACGATCCACGGCACACGCAAAGCTCTGGCGATGACTACGGACTGTAACGGACGTTATGTCTATCTCGATCCTGAAGTGGGCGGGCGGATTGCCGTCAGCGAAGCAGCACGTAACATTGTCTGCTCCGGTGCCCAGCCGCTGGCGATTACGGATAACCTGAATTTCGGCAGTCCGGAGAAGCCGGAAATCTTCTGGCAGATGGAACGTGCGGTAGACGGTATGGCTGAAGCCTGCCGTGTGCTGGATACCCCTGTAATTGGCGGTAACGTCAGTCTCTACAATGAAAATGCTTCAGGAGCGATCTATCCGACACCGGTTGTCGGCATGGTGGGTCTTGTAGAAGATACCGATCATATTACAACTCAGGCCTTCAAGCAGGAAGGCGATTCGATTCTGTTGCTTGGTGTTACAAAAGCAGAGCTAGGCGGCAGTGAATTCCAGTATGCTGTTCACGGCCTGACCGAAGGACGTCCGCCAGAACTCGATCTGGCAACGGAACGCAAGCTGCTGGATGCCGTACTTGCTGCGATCCGCAGCGGGCTGGTCCGCTCGGCCCATGACCTATCCGAAGGCGGCCTGGCCGGAGCGCTTGCAGAAAGCTGTATCAGCGGCAAAACCGGAGCGAATATTGAACTGTCTGCCGGCGGACTGCGTCCAGATGTGGCGCTGTTCAGCGAGAGCCAATCCCGGATTATTCTGACTTCAGCGCCTGACCGTGCTGAAGAACTGAAAGCGGCGGTTGCCGCATACGGCGTACCTGTAGAGATCATTGGAACCGTCGGCGGGGACCGCCTGCGTGTTGCTCTGGACGGAGCAGCTGCACTGGATGAAGCAGTTACTGAACTTAAGACCATTTGGGAGGATGCTATTCCATGTCTTATGAAATAAAGACCGGGAAAGAGCAGGAAGCCCCTATCCTGTGGACCGGCGACTTTTACAACGAAGGAACGGGCTCGGGAGATATTTTTGACACGTTAAAAGAAGAATGCGGCGTCTTCGGGGTCTTCGGACACCCGGAAGCCGCTTCCATGTCCTATTACGGTCTGCATGCCCTGCAGCACCGGGGCGAAGAGAGCGCGGGCATCTGCGTAGCGGATGGGCGCGACTTCAACTACCACCGCGGTATGGGCCTGGTGAAGGAAGTGTTCGACAAAGACAAGATCGCTTCGCTGATCGGAGATATGTCTATCGGACATGTGCGTTATTCGACCAGCGGAGACAGCCGGCTGACCAATGCGCAGCCGCTGGTCTTCAAATACCGTGACGGTGATCTCGCGATTGCCACGAACGGCAATATCGTCAACGAACCTCTGATCCGTAAGCAGCTGGAGCAGGGCGGCTCGATCTTCCAGACCACCAGCGACACTGAGGTGCTGGCGCATCTGATCGCGCGTTCACAGAAGGATTTTGTCGAAGCCACGAAGGATGCCCTGGCCCAGCTGGTTGGTGGTTTCGCCTTCCTGCTGATGACAAACGACAAGCTGATTGTTGCTTCTGACCCGCATGGCTTGCGTCCCTTAGTGATGGGCCGGCTGGGCGAAGCTTACGTCTTCGCTTCCGAATCCTGTGCACTCGAAGTCATCGGCGCTAAGCTGGTACGCGATATTGAGCCGGGTGAGCTGCTCGTGCTGGATAAGGATGGTTTCCGGGAGGACCGCTTCGCGGAGCCTAAACGCAAAGCGCTGTGCGCGATGGAATACATCTACTTCGCACGGCCAGACAGCGATCTGAACGGCTCCAACCTGCACTCCGCCCGCAAGCGGATGGGCAGCCGGATGGCGCTCGAAGCCTTCGTGGATGCCGATATCGTAACCGGCGTGCCGGATTCCAGTATCTCCGCAGCCATCGGCTACGCTGAGCAGACTGGCATCCCGTACGAGCTTGGACTGATCAAGAACAAATATACCGGCCGGACCTTCATCCAGCCGAGCCAGGAGCTGCGTGAGCAGGGCGTGAAGATGAAGCTCAGCGCGGTGCGCCGTGTCGTGGAAGGCCAGCGTGTAGTCATGATCGACGATTCCATCGTGCGCGGCACGACCTCGCGCCGGATCGTGAATCTGCTGCGCGAGGCCGGAGCGGCTGAGGTTCACGTGCGGATCACCTCGCCGCCGTTCAAGAATCCTTGCTTCTATGGCATCGATACCCCGGACCGCCGCGAGCTGATCGCCTCTTATAAGACGATCGCCGAGATGTGCGAGGAGATCAATGCGGACTCACTTGCCTTCCTCTCACCGGATGGACTGATCCAGTCCATCGGCGGCTATAATAGTGACGATTACAAAGGCGGACTATGCCTGTCCTGCTTCGATAATGATTACCCGACACAGGTTGATTTCGGCGGGGAAGAGAAGGACGGATGCTCGTGCTAGTTGGGACATCCCCCTGCGGGTCCCATCCCCCTAAGTCGTAGGCCCATCCCCCTAAATCCCCCTTGCAAAGGGGGACCCCGGAGGGCGCTGCCCTCCGGCCACCCGAAAGTTTGGTGGTAGGAGTTTGCTCTAAACTTGCTAAGAGGGCGTGGGTGCCGGGTGCCCGCTTTGTCCCTGTGTGCTGCGCACGGCCGGGACACGCTTTACGGCGCTGCGCGCCCTGGCGGCATGCTGCCCGCCGGGCCCTGGCTCCAGAACCTGTCCTGTTTGCTGCCGCAAATCCGGAGGTTCTGTCGCCCAAGGATACGCACGGCTTTGCCCCGTGCGCTAGAGGCTCCCGCCCCCGTCCTGTTTGCTAACGCAAAGTCGGGGGGCCGGTCGCCTAAAGGATGCGCACGGCTTCGCCCCGTGAGCTTGGAGGCGCTGGGCTTCGCCCACAGCACCGAACAATTGCTGCTGTGCAAGGCGCGGAATTTCGGCTTGCGGCACGGGTTTTAACCCCGGTGGTTGGAGTCATGAAGAGGAATTTTGGAACTGTAGGAGCGTCAGCGTTCGCCTTTATATTTGGATTTCTACCGCAAATTGCGGTTCAAATCAGGAAATCCAAATATAACAGCGGCCGGAAGTCCAAATATTCTTCGTAATGACGACTATAACCACCAAAAGATTCAAATCCCTGCCGCCCCGAACCCGCGCTCTAAACTAATTTAAATGAGGTGTCCAAAAGTGTCGGAAGCTTATAAAAACGCCGGAGTGGATATTGCGGCTGGCAATGAAGCGGTAGAACGCATGAAGAAGCATGTGAAGCGCACCTACCGTCCTGAAGTGATGACGGAGCTGGGCGGATTCGGCGCACTGTTTGGCCTGAATAAGGACAAATATGAAGAGCCTGTTCTCGTATCGGGAACGGACGGCGTGGGCACGAAGCTCAAAATCGCGTTCGCAGCGGACCGCCACGACACGATTGGCATCGATGCCGTAGCCATGTGTGTAAATGACATCGTAGTACAGGGCGCAGAGCCGCTGTTCTTCCTCGACTATCTGGCCTGCGACAAGGTAGTGCCGGAGAAGATCGAGGCGATTGTCGCCGGAATCGCCGAAGGCTGCCATCAGGCAGGCTGCGCATTAATTGGCGGCGAAACGGCCGAGATGCCGGGGATGTATTCGGCCGGTGAGTACGATATCGCCGGATTTACGGTAGGCGTTGCCGACAAGGCGAAGCTCGTAACCGGCGCGGACATTGCACCGGGAGACACGGTGATTGGTCTGGCTTCCAGTGGCATTCACAGCAACGGATTCTCACTGGTGCGTAAGCTTTTGCTGGAGGAAGACGGCTACGGACTGAATGAAGTAGTGCCTGAACTGGGCGCTCCGCTCGTGGATGTGCTGCTAGCTCCAACCAAAATCTATGTGAAGCCGCTGTTGTCGCTGCTGGAACAGCTTCAGGTTAAAGGCATGGCTCACATTACCGGAGGCGGGTTCATCGAGAATATCCCGCGCGTGCTGCCTGAGAATGTAAACGTAGAGATTAACTACGGCTCTTGGCCGATTCAGCCGGTCTTCGGATTGATGCAGAGCAAAGGCAATGTAAGCAACCGCGATATGTTCACCACATTTAACATGGGCATCGGTCTTGTGCTGGTAGTAGCTGAAGCGGACGGAGCGCGCGCGCTGGAGCTGCTGAAGGCCAGCGGGGAAGAAGCTTATCTTATCGGGACTGTAACGGAAGGCGAACGCAAGGTAACCTTTACAGGAGCTGAAGTCTGATGCAGTGGAGCCGGATCGCTGTATTTGCCTCCGGACAGGGCAGCAATTTCGCCGCACTGGTCCAGGCGCAGCAGGAGGGTAAGCTCGGCGGAGGCAGCATAGAGCTGCTGGTCTCGGACAAGCCGGAAGCGCCTGTGGCACAGCGGGCGGAGGAAGCGGGAATTCCCGCCCTCCTGCTGCGGCCGAAGGACTTCGCGGGCCGGGAGCTGTACGAGGCAGCGATTGTTGCCGAGCTTCAGCGCCGGGACATCGGGCTGATCGTGTTGGCCGGGTATATGCGGCTGATCTCACCGGTGCTGCTTGAGCCTTACGCCGGACGGATCATCAACATCCATCCATCGCTTTTGCCGGCCTTCGCCGGTAAAGACGCGATCGGACAGGCGCTGGATTATGGCGTGAAGCTGACGGGAGTTACGGTGCATTTTGTCGACGGAGGCATGGATACCGGACCGGTTATTGCCCAGCGCAGCGTTGAGGTGAAGCCGGGAGACACAGCCGATTCACTTGCAGAACGTATCCACCAGGTAGAGTACGGGCTGTATCCCGAAGTGGTGGCAGCTTTGGCAGCCGGCAGAGTGGATCTGAACGGAAGAATAACGACAATTGGCGAATAATAGCAGAGCCATACCAGCCGGATCTGACAAACACAAAAAATGTATTTCAGGCAGGTGCGGCTGATTCTGATATTTCTCGGGAAATATTGCACAAAGTCTGCAAGATGTCGGATTGGCTGACTGAGCAGTTTGAAATTGCCGGAATTACGGGTTTGCTGACATGCCGGTTGCTGTCGATATAGCAATTGGATTCACTCCACTTAATTTGTCTGAATACCAGTGATCGCAGAACGTAATTGGATAAAGTACAACTAATTCTGGCGTTTGTAGGCTCTAAGGCGCATATGGCATCATTTAGATGGACAATTTCCAACTACTTTTCTATCTGGCTGATAACAAGCCGAAATTAAATGACGTAAATCCACTTATTCTATAAACACTCTAAAACTCAAGTTATAAGCACGGGCTAACCGGCGACAATGATCCTGCGATCATAGGCCACAACCTAATCTAGCGTGAATCCAGAGGAGGACTATTCAAAGTGAGTATCAAAAGAGCGCTGGTCAGCGTATCGGACAAACAGGGCATCGTGGATTTTTGCCGCGAGTTGTCTGCACTAGGCGTAGAAATTATCTCCACAGGCGGCACCAGCACACTTCTGGCTAAAGAAGGCGTTCCGGTCATCGGGATATCCGATGTGACAGGCTTCCCCGAAATTATGGATGGACGCGTCAAAACGCTGCATCCTGCTGTACACAGCGGCCTCCTGGCCGTTCGTGACAACGAAGAGCATACCCGTCAGATGAATGAGCTTGGCCTTGATTACATCGACCTCGTTGTGGTGAATCTGTATCCGTTCGCGGAGACGATTGCCAAGCCGGATGTGTCTTATGAAGAGGCTATCGAGAACATCGATATCGGCGGACCGACCATGCTGCGTTCTGCGGCGAAGAACCATGCGTTTGTCAGTGTGGTGGTGGATGCGGCCGACTATGCGAATGTGCTTGAAGAAGTACGCGCCGGTGGAGATACAACCCTTGCAACCCGCAAACGTCTTGCGGCCAAAGTCTTCCGCCATACGGCGGCTTACGATGCCCTGATTGCCGATTATCTGGCGAATGTCACAGGTGAACCGCTGCCGGAGCGCTATACGGTCACTTATGAGAAAATCCAGGATCTGCGCTACGGCGAGAACCCGCATCAGAAGGCTGCGTTCTACCGCAAGCCGCTGGCGGCGCAGGATACCCTTACGGCTGCTGAGCAGCTGCACGGCAAAGAGCTGTCCTACAACAACATTAATGACGCGAACGCTGCGCTCCAGATTGTCAAAGAATTTGAAGAGCCTGCCGTTGTAGCCGTGAAGCATATGAATCCTTGCGGAGTCGGCGTGGGCACAAGTGTCTACGAAGCTTATCAAAAAGCTTACAGTGCGGACCCAACCTCCATCTTCGGCGGAATTGTTGCGGCGAACCGGATTATCGATGAGGATACGGCTAATATGCTGAAGGATATTTTCCTTGAGATCGTTCTGGCTCCGGGCTTCACGGATGAAGCGCTGGAGATCCTGACGAAGAAAAAGAATATCCGCCTGCTCAAGCTTGGTAACCTCAGCACGGCAGCTTCCCGCAAAACCAGCTTTGTCGTAACCTCCATTGAAGGCGGAATGGTTGTGCAGGAAAGTGACGTTCATTCCGTGAATCCGGAGGAGCTGCAGGTCGTAACCGACCGCAAGCCAACGGAAGAAGAACTGAAGCAGCTGCTGTTCAGCTGGAAGGTGGTTAAGCACGTGAAGTCGAACGCGATCGTGCTGGCGGCTGATAATATGACCGTAGGCGTAGGTGCCGGACAGATGAACCGTGTCGGCGCGGCCAAGATTGCGATTGAGCAGGCCGGAGAGAAATCCAAAGGCTCCGTACTGGCGTCAGATGCCTTCTTCCCGATGGGCGACACCCTGGAGATGGCTGCCAAGGCTGGTATTACGGCGGTTATCCAGCCGGGCGGATCAATTAAGGACGAGGAATCCATTAAGGTTGCTAATGAATACGGCATTGCCATGGTCTTTACCGGCGTTCGCCACTTCAAACACTAGAACGCTGGGAGGGTAACATACTTATGGATATTTTAGTGGTCGGCGGCGGCGGCCGGGAGCATGCGATCATCTGGAGCTTAACCCGCAGCCCCAAGGCCGGTAAAATCTACTGTGCACCCGGCAACGCCGGGATTGCGCAGCTTGCCGAATGTGTGCCGATCGGCGTATTCGAGTTCGATAAGCTGACCGCGTTTGCCAAGGAACGGGAGATCGGGCTGGTCGTCATCGGACCGGATGATCCGCTGGCAGCGGGGATCGTCGATGCATTTGAAGCGAAGGATATTCCTGTATTCGGCCCACGGAAGAATGCGGCGGAAATCGAGGGCAGCAAGACCTTCATGAAGGATCTGCTGCATAAGTACAGCATTCCGACAGCGGCGTATGAGAAGTTCAGTGATTATGGGACTGCACTTGCCTATCTGCGTACTCAGGAGCTGCCTATTGTAATCAAGGCGGACGGATTGGCCGCAGGCAAAGGTGTGACCGTGGCGTATTCCCTTGAGGAAGCGGAGGCGGCTCTGCAGGATATCATGGTGGCTAAGGTGTTCGGTGAAGCCGGCGCACAGGTCGTGATTGAGGAGTTTCTGGCCGGGCAGGAAATGTCGATTCTGGCCTTTGTGGATGGCGAAACAGTGCGGCCGATGGCGGCTGCACAGGACCATAAGCCGGTATTCGACGGCGATAAAGGACCTAATACGGGAGGCATGGGGACATACTCCCCGCTTCCGCATATCGATGAGTCTATTATCCGCGAAGCGGTGGAGACCATCATCGAGCCGACAGCCAAAGCCATGGTGGCTGAGGGACGTCCCTTCAGCGGCGTGCTGTTCGCAGGGCTCATGATCTCGCCGGACGGCAGACCGAAGACGATAGAATTCAATGCCCGCTTCGGTGATCCCGAGACGCAGGTTGTTCTTCCCCGGCTACAAAGCGACTTGCTGGAGATCTTTCTGGCTGTTACAGAAGGCAGACTGGCGGATATCCAGATTGAGTGGAGCGATGAGGCGGCAGTCTGCGTGGTCCTGGCTTCGGAAGGCTATCCCGGTCCTTATCCGAAGGGTGTGCCGATCAGCGGCCTTGAAGCGGATACGGACGGACTCGTCTTCCATGCGGGAACCGCACGCGGTGAGGACGGCAGCTGGGTAACCAACGGCGGCCGGGTGCTTGGAGTTGTAGGCATGGGGCCTACGATTGCTGAAGCGCGTGCAGCAGCATATGCCAGTGCCGGAAAGATCACCTTCCCGGGCAAACAGTGCCGTAGTGACATCGCTATGAAGGCTCTGATCTGAGGATAAAGCACTGTATTTCAGCCAGATAAGAGTGCCTATGCTTTGGGGCCAATGCAAATTACCTGTATACTCGTCGAAGCTAAAGCCCCACTTTGCGGGGTTAGTTTATGCTATTAGTCCCAAAAAAAGGACTGACAAGTAGTAGGAGAAGTGCTATAATACAACTCGTACGGGGGAAAATGTGCGGATATATACAGATAAAGGGTCTTTCCTTTCATGGAAAGGCCTTTTTTAAAATTTAGGGATTTATATTTTTGAACTGTCCTTAACAGGACGGCTAAGCCGTTTCCACTTGCTGAATGTTCAGGGGATATAGAAAGCCCCATGCCGGGAAATGATACTTAAATAATAAGTACAATAACAGCGATGCCGTTTTTTTACGGATGCTTAGTTACAGATTTAAGGGGGAATTGTTTTTGAGTAAGGTCGGAAGAAATGACTTATGCCCATGCGGAAGCGGGAAAAAATATAAGAAGTGCTGCTTGGATAAAGAAACGTCAGCGGTCGAATCCATACTGCGGCTGGTAACGACGGAGTATGCGGCAGCACAAGAGGCTGTATTCAGCGAATCCGTACAGGAACAGTCAGCAGCGGAGGCCGCGGTACGTACCGAGAGTAAGCTTACACTGCCCAAGCTGAAAAAGATGGTCGCACGCGAACTGAAATGGGAGCATCCGGCCCATGAACAGCTGGCGCTGCAGCTCATTGAGAGCATGAGAAATCAATACGACCGGGAACTGATTCTGGAAGCCCTGGTGCTGTGGAATGGCTTCTCCCGGCAGACCAAACCTGCGGTGAAGAAAGCCGGCTCGTTCTGCGCGGCCATCGAATATCTGCTGTCAGAGGAATACGGCTTCATGCTGTCGCAGACGGATCTTGCCGATAAATACGAAGTTACGGCGGCCACCATCTCCCGTAAGGTCAAAGAATTATATAATTATGTCGAAGAATACGGAATGGGCGGAGAAGCTGATGAGCTGATCGCGCTGAATGGTCCGGGCACTCCACAGGAGAAGGCCCAAGCCCTTCTGTACAAAGCAGTAGAGGCCACTTCTGCGAAACGCCGTGTTCAGCTGGCGGAGACGGCACTGGAGATTTATCCGGACAGTCCGGATGCCTATCTTATCCTGGCCGAGGAATCGGAGAACGAGCATGAGGCGCGTAAATTCCTCAAAGCGGGAATCGCAGCAGGCAGACGTGAACTGGGCGAGCTTTATTTTACCAAGAACAAAGGGTATTTCTGGGGGCTTACGGAGACCCGTCCTTATATCCGTATCTGCCAAAGCTATGCGGAATCCTGCTGGTTTGGCGGGAAGGCAGAGGAAGCAGCGGAGATTCTGGAGCATATTCTCGAGCTTAACCCGGATGACAATACCGGTGCACGCTATCTTTTGGCCGCTGTCTACTTGTACAGCAACCAGTTGAAGGAAGCGGAGCGGGTGATCAAGAACTACGGGGAAGACGATGCGGCGGCAGCTTTTGCCTATGACCGGATTGTGCTGGAGTTCAAGAAGAACGGAATTACCTCGCAGCTCAAAATGCTGTATCGTGTTGCGCGCGGAGTGAACAAGCATGTGCCTGATTATCTGCTGGGCGTGAAGCGCCTGCCGCATAATCTCCCGGATTTTGTCGGAATGGGCGATTCCAATGAAGCCATTGAATATGTCATTATGCATTCGCGTTTGTGGGCAAGCATGCCGGAGCTGCTCAAATGGATGCTGAAACAATAGAATATAGATGATCTATATATGATCTGAACATGAAATATCTGACACAGTCCTCCGGGGCTGTGTTTTTTTGTAGATAACCTGACATGGATTAAGCCTCCGACCTACATTATCCAAAAAAACTAGTAAAACAAGCCTATTTTCAAATGAAAATGTTTGTTTAATGCTGTGTTTTTCTGAAAATACCTGACATGGTCACACTTATTTCACAGCTCGAAGTAAAACGTTAAAGGGATAAAGAGTTTTTTTGCAGAAATAAGTCGAAAAGACAGGGAGCATTCGAGTGAGAGTATTACCTGAGCCTATTTACATTTGAAGGTGGGGAGTCCTATGGCACAGAAGAAGAGCAAGAAAGATAAGGCGCTGCTGACATTATCTTTAAGCAATATGGGGATTCGCGCCAAGCTGTTTTTGTCGGTGATTATCTCTGTAGTTGCTATTTTCGTTATTGTATCCGTAGTGATTTACAGCAATGCCAAGCAGATTATAGTCAATGGCCTGAACAATTCGCTGACCTATGAGAAAGGAGAGATAAGCGTTAAGGTCAACGAGCTGCTGCAGCCCGCTTCGGACAGTGTAGAGCTTCTGAATGCCAACGCCTATATCCGTGACTATATCGCCAGTGTAAGTGATCCGGAAACAGCGAAGACCACCAGCGGGTACAGTGAACTGATCCGCACCCTGAATCTGGTCAAGAACAACAATAAGAACCTGCTGAATGTGTATATAGGTCTGGATGCTGCGAACAAGGTGATTACGCAGGATGAGTTCGAGCCGCCGGCGGACTTCGTGCTGAAGGAGCGGGGCTGGTATGCCAACACAGCCAAGAATAAGCGTGTTACGGTTACGGACCCCTATATTGATGCCGGCTCCGGCAAAATGGTCGTCAGCGTCAGCGCACCGATTCTCGACGATGCCGGCAAGCTGATCGGTGTCGCGGGTGCGGATATCTCCACGGAGCAGATTACCCAGGCGCTGAGCGCTTTTAATTACAATGGCAGCGGGTATGCCGTACTGATTGATAAGACAGGAACCTTCATCTACCATCCGGATACAGACAATATTCTGCTGAAGAAAATGTCCGATCTTGGCGAAGACTGGAAAGCTGTCGGGGATAAGATGGTACAGTGGGGCTCGAATGTGATAAAGACGGATATTGACGGAGAGGCCAGTTATGTGTCGTATTCGCCGGCTGTAGAGAATCAGTGGTCCGTGGCGCTGATTGTGCCGGAGAAAAAAGCGGAGCAGGAATTGAAGAAATTCGAGCTCATCTTTATTCTCTCGATTATTGCTTCGATTGTAGTGATGTCCGTGCTGCTGTACTTTGTCTCCAATAGTATATTGAAGCAGATTCCTATCCTTACGGCTGCCTTCCGGAAAGCGATGTCCGGCGACCTGTCGGTAAGAGCAAAGGTTACCGCCAAAGGGGAAATCGGCGTACTGGCAGAGGGCTTCAACGATATGATCTCCTCACAGCAGTCGCTGATTCAGGAAATCATGCGCAGCTCGCAGAGCATCTCTGGCGCAGTGGAGAATACGGAGAAGAATGTGTTCGTGCTCGACGGCAGCATCACCGATATTTCGGGAATTACCGAAGAGCTGTCAGCGGGCATGCAGCAGACGGCGGCTTCGATGGAAGAAATGAACGCCAGCACGATTGAGTTCGAGCATGCCATTAACGGTATCGCCCGCAAAGCCCAAGAGGGGGCAGATGCGGCCCGGGAAATTAATGTGCGGGCGGATAAGCTGAAAGAGGGAGCATTTGAGTCACGCAGGCAGGCGGATCATATCTACGGACAGAGTGAAGAGAAGCTGCGCATGGCGCTTGAGCAGTCGAAGTCGATCTCGCAGATAGGCGCGCTCACAGGAGCAATTCTGGAAATTGCCGCCCAGACCAATCTGCTGTCGCTGAACGCTTCCATTGAGGCTGCGAGGGCCGGAGATGCAGGCAAAGGGTTCGCTGTTGTGGCGGAAGAGATCCGCAAGCTGGCTGATAACTCGCGGGAGACGGTGACCGAAATCCAGGGAGTTACTGAAGCGGTAGTCCAGGCGGTATCCAATCTGGTCGAGGGCGCGGAGAGCATGCTGCGCTTCATGGACCGGCAGGTGCTGAAGGATTACGATGCGATGCAGGAGACGGGTGAGCGGTACAGCGAAGATGCCAAGTATATTGATGAGCTGGTTACGGACTTCAGCGCCACCTCCGAAGAGCTGCTGGCTTCCATTCAGAGCATGCTGACTGCGATCAGCGAGACGGGCAGTGCAACGAATGAAGGCGCAGAAGGGGCCGGGGTCATCGCCGTCCAGGCGGAGCAGATCATCGGCAAGTCCGGCAGCATCGTTGCCGAGATGGAGGAGATCAAGATCAGCTCGGCGCAGCTGCTGCAGACGGTATCGCGGTTTAAGGTCTAGGTATAGCAAGTTAGGGGACGGTCCTGCTGATGTATGGCAGGGCCGTTTGCTTGTTGCGTTTGGAAAGTAAGCATAGGCGCATAGGCGGGGTGTTTGGAGTGCGATATGAGGAAATGAGGAATATGAGGGTAGAACGCCGTGACCAGATTACGGTATATGCCTAGGAGTGTCTTCCGGTGGGTTTAATTGCACTTTGTACAACTAAAACGTCTGATTCTCCACCTATTATCCGTTTAGTTGTATTTCGTGCAACTAAAAAGCACTATGTAGACGGTTCTTGCCCATTCGGGCAGATTTAGTTGTACAGAATACAGTTATAAGAGGCGAGCCTCCCTTTTCGCTATTTTTAATTGCACATTATACAACTATATAAGATGAACTTAAGAATGGAGGAGTGGAGTAGCTTGATTCCACCGGCAGTGGATGCTGTATTGTGTGACGAGGACAAGGGTTGAAAAAATGTCTCTGGAAGAGTATGTTACAAGAAGCGAAACGATAAGAAAGAGACAGTGAGGCGAGGAAAAGATGAGAGAAGGCGAAAACCGGATCGTAGGGATGGAAGATATTGTACGCGCACATCATGTGCTGCGGGAGGTTATCGTCCGTACGCCGCTGCAGCTGGATGCGGTACTGTCAGCTAAATACGGCTGTAATGTGTATTTGAAACGCGAAGATTTGCAGATTGTACGCTCCTTCAAGATCCGTGGAGCCTACAATATGATCCGCAGTCTGTCCGACGAGGACAGAGCGAAGGGGATTGTCTGTGCAAGCGCGGGTAACCACGCCCAGGGTGTGGCGTATTCCTGTAAGGCACTGGGAATCAAAGGCAAAATCTTTATGCCGAGCACTACACCTAATCAGAAGATTAAGCAGGTCCGGCGTTTTGGCGGCGAATTCGTGGAAGTGATTCTGAAGGGGGATACCTTCGACGATGCTTACGATGAAGCGCTGCAGGCTTGTATAGACTATAGCATGACGCTGATTCACCCGTTTGATGAGCCGCGCATTATCGCCGGCAATGGTACGATTGCGATGGAGATTATGGAGAGCCTGGACAAGCCGGCTGACTTTGTATTTGTTACGATTGGCGGAGGCGGCCTGGCGGCAGGGGTAGCCACCTATGTGAAGACCGTGAGCCCGGCGACTAAGGTGATCGGTGTGGAGCCTACCGGAGCAGCTTCCATGAGCGAGGCGATGGAGTGCGGTGAGGTAATCACCCTGAAGGAAATCAATAAGTTTGTTGACGGTGCGGCGGTGAAACGTGTCGGCGGCTTGACCTTCGACATCTGCTCGAAGCTCCTGGATGATGTAGTCAAAGTGCCGGAAGGCAAGGCTTGTACAACCATTCTGGAGCTGTATAACGAGAATGCAATTGTTGTGGAGCCGGCAGGCTCGCTTCCGATTGCTGCGCTGGACATGTACCGGGATCAGATCCGCGGCAAAAGCGTGGTCTGCATCGTCAGCGGCGGCAATAATGATATCGACCGGATGCAGGAGATCAAGGAGCGTTCACTGATCTATGAAGGCCTGAAGCATTATTTCATGGTTAATTTTCCGCAGCGCGCGGGTGCCCTGCGTGAATTCCTGACTGAGGTAGTCGGACCCGACGATGACATTACCCGGTTCGAATACACGAAGAAGAACGAGAAGGAGAACGGCCCGGCACTGGTGGGCATTGAGCTGATGTCTACAGATGCCTACGCCCCGCTGATTGAGCGGATGCAGCAGAAGGGCGTGGATTACGTAGAGATCAACAAGGATGTCAATTTATTCAGCATGCTGATCTAATATAATCGTTGTCAGCGGCAATAGCCGTTTATATGGATATGAAGAAGACCCGCCCGGGTTCAACCCGGGCGGGTCTTCTTTCATAGCGATAAGATTGCTGCGCACATCCGGTGCTGCTGAGTTATACGCTTATCAGGACTGGGGCACCTCTGTCTTCAGATACTGCTCTGCGTCATCATCCAAGAGATAGCCGTTGCTCTTCATCAGCTTCATGAAGCCATCGAGCTTCTGCAGGAACGGGCTGGTGCTGCTGTTTTTGGCCAGGATGCTACTGTAGGCTTTCTGTGCCTCCAGATCCATTTCCAGATTATCGTAATGGAAGAGCGGCGTGTTGTTCTGGCCATAGAATGTATTCACTGCGTACATGTTATAAAGTGTCTTGACTGCTGATAGACGGTTGGATTTGGGATAGGTCTGAATGAACTGCTCCTGGGTTAGTGCGCGGGAAGCGACATCCCCCCAGGCGATCACAAGCCCGTTATCCTTGGAAGGGGGCAGATCCGACTCGGTCGCCATTATTGAAATATAATCACGGATATCCTCCGTCACGTACAGTTTATATTTGCGGTAAGCGGCATAATCAATCACCGGGAAAAAAGTGCCTTCGGCCGTCTCCAGCTTATAGCCGCTCTCTCCCGCGCTCTTCAGCAGCGCACGCAGTGAAGCATTCTCAGTACTCTCGGCCAGCTTCACCATGCTGACTCCCGCTTTATAGACGGAGATGAGCTTCCGCTGTACTTCACTGCTGCTGAATTTCTTCTCCCAGGAAGGCAGGAGCGATTTGTGCAGGTTCTCCAGCTTCAGCGTCAGAACGGTCGCCTGATAAGGAGTGACAGCATACAGATTGGTATTCATATAAGTAATAGCACCCGGCAGGTTGCCTGAGGAGAACAGCGGCAGCGCAGCCCTGTAGACAGCCTCAGCATGGCTGAGGACGGCCGCACCGGTAACACCCGCCTTAGTGCTGGCAGCCGCCTCAGAGGTGCTTGTGCCGCGGCCCGCGCTGCTCTCAGCACGGGCAGGAGCGGAGCTTGCTGCCTCCAGCCCCATGAGCAGAGCAATAGCGGCGGATAGAACGACGTGCTTCTTCATACAAGTCTCCTCCTGTGTGGAATAAAAGTTGAATATATTCTCTATGATTTGAAAAATATTAATTTCAGTCCAAGACCACCGGCTGCGGCAAGAGCCAGACTGACCCAAGGCGCAATCCGGATGACCGGGAACAGATTATCGAGGAACATCCCGGCAAATACGGCCGCAATCGCGATTCCGACATAGAGTCCCAGGCCTTTGATGTCAAAAGCCTTGGGCTTCGGGCTATCGTCCTCAGACAACGAGGCCATCCATTTCATAATAAGCTCAATCAGAACAATCGAGCCGATACCTACTATGATAAGGGTGAAAATACTGATCTGGCCGAAGATTTCATCCGGACCTCCGCTCCATTGCATGATCAGTCCGGCAGCGCCCATCACTCCGAACAGAATGGTCAGGGCGGACAAAGAGATCATCAGGGAGTTCTTCAGCTTGCTGCGCGGAGAGCGCGGGGGGCTGCTGTTCATCACATCTTTGAAATAATCTCCGGGGTTCTCGCCGAAGATTTGCTTGGCATTCCGGCCTTTGGCCTGCCCCTTCAGCAGCAGTTCAGCCGCCTCCAGCAGCAGCTCCTCTGCACGGACAGAGTCTACCGAGCTGGCCCGCATGGCCAGAATCATATCTTCAAAAAAAGAGCGGTTAAATGGCGTCATCTGCTCACGCAGCAGGTTGTTTTGCTTGATCATAGCTTTAACTTTCATAGTATGGACGTATACCTCCAAGGTGGATTAATCAAGTTAGCCTTTAACCTAGAGTATACGTTTGTGCAGCAGTGGTGTGCAAGGACAACCCTTCCAGCGGATAAGAAGATTCCGCTTCCGCGTAACTTTTCTTTCGGTAATCCCTGAATAATCCGTTTGGAAGAGTGAACACTGAAGAGGTGGTTGCTTCACCAAATATAGCTAGAGGAAGGCAGGGAGCGTTATGAAACAGGAGAACAAACAGGAACCCGGCAAATTTGTGGGCGACGGCTTCGCGCCTGCACCTGCTAATGAAGTGGGGGATTGGGGCAATTCTGACGGCTTCAGTCTTTGGGATGCTGCGGGCGTGACACCGGAGAACGGACTTGAAGACTGGGAAGGCCGGCAGGAGACCCATGATATGTTTCACGACAGCTATGACTGAGTGAAGCTCAAGCTTGACCCACGGCCTCTTTTGCTCCTGCGGGAGCGGAAGGGGCTCTTTTCAGGAAATCCGGAGGACTATGGTTATTGACAAGAAATTAAGGAGAATCGTATAATAAAGATATAAATCATACTAAATTAATCGGAATAATTATAATTTGAAATAAATCAGCTTTCAGGGAGGGCGCAGCAATGGAACGGAATATTATCATCCGGCATAATGGAGAGGAACTGACAGCGAGCATACACTATCCATCCGCAGACAAGGCAGGCACCGGACGGTGCAAGAACCGGGTGCCGCTTGCAGTGATCTGCCACGGCTTCGTGGGCAGCCGGATTGGTGTAGACCGGATCTTCGTTAAGGCAGCCCGTGAGCTGGCGCAGGATGGCTATATGGTTATCCGCTTTGACTACGTAGGCTGCGGGGAGAGCAGCGGTAATTACGGGAGCGAAGATATGGAGTCGATGATCAGCCAGACCCGGGCAGTGCTGGATTACGGCATCAGCTCGGCCGATGTGGACCCGCAGCGTGTGACGCTGATCGGACATAGTCTGGGCGGGGCAGTAGCACTGCTGACCGGTGTCCGTGACCGGCGGGTGAAGAACCTGGTGCTGTGGTCTGCGGTCGGCTATCCGTTCAATGATATCGTAAAGATTGTCGGAAGGGAAGCCTATGACCGGTCGGTGAAGAGCGGCTCAGCCGATTATTCCGGCTATTCGTTCACCCCGGTGTACTTCAACTCACTGGCAGCGTTCCAGCCGTTCCAGGAGGCCGGGAAATTCAGCGGTGATGTGCTGGTCATCCACGGAACCTCCGATGATGTTATTCCCGTTGACTATGCCTTCCTCTACCAGAAGCTGTTCTGGACACGTCCTGAAGGCCGCTGCGACAAGGAGATTATTTTCCAGGGCGACCATACCTTCTCGTCGGGTCCGGCACAGGAGCAGGTGCTTAAGCGCACCAGGGAATGGATGAATCAGCAGGAGCATCTGCAGGAGGAATGGCAGAACTGGATGATATAGGAGAGGTCCCATGCGTGCAATACGTAAGAATAAGCGGTAAAATAAAAGGGCAGACCATATACTGGGTTATGGAGGTTGGCACCCTATGAAATTACCGGCATTCTTTATTGCGCACGGCTCTCCGCTGCTGGCTCTTGAGGATAACGAATACACACGTTTCCTGGAGCGGCTGGGTTCTGATCTGGGGAAGCCCCGCGGCATTGTAGTTTTCTCGGCGCACTGGGACAGTCCCCAGCAGCTGATTACAGTGGACGCACAGCATGAAACGCAGCATGATTTCTATGGTTTTCCGGAAGAGATGTATAAGCTGGCCTACCCGGCCCCGGGCGATCCCGCGTTAAGCAGCAGGATTTCCGCACTCTTCAAGGATAGCAATCTTTGTCATCAGCCTATACTCGGCCGGGGCCTTGACCATGGGGTCTGGGTTATTCTGAAGAAAATGTTCCCGCAGGCCGACATTCCCGTCGTAGCCTTATCCGTCGATTCGATGCGTTCTCCCGAAGAGCAGTACAATATCGGACGGATGCTGGCCCCGCTACGCGATGAAGGAATCCTCCTGATCGGAAGCGGAGGACTGGTCCACAATCTCAGGCTGCTGAAGCAGGATGATCAGCCCGAGCCTTGGGCGCTCGACTTCGATGCCTGGATCGCTGAGCGGCTCGAAGCATGGGATCTGGCTTCACTTTTTGCTTTTGAGAAGCAGGCTCCGCATGTGCGGGAGGCCGTTCCCACCTACGGGAAGGAACATTTCGTACCGCTCTTCTATGTAATGGGTACAGCTGATGAGGGCAGACGGGCGCAGTTAATGATTCAGGCCTATCAATACGGTACCCTAAGCTTAAACTGCTGGATGGTCGATTAATACACAAATAAATGCAGGATACAGCCGCTTTAATGGCTGTATCCTTTTTTGTATGCAGAATTTCCGGTGTGCTCAAGACAAACTCTGCCAGCTATGATTAAATGAAAGAATGCTTACTGACAAAACTTTAGGAGGAACAACAAGTTTATGACGATAAACCGGTCTTCAGTCCGTCCTATATCTGTCTTCGTCCTTACTGCCGCCCTGCTCTCCGCCTGCGGGACAGAGAATGCAGTAACGGTTCCAGTGCCGACTACAGTAGCAGCTACTGCTGAACCCCAGCCGACAGAAGCTGCGCAGCCCACTCCGACAATAGCGCCTGCAGCCGGAATAGTATCCGGATTAACAGGGCTTCCGGCTACGGACGGAACGCTGCCCCGGCCGCTCGCAGTCATGATCAATAATGCCCCGGCCGCCCGGCCGCAATCCGGAGTCAGCGAAGCGGATATCCTCTACGAAGTACTGGCGGAGGGCGGAATTACCCGGCTGATCGGAATCTTCCAGAGTCATACCGGGGTGGTGAAGATCGGCCCGATCCGCAGTATCCGCCCTTATCTGCTCGACATTGGCGAGAGCTACGGCGGTGTGACTGTGCATGCGGGAGGCAGTCCGGCGGCTTACGCCATTCTGCAGAAGGAGAAGAAGGAGGACATGGACGAGATCGGCCGTGCAGGTGCCTACTTCTGGCGGGACAAGGAGCGCAAAGCCCCGCATAATCTGTACAGCAATGCCGACAAGCTGCGGGAAGGTGCAGGGAAGCTGGGATTTGCCGAGAGCGTCGAGGTTCCCGGTTTGCTTTTCACAGATCCGGATTATGCGCCTACTGAGGGAAATCCCGCGCTGGAATTCAATGTAAGCTTCCTGCTGAAGAGCTATACGGTGGGGTATAAATATAATGCTGAGCAGCGTACCTATGTCCGCTGGGTGAACGGCAAACCGCATCTGGATCTGAATAATAACAGTCCGGTGGCAGCGGCGAACGTAATCGTAATGGGCTCTGACCATAAGGTGCTCGATGATGTCGGCAGGCTGCAGGTGGACGTGGAGCTGGGCGGGGAAGCGCTGCTGTTTCAGCGCGGCGTAGCGATACCCGGCAAATGGTCGCGCAGGCCCGGAGACATCATCCGGTTCGTGAAAGAAGACGGCAAGGAAGCGCTGATGTACCCCGGCATAACGCATATTCTGATTGTACCGAACAGTCCATCCTTCGGCAGCCATGTCGATTATGCGCTGGCACCTAGTCCCACCTGATAAGCACCGGATAATTAACCGTTCATATGATTATTTTCGCAATTACAGGGAATTGTTATTATAGTGCAAAAAAGTTCGGTTTTTTACTTCTATCCATTCTATTGATATGATAAGATAACAAGGGTTGTCATTCATTTTCATGCTGTTTACATTTGGGTGGCTTCACGTTTTCACGGCAATTTTATGTAAAGGGGTTTAAAGCTAATGAAGTTGAGAAAAAAGGATATATTCTTTGAGACGCTGGAAAACATGGCCGATACCATTGTTCAGGCGGCAGATTACTTCGCTCAGAATATTTCGACTCTCCAGGACAATGTTGAGAATTTCGCCGGGGTGATGAAGAAATACGAATCCCAGTGCGATACCTACACGCACACCGTCATCAAGGAACTGAACAAAACTTTTATTACGCCGCTGGAACGTGACGACATCATGGACCTGATCACAAGCATGGATGATGTTATTGATGGTCTGGAGGCTTCTGCCTCGCGCTTCTATATGTATAACCTGCTGGATGCGGATGAGTATATCGTCCAGTTCGCGGAAATTCTGCGCCAAAGTGCGTATGAAATCCAAAAAGCGGTTCATTTGCTCTCCCAGAAGAAGCTGCTGGCGATCCGTGAATACACGATCCGTCTGAATGATCTGGAGAACCAAGGCGATGAAGTGCTTCGTATCTGTACGAAGGCCCTGTTCGAAACTGTAAAAGACCCGATTGAACTGATTAAGCGCAAAGAATTGTACGAGCGGTTGGAGACGACCACGGATAAATGTGAAGACGTAGCCAACATGCTGGAATCGATCATCATGCGCAATTCATAAGGGGCTCTGAAATATGGATACATCTATATATGTACTAGGTTTTGTTATATTTCTTGCGCTGGCGTTTGACTTTATCAATGGTTTCCATGATACAGCCAACGCAATCGCTACCTCAGTCTCTACACGCGCGCTGAAGCCGCGTACAGCCATTATGATGGCAGCAAGTATGAACTTTATCGGTGCGCTGATGTTTGAAGGCGTAGCGAAGAAGATCGGCGGCAGCATTGCTGACCCGGCACTCCTGGATAACGGGATAGATATTCTTATTGCGACGCTCATTGCGGCGATTATCTGGAATCTGGTAACCTGGTGGCTCGGGATTCCATCATCGTCCTCCCATGCGCTTATCGGAGCTTTGGCCGGAGCGGTATATGTAGGTGCAGGTTCGGAGAATGTGAAATGGCATGGGTTCATTGAGATTGTGGAGGGGCTGATCTTCTCCCCGCTGATCGCTTTTGCCATCGGTTATGTTGTGATGATGATTCTAAAGTGGATCTTTGCCAAGCGCAGTCCGCATACCGTGAACAAGGGTTTCCGTTCCATGCAGATTATTACGGCGGCGCTCCAATCCTTCACACATGGTACGAATGACGCCCAGAAGGCGATGGGGATTATCACCTTTGCCCTCGTTACGTCGGGACGGCTCGACACTATGCATGTACCACTCTGGGTTAAGATCGCAGCGGCAACATCCATGGCGCTCGGAACGTCCATCGGCGGCTGGAAGATCATTAAGACTATGGGCACCAAAATTTTCAAAATTGAGCCGATTAACGGCTTCGCAGCAGATATTTCGGCCGCGTCCGTTATCTTCACAGCTACACTGCTTCATCTGCCGGTAAGTACGACACATGCCATTACCTCTGCGATCCTCGGGGTAGGCTCAGCCAAACGCTTCTCCGCTGTGAAATGGGGAGTAGCCGGACGTATCGTGGTGACCTGGTTTATTACCATTCCGATCAGCGCAGTGCTGGCGGGAGTAATCTTCAAACTCTTTTTCTAGATTTGAATTGAATAGATTGCCCGTACAAGATGTCGCGGAAGCCATGAATGGCTGCGGACATCTTTTTTTGTGTTTCCGGCTTTTCTTGAGTTTGCGGGGAGTATTTTGGTTTTTCAAGAGAGGAATGTCACAATAAGTTACAGCGAACCGATAAAAAACATTAATAGGCGTAAAAAGAAAATGAAATACGTCACATTTCGAAAAGAAAATGACATGAGTGATTAAAGGTTTTCGTAGTTTTTTGTAGTTTTCGGTAGTCTTTAAAGTAAGGTGTGTTTTAAGTGTTACCATAGCTGACAAACACATAATGATATACAAAGGAGGCCCTGTCGTTGATCGACTTTCATCAGGTAGACAAACATTACGGACATTTCCATGTACTGAAAGCCATTGACCTGCATGTTCAGGAAGGGGAAGTGGTTGTCGTAGTCGGTCCTTCCGGCTCCGGCAAGAGCACTATGCTGCGCTGCATTAACCGACTGGAGGCTATTACGAGCGGCGGACTGACCGTTGACGGTATAACTGTAAATGAACGCAAGACAGATATCAACAAGCTGCGCAAAGAGATCGGAATGGTCTTCCAGCATTTCAATCTGTACCCGCATAAAAAAGTGATCGATAATATCACACTCGCGCCGATTAAGGTGCTTGGACTAAGCAAAGCGGAAGCCGAGAAGACGGCGATGTATTATCTGGAAAAGGTCGGGATTGCCGATAAAGCACAGTCCTATCCTTCACAGCTGTCCGGCGGACAGCAGCAGCGTGTGGCGATAGCCCGGGGGCTGGCGATGAAGCCGAAGATTATGCTGTTCGATGAGCCGACCTCGGCGCTTGACCCGGAAATGGTCGGGGAAGTGCTCGATGTGATGCGGACTCTGGCCCGCGAGGGCATGACAATGGTTGTCGTTACCCATGAGATGGGCTTCGCCCGCGAGGTGGCCGACCGGGTAATCTTCATGGATCAGGGACAGATCGTGGAAGAAGCGGAGCCGGAGCAATTCTTCGCCAGTCCGCGTGAAGACCGGACACGAACGTTTCTCAGCCGTGTATTAAGTCATTAAACAAATATATAGGATTCAGGGGAGGAACAGAAATGAAAATGTCCAAAAGCTTCAAAATGTTAAGTGTACTGATGATTGCGGCTATGCTCGTGATTGCCGGCTGCGGCAACAACAATGCCAAGAACAATGCCGGAGGGAATGACGCTGCTGCAGGAACGGCTACTGACTCTGAGGCGATTGCCAAGATCAAGGAACGCGGCAAGCTGCTCGTAGGCGTGAAGTACGACACCCGCCTGTTCGGTCTGAAGGACCCTGCATCCGGCAACGTAGAGGGCTTCGACATTGATATCTCCAAAGCCATCGCCAAAAAAATTCTGGGTGACGAGAACGCGATTGAGCTGAAGGAAGTAACCTCCAAGACACGTATTCCGATGCTGAATAACGGCGAAATCGATATGGTTGTAGCTACAATGACCATCACTGAAGAACGCAAGAAGGAAGTTGATTTCTCCGACGTCTATTTCCAGGCAGGCCAATCCCTGCTGGTGAAGAAGGGCAGCCCGATTACCGGACTGGATGACGTAACGAAGGATACGAAGATCCTGGGCTCCAAGGGCGCAACCTCCATTAAGAATATCAAAGAAAAAGTGCCGGGTGTAACCGTGCTTGAATTCGATAACTATCAGGATGCATTCAGCGCCCTGAAGGCCGGCCAAGGCGATGCACTGACTACGGATGATGCAATTCTGTACGGTATGGCTTCGCAGGACCCGGGCTATGAAGTTGTAGGCGAGCCGTTCACCGATGAGCCTTACGGCATTGCAGTACAAAAGGGCAACACCGACGTAGTTAAAGCCGTGAATGATACACTGGCTGAACTGAAGGCAAACGGTGAGTATGATGCCATTTATACGAAATGGATTGGTAAAGCTCCAGCGAAATAAGCATGTTCTAAGCTTCAGCTTACTTAACAACCTGCCTTATATTACTCGCAGAAACGGATGCCATCCCATGAGGATGGCACTGCCGTTTCTACTTGTTTATAGGAAGGATTCATGTGTGGTGCAAGAACGAACTCATCTATGGGCAAAGGCAGGTGAAATCTATGGAATTTTCAATATTAACGAATTATTTCGGGCTGTATATGGAAGGATTCTACGGCACCGTGCTGTCCAGTGTATTGGCCCTGATCGGCAGCTTCCTGATTGGAGCGGTAATTGCCGTCTTCCGCATTACTACCGTGAGAGCGCTGCGCTGGTTCGGAACGGCGTATGTGGAGTTCATCCGCAATATCCCGCTGCTGCTTGTAGTGTACATCTTCTATTATGGACCTTCTGCTCTGGGCTTTACGCTGGACGGCTTCAAGGCGGGAACAATTGGACTTGCGGTATACACCTCAGCCTTCATCGCCGAAGCGATCCGCGCCGGAATCATGGCCGTTCCCAAGGGACAAATGGAGGCCTCACGTTCATCCGGCCTTAGCTACATACAGACGATGCTGCATATCATCCTGCCGCAGGCGATCAAGCTGGTTATCCCGCCGCTCGGCAACCAGTTCATCAACCTGATCAAGAACTCCTCGGTGCTGACACTGGTAGCCGGCCTTGATCTGATGTATTTCGCGGACAGTATCTCAACAGAGACTTACCGTACCTTCGACACCTATATCTTCGTGGCGTTGTTCTATCTGGTGCTTACCCTTCCGCTCAGCTACGGCGTACGCGTGTGGGAACGCAGACTGCAGCGCAAATATTAAGAAGCCACTCAAAGCATAAAGGAGGGATATCATGGATTTTATTGGTGCATACTCCGCCGATAATTTGAAGTTTTTGCTGGACGGACTGTATATTACGCTGATCGTTGCCTTTGTATCGATCATCCTGAGTTTTGTTATTGGCTGTATTATTGGAGTCATCCGCTACTCGGAAGTGCCGGTATTGTCTCCGGTGATGTTCTACCTGGTCGAGCTGATCCGTAATCTGCCGCTGCTGCTGATCATATTCTTCATCCGCTTCGCCCTGCCGGAGGTAGGGATTAAGCTTGGACTGATAACGGCGGCGATTGCTGCACTAACGATATTCGAGGCGGCGATGATCGCTGAGATTGTCCGGGGCGGGTTGACGTCCATTGATAAAGGGCAGATTGAGGCTGCACGTTCCTCCGGTCTCAGCAATTTCCAGACTCTGTGGCATATCGTGCTCCCCCAGGGACTGCGGCGGATGGTTCCGCCACTGGTCAGCCAGTTCATTTCGCTGCTGAAGGATACCTCGCTCGCGGTAGTCATTTCATTGCCGGAGCTGATGCACAATGCCAATATCGTCATCGGGCACAGCTATGGCTATGCTATACCGACGCTCGCGCTTGTGGCACTGATCTATTTCACCGTAAACTTCCTGCTGTCGATGCTCTCCAGAAGACTTGAGAACAAAACAGCATAAATAGGATAGAATCGGGGCAAAGCCGTATAAAATAAAGTGCGGGTATGATACTATAATTGTCAACATCTCTAGGCAGGAGCAGTGGCGATGGGACAATCTATTCTGAGAATGAGAGTTGCACAGATTCTGCTGGTGGCAGTCGTTACGGCTGTAGCCGGTGAATTCAAAATAAATCCGTTTGACGGGGACATCTTCCGGATCGCTATGGGCAGCAGCGCTTTTCTGCTGTTTTTGCTTTTAATGAGGCAGTTGCCGTATATCAGTACAGGCATTGCTACGGGTGTGGTCGTCCTGCTGTTCCGGACGGCAATGGATGCAGCAGAAGGAAGCGGACTGACGTTTGAGCAGAGCCTGAGCAGTCATTTCTCCGCGATGGTCTATTATATTGTGTTCGCCTTGCTGATGCATGCCATCAAAAGCCGGCTGGATACTTTCCATCCGCTGGTGCTGGGTGCTGTTGCCGCGGTAATCGACCTCTTGTCGAATGAAATGGAGCTGCTGACGCGGCTGATTGTGCTGGATTCGGCTTCCTTCCGGCTGAACGAGTGGACTTATCTGATGGCGATTGCTGTCCTGCGTACGTATTTCACAACCGGGGTATACAGTAGTATCTCGGTCAGCCAGATGCGGATCAGAGCGCGTGAGCAGAATGAGCGGATTGAGCAGATGCTCGGATTCGGCTCCGGCCTGTACGGCGAAGTATTCTATCTGAAGAAATCCATCGGAACACTGGAGAATGTGACGCTAAACAGCTTCGAGCTGTACCGCAATCTGAAGGCCGGGGAAGGACCGGAGCCGTATAGCCGGCAGGTGCTGGATATCACCCAGCAGATTCATGAGGTGAAGAAGGATTCCCAGCGGATTCTGGCCGGGCTTGTGAAGCTGGTGGAGCGCGAGGTTACCGGTGATATGCAGTTATCGGGAATTCTGCGGTTCACGGTCAAGAGCAATGCTAAATACGCCGAAATGCTGGGCAAGCAGATCGATTTTCATATTCATATTACCTCCGATTACACAACCGACAGTTATATTCCTCTGCTGACTCTGCTTAACAACCTCACTGCCAATGCGGTGGAAGTCATCAAACGTAAAGGCAGCATCAACCTGGATGCTTATGAGAAAGACGGCATGACCATTTTTACAGTGACCGATAGCGGGGCAGGGATTCAAAAGCGTGACCTGGAGCTGCTGTTCGAGCCGGGTTTTACTACGAAATTTGATGAAGAGGGAATCGCCGCTACGGGGATTGGACTCTCTCATGTACGGGATATAGTGAATATGTTCGGGGGAACGATTACCGTTCAGCCGGTGTCGCATGCCGGAGGGGCCATGTTCCAGATTATTGTGCCGAGTGCAAAGCTGCGGAAGGAGGAATAGAGAATGCCGCTTTCTTTCTGTATTGTAGATGACGACGCGTCGGCAAGAAGAATGCTGCAGCATATTATTGAGGATAGCGGACTAGGTGAAGTGGTGGGTACGGCGGAATGCGGGCAGGAGGGGGTAGCCCTGATCCTGAGTGAGACGCCGGATATTGTGCTGATGGATCTGCTGATGCCGGACCAGGATGGTATTGAGACCATTATCTCCCTCCAGACACAGGGATGTCGGTCCAAATTCGTGATGATCTCACAGATTGAGAATGGAGATATGGTCAGCCGCGCATACAAAAGCGGGATTGAATTCTTCATCCGTAAGCCGATCAACAAGATTGAAGTCGAATCTGTGCTGTACAAGGTGAATGAACGTTATGCGATGGGCCGTTATCTGGATGAGATCAAGCTGACGCTCGGCAAGCTGGAGGGGCTGCAGTTTGGAATGCCGCAGATGCCATCCGGCAAACGTACGGTCAAGGAGATTATCCAGCCGATTCTAATGAATATGGGAATGATCTCGGAGAACGGCAGCAGGGATATTATCACGATCATGGAGCTGGCGGTAGCGGGCGGGAACAGCGGGAGCCTTCCGCCGCTGAAGGAATTATACGAAATGGCCGCCGCTACGTACAAGCCGGTGCCGGCTGATGCCGCCAAAGAAGTCAAAGCCATTGAACAGCGGCTGCGCCGCGCGCTCGCGGCCGGGCTTGCTAACCTGGCTTCCATCGGTCTGACGGATTACGGCAATCCGAAGTTCGAGCATTATGCGCCGCTGTATTTCGACTTTGAAGAAGTGCGCCTGAAGATGAAAGAGATTGAACAGGGGCGCGACACCGGCAAGGTGAAGGTGAACATCAAGAAGTTCCTGCAGGTGCTTCATCTGGAGGTACTGGAGGGTATGGGCCGCTAGAACAGGATTGATACGGAAAATGAAGCAAAGAATAAACCTCCGGAACCGCTGCCAGCGGACTGGCGGTTATTTTTTTGAGATAACAGGAGTCCGGGCGGATACAGAAGTTTCATAATAGTAAACCTAATGCGTTACAATAGTAGCAGGCCGACAGGCAACGGGCTGTTGCAATGCGGATAGCAGGATAAGGTGGAGGACTCATATATGATACGAACGCTTGCGGTAACGCATAAGGGCGAGGTGCTGACTGACCTGCCGCTTCAGAGTATAGTGCTGGATAACTATGCCTGGATTTGGGTGGATTTTGCCATGCCTACTGAAGAAGAGACATTGCTGCTGGACACTTATTTTCATTTTCACCCGCTGGCCATTGAAGACTGTATGCATGTGCTGCAGCGTCCGAAGCTGGATTACTACGAGGATGTGCAGTTCTTCGTGCTGCATGCGCTTAATGAGCGTACGCTGGAGGCGGAAGAGGTCGACCTTTTTCTCAGCAAAAAATTCCTCGTCTCCTACCATCACCAGAATAAATCGGAAATGGAGGAAGCGTGGCAGATGGTCCAAGCTGAAATTCATAGCCGTAAGGGCTGGTCGGGCGGGCCGATGGCTGCTGCTTACACGGTAATGGACAAGCTGGTCGACAGGTATTTCCCGTCGCTGTACACCCTGGAGGATGAACTGGCAGATCTGGAGAGCAAGAGCGACAGTGAATCGGTGGAAGAGCTGATGAGTCAGGTGTTCAACGTGCGCGGAAGACTGCTTAAGCTGCGCCGGACGATCGTGCCGATGCGTGATCTGATGTACCGGATCGTCAACTCGCAGCATGTGCAGAGCAACGGGGAAGAACGGATCTACTTCGGTGATATTTATGATCATCTGCTGAAGCTGACCGACATGATTGAAGTTGACCGGGAAATGACCGCCGATCTGCGTGACAGCTACATCTCGCTCAACTCCAACCGGATGAATTCCATTATGAAGACACTGACGGTGATTACAACCGTATTTATGCCGCTGACGCTGATCGCCGGAATCTACGGGATGAACTTCAGGGTGATGCCGGAGCTGGACTGGGATTATGGTTATTTCGCGGTATTGCTGCTGATGCTGGTGCTGGGAGTAGGGATGTTCAGGTGGTTCCGGCGGAGCGGCTGGTTTAAGTGAAACCGTGCAGAGAACCGGACAAGGACCGGCGGTATAAAAGAATGGTTATGGCTGACGGCGCATGGGTATTCATGGAATACAGCGGTCCGGCAGCAGACAGACAAGGCGTGTTAAACGCCGCCGCTTAAGAACGGCGGCGCTTAACAGAGGAAGGGGCCCCGGTTTTGCGGCTCTTGGAGGTATTTTTGCGGCGCTGCGTGGTTGGGCGTCTTTTTTTGCGCCGTTTGGGGGTATACAGTGCCGCATCTTCTTCCGCCGCAAGTGCTCCCGCTGCGCTTCCCTTGCCTTTGCCGAATCCGCCCATCACCAGCTTCACCATCGGAGCCATCTGCGAAAAGCCCTGCATAACCTTCTGTACCTTGCCCATGGAGTTGACGATCCCGTCAATCCCGCCCATCCGGTCGACAATTCCCTTGATCTGCTCCATATTCGCCAGACTCCCGAGGTTGCCCAGCCCGCCCAGCAGACCCCCGGCCTTCGCAGTAGCAGCTTCGGCAGCGGGCACAACAAGTGCAGTATCGGCAGCTTCAGCACCGAAGGCAGGCAGTATTCCGGGTTCCCCGGGAAGCGGGGCAGGGGCGTAGGAAGAGAGGCCCGGATAGGGTGACGGATTGTACGGCTCAGCCAGTGAACGCCCTTCCCTGCGGGAATGATTATAGTAATGCTCAGGCATAATATCACATTCCTTCGTTAGTGGTTTGCTATACTGTATGTCATGGGCGAACATACGGTATAGACGAATGCCCGGGTAACCGGGATACTAGCGGAAAAGGGCGGATGCCTACAAGTACCCTCCGGAAGTGAAGAAACCGTGTCCATGCTTGATTTCGTGAGGTTTTGTAGTACTATAGTTAAGGCGGTAAATCCTATGAAGCTGGGGAAGCGGGTCGTTAGCCCCATGAGTGGTGTGCGCCCGGGGTGGACGTTTGTCCATCATTTTCGTTCTTTACAGCGTGAAACCGTTAATGCTTGAAAAATGTGCTCCAGTGCAATATAGTAGAGGCAAGATAGTCACATTAAGTTTATGCTTCCGAGTATCCAATTTTGTACGAAGCCTAATCAGTGATGCTAATGCTGACCAAACTTTTAGGGGATGATTAACGATGCAGCTTAAGAAGCTAAACGATAAAAGTATCGATCAATTATTTGAGGCTATTCTAACATTGAAAAATATGGAAGAGTGTTATGTGTTCTTTGATGATTTGTGCACAGTGAACGAAATTCAATCGCTCTCGCAGCGCCTTGAAGTCGCGCGGATGCTGGGCAAAGGGTCTACATACAATCAAATTGAAGCAGAAACAGGTGCCAGCACAGCAACAATCTCCCGTGTGAAGCGCTGCCTGAACTACGGCAATGACGGCTACAAGCTCACGCTGGAACGTCTGGGACGATAATCGATGCAGCCGGGTGTGCTCATGATCAGTCACGGCTCCCGCGATAAGACCTGGGTGTCGATCGTAGAGGAAGCCGTGAGTCATTTATCGCTGGAGGAAGAGATTCCTGTGGCGGTATCTTTCCTGGAGCTGGTAGAAGGACGATTGATTCAGGACGGTATAGACGAGCTGGAACATGCAGGGGTCACAGATATAATTGTGATCCCCTTGTTTGTGTCTTCCGGCAGTACGCATATCGATGAGATAGAGTATGCACTGGGTGCTAAGCCGGTTCCGGAACGGGAGACGGATCTGGAGCGGTTCCGGGTTACAGCGCAGATCCACTTCGGCTATCCCGTCGACGACGATCCGGACATTGCGCTGATGATCTGGGATAAGCTCCGGGAACTCTCGAAGAATCCGGAGCGGGAGACCCTGCTGCTTGTCGGACACGGCAGCAGGCATGAGGGCTTCCGGCAGCGCTGGGAGCAGGGGATCTCCTCACTCGCGGCGCGGGTACGGGACATAAGCGGGCTGGCTGCGGCCGATTACGGGCTGCTGAACCCGGACAGCGTAAGAAGCAAAGTGGAGTATTGGCAGGAGCAGGGCCATGATGTACTGGTGGCTCCGCTCTTTTTAAGTGAGGGGTATTTCACCAAGGTTGTTATTCCGCAGCGGCTGAAAGGGCTCGAATATGCCTACTCCGGCCAGACCCTGCTGCCGCATCCGCTGCTGCCGCGCTGGATTGAACGGCAGGTGGAGGCGGCGCTGCAGCGTCTGCGGGGTCGGGGTTAGAAAATAACAAAAAATCAAGAAATCTGGGGGCGGGCAGCGGCCGGAGTCCGAATATTCACCGTAGTGACGATTGAGCTTTAAGTTAGCATCTTAAGTTCAGCTTATATAGAAAAAATAGAATGCGTCCAGTATTTATTTTGGCAGCCGCCGCATACATATATCTATACTTTCTGCCGGGCTGAGGAGTCTTCGGCGCTGCGCGGGAGTATAAATATAATCCTCTAAAGCTCCCTGACATTGCTTGTGGGGTCCTGAATTGGGTATAATCAGTAAGGTTATCCATTATATAAACAGGTGGCGTTCCGGTAATGAAAACTGCGAGATTGATTTATAATCCCACTTCTGGTCGGGAAGAAATGAAAAGACGACTCGCCGATATTTTAGACCGGCTGGATGTTGGCGGCATTGAAGCCTCCTGTCATGCAACAACCGGCGAGGGCGATGCCACAGCAGCCGCAGCTGAGGCTGTAGAGCGCGGTACGTATGATCTGATCATAGCTGCCGGAGGCGACGGTACGCTCAATGAAGTAATCAACGGGATGGCTGAGAAGCCTAACCTTCCCCCGCTCGGCTTATTACCGCTCGGGACTACCAACGATTTTGCCAGGGCCATGGGCATTCCGAAGAATTGGGAGGATTCCTGCGACCTGATTCTGCGCCAGGAGTCGCGCCTGATTGACCTCGGCAAAGCCAATGACCGTTATTTCATTAATATAGCCGGCGGCGGCCAGCTGACGGAGCTTACCTATGAGGTTCCCAGTAAGCTGAAGACCATGATGGGCCAGCTTGCCTATTACCTGAAGGGTATTGAGAAGATGGCCAGCCTTGCTCCGCAGGAGCTGTACATCCGCGCGAACGGCCAAGAGATGATCCATGACGAGTTCATGCTCTTCCTGATCGCCAATACGAACTCCGTCGGCGGCTTCGAGAAGCTGGCTCCGGGTGCCAGAATCGATGACGGTCTGCTCGACGTAATTGCCGTCAAGAAATGCAACCTGGCCGAATTCATCCGGCTGGTCCGGCTTACGATCCGCGGCGATCATCTGAATGACAAGAAGGTTATCCATTTCCGCACGGATGCGATGGAGGTTACCTCTCCAGGCTACGTCCAGCTTAATCTGGACGGCGAACTCGGCGGCACGCTGCCGGGCAATTTCAGTATTCTGCCGCATCATCTGCGGATCTTCGCGCAGAATAATTAACAAGATTAATAGTGAAGATAATGAAAGAAGTGAACCTATACACATGAGTAAACACCGCAGCGGGCGCAGCGCAAGCCGCCGGGAACAAGGGCCGGCTTCTGTCGCCGGACTGCCAGTGAATAAGAATGATGAGGTCCTGCTCGATATTATCGGCATGACCCATGAAGGTGAAGGGGTAGGCCGTGTAGAGGGCTTTACCCTTTTTGTGCAGGGTGCTCTTCCCGGTGAGAAGGTCCGCGCCAGAGTGCTGAAGACCAAGAAGCAGTATGGCTACGCCAAGCTGATGGAGCTGGTGCAGGCCAGCCCCGACCGAATAGGGCCGCCATGCCCGATCTATGATCAATGCGGCGGCTGCCAGCTGCAGCATATGGACTATACCGCCCAGCTGGCGTGGAAACGGCAGCTGGTGGTGGACAACCTGCAGCGGATCGGGAAGCTGCAGGTGGCGGGTGCGGCTGACGGTAATGCCGCAACAGCTGAAGGAATCCGCGTCCTGCCTACCCTTGGCATGGACGAGCCTTGGCGTTACCGCAACAAGGCCCAGGTGCCGATCGGTGTAACCGATGGCGGCCTGGTCGGCGGCTTCTACGCACGCGGCAGCCACCGGATCATCGACATGGAGACCTGTCTGATTCAGCATGAAGATAATGACAAGGTCGTGGCCACCGTGAAGAGCCTCGGCCGTGAGCTTGGGGTCACCGCTTATGACGAAGAGACCGGCCGCGGGCTGCTGCGCCATGTTGTGGTGAAGAAGGCCTTCCGCACCGGCCAGATGATGCTGGTGCTGGTAACCAATGGCCGGGATATCCCGCATCTGGATGCCTGGCTCGGCAGTATCCGTGAGCAGCTTCCTGAAGTGGCGAGCATCTGCCAGAACATCAATACCCAGAAGACCAACGTAATCTTCGGTAACGATACCCGCGTCTTATGGGGCAGCGATGTGATCTACGATTATATCGGAGATGTGCAATTCGCTATTTCAGCGCGTTCCTTCTATCAGGTGAATCCGGTACAGACCGAGGTACTGTACGGCAGAACCCTGGACTACGCTGCGTTAACCGGCAGCGAGACCGTAATCGACGCCTACTGCGGCATCGGAACCATTTCCCTGTTCCTGGCCCAGCATGCCGACCAGGTCTACGGTGTGGAAATTGTGCCCGAAGCTATTGAAGATGCCCGGGCCAATGCCAAGTTAAACCACATGACCAATGTGAAGTTTGAAGTCGGCGCTTCAGAGGATGTCATCCCTGCCTGGAAAGAGCAGGGCATCACCCCGGATGTTATCGTCGTCGATCCGCCGCGCAAGGGCTGCGACCCGCGTCTGCTGGAAACGATCCTGCTGATGCAGCCGGAGCGTGTGGTCTACGTGTCGTGTAACCCGTCCACCCTGGCCCGCGATTTGCGAGTCCTGGAAGATGGCGGGTACAGAACCGTGGAGGTCACTCCGGTGGATATGTTCCCGCATACGGTGCATGTGGAGTCGGTGGCTTGGCTGGAGCGGAAGTTAATAGAACAGTGGGTTTAATCGTTCGTTGATGTGAAATTGATGTGGAAAGCTAAACACTCGCCAGTAACTGGAGATATTTCGACATAAAAGAAAACAAGAAGACGCTCGGGAATTGCTCCCCGCAGCGTCTTTATTTATGCGCTCTTTCCTTATTAGACAACAGGAAGTCGAGTTTATCTGCCGCAGCTTGGTCAGCAGAGTGATAAGCAAATTGGTACGGTGTCGTTCCAATTGAAATAATTTAAAACTTTTAAATGTAGTAATGTAGCGTAGTAATTGTACGTTACTACATTATTACTTTATTAATTTATTTGTGGTATAGTAAAGGCAGAAAAGACGTACAATGCAAAGAGAGCCGTGCGTCAACACGACTCCCCGTTTGCAATAGCCGCTTTTAAGGGCGGCGGCTCGGTAATAGGTTTAGGCAGAAATAGACCGTCTCCTTTGACCAGGGCGGTCTATTTCTTTTTGAGGTAATTCAGCAGAGCAATAATGAACATGCCAAACATGAACATCAGTGACAACGCTTGATAAACCTCCATGAGCATCACCTCCCTTCCGGGAGATTAGCCGACCGCCCCTTGCAAGCCTTCTATTGCTCCTGCGATTATAACACGCTTACAGGCCCTTGGATAGATTGCGAAAGGCAACCTTGTTGATGTGAAACTTTGGCGGGGGATGATAAATGTGGAAATAGTATATAAGCAGGATGAAGCTGTAACTGGTGAACAAGTAGCTGAGCTATTTAGAAAGTCTGGAATTAAGCGACTTGTACACGATGCAGACCGTATTCAAAAAATGATTCAGAACGCAGATGTAATGATAAGCGCATGGCATGAAGATAAACTTGTTGGCATTGCACGTTCCATTACTGATTTCTATTATTGTTGTTATCTATCTGATTTGGCTGTAGACAAAGAGTCTCAAAAAAATGGTTTGGGTAAACGGCTTGTTGAACTGACACAAGAAAAATTAGGAGAAGAAGTTTCTTTGGTTTTACTTTCTTCACCGGTAGCTATGGAATTTTACCCTCGCATTGGATTTGAAAATTCTGATAAAGCCTTTGTTATTCCTAGAAAAAAGTAGTTTTTGGATAAGTATTGATATGTTCGTTAAAAAAGCCATTCCGCCTGGGGATGGCTTTTTCTTAATAGACCATTAACCTTCAGGGGAATTAATATACATGCACGCCCGCACCAAGCACGGATTTGTTCAACACGGAATTGCCGGCCAGAAATACCTTTTGCAGATTAGGCAAGCGGCTTAAGGTTTCTATATTGGAAATGGCATTGTTCTCCAGATGAAGCTCTTCGATGGCCTGCCAGTTGCTCATGAATTCCAGAGAAGCCAAATTGCTGTCTTGCAGGGTGAAGGAACGCAGAGCGGACAGGTTGGCGAAATAAGGAAGCACCTGGTCAACTTCACTGACGGAGTTATTGTTCATGCTAAAAGAGGGCCGGTCTAAGGTCAAATGCTCAAGCACGCTGTTCGCCGCGCCAGCCTTTTGGCCGAAATCCAGACGGCATTCCGAGCACACCAGCGTGTTCACCTGCTTCAAACGAAATAAGGCATCGCTCTCCTTATACAGCGACGAATCGTAGATGCTTAGTGTCTTCAGGCGGGTCAAGTCGCTCAGGGCGTCAAGCTGGACCATTTCGTCGATGTCCCAGAGAGAAAGCTGCGCAAGCTCCGGGAATTTCCCCAGAGCGGCCATATCGAGCTCCGCAGTTCCGCCCCGGATCGTCAGGGCGGTTACGGCAGGCGCTTTCAGTCCGGGGAGAAAGTCGCCGGGTATTTCGACCCGTCTTACGCCCGGCAATGTCAGCGCTTCTGCCTTCTCGTAGTACCCGGACAACGTGAATTCCCGCAAAGAGGGCAGGCTGTTCACGGCCGCTACCGAGCTAAGCTGGCTTAAGGAAGCCAGGCGGAGTGTGGTAATGGAAGTCTTTCCGGCCAGAGGCTTCAGATTGGAAAAATTCAAATTTTCCGTGTCAAGCGTTTGCAGAGCAGGCATGTTTTGCACAAAGTCGATGGACTTTACATTGGTCAGATAAGAAAGGTGAAGCTCCTGAAGCTGGGTTAAGGCGTACAGCGGCTGCAGGTCTGTGGCTTCACTGTAATGGATGGCCAGGGATGACAGCCCGGTCATGGACGATAACCACCCCAGTTCATCGACAAAGGTAAGCGACAGGGACTTCAGCGGTAGCTTATTCAATAAATGAAAATCCGTCACAGACTCATCCACATAGGTAATGGACAGAGAGCTTAGATTGGGGAATTCCAGCAACATCGCCAACTCCTGATTGCTGCGAAGCTGGGTGGTTAGCTCCGTAATTTTAGACTTATCGCCAAAGTAGCGGGAAAATGTGCTGAAGGATTCGTTAAAGGCACCGCCATAGCTTTTTAATCCGGCCATATGGGCAAGCGTTGTTTGGTCTGCCTGGGAGATTTCGTAGGTATCCATCAGGTTCAGTGCCGTCAGCCCCTTAAAGGCTTCGAAATCCCGCTGATCGATCCGCTGGGTATTCAGTCTTTTGTCCTGGGTAACATATGTGATCTTCTCGGCCCGCTCATTGCTGAAGGGATCGGAGAGGCTGTAGGTGAAACGCCACTGGTCATTCTCCGAATGATCTACGGTTAAATAGCGCAGACGGGCCAATTCCTCTTCTGTCGGCATTGCAGAGCCTTTATCCAAGATCTCCCGCAAAAAGGAGAGCAGGACCTCGCTTTCGGGCATCTTCCGCACAGACAGATTGGCTTCTGTTGTGTGCTGAGGGGAGTCTAAGCCGTAATAGAAATAAGTACCGATGGCGCCTGATAGGACGAGCAACAGGATAAGTACCAGCCTTAGGGGGACGGAGACAGAGACGGACGGCTTTGGCGTGGCCGTGGCCTCAGGAACTGTCCCGTGATAATGGTTAATGGTCTGATCCACATAGTAGACATGATTTTGCTTCAATAGAAGCTCTGTATGGCAATAGGGACACTTGAGGATCGTACCTTCCTTGTAATCAATTCTTCCGCTGCAATTGGGGCAGTTTAACGGAATAAATGCCACGAATGCCTCCTCCTTCATGATGTGATGATGATAAGCTCATACTGAGCTGGCATCTGAGTTCATTATACTTCTTTATATTCTATTACACTTTCCAGAGAGGATAGAGCCAGCTGTTGTCAAAAAGCAAGTGATTTGTAGGTGGCTTGGTTGGTGAGGGCAGGTAAAGGTGATACAGATGGCGGGAGACAGATTTGACATAATATTAATGTGGAAATCCACCAATTTCAACCTATTTCCCCAAAAATGAAAAAGAAGACCCCAGGAAACTGCAAGTCCTGGGCGTCTTCTTTTTTGTACCTATGCAATAATCCTTGTTAACGAACTTACCGGGCCCGTCCAGCCTGCATCGTCAACTGTACCAATTCCTCCAGCAGCTGCTCCTCCAGACTGATGATTTCACACATTCTTCTGTGAATCTTCTCCCGCCCGGCCGGCTTATTGCCGGAACACATCACCTTGATCATGAATTGATTAATCAGATCCCACTGCTCTCCTGCATGACGGTAGCCCTCGGTGGCCCGGGAGAGTGCAGGTTCAGAGGCCTCGCGGTTAAGCAGCTGCAGGAACTGGCTGAACCGGATCCGGCTGATGGGCAGGGCGTTGGCGTACAGCTTGAAGCGGGAACCGGCTTCGGCAGAATGATCGGCGGGAATTCCTGTATGCAGATAGGTCCCGGCATAGGATCTGAGGTTAGCAGCAACCTCGCCGGGCTGAACCTGATTGGCTGGATTCGTCAGCATTTCATGAAGTGTTGTCTGCCAATCTGTGTAGGAACGCGAAGTATCACAAAGCTCAAAGATGGCATAGAAATGGCAGGCTTGCTCGAGGATATCGAAATCTATTGCTTCAAGCTCTTTGCCATAGTAGGCATCCGTCAGATAGATGATATTGCCGGGCCGGTCCAGTCCAACAGCGAGACAGGCGTGGCTGGTATGCAGCCTGCGGTAGGCCACACACCAGGGGCAGTCATAGGAATCGAAGGCGACCAGAACCGGCATTCCCGAAGACAGCCGGCTCTCCAGAAGGTCCAGTAGAAAGTTCTTATCCATGGCCGGACCCTTCCGTTCAATGTAATTGAATAGAAGGCCATGATACTCAGACAGGGATTCTGTACTGATCCGCGGCAGCACTAACCGCTCAATTAACGGCTGATCCGGGGACTGCTGTTCTGCGAAGGACATCTGCCAGGCATTGCCATACATACACTTGCTGTCCTTGCCCTGCCACTCTGCAACAGACTGGATACAGTCATCAATACAGCTGCGCAGGGTAGGATAGGGCGTACTCTTAATGGGAGCAATGTTCAGCACTGCTCATCATCTCCTTTGCCGACAAAAAGTGACTCTGCAACCGGTTTCGATAAGAGGCAGGAGTCATACCGCTATATTCACGAAATAGCCGGTAGAAATATTTCATGTCGTAAATTCCGACCTCCAGGGCAATGGACTGTATCCCAAGCTCTGTGAACATCAGTAGGAGGCAGCTATATTTCATGCGGATTTCCTGGAGCATCTGGATATAGGACCTGCCGGTCTTAATTTTGAATAATCTCTGAAACTGGCGGGAGCTCACCGCAATCTGGCGGCTCATCTCCTTCAGTGTGATTTTCTCTCTGAAATGACTGATCATATACAGGATGACGTCATGCAGCGGATCATACTCTATCTCGGGCTGTTGAGCGAACGGAAGGGCGGCTGCGGGCATTATGAGGTCTGCCAGTTCGAACAGCAACGGATATAGCTGCTGTTGATTATCCTTAAGTGAGCCGCAGCTCTGCATCTCATGCATACGGCGGAGCAATAAGGCCAGCTCCACGCTGCGCTCCCTATACCCGAACCATTGCTTCACCTCCAGAAGCTCCAGGAGCGGGAACATCTCTTCTTCAGCGAAGGGTTCCGGCAGCCCGCTGAGCATCCTGCCAAGCTCAGGCCTGAGCATACAATTGTAGATGAGGAGCGGCTCTGCACCGGTCAGATCCTGCGGCTGAAAGACATGGGAAACCCCGGGCGGTATAACTAACAAATCCCCTTGCATAACCTGCATTTTATCCTCACCTGCCAGATGGATGCCTTCCCCTTGAACCACATAGGCGAGCTCCACAAAATCGTGCTGATGACGTACGGAAGTGACCGTTTCCTGAGTCAGGAGCATTTGTACCGGCGAACAGGAGTCAAATAGATATTCCCCAGTAAAGACCGGAAAAACTTCCATAAAACAAACCTCCGTTTCCTGCTTCCTTAGGATAGACATCTGGAACCCATCCTAGTATATCTGAATATTTTGGCGTATTCAACCATATATTAACATATTGAATTTTGGTATATTCATCCTATTCATTCCTATTATGCCTACTGAAAGGGGTATACACATGCAGCAAAAGGTCATTGAGATTATCGCGGAAATCAAGGAGGAGCCGGGCTTGCTTCAGACGCTGAACGGAGCCTCCGATCTGACGCTGGACGCCGCATTGGATTCGCTGCAAATCATCAACTTTATTCTGAGAATCGAAGACGAATTCGATGTCGAAGTAGACTTTGATACCTTTGATCTTGAACATTTGAAATCGGTGGACCGTTTCTCCGCGTATGTCACCGAGCTTGCTGTACGATGAAGCACGCTGTACACTGCGGCAGCCTGGAATCGGAGCGGTACTGGCGGGAGGAAGATCTGGCTGCTCTGCCATCCGTTCCTGATGCGAAGGCTCTGGCTATCGTGCAGGCCATGGATGAACTGCTGTTTGTCTTCTGCGGGAGCGGAGATATTCTATTAACCCGTCATGGGATGGACAAGGCTCAATATGACTATCTGCAATCTCTCCATTATTCATTCAAGACCAATATGAATCCATTAACCCTGGGCGTGGAGGCATCTGGCACAGCACAGAACGCACTGAATGCAATGAATGTATTCGAATTGCTGGGCAGGCTGAACCCCGGGCAGGAGCCGGACAGGTTAATACCGGAAGGAGCATGGCTTGAGCCCTTTGCCGTGCTTCCCGGAACGCATGAGGCGGTTAAGCGGTATAAGCTTCAGCCCGCTCTCCCGGATGAACAGACTGTGCGCAAAGTGAACACCAAAACCTACTCTGCTGCTATGCGGGACAGGCTGCTGCTGCCGAATATCGCTGTTGTTGTCCATAGCGCGGAAGAGCTGCTGCAATCAGGACAAGCGCTGCTGGAGAAGGGGGCTTTTCTGATCAAGGATGAGTATGGTGTATCCGGCAAAGGCAATCAGCTCGTGGACTCTGAGCGGATATTGCGCCGGATTGCCGGGTACCTGGAATCCAGCCGGAACCAGGACAAACGAATAAAGTTTGTGCTCGAGCCGCTGCTGGACCGGGAGACCGACTTCTCCTGCCAATTTCACATTGATCCGGAAGGCCGGATCTCGATATTGTCCGTTCAGCAGCTGGTCAACCATGGCTTTGCCTTCGGAGAGTCCCACTCCCCGGAGCCGGCTCTGCTCGAAAGGCTGGACCGGGAAGACTATTGGGAGATCATGCACAGCATTGGGCGGGAGCTGTATGCAGACGGTTATTTCGGTGATGTATGCGTCGATTCGATGCTGCTGCGTGACGGAAGCCTCGCCCCTCTGGTCGAGATCAATGCCCGGAAGTCGATGAGTCTGATCAAGCATAATGTAGACCGCCAGCTCAAGCAGGAAGGAATGCATACCTGCCTGTTACAGGTGCCGCTGGCAACCATGGGCGAGGTTCATTATGCAGAGCTGCTGGAGCGGCTTGAGCGGGAAGGCATATTATTTTCGCTGGGAGCCGGGGAAGGCGTGATTCCTTTGGCTTCGGGCACACTTCAGCCTCCTGACCCGTCCCGGTCTGCCGGCTCCACTAAGGGCAAGCTGTATGCCGCACTCGCTTACCGGGATGAAGACAGCAAGCACAGACTCACCCGCAAGCTGGACGAATCGCTTCTGCGCTCGGGCTACACTATACTGCGATAAAGAAAGGGACCCTCCAATGAATAACACCGTGACGATTCTATGCTCTGGTTTTGGTCTGGGCTTCTATGTCCCCGGCCTGCTGATGGAACGGAGACTTACCGCACTTGGCATCCAGGCGGAGATTGAGGTTTTTGAAACACTCATGTCCGACAGCAAAAAACAGCAGACAGACAACAGCCGCAAAGCGTACCAGCAGAGCTTTGCCGTAGCCTTGACCTCGCAGAAAATACCGGGTGATATCCGGAGCAGCCTGGATGCTGCGGCCGTGGAACATTTATTGCAGCAATGGAAGCGGGAAGAACGGCAGCGCTTCATTGTATTATCCGGGCATTGGGTGCATGTCATGGACAGGTACCGTGAACTGGCCGGCTTTCCTGTGGAGGCTGACCTGCTCTATATTGATGCCGACCTCTCGCCGTCATGGAAGAATCTCCGCAGGCTGAATCCCGGTTACGCGGAAGGCTACCGCGAAGTAAGTATGTATGACCCTGCGGCAAGGGAGATTCTATGCAGCATAGATGCCGGACCCGCGGAGGCGCTGCCCGCTGCGGCCAGGAACGGGAGACTGATTGTTCATGGCGGCGGCTGGGGAATTGGCACCTTCCGCGAGAAGTTTGATAGCCTGGAGTCGGCAGGGTATGAACTGGATATTGCCGCGTACAGTCCTCAGGAGATTGGAGAGTCCGTCCATGGAAGACGTTATTATATGAACGATCCGGAGTGGCGGACCTGGAAGCGTGACAGCAGCGGGCAGTATACCTTCCCGCCTTTTGCAGAGGTAACCGTCAGCCAGCCGGACCACTATCCGCCCTGCCGTAACTACCAGGACGGGATGTATGGCGTCATCCGGCAGGCATCCGCAGTCATCAGCAAGCCGGGTGGAGGCGCCCTGATTGATTCACTGGCCTCGGGCACACCGCTGGTGCTGCTGGACCCCTTCGGCCCGCATGAGAAGATTAACAGCGATCTGTGGGTAGAGCTTGGGTACGGTATCCGTTACGGGGAGTGGGCCGAGATGGGCTTTGACCGTGAGGCGCTGCGCAAGCTGGCGGACAACCTCCAGTCAGCCAAGGGCCGGTACCCGGATTATTCGGCAAGCTATGCGGAGCAGCTATCCGCAGCAGAAGGGAGAAGCTAATGCAGCCTACCAGTAGAGTGAGCCTGGACGCCAAGTCCTTTGAGGCCCTGAAACGTACGATTAAGAATGTGGTGGTCCCGCACAGGGAACGCAAGCTAGATCCAGGGTTCAAAACCGTTATGCCGGAGATTATGTCCCTGAAGCTGACCAACCGCTGTAATCTCCGCTGCAAGCATTGCTACCAGTGGAATGAATCCGGCTATCATCATGATATGGACACCGCCGAGCAGAATCTCGATATGGATGTGGAGATGATCCGGAGGCTGCTCGAGGAGACAGATGAAGCGCAGTCCCGCCTGTATTTATGGGGCGGCGAGCCGCTGTTTCACCGGAATACCAAGCAGATTCTGGAGCTCCTGCAAGAGCATCCCCGGGACACCACGATCTGTACCAATGCCTATCTGATTCCTAAGTATGAAGAGGAGCTGTGTGCAATATCCGACAACCTGGAGCTGCTGATTCCGATCGAGGGGTTCGAGGCGGAGCATGATTTGCTGCGCGGCAAAGGCTCCTTTCAGAAGGTGATCGAGAGCGTCGAACGGCTGCTCGAGCTGCGCAGGCAAGGCCGCTTCCGCGGCCGGATCTCTGTGCACAATGTGATTAATGACAATATGATCGGCAGATTGTATGAGCTGGTGGAGTTTTTTGAGCACAAGGGCGTCGATCTGGTACTGCTCTGCTTTCCGTGGTATATCTCTGCGGACACGAGCCTGGAAATGGACCGCTTCTACGATGAACACTTCCAGTGGCTGGCGGAGCTTCCGCCGGATCACCGGAGCAGCTGGCATGCCTTCAAATACCATATCAAACCGGAGAATGTCACCAGGCTTACCGAAGACCTGAAGCGGATCAACAGCAACACCTGGCATAATACCCGAATCCGTTACCAGCCGGGGCTCGACTTTGATGAAATCGAGGATTTTGTGGCCGGCAAGCCGATGCTCTCCCGCAGTACATCGAAATGTCTGGCGCTCAGTACCCGGGTGGATATTGCTCCGAACGGCATGGTCAGTGCCTGCAAATTTTTTGGCGAGCTGGCCATTGGCAATGTGATGGAGCAGCCGCTGACGGAAATATGGAATTCAGCCCGCTACGACAGGCTGCGGCGGATTCTGGATGAAGGCTTATCGCCGGCCTGCTCCAAATGCAATGTGCTGTACCTGAATACCTATGCTGCCCTGACGCATGTATGAAGAACGGGTGTGATCAACCTGCCTATAGGCTCGGTATCCTGGGTGCCTCGAATATTGCTGTACCCGCCATGCTGGAGCCAGCGCGGGTTGTGGAGAAGGTGCGGATAACCGCAATCGCCAACCGGACATTGGAAAAGGCAGGGAAACTGGCAGAGGCTTACCATATTCCTTATGTTGCGGGCAGTCTGGAGGAACTGCTGGAGCTTGGCGATCTGGATGGGGTATATATTGCACTCAGCAATGAGCTTCATGCAGAATGGGCAGTCCGGGCATTGGAGGCAGGGAAGCATGTATTGGTAGAGAAGCCGATGTGCCTGCATCCCGAAGAAGCTGAACGGTTACGGCTGCTAAAAGAAAGCTCCGCTGCTCCGAAGCTCGCCGAAGGTATGATGATTGCCTTCCACCCCTGGCAGCAGGCCTTGAAATCCATAGTCGACTCCGGGGAATTCGGCCCGCTCCGCAGGATTAGTACCAGAATATCGGTACCTGCCAAGGACAGATATGCCGGGAATTACCGCAGTGTCAAGGCGAAGGGCGGAGGCGCTTTTGCCGATCTGGGCTGCTATTGGCTGCAGTTCCTGCAGACCCTTATCGGTCTTCAGCCTAGTGAAATCAGGGCGCAGTCTGCGTTTGACGGGCCGGAGGGCTGTGACTGGACCCTTCAGGCGGCGCTGCAATATGAGAACGGTCTGGAAGCTGAATGTCTGACTTCCTTCGAGCTGCCCTTCCGGGCTTCGCATACCCTGCATTTCGCGCAGACAGTGCTGACGGTCCCGGATTTCTTCCGGCCGGTCAAAGGCTTCTACAAAATCAAGATACGGCATGATCTGCCGGATAACCGCAGCACCCTGTGTGAATTCGCGCCGATGAACTATTATGTCAATCAGCTGGAGGCTTTCGCAGAAATAATGAGCGGGCAAAGGGCGGAGCAGCTGGAAGCTACATGGGAACGGGTACACCTGCAATCCCTGATCATGGCCGAGGCGCAGCAGCACCGGGTTTATCTATGAAGAAGCAATCTGCCCCTGGCCCAAACGTCAAAACAGCGATTCTCCATCATCGGAGAGTCGCTGTTTGTTGTTAACGGTCCTGCAAGGAAGGGGGCTGCTCTATCCAAGAGCGCTCGTTGTTGATTACATAAATGCCCAGCGCCTGCTCGAAGGTAAGGCCGTGATTATAGAAAGCCAGCACCTTCGCGGCGAAGCGCATACTCTTATCGGCGCCGGGCGACTGCAGCAGCTCTGCAGCGAGCTTACGGAAGTCCTTCGGCTTAGCTTCTGCAGCCTCAATGGCATCCAGCAGCCCCTTGTGGCTTGGAAAGAGCATCCGGTTATAGGCCAGGATCATTCGCCCGCTGAAGAAGACCAGATTACTGGCCGTGTGAGCGAGCAGGTAAGCGTCGTTCTTCCGGGATGCTTCTTTGGCGAAATAAAAAGCATACAGGAAGATCTGGGCGCAAAAGTCCCGCAGATTACGTTCCCGGTGTTCTTCAGGATAGACAGGGATTCGGGCGACCAGTTCGCCCAGCTCCGGGATTCTGGAGAATAAAACGCTTGAACCGGTAAAAGCATACCTCGTCGGCTCGTTGCCCCGCCCCGCGGCAAGCTCCAGGAACCGGAGGTTGATCACTTTGATATCGGCGTATCCGCCTTCATAGGTGCTGACTTCACGGTCTACGTAGGACAGCCTATTCTTCCGGTGATACTCTTCATAGGCTTCATCGGTGAATACCAGGTGAACATCCACATCCGAGGTCTCCTTGGCGGTTCCCTGGGTTACTGAACCACTGGTGATTACCGCCAGGCAGGAAGGGTCCTTCTCCTGCTTCTCCACCAGCTTCTCCAGCGTCTGTCTATGGTGCGCATACATCTCTTTCATCCTCCCTTAACGTGCTCCTGCACATTAAGCGTAACCATTAGACAGCTCACCAGCTATGGTCAATTCAGACATTTAGGGTTCAATTCCGTAAATTAGCTGGCCTAGATGATAAATCGTGATGTGGTCATTCGCGGCGTAGCTGATGATGGCGGGCTGGAATGAGTAGTCATTAGTCTGGTTGAGATTCGCCCAATTCGTGTTGTGAATGCGGAACTGAATATCTCCGGTTGTGCCGGAAGCTGCGAGTGAGCCTGCACCTGCCGTGAACCCGATCTCCGCATAGGTATCGGCACCTGCCCGCGGTGTAGCCAAGGGGACGATTTGCGTCAGCAGTTTTTCTTTGCCGATGACCGCGTAATCAAATTCCAGGGTCTGTGCAGCGTTTCCATCTCTGTTGTACCAATAACGTATCGTAAGCTCATTCAGCGGAATAGAGGTACCGGACTCGTTCTTCAGCTGTAGACTCGCCCGGATTGAGCCCACGGCCGTCCCCGTCTCACCGGCACGGTAGAGCAGTGTGGCATGAGGGTCGCCAGATCCGGGGCCTTCACCGGGTCCGCCAGGATCACCAATAGGGGTGAAGGTGACCGGCTTCATAATAAGGTCCAGCATAGCCTGCTTCGGCGCATTCCAGGAGGTCCAGTCATCCAGCAGCAGACCTCCGGTATCTCCGCTATTGGGATTCAGACTCCAGTACGTCCAGTAGAGATTGTTCTGGCCGATGTAGCTTACGAGCGCATGCTGCCATTTCCCTTCCGCCGATAAGGTATCTACGCTGCGCCCGCCGAATTCTCCGGCAAGAACCGGGGCAATTTGTTCCTTGCTGATGTATCCCCAGGTATCATCCCACAGCTTCGGCAGATTATTGGGGAAGTCGGCAGCACTGAACCAGGTCTGTGAGGCAACGCCGGGACCATAATCATGCGGGGAATAGACCACCCGGTCCGGCACAGTAAGTGTAACCGGGTAATTACGCACGCCTGTCAGATTACCGCCCCACCAATAGCTGCTGGAGTTGCCCTGAACGTTGGTCTCAATGCCTTCGACAATAATGAGCCAGTTCGGATTCGCGGCGAGAATGGCATTGCCTGCCCGTTGACTAGCCAGCCGCCAGTCTGTGGCAGGATTACCTGTTCCCCAGCTTGCCGTACCATGCGGTTCGTTATGCAGGTCGGCTCCAATGACGGTAGGATTATCTGCATAGCGCTGGGCCAGCATCACCCAGTCACTGATCCAGCGGGTTTCGGGATAGGCCGCAGTATACCACAGCGCCGATTGTCCGCCGGAGTCCGGCCGGTGCCGGTCAAGGAAAATCCGGATGCCGCGGTTCCCGGCTTTCTCAATCAGTTTATCCATAATCTGCACCGGCGTAAGGCCGGCCAGATCAGGATTCTTGGCATAATCGATACTATTGGCTGCAGAGCCTGCATCGAACATCTGGTTGCAGTAGGGCAGCCGGATCAGGTTATAGCCTTCCGTCTTGATCTGGTCGAGCACATCATCCATGGAACGGGACCACAGCCCATGCGGAGAGTAATTCGCGGTTTCGAAGCCAAACCAGTTCAGTCCGTTGAATACGGCCGTATTCCCGGCGGAATCCACGATTTTGTTGCCTGAGGTGTGATAATAGCCTGCTGCACCTTCAGCCTTCACTTCATAACCCGGATACGCATAAGCACCTGCCAGCAATATCAAAGCTGCAAACCATACACCCAACTTCCGGAACCCGAACGACATCCATTTTCCTCCTCTTAGTGATTTCAGTGAGGTCAGACTTTATAGCATACGATCCGAATGTTAACGTATTCATCTGAATTAGGATGAATTATGAATAATTGGAAACGTTTATGTTAATTCGCATTTGGGATATATTCGGAAATTGAAAAAGCACAGGGCAGCCTTAGAGCCACCCTGTGCTAATTGCAGTTGGGGTAAGTTGGGGGAGGAGAAGCTATTCCTCCAACCTCCAGATATGTTTGTCCGCCCGGAACGGCAGACAAGATAATGCACCGGTAATTCCGATTACCAGGAATAGCAAAGCTGCTCCGGAGCCTTTGCCTGTTCCGACCAGTGCGACCCACAGGCTGCCTAGCGGCTGCCCTGCCATAAAGGGTTCAAACACCCTGTCTACCAGTATACCGCCGCACAGATATCCCAATGGAATGGTGAAAAACTGCAAGGTATTCCTTGCCGAATAGACACGCCCCTGCATCTCAATTGGAATTGTGGAGCGGAACAGCACATCCATATTAGCGTTCATAACAGGAATGAATATCCATCCGAGGATTGCACCCAAACACCATATAGGCGTGCTTCTGCCAAAGGCAAGGAAGAAATTCTCGGTGCTCATGGAAAAAAGCAGGCAATTACAAATGACCCGGACCCGGCTTTTGGGCGGCGGCAGGATAGCAACTGAAATACTCCCAAGCATCAGGGCTATCCCTGTAACGGTGTTGACCATCCCCAGCGCCAGCTCTCCGCCACCCGTCCGTGAGAGCATCATTGCGGGCAGGGCAGCATTGAAAATGGAGGCGGTGAAATTGATCAAGGCTAAAAAAAGGATCAAATCCAGAATGCCACGGTTATCCCTGAGATACCGCAGGCCGCTTGAAGCCGATTGCAATATCGTCTCGCTATCGGTGCTGCTCCGCTTAGGAACCTGCGGGATATGGACACAGCATAGCAATGCCGTGAACGCTGTGGCAAAGGTAATCAGATCAAACAGGATCACAACCCGGATACTGGTGAAGGAAAGTATTGAAGTAGCGAGTATAGGCGTCAATATGGTAACCAGCGAATTAGAAAAGGAACGCATTCCGCTAACCTTCTGGTAATGTTGCTGCGGAGCCAGCAGGCTAATGGCTACATCCGACGCCGGCTGCTGTACAGTGTTCATCACGCCAGTCAAGGTATTAATCAGATACAGATGCCAGATCTGGAGTTTACCCATTGTCATCAGTATAAGGACCGTGACGGTACAAAGTGCCGCAAAGCTGTCACTGATCAGCATCGTAGCTTTCTTGTTCCACCGGTCGCTCAGTGCACCTGCGAAGATACTGAGCAGGACATAAGGTGCGTAAGAACAGATAACCAACAGAGAGCTGGTTAGAGCCGATCCATTCTGCTGATAAGACCAGATCACCAGGGCAAAGGCGGTCATTGCACTGCCCAGTGCCGAGAATGACTGTGTAATCCATAAAATCAGGAAAGTACGAAGCTCCCTGAGGTTGACTTTGAATTTTGTTATCATGACTCTGCTCCTCTTTCAATGAATTCTTAACAATTCAATGAAAGTGCAAAGCCGAACGGACGAGCTGTAGTCCGCTCCGTGCAGTTTCGTCCGGTTCAGACTTTGCACGGAGCGTTGTCACTGCATATTCTCATATTCATTCTCCTTCTTGATCGCTTGAAGTTACATTCACCTGGAAAGTAAATTCTGCTTTATTTTACCATATGCGAGTCGTTCCGTCTTACATGAATTAATTGGGTAAGTATGTTTCCTCCGGGATTATGATATAATTTGCTTTAATATCTTGCTATTTATAGAGAGGTTTTTAATATGATGAATAATTTCTGGCGTGAACTTCCACGCCCTTTTTTCATACTGGCACCCATGGAGGATGTGACGGATGTCGTGTTTCGCCATGTCGTAAGTGAAGCGGGCAGACCGGATGTCTTCTTCACGGAGTTTGCGAATTCAGAGAGCTATTGTCACCCGGAGGGGCACCATGCGGTGCGCGGGCGTCTGACTTATACAGAGGATGAACAGCCGATTGTAGCTCATATATGGGGCGATAAGCCGGAATACTTCCGTCAGATGAGCATCGGCATGGCCGAGGAAGGCTTCAAGGGCATCGATATTAACATGGGTTGTCCTGTAGCGAATGTAGCCGAGAACGGGAAGGGAAGCGGCCTGATCTGCCGCCCGGAGCTCGCAGCGGAGATTATCCAGGCGGCCAAAGCCGGAGGACTGCCCGTCAGTGTCAAGACAAGGCTCGGGTTCACTGACCTGGGCGAATGGCGAGGCTGGTTAACCCATATTTTGCAGCAGGACATTGTGAATCTGTCGATTCATTTGCGCACCCGGGAGGAAATGAGCAAGGTGGATGCCCACTGGGAGCTGATTCCGGAGATCAAGAAGCTTCGTGATGAGATCGCACCGCATACCCTGCTGACCATTAACGGGGATATCCCCGACCGTCAGACCGGCCTGAGGCTCGCTGAAGAGTACGGTGTGGACGGGATTATGATCGGGCGCGGGATTTTTCAGAATCCGTTTGCGTTTGAACAGGAGCCGAAGGAGCATAGCAGCGCGGAACTGCTTGATCTGTTGCGGCTACATCTGGATCTCTATGATGAGTATTCGGGACAGAAGCCACGTTCATTCAGTCCGCTCCAGCGGTTCTTCAAAATCTATGTCCGCGGCTTCCGCGGAGCGAGTGAGCTTAGAAATAACTTAATGAACACCAAGTCTACCCGTGAAGTGCGTGCGCTGCTGGATGAGTTTGGGAGCAGGGAGCAGGACGGGGCGGACGAGCTTGGAAATTAGACGGCCGGGATTCTAGAATTCCGGGTGGAAAAAAGAATTGACGTGAAAGACTGAGGATCGGATGATGGGGAAGGGACAAGCCCGGAGCCAGCAAGCCGTTCCTCATTTTTGTATATGGAGGGGATTACATGTCCTGGAGCAAATTGAAGCAGCAGCTGGAGGGCTTTCTCAGTCCTGCATTAGAGGGCAGGGTAGAATACCGCGCGCCGGGTTACCGTTATCTGCCTGATAAATCAGGGATCTGTTACATCTCAGTGGACAGAAGGAACATACTCAATATGGGTGATAAAACAAACACGATCCGATGGTATCAAACAGAGCTGGAGATTAAGAATGATCCGGATATCCGCATTCCTGTCAGTAAGGAAGAGATTGAAGCGGTCAGACAAGCTGCCAAGGGACCCGTGCCGGAGGATCGCCTAATCATAATGGCCAGAAGCAGATTAAGTACAGAGCATGCCAAAGAGCTAATGTCAGCGCAGGCAACACTCGTTAAATCGAATTTCATCGTGGTTGCGAATAAGTTCCTGACTACTCCTATTGAGGAGAGCCTGGAGAGCAGGGACATGGTACTTAATATTCTTGCGCTGGTGGATCGAAGAGTCGGGAAAAAGCGGATTTTGAGTATGACGGAGAAGATGGAGTTGAAGCATCCGGTGGTGCAGTATTTCTATGAGCTGCGGCGGGGGGCGCTCTGAATAGTATGCCAAAGGTTCAAGCGAGAGTTCATGCTTGAACCTTTATTATGGGAACCTTGCTATACTCAACGCTTGCCGGCAACCAGCATATATCCGGCCCCCCGAATCGTAAGGATTCTCTCCGGATTGACAGGATCAGCCTCGATTTTTTTGCGTAAGTTACTGATGTGTACTGCGACCGTTCTCGTATCCTCCAGACTCTTCATTCCCCAGATGAGATGAAACAACGTATCGACCGTGACGACTTGATTAACGTTTTGGGCCATATAGGACAGTAGACTAAACTCTTTCTTAGATAAAAAAATCGTTTTACTGCCCAGGTTGACAGACTGTGCGTAGAAATCCAGCGTCAAGCCCGGTAACTCCAGCAGCTGTTCCCTTCTGCCTGTCGACACTCTGCGAAGGTGAGCCTTAATCTTGGCCATGAGGACTCCCGGACTGAACGGCTTGGTCACGTAATCGTCGCCGCCATAAGATAAAGCGCTGATCTTCACCTCGTCCTCCTCCTGACTGCTCAGAAACACAATCGGCGCATTCGTGAAGCTGCGTGCGTTCCTGCACCAGTCAATGCCGTTCTCATTAGCGAGCAGGACATCCAGTACAATCAGATCCGGATTAAACGATGCAAGCAGCAGCATGGCTTCTGTCCCGCTATGGCTATACGAGGATACGAAGCCTTCCCGTTCGCAATACGCCTGAACAATCTCACAGATATGGGGATCATCATCGACGATCATAATTTTGTACGTGTCCATCATGTTGTCACCTTCCTGCTTCCCGGATACAAAGGCAGCGATACATAGAATACCGACCCCGTCTTGCCGTCGCTCTCCGCCCGGACCGTTCCGCCATGCGCTTGTACGATTTCCCTGCAAATCGCCAGCCCAAGCCCGCTGCCCTCTACTCCCATGTCCATACCCGGCCGCTCAACCCTGTAATTGCGGTCGAAGATTTGCTCGAGCTGCTCAGGGGGGATGCCCGTACCAGAGTCTTGTACGCTAATGATTGCAGTGCGGGTATCCTTCACCTCATCCCAGGTTAGAGCAAGACGCACCATCCCGCCGCTAGAGGTGAACTTCATCGCATTCGACACCAGATTAAATAGCGCCTGCGTTAATCTTTGCGCATCGATCTCGGCAACAGGCAAGAAGGCTCCCAGACCCTCCGTATGTCCGGTATCCAGGTTGAAATCAAGCCCCGCGTCACGCACTACCAGCTCATATTGTTCATAGAAGCCGCGCAGGAAATGAATCACATGAACCGGCTCCATACGGTATTCTACCTGCCCCGTCTCCAGATGGGACAAGAAGGACAACTCCCCGATCATGCGGTTAATCCTTACCGTGTTATCCCGAATATACTCCAGGTACTGTTCATTGCGTTCCGGCTTAACCATGTCGATCACAGCCTCGACATAACCAAGCATGCTGGACAGCGGCATTCGCAGATCATGTGTAATGTAGGCAAGCAGCTTTTTCCTGCCTTGCTCGGAGTGAAGTAACCGCTCATACGACATGCTGAGGTCTTCGTGGGCTGCGGATAAGGCATGTGTACGCTCCATTACGAGCTGCTCCAGATTGGAATTCATTTCAGTCAGCTTGTTATTGGCTTCGTACAGCTCACGTGCAATTCTCTCTTCGTTCGTTACCGCCCGCGTATATCTGGAAGACAGCAGAATCATCTGTGCGATCGTGAATATGAGCAGCCCAAACGGAGAGGTATTACCGATGAGTGACCATTCATTGAAATACAGGAAATCGTTGATCACCGTTACCAGAGCAACCATCGACACGAGCAGGAAGATCAGCGCACCCTCCATACGCCGCACAGCCGCCTCAGCCAGACCCACCATCAGATATACCATGTGAAGAACAACGATTACACCGATCAGCAGTAACATTCTTGAATATATAATTGCAGGGGTCAGTACAACAACCAGACAGAGTGCGCTCGTTACGATCCGGCTGCCCAGACGAAACCACCGCGACACATAATTCGGGAAAATGCATTCAAAATACATGGTGATGATATAACCACTGACACATAGAATCAGATACTCGAGCTTGAACTGCAATTCCCACGGAAAACGGGGAAACCATTGTGTGAACATGAGCTCGCCGACCAGCAGGGACCGGATACCGAACAACACAGTGAACAGTCCAAAATAAAGCGGTGCCCTGTCCTTGCGCCGCAGCATGTAGAGTAGCAGATGATACACGCCGATGACCAGCAGGCTTGCGGTTATGAACATCTCTGCGGCAACCTTCCGAGTGGTCTTGGCCGCTAATACGTTACTGCCACCCAGCTCTACAGACGTGGTGATGCCGCCCCGCTTATGATGGAAGTTTGCAACCTGCATAACCAGCTCTACGGTATCGCTCCCGGGCTGGAAGAACACCAGCTTCGTTGCCAGACGCGGTGTCACGCTACTCTTGTCCTGACCAACCTCGCCAACTTCTGCCAGCAGCTCTCCATTCACCCATAATTTATATGCATGAAAAATGGTAGGCAGCCGCAGCGCAAGCCGCTCATTCCTGTCCTGCCCGCTAAGCCGGGTGACCAGCCGAAAGGTTGCATAGCCTTGCCCTTCCAGCTCTTGACCATCAAGCTTGTAGCCCAGCCAGGAGCTGGGGATGCTGATATACCGGTCAGCCCTTTCCCCGCTTGCCATCCGGCTCCGTATATCCTCTGGCGAGAGCAGCTCCTGCCAGTAGAACTCCCATTCTCCCTGCAACTTTAGCGGAGTCTTAAGGATAGAAGCCTGCGTTAGATCCAGAACGCCTTCTTCGCTTCGAAGCTTGGGGGCATCTGGCGTTACAGGCACGATGGCATAGCTTATGGCCAGACCGATAACAACGGCAACCGCTATATGAAAGAAGATATTACGAGAAACGAACCTTAGAATACCCCTCATCATGAAGCCGACCCCAATCTACAAAATTCGCTATAAATGAGTTGATTGTTTCATGATAGCATCATTACAGGAAGCTGTGTTGATGAAAACGCGGAATTTGTCATTACAGCAAGGGATTGGGGAGTAAAATTGATGGAATTATTTTCACAAACGACAATACAATATACCTGTGGTTCGCCTAATGGGCGAAACCGGTAAATTAAATAAAGGAGGTTTAAGAGATTGATTAAAAAAGTTCCAGCCAGAGCCTTATCCCTTTTGGTAGTTGCAGCCATATTCCTGTCCCTGTTCTTCACAGCCTTACCGCAGGCAAACGCGGCCGCCAGAGGAGCATGGGCTCCTAATACGGCTTATGCAGTAAATGATACAGTAACCTATGGCGGAAGTACGTATAGCTGTCTTCAGGCACATACTTCCCTCACAGGCTGGGAGCCGCCTAATGTTCCTGCACTTTGGAAGAGCGGAACAACAACAACACCGACCCCCACACCGGCACCCACAACACCCCCAGCAACAAACGGAGTCACATTCTATGCAGATATCAACTATGGCGGGAAGGCAGTAACCCTTGGAGTAGGCAATTATGTACTGTCCCAGTTGAATGCTGCAGGCATTCCGAATGACTGGATGTCCTCGCTCAAGGTTCCCGGCGGCTGGACGGTTGAAGTCTATGAGAATGATAGCTTTGGAGGTTCCAAATGGACCTATACGGCAGATTCCTCCTGGGTTGGCGACAGTGTCAATGACAAGATGACTTCGGTTAAGATCTATACAGGTTCAACGCCTCCTTCTGCAACCAAACCTTCCGAGGTTCCAAGCCAAATCTGGACCTATGTCGTAAATGCAGACAATGCCTATGGCAAGGGTGGAGATTTCGCACTGCTGCTGAGTGCGGTGATTAAGAAGGAGAGCAGCTTCGGAGCAGGCCTTCCCGGCAGCCCATCCGCCGGCGACGGATTGATGCAGGTCGAACCTAACACCCGCAATGCCTATGCCTCACAATTCAGCGCCAAATTCGGCCGCGCGTATAATCACAGCAGCGAACAGGATCAGGTATACCTGGGCGCATTGATCCTGAATGAGAAAATTGTCAGATTCGGAGATATCTATAACGGATTGCTGCATTATAACGGAGGCGACAACTGGTATCCGGGCGCTACCGACTCCTATGGCCGTCCGATTCTGGCAGATCAATATGCCAATGCCGTTTACGCTACATATAAGGGGTATGGGGGGAAGAACTAAGGGGTTATCTTCTATAAAAGAAGGAGAAAGACGCTCGGGAGGAGTCTCGGAGCGTCTTTGTTATATGTTCAGCTAAAATAGCTTCACTGACAGCAGCTGTCAGTGAAGCTATTTTATAATACAGGAAAGGACTTGAAGGAGGACGTACAAATGAATAATAAAGTATATCTATATGTGTTCGACACCATGGCAGACTGGGAGATAGGGTATTTAACTGCCGAACTGAACTCGGGAAGGTACTACAAGAAGGGGCAAGCCCCCACTGAAATAGTAACCGTAGCCAATGAGAAGACGCTGATCACTACCATGGGCGGACTGGCAATAATGCCTGACACCACGGTGGATGAGTGCAGCATTACAAGCACAGATGCCTTGATTCTACCCGGTGGAGAGACATGGACCGAAGCCATTCATAAGCCCATCCTCGGGCTTGCTGAGAGATGCATACAGGAAGATATATTAGTGGCAGCGATTTGTGGGGCTACAATGGGGCTTGCCCAGGCTGGACTATTGAATTCACGCCCGCATACAAGCAATGATCTGGAGTACCTCAAAATGATCTGTCCCGCGTACACCGGCGAAGAGCTCTACCAGATGCAGTCTGCTGTAACGGATGGCAAGCTGATCACTGCCTCTGGAATAGCGCCGTTAGAATTCACTGTACATGTCTTGAAAGCCCTGGATGTAATGGCTCCAGAAAAACTGAAGGCCTGGTATAGTCTCTACAAGACCCAGGAAGCTAAGTATTTCTATGAGTTGATGGTATAAGAGCAGATAATAAGGGTACCCTCTCTTTACGGAGAGGGTATTTCTGTTTGTCTGGCCAGGGATGGCAGGACATCTTCTGGACATCTATAAGTAGTTGTGGGGGGATTTGCCGTGCACCACTATAGGGTGAATTTAAGTTGCAGTTTTCATGTTACTGCGTAGAATTTTGAAATCTTCTAATATATTGGAGATTCTTATAATCATATCTCTATTCATATCTTGTTCTGTAGGGTTATTTGGTAAGTATAAGCCCCACTGCTGAAACTTGCCCTCTAATAGAACAAATCCGGATACATGAGCTCCAAAACCATTTATTCTTGCAGATTCAAGAGTTAATCTGTCGTCATGAAATACATTCACCAGTAGATTCTCAGTCCCCATGAAAAATACCGGATACGTTATGTTACTGAAAAAATCTTTATATTCCTGCTTGGCTGCTTCAGCCAGATAATCCTTTGCAATGATTAAGCCATCATAATTTATATTAGTGTCTTTAATAATATCTTTGAGGCTTTTGGGTATGTAGCTTAGATTTCTAATTGTATCAAAAGGAACATCACCAACAACTGCAATTTCTAACTGGATTGATGGAGGGTTATAAAGCTCCTCCGCCTGAGGCTCATTTACAATTTTGATGTCACAGCTTACAAACAACACGGATAACAATATAAGAAGTAATAACATTTTGTTTTTCATTAGTGAGTATCCTTTTTTATTATTATAATGGTTACTTTATATTTAAAAATATAGAAAAATAATCCTTTTTGCAAGTAGATAATTAACTCGTTGGAGCCTCAAACGATAGGAAGGGAATTCCAACATATGATACGATGTAATGGAAGTGCGTAAGGTTTATTTTGTATATGTTGTAAGGCTAAGGGGGAAGGCAAATGAATGAAATAACCTCTCATAATTGTAATCTGAATATTTGGGCTCATCTGCCTGATGAAGTATGGAATACAGTTGCTAATATTTATGAGCGTATGCCTGGTTGGAGAGGGTACATAGATGGGATTCCACACTGGTTTGGGCAGGAAGATGATGATGTTTATATTCAGGCATCCGTTGAGCCAAGTGGATTGTCATTTTATGCTCGAATGAATCAGAGTGATTGGGATTCTTGGATAGGAGCGTTTAAATCAGAAGCAACTAAAGTGTTAGGGTTTGAGGTGGGGGAGCCTGAGGATGGGTTTGTGTAGTATGAAATTTTAGAAGGTAAGGCAATTCATAGATAACTCGAAAGCGGGTGTAAACATGAATATAAACCAAGCGATTAACGTTATAGATAAGGAATTATCTCAAACATTAAGTGACTACCAACACTGGTTTACTTTAAATCCCGAAGAACTATCCTTTAAACCTCAGACCGGATGGAGTATTGAACAAATATTAGAGCATGTAACACTAACCAATCACTTTTTATTGATCCTAATAAGAAAAGGGACTCGGAAAGCAATTGAACTATCAACAAAGAAAGACTTGAATACAATAAAAGAATCAAGCCAAATTAATTTACAAGAACTTGATGCGATAGCTATACATAAGTCTTTTGATTGGGTTAGACCAGACCATATGGAGCCTAAGGGTGAACAAGAATTAGGACAAATAAGAGCATTACTAGATAATCAAATTAACGAATGTAAAGAGCTTTTGAAAGAGATGAACAACGGAGAGGGAATACTTTATAAAACTACAATGACCGTAAACAACTTAGGCAAAATTGATGTTTATCAATATATCTATTTCCTGTGTCAACATGCCAAACGGCACATTGTACAAATGCAAAAGGTTATGGATGAGTATACAGGGGTGGAGGGGCTGGGCGATTAAACTGCCAGGATTGTAGAAATCCGTGTAGTGAATAGAATTGACGCTAAAAGAGTGAGGATCGGATGTATGGGGAAGGGGAGAGCCCGAAGCCAACAAGCCTGTCCTCTGTTTGGTTATAAAAATTATATGCCCAGTTGTAATACTTTCGCCATGTTCGTGACTCCCAAAATAAGCCAATATAGATATAGAAGCGGATACGCTAACGCAGCTGCTTAAAATCATTGAGTTGTTCGATTGGTATTGAAGGAAGTATAGGAAGAGGTGTGGTGAACGATGGTTATATTCTTCGAAAGAGCGAAACGGCCGTTATGGGAGGGCAGAACCTCCATTTACGCTTATATTAAGGTGCAAGGAGAGTCCGTGGACGGATCGCTGCCGGATGACGAAGAATTCTGGTCCGGGGACAAGATTAGATGGGTAGCGGGCGGATTAGATGGAGCTTTTGGTCATCATGGCGGATCTGCTAAGATGACGGATGAAGCACGGGAGCTCGTTCAGCTGCTGGCGAAGCAATCCAGGAAGCCTAAGCGTTCAACCAGAAAGGCCCTATATGCTAAGCTTGTGAAAATAGATGTAGGCGGCATGATCGACGCCGTTCTAGATGAGGTGCGCAAGCAGCCCGGCATTCAGCCGGATGCTGTATTCATGGAGGCAAAATGGCTCGCAGAGCATGCAGCACACCGGAATGCCGTCAAATTCGGCATTGCATTGCTGGGTCTTTTTCAGAATGGGCAGGTCAAGGAATTGCTTCTAACGCTGGGGAGACACGAGGAATTTACGTTATATGCCACGGTTGCGATTCACAATGGAATGGAAGACTGCAATCAGGTGCTATTCGAACTCGCTGGGCAGGTTCACGGCTGGGGCAAAATACATATCGTTGAGAGACTTGAGCCCGCTAGTCAGGAGATCAAGGATTGGCTGCTCCGGCAAGGATGCCAGAACAACGTTATGAACGAATATTTAGCCTGTACCTGTGCAAGAAATGGCGGTTTGCAGGAGGCTCTTTCGGCTGAACGGGTAGACAGCGCACTACTTAATGGGGCAACCGATATCATTGAAGCGTTATTGAATGGCGGGCCGGCAGAGAATATTGACGATTATGAGTATGCCCCGCAGGTGTTATGGGATTATGTGAGGCTTGTCCAGGAGGCAGAGACAACGGCAAAGCATCTGTCAGTACTATTCAGCATTCACGACTTCCTGGCGGAGGATGAGGAGAAGTGGACCGCTCGGATGTCCTCAGGCTGGAGTGAGCAGCTAAGAAGCGATATGCGGGAGGCTTGCCAGTTGATTATGCCCGACACCAAATGGAACAGTATGGTTATGGATGCCGTTAGCAGCAGTGATATGTCAGACGTTTACTATGGTATAGCGTGTGCAGAGAAGCTTGGCTTGGATATTTGGGATACTCTCTATGATCAGCTTGCAGCTAACCCGCTGGAGGATTTCTATTACTATCAGCTAATAAGATCGGATGACCGGGACCGGATTCACAGATTTGTTCAATTCGCCAGTGAACACATTCCCCTGCAGCAGATCGCCACAGGCCCCGGAACTGAAATGGGATTCGGCGAAGAATATGCAGCGCATAGGAAGCTGGGCGTGATCCTGCAGTGCTTGGACCGGTTCGAGGGGATAGGGGCAGAGTTGATCCTCACGGGCTTGAACAGTCCAGTGACCTCTAACCGGAACATGGCGATCAAGGCACTGGAGGGCTGGGGCATTTCAGCCTGGGGAGAGCAGCTGGTTCACGCGGTTACTCATTTGTCAGCAGTTGAGCCTGAGGCTTCGGTTCAAGAATGGCTGGACCAGCTCCGTAAGGCTAAGGGGTTGTAAGGTTGAGCAACACTCATCATGAAGGAGTTGAACAATATGGCTTATATGAATATAGAAGGCGTGCGGGTCTGGGGTAATCCCGACAGCGGAGCGCTGGCGCAAGCAAAGACGTGCGCGGAAACAGGGAATGTTGTGCAAACCCTGCTCATGGCAGATCATCATAAAGGCTACAGCCAGCCGATCGGCGGGGTGGTCGTATACGATGGGCAAATCTCCCCTTCCGGCGTCGGTTATGATATTGCGTGCGGGAATAAAGCGGTGCGAACCAGCTTGACTGTTGATGAGATCCGGCCCCGGCTGGCAAATATTATGGACGAGATTGCCCGGAGAATTTCCTTCGGAGTAGGCCGTGTGAATAGTGAGCGGGTCGATCATGAGCTATTTGACGATCCGGATTGGGCCGTGTTCATGGCAGTAGGCAGACAGAAGCATGACAAGCTGAAAGCTCTGGCACAGAGTCAGCTAGGCACAGTCGGCAGCGGCAACCACTTCGTAGATTTGTTTGAAGAAGCCGGAACAGGCCGGGTGTGGATCGCCAATCATTTCGGGAGCAGAGGGTTCGGGCATAAGACGGCGAGCGGATTCATTAACCTGGCAGCGGGCAGAGACTTTCTGGCTAATGCCCCCGGTGAAAAGATGGACCAGCCGCCCGTACTGCTTAATACGAGCAGTGAGCTTGGCGACATGTATTACAGAGCTATGAAGCTGGCCGGACGCTACGCCTATGCCGGCAGGGATTATGTGATCCGGCAAGTATTAGCCATCCTTGGAACGGAGGCGGACCTCGAAGTGCATAACCATCATAACTATGCCTGGAAAGAAACACATGCTGGCAAAGAAGTCGTCGTCGTCCGCAAAGGGGCGACCCCATCCGCACCCGGCCAGATTGGCTTCATCGGCGGCAGTATGGGCGATATATCCGTAATCGTTAAAGGAAAAGATAGCGTGGAGAACAAAGACTCCTACTACAGCACCGTTCATGGTGCAGGACGAATAATGAGCCGGACCCAAGCGGCTGGCAAAATGAATTGGAAGACCCGCACCCGCAGCGGCGGCCAAATTACGTCAGCACAAATGATGGAGGCGGTCCGGGATTTCGGTGTTGAGCTGCGCGGTGCAGGCACGGATGAAAGTCCTTTTGTGTACAGGAAGCTTCAGGAGGTGCTGGATGCGCATGCCGAGACCATCGAGGTCATGCACGTACTGAAGCCGGTTGGTGTGTGCATGGCGGGAGCGGATGAGTTCGATCCGTATAAGGATTGAGGTAGAGATGCGTGGGGATTGAGGATTAATAAGGACTTCTGATTAACAGGAGTCCTTTTCTGTGTAATTTTAGGAATTTCATGGATTTACATTGAGGATTGGGCTATCATTATTTTGTGCAGAGCAAGTATTAAAGATTGAAATAGAACAACAGGATGAGGTGCTACAAATGGACGAACTAATCGAGAGAATCATTCAATTCCGCGACGAAAGGGACTGGAAGCAATTTCACGATCCCAAGGATCTGGCGCTCTCTATCACGCTGGAGTCTAGCGAACTGTTGGAGCTTTTTCAATGGAAGAATAGTCAGCAGGCCATAGAGCAGCATTACTCCGACATGCAGGACGAAATCGCTGATATTCTCATCTACACGCTAACGCTCGCTCATGATCTGCAGATCGATGTTAAGGATGCTATCCTTCAGAAGATAGACAAAAACGCGAAGAAATACCCCATATCCAGCTCCAAGGGAAGCTCACAAAAAAGTACACGGCAGTGAATGAATAGGGGAGAGCATCATGATTATCTATGAATCGACCAAGCAGCAATTTATGAACGATGTAACCGAAGATACGATTGCGGTAAAAATTCATACCCAGTACGTGCAAAAAGTCGGCAGGGTTTCTCCGGGTGAAATTAACGCATGGAATAATTCCATGAATTATCTATATAAAGTATTAAACACAGCTACTATTCCAGATGACGTAGGCATTGCGATTGAATATAAAATTCCGACGACCTCGAGAAGAGTAGACTTCATGATTACAGGCTTGAATGAACAGGATCAATATTCAGTCGTTATCATTGAGCTTAAGCAGTGGGATGAAGTTGAAACGGTTGAGGATGCAGATGGTCTTGTTAGAACCCGCTTTAAAGGAACAAAGACTAAAACGGCGCATCCCTCTTTTCAGGCATGGTCTTATGCCAGGCTAATTAGCGAATATAACGAGACTGTGCAGAACGAAGCAGTCCAGCTCTATCCTTGTGCTTATTTACATAACTATGTACGGGCCGATAATGATCCTCTACTGCATCCTGTCTACAATCAATACATTGAGGAAGCTCCTATCTTCTCAAAGGGAGATGCTCTAAAGTTACGAGGGTTTATTTCGACCTTTATTAAAAAAACCGATAGAAGCAAATCACTTTACCTCATAGAACATGGCAAAATCAAACCCTCTAAATCGCTACAGGATTCACTCCTCAGTATGCTGGAGGGAAATCAAGAATTCATCATGATTGATGATCAGAAGGTAGTATATGAGGAAGCATTAAGATTGGCGCAGCAAGCACAGTCGGGCAAGAAACAGGTCCTGATAGTCGAAGGTGGGCCTGGGACAGGTAAGTCGGTTCTTGGAATTAATCTTTTGGTAGAGCTTACGGCACGAGAATTAGTCTGCCAATATGTAACCAAGAATAGCGCACCGCGTGCCGTGTACATGAAGAAGCTACAACAGAACATGAAGAAATCGTTCATTGATAACCTGTTTAAGGGATCAGGCGTGTACTATGAAGCATTGCCCGATGAATTCGGTTGCCTGATTGTGGACGAAGCACATCGCTTAAATGAAAAGTCGGGTCTATTCAAAAATAAAGGGATTAACCAAACGATGGAGATTATCCGCGCTGCCCGGTTTTCTGTATTTTTCATTGATGAATATCAGAAGATTGCGATGCATGATGTGGGCAGTAAAGAGCAGATTAGACGGTATGCGGAGCAAATGGATGCGGATATCACGGAGTTAACATTGGCTTCTCAATTCCGGTGCAATGGCTCTGATGGATATCTGGCATGGCTCGATGATGTACTGGGTATCCGTGAAACGGCTAACGCAGATGGCTTCGATTTCGACTATGACATCAGGCTCTATGATGACCCGAATGAATTACGGGACGAAATCTTCAGCAAGAATCAGATTAATAATAAGGCAAGAATGCTCGCCGGATACTGCTGGGATTGGAAGACGGATGGCAAGAACAATCCTGGCGTTCATGACATTCAGTTAGATCAGTATCAATTCTTCATGAGCTGGAACCTGAACAATACAACGACCTGGGCAATCGACCCAGAATCCATCGAACAAGTGGGCTGCATCCACACCTCACAGGGCCTTGAATTTGACTATGTCGGAGTTATCATTGGCGAAGATATGCGCTATGAGAACAACCGGATCATCACCGACCCGTTCAAGCGTGCGAAGACGGATAAGTCCCTTTCAGGCTTCAAGACCTTGTATAAGAAAGATAAGGACGAGGCGCTCCGAATGGCCGATCAAATTATACGAAACACCTACAGGACGCTAATGACCCGGGGAACGAAGGGGTGCTACATCTACTGTGTGGACCCTCATCTGAAGGCTTACTTGCAGAGGCGATTGGCTTTGCAAAGTTCGGCGGTTATTTCGGGATAAGGACTATTGAGGGCGATGGAAAGTTAAATCATTGATTTGAAAAGATGGAGGATTGGATGAGTGGAGATGGGGAACCCAGAGCCAACAAGTCTGTCCTCTATTTTGTTATAAGGGGATTACATGTTAGGGAGCAAATCAAGATGCAATAGGGGATTTTCTAACAGAAGCAGAAAAAGTACAGATTACGCCAAAGGGTTTTTGGTCGCATAAGCTTATTATCACCGTTGTCATACTAGGGCGATATTCATGGCTCCCCCGAATTCGAATTGATGCAAAACAAAGATGAAGAAGCTATTTTAGAATAGTCATTTCTTCTGTTTTGTCTGGTAAAGACGATACATTTCTAATTCTTCTTTTAACCGCTGCGCCTCTTCCGTTGTTATTTCCTCTAAATTATTCTGTCCAAAGAAAATATAAGGTGAACGGTCTTCTTTTAGTAAATCTTTAATGTATGCTCCTCCTTCTCTTCCAATCAAAAAATCCACAGAGACTTCAAAATAGTCGGCAAGCCTAATTAATGTATTTACATCAGGAATCCTTTTTTTAGATTCGTAACCGGAGATTGATACCTTTGTTACACCTATGGCATCCCCTAATTGTGATTGTGTTAAGCCGTTTTGAATTCTTAACTTTTTTATTCTTTTCGATATTAGCATTAAACCCACCTCAGAAATATCTTACCTCAAAGTTAATAAGAAGTTAATAAATAATAATTGAAGTTAACTAATAGATAACATATAATAAAGTTAACTATTGGTTAACTTTTATTGGGGAGGATTAGTATGAAAAGGATAGTTTTTTTATCTGGAGGAATTGGAAGTTGGGCGGCAGGAATGCGGGTAATGCAGAAATACGGGAGCGAGGATATCATAAACTTATTTACTGATACGAAAAAGAAAAATGATGGACATCCTCATCGGGGCGAGGATCAAGATCTATACCGATTTTTAAATGAAAGTTGGGAATATATCGGTGGGGATTTGGAATGGATATCTGTAGGTAAGCATATTTGGCAAGTTTTTGAAGAGGTAAGGTATATGGGGAATACAAGGATTGATCCGTGTAGTAGAATACTAAAAAGGGAGGCGGCAAGGAAGTGGATTGAAAAGAGATTTTCTCCAGATGAAGTTACTTTATATCTTGGAATTGATTGGACTGAAGAACATCGCGCAAAAAAGTGTAGAGACTATTGGAAGCCATACCATGTTGAGTTTCCACTAATTAATGAGCCATATTTGTCTAAAGAGGATATGTGTATCTGGATTGAAAAATACGAAGTTAATAGGCCACGTTTATATAATATGGGCTTTTCACATAATAATTGTGGGGGATTTTGTGTAAAAGGAGGGCAAGGACACTTTTACAATTTACTAAAGCAAATTCCCGAACGATACTCTTATCATGAAGCCAAGCAAGAAGAACTTTTCCTAATCTTAGGGAAAAGAGTTCCTTTCATAAGAAGAACAATAGATAAACAGATAAACTATTTGAGTTTAAAGGAATTTAGGGAGCAAATAGAAAAGGATGAGTTGAACAACAAGGAAACATTGATTGATATAATGGACATCGGTGGGTGTGGCTGTTTTAATGACATTTGAAAATGAATGTTTTCTATTTTGAATTTCATGAAAACGTTGCAAAAATACAAAATATAGAACATAGGTTCCTTTAAAAAACTATCCATATTTTATATCTTAGTGTATAATCATCCCTGGAGACTATTCTCCAGGGATGATTTTTCTGAGAAAGGAAGTTTTACATATATGGCATATGCTAGACATCAAAGCTTTTATATAAGAGATAAGTGGTTCAGTAAAGGGTTAAGGGCAGTAAAACAGAATAATAGGTTTTTCTTCAATGAATATGCATTTGAGACAGTTGGGCTTGGGAAAAATATGCTTGAAGCTTTAAAATATTGGTTGTTTGCTTTTGATGTTGTCGAGGAACGAACAGTAGAGGGACAACGGGTACATGCACTAACGGAATTAGGAGAAATTTTATTTAATAGTGATCGTCTTTTACAAAAAAATGATTCGTTGGCTATTCTTCACTATCACTTGGTAAAAAATAATAATGATCAATCAACCGTATTTGATTGGTACTTTAATAGTTATCGAGAAACTTCTGTTAGCAGACCTGATTTACTTAGTTCCTTTGTAACATGGGTTAGCCAAAATGAGGCGAAGGATATATCAGGAAATTCTTTGAAACGAGATATAGACTGTTTAGTTCAATTTTATACCAAATCGCCTGATGATAATGATCCCGAGGATACTATGTTTTCCCCATTTTCAAAACTAAAGTTGATGAGAAGTGAACGTTCAGGGGAGGGTTTTGATACAATCAAAAAAATAATCCCTGAGCTTAATTCAATTGGAATAGCATCACTTTACTACATCCTTCTTGATTTTGACTCTATCCCTGAGGATCGGCTTATTAGTGTCGATGAGATTGTGAATGGTGATAACCTATGGGGGAAAACATTTAATCTGTCTCGAAATAAGGTCGTTGAAGCGCTAAATATTCTTACTAACCACGAAAAGTACCCTATTGAGTACGTAAGAACAAATAATTTGGACTATATAAGAGTACCGTTGATTACGTCAATTGAATTTATTAAGAGTGAGCTTCTGAAAGGATGAGCTATTAGATATGGCTTTTAAGTCCAGTATTAACATAAAATTCGATTTGGGGAACGCTGATTTAATAACACGTTATATTCCCACACCTTCCCATGCGGAGGCGATGAAAGGGATAATTAATGGTTTTACTACTGATGCCAATCGAGCACACATTATTGTTGGTCCATATGGCACAGGTAAATCACTGTTAGCGAATGTAATTGGAACTATAGTATCAAAAATGGCTAGCCCTTATGATATCGAAACATTAGTGGGGAAGTTTGAACAAGTTGATGATCAAATAGCTTCGAAAATCAAAATTGTTAGTAAATTATCAAAACCCTATTTACCGATTTTATTGAGCGGTAATGAAGGAAGATTTAGACATTCTATTTTATCCGGAATAATAAAAAAACTTAAAGAAAAAGGAATTGACGTTGTATTACCTGGGTTATCCACTAAAATCATAAAGTCTGTTGAGGTGTGGGAACAGCAATTTCCTGATACTTATCGTAAGTTTTGTTTTCAATTGAAGAAAGATGGGAGAAATCCTGACGATTGGATTGAAGAGATAAAAAAGCAAAATGAAGTTGAGATTAAATATTTTTCGGCTATCTATCCATTTCTTAGTGCTGGTGCTAACTTTGATATTGACTACGATTATAGCTTTCTTTCACATATGGAGTACTTAACAGCCGTTCTTCAAGATAATAACCTAGGAGTATTTGTGGTTTACGATGAATTCGCAAGATTTTTACAAGGTTTGAATACGGCTAGATTTAATGAAGCGATGCAAGATATTCAAGATTTTGCTGAGTTAGCCAATAGATCGAGTTCGATTCACTTATTGCTTATTACTCATAAAAGTTTGCGTTACTATTTCAGCTCTTCTAATGAGGACGCAGCAAAGGAATTTCAGCGTATTGAGAAAAGGTTTAGTCAATATTTAGTGAAAAGTGACCAAGTAACTTTTCTAAGGATTGCTGAAATCATATTAACAGAGAACCTTAATCAAAAGCCGATTATAAGCACTAAAGAGTTCAATAGTACACGGGAAATGTTGAGGAAATACCCGCTCTTTCCTAGTATTAATCAAACGGAGCGAGATGAACTTGTGGTTAGAGGGATGTTTCCTCTTCATCCCGTAACGATCTTTCTGTTGCCAAATCTGACTAGAGTATTTGGACAGAATGAAAGAACATTGTTTACTTTTCTAGAAAGCCAAGAAACTGGTGGTTTATTAAATCATATTAATAAAACTAATGACTATTATTTAGTACATCAGTTATTCGATTTTTTCTTTCCTGATTCGTATGATATCGGTAATGAAGATTTTTCTGAACATATTCTTCTCTATAGAAAAGCAGTGGCTCGTCTTCCTGAGGGGTTCTTAAATAAAAAATCGGCAATGAATTTAGTGAAAATTATAACCCTTTGGAATCTGTGTGCAGTGCAAAGTGAACAGAAATTGAACACCGAATTTTTAAAATTTGCTACGCGAATTAATGAGGAAGAACTATTAGAAATTTTACAAATATTAAGCACGCATAAGGTTATTCGATTTAATCGAGTGAATGATTATTGGGAATTATTCGCAGGTAATTCAGTTGATTTGCAAGAAAAACTAGACCGTGAGAAGCAATTGTTAAAAATAGACCCAGCTAGAGAAGTTGAGGTATTACACAATAACCTAATAAACAAATTTTACCTGCCGGAACGTTACAACGATGATAAGGGAATGACTCGCTTCTCTGCAGTACAAATTGTATACGGAATAGACATAATAGAGGGCAAGTTGAATCAAAGGGCTAACGGTTACGATTTAACAATATACTATGTTTTAGCGAATGACCAAGAAATGTATATCTCGTTAGATTTAATCTTACAAGATTTAAGCAAAAGATCGGACAGGGAGTTATTCTTTTTACATCCTAAACCGGTATCAGTGATTTTACCTGAAGTATATAATTATAGTGGATTGGATCTATTAAGAAAAAACAAGGATTTGCTCTCTGAAGATAAAGGCGTTAAGGAAGAACTAGAAATACTCCTTAATGAAACTAAATATAGAATATCCTCATATTTGTCAGAAATATCTTCTTATAACGAAGAAAAGGATTGGTATATTTGTGGAATAAAAGTGCCAATTGCTTCTGAGTTTGATTTAGCAGAAATACTGTCGGATAAGTGCTATGAGTTGTATAATTGTACTCCGGTGATTTTGAATGACTCATTTAATAGGAACGTGATCTCGGGGGTGCAGAGAAATGCAGCAATACAGATAATCGATAAAATGATTGAAGATCCACGTAATAAGGATTTTGGTATTAAAGGAAATGGACCTGACTATGCTTTATTTGCTGCTATATTTAAAAACAATGATAGGCTTGATGAGAACGTCAATAGCTTAGATTATTCAAACATAAAAAATGAATCCTTTCTTGCACTTAGAACAAAATTGATTGAAGGATTAGAGAATAATCCTACAGGAGATTTTAAAGATATAGTCGAGCTATTTTTAGCTCCACCTTTTGGGATTAGAAAACCATTGATCCCTATTCTTCTAGTAGCATTACTTAGGGATCGTTGGAATGAGTTTATGTTGTATCGGAATGATATGTTTGTTCCTGGTATTAATGGTGCTAAGTTGTTTGAAATTATAATGGAGATAGGCGCGAATAACTACCAGTACGCTTATGAACACATAAATGATAATTATATTGAATTCTTTAACACAATTGAGAGATACTTTGTTGATTTTATAGAAACGCGATTAAATAACCAGTCTAGACTCATATTCATTTGTGGTACTCTACTGAAATGGCTAAGGTCACTTCCTAGGATAGCGCAAACTTCAGTAAATGTGGACGAAGAATTTAGAAGTTTCAGGGATCTTATTAAAAGGTCTGAGGTAGATCCTCAACAATCAGTTGCACAGCTAATGAGCCAATACTACCACAACAAAGAGCAGTTATTAGCAATTAAAAAATATGCGGAGAATTTCACTACATTGCTAAAAAAAGAGCTGGCTAGTAAGACATTGCAAGTTGTGGGTGTCAGTAGCTTTAATGACTTGAAAAAATGGATTGAGACCCAGAAAGCTGAAGGATCTTACTCGATTAATAAGCTGCCAGAAAGAATCGACGCTGCTCTTTCCTGTGAGAACGAAGAAACATGGATAGAACGATTTCCAGAAGAGTATGTTGGGGTTAAAGTGGAGGATTGGTCTGATACCACGCATGATTTATTTTTTACACAGCTTAAACATGATTTAAAAGAATTGATATTAACAGATAGCGAGATAAAACAAAATAATTTAAATGTGGTCTCTTTTCAACTTAACAATAGTAGAAAACTAATAAATAAGGTTGATTTATCTGTTAAATCTACAACGATCTATTCGAATTTAGAAAGAATTGTGAATAGTGCTGGGAAAAATGTACCACGTCAAGAACTCGAATATCTTATCTATCAACTGTTTGAAAATTATGTAGTAAAATCGGAGTGATAATATGGACATCCAAGAAAAAAAGGTTGTACATGTAGCTATGTTTAGTGGCGGAGCTGGGAGTGCATATGTTGCTAATCATATGGTAAAAACATATGGCAAAGAAAATTGTATTTTGTTTTTCACTAACACCTTATGGGAAGATGAAGACAACTACCGTTTTATGGAAGAAGTGTCCAGATATGTGGAGTTAGAAATAACAGAAAGACTCGATGGAAGAACCCCAGAGGAAGTTTTCTATGACGAGCGATTTCTTGGCAATTCGCGGTTAGCTAAGTGTTCTGAAGAGCTTAAAGTAAGACAAACCATTCTCTTTTTGGATGACGAGTTAAGGAATCAAAAGAACTTAGAACCAATACTCTATTTTGGAATCGGTCCACATGAGAAACAGCGTGCAGTTAATTTAAAAGAGTTTTACGAGCATCGTCCCATAGAGCCTGTTGAAACTCGCTTTCCGCTAATTGACTTATTCAGAGAGGATCTTGATGCCAAAGGAATCATTCGGGATGAATGGGGAATTGAGTTGCCCCGAATGTACAATATTGCAGAACAATTAGCGGAGAAAGAAAATAACGTAAATGCTAAGTTGGCTCTGAAATATGGTATTAAAGGTTTTTCTCATGCGAATTGTGCTGGTAGATGTGTACGGGGCGGCTTCCAACACTATGCCCTTTTATATTCGATTTGGCCGGAAAGATATCGGGAGCAAGAAGAGATGGAGGAACGTTTTAGAGCAGACTTTAAGAAGGATGTATCGATTCTTAAAAAAGATGGTAGTTCCTATACCATGAAAGAATTTCGCGAAGTCATGGAAAGAGAGGGGTTTGAGAAGTTTTTGTTTAAAGCAGATGCGGATATTCCATGTGTTTGTTCGTTTTCATAATGTTTATAGAGGCCTCCTGTTAAAGGGAGGTCTTTTTCTATTTTTTGCTTTAAATATAGAAAAAATGTTATATTTAGTCCTTTTTCATAAATAAATTGGATAATTATGTTGTGGTTAAGGAGGGAAACAATGTAATTTTGTCGAAAAGAAGTATAAGACTATGTAACTAAATAAGGTGGTAGTACATAATGACTATTAGTCAATCGGAATGGATCGGTTTTCTTCGTCAATACGGACCAATTCCTCGTAACGATAATATGTATGATGAAGCGATTCACAGGATTATTAAGCGGAAGAATATTGATCCGATTATTGTAGAATCCGTTTATTTAGATGAACTTATTCAAAATTATAAGTCGCCTAATCCGAAGTCAGTGATATTAACAGGAACTGCAGGAGATGGAAAAACATATAACTGCAGAGAAGTCTGGCTAGCATTAAATGGTTCGTTAAAAGTATGGCAGAATGATGATAAAGTGAAACAGTTATCTCTTCCTAATTCTAAAATATTATATGTTATAAAAGATCTGAGTGAGTTACAGGATAAGGAAAGAGATTTTTTAAATCAGTTTGTTCACTCAGTACTTAATCCGAACGATAGCAATGTATTCTTAATGGCAGCAAACGATGGACAATTGATTGAAGCGTGGAAGAATTTGGATAAAGATCCTCAAACAGAATTAGTTAAACAGTGTGTAGAGGACTTGTTAGTTGCTGAGATCCAAGAAAAAAACGGTTTTAACCTAAAATTATATAATTTAAGCCAAATAAGCGCAGCGAAACTCTTTGTGCAGATTGTGGATGTCGTACTAAACCATTCAGGATGGAATAATTGTAATAATTGTTCTTTGAGGGGAAATAATCAGACAGGACCGCTATGTCCTATATTGGAAAATCGGAAAAGACTCGAAGGTGAGATGGATAAACAGTTAATACTATCACGTGTAACTGATCTTCTAGAATTGTGTGAGTTAAATGGTGTACACCTTCCTATAAGACAATTACTTCTCTTAACTTCAAATATGCTTCTAGGTCATCCAGAGGCTAAGGATCGTCTCATGACGTGTTCTGATGCAATGAAAATAGTTGGAGATAATAAATCATCACTTGCAAGTATTTATCGAAACATATTCGGTGAGAATCTCACTGAAAGACGCCGCGAATCTACTGATGTATTTACTGCATTAGGGAAATTCGGGATAGGTTACGAGACAAGCAATACGATTGATAATATTTTGATTTTTGGTGAAGATGATCCTGAGCTGCGTCCTTATTACGAGGAGCTTGTGCTAAGCGATAAATACTACGGTGCGGATCAGAGTTACCGTGCAAAGCAAAAGGAATATTTAGAAGGAGTAGTGGATAGTAGTGAGACCTTTCTAGAATCACTTCGATCCCAAAGGCAAAGATTATTTTTTGTAATTCCTAGAGAAAAAGAAAATACACTCAAGCTTTGGCATCTTACAACCTTCCAATACGCTGGGGAGTTTTTGTCTCATGTTTACAGAGTAGCTAGTGAAGGTAAAGTTTCTACACAAATAATATCGAGGATTTCCCAGGGGTTAAATAGAATTTTTACAGGTCTACTAGCAAAAAATAATGATGAATTGATTTTAGCTACGTCTGGAAGTCATTCTCAAGCAAAAGTGAGTAGGATTTTTGAAGAGTATATTTCCGTACCGAAAAAACGCGGAGAAAGCATGCAGATTCGAATGAATGCAAATGGTAAGCTCGTAATAGAAGTGAAATTATCATCTTCAGTTGCTGCAGTTGAACTACCACTTCATTTGGTTCGCTATGAGTTTCTTTCTCGAGTTGCTGAGGGTGCACTACCGGGGAGCTTTTCCAGAGAATGTTATGAAGATATCCTAGGTTTTAAAAGCAAGCTTCTAAAAAGACTAGAGGAACGCCGTACAATAGATGAAGAAGAATCGGATAATGACAGTGATCTATCCTTTAGAATTATTCGACTAAATCCAGATGGTCTGATTGACGATAGAATCGTGGAGGTTAACTACGATGAATAATGAAAGACTTCCGCGCCCAACTAAAATCCCATCGGATATGTGGGTTGATGAGGCGATTTGGGGCCACCGATTATATAATGAACAAACACCGTGGCTTTGCTTTATGGAGTTTTTAAACGTTCTTCAAGCTGAACTTGATGCAGGAAGGGCATTTTTTGAAGAGATACCAAACAACTTAGTATACGTACCTAAATCAAGACTATATTTGCGTAACATTCTTTTCAATAATCCTCAACTTCCAGTAATTGCACGTACTTATAGTAATGATGACAAAGAAGCATGGTCAAAGTGGCAAGAAGCAATTAATAAGGGCCAATCAGGAATCGATAATGCTGATTTTGCATACTTGGAAAAGCGATTTCCTAAGTTTGAACACTTCGTTTCAGTAGTTCAATTCTTGAGAGAAACGACGATTGAAGGGGAAAATAATAAGCGGTGGAGTTCTCAGTTTATATTCCCATATGGTCCTAATTGTTTGTATGAAGATCTAAATATAAAAGAAAATAAATCTCCCACAAATGACCGAAGATTTTTTGGTAGGACAGGTGAGATTTTGTATTTAATGTTGGCTAGGAGTGGGAAGGGACCTGAACTACTTGGAAATTTACAAGAAAGTGTTTTGAACAAGAGGAATAAGTTTAACCGATTAGTTGCTTCATTAGAACCTAAAGATTCTATGAATTCCTCTACCGCTAGACCAGGGGGTTACTTGCCGTATTTGGAACTGCCTGAATACCAAGAGCTCGCAAGAGATTGGTTAAGTTTATTGGATGGTAATATTCCGAAATATGACGCACTTCCTCACCTGGTTAATATAATGGGACTACATATGATTATCTACAGTTTGAATAGGGCTAAGGATGTTTTGGAAGATGAAACGAAATTAACATTTGTGTTAGAAATTATATCACCTAAGAAAACAATTGTTAGGGAGCTGTCTTCTGATTCATTCACAGAACATAATAATATGTCGCGAAGAGCGGTCGAAACTTATATTAGGCACGTTGAACAAACTGAAGAATGGGAGAAGGTAACAGATCTTTCGGAAGCAATAAAAGTTCTTCAAACTAGATATGAATGGCCTCAGGAAAATGAGATTGATTCTGCCAATTCGCCAGAGGATTTGATTAACAAGTTTATATCAGCGGCAATTAATAGACATAAGCAACACGTCGATAAATTTCACGGTGTCTGGGGAAAAGAAATAGGACTCACGTCGAGAAGAGGCGCGCGAAGATTACGTTATGCTCCCCAAGATATGTTTTTAAAATCTTTGGTGCTTTGTGTTGTTCCAAAGAGAATGGAATTCCAAGACTTCTTAGATAAATTGTACGAAAAATATGGTTTTATCATTGGCGATAAGCAGGCTTTTAAATTGACAGAGGCTGGGAGAGCAGATTTAGAAGCTTTCTCAGACAATGCAAGACGACTTGAGCAACGATTGGCAAGTATGGGGTTACTACGCAGACTATCTGATGCATGCGCATATGTAGAAAATCCCTTTGGGATTCAGGAGGAATAACCATGAACCAACTAGAGTTGATTGGAAAGGTAGCGACCGAATTTCTTCGGCGGGAATTACAAAATAGCCAATCTGAAGAGGGAATTGCGCGTTTCTTATTGGATCGCCTTACCGGAGATCAGGTCACTTATATATGCAAAACAATAAGCCAAGATATGCTATTAGTTTCGACTATGGCCATAAAGGTCCCGCGAAAATTAGTTGAAGCGGTCGATTTGCCATCTGAAATGGTTACTGACGAGAAGACAACATTTTGGAGAAATGCTTCATGTGATAAGCCCGCTATCTTATTAGCGAATACGAACGATGATCAAGGGCAATCATTAAGAGATATAACAAGGGTTGGGGCAGGAGATTTAAAAAGTCACCCTGATATATGGGTGCAAGTAGCGAGTCGCGATCTCCCTCTAACTGATGAGCAAAAAAGGCAATGGCAGCAAGCGTTGAAAGGTTTGCAAGAGGCAAATGAGTGCAGTCTTGAGGAATTTAGTGAATTTACCGTAAAAGTACGTGAAACAATTGCGGAGAATGGTATTCCTGTTGTTAGGGCGATTGGCTGGGCGCTACCTGCACTTCGCATTCCACGTGATTCTTATTATTTTGACGCAATCCCAGAGAGTGCTTTAGGTCATGCTAATAGATGGAAGAAACTTTTTACAGATGCATATAACAAAAGAGCTTGTTATCTATACAAGCAACATCCGAATCGTCAAGTCATTGAGAACAGTGAGATCCAGGCATCTTACGAAAAGGTGAAAAGTCAAATTGATCCGTCTGTTCAGCCAATTATGGAATTGTTCATTGAATCGAATGTGAGCTGGTCCGTCGCCGCGGAAAACCTGTCAGAGCTAGAGTGGGAGATGGATAAAGTCAACCTACTATTTTTCGAATTGAAGCCAATGAAAGTGAATTTGGCAGAAAAAACTCGGCAATTGTACGATGATGAGTTTCCAGATACATTAACGGATGCTGAAATTCTTTATCTAGATAATCTAAACGAGCTTTTTAAAAAGAAAAAAGCGAAGGAAGCTACAGAGGAAGATAAAGATTTTTACGATAAGCACCGTCATAACTTAGACACAGAAAAAGTACTAAAGGCGGAATGGGATCGATTTGTTTATGGAAAGGCGATTGAATGTACAGATTTTTTAGTTGGTTTATTAGAGGGAATTGAGCGCCTCTTTGCTCAATGCGATAACTTTATTGGGGAGAAGATTTTAAAAATTCGTACTCAGAAGACCGTTAGTAAAAAGTCTTGGCTGGATCTAAATGCAGATGTAAGTATGGCATTCTGCAATGCTTACAGAGGGCTTGAAAAGTTGACTAACTGGCAAGTGAATTGGGAAACGTATTATTTGTTTAAGTACGATGAATTATTATTAGAGGCCAAACAGAAGAAAGGCTATAAAAGAAATACCTCAACAGCAAAATCCGCTATTCAAATCGTATTCTACATAGAGCTTAGCTACCTTGACTTACAGGGATCGAAACAAAAAAATGAAGTGAAATTGGTATGGCAAGGAAACCCTCAAGAGATTGGCCTCGAGCTTCACGAGGATTTAAAGAGACTTGCTGATCATCCCTTCTCTTATTCTAGTGTATCCCTAAATCCAGTTAGCAAAAAAGGCAAGCTACAGGGGTTATCTTTAAGTGATGTAGGTACAATTCAAGCAGTGTTCGGACAGGATAGGGGTTCGCTGGTTGGTGTATATGCAAAAACAACTGATTTGCAAAAAACAATTCTAAATAACCTGAAGAAGTTGTTCGAGGAAACAAGACTCACAAACAGCAATTATGAAGCGCTTAAAGAATCATGGAATCAATTTTCAGTAAAGTATAAACAGTCTATAAATGATTGGCTAATTGATGGTATCAGTTCTGATTCAATGATTGAACAAAGTGAGATGTACGATAAGTTTTTACGCTCCATACAAGAGCATGCTTTGGGCGATATGAATCGAATTCATGTTATGCAGCCGGTTATGGATATAGGGAATATAAGAGTGGATGGAGATAAAAATAAACCAATGACAATTGTAGCCCCATGGCACCCAATGCGAATGGCGGCAAAGGCGGTTAAGGCAAGGCAAGTCATTGGTTTGTTAAATCATGTATTAATATCGGACCAAGTCGACTTTGGTGATCAGCGTTTGTTCTTTACGGATCTCAAAGAAGAAATATTGAGCCCATATTATCCTGAAGTTGCATTAGGATATAAGGGGTATGAACCGGTGCTTCTTTCAATTACAGATACTAAGAATGATTACACCTTAATGGAAAGCCCAGTACGGACTGAAGAAGAAATGCAGACGAATGAAGACCCAAAAGAAGCAAGTAACAAACTTCTTAACCTAGTTGAACGTTACTTGGATCTTCAACCACATGAAAGGACGAATTTAAGTTTAGTCTTGTACAACTCTGATTCCACTAGGCTTCCGGAGACAATTGTAAATTCCCTAGCCGCAATGCATGAGGTTGAAGATGAAGTTCGCTGTCAGGTGATATTGAGGCATCGTGATACAAATAAATTAAACGAGTTGTATATGAAAATGATAGAGAGTACGGATAGTGACGCCGACTCCTTTGTTGCGAGCGAGGTGACTCGTGATTTTATGGCACGTCTCCGTGTAGAAGTAATGGCACATGAGGCTACTATGTTAGACTCAAAAGAGGGGAAGTTAGCTGATATCGTATTTTTGCAAGATGTTATCTCGCGGCAAGCAAATCTTGAATGGGATGAAGTTAAAGTGAGACAGATGCCGGAGTTACTTAATCACTATCCTCCGCGGTGGGCAAAAAGAAGATCTACGGCGAAAGATGAACTTAAATCTACGGTGTACTTGGCATGTCCAAGTCAACCTTCAATTGGATGGTCTTACTTATCATCAATATATTCAGTTGTTAAGGGAAAGGATGTTAGCCCAGGGACATTCTTTTTACCGGCAAGGCAAATTTCGTTCCAGAATGATAAGGTGAAGGAAATCTTCGATGAAGCTCACAAACTCGGCGAATGGGTAGTCAATTATGATCAATTATTAGAACGAAGACAGCTTAGGAATCTTGGGGTGAAGGTTATAAAGTACCAGCACAATAAATCCCATGGCTCAAACATTGTTGTATCTTCAAAATCTAAATTGAACCTATTAAATGTACTTGTGAAAAGAAGATTAAATGCTTTAGGCCTAGGGTTAAATGAAGAGGAATTAGTGCAGCTCACGGAGCGATTTATTGAGGATGCCAATGCAATATCAGGCGACATCGTACTACGTGCTGCAAAACGAGGTGTATTTGCAGGTGAATTAATTGGTGTCGTATTAAGTAAGACGCTCCTTCACCCCGAAATAGGAACAGAACAGGCTGTAGGTTGGTTTTTTCTTGATGATTATGCAAGTTGGCTTGGACAAAAAGAAGAGCAAATTGCAGATATTTTGGCGCTTGTACCTAAAATGGTTAATGATAAGCCAATTCTTCAAGTATTTATTTCTGAAGCAAAGTATGTCGATGCCAAGGGTGTCTCCGAAGCAAGGAAAAACTCTTCAAAGCAGTTGCGCGATACCGTCAACAGAATGGATAACGCACTATTTGGCAATCCGGGGCGACTTGACCGTGACTTATGGCTTTCCAGATTAAGTGATCTGCTAAATGACGGTATTGAATTAGCTCCGAATTCTACCTTTACTGTTGAAGAGTTGCGTGAGGTTATTCGAGCAGGGGAAATTCCTATCGAAATCAAGGGTTATTCTCATGTATTTGTATCTACCGTACCTGATACAGTTTTAGATAGTGAAAGAAACCCCATTGTAAATGCTAAAAACTCCTATCAAGAAGTTTTTACTAGAGATCTTGTAAGAGAATTAGTATTGGCTTATCATCGCGGGACCTCGATCATTAAAGTCAGGGAGCAGCTTGACGAAAGTAAGCCTTGGGAATTATTTGATCCTAAATTACCAGCTCCTAGAATCAATTTTGTTGCTGCTAGTAATAATAAGGCTGTCACTGGAGAAAAAAAAGTCTTTGAAACTTCAGATGACAAACAAATGCAGATTAACTTTGAGACAGATGAAGCTGCAGGAGATACAGGAGAAAGCTATTCCGTAAGCAAGAAAGAAAAAACAGTATCTTTAGAGCCAGACGTAAAGCGACCCATTGTAGAAATGGGCGGTGAAGTTCCTTGGGCGAATGCTGGGTTGCAAGAATGGATATTACAGAATGCTCAAAGCACGGAAGAAACCAGTGAGGATCAATCCTGGGTTAGTGAGACAGTGAATAAACTTAGAATGGCTTTAATTAGCTATAACTTGCAGGCGAAAGTAAATGGACATCGACTTACACCTAATGCTGTTGTTATAAGATTGAAGGGCTCGGATCAATTAAAGGTTGACGACATAGAAAAACGGAGATCGATCCTTCTTACTACACATGCTCTTAATGTAATAAACATTATGGCTTACCCAGGAGAGATTGTTGTGTCTTTAGCTCGTCCTCGAAGGCAAAGCATATCGTTAGCAGATGTTTGGAAGGTAAGAAAGGTTCAAACCAATACATCAGGGTTGAATATGAGTTTTGTTATTGGGGTTAAGGAAATTGATGGGGAGCTACTTTACTTAAATTTAGGGGGAGAGTTTGAAGGTGGAGCTCAGCATGCTCCACACACACTCATTGCGGGGGCAACTGGAAGTGGTAAATCGGTTTTGTTACAAAATTTAATTCTTGATATTTGCGTAACAAATAGTAAAGATCTAGCACATATTTACTTAATTGATCCTAAATACGGCGTTGATTATATGCATCTTGCAGAACTTCCACATCTTGTTGAAGGAATTATCGACGATCAGAATAAAGCTACACAGATACTTGAAGAGCTTGTGGATGAAATGAATGATAGATACCAGAAATTTAAGGAGATTAAAGTAAATAACCTTAAAGATTATAATGCTAAGGTCTCGCATAATCAAAGGTTGCCACTGATATTCTTGATTCACGACGAATTTGCTGAATGGATGCTTGTTGATGAATATAAGAATGCGGTTTCCTCCATTGTTCAACGTTTAGGGGTGAAAGCGCGCGCTGCAGGGATACACTTAATTTTTGCTGCTCAACGCCCAGACGCTAATGTTTTACCCGTTCAATTGAGGGATAACTTGGGGAATCGGTTGATTCTGAGAGTCGAGAGTGTAGGAACTTCGGAAATTTCCCTCGGGGAAAAAGGTGCGGAGAAATTGCTTGGAAAAGGGCATTTATTAGCAAGGTTACAAGGGGAAACAGGATTGATATTTGCACAAGTTCCTTTCATCACCTCTGAAAATATTAAAGAAGTAACTAACGAATTGTAATAAGAATCGAGACAACTTGAAGAACAAAAGGCTCTTTGAGACTCTGTGCAGTAAGATAAGGTGACTAACATCAAGTGTAAAAAACTGCTTGTTTAGCTGCACGGAGGTCATTTTTGACGTACCAATAATCTTTATAGCAACGAGGTTAAAACGGAACAGTAATGGTCTAATTAGAGGGGCTTTCGGAAGGGGCATGAATTTGCCTACATAATCTAACAAGAACTTACTAATTCCATCGTTTAATTAACCAAAACATATTAAATACCTTAGGTGAAAGCTCACTCACGACGCCTGTCTGGATAGAATTTCGCACTTAGTCTGACAATACATAAACCCAAAAAGGAGGGATATGGTTAGTAAAGAATAAAACTTATTATTGTCTTTTGAAGGGAGGATGACATAATGGCTCAATTTAGACCTATGGCACGGATAATTTCGCATTTAGGTGAAAGGTTAATAAGTAGTAGTAAAGTTGCATTACTTGAATTGATTAAAAATTCATATGATGCTAAAGCGACAATAGTTCAACTGAAAATTGATCAGAGTAAAAAAGTTATGACGATACTTGATAATGGATACGGTATGGATGACTTTACGATAGATAACCACTGGCTTGTTGTAGGCACGTCAAATAGATTGGTAAACAAGGAAGAGATCACTGAAGAGAGCGAGATTCCTCTGGGTGAAAAGGGTCTCGGAAGGTTCTCGACCATGAAGTTAGGGGGGGGATTACATTTAGAAACAACCACAAAGGATTCAAATTGCATATGGAATCTAGACGTGGATTGGAATAAGTATGGTTATAAAAGCTCGTTATTTCTCGATGAAATTGAAAATCCACTCTATTCGACTCCCAAAGGTAAGGACATAACATCATACACCAAAATTACAATAACAAATTTGAAAGATTTTGTTAGTGAAGATTGGACTGATGTAAAGATAGACGAGTATATACGAAGCACTGCAAGTAAATATATTAATCCGTTTATTGGGTTGCCAAGGAAATTTGAGATTAGAGTGACACTTATTGATCGACATGGAACAATGAAATCGTGGAAACCTTCAGAAGCAGATTATAATTTATTGACGCAGGCGCATCATGAAATAGAAGGTAATTATACTCCAGGGAAATTGAAGGAAGTAGATGGTAAAACCGTTCGCATTCATGGAAGCATCAACTACGGTTATGTTATCCGAAGAAATGGCATGATAGTTGATTCGGGGAAGGATGCTATTATTCTTAATTCGAGTGCTGATATTTTTGACCCAGAAGAGGAAGGATATGTCGGGGCATTTAGTTTTCATTTTTATGTATTTAATCGAAGACGTTTGAAGGAAATTAATGGATACGAAACACAATACTTGAAGCAAATATTGAATTTTTACACTGGTGGTCCAATGGTCTTTCGTGATGGCTTTCGGATTTTTCCTTATGGAGAACCAGGAGACGATTGGTTAGAATTAAACAAAGAAAAATATAGAAGAGGAAAAACAAGTATCATAGGAGAGCAAACAACTGGATATATTGCGATTAACTCTAATAAATCACCCTATTTGGCAGATCAAACAAATAGAGAGGGTTTAGTTAATAACGCTTCATATTATAATTTTCATTTTATGATAAAACAGATATTCCTAACACTTTTGTCGGTATTGTCACAAAATGAACCCAAAGAAACAGCTCGTCAAATCACTGATATAGCAAAGCAATCAGCTAATAATATTGAGAAAAGAGTGTTAGAAATATCTCGAAAAGGGGAAATTGATGATTCTGATTTGAAATTAATTATTAAAGATTCAAAAAGTATAGAAAAAGGGATAGCTCTTCTTCGAAAAAGAGAGAGAGCAATCATTGAAACGGCATCGGTTGGTATGACCTCAATGCAAATTGCACATGAAATTCATAATTTCATAAATAAAATTGTTGCAATATTAAATGAGATGAGAATTAGTATACCTCGTGAATATGCAGTGCAATTAGAAACTCTTGAATTTAATTTAAGGTCCTTAAGGGCAATTGTTTCACAGATTGATGAACAAGCGGCTACTCTTAGGAGGGCAAAATCAACTATAAATTTAATTCCTCAGATAAAAGATATAAGTAAGACAATGCAATCAGTAGCAGATGAAGCGAAGATTCCTATAAAGATAAACGTAATATCAGAGGTTTTATCATTAACTGCGAAAGTTAATAAAGGTTTAGTTATTCAACTTTTAGATAACTTAATTCTTAACTCGATATTTTGGTTGAGTGATAGGGGCACATCAGATGGAACTGACGAGGGAATGGTAGATATATTAATAACTGAAAACGGAGAGGTATTTGTATCTGATAACGGACCGGGAATTTCGATAAATGATGGAGATTCAATCTTTGAGCCTTTCTTTACAAGGAGGGAGGGAGGGAAGGGACTAGGATTGTTTATTGCAAAAGAAATCTGTTCCTTCCATTTAATCTCTTTAGAACTTACGAAGGAACTTAATCAAAAAAATAAATATTTTAAATTTAAAATTGATTTTGGTAATATACTGGAGGGATAAAAATGGATTCTGAAGAATTATTAGAAAAGTTAGAGATTAACCGTATTTTGTTTATTGATGATGAAGTCGTATTAGATTCTGAAAAAAAAATACAGATTGCAAGGGATTTAATTGCTCAATTTATTCATGAAAACAGCTTTAGGGATTTATTATCAAACGTAATCTCTAAATCTGAGTTAGAAGATCAATGGATATTTGGGGAATTAACAAGTTTTGAGAATGAAGAGGAAAAACAACAAAAAGTAATAAGAATATTAGAGGATTACAGACCTAATTATTTTAAACCGCCAGTGCAGTATATAATTGACGGAATTAAAAACTATTTTAGTCATTTGGATTTTACACCTATTGCCTCACCATCAGGGTTTGAAGGGTCAAACGAATATGATCTAATAATAATGGATTACGATTATGGTCGTCAATTCACAGCTCTTGATGTTTTGGATGACTTAAGATTAAAGCAAGATAAACTCTACTACATAGTATTTTTAAGTTCCCATGAATCATTTGAATATATGGATAATTCATTTGATATGAAGGATCCTGCAAGCAAGCAAGATTTATTTAGAAAGTGTGCAACAGACAAATTCCCTCAAATTAAGGGGATTCTTAATTATATTAATAAGTCGAAAGCGACAGATTTTTTGGAGTTCAGTAGCGAAATAACTAAAGTATTATTAGAATTACATTCTGGTAAACTGATGGTAGATGCAATAACTTCTGTTCAAAAACTCTTGCATGGCTCTGTTGATATTGCGATGAGAAAGTTACTTCTCTCGAATACAAAGACAATGAAAGCTTTAATGACAGACAAACTTGAATCTGAGGGAGCATCTGAAACTCTTTATTTAGTCGACTTCTCTCTTTCAATGATCAAGAATTTAGTCAACGAAAAAGTTGAACAAATAGAAGAAATACATGATAAATTAAAAAAAATACAAGGATGGTCTTGTGAAATATGGGATTATGAGACCGATGATCATTTAAGGGATTTGAGGAAATTGCAATTATTGGATAAATCGGTTAATGACCGATTCGCCCCTATTGATTTTGGTGATATTTTTGAAATTTCACTTGGGGACATTACAACTTATGCTATATTGCTAAATCAATCTTGCGATCTTGTTATAAGAGAATTACAAACAGATGTTTATGGTAGAAACGATTACCTATCCACTTTAATATTGTCTGTACCAAAACCGTCTGGTAAAAGTTGTGTTTCATTTCGATTGGGTAATGAAGATATAACATTCGATGTTCGCAAAAATTATTCCATACCTCTAGCAATACTTGATTTGGTCAGTCTAAACAAGTTGGGAGCAGCAGAACTCGATAGTCAAGGTGAATTAGAAAAGAAATTTTCATGGAGCAACTCCTTCTTTACTTATATGCAGCAACTAATAGTACAATTTAAAGATGAATTTGGATGTTTGCAAGATGGAAATAATTATTACAGCGCCATGGGGGTAGCCTATACTTTAACTAAAGATGGACACAAAACATCCTTTAAGATAAATAGAAAGTCAAGGTTGCAATATAACGAAGCTTTCTCAGTCTTGAAACACTATGTTGATATTAAGACAAGGGTTCCTTTAATGCTAGATCCATCCGATGAGATTTTGCTAGAAATGAAAGTGACTGTTAATAAGGAAAAGTCGGAAATACCTTGCTTTTATTGTAAAGGAAACAATTCAGTTTATATAAATACATGGAAGTTGCGAGAGCATTTAGAGCAAAATCACTATCATATGGATCAAGATGTAGAAGAGTTTTTTGATCAGGAATTTGTGCATCCAGAAATGTTTAGAACTTTCGAATCAAACAAGACAAGTTTGTTACCATTAATGCCAAGCTACGAAGTTAAATTTAAAGAGAAAGGAATTAATTTTGAAATAAAAGATAATAAAGAAGTGATAATAAACACTATTTCTTTTAACAGTCTTAAATTAAACGATGCCGAATTCAGTAATGATTGTTTTAAAGTGAAGCTTTTAAGTAACAACACACTAAGAGTGATGTTGAAAAAAGAAGAATTCATACTTGAAGTCCCCAATCAGAGAGGCATAGAAATTAATGGGTACATAGATATTACTAATAATATTTTTAATCCCAAAATAGAGATTTGTGGCAATACGTTAAAGGTAAGAATAAAACCGTTATCATCACAAGCAGCTGGTTGAGTTAAGGTCAAGGTGTATTTGTATTGTTGGGTTGTTACAAATAATAAAAAAATAGAATAGTATAACAGTATAAGTTGGTTAAAACTTTGATAATCAAGGGTTTTAACCAACTCGCTTATGGAGTTTGGAGTGAAATTCTATGATGATAATTTTATGCACAGTTAGTTTTTATTTGTTTTTATACGCAAAAATTTGTTACTACTTACGCACGACATCATGGTTTAGCATGCAATTAAAAATGGATATTGTTTAAGTGGATATTGATTTTATAAAGTAAAGACAAATTTAAAGTTTTTCCGGCTGTTTTACTAAAGTGGGGAATAACTAAGATTTTTTTTAATTTTAGGCACTCACCCTCCCCCAACAACTCCCCAACAGAAAACCTCCAGCGCTTTCGCAATAGCAACCACCTCGGGCTGATTTCTATGCCGAAGGTTTGCAACCTAGCGAGAAAATCCTTTTGCTTCAGTCGCTTCTCACAATTTTTTATTTTAATTCGATATTCGCATTAAAATAATACTTACCTCACATACAATTGGATTAATACGCACTGAAATTTCTATGCATCGTCTACAGAAATACCTTTCCAGAAAGGAGGGAGTGTAACTCAACAACTAATGTACAAATATGATGATGAGGAGAATCGAAAGCTGAATAAACTCGGGCAGAGGTCGCTGGATCAGGGAATTTCGTTAAGCACCATTGTGCCGCTTTATTCTTAGAGCCGAAGAGTGGATGAACTTATTAATTAAATGCATCAAGGAAAGAACGGATATTCACATGCGTTTCGTTTAAAATTCTGTCATGGAGGAGATATGGTGAGCTTTCCATCATGGTTTATAGAAACGATTCAAGGTCGTTTGGTCGAAGTGAGCGCGCGAATTGAACATCAATCCGAGCCTAGACAAGCTTTTGAAGAAGAACGTAAAGCTTTTCAAGTGTTGTTTACCTCCATAGATATTGCACGTAAGCCAGAGTTTGAGAATTGGGAGGATAAGCTGTCTATAAAGCAATCTGTTCTATATGAACGTCTATACCTACAAGGACTCAAAGATGGAATGCAGCTTGCTGATGCATTTGCTTCTCCTTCTGTCCTTTCAGGTTAAGACGGAATCCAAGGTATACGTTAACTTTATGTTGAGGCTGTCCATGCGACAGTCTTTTTTCTTGTGCAGTTTTTGGAAGGTAATCCCTCCCATATTGTCGAATTACCATACATATTGTAAATCTAGTTGATATGAGGTTGGGCTACGTTTAAAGCACTGTTGTCTCTCTTCAAAAAGTCTGATGCAAAGCCGCCACAGGCCGTGCAGAAAATACAATCTCCAAAGCCAAAAGTGGCCTCCACACGAATTGGTGAGCTAGGCGAGCATAAAATCAATATCTAACTTGATCATTTACCTAAGGAGTGTAAATCTTTAAGTGATTTATTGCTCCCTAATCCCAAATCTCGAACAGGATACGCCCAGATAGATCATATTGTTATTTCCCCATATTGCTTATTTGTCATTGAGACGAAAAACTTCAATGGGGAAATTAAAGGTGGGCGGACGGAGCAACAATGGTCAGTGAGCAATCGTTATAAGATGTATAATTCGCTGAAGCAAAACTACGGACATATCAAGGCCATCGAGAGTCTGTTAAAAGGTGTAGCAGCAGTGAAATTTATCTCCATGGTCTCATTCACAATGAGATGTCGTTTCAGCATTGATCCTGAGCTTCGGAAGATCCATTCGGACGAGCTGGTTGTCTATGATGTGGAACTAAGTGAGTATATCTCTAGAAAGCTGATCAGTTTGAAAATGGGAACCCCTGAACCACCTATTTCTGCGGCACAGGCCCAAACGATATACGTTTCATTGGTTCAGGCTAATATCACCGATTCCGAGATTCGTAAGCTTCATGTACAGAGAATAAAGGGGACCAAAGATAGCATCGGTATAATATCTATCATTGGACTAAGGGAGTTAATATACATGATCAAACAACTACGAAGCTGGTGGAAAGATACAGAGATTCCTAACCTAATCGGCCGCAAAAAAGTGGACTTCTCCATCTTTGGTGATGGCACTCATATTCCAGGTGAGTTTTATCCAGATTTATTAGAGGCTAATCAAGGTCAACAACCAAACTTAGGTAAAGGACGGAAGGTTAAGCTGATCTATGAAGATCAAATCTATGAAGCTTTATTAATTAAAATTGATCAAAAGTCTACAGGCCGAGAAGTACTTCACCTCCGTTATAATGGAAATCAGACGCTGAAGGAGTTGTTAATAAAAATCTTCTCTCATTCCTATTCTTACATCTTGCAAGAAAGAGAAAATCAACAATCCGATGATGTGAAGAAACCCCAGGTTGTTGTTCCTGAAGATCAAGCAGAATACATAGATTTCTTTGCGACAGGAGTTCCTTTCGAATACCGGTTAGAGTTTATAACGTATAAGCCGAAGCCTAATGTATGGTGGGTAAATCAGGGAACCACCATTCAAGCGGAGAAGGAAGCGGGGATTCTGTGGGCACCTCTACTGAATACTCAAGGCCGTAAGCTATATCACTGGGAGACGATGAAGGAGGTTAAGGAAGGAGATATCATCCTTCATTACTCCAATAAGGCTATTCGTTATGTTAGCCAGGTTACAGATGCGGCAGTAGAAGCGCCGAAACCAGGCTCTATGGCTAATACGGGCTGGCAAGAGGAAGGAAGATTGGTTCGGACCCATTATGTAGAACTCATTCCGCCCATTGCCCTACAACAATTCAATCAGCAAATTATGCAATTAAATATCACCCAAGGACCGCTCCATACTGGAGGCGGAGTCAACCAGGGGTATTTGTTCCGCTTCTCAAGACAAGTTCTTCAAGTGCTTCAGGCACTCACGGCAGAAGTGAATTGGCCTGACTTTGCTATTCTAAATCAAGAAGAGGCTGGCTCTAATATGGAGAGCTTGCGTAAGGTGATTCCTATTTTGCCACCATCCGATTCTAGTATTTCAACATTCCTTCACCAAATCCAATCCCACATCCGCCGCCAAGGCTTCTTCTTCCCTGAGCATCTAATCGAGAACTTCTACCTCTCGCTGAAGGCCAAGCCTTTTGTTATTCTGGCGGGGATATCGGGGACGGGAAAGACGCGGCTGGTGAAGCTGTTTGCGGAGGCGCTGGGGGCGACGCGGGATAATGGGCAGTATACCTTGATTCCGGTGCGGCCGGATTGGAGTGATCCTGCGGATCTGCTGGGGTATAAGGATCTGTCGGGCAGGTTCCAGCCGGGGCCGATGACGGAGGTATTCGTGGAGGCGCGGCAGCCGGAGAATCGGCATAAGCCTTATTTTATCTGCCTGGATGAGATGAACCTGGCCCGGGTGGAGCATTATTTCAGTGATCTGTTAAGTGTGCTGGAGACGCAGGAGTGGCGGGAGAGTGAGATTCAGACGCAGGAGCTGATCTCTCGAGCCTTGCTGGGTACAACTGAGGACCAAGTGAAATATGGCGGCCTGGGCATCCCGGAGAATGTGTTCCTGATCGGGACGGTGAATATGGACGAGACTACGCATCCTTTTAGCAAAAAAGTTCTCGACCGCGCAAGTACCCTGGAGTTCAATTACATCAATCTGCAGCAGTATCCGCAAGGGGCTGAGCAGGACGCGGGTGATCCCGCTGATCTTAATGAGCTGAATCATCTCTTCCTCCGTTCCGATTATTTGCAGCTAGTGGATGCTTATGATACCCATCAGGAGCTCGTTGTGCGGACAACGGAGAGACTGGTTCAGATCAATACGCTGCTGGAGGATATCCATGCTCATGTGGGCTTCCGGGTCCGGGATGCGATTTGCTTCTATATGATTTATAACGAACGGTATGGCCTGATGGAAGAGGAAGAGGCATTTGACTGGCAGCTGCTGCAAAAGATTCTGCCGCGTATCCAGGGGAGTCATTCCTCGGTACGCCGGGTTCTGCTGGGCCTGATGAAGGTTGCGATAGGCAGCGGTGCTGGCATTACGGTTAATGTTCAAGAACTCATGGACGATGATGCTTCGCCACTCTATCTGAGATGGGCTGCCGGGCAGAATCCGCCTGGGGTCAAGCATCCGCAAAGTGCCCGTAAATTGGCTTATATGCTGAGGAGGCTGGAGGAAGATGGATTCACCTCATACTGGCTCTCTTAATCAGGCGGTGGAATTGCTCCGTATCGAGACGGAGCTTTTTACGCTATATGTGCAGGGACGGCCCTATCATCCTACGGTGGAGACGTTGCAGCTTCATCGCTCTGCGGATCAGGAGTGGGTGAATGCTCAGCTTGGAATTAGCTGCTCGCAGCGGCTTGGGGAAGTACAAATTAAGGTGTTCTCGCCTGAAGCCTATGGGCTGATAGACTGGCAGCCGGGGGAGTCGTCCTTTCCTTGCTTTTATGAGACTCAGCCTTATGAATTGGTGATTCAGAACAAGACAACGGCGAACCTTTCTTTTTACCATGAGAATGTGCTGCTACGGCAGGCAGTTAAGCCGCTGGGTGAGTCTATCCTTGCAGGTGTGCTGAACTTTGGGAATGAGGTTGGGCTGACGGAATGGGAAGTTCGTAGTAATGGACAGACCTTGTTGCGGGTGGAGATGGAGATCTTCCCCTCGAAGATGGATTATAAGCTGGATTACCAGAACATTCTGAATGAAGTGAACGGGCAGATCTATAATTTAGCCTTTGACTTTCTGCGCCGGACCTACCAGCTAACCGGATTGCGGGAGACGCAGCATCAGAGCCTGACTGAGTTCTTCGCGATCCTACAGCATGTATTTAGACAGCTTCTGGATGCCGTTGAGCGGATCAACAAGAATCCTAATTATGCGCTGCTCCAGGAGCGTCGATTGATGGATGCAGGCCGGGTCAAAAAAGCCGGAAGAGAGAACATCCGCGAGCTCGCGAAGCATCCTGAACGGTTAAGAGAAGACATGGACCATGGGTTCTTAACGATCGGCAACCGGAACTACACAGCATCGCACTTAATGGAGACACGGAAACGCCTTGCCTATGATACGAGTGAGAACCGGTTCGTCCGCTGGATGCTGGAACGTATTCACGGGAAGCTGAAGGAGCTTAAAAGCCGCTGGAAAGAGAACAGCCGAACCTCAGATCCGCTGCTCATCCGAAGAATCGACACGATGCTCACTCAGCTGGAGCGGGTACTTAAGATAGATTTTCTGCGGGAGGCTGGAGCACTGAAGCAGATGTCCGTTACGCTGGTGCTGCAGATGGCCCCCGGATACCGTGAGGTCTATCGCTGTTATCTCATGCTGCTCAAAGGCCTGTCGATCCAAGGCGACCTGCTTCGCCTATCCATGAAGGATGTCGCGCAGCTCTATGAATACTGGTGCTTCCTTAAGCTGAATCAGCTTCTGGGGCAGAAGTATACGCTGGTGAAGCAGGATATCATTAAGGTGAATCGGAACGGGATCTTTGTGACGCTGGATCGCTCGCAGAGCTCGAAGATGGTCTATGAGAATCCGGTTAACGGGGAGCAGTTCATCCTGTACTATAATGCGATTCCTGGAACAGATAGGACCCCAACGCTCAGTCAACGTCCTGACAATGTGCTTACCTTGAAGAAGAAGGATGCGGGTCAGATCAAGGAGTATAAGTATGTGTTCGATGCGAAGTATCGGTTGAATCCGGCGTATGAGGGGACTTCTTATCAGCAGAAATATGGTCAGCCTGGGCCGGAAGAGGATGACATTAATACGATGCACCGCTACCGGGACGCGATAGTCTATCAGGAGACAGGCTCCGGGGAATACGAACGAAGCATGTTCGGGGCGTATGTGTTATTTCCGTACCCTGATGAGGAGCGGTACAAGACCCACCGTTTCTACAAAAGCATCGGGCTGCTGAACATTGGCGCCTTGCCGTTCCTACCGAATTCCACAAGTCTGGTGGAGCAATTCTTAGCTGAGATTATTCAGGATAGTCCGGAAAAAGCCTACGAACGCTCGACACGTCCTCGCGGCACGAAGGAATACTATACCAATCAGCTTGCAGGCAAAAATGTGCTGGTCGGTTCTGTCCGGGGGCCGGAGCAGGTGGCGGTGGCGGTGCGGAAAGCTTTTTATCATATGCCGCTTAAGAATCTTGCCAGCCAGAAGCTCCTAACCCAAATCGAATACATTGCCATGTGCCAATCCCGGAAAAAGTTCATTGATCCCGCCAAAACAGGCATTCACTGGGTAGGGAAGGTAGCGGATTGGAAGGTGCTGCGGCGTAAAGAGATTAAGGAAGTTCCTTGTCGGCCGGGTACCGAGGAGGAGCTGTATGTACGCTTCACGGTTGAGGAATGGAAGAGCGTAGCTGTTCCTATAACGCTGGGGGGACAAGGGATTCTCAGGGTGCTCTACACCAGTAAGTATATCCTGGACCGGGCCTTGGAGATTGCTGAGCTTCGGTTGGAAACAGAGGAAGCGCTGCGCGAATGGCGGGAGAAGCGCCGCAAGGGCAGGGTGAAGGTGAAGCTGGATCATGAGGAGTATGTGGATTTGGGTAGTGTTGTGGAGGTTAGGAATATATAGTTTGAAAAAGATAGAGTGAAGAAGCAAATACATGGTTGTTTTATGATTGTAAACCCTTGTCATCATGGTATGATGAACTCAGAAACAAAGTACATTGGCAAAGAGATCCGTGCTGGTAACACGACTCTCTGCGCAATAGCCGCTTTTAAGGGCGGAGGCTTTTAAAGGTAAACCAGTCAAAGAATAGACCGCTTCCCTTGAGAAGGGCGGTCTATTTCTTTTTGAGGTAATTTAGCAGCGCGATAATGAACATGCCGAACATGAACATCAGGGACCACGAATGAATAAATTTTATATACGAACCGAATCCCCCAAAAAAGCTCAAGCGCAGGCTCCTCACACCTGCCTTTGGGCTTTTTTCTATGCAGCCCAAGACTCTCCATGGAAATTTATTCTTCCGTCGTAATACTTTCGCCATGTTCGCCCCGCTGGATATCGGCGATGATAGATCCTGTAAGATAACGCCGAGCGCGTTCATCATACATTCGGTTCTTATCCGGGCGGGCGTAACGAGGCGGGGATCTCAGGTGATCCCGCAGTGCCGGCATGTATGTTACGGTATCCTGTACGGTCCGTTTCGGTAAGAGTCCCTAATCGCCTTCTAGGCGACGTTGGTACAGTACTCGATTTCCATCGAGCGACTATTGAAGCACAATCTGAGTAAGGAAACCAATGGACAGAATCTCAGGCGGCTAGTCTAGCGCACTGCGGAAGGGCTTTGCAATCCGTGGATACCGATGGTGCGGTAGCTGGGAGGCTGTGGCAAGGAAAGAAGGGAACGAAGGCCGGCTGAAGTATGGGTTAGCCTCGGACCTCAAGTAGTCCTCCCGGACCTCCCGGCAGGGCCGCCTGTCTCAAACGTGATTCCGCCTGAGCTGCAGCGGGATTCTGTCAGCCATTGGTCAAACATGAAGGGGGCATACATATGTTGAAGCAAATAACGATTCAAGCGGACCAGCGCGGTCTGCTCTTTCATAAGGGAAGTTATGTGAAGCGGCTGCTGCCGGGAACCTATCGTTACTTATCATGGTCGCAGCATACAGTGGCAGTACTGAATATTGCCAAACCGTTTAGTGTCGAGGGTAAAGACCTGCAGCTGTTCCTACAGGATGAAGAGCTCCTCCGGGAGCTCGATGTCGTACGCGTACAGGATCATGAGATTGTTCTGCACTATGAGGATGGCCAATTCATGCAAGTGCTGAAGCCGGGTGTGTATGCATATTGGAACCTCCTGAGAAAGCACACCTTCGTACATACGGATATAGGGCAGCCGGAGCTGCCTGCCGGGATCGACCGTTCGATTATCCCGAAGCTTACTCCGTATGTGCAGTGCACTGAAATTGCGAGCTACGAGCAGGGATTCCTGTTCTATGATCATACGCTCGAGCGGGAGCTTACGCCTGGTAAGTATTATTTCTGGAAGGGACCGGTCTCGGTGCTGACGAAGACGGTCGATCTAAGACAACAGCAGATGGATCTGGTCGGCCAGGAAATGATGACAGAAGATAAAGTTACACTGCGTCTGAATTTCGTATGTCAGTACACAATCGTAAGTCCGCACCGCGTTCTGGAGATGAAGGCTTTTGACGAGCAGATACACATCCAGCTTCAGCTCCTGCTCCGGGAATATGTCGGGACGCTGAAATTGGACGATCTCCTGAAACGAAAAGAGGATGTTGCCACATTCATTCTGTCCCGTATCCAGGAGAAGGAAGAGGCGTTCGGGGTGCGTTTCCTCGGGGCGGGGGTGAAGGATGTAATTCTGCCGGGGGAAATGAAAGACATCCTAAACACCGTGCTGCTCGCAGAGAAGAAGGCGCAGGCGAACCTGCTTACCCGCCGGGAAGAGACGGCTTCCACGCGCAGCCTGTTGAATACAGCGAAGCTGATGGATGAGAATCAGACACTGTTCCGTCTGAAGGAGCTGGAATTCCTCGAGAAAATATGCGACAAAATCGGCTCTATCTCTGTAACCGGCGGTGGAGACCTCCTAGAGCGGTTAAGCTCGCTTATCGGCAGTAATAAGTAGATCGCCTCCTGGCGGTCTATTTTAGTGCGGATAGATAGAATTAAGCTTAGTCAAAGTTCCGGAAAACAGGTAATTATATAGAAGCTATAGAACTAAGCTATAGAGCGGATTAAGCCAAACCCGAGGAAGTGACTCCATGGACAACAAAGCAAAGAAAATCCTCATGAACACCTTCTGGACCTCCGCTGGCTGGAAGAGTAGTCCTGCTGCCTTCACCGGTGAGGAATTCGACTATGCCAAAAGCAAAGGTCTGATGTTCGATCCTGTGACGATTACTCATGACGAGATTGTCTTGCGGCTGCATGAGTTGCATCAGACGATCACCAAGGAGTGGGTAGCCGCTGCGTTCCTGCACAGTCTGTCGACGAAGAAGGTCCATTTGCGGAGCGCCCTGTCAAGCTGGGCTCTGACTTCCGCGCTACCAGTACATAATTATGAGCAGCGGAGTGTTGTGCGGCCCAATTATAGCAGCTGCGGGGATTGTAACTTTTACAGATTAATGTCAGACCGGGAATATATAAATAATGATCTGAATGTGCTGAATTTCGAACGGGTTAAATGGGGCGGTATTCGTCTGAATTGGCTTTTATACTGCTGGATGGACCTTGAATTATTAAGTAAAGAAGAAGAGTTCGAGGTTACCGCCGAGGATACTGCCATACTCTCCGGGATGCTCGAAGCGATACGGGATTGTGCGGACCATGAGAGTGCGCGGATGCTGGAGAAGCGGTGGAAGGACGTGATTCCCTCCAGTAAGAATGAACGGGATGTGCTGATGGAGATCTGGGGATATGCCGGATTGCTGGTACCGCGGGACACACCCCGGAAGCGCAGAGGCGGGAGTCATGATTTTAACTCTATGGCTGAGTGGCAGGGGGATGACGGTTATTCTCAGGAGGCGGTAGAGTTGTATTTCGGTGCGTTTTTTGCAGATTTACTATGAACTTGAATGACGGTTAGATGATATTCGGACAAGGAGGCACGCTCATTATGAACACCCCGGAACACATCCAGAAGATACTTGAAGACAACAGAAGAAAGCTGCTGGCTCTCAATCCCGAAGAACGCTTTATACGCTTCTATGAAACGGATAAGCCTTACGGTTGTTTCTCTAATTTTGCGAAGTACCCCATTGTGTTAAAAGGCAAGGCGTGGGCAACCACGGAGCATTATTTTCAGGCGCAGAAGTTCGCAGGCACTGAGCATGAGGAAGAGGTCCGGCTCGCCGGAACGCCGATGGAGACAGCACGATTGGGGCGGGACCGGAGTAAGCCGCTTCGTTCCGACTGGGAAGAATGCAAGGTTGAGGTTATGAGAGAAGCGCTGATGGCTAAAGTTGAGCAGCATCCCGCTATAAAGTCCATCCTTTTGTCGACGGGCGATTGTACCTTAGTTGAACATACGGCCAATGATGCCTACTGGGGAGACGGCGGTAACGGCCAAGGCGGCAATATGCTGGGCAAGCTGCTGATGGAGATTAGGAACGGGTTAGATGAATATGTGCCGGAATTCTTGCTGCCGCAATGGATAGTGTATCCTGAAATTGAGCCGTTCAGCATTGGCTGGAGAATGGGGTATGGTGAAGATTACTTGATTCATTTACGGGAATGGAGAAAGAAGCAGTCGCCGGAGGCGCTGAAGGAGTATGATGCGTACTTCACTCCGCCGGAGGAGTGGGCTGAGGCTGAAAGAATCAAAGAAGAGTATAGGAAAAAGAATAAGGATTAGGACTGAACCCCGTAGACAATCCATTACTTCATGCCGCCACCCTTCGTGGCGGTTTTCTTGTTTATTCTACGTTTAGCGCTGTCGTGTAGAATAAATTGATGTAGAAAAAATGAAAATAATGGAGGAAAAGGGATTGAGATTTAAACGGATAATCGCCTTGTTGCTGGTGTTTGCTATGGTCATACCGACGGGCTTGATACATGCGGCTGATCTGGTATTGAAAGAGGATGCAAATATTATGAAGTATACTCCTGCTGGATTGAGAGACCTGGAGGATACTATTGATGTTACGGATGAATCGTATGAGGCAGAGATACTTGTTACCTTTGAGTACGGGGAGGCGTCTTATCCTCCAGATTATGTTCAATTATCCATTGTGGAAGAAAATCCGGTAGGCAAGCGGATTGTGGGCAATACACTGTTCGTTGATAAAGGAGCACCAGCTGGAACGATTACCATCAAAGCTGTATTGCCGGATAATTTTTATACTACTCATACTATTACTGTGAATTCAGGTGGGGGTACTCCGCAACCGGCGCAGCCAAGAATAGCCCCTACGCCGCTGGATACAAGTGATCTTAATCATCTCATCGTAAGTGCAACGGCACTGGATGGCGGAATTCACAATGTACAGATAAGAACATTTTTTAAGCATGCCTATGGTATGGTGCCGGGTGACATTATTAGCCTGACACGGGAAGACGACAATAGTTCAGTATTTTCTGCTGACATTACCTATCAAGTCAAGAGTAAGATAAGAGAATTCAATGCGTATGAAATGACTTATTTTTTCACTATGTTAGATGAAGATGGGGGATTCCTGCAATACCCCGAGGTTATTGACATGAACTCGTTGGAAGGAGCTTTGACGGTTAAGTTGGCTGATCCGCCGGACTTTTCCACAGCAGCTATAGTCGAGCACACCCCGCCTGTTGTTACCAGTTTCGACAATATACCCGCTACATTCAAGATTACGCAGTTGCAAGAAGGCGAAGTTCCAACAATCAATGTCTATTACAGGTCAGAATTAACTTCCGATGGATTAAGTATAGTGAAGGGGATGGGTCAACTAACCCATGTGGACGGCGATACGTACACCGTTAATTTGGCTGATCCCGAATTTAAACAAATGGAAGCCTATACGATAGAGTATTATATATCCACCAACCGGGGCTACCAATGGTACTATTATCCACAGGGCATGAATCCTTATGCTCTTACTGGCTTATATAGCACCTCTATCCCGCGTGAACTATACGGTTCGGAGGAACCGGAAGAGCCGGAAGAACCAGAAAGTCCCGAGATCACTAGGGATGACTTGTATTTAAAAGTTATCGAGGCATCCGACCTTTATCTATATAGTCTTGAGGGAGATGGCGAAGGACAATACTCAAGACAAGCAAAAGACGCTTTAAACGATGCCATTATGCAAGCAGTAGATGTGTACCACTATTCAGATAATCAAGCAGAGATTAAAAATGCACATCAAATGTTATCCGATGCCATAGAGATATTTCGCGCGGCAGCAGTGACACCGTTTCAGGCCAAGATTAGCTATGCGCAAAGGATATTCGATTATACCACTGTGGGGACAGACTACGGTCAATATCCGGCTGAGGCAAGAGATACGTTAGGAGCTGCTATTACTTCGGCTAAAGAATGGAATAATCCCACCTCTACCGAAGCTGAGCTAGAGGCTGCCTATCAAGCTTTGGATGCCGCAATTACAAAATTCTTAGACTCCGAAATTAAGAGGGGAGATCCCTCGGTACTCCAGGAGAAAATTGGTGAGATATGGGATTTCCTGAGGTTTGCTTCGGAAGGAGATGGACCAGGACAGTATCCTTCATCAGCTTACACAGATTTGTACAGTGTCATCGATGCAGCAAATGTTCTGATTAGGAATTCAGGGACCGAAGCACAAATTAATGAAGCCTATGAAAATTTGGTGAATGCACTACAGGTTTTTAAGGATTCAAAGAATCCCGATACTAATAAAGTAGCGCTCCAGGCTGGCATCGAGACTGCCCGGGCATTTTTGGATGCCAGTGAAGTAGGTACCAAAGTTGGACAATATCCGGCAGATTCGAAGGACATTCTCCAAGGTTCCATAGAAGCAGCGTGGGAAACGTTAATCAATCTGATGTCTACACAAGTTGAAGTTGATCAAGCGTTAACTTCTGTGAATGATGCATTGGCGGATTTTAAGGCATCTGTCCTCGTACAAGGAGATCAGCTATTCCTTCACGTAACCATCATTGATGCGAAAGAGCTCCTGGATAATAGTCCAGTAGGAGAGGGTGCTGGTCAATTCCCATCTGATGCTATGCATGCACTTGAAGCAGCAATTGGTGTGGCGGAAACGGCAATCAGCGGACCGATGACGCAAGTCGAGCTTGATGAAGCGCGGCAAGCGCTGGAAACAGCAGTCACGACCTTTAAAGCTGCAGAAATCAAGGCAGTAGATAAAACAGCGTTACAGGGCAAAATTGACGACGCGACATCTGCTTACAATATGAGCCGAGTTGGCACTGATTTTGGAGAATATCCGGCTGAAGCAAAAACGGCTTTGAAGGCAGCCATTGACGCTGCTAAAGTTCTGATCGACAAGTCAGCAGCTTCGCAAGCTGAGATTGACGCGGCAACTCAAACACTAAATGCTGCAATTACAACCTTTTATGCTGCAGCGGTCGAAATGGGAAATTACCTTAAACTTCAAGAAAAAGTTATAGAAGCGCGATCCCTATATCGGGAAAGTCCACGAGGCGATGGGATCGGTGCATACCCAGATGCGGCATTTAATGACTTTGATGAAGCTATAGAGCTAGCTAATGAAATAGCGACCTATCCAGCCAGCCAAACCAAACTGGATAAGGCCCTCCAGGCATTATCGGATGCAATGGAGAAATTCGAAGAATCTGTAATTAAGGCGGGAGACAATACAGCACTACAAGCCGCAATTACTGAGGCGAAAATCCTCCTGGAGGGAAGTACTGAAGGAAATGCTGTAGGAGAATATCCGCTAGAAGCCATGGACTTACTGGCATCTGCGATTACAGATGCAGAAAACTTGGCAAATGAAGAAGCGACTCAAGTAGCAATGGATGAGGCTATCCTAACTCTGAACAACGCAGTTGCAGCTTTTGAAGCTGCGGTGATCAAGGAAGGGAACAGCACAGAGCTCCAACTCAAAATTGAAGCAGCAAGAAATCTTTTGAGTTTTAGCGCAGAGGGTGATCGCCCTGGAGAGTATCCGTCAGAAGCCTTCGATGCTTTGGATAAGGCTGTTGAAGCTGCCGAGACTCTGATGGATTCCCCCGGGACACAGCAACAGATTGATGATGCCCATCATGATTTGGTACAAGCAATCGAAGCTTTCGAAAATGCTAAGATTCAGGAGGGCGAGTATGCCCCGCTTCTAATCGCGTTATCGGAGGCAATGACACTCTATGATACTAGCCCGGAGGGCTACGGTGCAGGGCAATATTGGCCGGAAGTCAAAGAGTTGTTCATGACAGCCATTGAGGCGGCAAACATAGTAGCAGGCGGACCGTCAACTCAAGAAGAAATAGAGGAAGCACTCCAAACACTTGCGGATGCGGTTGAAGATTTTCAGAAATCCGTAGTTCGTGCCGGGGACAGCACAAATCTTCAATTGGCCATTACGGATTTGACCACTCTTTTGAGCAACAGCAAAGAGGGGGATGACGCAGGAGAATATCCGGCAGGTTCAAAAGCGATTTTGCAGGCAGCGGTTACGGCAGCATCGAATGTGATCAGCGAACCGGCTACCCAGCAGGAGATTGATCAGGCTTATGAGGAACTGATAGATGCGGCAGGTATTTTCATCGCTAAAATAATTCCAGCGGGCAATATCTCGAAAGCTCTCGAAAAAATTTATGAGGTTGGCAGGCTTTTGGAGGCCAGCAAAGCAGGAACCGGAGTTGGACAATATCCGGCTGAAGCAATAGCAGCATTGGAGGCAGTATTTGATGCAGCGATTATTGTGATCGATAAACCTTCTTCGCAAGTGAAGCTTGATGCTACTTACCAAGCCCTTGTAGACGCGGTCGATGTGTTTAAGAAGGCGCAGATACTAGCTGGAGACACTGAAGAAGCTGATGTGGTAGTTACCGAAGCAGAAACGCTATTGAAAGACAGCGTTGTAGGTGAAGGCTTAGGTGAGTACCCGCTGGCAGCCAAAACAACACTGGAAGCAGCGATTGCAGCAGCGAAAGAAGAGTTTGAACAACCAGCGACACAAGCGCAGATTGACGAAGCCAAAGCAACGTTGGAAGCGGCGATTACCGCATTTGTAGCTAAGGTAAATGGAGCAGGCAGCAGTGAAGAAGCTGATGCGGTAGTGATCGGCGCAGAAACGCTACTGAGAGACAGCATTGTAGGCGAAGGCGTAGGCCAATATCCACTGTCTGCCAAAACAACACTGGAAGCTGCGATTGCAGCAGCTAAGGAAGTGTTGGAACAACCAGCGACACAAGCTCAGATTGATACAGCTAAAGCGGCGCTGGAAGCAGCGATCGCAACTTTCAAAAATACAGTGAATAAAGAAGGCAGCAGCGAAGAAGCTGATGCAGCTGTGACCGGCGCAGAAACGCTGCTGAGAGACAGCATTGTAGGCGAAGGCGTAGGCCAATATCCACTGTCTGCCAAAACAACACTGGAGGCTGCGATTACAGCAGCCAAGGAAGTGTTTGAACAACCGGCAACACAAGCGCAGATTGATACAGCTAAGGCGGCGTTGGAAGCAGCGGTCGCAACTTTCAAAAATGCAGTGAATAAAGAAGGCAGCAGCGAAGAAGCTGATGTGGTAGTGAGCAGCGCAGAAACGCTGCTGAGAGACAGCGTTGTAGGTGAAGGCGTAGGCGAATATCCGCAGGCAGCCAAAACGACACTGGAAGCAGCGATTGCAGCAGCCAAGGAAGTGCTGGAACAACCAGCGACACAAGTGCAGATCGATACAGCCAAAACAACATTGGAAGCAGCAATCAAGGCATTTGAAGCTGCGGTGAATAAAGAAGGCAGTAGTGAAGAAGCTGATGCAGCTATGACCGGCGCAGAAACGCTGCTGAGAGACAGCATTGTAGGCAAAGGCGTAGGTGAGTACCCGCTGACAGCCAAAACAACACTGGAAGCTGCGATTGCAGCAGCCAAGGAAGTGTTTGAACAACCGGCAACACAAGCGCAGATTGATACAGCCAAAGCTACATTAGAAGCAGCAATCAAGACATTTGAAGCTGCGGTGAATAAAGAAGGCAGCAGCGAAGAAGCAGGAACAGCTGTGATAGAAGCAGAAGCGTTGCTGAAAGATAGTGTTGTAGGTGAAGGCGTAGGCGAATATCCGCAGGCAGCCAAAACAACACTGGAAGCTGCTATTGCAGCAGCTAAGGAAGTGCTGGAACAACCAGCGACACAAGCGCAGATTGATACAGCTAAAGCGGCGTTGGAAGCAGCGATCACAACTTTCAAGAATACAGTGAATAAAGAAGGCAGCAGCGAAGAAGCTGATGCAGCTGTGACCGGCGCAGAAACGCTGCTGAGAGACAGCATTGTAGGCGAAGGCGTAGGCCAATATCCACTGTCTGCCAAAACAACACTGGAGGCTGCGATTGCAGCAGCCAAGGAAGTGTTTGAACAACCGGCAACACAAGCGCAGATTGATACAGCTAAGGCGGCGTTGGAAGCGGCAATTACCGCATTTGTAGCTAAGGTAAATGGAGCAGGTAGCAGTGAAGAAGCTGATGCGGTAGTGATCGGCGCAGAAACGCTACTGAAAGACAGCGTTGTAGGTGAAGGCTTAGGTGAGTACCCGCTGGCAGCCAAAACAACACTGGAAGCAGCGATTGCAGCAGCCAAGGAAGTGTTCGAAAACCCGGCAACGCAAGCTCAGATCGATGAGGCCAAAGCGACGCTGGAAGCAGCAATCAAGACATTTGAAGCTACGGTGAATAAAGAAGGCAGCAGCGAAGAAGCTGACGCAGCTGTGACCGAAGCAGAAACATTGCTGGTCGATGTGCCAGTAGGGGAAGGTGTAGGCCAATATCCGTCTGAAGCGGTCGACGTGTTGAAGGCAGCCATCAAGGCAGCCAAAGAAGTGTTTGAACATCCAGCAACTCAGGCGCAGATCGATGAGGCCAAAGCTACATTAGAAGCAGCAATCACAACATTTGAAGCTGCAGTGAATAAAGAAGGCAGCAGCGAAGAAGCTGATGCAGCTGTGACCGAAGCAGAAGCATTGCTGGTTGATGTACCAGTAGGCGAGGGCGTAGGCCAATATCCGTCAGAAGCAGTCGACGTATTGAAAGCAGCAATCAAGGCAGCGAAAGAAGTGTTCGAAAACCCGGCAACGCAGGCGCAGATTGACGAAGCGAAAGCAACGTTGGAAGCAGCAATCACGACATTTGAAGCTGCGGTAAATAAAGAAGGCAGCAGCGAAGAAGCTGACGCAGCTGTGACCGAAGCAGAAGCACTGCTGGTCGATGTACCAGTAGGCGAAGGCGTTGGCCAATATCCGTCAGAAGCAGTCAACGTGTTAAAAGCAGCCATCCAGGCAGCCAAGGAAGTGTTTGAACACCCAGCCACGCAAGCGCAGATTGATGAAGCCAAAGCTACATTGGAAGCAGCCATCATAACATTTGAAGCTGCGGTTAATACAAAAGGCAGCAGCGAAGAGGCTGACGCAAAGCTGTGACCGAAGCAGAAACATTGCTGGTTGATGTACCAGTAGGCGAAGGCGTAGGCCAGTATCCGGCCGAAGCGGTCGACGTATTGAAAGCAGCCATCCAGGCAGCTAAGGAAGTGTTTGATCACCCGGCAACACAAGCACAAATTGACGAAGCGAAAGCAACGTTGGAAGCGGCAATCAAGACATTTGAAGCTAGGGTGAATAAAGAAGGCAGCAGCGAAGAAGCTGACGCAGCTGTGACCGAAGCAGAAACATTGCTGGTCGATGTGCCAGTAGGGGAAGGTGTAGGCCAATATCCGTCTGAAGCGGTCGACGTGTTGAAGGCAGCCATCAAGGCAGCCAAAGAAGTGTTTGAACATCCAGCAACTCAGGCGCAGATCGATGAGGCCAAAGCTACATTAGAAGCAGCAATCACAACATTTGAAGCTGCGGTAAATAAAGAAGGTAGCAGTGAAGCAGCTGACGCAGCTGTGACCGAAGCAGGAGCATTGCTGGTCGATGTGCCAGTAGGCGAAGGCGTAGGCCAATACCCGTCAGAAGCAGTCGACGTGTTGAAAGCAGCAATCAAGGCAGCTAAGGAAGTATTTGATCACCCGGCAACACAAGCACAAATCGACGCAGCCAAAGCGACGTTGGAAGCAGCGGTGGCAGCCTTTGAAGCGGCAGTCATTCAAGCTGGAAATGCCGGAGAGATTCAAGCCCAAATTACTGAAGCGACAACTCTTTTAAATGAAAGCACAGAGGGCAACGGCGTAGGGCAGTATCCGGCGGGTTCCAAAGCAATCCTGCAAGCCGCAATTACGGCGGCGGAAAATGTCATCCGCACGGCGGCAACACAAGCAGAGATTGACAAGGCTAATGAGCAATTAACAGCGGCTTATAATGCCTTCCGGGCAGCTGTAATCAAGACTGCACCGGTAGATTCGTATACACCGCCCGTTAATTCCTATACACCGCCGGTTAGCACCGATACCCCACCGGCAGCTACACAGCCTGTGACACAGCCGTCTACCAAAATTACAGATGGACTGAACACAGTTGAAACGGGACAAGGCACGGTAAAAACAGCTGCGTCTGAGGTTCAAGAGATCATGAAGGCTGCGAAGCCGGTTATTCTTGAATCTACGCTTGGTGTAATTGATTTTGGTAAGAATGGCTTAAACTTACCGGAGCTCAAACTAGGATTAGGTGCTTCCCTGGAGTTAGGAATACTTATGACAGAGAAGTCCAAAACCGATGAGGTGTTGGCAGGAGCCAAGCTGGATCAGGCGGGCATGCAGCCGCTCGGCGGGAAGGTTCTGGACCTGATTGCCCAGCTGAATTATTCGAACGGCACCAGCACGAGAATCAAGAGCTTCGCTGAACCGGTCAAGGTCACGATTAACTTGAAGGAGCTAGGATTGACCGGTGATACGACCAACCTGACAGCGGTTCGATTCGTACCTCAGGCAGACGGCACGTATAAGACGATCAAGCTTGGCGGGGTCTATATCCCGGCAACGAATAGCTTTGAGTTCTATACGGACAGCTTCAGCTTGTACAGCATCGTTAAGGCTGATTCGGTTACCAAGATTACGTTCAAGGTTGACAGCAAAGAGTATTCAATTGGAGCACTTGCTAAGCAAAACGATGTGCCGCCTGTTATCCAGGAGCAAAGAACCCTGGTGCCGATCCGGGCTGTAGCGGAAGCTTTGGGCGCTGAAGTCAAGTGGGACCACGCAACCAAAACAGCTACCATTACGCTTGACGGTAAAGTGCTGACAATGACTTTGGGAGAATTGATTGAAGGCATGGACGTACCTGCGCAGGCGATTGACGGCAGAATCATGGTGCCGCTGCGTTACGTTTCGGAAGCCTTAGGAGCTTATGTCATGTGGTTCCCGCAAGACAAACGGATCGAGATTATCCGTTAGTATCATCCTAATCTAAAAAGCCGGTTGCCTGTTTCAGGGCAATCGGCTTTTGTCTGCTTATTTAAACTTTCTGCTTATCTGTTCAATCTATGCATTATCTCACGGATGGGGGTGCCCGGCTGTGTTCCCAGCTCCTGCAGCAGAACCTCCTCCAGCTTGCGGTACCGCCGGATGGCCTCGCTTGTTCTTCCGAGTCCGATCAACAGCCGCAGGGCCTGCCCGGCGATATCCTCGCGCAGGGCGTCGATCCGGAGGATTTCATCATATGCCTGCAGTGCCTGCTCCGTCTGCTGCTGCTCGAGATAGATACGGGCGGCCAACTCTTGCAGCTCTATATAATCCTGCTCCAGACGGCGCGCCTTGGTGCTGGCCCATTCGTAGGTTTTACCCTTAAGAAAAGGTCCGGTATACAAAGCTGCTGCCTGTTTCAGTAATTCCGTATGCCCGTCCCGGTTCATTCTGATTTCTCTCAGCAAACGCTCGAATGCATACAGGTCACAGGACAGGGAATTCTCCACAATCTGTACCTCATTCCGGTCAGGCAGCAGGCATACCTTAAGCCCGCTTTCACTGATAGCTTTGCGGATATAATACAGATTGCTATTCAGGTTGTTGCTTGCCTTCCCGGACTCAAACCCGCTCCACAGGGTGTCCATGATCTCGTCACGGCTGACGGAGCGTTTGTACAGGAGATAAGCGAACAGCTCCTCCGTCTTGGGGCTCCTCAGCCTGAGAGGCTTCCTGTCCGGTCCGGGGTGCAGCAGCTTAAAGCCGCCGAACATGCATACCTCCAGCACAGGCTCCACCTCCGGCCGCCTCGGCCGCCTCCGTATTTTATCCAGAGTCTGTCTCACCCGTTCCGCAGAAACCGGCTTCAGCAGATAGTCAGTTGCGCTGGCGTCGAACGCCTGAAGTGCATATTCCTCATAGCCGGTAACGAATACCACGTCCATGGCTTCATATAGCTCATGAAGCTGCCGGGATAACTTCATCCCGCTTACCTCCGGCATGGAAATATCCAGAAAAGCAATATCGATAGGGTTGTCCCTGGCATATTCATAGGCCTTCACCGGATTCTGGAAGGTCTGGCAGATCACGACCTCTCCGCTCTCGGACAGAACCCAGCTAAGCTGATTAAGTGAAAGCCGTTCATCATCGACAATTATCGCCCGAAGCATATGTTCACCTCCTTATTCTTTTTTAGCCACATCTGCCCTCTGCCAATCTTCCGGCAGCCCTGGACGATATTCCCTGCCGTTATCCTTAATGGCAAACCGGACCGCATCATTCTCCAGCCGGCCCAGCCGCTCCTTGATCATCATGAGTCATTAGTCCTAGAAATCCCAATCAGCCATTAATATTAGCAAATTACACATGGGCTTTCAATTAGAATTCACACCGGGAAAAGTCTATTTGTGTCGTCACGGAGGAAAAATGGTACGGACACTACATAACAGATCCTTACTATACCTTTTGACTATAACCAGATATCATTTTTAAGTGTTACGTACCTCTAAGTCCTCCATGCTAGAATTTAGACACAAGAGAAAGAGATGTATGAGAATAGAGGAGGACTATATATGTGCAATAGATTTCAAATCGTAGGCAGCCTGCTGCGTCCGGCGGAGCTATTAGAATATAAACAGCAGATTGAACACCGTGATGATATCCAGTATCCCTTTTACCAGGACTTTCAGGGGTATGAGCAGTGTGAATCGGAGGCCATTCAGGCCGTAGTGGATAAAGAAAGAGACAACGGGTTGTCCATTCTTACGGATGGGGAATACTCCAAATCGATGTGGCATCTGGACTTCGTCTGGGGCTTCCAGGGGATTGACCGCTATATCGCGGATCATGGATATTTCTTCAGAGATATAGATGGAGCTTCCAAATATGAGACCAGAAAAGATATCGGTCTGCGCATTACAGGTGAATTGGGCGGAAAGAACCATCATTTCATTCATGCCTATAAGAAGCTTCAGGCTCTTGCCGGCGACCGTGAGACCAAGCTGTGCGTACCTTCACCATCCCATATTTTTGGTGAGCTGTCCTGGTCGGATAACATTGGCAGTACAGGAGTGTATAAGGACAAAGATGAGCTGAAAGACGGTCTGGTTAAGGCTTATAAGGATTTTGTAGGGGAATTCGCTGCTGCCGGAGGACAAATTCTGCAATTCGACGATTGCTTATGGGAGTTATTTGCCGATGATAACCCGAACTCTCCATTTACCGGCGAGAAAATCAATCATGAGGAAGTACAGGGTCTGGCTGCAGAATTTATTGACATCAACAATACCATTATTGATTATGGTCATAGCTTGGGCCTCAAAATGTGGACGCATAACTGCCGCGGCAACTATGATTCCCGTAATATGGGCGGCGGCTCGTATGCCAAGATTGCGAATCTGTTCCTGAAGCAGCTGAAGTATGACCGCTTCTTCCTGGAATGGGATGATGACCGTGCAGGCTCCCTTGAGGCGCTGGCGGTGTTCAAAGATAAACCGGAGACGGAAATTGTATTAGGCTTACTGTCTTCCAAAACGAATACGCTTGACGATGAGGCCCGTGTAATTCAAATGCTTGATGAAGCATCAAAAATTATTGATAAGGACAGATTGTTACTGTCCCATCAATGCGGGTTCGCGTCCTGCGATGGCGGGAATGAATTAACGGAAGATGAGCAGTGGGCGAAGATTAGACAAGGACAAGAGATTGCCCTGCAATATTGGGGTTAAGTAAAGTAACAAACAACAATCGCCCTCCGTACAGCTCTCTTGAGCGTATGGAGGGCGATCTTTTTAAGAATCTGTACGGTTCCACTTGATCTACTCCACCAGTCCCAATAAATACCCGTAATGCTCCGCTTCCATCTGGTCCAGGGGGATGAAGCGGATGGAGGCACTGTTGATGCAGTAGCGTTTGCCGCCGCGGTCTTCGGGGCCGTCATCGAACACATGACCCAGGTGGATATCGCCGGATTGGCTGCGGACCTCGGTGCGCTCCATGCCGAAGCTGGTGTCTGTGGTGTAAGTTACCACCTCCGGGGTAATCGGCTTCGTGAAGCTGGGCCATCCGCAACCGGAATCGTATTTGTCCCGGCTGGTGAATAAGGGCTCTCCAGTCGTGATATCGACATACAGGCCGGGTTCGTAATTATCCCAGTATTCGTTGCTGAAGGCATGTTCGGTATCATTGTTGACAACGACCGCATACTGTTCAGTGGTTAATTGTTCCTTCAATTGTTCATCGGAGGGGCGGGGGTATTGGGCAGGATCAATCACAACCGCTTGCTCATCCAGAATGCTTAAGTCAATGTGGCAGTATCCGTTCGGGTTCTTCTCCAGATAATCCTGATGGTACTCCTCGGCCAGATAATAGTTTTTCAGAGGCAGAACCTCCGTTACGATCGGCTTATCATAGTTCGCTTGCTCCTGATCTACGGCCTGCTGAATGATGGCTGCATCCTCAGGGGACGAATAATAGATTCCTGTCCGATATTGAACGCCTCTGTCATTGCCTTGCTTATTCAGGCTGGTAGGATCAACCACTTTGAAATAAGACTCCAGCAATTGCTGCAGCGTCACTTGCTTCGGATCATATTTCACATGAACGGTCTCCGCGAACCCCCGGTCCCCGCGAATGACATCTTCATAGGCCGGATTCTCGCCTTCCCCGTTGGCATAACCCGAGGTTACATCCTGAACCCCCTGAATGCGGGACATATAGGCCTCCACACCCCAGAAGCAGCCGCCCGCCAGATACAGGCTGTGCAGATCCTTATCGGCAATGGCAGTGGTCTTGACAGTGCGGACCGTGGACTCCATTTCCCCGAAGGTCTGGGTAATTTGCTCATTGGAAGCATGACCCGGGAGTGATTTCACTAGATTTCCGTCCGCATCAATATAAAAGGAGGTAGGGAAAGCCCTGACTTCAAATTTCTTGGCCCATACCCCATCCTCATCCAAAAGTACGGTTAAGTTGTCATAAGACTGTCTATTGAACCACTCCGTGAATTCCTTGGAGGACTTTTCTCCCTTGGCATCCGGTGTAACAATCGTGATCACCTGGAAATCATTCTCTTGCCCGGCCAAGGTATTCAGGTCCTCAAGTCCGGCCAGACAGATGGAACACCAGGAAGCCCAGTACTTCACATACACTTTCTTACCCTGTAGATCCGACAGTTGTAGGGAGTTACCCTTCAGATCCTGTAATGCAAAATCAGGTGCAGGCTTTCCTTTGTCCATTGCAGCGGGGGAGCCGGTATTGCCGGCGGGTGCGTTCGGTTTCGTACCACAGGCCATCAGGAGCGACAGCATTCCGCCAATCACCAGGACATATCCCATCCATTTCCACGCACTCCTCATAGCTAACCCTCCTAGCGGTTTATTGAATCCAGCCGACAATCGTATTCAGCCGGTCTGTCATGAGCAGCAGTCCCATTATAATCAGCATACAGCCGGATGCGATTTTGATTCCTCCCATGAATCTGTACAAGCGGCGAATCCGCTTCACCAGAACTTCCGAGAATACGGATATGACCAGGAAGGGGAGGGCTAAACCGAGCGTATACAGAAACATGAGGAAGCCTCCATAAGCAGGAGAGCCTTCACCGGCAGCGATGCTGAGAATGCCTGCGAGTACCGGGCCGATGCAGGGAGTCCAGCCGAAGCTGAACGTCAGACCGAGCAGGAAGGCACCAATATATCCGCCTTTTGTAACACGATTGCTGGATAGCTTTTTTTCCCGTTCCAGCCAAGATAACTTGATTAAGCCTGTCTGATAGATCCCGAATAAGATAACGATGGCTCCGCAGATGGCAATGAATCTCGGGCTGGATATGATATTGCCCAGGATGCCGGAACCGAAACCGAGTAAGATGAAGACAACAGATAGTCCAAGCACAAACAACAACGTCCGCAGCATAAAACTGGAACGAAACCGGAAGGAGCTGGTGTCAGCCACTCCCTGATTCGTGCCGTCCGCTAGGCTTCCTGACAGATAAGACACATATACCGGAAGCAACGGCAGAATACATGGCGCAAAAAACGATAACAGCCCTGCGCCGAATACGCCAAACAGAAATATAGAATCACCGGCCAAATCAGTCACCACCTTAATAAATGCTGCTTACCCTGACCCTAAGGCTTACCGGCTGGTATAGATGGGAACGGTGAACCAGAAGCAGCTGCCTGCCCCCTGAACACTGTGCACCCCAATTGCGCCGCCATGAAGCTCAACAATTGACTGTGCGATGGCGAGGCCCAGACCGGCACCCCCGTTGTTCTTGCTGCGTGATTTATCAATCCGGTAGAACCGTTCGAATATACGTGCGGTCTCCTCCGCTTCAATTCCCTGGCCTTCATCGGTCACTGAGATTCGCAGGTATTGACCCTCTTCAGCGGCAGCCAGAATGACCTTTCCTTCCACAGGTGAATGCTGAATGGCATTCTGCAATAAATTGGACAAGACCCGCTTAATCTGCGCAGGCATCATCAGAGCGGCAGGCAGTTTATCCGGCAGATCAATCTCCACGTTCAGCTTCTTCTCCGCGAGGTGAAACGAGAAGCTCTCCAGCGTACTGATCAGCAGCTCATCGGCATGATAAGGCAGCGGGTCGAAGATTTCACCTTTGGCTTCCAGACTGGATAATTCAAATAGATCATGAATCAGCCCCCCGAGCCGCTTCGTTTCCAGCCGGATGGTATTCAGATAACGTTGAAAGGTAACCTCATCCTGGATGACATCGTCCTCCAGCGCTTCAACAAACGATTGAATGGAGGCGAGGGGGGTCCGCAGATCGTGGGAGACATTCGCAATCAGCTCCCGGCGCGCGGATTCAGAATGGTGCAGATTGTCGAAGCTTTCCTTCAGCTTGAAGCTCATTACATTGAATTGCTGTGCCAATAGCTTGAACTCCTGCGGGCCGATTAAGGGGACTTCGGTATGGAAATCCCCTTCGGCAATTCGCACAGTCTGCTGTGTAATCCGTGCAATGGATTTCTCTAACGGCCGTGTCAGCAAATGCTGCAGGATGAAGGAGAGCAAGCCTACGCCGGCCGTTATACCGGACAACCAATAGAATTGATCGATGGTGAGGAGCATTTTGGAGTAGCTGACGAATAAACAGATGAGTAATACGCCAATCCCCGTGAGGCTGGACAACAATAAATACGTACGCAGTTTCATGAGATGCCATCCCCCGCAAACTTATAGCCTATTCCCCAGACCGTCTTGATATATTTCGGATCAGAGGGAGTCTGTTCGATCTTCTCTCTTAATCTCCGGATATGAACGGTAACTGTTGTGGTATCTCCTTCGTAGCTGAAATCCCATATTTTGCTCAGAATCTGGGTCCGCGAGAACGCCTGGCCAGGATGACTTGCCAGCAAGTACAGCATCTCGAATTCTGTAACCGTCAAGTCAATCAGTTGCCCGCTGATCTCCACCGTACGCTTCGCTACATCCACGGTAAGTCCTTCATACTTAATGGTGTGTTCAGCGGGGGTAACGGGCGATGCCTGAACCACCCGCATTCTGCGCAGGATCGCCTGCACACGCAGCACTAGTTCTCTTGGACTGAAGGGTTTGGTCAAATAATCGTCAGCCCCCATGGTCAGCCCCATCAGACGGTCCTGTTCCTCCCCGCGGGCCGTCAGCATGATGATCGGGACATCTTCAGTCTGCCGGATCTCGTTGCACACTTCCCAGCCATTCTTATGCGGCATCATCAGATCGAGCACAATCAGGCTGGAAGTCTGACTGCGCCACAGCTCCAGCGCCTCTAATCCGTCTTTGGCGGTGATCACCAGGTAACCTTCCCGTTCAAGATACCTGCGGCACACATCGGTAATATTTGAATCATCATCAGCGACCAATATTCGTTCATTCACCCTAACCCACCCCATATCCGGAAAAATACATTTGACTCCATCATAGCATATGGTGATGGTACCGCTCAGTCCGTCTTATTTCATCGCCTTGGCAGGCTTCATGTACTCTGCAACTACCATATCTACCACATAAGTACTGCCATCGTAGAGAGCAGGGGCCATATTCAGGCTGACAGCCATACCGTCGACCATAATCTTTTTCGATCCGATCCATACCTTGATCATTTTGCCCATCGGCTTCATGCCATCGTCCATCATCTTGTCCATGTAAACCAGGGATACGGACCGGTCTTTGCTGTTCCACTCGATGCTATAGCCGTACATCCCGGCCGCCTGTCTTAAGTTCACTAGCTCCATGCCGTTCTTTTTCATCGTTTTCATTCCTGCCGCACCGGCTATTCCGGACACCGCCAGAGAGAGCACCAATACCGCCGTCATCATTAACCTTTTGCCTGGTTTACCTTTAACCATGTTTATCACACTCCATCGCTTTATTTGATTACATGAACAGCATAAGCAAGAGAGCTTACGATTCTCTAAGCTAAGTATTACGATTGTCTTACGAAGTGAGCAGAGCTTGGATATCCGGGCTGGCGCACTATAACCTTTCACTATAACCAGATTGGAATATAAACAGCAAATTGAGCATCGGGATGATCTTAGCTATCCTTTTTACCATGATTTCCAGGGCTATGAGCAGTGTGAGGATGAGGCGATTCAGACTGTAGTCGAGCAAGAGAGCGAGAATGGGCTGTCCATTCTTACGGATGGGGAATATTCCAAATCGATGTGGCATCTGGAATTTGTCTGGGGCTTCCAGGGGATTGAACGCTATATTGCTGTTCATGGATAATTCTTCAGAGATACGGACGGAGCTTCCAAATATGAGACTCGAAAGTACGTTTGCAGTATATCAGGAGAGTCCGATTCAATGTTTGAGACGGAATGAAAAGGGTGGGGTGACGGGTAGTATTACATGGGGGCTGCTCTTCGGGCTGCCTTTTGCTTATTTGCAGTGGAAGCGGGATGTGACTTCAGCGATGATTGCGCATGGCGTGGTTGATTTTATTCGGTTCTGATTGTTCGGCGTGGGAATGCCCTCTCTTTATCGGGAGGTTTTTTTAGGCGTTCCCGTTAATTTGTTGTTGTATGTGTTGACTCTGCTTACTCCACACATGTGGAATCGTGTTCAATGTTGGGAGTACATACAGGGAAGAATCATTCCCAGCCAAACGCTCAGTTGGGCAATAAGATCTCAATTATCGTGCCTTGCCACAGTTTGGATTTTACCTGGATTTCGCCGCCATGCGCTTCCACGATGGTTTTGGCGATGCTCATCCCGAGCCCGGATCCTTCCGTCGATTCATCGGAATTCGTTCCCCGGTAGTAGCGATTGAACAAATGATGCAGTGTTTCCTCGTCCATCCCTTTGCCATTATCGATTACTCGTATGCATGCCTTGTCGTTCATCCTGCCGACATAGACGTTGACAATCACGCCAGGCGGGTTATGCTTCACGGCGTTGGACAGCAAATTGTCCATCAACCGCATCAGCCAGGTTTCATCGGCCTGTATCAGCAAGGGACAATCCTCCCCAACATAGTGAAACTGATACTCAGACATCATGGCGCCGTTGACGTACTTCAGTACGGAGCAGCGCACCAGCTCAACCAAGTCGATCTCCCGAAACTTCATGATTGAATCGCCCTGCTTGAGCTGATGAATCAATGAGAAGTCGGAGATCAGCTCCAGCATATAATCCCCCTTTTCCCGGATCGTCGAGCCCATGATGCGCATCTCCTCTTGGCTCCATTGCTCAGGCAAGCTCTCCAGCATATACCCATAACCTTGAATTGTGGCCAGTGGTGTGCGCAGATCGTGGGAAATCCCTGACATCCACTCCGCTTGCGCCTTTTCCATCCTCTCGCGTTCCTTCTCGATCTGAGCCAATTGATGAGTCATCTGATAGAAGGATTCAATCACTTCCTTATAGAGCCTGTAGCGGATGCGCATCATGCCGTTGCGGCGGAATACCTTGCGCATGTCCTTGGCGGTCAGTACCTGGTCGTACTGTCCCCGGCCCATACGTTCGAACCAGCCTGCAAACAGAATCAGCGGCTGACCGTAGCGGTAGCCATGCCAGATGGAGATCGGCAGCGCCAAGAGCAGGATCAGAACTGTAATCCGGACGAGTCCACGCGTTGCCTTTTCCATCACAGGATGCTTCAGAGGGGCTCCCGCTGCATGGGGTGTATAGAGAATCCACGTCATTCCGCTCAGATTGTCCCGATGGGCGACAATATTCGTGTCATAGTTGCTGGGCGATTGCTGGATGGCCAGGATATCCAGCTGTCGATACGCCTTATGCACGTATGCTCCATCGCCGATGCCTTGTACGATATGGCTCTCGGGGTCGATCACCTGCAGATAGCTGCCGGTTTTGCGCAGCCGCCGGTCCAAGTGGGAAACCGCTTCGCTACGCACGATTCCATGCTGCCCGTAGGCATGAAACCAGGCAACGAGCTGGTCAAGGTCAGGACTAGGATAGCCCAGCATATACAGAAGCGGGTCTTGGAAAGCAAAATTAAGCTGAGTGTGTACGGCATACGTCCCAAACGTCCGTGTCTCTTGGATATCGAGCAGTTGAGCGATGGAGTAGGAGGCCGGCAGCGTATGATGCGGAGTTGTATTGACGGCGTAGATCACCTCTCCTTCGGCACTGACAACCTGTAGCCACATGCCTTTTTCCTCGATGAGCTTGTCCCACTCAGGGGAGATCTGAATCATCCCGTCCTTGTAATGAGCTTCTTGAGCGATCTGTTGCAGGACGCCAACCGGAAAGTTCCGGCGTATCTCATTACTCGTCATGTTCTGGAAAAACAAGATGCAGGCAACCAGAGTGATAGCCACCATAAGCAGGGCATAAAAAATCAATTGATACGTGAAGTGGAAGGCCATGCGCTGTTGGATCTTCATCGCTCCTGCGGCTCCTTCGCCAGCTTGTAGCCAAGCCCGCGTACGGTAAGCAGCAGCTTCGGATTACCGGGGTCGATCTCAATCCGCTCTCGGATGCGCCGGATATGCACCATTACCGTCGAATCATCGCCCTGTCCGTTGATCCCCCAAACCTTGTCGTAGAGCTGTGTTTTGGAAAATACGATGCCGGGAAACTTACAGAAGTGCAGCAGCAGCTGGAACTCCTGCGCGGGGCAAGGAACTGGCTGTCCCTCCACGATTAGTTCGCCCTCCACCTCGTTGACGGTGAAGCGGCCAAACCGATAAATCCCCGGATCGGGCCGTTTCGCCGGACTGGACGTCGAGGTTTCTGGCTCCAGTCGGCGTATGCGTGCCTGAATTCTTGCGGCCACCTCCAGAGGATTGAAGGGCTTCGTGATATAATCGTCCCCGCCCATAGCGAAGCCTCGCAGGACATCGAGATCCGAAGCCTTGGCCGTCAGAAACAAAATATGCGGATTCCCGTATTTGCGGAGCTTGGAGCAGAGCTCCAGGCCGCTGCCGTCGGGGAGCATGATGTCGAGCAGGAGGATATCGGGGGCTTCACGCTTCGCTAAATCGAGAGCTTCCGCACAGGTGGAAGCCGCGTACAGCTGATGAAACCCTTCCCTGCGAAGCACCATTTGCAGCATCGTGACAATCGAAGGCTCGTCGTCGACGATTGCGATTTTAAAATCGGATAGATTTGTCATTGTTTTCACCCATTTCCATAGTAGCATAATCACTTTAACAGAACCTAAACGGCGGGAGTGAAATTAAGCTGATGTTTGTCTATCCGTTTAGGTTCTGTTTCATTGGGGCTGGTAGGATAGGGGTGAGAAAGCTCTTCGAACATACAAAGGATTGGTTTATGAGAAGATCGTCCTAATGGGGCGCTTTCCAGAATGTACGGGATGAACACTCCTGGACATGTTGAGCCGAGGTCATTGAGGATACCGGCAAGTGGATGCTGAACCAAGTTAGCAGCGCCCAATAGGAGCTCATCCGAAAAAGGCCGGTTGGGGCCTGAAGCGGAAAACAGCAACAAAAGTATTACCCATAGCCAGGCCAATTGAGGAGGAAAATTTATGATTATAACCACTACATCAACTATTGAAGGCTCCCCGATAAGGCAGTATCTGGGCATTGCCACCGGTGAAGTCATTATAGGAGCCAACGTATTCAGAGACTTTAAGGCTTCGATTACCGACCTAGTAGGGGGGCGTTCGGGCGCTTACGAAGGCAAGCTTCAGGAAGCGAGAGATACGGCATTTGCTGAGATGACTCAGAAAGCTTCAGGGATGGGAGCTAATACGATTGTCGGTGTCGACATTGATTATGAAGTCATTCGCGATGGCATGCTGATGGTTGCCGTAAGCGGGACGGCCGTGATCGTTTAACACCACGATGTTTGCCTCTTGTCTGGATGACACGTTGCTTGCCTTTGAGAAACCACGTATGCTGAAGCGCTTGGTAATCGCGGATTATCGACTCATCTTTGAAGAGCAAGTGAGCGATTTTCTCGTCCATTAACCTTTTTTTAAAGTAGGAAAAGTTACTTCTGTGAAGGCTTGTTGCTTGACTTCATCCACCGCAGCTAGCGTAGGTTGAAGTTCTTTATTCGATGACATGGAAATAAACCCCTTTTGTTCAACTTATATACTAAATAAGTCGTTATCTACGCTAACGATGCAAAGAGGTGTACACCCGTGAAAAATGTTCAAAAATTGTCTGAAACTGAAAAGGAACTCATGGAGGTAATTAGCTCTTCCACGTCTACTATGCCCCAAGCCCGACCTGGCTGGCCAGAGACCCTAACTGCACTGGGTCTCTATCTGATCGGCATAGTTATGCTCGGTCTTTGGATGACGCAAATCCCTGACGAGCAAGCCATTTTGCGAATTAACATCGGGGGTGCAGGCAATGCTCTTGTTGGCCTCGCCGCCTTGTTCGCAGCCTACGCCCTGCGGGTTCGAAGTCTGCGCGCTTTCGGTTTCCGGGCGATCGAACGGAAATGGCTGCTTGTGGGAGCCGCCCTCGGTGTTGTCGCGTTCGGCGGATGCTTCGTTATAGAGGGGGTGTATTTTCACTTCATCACCGAGCTGAACAACCAAGCGGACTTCCAGACGGCAGCGCAAGGTGGCGCGCTCTCACTCTTCGTTCTGCTTATCACTGGCGCTATCCTCACGCCGCTCGGCGAGGAGTTTGTATTCCGGGGCGTTATTGCCAATGCGCTGAACCGTTACGGAGCATGGGCCGGCGTGGTTGGCAGCGCTGCGATCTTCGGCGTCGTTCATGGATTCAACGTCATCCTGTTCGACGCATTCATGGTCGGCATCCTGAATGGTATACTGTTCCGTAAGACGGGTTCCATCTGGCCCGGGGTCGTGGTGCATATCGTGTATAACGGCCTCAATCTTCTCTACTATTCTACGCTATAGATCTAATTTTATGAGACATCGTGGCAGAGACAAACAGCTCGGTCAGCTGCGCGCGACCGTGAAACCAAGCTGTGCAGGCTCCCTTGAGGCGTTTGCGGTGTTCAAAGATAAGCCTGATACAGAAATTGTACTTGGATTGTTGTCTTCTAAGACCAATACGCTTGACGATGAGGCCCGTGTAGTTCAAATGCTTGATGAAGCCTCGAAAATCATTAATAAGGATAGATTATTACTTTCTCATCAATGCGGGTTTGCGTCCTGTGATGGCGGCAATGAATTAACGGAAGATGAACAGTGGGCGAAAATTAAACAAGGACAACAGATTGCCCAGCAATATTGGGGTAATTAATATTTAACTCAGTTAATGAGGGGAGCAGGTCCCCTTCCTTAAGACTGTCGAAGGTAATGTCGGCAGTCTTTTTATATTGGATTATCGGAATCCCGAAGGGATACTGTGTAAAAGGAAGCATGCTCCTATGAAACACAATGTCGCATTAATCCGGCTGCAATGTCGCAAAAGTACATGGAAACGGAGCAGGCAGATCGATTATACTCACTTTATAAATATGATAATGAAAATCATTATCACATAAAAAGGGGGAGTCAGCATGAAGAGAGCAGAAAAGAGGCAGACAACCGGCAGCAGGGTATACGCCGCTCAGAAATCAGGACTATTAATGATATGGATGCTGGCACTGGTACTTGTGCTGACGGCTTGCGGCACTGGAGGAGACACTAATGGAGGCACAGCAGCGCAGCCGTCTGCAGCAGCTTCAGCGGAGTCGTCTGCGTCACCGGATACAGAGGCGAAGTCGTCGCCAGAGGCGCAGGCTGCTGCAGCTTTTCCGGTAACGATCTCACACCTGAAGGGCGAATATACACTGACGGAGAAGCCGAAGGTGATTGCAGCGCTTGATGTGAAATTCGTCGATCAATTGATAGCGGTTGGCGAGCGCCCGGCGGGCAGCGTTGTGGCTGGGACGAAGGACGAGTTCCCAGAATATTTAAACGCCCAATTGGGTGATGTGAAGGTCCTTGGCACACGGGATGAGCCCAATCTTGAGGCTATTGTGGCGCTGAATCCGGACCTTATATTGATGACCGACTTTCAGGAGGAGGTATATGACAGCGTCAGTCAAATTGCGCCTACAGTGGTGCTCGACTTCTACGAGGATTGGCGGGATACGCTGGCTGTCATCGGTACGATAACAGGTAAGCAGGCGGAGGCAGAGGTGGTGCGTCAGGCTTACGGGGACAAAATCACCGGACTGCGGGAGCAGCTGGCGGCGAAGCTGGGCGCTGAAACCGTAGCACTGATTCGTCCGAGACCGGAGGGTATCCGTGTACATGGTCCCGAACACCGGACCGGAAGCATTCTTTATGAGGATTTGGGGTTAAATGCCCCGGCCTTCGTTCAGGAGATTAAAGATGACACCTCCGTTGAAATTTCGATGGAGACAGTCGCTGATGTCGGAGCAGATCATTATTTCCTGCTGTCGGATGATTTGTTCGCCAAGGAGGCAGAGGCTCTGGCAGGCAGCCCGGTCTGGAAATCACTTGATGCCGTCAAGAATAACCGTGCCTATGACGTGAATTCAACGCTCTGGATCGCTTACTATGGCCCCATTGCGCTCAATATTATTGTAGATCAGGCCTCGGAAGCACTGCTGGGAACGCATTGAAATGGACAACTATCTGTCGTCGGCCTCATGGAGGGACATGGCGGAGGAATACCGGCTGCGGATGGGCAGTCCGCCTAAAGACAGCATCCGCACCCTTGCTCTGGGCCAGCTGCAGGAAGAAGCGGCATGCCGCGAATATGTAAGCTGGCTTAAGGATTATATCGGCGCGCCGGACATGCAGGTTGCGGCTTCCATGCTGGCTAAGCGGATCGGCTATCTGTGGATCGCACCGTTGCTGGCTGCGATGACCTTTCATAACCGGGAAGTCTCCTTCCCGCTGGACAATAGCTTCCTCTATCATCCGGCTTCCCCGGAGTTTAAAGGGGATACGCATTTTCCTTTCCTGGCGGTGAACGGGCTTCGAACAGCATCGCCACCGGAAGACAGGGAAGCGTGGCGGGAGGAGGTCATTAAGGAGATTTTTGCGGTACGGCTTGCCCCGCTGCTGCAGACGCTTGCCGCCATAGGACCCGTCCCGATGGCGGTGCTTTGGGAGAATATTATGGTGCGCATTGCCCCGCTATATTCTCCTGGAACAGACGAATCCGGGCAAGACAGGCAGCGGATGCAAGCCGATTTCGCTTTTCTGACAAGGACGGCTCCCGGAGAGTTGTTTGGGTCAAGGCGCAATCCGTTTACCCGGTTCACAGAGCATAATCACGAGACGACGGTTGCGAAGAACAAGCGCAGCACCTGCTGCTTCTATTACCGGATGTCAGGGGAGTATTGCAGGAAATGCCCGAAAATTGACAATGAGAATGAATCTCAATTAAAATGACAACAGGTCGTCCGTTAGCAAAAGGATGCTATTGTCAGGAGATGAGAGAAATGCCGCTGCAGGAGCAGGCAAGTTTATGGAGTGATACGGCGATCAAGACGCTTGACGTACGCAGCGGTACTTTGCCGCCCGGCGGTGTTCTGAGCGAAGCAGGATTGTCAGCCAATCTGTTGTTGCTGGCAGGCGGCGGGGAAGGGAGGCTTGTGATGAATGGCGAGGTTCGCCATATCCAGGCCTCTTTTGTCTGCCACGCTGTTAAGGGGTCGGCATTTACGATGACTGCCGGACCGGAGAACATTCATTATACCGTTATTATCTACAAGGCTGTTCCAATGGCGGGAGCGGCCCGTGTACTGTTCCCGCAGCGCAATCACCCGCTGCGCACTTCGTTTATTCATCATCCCGCGCATCCGGCGGAGCTGCATCAGACAGCGGACAAGATCATAGCCAAATGGAGCCGGGGAGAAGGGCTGGAACGCTTCCATACCAATGCGCTGCTGCAAGGAATGCTGTACGAGCTTATTATGGAGCATGAACGCGGTCAGGGCGGCGGGGAGCCGGATATGGTGGAGGTTGTTGCTGCCTATATAGCGGGGCATTACCGTCAGGAGCTGGAGCTTAAAGAGCTGGCTGCGCTTGCCGGATGCGGTGCAAGACAGCTGCAGCGGCGGTTCAAGCAGGAGAAGCTGCTCGGCCCGATGGAATATGTGATCCGGCTGCGGATGGAGAGCGCAGAGCGGATGCTGCGTCATACGGATGCCCCCATCGGCGAAATCGCTGAAAGAACAGGCTACCGCGACATGTATTACTTCAGCAGGGCGTTCAAGAAATATTATGGAGTCCCCCCGCAGCTCTACAGGCGGACTGCCGCTTCAGAGCCCCGTGCGAGCGCTGCGTATTCCGGGCTGCCTGACCCGGTGATCAGTCATATGCGGGGCGAATATAACGTCACTGCTTCTCCGCAGCGAATCGCTGTACTCGATGTTCAATATGCTGACCATTTGCTTGCGCTTGGGCTGTCGCCCGCAGGAAGTGTAGGATTGGGCAGTGCAGTGTTGAAATTCCCCCAATATATCCGGGAAAGGCTTAAGGCAACGGAAATGCTCGGAACCTACGAGTACCCGGACCTGCAGGCTGTGGAACGGCTGCAGCCGGATTTGATTATCTGTACCGAGGTGCATGATCAGCATTATGAACGCTTAAACCGGATTGCTCCCACTATCATGTTTCAGCGCAATGAGAGCTGGCAGACGATTCTGAGCCTGCTCGGTGAACTGACGGGCAAGCGGGCCGAGGCGGAACGTATTATTGCCGATTACCTTCGCCGCACGGCATTGCTGTCCGCAGAGCTTGCCCCGGTGCTGGCAGGCAAGAGCGTGGCTCTGATCCGCCCGCGGGAGTCACTGGTCCGGGTACATACGGCTTCGCACCGCACAGGCGCCGTGCTGTACCGCGACCTGGGTCTGCCTGCTCCGCTATTTGTCGCAGATACCTCCGACACGGCGTATCATATTTCCGTCGACAGGCTGCCGGCAGTGCATGCCAGCCACTACTTTTGGCTAAGCAACGAGCTGCTGCAGGATGACCTGGCTGTGACCGAGCAGAACGTCCGGGGCTTGCTGGATGCAGATGAACGGCAGCATATATACCCGGTGGATGCCGCTACATGGATCGGCTGCTATGGGCCGACAGGCATCAATTGCATTGTGGATCAGGTAGCCCGCGCCTTGCTGGCCTGAGGGGTGCCAATAGTTCTTAATTGAGCGGCGTTTTTAATTATACCGATTGGCGGTTTGTCTTATTTATAGGCTGATCCGGACGGCGAATCTGGAGCAATACCTTTCATCAGCATTTCTGTCCAATGGGCGGTATAAGGGACGATCCTGCCGTAGATATGTGGGCTTGAGATCCCTTCAACTAAGGCCTGGAAATAAATCAGAAGAAATTCATCTGAATATTTCAGATCAACCTTGCCTTCCTTACGTCCGCGATGGAATAAATCCAGCATGATATTAAAGCTTTCCTTAGCGTATTCCTGCATCATCAAAGATAAGCCATCATCCCCCTTCCTGGTGAAGTAATCCATCATCTCTAAATAAAACTCTTTTTTGATTTTGTCCAGATAATGGATTTTTGTCTGACTCATGGCAATGAGAGTTTCTTCAAAGGGTTTATTCTCAGCCATAATCCCTCGGGCGGTGTCCCCCATTTTATTCAAAAAATACTTAAAAACCTCATGAATCAGATTTTCTTTACTCCCGAAATATTTAAAAATCGTTGTTTTTCCAACGTTGGATTGTTCAGCAATCTCATCCATTGTTAATTTTTCTATACCGGCATCTGAATTCATCAAGTTAAAGGTTGCTTCTAATACTTGATTTTTCTTCTCCTGTGTCCGCTTTTCAAAACCATTCATTTATCATTCCTGCCTTCTATCTTAAGTAAGTAAAAAATATTTTGGGGTGGTTCAGTTCATATTTTTCTTTCCTATTAAGTATATAGCGCTAGTTATGTATTATCAAGCATGCGATAGTTCTAAACTAAGGATTTTTAAATTGACTAGACCTCTAAAAAGATATATAACTGAATATGTAAATGAACTTTGGTTTAAAACAAAGGTTAAATTAGATAATTATGAACTTTAATGCTATTAATAGTTCATATTAATCTGAGACTTTGCTTTAAACTGGAAAGCACGTTACTAAAACTGTTTAAAAGGGGTTTTAGTGCTATGGATAAAATCGTAAGTGTGCAAGGCCTGCAAAAAAAGTTCGGGAAATTTAAAGCACTGCATGATGTGACATTCACAGTAAATGCCGGGGAGGTTGTGGGCTTTATTGGGCCGAATGGCGCGGGTAAGTCAACAACGATTCGGACTTTGCTGGGAATTATCAATCGTGATGCCGGGGATGTGAAGATCTTTGGCAAGGATGTATGGAAAGATAGCCTTGAGATTCATAAGCGGATTTCCTATGTTCCAGGGGATGTGGCTCTGTGGGGCACCTTAACAGGCGGCGAAATTATTGATCTGTTTATTAAGTTACATGGTGGAGGAGACAAGAATAAGCGTGATTATTTGATTCAACGTTTTGAACTCGATCCTAAGAAGAAGGCTAAAGGCTATTCAAAAGGAAACCGGCAAAAGGTTGGCTTGATTGCGGCTTTGTCCGTTGACTCCGATTTGTATATTTTCGATGAACCGACTTCTGGCCTTGACCCGTTGATGGAAGCTGTCTTCCAGGATGAGGTTGAGAAAATCAAGCATACAGGGAAAGCAATCTTACTATCCTCTCATATTTTGAGTGAAGTGGAACGTTTAGCAGATAAGGTGGTTATCATTCGTCAAGGAAAGGTTGTTGAAACCGGGACATTGGATGAACTGCGTCACCTGACCCGTTCTACAGTAACTCTGGTAACCGAGGGGGATGTGGCTGAGATGGCATCTGTTAACGGTGTCCATGACTTTAAGCATACAGGCAATCAGGCGACATTCTCTGCGGATAATGAATATATCAATGAAATATTGACCAGAGCGGCAACACTGGGTGTTAAGAGGTTTGAATCTGTACCGCCAACGCTTGAAGACTTATTCATGCGGCATTATGAAGTCTAAACGGTGGACGGAGGAAAATGCGATGAAAGAAAAATTTGCACGCTGGAATGTACTATTCATGCTATATCTGAAACGTGATTGGAAAAAAATAATGATCTGGATTATAGGTCTGGGTTTATTTTCAGCGGGTTATGTTCCGGCGTTTGAAGAAATCGGCAAGGGGCAAGGTTTGCAGGGGATGTATGAGACCTTGCAGAATCCCGCCATGATCTCAATGGTTGGGCCGACACCGGTTAACACCGCAGCTGGTTATACCCTGGGTGCAATGTATGCGCACGAAATGTTGTTATTCTGCGGTTTGTTTGCGATGATTATAGCTGCTCTGCATGTTGTGAGCCATACCCGTAAAGAAGAAGAGTACGGGCTTACTGAACTGGTGCGCTCCTTTCAAGTAGGTCGTCAAGCCAATTCGTTTGCTGTCATTGCCGAAGTAGTGTGTATCAATATTGTATTGGCACTCCTTATTGGCGGGGTTATGACTAGCTTTGGTGTAGATACGATTTCGGCCGAAGGGTCATTCCTGTTTGGCGCTTCCATCGGGATAGCCGGTATTTTGGGAGCTGTGATTGCATTAGTTATGGCACAAATTATGCCAACTTCCTCCGGTGCAACGGGTTCTTCGCTAGGAATTGTAGGTCTGCTCTACATTATTCGTGCGGGTACGGATGTATCGAATGTTGATTTCTCAATGATCAATCCTATGGGCTGGACCTATCTGACTTATCCATTTACAGACAACAATTGGGTTCCCCTAATTTTGGCCGTAGCCTTCAGTGTCATTGTATTGATTCTTGCTTTTGCCCTTGAGGGCGGCCGGGATATGGGGGCTGGTTATTTACCGGAAAGAGAAGGGCGTGAGTCTGCGAAAAAATCGTTGTTGTCCGTACCCGGCTTGTTTATGAAGCTTAATAAAGGCATTATCATTAGCTGGTTGATTGCCTTTGTAATCATGGGAGCAGCCTATGGCTCAATTTATGGAGATATGCAGACCTTCCTGGGAAGCAATGAAATGATGAGTCAAATGTTTACGATAGCAGGGGTCTCAATCGAAGAATCATTCACTGGAACGATTATGATGGTAATGATTGGAATGGTTTCTATTTTACCCATTGCCATCGTTAATAAACTGTTCTCGGAAGAATCGCGACTGCATTTGAGCCAGATGTATTCAACAAAAGTGACCCGGGCTCAGCTCTATTGGACGAGTGTCATTATGGCGGTCATTGCTGGATTAGTGGGCGTTTTGCTGGCTTCAGCCGGTCTTGGGGGTACAGCGATTTCTGCAATGGGTGACAGCTCATCCATGGATATGAGGGACTTCTTCGCTGCAGGCTATAACTTCCTGCCGTCTGTGTTGTTCTTTACCGGACTTGCAGCTTTGACTTTAGGCTGGGCACCAAGACTGGGTAAAGCTATCTATGCCTATCTGGGCTATTCTTTTGCCTTGAACTACTTTGGCGGGATTCTAGATTTACCGGAATGGTTCTCCAAAACAGCCGTCCAAAGTTGGATTCCACGGATGCCGATAGATAAGTTTGATGGAGTAATCTTTATTTCGATGTCCGTGATTAGCGTTGCCTTAATGGGATTGGGCTATATTGGATATCGCAAACGGGATATGGTTGAAGGGGCTTAACCGCCACAGGAATTCAAAGCCAAAAGACACGAATGGACTCGTGTCTTTTTTTGCGTGGTACATATTTAATCAATCGGTCATGGTTCCGCAATGGAAATCATCATTCGCATATACGAACATTTGTGCTACAATACCTTTTGTGAATATATGGAAGGGGCTGCGTGAGTCTATGACAAAGAGGCAATGGGTCATGAAATTTATGCTGATGCACAAATGGGTTTTTCTATGCGGGTTCATGATCACAACATTGATGACGATGGTCAACCTGATTTATCCGTTCCTGGGCGGGAAGATGATCAATATCGCTTTTTATGATAAGGACATGAGCGCCTTCTTGGATCTATGTCTGGTCTATGCCGGCATACTCTTGTTCAATCAGTTTGTTGTTGCAACGTTAAACAATCTTATTTCGTCGCAGATGATGACCGGGTTTGTCTTCGATATCCGGCGGGCTCTGTTCAACAAGATATTACATAAAAAAGGCAAAGACCTCTCCGGGATGTACAGCGGGGATATGATCAGCCGGATGAACCACGACGCTACGGATATTATGAATCTCGTCTTCTGGAGCGGACTGTGGGGATACTCCAACCTGCTGCATATCCTATTCGCTGTCTGTTTTATGTTTTACTACAATATACTGCTGGGCGCTTTTACGGTTGTTCTGGTTCCCGCCGTGTTTTTTGCCTCGAAATATTTCAAGACCAGAGCGCAACAGGTAAACGAGGAGCTTCGGGCGGAACAGGGAAAGCTATCCTCGTATTTATTCGAAATTGTGAAGAATCTGCAGGACGTCAAAATCCTTAGCGCAGGTAAAAAAGTAACAAGCACTTATCTAAGGAAAACGGCTGCCATTCATAAAATGAATGTGGAAAACGGAAAAATCGGAGTGACCACAGAAAGGGTGAATGCATTCATCACGCTTGCCGCACAATTGCTCATATTTATTATCTGCGCCTATTTCATTGTTAAAGGCCAAATGCAGCTCGGTGTGTTTGTAGCCGCGATAAGCTATTTCAATATGGCCGTGAATTACTTCAGCTCCATTAACGGCAAAATTACCGATGTCTGGGGGCAGAGGGTCTCCCTGCAGCGTGTCGTGGATATTCTGAATGAGGATGAAGAGGATTACCGGGAAAACCAGCCTCCGCAGCCCATAAAAGAGGGCCTGATTGAATTTAATAATGTCACCTTCGGATACAGCCAAGACAGACAGGTTCTGAACGGGTTCAATCTCCGCGTCGATGCAGGCAGCACGATCGGCATTGTCGGTAGGAGCGGTGCGGGTAAAACAACGATGGGCAACCTGCTCTACAATCTGTATCAAGTGGACAGCGGCGAGCTTCTGATCGACGGTGTAAATGTTAATGACTATAACCTGCATAGCTTGCGGAGCCAGGTGGGGATTGTCCATCAGGAGACTATTCTGTACGATCAGACCTTGCGTTACAATCTTTCATTTACAAATCTTAAGGATAATGATGAAGCCCTGATAGAAGCGATCAAGAAGGCTGCTCTGTATGATGTGGTCATGACCTTCCCGGACGGACTGGATACTCTGCTGGGGACGGGAGGGCAGGAATTATCCGGCGGGCAGAAGCAGCGTCTGGCAATCGCCAGGATTTTAGTCAAGAATCCGAAGATTCTGATCTTCGACGAAGCTACATCCTTCCTCGACAGCCGGAACGAAGCGCTGATCCGGAAAGTAATGCGTGAGCTTTCGCAGGACCGGACGCTGATCATCATCGCCCACCGGTTCTCCACCATCCAGAGCTGTGATAGAATCGCGGTGTTAGCAGACGGTGTTGTCAAAGGCTACGATACCCACGACGTACTGATTACGGGCAATCCAACATACATAGACTTATTCAGCGAACAGTATGCAGGAGGTGAAGCTGTATGAAACGATGGGACACCTATAAGGCCTTAACCCGGGATATAGACGGTATCCGAAAACCGCTCCTTGCGCTGGGGATGTTCAAGATATGGAGTTTAGTATTCGGGCTGATCCCCCTGTTCTTGTACTCGTTATTGGTTAACCGCGTTTTGGTAGATAAGCAGTTGAATGAGCTTTGGCTAATTATCAGCGGATATCTGGCGGTTTTCCTGCTTACTACAAACGGGATTGCCGTCAGTAAGCGGTTTTCTAACCAGTTAATCCTGAAATATGATCTGAGAATCAAGAATAAACTGCTCAAAAAGCTTATCAGCCTCGATAACGATGACTATAGCCAATACAGCATTGGCGATGTTAAGAGCCGGATTGAGAACGATTCGTCAATTGCCGGGAAATTTTTCGAGACGCATATATTGGATTTTATCTACGCTGTTGTTTACGCTGTGGCGTTAGCGGTAATTCTACTATGCTATGACTGGCGGATTGCGCTCATCAGTTTTATTTTTGTTCCGGTCTCTTTGGTAACGGTTAATTTTCTGGGAGGGAAAGCGAAGCTTACCGGAGAGGAGCTCTGGAAACTGCAGATTCAGTATGAATCCTTTTTACACTCCAATTTTCAAAACTGGAAGGATATCAAAACCAATAATCTTGAAGACACACAATCGGCTAAGCTAAACGGACATTACAAGAAGATCAGGCATGTGTGGTTTCTTAACCAGCTCTATATGCATCTGGGGATTACCTATTCGTTCTTCACCAAGAATTTCATTACCCAGCTGTTCATCTATTTTATCGGCGGATTATTTGTCATCAAAGGCTACTCGGAGGTTGGTGTGCTGCTTGTGTTTATCAGCTTTTACGGGCAGTTTTTCGGATACATCGAGAACATTAGTAATTCCATGATGAACTTCAAGAATGACTCGGTGAGTATCGGTAAAGTGATCGGGATTCTAAATATAGAAGCAGCTAAGAAGCCTTATAAGAAGATTGAAGGAACAGATGTCAATGTTGACCAGCTGAAATTCACCTATGAGGGGAACGATTCATTTGCGCTTGACGGTATATCATTCTCTGTGGGTAAGGGGGAGCATCTGGCGATCGTTGGACAAAGCGGCAGCGGCAAATCCACCATCGCCAAGCTGCTGACAGGGCAGATGGAACCGCAAGGGGGAACGGTAAGCATTGGCGGCACAGATATCTCTTCGGTGAACAGTGAGAGTGTATCCGATAAAGTGAGTATAGTTGTGCAGGAACCCGTTCTATTCAACATGTCGATTAGAGACAACCTGTTGCTGGCCAAGGCCGGGGCAACCGACGCGGAATTGATAGAGTGCTGCCGCAGGGCGAGTATATATGATTTCATTGACACCTTGCCGGATCAATTGGATACGATCATTGGAGAAAAGGGTGTGAAGCTCTCCGGAGGCCAGAGACAGCGGTTATCGATTGCCCGTGCTTTTCTGCAGGACAGGGACATCATTATTTTCGACGAAAGCACAAGCGCGCTGGACAGCGAGAATGAGAGTGACATCATTAGCGAACTCAAGAGTCTTTCCTCCGGGAAAACCATGATCTCCATTGCACACCGTCTATCTTCCATTCTGGATTGCGACAAGGTAATGGTTCTGCAAGCGGGCAGGGTCGCAGCTTTCGATACCCATGAGAACCTGTTTAACCGGAACGAAGCCTATGATTTGCTGTTCCAGAATCAGTATAGGGCAGGTTGATATAAGGAGACTCGGATGCGTTCAGCGCCCGGGTTTTTGTATTTTATCTGTATCCATCAGCATCCGCCGGTTTACCGGCATCTGCGACCTCGACCATGTAACGCCAGCAATCCGGCTGCGTGCCATCGTAATCAGTATACCCGTAGACTTGCGCCAGCTCTCCGCTTGAGAGTGACCGTCCGTTCCATCTGGATAATTCGGGGTCTTGAGCAAGAGCAGCGACGGCCCGGCCTACATAACGTGGGGATTCCGAGATGATGAAGTGAGGCTCATTGGCAGCAGCATCCCGCCAGTTATCTTCTTGTATCCCATAGTGTTCGAGCATCATCTCCGAACGAAGCCAGCCTGGTGTGAGTGCTACCGCTGTACAGCCATAAGGCTTAAGCTCCTGGGCAAGAGCCCAGGCCATACGGGTCACGGAGGTTTTGGCCTGATCATAGAACATCGACACCCGGTAATTCTGATTGTTGTATTCAGCGATTCCGTCCGTCATCTCTACAATTAACCCATTCTTGTTCTTAATCAGAAGAGGGAGCGCGTAATGGCTTGTAATGAGATGGGTATCTATCGCGAGCCGTAACATCCGCAGCCCCTTCTCAAGGGAATGCTCCCACAACGGAACATTCCATTCGATGATCTTTTCGGCGCCCCAGATATCATTCACAAGAATGTCGAGCCGGCCTTGCTCCTCTTCAATTCGATTGACCAATTTCTCTACCTGGACAGGATCGAGATGATCGACTTGAACCGGAATTCCGTGACCGCCAGCCCGGGTGACAAGCTCTGCCGTTTCTTCTATGGTTTCAGGACGGTCATATTCGGAACGTTGGGCTAGCGTCGATCTTCCTGTCACATATACCGTTGCGCCAGCTGCCCCTAGCTCGGTAGCGATCCCCCGGCCAGCTCCCCTGGTAGCTCCGGCTACTAAAGCGATTTTCCCTTGTAAACTCCTCATTCCGTGGTTACCTCCTTTGTTGAATACAGCTTCATTATAGAGTATGGGAATGACATCTATTGTCATATATAGTTAGTTTTCGCGGTTTAAGTTTGATTTAAGTGTTATGGCTTATGCTTGGAATAAGTCAGGAAGCGATAGTGCTTATTGAACGGCAAAAGTTGAGGAACGGCTACTAATTATACGAGGAGTGTTAATTCATGAAAATCATAAAGCTGAACAGCATAAGTGTCATTGCTCTAGCCGCAGTACTTACCGTATCTGCCGCAGGATGCTCTAATGCACAAGAAGGCAGCGGGGTTGCTGCTGCAACCACTCCATCTGTTGCTCAGGCCATGTCGCCAAGCGCAACATCCGCAGCAGAAGGTACTGTTGTTGAAACACCGGAGGCTGCCGTTTCCGCTCTGGACACCGCGGAATTATTCAGTGACCGGGACTTGGAGCATTCGGCGGATCTTACCGCGGCCACACCAATGAATCTGGAAAGCAATCAGGATGTGACATTAAGTGAGGAAGGCGTCTATGTCTTAAGCGGCGAGGCGGACAATGTGACAGTAACGGTTGAGGCTGCCGACGATGCCAAAGTTCAGATCGTTCTTGACGGTGTGAGTATAACCAATGAAGATGCACCTGCCATTTATGTGAAAGCAGCGGATAAGGTATTCGTTACCTCCACGGACAGTGAGAACTATATGGAGGTGTCCGGAAGCTATGTGACGGATGGGGAGACCAATCTGGATGCGGTTATTTTCTCAAGAGCAGATCTGACCCTGAATGGAACCGGAACCTTAGATATTGTATCGGGTCAAGGAAATGGGATCTCTTCCAAGGATGATCTCAAAATTACCGGAGGTGCGTATACCATAGAGTCCTCTGCGGATGCATTAGAAGCGAATGATGCGATTCTGATCCATGATGGAACGATCACGATTGATACACAGAAGGATGGATTGCATAGCGAGAACGAAGAGGATACTACCCTTGGAAATATTTATATTGAAGGCGGCACCTTAACAATCACTGCTGCTGACGATGCCATTACCGGCAATAACCTGGTGCAAATCGATGGCGGAATCATCAACATTAAGAGTGCAGTAGAAGGTATCGAGGCAAACAACATTATCGTAAATGAAGGTCAGATTACGTTGTATGCGACTGATGACGGTATAAATGCAACACCAAAAGTCAACGCGGATGCATCGATTGTAGTCAATGGCGGTACGATTGAAGTAAGTATGGCTAGCGGGGATACGGATGCTTTTGATTCAAATGGTGACATCTATATCAATGGCGGGACCATTAATGTAGAAGCGACTTCCGCTTTTGATGCGGATGGTACAGCTGAACTGAATGGCGGCACTGTCACGGTCAATGGCGAACAAATCACTGAAATCACGGAATCACGCGGAGGCGGGTTCGGCGGTGGAGGTGGCCGGGGGGGCGCAGGTGGCGGTAGAGGAACAGGGCAATAATTAAGCAAAGGAAAGGAGCAGGCAGGATGGGCTCGCTTGACCGCTACCTGGGAATGATTGAGCGGCAGGAGCAGAGAAAACAGCAATCAGAGCGAACCGGAACCGTAGATTCCTGTGGCGTGTGTACACAACTGAACAGAACCGGCAATAAAAACCCTTCTGGCGAAGGGTTTTTATATCGTTTATACTGATTAAACCAATTTATTTCATAGGAGCTGTGCCCAGAACATGATAAAGAAAGAAGCTGCACATATACGTAAGCAATTTAAGATGGACCACGATCAGCTGCATCTGTTCGATATTCTGAACGTGTATATTATGAAGGAAACCAATGAAATCTACCATTGTGAACGCCAGCCGTTCGCCATGCTGGACCGGGAGAAGCAGGAGCTGTATATGGCGAATTTCCGGAAGCTGCTGACCGGGGAGCTGGATCATAAACTGTTCGAGCTGAAGTTCCTTGAAGAAGCGGAGGAGCCGTCGCAGGTCATGCTTCACCAGGGGCTGGTGACGGGCGATCCGGAAGAATGGCAGGACCTGATGCTGATGCTGGTGGATAAAATGCTGGTGGACGTCAAGTATGAGAAGGATGCGGTAATCACGTTTGTCCGCGGACAATACTTCCGGCCGACCAAGGCCCGGAATGATGAAGCCGAAGAGACCGGTAAGGATGAGATGTTCTCACATCCGTTCATCCTATGCAGTGTGAACTCCACGGAGCAGCAGCGCAAAACTCTCCTGTTCGATTACGTGGAGCGGGAATTCAAATACAATGTGATGGTTGATCCGATCATCAAGCTTAGCACGCCGGAGCAAGGGTTCTTCTACCCGAGTGTAACGGACAACTATTCGGATATTAATCGTATCCTGTATTGTACAGGGAGCTCGAATAATCCGAACCCTCATTTCATCGAACAGGTGCTGAATGCGGAGCGGTCCGTGACAGCCATGGAAGAGAGATCCATCTTCGAGGATATCGTAAAGGAAATAACGGGCGAACAACTCGATGTGGCGACCATTGCGCAGGTATACGAAAGTATTCATCAGGTCATCGAGGACCATGAGGATGAGGAAGAACCGCCGAAGCTCGATTACCGGGATGTAGAGCGTGTGCTGAAGGCAAGCGGCGTAGAGGAAGTGACGATGGAGAAGGTAGAGCGCGCGTTCGAAACCATCGTCGACGATAAGAATTATGAGATGAAAGCAAGCAGCGTGATCCCGAAATTCACATCCAAATCGATAAAGATCGATACAAAGGTAGCTTCGATTACGGTCAGCCCGCAGGATCTGAAGTATGTGAGACAGGTAAATTATCAAGGGAAACGCTGTATCCTGATTGAGATTGATGAGGATGCTGTAATTGAAGGGTTTACACTGATGTCGGAGAATCTATCCTGACCTGTGCAGATAGATGTATATTGAACAAGGGCTATCCCGGCGTCTCCTTACGAGAGCGGGAAGCCCTTTTATTTGTGTAGGGTTGGTGCGAGTGCGCACGGGCCGAATGTATGCGAAAAACCGAACCCAATGTGCTAACGCTAAAGCTTCAGCCCGTATTTCTCCCAAACCGCTGCATACTTCTTCTCCAAGATCGCCCAGCGCTTCTCGGCGCCGTATTTCGCTTGGAGCTGCTTCAGGTATTGCTCCGCAGTCTCTGTATCCCCTGTATCCAGCAGGAACCCGAAGGTCTCCTCACTTAAATGCAGTGCTGTCCGCTGCATATAGTATTCAATAATGGCCCTGGCATCGGTTAAGGTGTACAAGAATTGAAGACCCTGATCCAAATGGAGCAGCAGGTCTGCCGTGAACTTGTCCACATCTACCTCCGGCGTCAGGAAGTAGCGTTCCGGGGCGGCGGGGACGATGTTCCTGATCCGGACATAGAAGTGAGGCAAGCCCAGAGACGAAGCAGGCCTATATTGTGCAAGCTCTTCGGAATGAAGACTGTAATTCACATAGAAGCTGAGTTGCTTGTGTGTATTGTACTTGTATTTCTGGATATTGATTTTATAGCTGAGTTGGCCTTCTGTTTTGTAGAAATTCAGATCTTTTGTACGATAGCCCTGTGCGGAGAAAAAAGGTTTCACGTCTTGCTTGATGATCGTCTTAAACAGCTCTTGCAAAGGAAGCCCTCCCCATCCATAGTTAATTATGATGACCTTCTGATTGATCACATGCCAGGCACCATTCTACTATAGCAATAAATACTTGCAGATGCCAAAAAGAGGAACCAAAAGTAGATGCGGAATCCGATGATAGGGTTACCCCGGAATAGATATAGACATAGGGCCTGGGCATGGATGCTTGGGTCTTCTTGTTATTAAGCAATAATAAAAGTCATGTGAATCAGGCTAATTACTACGATTGTTTGTCGAAAATTAAACTTATTCATGCGAAATGTCGATAAAGTAGACTAAGAGTTTTTGTTGTGCGCTCATACGGAAACGTTATCAATTTATAAAAGATACTCATTCGACAAGGAGGAACGAAATGTTGAAAAAGATAGGCAAGGTAGGCAAAATAGGACTGGCTCTGGTGCTGGTCATTGGGCTGCTGCCCCTGATGTCACTCCGCGCATACGCGGCGATGCCTTCATTCACGGAAACAAAGGACTTTGTTATCGAGCCTCCGGCAACATACAATGCGGGCAAAAATATTTCCACTGCCCAAGGTCTTCAGGACGGAAGTACGGCAGTGTTGCTGAATTCATTTGTCTATGAAGGTAATGTTTTTGTTTCATCTAATTTTTTGAGGGTTTTTGATAGTGCAGGAACGCTGATCACGGATGTGGATCTGAGCAGTTTAATGGACACTTATTACAAAATGACTTATGTGAGTATGCTTGCGCTAAATAACGGTAATCTATTAATTACTTACAATAAAAGCGACTCTAATGAACATAATCTGCAATTGGGGACAGTGAAGGAGAGCACTCCTAACACCTATTTCATGGTACTTAACAAAGAGGGGCACAAAGTAACCGCCCAGACTCAGATTAATACATTTAGTGATGGAAGTCTTCCGCCGCAGCTTACACGTAATGTATCGATAGCAGAATTGTCCGATGGTAACATCGCCTTCTCCTGGCAAAGAAACGACAATAAGAGCACAGTTACCCGTGTGTTCACCGCTGCGGGTTCGCCTGTTACAAGTGAAACACTTCTGGTAGATGCTAATGCGAGCATGTCTTATGTATCCGCCGGAGATGGTGTATATATGGTTGCTTACAATTCGGGGCCCTCGAACGATAATATTTATCTGAAGCTATTCAGCAACAGCGGAACACTCTTAAGAACAATTGATGTAGGAGCAAGAACGAATGAGAGACAGCTGTATCTGTCTACGCTAAATAACGGGAATTTCATGCTCAGCCAATATTACTGGGTTAATGATAGCTCTACGGTCTCCTTATATGATAACGAGGGGAATAGCCAAGGCAGATTTACGATAAGCGGTTCCCTGGGGGAAGCTTCGGCTGCAATCTATAAGAACGGTGCACTGCCGGGTTTTGTAACAGTAAGCACTGATCCCACCTCTAATGAAGCCATCAACGATGCATACAACTACGGTACAGAGTGGTCAGGAACTCAGTATGCTTACCTGAACTACTATGATTATGAAGGCAACCTGGTCTTAACCTCAGATCAGCCTGTAGATTCCGCTCCGGTGGTATTTCAGGGATATGATGAAGACAGCTGGATGTTCGCTGTAGAATATTATCCGAAATTCGCTTTGTATCCCGCCTTCGGCGATAAGGTTGTTCTCATCAAAACAGATAATACGGATGCGAGTCACTATAGAATAAAGGGGAAGCTGTTTGATACAGAGACTTCAACTCCGGTTGTGCTGCTGTCAGCGGCAGCCGACGGCGTAGCCGGAACAACAACATCGACAAAAATTGATCTGACCTTCGATACTGCGATTGTCGGGCTGACGGCAGACGACATCACGATTACGAATGGTGCAGGCTCTGCGGTAAAAGGAACGTTGAGCGGAGCAGGGACAGATTGGAGCATCGCGCTTACTTCAGTGACAACTGAAGGAGACGTATCGGTAGCGGTAAATTCGCCAAGCGGGTACAAGATCAGCGGTTCGCCGATGACGGTAGCTGTATCGCTGTTCACGGCATTGCCGGAAGCAACCCCGGCAGCCGGTATTGACTACGGGGCCGAGCAGCTGACGGGACTGGCGACAAGCGGTTCGTACACGATAAACGGTACACTGGCAGTAACAGCGGCCGCAGATGGTAAGCTGGCTATAGATAGCAGCTGGCTGGGAACTTCACTGAGTATTGTGAAGAAAGGTAACGGTTCGACGACTATAGATAGTGCGGCGCAGACGTTGAGTATTCCTAGTCGTCCGGCAGCACCTACTGGTGTGGCGGCGACGGATGAGACAGCAATAGGTGCTGAAAATGGCACATTGACTGGCGTAACCACGGCGATGGAGTACAAAAGAGATATCGCGGGGACGTGGCTTGGTATAACGGGCGCAAGCGTGACAGGGCTTTCGCCGGATACGTATTACGTCCGGACGAAGGCGACATCGACAGCATTTGTGTCGGAAGCACAGAGCGTGACAGTAAATGCTTTTGTGCCAACATCGGAGGCGACCCCGGCCGGAGAGATTGACTATGCGGCTGAGCAGCTGACGGGTCTGACGGCAAGCGGTTCGTACACGATAAACGGTACACTGGCAGTAACAGCGGCCGCAGATGGTAAGCTGGCTATAGATAGCAGCTGGCTGGGCACGTCACTGAGTATTGTGAAGAAAGGTAACGGTTCGACGACTATAGATAGCGCGGCGCAGACGGTGAGCATCCCTGTTCGTCCGGCGGCACCTACTGGTTTGGCGGCGACGGATGAGACAGCAATAGATGCCGAAGATGGCACATTGACTGGCGTAACCACAGCGATGGAATACAAAAGAGATATCGCGGGGACGTGGCTTGGTATAACGGGCGCAAGCGTGACAGGGCTTTCGCCGGATACGTATTACGTCCGGACGAAGGCGACGCCTGCGACATTTGTGTCGGAAGCACAGAGCGTGACGGTGGCTGCGTTTGTGCCGACGCAGGAAGCGACCCCCGTAGCTGAAATTGACTATGCGGCAGAGCAGCTGACGGGTCTGACGGCAAACGGTGCATACACGATAAACGGTACACTGGCAATAACGGCGACCGCAGATGGTAAGCTGGCTATAGATAGCAGCTGGCTGGGAACTTCACTGAGTATTGTGAAGAAAGGTAACGGTTCGACGACTATAGATAGTGCGGCGCAGACGGTAAATATTCCTAGTCGTCCAGCGGCACCTACTGGTGTGGCGGCGACGGATGAAACAGCAATAGACGCCGAAGATGGCGCATTGACTGGGGTAACCACGGCGATGGAATACAAGAAGGGCATCGCGGGTACGTGGCTTGGTATAACGGGCACAAGCGCGACAGGGCTTGCGCCGGACACGTATTATGTACGGACGAAGGCGACTTCGATGGCGTTTGCCTCAGAAGTACAGAGTGTAACGGTTGTGGCGTTTGTGCCAACATCGGAAGCAATTCCGGCTGCAGAGATTGACTATGCGGCTGAGCAACTGACGGGTCTGACGCCAAACGGGTCGTACACAATAAACGGTACACTGACAGTAACAGCGGCCGCAGGTGGTAAGCTGGCTATAGATAGCAGCTGGCTGGGAACGTCACTGAACATTGTGAAGAAGGGGAACGGTTCGACGACTATAGACAGTGCGTCGCAGACTGTGAGTCTTCCAGCCCGTCCGGCAGCTCCGGTTGGTGTCACTGTTACAGATGTGACGTACAACGGGGCGAATGACGGTACCCTGCAGAATCTGACAGTACAAATGGAGTACAAGATTGGCAGTACAGGTCTTTGGTCAGAAGTTACAGACACAATCATTACTGGCCTTGCACCGGACACGTATTATGTACGGGAGAAGGCAACGGCAACAGCATTCGCTTCTAATATTGCTCAGGTTACCGTTCATGACTCAAATGCAGTTATTCCGGATGCACCTGAAGTGGCAGCGGATGACCAGAACAATACAATTGTTGGTCTGAACACCAGCATGGAATTCTCAGTGGACGACGGAACTTTCGTGCGCTACGACGGAACCAACCTGACGGACTTGAGCGGTGAACACACCGTTAAGGTAAGGGTTGCGGCCAGCGGATCGGTTCCGGCGGGTCCGGCAACTACGCTGATTTTTACAACTAATGAGCTTATCCCTGCGGGGGGCTTGTCCGTGAGCGCCAGCGATCCAAGTGGTGCAGGGAATAACGGATATACGCAGATCAGTGTTACACCGGAGCCAACTGCAGGACATAAGCTGCTGTACAAGAATTTTGGCACTGGCAGCGTTGTTGCACCTAATGCGGGGGAAACCCTGACGGGATACACCCTTGTAGGAATCGATGGTCTAATTCCTGCAGCTAACGGCGATAGGATTGGAATAGCAGAAGTGGATGCTGACGGCAAGGTAGTGAAGTACGGCAGCGCAACAGCGGTTGTTGTGGCGGCTAATACCGTAACACCAGATCCCGATCCCGTCAGTCCGGGAACCGGAAGCAATCCGGGCAGCGGAACCAGTACCGGTAACGCGGCAAGCAATGTTACCGATGTGATCGTCCTTGTTAACGGCAAGGAAGAGAACGCGGGCAAAGCCACAACAACGACCTCCGGAAACTTGAAGATAACTACTATCGCTGTTGATCCGGCGAAGCTTCAAGCGAAGCTGGATGCGGAAGGAAATGGCGCTGTAGTTACAATTCCGATGATGCTGGATTCCAATATCATCATCGCGGAGTTGAACGGCCAGATGATCAAGAACATGGAGAATGTATCGGCTACCCTGGTGCTTCAGACAACCAAAGGGACTTATACTTTGCCGGCCTCCGAGATCAACATCGGTGCGTTGGCCGAGAGACTCGGAAACGGGATTAAGCTGGAGGACATTACGCTGAGGATTACGATTGGCGAAACCCCGGCATCCATGAACCAGGTAGTGACAGCTGCTGCAGGCAGAGGGGGCTTTACCCTTGTTGCACCGCCAATAGATTTCACCGTTACCGCAACTTACGGTATATTGACAGTGGAAGTGAGCCGGTTCAATGCTTACGTGGAGCGGACAGTAGCTCTTCCGGATGGTATTGACCCTAACCGGATTACGACGGGCATCGTCGTAGATCCGGATGGTACAGTGCGCCATGTGCCGACCAGACTCGTCCGGAATGACGGCAGATATTACGCAGATATCAAGAGCTTGACGAACAGCTCGTATGCAGTGGTCTGGCATCCGCTGACTTTTGCGGATGTGGACAATCATTGGGCGAAGAACGCAGTGAACGATATGGGATCGCGTCTGGTCATTAACGGTGTGAACGAAACCACCTTCAACCCGAACGCAGACATCACCCGTGCAGAGTTCGCAGCGATTATCGTACGCGGCCTGGGATTGAAGCCTGGGGAAGGAACATCGGCGTTTGCGGATGTTGCAGCGGATAGCTGGTATGCAGCAGCGGTGGAAACAGCATCCGAATACGGTCTGATCACCGGCTTCGAGGACGGAACCTTCCGTCCGGAAGCCCGAATCACACGTGAACAGGCCATGAGCATTATCGCCAAAGCGATGAAGCTGACAGGCCTGGCAGACCAGACTGGCACAGTGGATACAGCAAGTGTACTTGCAGCCTTTACAGATGCAGACAGCATAGGCGCCTGGGCCGGGGATAGTCTGGCGCTTGCTGCTAAGGCTGGCTTAATCACCGGCCGTGGAGACAGCAAGCTGGAGGCGAAAGCTAATGTTACCCGCGCGGAAGTGGCAGTGCTGATTCAGCGGCTGCTGCAGAAGTCGGATTTGATTGATTAATTAAGTTAATTATAGGAGAAGCGAATTCAGACGTAGAGCTGGATTCGCTTTTTTATTGTTTGGAAAATTATACAATTTCCAAAAATGTCGATCCGGGCATTCGTTTGGCTTCCTAATGCTAATTGATATTGATTATCAATATCAATTATGTTAATATAATTTTGTTCACTAGAGAACAAAATAAAACAGTCTATTGCTGACACTGAACTTGGTCTGCAACTACTACAGGAGAGGGGAGACAGCGAAATTGGAGTTTCAAAATAATTTTAAAGGTCATCTTTACGAGCAATATATTAGAATGCTGCATCTGAATGAGTTGTATACAGAACAAGAATTTAATTCGTTTCGGGAACAGGCCAGAAAGTACGAGATTGACATGCTCTCCAACAATATTACTAGTGTACACGTTATAGATTGCATTGGTGATTATGAACCGATAAATCATACCGGGATTGTGGAGAAGATGGGGTTGTCCAAAGCTGGCATTAATAAAATTTGTTCAAAGCTGCTGGAAATGGGCTTCATTATGAGAAGTCAGCTGAACAACAATCGTAAGGAGATTTACTTTAGTTTAACGGATAAGGGAAGACACGTTTATGATTTGCATAAAGAGCTGCACAAAGAAAAAGAAGAAAGGTTTTACCAATTCATTGAATCCTATACAGAGGCTGAACTGCAGACTATTGGAAAATTCATGAGCGATTTGGTGGCGCGTGCCGAAGAATACTCCGAAGGGAAGTTTACGATAAATGACGACATTAAGGATTGAGGAATTAAGATCCAAGATTGAAGGGAAAGAAATTTTAAAAGGGCTCACACTGGAGCTTCAGGGCGGAGAGATTCATGCGATTATGGGGCCAAACGGGACGGGGAAAAGTACGTTGGCTTCAGCTTTAATGGGCCATCCCAAATATGAGGTTACTGGCGGCAAGGTGACACTAGACAATGAAGATCTTCTGGAGATGGAGGTGGATGAGCGTGCCCGTGCAGGCTTGTTCCTCGCTATGCAATACCCAAGTGAAATTGCCGGCGTAACCAATTCGGATTTTCTCAGAAGTGCCATCAATTCACGGCGTGAAGAAGGAGAAGAAATATCCTTAATCCGTTTCATCCGTGAAATGGAGAGCAAAATGAAGGGGCTGGAGATGAACCCGGAATTTGCGCATCGTTATTTGAATGAGGGTTTCTCCGGCGGTGAAAAAAAGCGGAATGAGATTTTGCAAATGATGCTGCTTGAACCCAAGTTTGTGATCCTGGATGAAGTGGACTCCGGGCTTGATATTGATGCACTGCGTATTGTGGCCAATGGTGTAAATGAGATGCGCAGCGCGGATAGAGGCTTTTTAATCATCACCCATTATCAACGGCTGTTGAATTATATTACCCCGGATTTTGTGCATGTCATGATGCAAGGCCGGATAGTTAAATCTGGCGGTCCGGAGCTTGCCCACCGTTTAGAGGCAGAAGGGTACGATTGGGTGAAGGAGGAGCTTGGGATTACGGATGAGGCAGTAGGCGAGGAAGTTTAAGAGCCGGAGAGGAGGAAGAGCAAGTGGGTATACAAGCAAGAAACTCATTGAATGTGGACGATGTACGCGCGTTGTCAAGCGCTAAGAATGAACCTCGTTGGCTGCTTGAACGCCGGATTCAGGCACTCGAGCTGGCAGGGACGCTGGAGCTGCCAAGCGTGGAGAAAATCAAACTCGAAAAATGGGATATCTACGAGAGTGGAGACTACAAAGCTGAGAATGCGTGGTCAGGTTTGGAAGATGCGCCGGAGATTGTTCGAGGTTTGGTTGCTTCTCCAGTGACAGGCGGACTAATCGTTCAGTTCAATTCGGATGTAGTGTATACGAAATTGTTCGAGAGCTTAGCCGCCCAGGGAGTAATTTTAACGGACCTGCATACTGCGGCAAAAGAGTATGAGCAGTTGGTTCAACGTTATCTCTTTCAGGCAGTGAAGCCGGAAGAGCACAGATTGTCAGCTGTGCACAGTGCCTTATGGAGTGGTGGCGTTTTTCTATATGTCCCAGACGGTATAGAGATTGAAGTTCCCATTCAAGCGATCTTTTATAGTGATACGAGCGGGGTTCGTTTTGCTCCTCATATCTTGATTGTGACTGGTAACAACAGCAAGATCAGCTATGTGGATCATTATATATCGAGCAGAGATGATATCAAGGTTTTGCATAACGGTGTGGTAGAGGTGTTTGCAGGGGCAGGCTCCAAGGTGCAGGTCGCTTCTGTTCATCAGCTTGCTGCAGCAACAACGGACTTCACCCAGCGGCTTGCGGTTGTGCTTGCGGATGGCGGTGTAGAATGGATTGTCGGCGAGATGAATAATGGCTATACCGCCAGTGATACCAAGACATTACTCCAAGGCAACGGGTCCATCTCTGACGCTAAGGTGATTGCGATAGGCTCTGGGGACCAGAAATTGAATTTTACTACGCAAGCCCAGCATTTTGGCAGAAGCTCGGTGAGCCAAATGATCACACGCGCAGTAATGCGTGAAGAAGCTACAGCCATTATCAACGGGATTACAAAAATCGAAAAAGGTGCAACCCATTGTGATGGTCAGCAAACAGAACGTGTACTGATGTTAAGTCCAAATGCGCGCGGCGATGCCAATCCGATCCTGCTGATAGATGAGGATGATGTAACCGCCGGTCATGCTGCATCCGTGGGGCAAGTAAACGCGGAACAAATCTATTATCTGATGTCGCGCGGCATCTCACGGAGTGAAGCCGAATATCTTGTTATTTTCGGATTCCTCGCTCCTGTCATTTCGGAGATCCCGCTGGAGGGAGTGCGTAGCCGCCTGCAGGATGTAGTGGAGAAAAAGCTTGGCAGATCATAGGGAATTAGAGCCAATCAAAGTGATTCTTATGAAGGTTAAAAGGAGCGACACTAATGGCTAAAAAAGCGCCGGATATGGGTGAATATAAATACGGGTTTCGCGATGAGCACCAGTCTATTTTTCAATCTGGAAAAGGTCTGACTGAAGAGATTGTCCGGGAAATTTCCCGAATTAAGGAAGAGCCGGAGTGGATGCTCGATTTTCGGCTGAAAGCTTTGAAGCAATTCTACAAAATGCCGATGCCTGGGTGGGGAGCGGATTTGTCCGGGCTAAATCTTGATAACATCCAATATTACGTTCGGCCATCGGAAAAACAGGGAAAGACCTGGGAGGAGGTTCCCTCTGAGATTAAAGCAACCTTTGACAAGCTAGGTATTCCTGAAGCGGAGCAAAAGTTTCTGGCAGGCGTATCCGCTCAATACGAGTCGGAAGTAGTCTATCACAGTATGCGGAAGGAACTGGAGGATCAAGGTGTTGTTTTCCTTGATACGGATACTGCTTTAAAGCAATATCCTGAAGTGTTCAAGCAGTATTTCGGAACGATCATCCCTCCCGCCGACAATAAATTTGCTGCGCTTAACAGCGCGGTTTGGTCAGGTGGCAGCTTTGTATACATCCCGAGAGGTGTTCAGTGTGAGGTGCCGATCCAAGGGTACTTCCGGATTAATTCTGAAAATATGGGACAATTCGAGCGGACATTAATTATTGCCGAAGAGGGCAGCTTTGTCCACTATGTGGAAGGATGCACAGCGCCTATTTATAGTACCAGTTCTCTGCACAGCGGAGTTATTGAAATTATTTGCCGGAAAGATTCCCGTGTCCGTTACACGACAATCCAGAATTGGGCTCCTAATATCTACAACTTGGTAACCCAAAGGGCTGTGGCAGAGGAAAATGCCACAATGGAATGGGTGGACGGCAACATTGGCTCCAGGGTAACCATGAAGTATCCGGCTGTAATATTGAAAGGAAGGGGAGCCAAGGGGTCCATCCTGTCTATTGCCGTAGCCGGTAAAGATCAGCATCAAGATGCCGGCGCGAAGGTAATTCACCTTGCTCCCGAGACAACATCTACGATTATATCCAAATCCATCAGCAAGCAGGGCGGCAAAGTAAACTACCGGGGATTGTCCAGCTTCAGCCGCGATTCCGCAGGCTCCAAGTCTAATATTAAGTGTGATACGTTGATTTTGGACAATCTGTCATCATCAGATACGATTCCGTACAATGAAATTAAAAATGATCAGATTACTTTGGAGCACGAGGCAACAGTATCCAAAGTGTCCGAGGAGCAATTGTTTTACTTAATGAGCCGCGGACTTACAGAACAAGAGGCCACACAAATGATTGTAATGGGCTTCATTGAGCCGTTTACCAAAGAATTGCCGATGGAATATGCCGTTGAAATGAATCGGCTGATTCAATTTGAGATGGAAGGAAGCATCGGTTGATTCATAAAGGAAGTACGAGGTGTTGGTAATGAAGAAAAAGAATTCGGACAATTCAGAACTAGCTCAACTTACCCGGGAGATACGGAAACTTCAGTTCTACTACAATATGCTGTCAGGATTGAGCGCAAGCTGTGGTGCGTTGATACCTTTAGACTCTGTTTATACGCTTATAAGGGAACTTTCGGATCAAGAGGCCATTCTTAGGCAAAAAGCAAAGGATCACTCAGACTATCTAGGTTGAAAAAGAGAATTGACTGTTGGTAAAACAATGATAGGAGCTGGAATTATGGAGGAGAATGGAATTTTATTCGATGAAGTATCGGAAGTGCTTCTCAAACTACGTCCTTTCTTACTGCGTGACGGCGGAGATGCTGAACTCGTCGAGGTGGAGAACGGTATAGCCAAATTAAGATTTTTGGGAGCTTGCAACGGTTGCCCAAGTGCTACGATTACGTTAAAGGCTGCTATTGAGCGCGCAATTCTTGAGGAAATCGATGAGATTAAAGAGGTTGTACAAGTATTCTAACTTCCTTTTAACAGAAGAGGCTGTTATACAAAAATCCGCATAGAAGGTGTCGCCGGAAAGGAACCTCTTCATGGGTTCCTTTTTCAATAATCATACCGTTCTTCATCATGAGGATGACATCCGCAGAGAAAAAATGCCGAATCAATTAAGACATACGAAGGAAAGGATTGATTTAATAATGTTCGAGAAAATTTTCGTGGCCATCGATAAATCTGAAATAACTAACAAAATCCTTGAAGCAACCGTTGAAATTGCACAAAACAAAAATACTCAGGTAACTTTGGTGAATGTCAGCCATGCATATGTAAACAGCGGAATGCCATATATACCAGAGAGCTACTTGGAAGAAATGTTAAATGAGATGGAAAAGATGAGTTTAGAACAGCTTCAACAAGCCCGATTCAAATTAGCGGCTGAAGGGATCTTTGCAGAAACGATTCATCTTAAGGGAGACCCTGCGCATGAAATATTAAATTATGCAAAAAACACCAAACAGCAACTAATTATTATTGGAAGTCGCGGGCTAAGCGGTATAAAAGAAATGATGTTAGGTAGTGTCAGTCACAAAGTTTCACAGTTATCAAATTGCCCCGTCCTGATTGTTCACTAAATTTCATAACGGGACGGCTCCCTTACGGGCAACAGTTGGATAATAACGTCCAAATTAAGATACGTTTATCCAATTACTAATGTTATCAATCGATTGATGTAGCGGGGAAATATCTGATGCCGGGCTGATCATGCGCATGTCCATCTGTTTGCAGATGGTAAGCCGTTCACGTTGCCCGTCAGCGAAGGGCTGCTGCATTTTGCCTATCATCATATTCTGAAACGAAGCTTGGCCGGAGTGTACTGAAGAAAAGAATGAAGCGGAATGCTCTGACCGCACTGCATTCGGGGGTAACCACTATGCGCAGTGTAGGGGAGTTCTTCTATACAGATGTTCAGTTAAGGGATGAAATGAAGGCGAACCAGTATGTTGGGCCTAATCTGCTGGTCAGTGGATGAGCTGCTTGATTCGGTATGGGGCATTCAGGAGTGATCCTCTGCGAGTTTATCCACCTGCTTGTTGTAAGACGCACGTAAACCAAGTTCCCGCATGTACTTTCCTACTGTGCGCTCGCTAATAATATAGCCCTCTTCCCTTAAGAGGAGGGTGATCTTTGGACTGCCGTACTGGCCGTGGTTAGCCTCAAAGAGGTAAGCGACCCGCTTTAGCAGTAAGGCTTTTCGCTTCGCCTGAGGGCTGACTTCGGCACTTCTCCATTTGTAAAATCCGCTCCGTGATACTTCAAGAATGCTGCACATCTTCTCTACCGTAAATTCGGAGCTATGGTCTTCGATGAACTGAAATCTTTGTGCTTTAGATTGCGGAAGATATGCGCGGGTCTTTTTTAGGACGGCAAGCTCCTCTTCTTTTGCCAGCACCTGCTTGTTCAGTTCGTGAATCTTGTCTGCAAGGACAGACTTTTCACCCTTATTATTCATTCTCATACCCACCCCGTAAATTCCAGAATACTTGCCTTCGCCGACTGCGTCTCGGACTGTGCACTCTTACGCCATTCCTTGGGTGACGTGCCCATTAGCTTAGAGAAGCAGCGGTTGAAGCTGGAGATGGAATGAAACCCCACCTTTTCAGAAATCTCAAGAATAGAATCCTCGGTGCTCTTCAGCTGCTTACAGGCCTCTTCGATCCGGGTGCTGCTCAGGAAGTCGAGGGGGGCGGTGCCCATCATTTCATGGAATTTGCGGCGGAAGTGGGTGGTGCTCAGGTGGCAGAGGTCGGCCAGGAAGTCGATGGTCATCGGCAGCATATAGTTCCTGGTGATATACTCCAGCGCCGGGGAGATGACGAAGTCGCCCTTCAGATTATGCCCTGCTTCCTGATCGGTCAGCGCCTCATTCGTGGAATGGATCCGGAGCAGCTCGATATACAGCGACAGCAATAAGCCGTAGGCGCTCTCCTGATAATAAGGCTTCTGCTGCTGCAATTCCTCCACAATCGACGTGGCCAGACTATACACCATGGGATGCTTATCCTTATTCAGGATACAGTTCTTCCCCAGCACCGCCCACAAATTCGGCTCGAAGTTGCTATAGGCGCTTTTGAAGGAATGCTGAAAGAGGTCCTCCGGCGAGAAAAAGAGATAAGACCACAGACTGGCCTCACCCGGAGAACTATACGTCGTATGCGGAAGGTACCGGGGGAGGAAGGTCACATCACCGGCTGTAAAAGGTACAGACTCGCCCTTGATCTCCATGATGCCGCTATCCGAATAGCAAATCCCAATCTCCAGGTGGTTATGGAAATGCAGGTGCTCGCTCTTAATATCGGAGATCTTCCAGCGTTCCCCGCTTAACAGCAGCACAGGGAAATGGATCGGCAGGCTGTAGTGGCGGTACTCGATGACGGGTTTCTTTTTTCTGGGCATATCCGGGGGCTCCTCTATAATATTAAAATAGATAAATGGTCGAAAATGCGCAGTTTTGCTGTGAATATGCTTAGATATAGAATATTTTACTGCTTACAATGGAGTATGTAAAGCGCTTGCAATGAGACGGATAGTAAGCGCTATTGAGGCGCGTGAGACAAGAGAGGGGTAATAAGATGATTCAAGTGGATTTCAACAGGGAAGAGATTCTAAGTATTATCGACAAGGTCACCAACAAAACACTGGCGATGGACTTAACATGGGACTGGCCTTGCGGCGTAGCTTATTATGGGGTATCCAGAGCTTATCAGACTACAGGGAACAAAGAGTACCTGGACAGACTGGTTCAGTGGGCGGATGAATATATTGAGCTGGGGCTGCCGGACTGGACGGTTAATACTTGTGCCATGGGCCACATGCTGATCACCTTGTATGAAGCGACTGGAGAGCAGAAATATTGGGATATTGCGATGAGCAAGGTAGAATACATCCGTAAAAATGCGCTGCGGTTCGGAGACAATGTGCTGCAGCATACGGTATCGATTTCTAATGATTTTCCGGAACAGGCTTGGGCGGATACGCTGTTTATGGCGGCATTCTTCCTGCTGCGTGTAGGCAGTAAGCTGAAGGATCAGGAGCTGATCCAGGATGCCCTCAATCAATACTACTGGCATATCAAGTATCTGCAGGACCCTGGCACCGGCTTCTGGTTCCATGGCTACAACAATGTGAAGCAGGATCATATGTCCGGATTATACTGGGGCAGAGCGAATGCCTGGGGTGCGTATACGATGTCGCAGGTGAAGCCGCTTTTGAAGGACTGGTATTTGTATCCGCAGTGTATGGACGTGGAATGTTCGCTCCGTGATCAGCTGGCGGCGCTGAAGCTTGTCCAGACAGAGAACGGCTTGTGGCGGACGGTGCTGGATGATGAGGAATCTTATGAAGAAGTATCGGCATCCTGCGGCATTGCGGCGGCGATGATCAACAACGGCAATCCGCTGCACACCAAATATGTGCAAAAAGCGTTAAAGGGCATTCTTGCAAACATCAGCGAAGACGGACGTGTCCTGGGCGTATCCGGCGGCACAGCCGTAATGAAGGACCGCGAAGGGTACCGCAATATTCCAAAAGACTGGATTCAAGGCTGGGGCCAAGGCTTAGCGCTTGCTTTCTTGTCCGATATGCTTAAATAGGAGGGAACCGAATTGTCCAAACCATCAACAGGCGCTTTCACACTGCCGGGAGAATCCGGTTACGAAGCGCTAACGCTTGAACTCGCTGAACGCTGGGGTGCCGATGTCATCCGTGACAGTGACGGTACACAGTTATCTGATGAGATTATCAATGCCGGATACGGCATTTATTCTACAGTCTGTATCATCCGGGACCATAATGAATGGGCGTCGCAGAACCCGGATAAGCTGCAGCAGAGCTTCCTTATTACCAATCCGAAGGTAGCTGTGCAAGATTATTTGTCGGTCTACCTGATGGAGGATTTCTTCGCTGAACAGTTCAGAGTGAATGATTCCCGTGAGGCGTATAAGTACTGGCAGGTGTATGACCGGACGACCGGTGAGGAAGTACCGAGAGAGCAGTGGAATTACGACCGGGAATCAGGCAATGTGGTGCTTACCGGAATCGTACCTTGGCATAAATACACCGTCAGCTTCATGGCCTACCGGATCTGGGAAGAGATCTCCATGTACAATCACACCACGAACAACTGGAACAAAGAGCATCTGATGCAGATTGATCCTATGTATGCTGACACGCAGAAATACCTGCTGGAATGGATGGAAGACTGGTGCCAGGAGCATAAGGAAACGACGGTTGTCCGGTTTACTTCCCTGTTCTATAATTTCGCCTGGATCTGGGGCAGCAGTGAGCGTAACCGCCATCTTTTCTCAGACTGGGGTTCCTATGATTTCACGGTGAGTGCGAGGGGTCTGGATCTGTTCGCGCAGCAATACGGCTATTCGCTGACGGCAGAAGATTTCGTGAACGGCGGCAAATACCGTGTCAGTCATATCCCGGCGGAGCAGCGCAAGCTCGACTATATGGCTTTTATCAATGATTTCGTGATCGGATTCGGCAAGCAGTTAATTGATATTGTGCATAAGCATGACAAACTGGCGTATGTCTTCTACGATGACAGCTGGGTTGGCGCAGAGCCTTACAATGACCGCTTCGGTGAGTTTGGTTTCGACGGAATGATCAAATGTGTGTTCTCGGGATATGAGGCAAGGCTCTGTTCAGGGGTGAAAGTGGATACGCATGAGATCCGGCTGCATCCGTACTTGTTCCCGGTTGGTTTAGGCGGTGCGCCTACCTTCATGGAAGGGGGGAATCCGACACTGGATGCCAAAAAATACTGGATCAACATCCGGCGTGCCCTCCTGCGTGAGCCGATTGACCGGATTGGCCTGGGCGGATATCTGCATCTGGTCGAGCCTTACCCGGATTTCTGTGATTATATCGAGAAGATTGCGAATGAATTCAGAGAGATTAAGGAGCTGCATGAGCAAGGCAAGCCCTATCATATCAAGACCAGGGTAGCCATTCTGCATAGCTGGGGCAAGCTGAGATCTTGGACCTTGTCCGGCCACTTCCATGAGACGTATATGCATGATCTGATTCACATTAATGAAGCACTATCCGGTCTGCCGGTTGAGGTGCAGTTCATTGATTTCGAGGATATCCGCCAGGGCGTGCTGCAGCATGTGGATGTAGTGATTAATGCAGGCAGTGCCGGTACAGCCTGGAGCGGAGGGGAGTACTGGAAAGACAGCAAACCGGTGGATGTCCTGACCAAATGGGTGTATGAGGGCGGTGCTTTTATCGGGATTAACCAGCCTTCGGCCGTTGAGGGATACGACAGCTACTTCAGAATGGCGCATGTTCTGGGTGTGGATGAGGACACGGGTGCGCGGGTAGCACATGGCAAATGGGCATATGAGGTTCAAGCTGAGCAAGGTCTGGTGCCTGATGGCGCCAGCATCTCGCCGAAGAACGGTATCCATCTTACGGATGGTTCCGCTGCTGTGCTCAGTGAGGTAGACGGTAAAATCACACTATCTGCGAATAGTTTCGGTAAAGGTAAGGGAATCTACCTGCCTTCCTTCGAATTCGGCTGGGAGAATACCCGTCTGCTGCTGAACCTGATCCGCTATGCCGGTAAGGAGCTACAGGAAACGAAATATATTCCGGATAACCTCTATACCGAGTGCGCGTATTATCCGGAGAGCAAGATGCTTGTCGTGATCAATAACAGCGACCAGCTGCAAAAGACTACGATTGAGACGGAGTATGGGCCGCAGACTGTGGAATTGGAACCGTTCGATACGATTATTCGGACTATTGGGGAATAGGAATGTGAAAAAGCTCAAGCCTGGGGTGTTATGCCGGGCTTGGGCTTTTTGTGTTGTGTGAGGTGTTAAACGGGCCTAATGTATGTGAAAAACCGAATACAATGTGCAGCGATAGAGCGGATGGGCCCAATGTATGCTGAAAATCGAATACAATGTGCCGGCGATAGGGGGAAGGGGCCTAATGTATGCGAAAAATCGAATACAATGTGTCACTAGAAGGACGGACAACAGCGGCCGGAAGTCCAAATATTCACCGCAGTGACGACTAAGGTTTAAGTTAGTATACTAAGTTAGTATCTTGAGTTCAGCTTATATAATATAAATTATGATAGTATAAAGGTATATTTAGTTTTCCCCGCGGGGGTAGAAAAGGGAGCAGCATGAGAATCATTATATCGCCTGCCAAGAAGATGAAGACGGACACGGATTTCTTGGATTACCGCCAAGTGCCGCAGTTCATCAGCGATTCGCAGACTCTTCTGGCCTTATTACGCAAGTTGAATTATGAAGAAGCCAAAGCGCTATGGAAATGCAATGATGCCATCGCCACGCTGAATATGGAACGGATCCGGGAGATGGATGTCACCAGGAATCTGACGCCGGCTATCTTCTCATATGAGGGAATACAGTACCAGTACTTGGCGCCCGGGATCTTTCAGACGGAGGAGCTGGATTATCTTCAGCAGCATTTGCGGATTTTATCCGGATTCTATGGAATCGTCAGACCTTTTGATGGCGTTGTGCCGTACAGGCTGGAGATGCAGGCTAAGCTGGGTGGTAAGGGCTTCAGTTCTCTCTATGAGTTCTGGAATAAAAGACTGGCGGACCAGCTGTTCGCGGAGAGTGACATCATTCTGAACCTGGCTTCCAAGGAATACAGCAAGTGTATCTCGCCGTACATTGGCAAGGACGCTCGAATGATTAGTGTGGTGTTCGGGCAGGACATCGGCGGCAAGGTGGTTGAGCGGGCGACGCTGGTCAAGATGGCCAGGGGTGAAATGGTCCGCTACATGGCCGAGCGGCAAATTACCCGTGTGGAGGATATTAAGGGCTTCGACGGGTTTGATTTCGCATTTGCGGAAGGCTTGTCAGATGAGAACACGTATGTGTTTATCCAACAGAAGCGCGATAAGACTGAAATGGTAGAGTAAGGCTTGCAACGGGTAATCTTGAAGACGGTTGAATAACCGGATTGGGGTTGCCTTTTTTTTGTTAAGAAGAATATCTAAGCTGAATAAAAGAAAATAACAATAGCGCAAATATTCACCGTAGTGACAATTGCGTTTAAGTTAGTATCTTAAGTTCAGCCTATAATGAATGAAATCAGAACAGGTTAACGAGGAGGACTTATGATTTTGAGAAGAGATCCATTGGACAAGCAGAGCTTACTTAAAGAACTGGATTCACTAGGTTACTCCGACAGAATCAGAAGAGTAACGACATTGGGCCGTGAGCACCTTGGATCAGCCAAGTACTCCGAATTACTGGCCTCATTACTGGAGGGCGGTGCGTATGAAGCGCGCCTTGCCTTAATGGGTGCCATCGCCACACTGGATGCTCCGGTTATTCTGTCTGCTCTGCGGCATCCCCTGGCAAGTATCAGGAACACGGCTGCGGGCCTATTGGCTAAAGTGGCTTCAGATGAAGAAATAGAACGTGAGCTCCCGCATTTATCACATGAATGCCGCCGCAAGCTGCTCCGCACCATTTCACAGATAGACCGTCAGGAACTGGCGGAGCGCCTGTTACCCGTGGTATACGCCCGGTGGGGTGCGGAGGAGGCAGCGATAATACTGCAGGCCTGCCATAAGGCAACGGTTAGCACATGGCTTGCGGATATCGGTTTTGCCATCAGAGACTGGAAGAAGTTAGCAAGCCGGCATCTAGATGTAGTAGCGGAATACTTCGCAGCCACGCTGGAGAGCACCCCACTCAGGGGAAAAGGGCATGTCTGGTCGAGGTTCTCGTCTGCTATGGAGCATCTGTGCAATCACAAGGCGGATCTGATGCTTGCGTGTGCACTGAATCACGGTCCTATGGGCATTATACATCCTGCACTCAAAGAACATCTGGGCACACTTGTACGCCAGAATCCGGATAAGGTGTTTCAGCTGCTGACACAAACGGAATTGCGGAGCGATCTGCTGTCCCATGGTGTTCCTGAGGCTGTGCTGAAAAGAAAGAAAGTTCTGTCCATAGACCAGTGGATCGGGATTGCGAAATTACTCGCAGATTACCCTATGCATGTAGCGAAGCTGCTTGAACATATGGCGCCGTCTAACCGCAAGGTGATTTTTGATGCCGTGTATGAGGAGGATAGACGCAAAGAGCGTATTTTCCCGGAAAAGTTACTGTATGAATTGCCGTATGCCTTGCGTGATAAGGAAGCTGCCCGGATGCTTGGCCTTCGTGAGATCAAGGATAACCGGGACCGGACCCTCCGTATTACCGCCTGCCGCTCCATTCTTCATTCAAGAGAGCAGCTTGAGCTGGCTACACGGGTATCCAGTGCAGACGAACGTGCTACGGCGCTTATGCAGCTGATCCGAAGTACGGTTCTGTCGAGGCAGGGGATGAATGAAACCCTGGTCTATCTGGGCCGGATTAAGAATGACCAGGACCCTGTACGCAGCGCAGTGTTCAAGGAGCTGTCGGAAAGTCCTGCGTCTGTATACGAGGATGCCCATGTGCAGGCGCTTACTTTACTCGTTGATAGTGTTATCGATGCCAGAGATACCTCGCATGGTACGAAGTTCTCTGTCCAGCAGCTGGCCTTTGCGATTCTGCGGCATAACGCAGGGCAGCCTCACGGTGAGCTGTTCAAGTTTGCGTTAGCTACAATCAAGAAGCTGGCCAAGCAGAACGGGCAGCTATCTCTTCCATCACTAGAGAAACTGCCCCAGGGAGTAGAAGAGATGATCTTCGACGGCATATACGCCTTTGCTGCACAGGCCAACCGGACAGAGAACTACTATCTGGTAATGAGCCTGGCGGGTTCTTTTGGCAAAAGAGGTCACGGTATTATTAAACTTCAGAATCTGTTACAGGAAGCCACGAGGGCCAAGGCAGATGCAATAGCTATGCGTGCAACCCGGCTCTGGCTTGAACCACATCAGATGCGTGATGCCAGAGTTAAGGAACTTTTGGCCTCGGATAAATCGTATATTACGATCCATGAAGTGTTCCGGCATCTGCACTTGAAGCGCCAGGAGTGGCTCGATCCGTATATTTCGGGGGCTGTGATCAAAGGCAGGTTCCTGTCAGGCAAAACGATTTATCCCGTGCCGGCGGAGAGCGGATTCTACCGGTGGCTGCCGCGTCAGCAGCAAGCTTACAGTTCCCTCTTAGCGAAAATTGCGGATGATCCTAAGCGCAGTCTGTCCGAGCGTGCAAGAGTGATCAGGATTATGGCCGGTATGCCTGATCTTGGCCCGGACAGGCTGCTTGGACTGGTACAGGATGAGGAAGTCGCTGTAGCAGAGGCGGCGCTTCATGCCCTGTCACTCCTGGAAGAGCCGGAGAAGGTGCTCCCCGTGCTGCTGGACAATCTGGATGGAGACCGGGCACGTGTAGCGATGTACTCCATACCAAGGTGCATCCGCAGAGTGAATCCGGTGTTATTGGTTACCTTGCTGAAGGAGCTGCTAAACCGGGATAAGCTGAAGATTACGGTCCGGAAAGAAGCCATCCGCTTGCTGGGCGCGTATAGAAGTGAGGACAGCCTTCCGCTGCTCCTGAACGAGCTCGGCAAACCAAGCGCCCATAAGGATGTGATCATCGCCATAGGGCATGCTGCGAAGCAGCTTTTGGATGATGAACGCAGCTGGGAGATTCTACGGGCCATCGCTGCTTCCCCGCAAAGTGATATCGCACTAAGCTTATTATCCCAGCAGCCTAATGCTCTTCCGCTTGACTATAGACCGCGCTATCTGGCCTTAATCATTGAGATTGCCAATCATCCGGATACGTCCGTTGGCAGGTATGCTTTTGCTGCTATGATTTGGTGGACTAATGGAAATGAAGATGTGATTGCTGCTGCCGCTGCTCAGGCGATTACGGACCTGGAAGACAGCACGAGATGGGAAGCTGCGGTGAACACGCTGATCGAAACCTGCCGCGACGGCAAGGTCAACGAGGTTGTAATTGGTGTTTGCCGGAAGCTGGCCGGTACAGGGATAAGCGGGGATTGGAATGCAGCTGCGGGAAGAGATCTGCCTCACCGGCAGCGCCTCCAGAAATTAATTAACCAGCTGACCTCGTTGCCGAAGAATACACGTGTACATCTTATCCCTTTGTACCTGGGACTGATCGATTGTCACGCAGCCGATGAGACTTTACAGCAGCTTGTGATGAAGTTGTATATCGCTGCCATGGACTGGAATAACGTGGAGGAATCCGCCGCGTATCTGAACCGGATGGTTGATGGTATGTCAGATCAGCCGCAGCTGTTAAGCGAAGCGTACAGCCAGATCGCCCATAGTATACAAGACAGCACAGGATACTGGAATCCGGAGACTCTGCTCGAAATTGTGGATGTGCTAGGGGCTGAACAGCGTTACGAATCCCCGTATATGGGACTTTCATTGCTGGAAGTAGCAGGACAGGCTCTACATTGGAGCCCGGAACCGGCAGAGCGTTTGCGGTCGTTCAGAAATCACACGAACCTTGCGGTCCGCTCGCGTGCGCTGAATATTTGGACAGCGAGGGAGTAGAGGTTAAGCTGACATGATCAGAAAGAAAGAGAGGCTACACGCTATGAAAATCCTTATAACAGGCTTCGAGCCGTTTGGCGGAGAGCTTGTCAACCCTTCGCTGGAGGCGGTACAGCATCTGGAGAATTACATTGGCGGTGCGGAGATCATCAAGCGGTCTCTGCCCGTGGTGTTCCAGAAATCGGTGGAGACACTGATCGGGTATATCGGGGCCGAAAGGCCGGATGCGGTGGTCTGTATCGGACAGGCGGGCGGGGTCAGCGGCATTACGGTGGAACGGATTGCCGTTAATCTGATGGATGCTTCCATTGCCGATAACGAAGGCTGCCAGCCGGAGGATGTGCCGGTCTGCGCGGACGGACCGAATGCCTATTTTTCCAGCCTGCCTGTCAAAAGAATTGTTCAGACGATCAAAGACAACGGCCTGCCGGCCTTCCTCTCGAACAGCGCTGGAACTTATGTCTGCAACAACACCATGTACGGTCTGCTCCATCACATTGAGCAACATTATCCGGCTATGCGCGGCGGCTTCATCCATGTGCCCTATATCCCTGAGCAAGTGCTCGATAAACCGGGCAAGGCCAGCATGGCGCTGGGTGATATTGTTAAGGCTACCCGGATTGCTATATCTGTGATAGCTTCATATGCAGAATAGGCCAAGGCTGGCCTTGTTCATCCCGTTCAGACCGGTCATAGACCTGGAATCCCAGATGCTCGTAGAATCCGAGAGCCTGGGGATTTTGCTCATTCACATCCACGTAGAGTACGTTCAGAGTGTGCAGGGCATAAGTGACTAGCTGCTTACCAATGCCTTGTCCTCTGACGGCGGGGTCTACGAACAGCATTTCAATCTTCTGCTCCTGAACATGCTCCTGACCGGTATAGGCAAGCAAATGGGAGATATGTCCGATACCTTGATGAACCAAGGGACGTAATCCTTCAATATCCTGTTCTGTTAGGAAAAGATGCGTGGCACGGACAGCTGTTTCCCAAATGTCCAGCAGCTCTTGCAATACGGCCTGATTTCTATCTGTAATTCTTTGTATCCGGTTCATAGGCTCCTCCTGGCAATTTTGCTATGATTATAGCATACGACAAGAAATGGATTCTGAGGCTGATTTCATATATAACTGAATCGAGATGAAGCGGCTTGAAACCAACGGTTAACCTGATTAAGTTTGGCGGAATCACATTCATTCTTTCCGGCATTCTCTTTTTTGCCCGGTATCTGTTTATGATGCCTATGCCTGCTCCCCCGCTGCCGGATGCTTAGCTGTTGTCCTGGCTGCATTCAGGCTCAACCGTGCTCTGTCACTTCTACCCTACTAAATCCTGCACGAAATACAACATTACTCTATTAATATCAGTCCTATTCGGGAATTGTTGTATAAAAGGCAGGATTTTGCCTTCCAACAGGCGGTTGAGCGGGACAATTCTTGTAATTCATACAACAATTCTGACGAGGCGTCTATTATTTAGGGGGCAGAGTTGTAATACGTACAACATTAGGATGTTAGTGCGGGTGAACGTAAGAGTCCAACTAGTCTAGGGGACGCGCTTCAGACCAAACAACGCAATCCGGGGTGCTAGTGTGAAAAGACTAATGACGGGGAAATAAATACTTGATACAATGACTTTACATTAGTGAAAATATTCACAAATAAAACATACAGATGATTGCAAAAACGGGTGTGATTGTATATTATATTTATATACATTATTAAAGTACATTTGTAAAAGTCGGAGGCTATATAATGGCGACACATCGCTTGAACAGTATGGAAGTTAAAAAGATGAACCGGAACGCCATTTACCGATATCTGTATCACCGTGAATCTACTTCTATTCAAGAGATTGCGCAGGCGCTCAATCTAAGCCTGCCTACAGTTACCCAGAATCTTAAAGAGCTGCAGGAAAGAGAGCTGATCGAGGAGACGGGGTTGTTCGAATCCACCGGCGGCCGCAAAGCCAAGTCGATGGCCTGCAACAGTGTGGCGAGATATGCCATCGGGCTGGATGTGACCCTGAATCATGTGGGGATAGTCATCATTGATTTAAGCGGCAGAATCGTTAAGAATGTCAGAAACCATTTCCCCTTCGCGAACAGCGAGGTCTATTTCCAGGGGGTGGGCAGGCTGGTGGAGGATTTTGTGGAAGATTGTCAGCTTGACCGCAGCCGGATTCTGGGCGTGGGGATTGCGCTGCCCGCGATTCTGTCCGATGACCGCCAGACGGTGAGCTATGCCACGGTAATTGATTTCAAGGGGGGAAGTGTCCAGCGGTTCGCGGAATTCATCCCTTATCCTTGTATTCTCAGCAATGATGCGAATGCGGCCGGCTTCACCGAATTGTGGGGGGAGCAAGACATTCACAATGTAGTCTATTTATCGCTTAACAACAGCGTGGGCGGTTCAATTATAGTTAGTAACCAGATCTATGCCGGTCAGAACCACCGTGGCGGAGAGTTCGGACACATGACGATTATGCCTGAGGGCCGTACCTGCTATTGCGGACAGAAGGGCTGTGTGGATGCCTATTGCTCAGCTAGAATACTATCGGACAGCACCGGGGGCAGCATTTCTGAATTTTTCCGGCTGTTGCGGGAAGGGAATGAGCCGCAAAAGTCCATCTGGCAGGAGTACCTTGGATACCTGGTGATTACAATTAACAACCTGCGGATGCTGTACGATTGCGATGTAATTCTCGGCGGTTATGCCGGAGCGTACATGGAGGAATACATTGATGATCTCCAGGCGCTCGCGGCCCGGAAGAACACCTTCGAGCAGGACGGCACCTACCTCCGGGTCTGCAAATACAAGCTGGAGGCTACCGCCGTGGGAGCTGCGCTGGAACTGGTAACGGAGTTTATTGACAGCATCTAGATATAACCTTTAATCAAAAGAATATCGTGTTCTTCTCCCGCTCCTCCGGAAGAGGGACGGTGCTGCATCTGCGGCTCCGCCCTCTGCCGGAGGCGTTTTTGTATGTCTGCCTTCAGAAAACCGCTAATTGAATGCGTTTCCATCACGCTTTAAGTTTTTGTTGACTTCAATACAAAACTGGCTATAATCTTATTTAGAAGGTTTTATAAAAGTACTTTAGTAACAATTGGAGCAGGCGGGAAATCAGTTCATCATTTGGGGGGAAAGGAATGGAACAGAGCATTAAACTCAGGGTGTCACAGATCGAGAAGTCCTTTCCGGGGGTCAAGGCGTTAGACAAGATTGATTTCAAGGTAAGAAAAGGTTCGGTGCATGTCCTGTGCGGCGAGAACGGTGCAGGTAAATCAACCCTCATGAAGATCATCAACGGCATTCACCAGCCGGATGGCGGGCAGATCTTCATAGACGAGAAGCCCGTCAGAATCAGCAACCCGATTCAGGCACGGAGCCTGGGGATTTCGATGATATTCCAGGAGCTGAATTATGTGCCGGAAATGACCGTGGAAGAGAACATCTTCCTCGGAAATCTGCCGGCGAACCGCTTCGGCAAGGTGGACTGGAAGCAGGTCAGAGCGCGTACCAAGGAGCTGCTGCGTGCAGAGAATCTGCCGTATTCCCCGACTACCCTGCTCAAGGACCTGACGGTGTCCGATATTCAGATGCTGGAAATTATGAAAGCGATTTCGTACAAGTCAGATATCATCATCATGGATGAGCCTACCTCTGCGATTACCCACGAGGAAGTAGATAAGCTGTTCGTGAAGATCAGGGAGCTGCAGGCCCGGGGCGTCAGCATTATCTACATCTCGCATAAGTTGGACGAGATTTTTCAGATCGCCGATGAGATTACCGTATTCCGGGACGGAACGGTAGTGGAGAGCCATCCCAAGGAGAAGCTGGACATTGAGACGGTGATCTCGCTGATGGTCGGCCGCAAGCTTACCAATACCTACCCGAAAGAAGAGGTAGAGATTGGCGACACCTTGCTGAAGGTAGAGAATCTGAGCGGTCACGGCGGCTATGAGAATGTAAGCTTCCATGCGCGCAAGGGGGAAATGGTCGGCTTCGCCGGACTGATCGGGGCAGGGAGAACCGAGGTGATGCGTTCGCTCTTCGGGCTTGATCCCATCGCCTCCGGGCAGGTGTACATCAAGGGCCGCGAGGTCACAATCAAGAACGTGGAGCAGAGCATCAGGCATGGTATGGTCATGCTCTCCGAGGACAGACGCAGATACGGGATCATTCCTATGCGGTCGGTGAAGGAGAATACGACCCTGTCTTCCCTGAAGAGCGTGTTCTACCGCTTCCGGCATCATGCCAAGGCCGAGCAGGATATCGTGTCGGAGATGTTCCAGAAGATGCGGGTGAAGACACCCTCGATGGATACAGTTATCGCCTCGCTGAGCGGAGGCAACCAGCAGAAGGTGGTGCTGGCCAAATGGATGATTCTGGGTCCGGATATTCTTATTCTGGATGAGCCTACCCGGGGCATCGACGTGGGCGCCAAATACGAAATCTATAAGCTGATGACCGATCTGGTCAAGGAGGGCAAGGTCGTCATTATGGTCTCCTCCGAGCTGCCCGAGCTGCTGGGGATGTGCGACCGGATTTACGTGATGGCCAAAGGCACGATTACCGGGGAGATCAGCCGGGAGGATTTCACCCAGGAGAAGATTATGAAGTACGCCACCGGAACGATTACATCAAATGAGGTGAACTGAATTGAAAGAGATGAATTGGAGCCAATTCTGGAGCACATTTAAAAAGACGTACAGCATCTATCTGGTGCTGCTGGCATTATTTATTGTCTGTTCTTTTGCCAACCCGAACTTTCTGTCCATTAATAACCTGACCAACATCTCCACCCAGCTGGCGGTAACTACCATCCTGGCGTTTGGCCAGACCCTGCTGATTATCAGCGGGATGCTGGATTTATCGCAGGGCTCTGTGCTGGCCCTTTCCGGAGTGTTTGCTGTATCCGCTTACAAATCTACAGGTTCTTTTACAGCCGCTATTGTCGTCGGCATCGTGACCGGCGTGGTGTGCAATATTGTCAATGCCGTGATGGTCAGCACCTTCAAGACGCCGCCCTTCATTGCTACACTGGCCATGCTGACGATGGCGCGCGGGGTTGCCCTCCTCTTCACCAAAGGACAGAACATCCTGCAGCTGGGGGATTTCACCGTCCTCGGCCAAGGCTCCATCGGCTTCATTCCTATCCCCGTGCTATTTCTGATTGCCTTTGCCCTTATCACCTGGTACATCTTGCGGCACACCAGGTTCGGACGCTCGCTGTTTGCAGTGGGCGGGAATGAAGAAGCGGCTACCGCTTCAGGTATCAACGTATCCAAGGTCAAATACACTGCTTTTATCATCAACGGTATCTTCGTAGGGGTTGCCGGAATTCTCTTCATGTCCCGGGTGAATGCCGGGCTTCCCAACGGTGCAATCAACTATGAATTCACGGCGCTGACGGCGGCGATCATCGGGGGCACCAGCTTCTCCGGCGGGATCGGCTCGGCGGGAGGCACCCTGGCTGGCGCCTTCATTGTGGGCTTCCTGGATAACATCATGAACCTGACCAATGTCGACTCTTACATGCAGCAGATTATCCGCGGGGCCATCATTGCGCTGGCGGTAATCTACGATATCCGGTCCAAGAACCGCAGAACCAAGAACACACTTGGCAGAATTGAAGACAAGAACGGCAGGAACGGCAAGAGCAGCGGACGCAAGAGGGAGCAGAGTCCGGGAATCGCCAAGTGACCCGGCACAGGTAAGAGGATGTCCAGGCAACCGGATTAAACAGCGGCGCTGTTTAAAATAAATAAAAGGGGAAAAACAATGAGAAAAACATGGATCACCTTAGTTTTGATGCTGTTGATACTGGGACTGCTCGCAGGCTGTGGCAATTCGAATACGTCAAGCTCGTCTAATTCAGGAGCGCAAGGAAGTAACAGCGGTGAGAAAGTATATAAGGTTGCCTACATCGCCCGTGCGCAGTCTGACTCCTTTGCCGCCTGGCTTGCCAACGCCGTGAAGGAAGAAGCCAAGAAATATCCGAACATCAAGCTGGAGGTCTTCGACGGGCAGGCCAGTGACGATAAAGAGAATTCCATGATCGAGAATGCCATCACGAACAAGTTCGACCTTGTCATTGTGCAGCCGAATAACGGTGAGGCGCAAAGACCTTACGTAGAGAAGGTAATCAAAGCCGGTATTTATGCCATCACCACTAATGCACGCATCTCCGGCATTGAAGGAGCATCCACTGTGGATGCCGATCCTTACGAGCAGGCCGGAGTCAATGCCCGCGCAGCGTTGGAACAGATCCCACAGAATGCCAAGGTCGTAGTACTCAACGGCCCGTCCGGGAACTTCCACGCCGATAAGCGGAGAGAAAGCTGGCAGAAGGAATTCTTCGACAAACGTCCGGATGTGCAGATCGTCGGCGAACAGATCGCCAACTGGAACAAGGACGAAGCGATGAAATATATGGAGGACTGGGTTCAGGCCAACGATACCATCGATGCTGTTGTTTCCATGAACGACAATATGGCGGCAGGCGCGATTGAAGCGGTTAAGGATAATGCCAAGTTCAGCAGCATGCTGGCTTATGGAGTGGATGGAACGGCTGAGGCGTTTCAGCTGATCAAGGAGGGCAAGATGACCTCCACTTGTCTGCAGAATGCTTTTGAGCTGGCAGAGAAGCTGCTCGATACCAGCAACAAGCTGCTGACCGGCGCGGAGAAACAGATCGACACCGATATCGGCAACCCGCTGATTGCCAAGGATAACGTGGATGAGTATATCGCATTGCTGGAGAAGGCAGAGGCCTTGAAGTAATTCAGATGGTTATACAGAACGCTAATGCCCCTGAGGAGGAGAAACTTGTGAAGAACAGAGCCTTTTATATGACAGAGCTCAAGAAGCTGGAAATGAATGAAATTGACATGCCGGTGGCCAAAGAGGGCGAGGTTGTCGTAAAGCTGGAATATGTCGGAATTTGCGGCTCGGATGTGCATTATCTGGAGTATGGGCGGATCGGCGACTTCGTGGTCGACGGAGATTTCATCCTCGGGCATGAATGTGCCGGAGAAGTGGTGGAGCTTGGCCCCGGGGTGAAGCATCTTAAGGTGGGTGACCGGGTTGCGCTAGAGCCTGGAGTCACCTGCGGCCAGTGCGAATTCTGCAAGAGCGGCAAGTACAATCTCTGCCCGGATGTGCAGTTTCTGGCCACTCCGCCCTACCATGGCTGCCTGATGGATTATATGGCTTTTCCGGAGAACATGGCCTTCAAGCTGCCGGACAACGTATCCTCGGAAGAGGGGGCGCTGGTGGAACCGCTGGCCGTGGGCCTGCATGCTGCGGCGCAAGGCGGAATTAAGCTGGGTGACCGTGTTGTGATCCTCGGAGCGGGGTGCATCGGGCTTGTCACACTTCTGGCCTGCAAGGCGTACGGAGCAACGGATATTGTGGTCGTAGATATCATTGAGAAGCGGCTGGAAGCGGCGAAGAAGCTGGGCGCCTCCCGGGTAATCAACGCCAGGCAGGAGAATGTTCTGGATGTAATCGCTGCACTGACAGACGGTCAGGGCGTGGATAAGGTCATTGAAACCGCAGGAAGCGAGCATACCGTGAAGCAAACGCCTTATCTGGTCAAAAGAGGCGGAACGATTGTGCTCGTCGGACTCGCAGCCAAGGATATCATCGACTTCGACTTTATGCAGATTATGTTCAAAGAAGCCGATATCAAATCGGTATTCCGTTACCGGAACCTGTATCCTGCCGCCATTGGAGCGATTGCCGACGGTAAAATTGACGTCAAGGGTATCGTGACCCATGAATTCAACTTCGAGGATACCCAGAAAGCTTTTGATTTCGTCATCAATAACAAGGAAGATGTGGTGAAGGCCGTAATCAAGATGGGCTGACGAATCCATAAGATTGCTGATGCAGAGCCGTCCTTTCATGGGGCGGCTTTTTTAATTGATAAGTTATGCCGCCTCGTCTCCATAAGACCTATAAAAATTGGGATTAAACCTTTAATTTGCAGAGAGAAATGTAAACGCTTACCTTATATAATTTACTCGTGAAGGAGGACAAGTAAATATCTGGGAGATAACTCAGGATAAGTTAGATTCTGCGGACAGAGGCTACGGGCAAGTGAGGGCGGGGAAGAAAGGCTGTACACAACAAATTATTCTTAGGAGGTAATTCAATGTTTAAGCTAAACAAGAAAATTCTAACGGTATTCATGGCAGCCACAATGAGCTTCAGCGCGTTTGCAGCGACCTCAAGTGCAGCAACAGATTATTGGCAGAACTGGACTGATGGCGGAGGTACAGTCAATGCTACGAACGGAACAGGCGGGAATTACAGTGTGAACTGGTCCAATACCGGAAATTTCGTGGTCGGTAAAGGCTGGAATGTTGGATCGCCAACACGAACAATCAACTACAATGCAGGCGTCTGGGCGCCATCCGGCAACGGGTATTTAACCCTGTACGGCTGGACAAGAAATTCACTCATCGAATATTACGTTGTAGACAGCTGGGGTACTTATAGACCTACCGGAACGTATAAGGGCACCGTGACCAGTGACGGGGGCACCTATGATATCTATACCACCATGCGCTACGACGCGCCTTCCATTGATGGTAATGCCACATTCCCTCAATACTGGAGTGTAAGACAGTCGAAGAGAGCGACGGGAAGCAATTCTGCTATCACTTTCAGTAACCATGTTAACGCATGGAAGAGCAAAGGGATGAATCTGGGAAGCAGCTGGTCCTATCAGGTGCTTGCAACAGAAGGCTATCAGAGCAGCGGCAGCTCTAACGTAACGGTGTGGTAACAGGCGGCTGACAGGCACTAACCGGGTTCCGGCTATTCAGAAAGACGGCTGATCATTGATAGGACTGAGGCCTGCCGGTCACACAGCCGGCGGCCTTAATAAGCCAGCTATATAGGCTGAACTCCACTTGAAATCTTTTATATCATCCTGCAATTAATACAACATTTCCGTCATGCTGTTGCAGAACGTACAACCTTTATAACTACTGTGCTGCCTATATAGAGGCTAATCAGCAGGTCCGTACCTTTCCCAATCGGTTCAAAGGAGATATATCCATGCGAAAACTATTGATTGTCATTTTAATAGCATTAACGGGTATTGCCGCTGCCTGCTCGCAGGAGAAGCCTGCCAGGGAAGAGCGTCTTGTATGGGTCGAGGGCGGTGCCTTTGTAGACACAAAATCCAATTATTACGGAACAGATGTGACCCTCCCTGATTTTTATATCAGTAAGTATGAGGTGACTCAACAAGAATGGCTGGAGGTGATGGGGAATAACCCTTCCCAGTTTCAGGGGTATAATCTGCCCGTAGAGAGTGTAACCTGGTATGATGCTGTGGAGTACTGCAATCAACGGAGTATGAAAGAGGGCCTGAAGCCCTATTACAATATAGACAAGAACACTGTTGATCCGAATAATACAAGCGACAGAGATTTCATGAAATGGACCGTAACGGTCAATGCAGGAGAGAACGGCTACCGCCTGCCGACTGAAGCGGAGTGGGAATATGCAGCAGGCGGGGGACAGATGAGCAAGAGCAGCAGCTATAGCGGAAGTAGCAAGGCTGATGAGGTAGCCTGGTATTGGAGGAATTCCGGGGATCAATTCTTAACCGGGGATTGGAACTGGCCGGCGATCGAGAATAACCATAACCAGACGAAAATTAGCGGCCTCAAGAAACCCAATGAGCTGGGGCTTTACGATATGTCAGGTAACGTGAGGGAATGGTGCTGGAACTGGTACGAAGGCCCGGACAGCAGCATCGGCTCCCTCAGACTGGTGAAGGGCGGCGGGTGGATCGGCGGCGTTAACAATACAGAGGTATCGTTTCGGGGCAAGTTTGAGGGGAGCAGCAGGGGAAATGACCAGGGTTTTCGTGTGATCCGCAGTGAGTAAATAGCCAACCTGCTTAAACTGTACATCAGATTTCAAATTGTACATATGAAGCTTACCCCAATTTCATTTATGATTGAAATGTACAAAAAAGGGAATTAGGGGGATTGCAATTGAATTTGGAAAGGGGTCACTTCACACAAAGTGTAGTTTTCCGGTTAATTGTCTCGTATGCGGTGATTCTGTGCATACCTGTCATTCTTAGTGTGATCATCTATGGTCAGACGAGAGAAGTTGTGAAAAATGAGATTAAGCTGGCAAGCAGAGCGATGCTTCAGCAGGTAAGATATATTGTGGACGGGGAGCTGCTGCAGACAGAGAGCCTGGCCACACAGCTGGCCGTTCATTCCGAAGTGAAAGGCTTTCTGTCTTCATCCACACCTGATAACGCTTACAAGATATACGGGCTGAAGCAGGAGCTGGGCAAAATGTTATCTGCCAACAACTTCATTAAGGAGATTAACTTATATTCGAAGCCGCTGCAGTCGGTGCTTTCCAGTGAGACCTATATAGAAGAACAATCTTTTTATGAGATGAAGCTTCAGACGGATACTTTCGCTTACGATGATTGGCAGCAGCTTATGGGCCAGCATCATTCGGGTGAATACGTGCTGCTTCCGCTCAAGAATTCGGATAAAAAAGCTACGTATACCCCGTTCTATATCCGTTCGTTGCCGATTCAGGCGACTGCCGAACTAACAGGCGCACTCATCATACCGCTTAATGTGGAGAAGATGATGACGATGCTCGCGAATATCGACTGGGTAGAGCGGGGCCGGGTATTTATTATGGACACGAATGGCCGGATTATGATTCAGAATGCTGGAGATACGCTGATCGAACCTTCGGCTTATCAGGAATGGAATGACCGCGGCACCGGCACCTTTACGAGTACCTTTCAGGGAGTTAAATCGATGATCACCATCGAGTCGTCCGATACGACAGGCTGGAAGTATATCAGCGTGTTTCCGACCGATGTCTTCTGGGAGCATATCGGGGGAATGCGGACGATGAACATGTACGGATTATTGCTGTGCTTTGCGGTAGGCAGTGCGGTTATCTATTATTTCGCCCGCAAAAACTATGATCCGATCAAAGAGCTGGTCAGCGTATTCACCCGCAATCCGGCGCAGGGCACCGGTGAATACCTGGATGAATATACGTTCATCCGCAGGAATGTTCTGGAGACGATCAGGGAACGGGATGATACGAACAATAAGCATGATCAACAGCTGCGCGTGCTGCAGAATTACTATTTAGGGAGGCTACTGAAGGGTCAGGCCGACCGTAACGTCCCGTTCACGGAGCTGGCGAAGATGTATAAGCTGAATTGGACGACTGATCATTTCGCAGTGCTGCTGTTCTATATCGATAGCGATGACGATGGGATACAGGATCTCGCGTTATCCCAATTTATTGTATCCAATATTGTTGCCGACCTGGTCAGCAATCATTGGACGATCAATTTCACAGATATGGACGGCATGCTGGCGGCGGTCGTGAACGTAGCTCCGGAGCGTGCAGAGCACTGGAAGGATGATATCGAGGATGATCTGGCCCAAGCCTACGAATTCATTACTCTCCGGTACAAGCTCCGCTTCACCACAGTGGGCAGTGAGCTGCAGACAGGTCTGAACGGCGTGAATCTCGCGTTCCTTCAAGCCCTGGAAGCCCAGGAATACCGCAGCGTGCTCGGAGATGAGATGCTGATCTGGTACGGAAGCATCAAGCCAAGCGCCGGCAGTTATTTCTTCACGGTGAATGACCAGATGATGCTGATCAACTTCCTGAAGGCCGATGAATTCGATAAGGCCAACGAGATGATTAATAGTATCTTACAGCAAGCGTTCCAAAGAGAGAGGTCGCATGAAATTTCGAAATGCATCCTGCTTGATGTAGCGGCTACGATGATTAAGGCCATTCCTGATCAAGAGCAGGCCAGCATCGCCTGGGATGAATGGCGGCCGCTCAAGCGGCTGCTGTCCTGCACCACGAAGCCTGAATTCGAGCAGGAGCTGCTCGATATCTTTGAGCGGGTATGCACGGTGCTCCGCAGTAAGCCTAATCTGCAGACGAGTGCCGGTATCGGCGAGAAGGTTACAGCGTTCGTGCAGGAGAACTACAGCGACAAGAACCTGAGTGTGTCACAGATCGGCGATCATTTCGGATTGACGCCGCAGTATGTATCCCGGTTGTTCCGCGAACAGACAGGGCAGGTCGGACTGCGTGATTATATCAGCCAGAGCCGGGTTGAAGCAGCCAAGGTTCTGCTGCTCGAAGGGGCCAGCATCGACGATACCGCCGAGAAGGTTGGATTCGCCAGCAGCCATGCGTTTATCCGGGTATTTAAGAAGTATGAAGGGATTACGCCGGGGAAATACAAGGCGATCCAGTGAAACAGGATAGTGAAACAGGATAGTGAAACAGGATAGTGAGGCAGAGTGACAGATGATCTCCGGTTGCCGGAGGTCATCTTTTTTGGTTTCCAGAGCGGAAATACGCGAAACCGTCTATCCGTTTCAAGATGTCAACCGCCATTTGCAGGTTAACGTACATCATTTCCGGTATTGAACATTGATGAGCCGCCGGGTTAGCAAGTACATTGATGGAGCAGAAAGCGATTACATCCGGACGGCTGCGAACCCGCCCGCAAGCGTCAGGCAGCCGTCCCTGCTAGAGTGAATTATTCGTGAGGAAGTGATGATGACATGGCAGTTCCTGCTAAAGCTAAGACTGCAGGCATGATTCCACGCAAGAAGGCGGACAGAATTCCCTTATGGAAGCATGTTAAACAAGAATGGAAGCTATATTCGTTTCTGGTCATCCCGGTAATCTACTTCATTATTTTCAAGTATGCGCCGATGCTGGGGAACATTATTGCTTTCCGGAAGTACAGAGGCGGGCCTAATATCCTGGGTACGGAATGGGTCGGGTTTACGTACTTCGAGATGTTTATGAAGGATCCGACATTTTGGCGGGCTTTTTTCAATGATCTTACCTTAAGTGTCAGTTATCTCCTGGTGAAATTCCCTGTTACTTTGTCATTTGCGCTCCTGCTTAACGAAATACGGAGGATCAAATGGAAGAAATTCGTCCAGACGGTATCCTATCTTCCGCATTTCATCTCCATGGTTATCGTCGCAGGGATGATTAAAGAGGTGGTTTCTTTAACGGGCCCCCTGAATAGCGTTCTGACGTCCTTTGGACTGGAGACAATCTCCTTCATCTCCCTGCCGCAGTGGTTTCCGGTGATCTATGTTACCTCCGGCGTCTGGCAGAGCCTGGGCTGGGGAACGATTCTCTATCTGGCCGCGATGACCGGCATCGATCCATCATTGTATGAGGCAGCGAAGATTGATGGCGCTAACCGCTTCAAGCTGGCGAAGCATGTGACCATTCCCGGCATTCTGCCGACGATTATGGTGCTCCTGATTCTGGATATCGGCAGCATCCTGGGCTCCAATTTCGAGAAAATCCTGCTGCTGTACAATCCGCTCACCTACGAAACCGCTGATGTTATCTCTACCTATGTGTACCGGATGGGGATCACCGGAGGGAACTTCAGCTATGCGACAGCGGTAGGCTTGTTTGAAGGGATTATTGGACTGATCCTGGTGACGATTGCCAATACCGTATCCAAAAAAACTACGAAATCAAGCCTGTGGTAGAAAGGAGCCGAACCCGTGAAGCGAACCTCAACCTTTAACTTGTTTAACATTTTGAACAGTATATTCATGATTCTGATTGTCATCTTCACCTTATATCCTTTCGTCTATCTGGTGGCCCAGTCCTTCAGTTCGGAAGCCGCTATCTATGCAGGCAAGGTAACCTTATTCCCGGTGGAGTTTACGACCAAGACGTATGAAGTTATCTTGAGCAAACCGGATTTCTTCCATTACTACTGGAACACCATTGTATATTCCGTAACAGGCACTTTAATCGCCGTGACGGCAACAGCAGTAATCTCTTATCCGCTATCCAAAGATAAACTGCGGCTCAACAAATTTTTCATTCCGTTTGTCCTGTTCACAATGTATTTCGGAGGCGGACTCATCCCGAACTATATTCTGGTGGCCAAGACGTTAGACATGCGGGATACAATCTGGGCGATTGTCATTCCGGGGGCGATCAGCGCCTTCAATGTCATCCTGATGAAGACGTTTTTTGCCAGCCTGCCTTATGAACTGGAAGAAGCGGGACGGGTGGACGGCCTGGGGGTATTCGGGATTTTCACCAAAATCATTCTGCCCTTGTCAAAGCCGATTCTGGTTACCATTATGCTGTTCGTGATGGTCGGCATGTGGAATAACTGGTTCGGACCGTCACTCTATCTGCAGTCGAAAGAGAAATGGCCGGTCGCCCTGTATCTGAAGCAAATCATCGACAATGCGGTCAGTCCGACCGAAATCGGGGCATCCTCCGATCAGACGAGCCAGATTGCGGCAAGCATCAAATCGACGGCCATGGTGTTAACCTCACTGCCTATCATCTGCGTGTATCCTTTCGTGCAGAAGTATTTCGTACAGGGCATGATGATCGGCGCGGTCAAAGGATAAACGGTATAACCGGAGGGGTTATGGCCCTCTCTGTTATATATAGCTCTATACACAAAAAGGGAGGCAAACAATGAGATTCAGTAAACCACTTGCAATGGCATCGCTGGCGTTGATGTTGTCTATGACAGCTTGTTCATCCGGAAATAAAGAGGCTTCGGGCACCAGTAATTCCACAGCACCGAATGCTGCGGGTACGAATGCACCTGCAACAGCCGGGGCGGAAGATTATACCTTTGGCGCAGATCAGACCTTCCACTCGAATGAACCGGTAACCTACTCCATGATGTACAGCGACCATGAGAATTATCCATATAATAAAGACTGGCGGCTGTGGAGTGCGATCCAGGAGAAAACGAATGTAAACTTCGATCTGGCCATTACGGCAAGAACCGAATATGAGAACCAGAAATCCCTGCTCGTGAACAGCGGAGATGCTCCTTATATTATTCCTAAGACTTATGATGAATCCGCTTTCGTGGCCACAGGCCAGATTGTACCTGTCAGTGACTGGGTGCAGTACATGCCGAACTATATGAAGGCCGTGAAGGACTGGGGAATGGAAGAGGATCTGAAGGCTAAGCTCAAGGAGGACGGCAAATATTACGTGCTTCCAGGCATGTGGGAGATTGCCGGCGGCGGTTATTCCTACATTATCCGCAAGGATGTGTTTGAGGCTGCGGGAGTGGATGTTGAAGGCCAGCAGGGCAACTGGACCTATGAAGACTTCTATGAAGCGATGAAGAAGGTCAAGGACTTCACAGGCAGCAAATATGTCATCTCTGACCAGTTCAAGGGAGATTCCGCACTGAACATTGCTGCGGTTCAATATGGCGTTACTGCCGGCTGGGGATTATCCAACGGTCTGGTCTTTGACCAGGATAAGCAGCAGTTTGTTTTTGCCGATGCCTCCGATGACTTCAAGGACTATCTGGGCTACTTCAACAAGTTAGTCAATGAAGGCATTATGGACCCTGAATCCTTCACTCAGGAAGATGATGCGGCACAAGCCAAGTTCTTCAAGGGCGACACCTACGTGATCAGCGGAATCTATCAGGTTATGGCCGATTTCAAGAGCAAGATGCAGGTTCCGGATAGCGAGCTCTACATGATCACCCAGCCGGGCGGCCCCAAAGGGAAGCTGCAGGTTGAAACCTCCCGTCTGGAGAACGGAATCATGATCAGCCAGAATGCGCTGGATGACCTGGGCGAAGAAGAGTTCATTAAGATGCTCCGTTTCGTCGACTGGTTCTGGTACTCTAATGAGGGTCAGATGCTCAGCTTATGGGGCGTAGAAGGGGAGACGTATACCCTGGATGCAGACGGAAATGTAGTGCTGAATCCGGATATCTATTATAACGGAATCAATGAAGGTGCTGCTAAGCAGCTGAATGTGGATTACGGCTTCGCCGGCGGGATGTTCGCCTACGGCGGCTCTGAGAAGCTGAAGCTGTCCAAGATGACCGATGGGGAGAAAGACTTCGTGAGCCGCGTCCAGTCGACACGGGATACCCGCAAGCTGGCACCGCCGATCATGGCTACTCCTGAAGAGAATGAGCAGATGAAGCTGATCTCGACGCCGCTGATGGATTACGTCAAGACCATGACGCTCAAGTTCGTGACCGGCCAGGAAAAGCTGGACAACTGGGACCAGTATACGGCTCAGGTTGAAGCGAACGGCAGCACGCGGTATACGGAGATGGCCAATGACATTTTTGCGAAGACAAAGAGTCTGTTAGGGTATTAATGATTAACTCGCTTAAGTAAATAGATTCAAGTACGGCAGATCCCCTTCAGGCAGACTTTCCGGCAGCAGCATCTTAGGATGCGGTGGCTGGAGAGGGCTTGGAGGGGATTTCTATGTGTATTCCTAATCGTCAGCATCCATTCTCTATTAATGCTGTCATAGTAGCACAACATATTTGGCAAAAGATTGCACTTTCCTGATCAGTTATTGCTGATTATTGTCGTTAGGGTGCACGGCTATGCCTGCTCCGTCATAAGCCCCCAGCGAAATCCGAATTTGTCTATGACGGAAGCCATGCAGGAGCTATAGGTTGTGCTACGTAAGGACTGAAGGATACTCCCCTCCCTCGTTAGAACCTCGTAAGCCAGCTTTACCTGAGCCTCAGCTTCAAAAGTAACCGTGAGAAAGAAAGAGCGGCTTCCGGCAGATTGCAGTTCAAGCTCATCTGCCAGCATCAGGCGCTGCTCACCAATATAAGCCTCTGAATGATATACATAGCTGAGCTGTTCGCCGGTGAGATGGGTATCCCAGTCCCGTTTGTCTGCGTCAGAGTAGTGCAGGATATAGTTTGTTCTTAAGTCAAAAGCCTGCGTGTATAAAGCGATCGCCTCTTCACATTGCCCGTTAAAGTGCAGGGTGGGGGTAATTGGCATCGGGGTCATCTCCTGGTAAGAGAATTGTTTTATTATACATATTTTAACATCATAGATCGTGAAAGAAAAACAGATCCAGGAGTGAACCTGAAGGGTTAGTATTATATAATCCTGCACCAAATACAACATTTTCCTCAATAAATTGGCCGAATTTCAAAATTGTTGTACAGAATGCAACATTTCTCCTCCTACTGGCAGTTCAGCGGGGGGATTCTTGTATTTTGTACAACAATTCTCCCAAACACCCGGTTATCTACGACTCGAAGTTGTAATACGTACAACATTATTATTTTCTGAGGGTGAAATTGTGGGATTTACTCTGCTGCTGGGCGGGGGAGCGTGCTATTCAGCTTTCTCCAAGTATATTGGCGCATCTGAAATTCACCTTAACCCCATCTTCATCTGTTATTCAGGTTCGGTGTTTATACTACTTCTATAAATCAAGGCATGTGCGGATGGAGAATGGACGCTGCCGTAGAGGAGGTTAACATGGTAAAAGGAATCCAGCGAATTTTATACGTCCTGCTTGCCTTTTTCATAGGGCTGTTTATTGCTTCCTCCTTCTTTATCAGGGCGAAGTATAACTATGCAATCTATGGTGATACAACAGTGCTGGAGAAACAAAATATCTTGCTCTTTACCCTGCTGACCGCAGCCGTTCTGGGACTGAGCTATGTGCTGTACAGGCTCTGCCTGAAGCTTAATAAATACAGCAGGAGGATAGTCATCCCTGCGGTCCTTTTATTATCTGCCGCCATTCAACTCGTGATCATCCTCCTGTTCACCCGCATGCCTACGGACGATTCGCAAACGGTGCTGTCGCTGGCTTGGGATATGCTGTACAACAAGGATTATTCATCCTTCCAGCAGGGCGGATATCTGTATATGTTCCCGTTCAATTTCTCAATCGTTCTGTACCTGAAGACGCTGCTGTTCCTGTTCCCGGACAATTATCTGGTGATCAAAAGCTTCAATATCCTGTTCTCGCTGGTCACCACGCTAATGATCTACCTGCTCTACAAAGAGCTGAATACCAAGTCCCGATCGAATGACTATGGTGTCCTGGTATTTGCCGCGACCTATATTCCATCCTTGTTTATGAGCAACTTTATCTATAATGATGTGATTGCAACCGCTCTGCTGACCAGCGCTTTGTACTTTGCCGTTACGTTCATCCGCAGAAGATCCATGAAGGATATCGTGTTCGCGGCCATCCTGCTGGCCATCGGCAACTATTTCCGGAGCACAGGCATGATCTTCCTGATTGCAGTAGTTATCTGCCTGCTGTTTAGCTTGCGTCACCTGGGGCTTAAAAAAGCCATCGCCTCCATAGCCATAACACTGCTGATATTTAACATTCCGGGCTGGACGCAGAACGCTGCGCTCCAGGCAACAGGTATCGTGGACGAATCCCCTTCCAGCAATGCTGCGCCGGTCTATATGTGGCTGAATATGGGGATCAATCTGGAGACGCTCGGCTTCTGGGATAACCGGGAGAGCTATAATATCTATCAGCAGGATGCCGGATACAATAAAGCGGAGAGTGTGGAGCTGTTCAAAGCGTCCATCAGCAATAAGCTCTCTGGGGCTACTCTAGGGGAGCTTGCCGGAATGTATTATAAAAAGCTCGTATGGATTTGGACCGAAGGAACGTATCAGTTTGAACGGTACGGCATAGGGAATGATGGAACCTCTATAGGCGGCGGGGGGAGAAACGGCTTTGTGATGGACCGGTATATCTATTCTACCTCGTCATCTGAGCTGCTTAAGGGAGATTCGGATTACCGGAGCGGACTGCAATGGGTGGTGTATGTGCAGAATTTCCTGATGTATGGCTTCATTCTCTTCCGGCTGATCAGCGGGATACGGGCTAGGCGGTTTGCGGAAACCCCGCTGGTGCTGGTGATCCTGGGCTTCATCGGCTTCTATCTGCTCTGGGAGATCAAGGCCCGGTATATTTATCCGGTATATCCGCTGCTGATCGTCTTATCCTATATGGGCTTTAAAGATGTCTATGAACTTCTGACCACGAAAAGGGGGCTTGAACATGCAGTTCAATAGGCGGCTAAAGATACAGACTAAGAGAATCCGCATCACCTTACTCATTGCTGTGCTTAGCTGTTCACTGGTGCTCACCTCTTGTGAGGCAATTACTGCCCAGAAGATCTCAAGTGACGATTTCAACTCCAGGTCGGGCGGGTTCCCCGGCATGAACAGCGGCACGAATTTCAATGGCGGCGGCCGGGGGATGGATCGGGGAGGAACGCGCAGAGGCGGCAGTCAGGGGACGGATAGGGGAACGGGCAGCAGCCAGCAATAGCCAGCAATGAGCCGGCCGGGTAGTAGAGGTTACGCCAGCTGGGCGGGGAAGTGTTTTTTCCACTTTCTGATCTTTCCCCGGAAGGTTTTGAACGGAGCTGCTGAATTAATGTGAATCCACCGGGCCATTGGCCAGTTGTCCTTGGTTCCGGTCCATTTACGCGAGCCCTGGATGAACAGCTCCTCTTCCGTCAATGTGCCGACCCAGTCCAGCCACTGCTGCTCTGATTGCCGGAATAGGCTGCGCAGTTCAGTCAGTGAATACTCAGAATATGTGCTGTAAAAGGACTGATATAATCCGCCCAGCTCATTCCACTTATAATCCTGGGCGGGCATGAGGAAGGCCTGTCCTTCCAGCTCTTTCTGATCCCAGCTCCTCACCAGCTCCAGCCATCCCAGCTGATAGGCGATGATCTCGGCAGGGGTTTTATCCACTTCAGGAATTCGCGTATCCTTATACTTATCGTCAATACCGTCATACTCGGCGTCCAAGAGCAGGTAGAGGGTATGGATCGTTTCCATCAGCTCCTGTTTGGACGAATATTCATAGCTTGCCATAGCGCTCACTCCTTTACATTGGTTATACCATAGAGCTGTGACAGCAGTCTGTCTAGTTTAACCAGAGTCAGGTCCTGTTCCAAATCCGCTGCACGCCGGTAAGTGTATCTCCATTGAAGCTTAGCTTATAGATATCCGGCATATCCAGCTGCTTCCAGAAGCCGTAATCATAACGCTTATCCAGCGCATTCATGATTAAGACCATAATGTTACCGTGAGTCCCGATGACGGCGTTACTGCCTTGGTATTGCTGCAATACTTTGTGGAGTGCCTGAACTCCCCTGTCCTGGGCAATCAGGTTTGATTCTCCGCCTTCCCAGGCAAAAGAGGGATTCTCCCATACCTTCGCAACGGCCTGGCCGAAGTCACTGACGGGTCCGCCGGACAATAACCGTTCTCTGAAATCCTCTTCGATTACAGGTTCAAGGCCCAGGGGTCCGGCCAGTCCTTCAATGGTCTGTATTGCCCGTTTATAGGGACTGGAGATCAGGACATGAATATTCTCTTGGATGAGCAGTCCGCTGACCTTTCGCGCATCTGCCTGTCCGCGTTCAGATAAAGGTCTGTTTAATTCATCGGCAGAATAAGCCGAGTGCGCATGCCTTACCAAATACAAATTTGTAACCATTATTTATCACCTCATCTGCTAATATTTGTAATGCATTGTATCATGAATGAAGCGGGGAATTCAGCGATGAATCTTGATTATAGAGAGCGGATCGATAAGGTCATTGCTTACATAGAGGAACACAGCGGTCAGCCGCTTAAGCTCGATACGCTGGCGGAGATCTCCCATTTCTCCAAATATCATTTCAGCAGAATATTCACAGCTATGGTCGGTGTGACTCCGATGGCCTTTGTAAACAGGAAGCGTATACAGCACTCACTGGTGCTGCTGACCGAAACGAATAAGACCATTCTGGAGGTTGCGGGTCAAAGCGGTTTCGAATCGGTATCGGTCTTTAATGCCCATTTCAAACGGTATTATGGCTGTACACCGGGCAGTATCAGGAACAGCAGCCGGAGAAATAGCAATTTCGCATCATCCCTCAGCAATATGCAGGCAGAATCAGCTTTCCTGGCAGATTACAATAGAGCAAGAAGTAATCCGCTGTTAAGGAGGGCTTGGGAGAGTATGGTAGAAATCAGGCAGATCCCTAAGGTTGAAGTTGCTTATATAAGGCATATTGGAAGTTACCTGGATACGTATAGCGCATGGGACAAGTTAAGCCGCTGGGCAGACCAGCAGGGTATTCATGAAGGGAATCAGCAGTTTATCGGAATATCGTTGGATGACGGGGATCTCGTAGAGGAGTCTGCTTGCCGGTATGATGCCTGCGTCACCCTTCCGGAAGGGTTTGAGCGGGAGACGCACCGGCTGCAGGTGGAATTCAAGACATTATCCGGCGGGATATATGCGGTGTATTCTTACTATGATACGGTAGACAAATTTGTCCTCGCGTATGAGAGTATGTTCAGCGTATGGTTACCCCGCAGCGGGTACGAAGCGGACGACAGGCCGTGTCTTGAATTCTGTCTGAATGATCCCATGAAGGATCAGGAAGGCAAGTGTAAGGTTGATTTGTACATCCCCATTAAGCAGCACGTATAAGTTTCGGAGAATGGAGTGGCGGGAATGAATTTGGATGTTGTATTTGAACGGTTTCCTGTACTAAGATCAGATGAACTTGTATTGAACCGAATTGAGGAGTCTCATCTGGACGAGCTGTTTGACATTTACAGCAATGACAAGGTCTTTGAATATTGCGGGATCATTCCGAAGCATAACAAGGCTACAGTCAGCAATATGATAGGACATTTCGAACGGGACTACGCCAAAAGATCAAGGATCAAGTGGGGGATCTTTGCCAGTGGTGAGGAGGGGCGTCTGCTCGGAATAATTGAAGCCTGTGATTTCAATCAGAAGGTGAATATGGTGACGATCGGCTACTTCCTGGCGGAAGCCCATTGGGGACAAGGTATTGCCTCCAAGGCTGTTGAAATCCTGCTGGATTATATCTTCAGAGAGATTCAGGTAAACAGAATTCAGGCCGAAGTCATGCTGATGAATGAACCGTCCAAGAAGGTGCTCCTGAAGACCGGTTTCATCAAGGAGGGGATGCTGCGGCAAGCCGCCTTGTGGTCAGGCAAAGGAATTGTCGATCTGGAGATATACAGTATGCTTAGGGAAGATTATATTCAGGTGTGACAATAAGATAAAAAAAGCTCAGGCCCGTTAATAGGCTTGAGCTTTTTGGTGCGTTAAGAACTAAATTATTGGGGTGATTTTTGGGGTCCCCGCAAAGTGCCTGAGTTATCTTCGAAGCTGGAGCCTCACTTTGCGGGGGAGGCTTATGCTTCCATCTTCTGCGCCGTATAGAGCCGGTGGTAGAGGCCGCGGCGGGCGATCAGCTCATCATGTGAGCCGCTTTCCGCAATGCCCTTATTCGAGACATACATGATGCGGTCGCAGTTCTTCACGGTGGACAGCCGGTGCGCGATGATGAATGAGGTACGTCCCTTAAGCAGCTCATTCAGACCCTTCTGGAGCAGACGCTCGGTCTGCGCATCAATGGAAGAAGTGGCTTCATCGAGAATGAGAATGCGCGGGTTGGCCAGCAGGGTTCTGGCGAACGAGATGAGCTGCCGCTGTCCCTGGGACAGCTTGGAGCCGCGCTCATTAACCTCCGTCAGGTAGCCCTGGTCAAATTCACGGATGAAATCATCGGCGCAGACAGCCTTCGCAGCGGCGATGACCTCTTGCTCGGTGGCATCCGGTCTGCCGTAGCGGATATTATCCAGAATCGTCCCCGAGAAGATGAAGCTGTCCTGCAGCATAATCCCCATCTGGCTGCGCAGCGATTTCAGCGTGATCCCGGCAATATCCTGCCCGTCGATCAGGATTCTGCCGCCGGTAAGGTTATAGAAGCGCGAGATCAGATTGACGACCGTAGTTTTACCTGCACCGGTCGGACCTACCAGGGCGATGCTCTCTCCGGCTGCGACATCGAAGGAGATGTTCTCCAGGATGTTCAGCCCCGGATCGTAGGCGAAGGTTACATCGTCGAAGGTGACCCGGCCCTGAACGGGCGGCAGCGCCTTCGCCCCGGGAATATCGCTGACGGTAACCGGCTCATCCAGCGTTTCGAAGATACGCTCCAGGTAGGCTACCGCATTGATGAAGTTATTGTACAGCTGGGATAGATTCAGAATCGGCTGCCAGAAGCGGGCGGCATAACTGCTCATCGCGAGAATGACACCAAGCGTCATGCTCTGCGGGTTCAGAGTCAGCAGGCCAACCAGGAAAATCATTGCCGTAACCATGGTAGACAAGTTATCGACAGTGAACGGAATAAGCGTATTGTAACGCAGTGCCCGCATCCATTCCGTGCGGAAATTACCGGCCAGACGTGTGAAGACGCCCTCATTGCGCTGTTCCCGGGAGAACATCTGGGTCACGCCGATCCCGCTGATGCTTTCCTGCAGATAGGCGTTCAGATTGGAGCTTTTGTTCGATACCGCCTGCCATGCCCGGCGCTGCCGGGTTTTGATAAGCAGCATGACACCGAGGAATACAGGCAGTCCGGCAAGGATGACGAAGGAGAGCCGGACATCGACGGCGAACATGAAGGCAGCGATGAAGATCAGATTCACGATTTCTAGGATAAAGTTAATAATTCCGTTCGACAATACGTCGGATACCGCATTGACGTAGTTAACAACCCGGATCAGGATCTTGCCCTGCGGCCGGTCATCGTAATATTTGAACGGCAAATCCTGCAGATGCTTGAACAGATCGGTACGGATATCGAAGATAATATCCTGCCCGACACTGGTCATAATCCGTGAGCGGATGGTAGCCAGAATTACGCTGGTTACAATGGTCACCAGCATCAGCGCGGACCAGCCTACCAGCGCGCCCATTTCTTTGGCGGGAATGGTCACGTCTACCACATGCTGCATAATCAGCGGGGCGGATAGGGCGATAGCCGCCGACAAGGCGCTAAGCACGAATGCGAGAATCATCGGTTTCTTCTTGCGTCTGATATAGACCATGGCCCGCCGGAAATGCTTAATATTAAACGGCGATTCCAGATTCTCATCGACATCGAATTTATTCCTGGCCACTCTGGGTCACCTGCCTTCCAATGCCCTCGTTCTGCAGCATGAATACATCGTAGTAATACCCCCGCTTGGCCAGCAGCTCGGCGTGGGTGCCTTCCTCAATCAGACGGCCGCCCTCTAGAATCAGGATGCGGTCTGCCTGGGCGGTAGTGGATACCCGCTGTGCAATGATAATCTTCGTGCAGGGATACTCCAGCTCACGCAGACTCCGCTGAATATGCTCCTCCGTCTCCAGATCGACCGCAGACGTCGTATCATCCAGGATCAGGATCGGACGGCGGACCGCCAGCGCGCGGGCAAGCGCAATACGCTGCTTCTGTCCCCCGGACAAGCCGACACCGCGTTCGCCGACTACCGTGTCATAGCCTTCCGGCATTTTGACGATGAAGTCATGGGCTGCTGCGAGGCCGGCATAGGCCTGCGCTTCTTCTTCCGTAAGCTCGGGGTCACCATAGGCGATATTCCCGTCGATCGTATCGGAGAACAGGAGGACGTCCTGCGTAGCCATCCCGATATTCCCGCGCAGTTCATCAAGCTCAAGCTCACGGACATCTCTGCCGTCTACCAGCACGCGGCCTCCGGCCACATCGTAGAACCGGGGGATCAGGTTGATCAGCGATGTCTTGCCTGAGCCTGTCGCGCCCATAATGGCGATCGTTTCGCCGGGTTCAATCGTGAAGCTCAGATCATCAAGCACGGTAGCGCTGTCATATTTGAACCGGACATGCTCGAACTCAATCCGGCCCTCATAGCGGCGGCTCTCTGTGACATTGTGCTCGTTCACAATAGCGGGGCGGGCATAATAGATATCTACGATTTTGGATAAGCTGGCAAAAAAGCGCTGGATATCATTGATAATGATCCCGATATTGCGCATAGGGTTGGATACCGCCCAGATTAGCGAGGAGAAGGCTGCGAACTCACCAAAGGTGATCCGGCCGTGCATCAGGAAGTAACCGCCGGCCAGCATCAGAATGACGTTGAAAGCTTGGGCGAAGGATTCCAGATAAGGAAAGTAATCAAGCCAGACGAGGGCCGCCTTCTTGTTCGCCACAGAGTAGTTGACATTCTTCTCCGTGAATTTGGCAATCTCAAACTCTTCACGGGCGAAAGCCTTGACTACACGGTTGCCTGAAATGTTCTCCTGGGTCGTAGTGTTAAGCTGGGACAGCCGCTCGCGCAGATCAATGTACATGGGACGGACACGTTTGGCGAAGATAAAGGCCACGACAAAAATCGGTGGCGACAGGATCAGCATCCACAGCGTCAGCTGGACATCAATCGTAAGGAAATAAATAACGGCCGCCAGAAAAATAGTCAGCGATTCAATGATCGTCTTGAAAATCCACGCCATCGAATGCCGGACCATATCCAGATCGCCTGTCATCTTGGTCATAAGATCACCGGTACGGTTGCGGTCATAATACTCCCGGTCCTGCCCCTGAATCTTGTTGTACAAATAAATGCGGATGTTGTACATCATATTCTGGGAGGATATTTCGTACTGCATGGTCGTTAGATAAGCCAGACCTGTACGGAGCAGGGAAAAGCCAATCATGCCCAGGCAGAGCGCGATGAGCAGACCCCTCTCTGTAGCAAGATTCTGCCCTGCATGGTCGCCGGCTATAAACGTATCGACAATGCGCTGGCTGAGGTACGGGTTCACAATCGTTAGACTTGAGCCCACTACCGAGAGACAAAGCGCCACGATATACCGTGCCCGGTTGCCCTCCAGGTTTTGCCACAGCCATTTAAGTTCAAACATCTGATCACCTGCTTCTGTTTTTCTTATTTCGTGTGAATAAATCAAAGTGATTATAACACTATGAAACAAAATGTATAGGTTTACAGCTAATTTTCTTGTTACAATCGACCGAACTTTTGGTGGAGTAATTCTGCATTGCGTTAATGTATGTCACAGCTTACAATGATTCTGACATACTATGATAGTTTTGCGTTCTACATAGGCAAGGGACATATATGAGGGGGAGCATTTTTTTGGAAACGAAACAGTTAACAAGAGGGCTTAAGCCGCGCCATATCGAGCTGATCGCACTCGGCGGTACGATTGGCGTAGGGTTGTTCATGGGCTCTGCAAGTACGATTAAGTGGGCGGGGCCGTCGGTGCTGCTGGCCTATCTTTTGGCCGGAATAATCATGTTTTTTGTGATGCGGATTATGGGGGAGATGCTGGTGCTCGAACCGGTCACCGGCTCCTTCGCCACCTTTGCCCACAAATACATCAGTCCGCTGGCCGGATTTCTCACTGCCTGGAGCTACTGGTTCCTCTGGGTGACTGTAGGCATGGCGGAGGTTACGGCAATCGGGATTTACGTGGGATATTGGTTCCCGGACATACCGCAGTGGATTCCGGCTCTGATTGGTGTAGGTATTATTGCGGCAGCCAATCTGGCAGCTGTGAAATTGTACGGGGAGTTTGAATTCTGGTTCGCGATGATTAAGGTGGTCGCCATTGTCGTGATGCTGGTGATTGGAACCGGAGTGATCTTCTTTGGTCTGGGGAACGGCGGACAGCCGCTCGGCTTGTCGAATCTGTACAGCCATGGAGGCTTTTTTGCGGGAGGACTGAAGGGCTTCCTGTTTGCGCTCTGCATTGTCACGGCCGCCTATCAGGGGATTGAGCTGGTGGGCATTACCGCAGGGGAAGCCGAGGACCCTAAGCAAACGCTACGAAAAGCGATCAAAAATATCATCTGGCGTATCCTGATTTTCTATGTGGGGGCAATCTTCATCATTGTAACGATCTATCCATGGAACGAAATTGGCGAAATCGGCAGTCCATTCGTGATGACCTTTGCCAAGGTGGGGATTGTCGGCGCTGCGGGCATCATCAACTTTGTCGTGCTGACAGCGGCTATGTCAGGCTGCAACAGCGGAATCTACAGTGCGGGCAGAATGCTGTATACATTAGCGCAGAACGGACAGGCTCCGAAGTTCTTCGGGAAGGTCTCGGCAAGCGGGGTGCCCAGAAACAGTATTATTACAACCATCTCCCTGCTGCTGGTCGGGGTGCTGTTCAACTACCTTATGCCGGATTCCAAGCTGTTTCTCTATATTTACAGCGCCAGTGTGCTTCCGGGAATGATTCCGTGGTTCGCTCTGGCCTTCAGCCAGTTCCGGTTCCGCGACAAGTGGAAGGGAGAAATGGCAGATCATCCGTTCAAGTCGCGCCTGTTCCCGATAAGCAACTACATTATCATTATCTTCCTGTCGCTCGTGATCGTCGGCATGTGGTTCAACCCGGACACACACTTGTCGCTGATTGTGGGGGCTTCGTTCCTGGCCATTGTTGTTGCAGGCTATTATGCCTTCGGCATTGGCAAGCGTGAGCGTCCGGAGGAGGCAGGGGAAGCATAGAAGATAATAAAGAGCCTGTCTCCAATAAATTGGGGACGGGCTCTTTTTCTGGAACCACTTTTATAGAAATGTCGCCGGAATACAATGCCGGCAGAATTGAGACTTTTGGGTAAACACTGTATCGGCCTTATGTTGTACGTAATGCAACTTTGGCTCATAGTTACCCGTGTGTTTGGGAGTATTGTTGTACAAAATACAAGAATTTTCCCGTCATACTGGCTGAAACCGAAGATATGTTGCATTTTGTGCAACAATTCTGGTTTACGGCCGATTTTTCGAAGAAAATGTTGTATTTGGTGCAGGAATTCCATCACATAACCGGTCTCTGCCACACACGGCAGGCCTATAAATCTAATTCGAAGAAGACGAGGCCGCAGCAGCGGATGTTGCGGCTGCAACCGCAATTGCCGTCTGCTGGGCAATGATGATGTTGGTAAGGCTGGTAGATAACGCGGAAGTGATAATGCCGCTTTTCACGTCGTCTATATACGTATAGGACACCAGTGCAGCAGACAGCAGGAGCAGCTCCTGCTTGTTAATCGACCAATTTCCGAAGCCCTTCCGGGTACGCAGTAACTCATACGTCTCCGAGACATCGCGTACCAGCTCTTTCTGTTCATAAGGGAGCAGCGACAGGATGCCAAGCGAAGGAAGGGTATATTCCTTGTCCATCCGGATGTCCTGTGCACGGAAGGCCTCGCGCAGGCTGAGCACCCGTTCTGCAGATCCGCCATCTTCCTCCCCAAGCAGCATTACCTGTGTCAGAGCCTGAACGCTGTTGCCGGAGAAAAACTCAGGCTTCAGAGCTACATAGAGCTGTTCCAGGCGCTCTACTCCGTGCTCGATTCCGATATTGGAAATTCCGAGCATGGCAGCGAAGATATAGTCATCCTGTCCGGTCAGGAAAGGGTGCTTCGCTCTCATGCCATCGAAGAATGCCTTCGTGCGTTCGATCACCTGGACATATTGCTCGGAAGCAGTATGGGCAGCAATCTGATAGGCGGCAATGACAAGATAGTCAGAAGCCCTGAATTTGACATCCTTCATCAGCTCATAGACGGCCAGCGTTTCGGCAAGCTGCTGCTCCGGTTTAGCAGAAAGAGAGAGCAGGGTGGCAATACTGATGGCGGAAGTCCCGCGGAAGGAAGAGAACATCCGGGTGTTCTCTTTGATCAACGCATGGTGCGCACGGATCGCTTCAGGATCGGCTGTTTTGTTCTCCACGGTGTAGAGCAATGCGGCCAGGCGGTTCACCTGAGCATTTTGCCAGGGGAATTCTTTCTTGATTCTCTGTGCATTTTCAGCGAACAATTCAAGTCTTGCCAGGTATTGTTCCTTCATCGGGTACACCTCTCATCTATACTTGGACACTTGGGCTAATTCTACTATACAAACCAAAATGATGAAAATGAATCTAATCTCATAGACTTGCCGTGTAACCTATGAGAGCGTATTCTTGAACATAGAGAAGGTACATCAGCGCATTATAAACCTGGAAAGAGAGGCATGAGAATGATAAGAGCATCTGAAGATAACGAGTATTATGAGTTGTCGAGCCCGACAATTCTGCCCAAGGCTTCAGGATTCCTATGGAATGAGCAGATGATGATTCATATGAATTGCCGCGGGTATGCGGTAGCCCAGTTCATGCAGCCCGAGCCTGCCAAGTACTCCTATGCCCCGAATCTGGAAGCCAAGACCTTCATGCAGCCGGAGCAGCCCTATTATGCCCACCATCCCGGCCGGTTTGTCTATGTGAAGGATGAGGAGAGCGGTGAGCTATTCTCTGCCCCGTATGAACCCGTACGTATGCCCCCTGATCACTATACCTTTGCAGTAGGCAAACATAATATTGTGTGGAAAATAGAGAAGAGCGGTATCGCCATCGAGATGACGCTGAGCCTGCCCAAGGATGAGCCGATGGAGCTGTGGCGCGTGAAGGTAACCAATCTGTCTTCTGCTCCACGGAAAATAAGCATCTATCCCTACTTCACCATCGGCTACATGTCATGGATGAACCAGTCCGGCGAGTATAAGGAAGCTCTGCAAGGCATCGTCGCTACAGCCGTTACGCCTTACCAGAAATATCAGGAATACGACAGAATCAAACACCTGAAGGACAAGACCTTCCTGCTGGCTGATCACGCTCCGGCATCCTGGGAGGTGAACCAGGAAGCATTCGAAGGGGAAGGCGGGATCAGCTCGCCGTCAGCGCTGAGAAGCATTCTGCTATCCCGGGGAGAATCCCGTTACGAATCGCCGGTTGCCGTTCTGCAATATCGGCTCGGCCTCGAGGCTGGTGAAGAGCGCGAATACCGGTTCATCTTCGGTCCGGCTCAGACAGAGCAGGAGATCGCTGATATCCGCCAGCGGATGTTCCAGAATGCGGATGCCGACGGCGAAGACGGATTCGAGCTTGCGGAACGTGAATACGCGGAATACATCCGCGAAGGCAGAGGCTGCATTGAGATCACGACTCCGGATGCGGATCTTGATAATCTGGTCAACCACTGGCTGCCCCGGCAGATGTACTATCACGGGCAGACGAACCGCCTGACGACAGACCCCCAGACCCGTAATTATCTGCAGGATAATATGGGCATGAGTTATATTAAGCCGCAGATAGCCAGGCAGGCTTTTCTGACTGCTCTAAGCCAGCAGGCGGTAAGCGGAGCTATGCCGGATGGCATTATTTTGCATGAGGCTGCTGAACTGAAATATATTAATCAGGTCCCGCATACGGACCATTGTGTCTGGCTGCCCATTTGCCTCAGTACCTATCTGGATGAGACGGATGATTACAGCATTCTGGAAGAGGTTGTCCCTTATGCGGGGAGTGAGGAAACCGGATCAGTCTTCGAACATATTGACCGGGCGATGCACTGGCTGATTCATGAGCGGGATGAGCGGGGTCTGAACTATATCAATCAGGGTGACTGGTGTGACCCGATGAATATGGTAGGTTACCGGGGCAAAGGAGTATCCGGATGGCTGACGATAGCTACGGCGTATGCCTGCATGATCTGGGCGGATATCTGTGATCACAGCGGCCGGCTGGAGGCTGGCAAGGCATTCCGCCTTGCGGCGGATGAGACGAATGCGATCGTCAATCAGTATTTCTGGGATGGTGAGTGGTACGCACGGGGAATCACCGATGACAATGTCGTGTTCGGAATTAGTGAGGATAAGGAAGGGCGGATCTTCATTAATCCGCAAGGCTGGGCGCTGCTCAGCGGTGCGGCCGATGAAGAGAAGCGGGAGAAGCTGATGAAGTCGGTCACGGAGCAGCTGGAGACACCATATGGGGTTGAAAAGCTGGCACCCTCCTATACCGCCATGCGGGAGGATGTAGGCCGGGTCACGCAGAAGCATCCGGGCACCGCCGAGAACGGGGCAGTCTATAATCATGCCGCAGCGTTCTATATCTATGGCCTGTATGCGGTGGGAGAGCAGGATCAGGCGTACCGCCTGCTGCGCAAAATGCTCCCTGGACCCGACTTTGAGGATATCATCAGACGGGGCCAATTGCCTGTCTTCATCCCCAACTATTACCGCGGTGCTTACAAGCAATTCCCGAAGACTGCCGGACGCTCCAGCCATCTGTTTAATACTGGCACCGTTCCGTGGGTATACCGCTGCCTGATAGATGGCCTGTTTGGACTCCAGGGCATGCGCGAAGGACTGCAGGTGAAGCCGCAGCTCCCTTCCGATTGGCCGGAGGTTACGGTTAAGCGTAACTTCAGAGGTGCCGGGCTGCATATCAAGATGCAGCGTGAAGCGGGGGTTAAGGCGACAGAGGTCTATCTGGACGGCCAGTTAGCGGAGGGTGGTATTCTTAAGGATCTGAAACCTGGTACGGTGTATAATGTGCTGGTCAAGCTTCCGCTAAGCAATGCCTGATAGAAACATATAATATAGGAAAAGGCCGGAATCTCAGGAGGATTCCGGCCTTCTTCCAAGGGAGGAATATAGTGAAAGCGAAACTGGCCGCGGGCGGACTGGATAAGTCCATCGCCGCGCTTGCAGGCGCAAGTAATCATCAAGTGTTAGCGCTCTGGGCTGCCGACTGCGCCGAGCGCGTGCTGCCTTATCTGGAGGCAGCATGCCCGGAAGACCAGCGGCCGCGGCAAGCGGTTGAAGCAGGACGCGCCTGGGTGCGCGGTGAGCTTAAGATGGCCGCAGCCCGCCAGGCAGCGTTTGCCGCTCATTCAGCGGCCCGTGACGCCGGTCCGGCAGAGGCTTGCGCTGCAGCCCGCGCTGCCGGACATGCTGCGGCAACTGCGCATGTTGCCGCTCATGCAGTGCATGCCGCAACCTATGCCGTCAAGGCTGTTCATGCCGCGGCGGCCCCTGACGGAGCGGAACTCGCCGTCACGCAGGAGCGTGAATGGCAGTACCGGCATCTGGCCAGCTTAACGAGGCCTGATTAGTTGAGGGGGAGGACTGGTGGAGGTCCTCCTGCGCTCCTTTTGGCAGCAGTCAGTTACACTGACTTGAAATCCTGCACTAAATACAATATTACCTTCATTAAATCGACCGTAATCGGAAATTGTTGTACAAAAGGCAACATTTCTCCTCTTGCAGACGGCTTAGCGGTAGAATTCTTGTATTTCATACAACAATTCTCTTAAACACACAGATATGATTGAATCAAAGTTGCAAAACGTACAACATTTATGATTTATTGCTTTGCCGGCTGCAAAAGATCCCGCGATTCGCTTAAAGAATGAATTCTGAACAAACTGTGTCGTTCCCGCCTGGGCAAATTTATGCCTGATTTCCTACCCGCCCAAGAAAGTATATAATACAGTAGAACTCACATGCGTCGTGAAAACACTTTGGCACACGGGCGAAGTGTCTTTTTGCATAAGGGAAAGTGTTGTAGGGGGCTGGATCATGGCAGTTACGATGAAGGAAGTTGCCGAACTTGCAGGGGTATCCAAAAGTACGGTTTCGCAATTTCTGAACAAGAGATTCAACTATATGAGTGTGGATACGAAGAAGAAGATTGAAGAGGCCATTGAAGAGCTTAACTATATTCCCAATGAGGTGGCCCGCAGTCTCAAGCATAAGAAGACGTTCATTGTAGGTGTGATTTCCTCAACCATTCTATCAAAATTCACTACGGAGGTTGTGCGTGCCATCGAGGATGAATGCCAGCTGAAGGGGGTGCAGGTGATCGTCTGCAACACTGATGATGACCCGCTCAAGGAGAAGAAATACGTTCAGTCGATGATTGCGCGGCAGGTGGACGGCCTGATTATTTTTCCGACGGAAGAGAATAAGAAGATGTATTCCTCGCTGGTTAAGAATGGTTATCCATTTGTATTTGTTGACCGTAAAATAGATGATATCAGCGTGGACACCGTACTGCTCAATAACGAAAAAGCCAGCGAGCTGGCAGTCGAAGCCTTCGTCCTTCATAACCATACCCAAATAGGAATCATCACCTTCCCGCTTGGAAAAAAGGCAATTACCACGCGGGTTGAGCGCTTGTCCGGTTACAGAAATACGCTGAAGAAGCATAGTCTTCCGGTGAAAGAGAGCTATATCAAAAGCGGCAGGCTGGACGAAATGCCGGCGCTGATCGGGCAGCTGTTCCATATGGACAATCCGCCTACTGCCATCATCGCCACCAATGACATGATTCTGGAGCAGGTGCTGATCTACGCCAAGAATAACCGCTTAAGCATACCGGAGGATTTCTCCCTGATCGGGATCGATGATGTATCCTTTGCTTCCTTCTACAATCCGCCGATTACGACCATATCCCAGCCAAGCTTTGAAATGGGGAAAAGAAGCGCCCGGCTGCTGCTCGACTTAATTGACCAGAAGGAAGAAGAGCAGGATGGGCGGCCCGAGCTGGTCCGTTTGAACCCTGAGATTAACCATAGGGAATCGGTCCGCAGGCTGGACTGAACGATTAGGAGCATAGAGTATTGAATCGCGCAGCTTACTTTCTTTTGGACCGGAGACAGAACCGGAGAAGGAGAGTAAGTCTTTTTTTGCTTTGGAAACGGTTTTATTTTTTCTGTTGCAAAAAGCAGATATCACGTTATAATGATCGTATGATTCGAGTAATGAATACCCTTGCATTCCCGATTGTTCCTGTTTTTAACAATGATAGCGTGTTCTTTTGAAGAGGGGGTACCGGATGGTGGTTAATGAGTGAAGTGTTTGATTATGGTTGTGATTTTGTTCACAAACAAACAGAGTAGTTTTATTGCACAATGTTAAGGCATGTTGTTTCATGGTTTACGGGAGGACCAAATTTTTTTAGAATTCTACTAAATCGATTTAGTAACTAGTTTAAAACTATAACCTTGAGAAAGAAGTTGGAGACCCGCCATGCATATGTTTATGAGTATTATCAAAGAACCATCGATTATTATTGCCATTGTGACGCTTCTCGGCCTCATCTTCCAGCGTAAGAAGATTCCTGAAATTATTACGGGCACAACCCTTTCCTTCATGGGCTTCACCATGATCAAAGTAGGCGGCGGTATCCTGGGCGGCGTGCTCACCAACTTCAGCAAAATGTTCTCATATGCCTTCCACCTCAAGGGTGTTGTGCCGAGTAACGAAGCGATCATGGCGCTGACCATTGATCAGATTGGAGCAGACGCTGCGCTGATCCTGCTGTTCTCCATGATTCTGAACATTGTGCTTGCACGGGTAACGAAGTTCAAATACATCTATCTGTCTCTGCACCTTGTTCTGTTCATGAGCTTCGCCGCTACTGCGGTTATGAAAGGTCTGGGACTAAGCTCAGTAGTGACTGTTATTGTCGGTTCCCTGGCCATAGGCAGTTACATGGCGGTATTTCCTTATCTGCTGCGCAATGCCAGCCGGAACATCATCAAGTCGGATGAATATACCATCGCTCATGCTTCCATGACCTCCTACATCATCGGTACGTACCTGGGCAAAGTGTTCGGCAACCGTGAGAATGATACGGAGAACATCAAGATTAACGACCGGATCAGCTTTTTGCGCGATCCCAATGTGGCTACTACCTTAACGATGCTGGTGCTGCTGCTGGTGTCGGGGCTCGTCGCCGGTGCTGATTTTGTAAATGAATTATCAGAGGGCAAGGAATATATCGTCTTCATTCTGGAGCAGGCTGCAATTTTTGCCGCCGGGTTGTATATCGCCAAAGCCGGTGTTAAGCTGTTTACTACAGAAATCGTCCCTGCCTTCAAAGGCTTCTCCCAAGTGTTCGCTCCGGGCGCAATCCCAGGCGTGGATGTCCTGGTTCTGTTCGACAAATCGCCGAATTCCGCTCTGGTCGGATTCCTGGTCAGCTTCTTCACGGGTGTGGCCTGCGTGTTCCTGTTCCCGCTCGTTGGATTGCCGGTAATTGTTCCTGGAATTATGGCCTGCTTCCTGGCCGGCGGTGCTGCTGCGATCTTTGGGAATTCCAGCGGCGGCTTCAGAGGGGCTGTCATTTCCAGCTGTCTGAACGGTTTCCTGCTGTGTCTGCTGCCTGCTCTTACGTTGCCACTGTTCTCCTACCTGGGAGCTGAAGGGGTAACATTTGCTGATCCGGACTTCACTTCTTTGTCGGTTATCCTATGGGGGATTTTCCGCTGGTTCCATTAATTTTTTTGCGCATTAACTAAATCGATTTAGTGACTATTGAATAGGAGGTATTATTTATGTTTTATCACGATCAAGAGATTCAGGCTGTAACTGTAGACAGCAATACTACCCGTAAGGTGCTCGCTCACAGCGACCAGATCATGTATACCAAGGTGATGTTCGCCCAAGCCCAGGCAGGAGAAATCCCGCTGCACAAGCATGTGCATGAACAGGTGACTTATGTGCTGCAGGGCAGCTTTCAGTTCATGATCGATGACGGTGAAACGCAGGATATACAGACCGTCAAGGCTGGCGACAGTATCCACTTCCCGTCCAATGTGCTTCACGGCTGTATCCCGCTGGAGGATGACGGCATTTTACTGGATGCTTTTACACCGGCACGGGCGGATTTTCTTTAGAAGAGTAATTGAAAAGCAGATAAGGTTCATGAGAGGCGCGGGGAATCCGCGTCTCTTTTTTTGGAAATAATTATACTATGGAGTCTACACAAAGTACCTGATTAAACATCGCAGTTAAAGCCCCGCCTTGCGGGGTTATTTGAAAATATAAGAATTTATATGTTTCACATGATAAATTATCCTTCTATTTCTCGCTGAAACGGTACGGTCCTTTAAAGGACGGTACCGTTTCTACTTGGTATGGAAATATGGGTATTTTAACCTGGCCGATTATATTATAATTAGTTCAAAAAACAGGATCTTTGTCGCAAAAGGACAGAGAAGAAGGGCTTTGTATGGGAATTAGTGAAGATCAGCGAATCGCAGCGAAACAGAAGCTTATTCAGGTATTCACCTATCTGCAGGCTCTGCACCAGCTGAAGCAGCCGATAATCAAGCATATATCCGGGCAGTTATGGTCGCAGTCCCTTGCGGATCTGCCGGTTCATTCTAATGTGACCTGTGATTTCACAGAGGGGATAAGCCCTTCTGAACGTATAGACGAGGAGATGCCTGAGGTTCTGCTGCGCGTGAAGCGGCCTGACCGGATAGCCTGTCCGAAGCCGCCGGAGCTGCTGCAGCGCTGGCTGAAGCCGGATTGGGAGAAAATTCATACCCGCCCGGAACGGCTGGAGAGCATGGACAGCTACCGGGAGGCTGCGGATTCCGGGGAATATGAGGCTTATGTTGAACGTTTCGATCAGGACGAAGAGAGAGTGCGACTCTGGGAGAATTGGACTCAGGAGCGTGAGGCCTGGCAGGAGCGGGAGTGGCCTGTCCGCAGAACAATTAAGCTGTTCGAGGATTTGTACATGCTCTATTCGTGGATTGAGCGTGAGCGGGACACTGTGGAGCTGATGATCGGCGACGGGATTCTGCACTGGGAGCTTACACCGGAGACGATTCACCATCCGGTGCTGCTACAGAGGATCGAGCTTGTATTCGATCCGGAAGGACCCGAATTTACAGTTATAGCCTCCGAAGCCGCCCCCGAATTTCATGGCTCCTTGTTCAGAGATGTGCCTGAAGTCAGTCCCGGGTCGATTAAGAAATGCATCGCGGATTTGCTCGAGGCTGCATGCTCCCCTTTGGATTTCACGGATACGGATGAATATTTGCGCAAAGTATCCGGATACTTGTCTGCCCAGACAGCGTTTATTCCTTATAATAGAACATCTGCACAACCGGCTCAGGACAAGACAGCAGTGTATATCCGGAGAGAACCGGTTATTTTCCTGCGCAAGCGGTCGGCCGGTTTCGATCATGCGTTCGAAGAGATTATTCAGGATTTACAAGATAGAGAGGAACTCCCCCAGGCGATTGCCAGAATTACCGGCATTGATCCGGGGGAGGCTTCAGACGGAACGCAGGTGTTTTCGTATTCGAATTTGAATGTGAATGGTGAGAACGAAGAGATTCTGTTCACCAAAGAAGCGAACTCAGAGCAGCTGGATATTGCTCTTAAGCTGGGCAGGTATGGTTCTGTTCTGGTGCAGGGCCCGCCGGGTACCGGGAAGACGCATACGATTGCCAATCTGCTGGGCCATTTCCTGGCGGAAGGCAAAAGCGTACTGGTCACCAGTCATACCTCAAGGGCACTCGCCGTGCTGCGTGATAAGGTGGCAAGGCCGCTTCAGGATCTGTGTGTCAGTGTGCTGGATGATGCCAGCGGGCAGAAGCAGCTGGAGAATTCCATCGATAAGATTACTTCCACCTTAAGCTCCATATCCATTGAACAGACGGAAGCGGAAGTAGAGCAGCTGACTGCCGGACGCAAATCCATTCTGGAGCAGATCAGAGGCATTGAAGACAGATTGCGGCTCTCCAGAGAGAACGATTACCGGTCTATTGTTATGTTTGGCACTTCCTTCGATCCTTCTGCAGCTGCCAAAATGATCTCCGCAGGCCGGCATACGATGGAGCTGGTGCCGGGAAGGATAGCGGCCGGGCAGGCTTGTCCGCTTACTCCTGACGAGCTGGAACAGTTATATAGAAGCACTGGGGAAATTAGTGCGCTGGATGAAGCGGAATTCCAGTACTTACGCAATCGTATAGAACTGCCTGTCACTCCTGAAATTTTCCATGAGCTTGTGCTGGAATATCAGACACTTGCCGCTGCAGATACCGTCAGACATCTTCCTTACTTCAAGCCCGGTATTGTACATCCCGGGAAGCTGAACGCCGCTCTCCAGCAGCTGCATGAGGCGTTTGGTGCCGTTACTGAGGAAGAGTGGAAGCTGGATCTGATTTCGGCAAAAGATAATGATAAGCACGATTGGACTGATCTGCTGGAAGAAGTGGAGAAGTGGCTTGAGCTGTACCGTGCCGCCAGAACTGCGCGGTACAGATATGGTTTTGAACATTTGGCCGATACGGACCTGCAGCCGCTGCTGCCTGTACTGGAGGAGATGAAGCGGTATCTGGAAGACGGGGGGAAGCTGAGCACGTTCCAGCTGTTGCTTAAGAGGCAGTGGAAGAAGGCCTGCGAGCTTATTGCGCCTCCCGGCAAAGGAATTGAAGAGGTCAACGCTGCCTACCTGGAGGCTCTGCTTACTATCGGTACCTATCAGGCGCAGCGTGCCAAGTCCGTCATCCGCTGGAAGCGTCAGGTTACGGACGGGGGCGGATATGATCTGGCCCGGTTCGGACCGCAGCCCGAAGAGTATATGGATAACATTATTCAGGAGATCCGCAGCCTGCTGGACTGGCGGCAGACAAGCTTTGATGCGCCGATTCATTCCCTCGAGAGCGAGGGGCTGCTGTGGAATGTTCTGCTGAATGCCAAGCCTATGACGGTAGGCAAACATATGGAGTGGGTTCATATGCGGGAGCTGGTAGAGCAAGAGCTTCCTTCTATTATATGTTCCATTATTAATGCAGAGAAATGGAGAACAGTTAAAGAGCAGATTGCGGAAGCAGGCAGGGCTGCAGAGTCGCTGGCAGATTCCCGTTCCGCTATAGCCCGCCGGCTGCAGGAGAGTGTAGCCCGGCTGGATCGGCAGTCCTATGAGCAAGCGTATCAGGCAGTTCAGCAATTATGGGATAAAAGCGAGCGGATCGGCCAAAGGGAAGAATGGCTGGAGCGGCTGCAGCAGAGCGCTCCGGATTGGGCGGAGGCGCTCAAGGACAGAAGCGGAATCCACGGAGAGCACCGGGCCCCCGATGGACTTGAAGCGGGTTGGCTGCTTAAACAATTGGATATGGAGCTTGATCAGCGGGCGGGCATCTCCGCACAACAACTTCAAGAAGAACTGGTGGAGATTCGTAAAAAGTTCAAAGCGGCCACACTTCAATTAGTGGAGAAGAAGGCCTGGCTGGCGCTTGCCCGGAAAACTACGCTGAAGCAGCAGAACGCTCTTCATGGCTGGAAGCTGCTGATGAAAAAAGCCGGCAAACGTACGGGAAAAGCGGCTCCCCATTTGCTTGCCGAAGCCCGGAAGCTGATGCCGGTCTGCCAGACAGCTGTTCCTGTCTGGATTATGCCCACATACAGAGTGGTCGACAGCTTCACTCCGTCGGAGAACCGGTTCGATGTGGTTATCGTGGATGAAGCCAGCCAGGCAGATATTATGGCGTTGACAGCACTGTATCTGGGCACACAAATTGTCGTGGTAGGCGATGATGAGCAGGTGAGCCCGGAAGCCATCGGCCAGAGGCTCGATGAGACCAGAAGGCTGATGGATGCCCATCTGGAGGGGATTCCCAATGCCGCACTTTATGACGGCAGCACCTCAATTTATGACTTAGCCAAAACTTCATTCGCGGGCATGACGCAGCTTAGGGAGCATTTCCGCTGTGTGGAGCCGATTATCCAGTTCAGCAACCTGCTCTCCTATAATGGTTCCATTCTTCCGCTCCGCGATGCCGGCGGAGTAACCACGAAACCGTATACCGTAGAATACCGGGTTGAGGGCGGGAACCGGAACAGTAAACGCAATGAGGCAGAAGCAGAGGCCATTGCTTCGCTAATTCTGTCTGCTATCCAGCTGGAAGAATACAAGGATGCTACATTTGGCGTGATTACGCTGCTTGGCGAAGAGCAGGCCATTCTGATTGACCAGTATTTGCAGAAGTATATTCCGGCAACGGAATACAAGCGGCGGAAGATTCGCTGCGGCAACTCCGCCCAGTTTCAGGGGGATGAGCGCGATATTGTGTTCCTGTCCATGGTGGACGCTTCAGAGGAAGCTGTGCCTCTGCGCCTCATCTCTGATCCGGGGAACCGCACCAAGAAAAGGTATAACGTAGCTGTAAGCCGCGCCCGCGACCAGCTATGGCTGGTGCACTCACTTGATTCCGTAGCCCAGCTCAAAGAAGGGGATTTGCGGAAACGGTTAATTGAATATGTCAGAAATCCGTATGCAGCGGATGAAACGTATAAACAGCATGAGCCTGTACTGGAATCCGAATTCGAGCGGCAGGTTATGCGGCGGGTGATGGACGAAGGCTATAGAGTACTGCCTCAATGGAAAGTAGGGGCGTACCGGATTGATATGGTTGTTGAAGGCGGCGGGAGACGTCTGGCGGTGGAATGCGACGGAGACAAATGGCATCCGGCAGAGAAGCTTAAGGAAGATATGGATAGACAAGCCATACTGGAACGCCTTGGCTGGAGTTTTGTGCGGCTGCGGGGCGGTGAATATTTCCGGAATCCGGAGCAGGCGCTGCAGCCGCTGTTCCGCAGACTGGAGGAGCTCGATATTCCCCGTGAGCTTCACCGGCAGGAGGCGGAGGCGGATGACGGGGATGCCGGACAACCTGCGCTGAAGACGGTTATCGTAAACAGGGCAGCGCAGATCCGGCGGGAATGGCAGGAGCTTGAACGGGAACCTGGTGTTGAAGATTCGAGCTCTCCGGGGTCAGCGGCGGAGCCGGAGGGGTTCATTGCTGCGGAGCAAGCGCAAGAGGAGACGGCGGAATTCTTTTATCAGGAAATCAGCCGGCAGCCGAATTTGACGGACTATTGGACGGAAGAAATGCGAAGCAGGGAAGAAGACAGACAGGCGGTGCTGGAGCAGGAGCTTAGCTTGCTGGAAGCGGATGCGGGTCTGGAGCTTCCTTACTGGCAGGGCCTAACGGCCGACAGTTCTGGAACGGGAGAGGATGGGGACTCCGGCTCCGGATTTAACCTGGTGGAATATTTGCGCAGCCGGGATTTGCAGTTTGTAGATACCAGAGATCAGGACGGTGCAGTCTGGATCATTGAAGACCTGAACCTGATCCGCTATTTGCCGGAATTACGGCGGAAGGCAGTACCGTTTAATTATCTGAAGGAAGGGGTATATGCTACCCGCTGGAGAGCCGCCTGGTATAGCAGATCATGAGAATAATGATATGGGGCTTTTTGATATTACCCTCATTCTCTGCGATAATGTAAGCAACTATCTTAATAGGGAGGCTGCATCATCATGGCAAATCACATTCCAGAAGTAGTGTTGAACGACGGATTGAAAGTGCCTGCGATTGGCTTTGGAACGGCGTGGATTAAAGGCACGGAGGGAGTACAGCATCTGAAGACTGCCCTTGATTTGGGCTATCGCCTGATTGATTCAGCATTTAACTATGAGAACGAAGGCGTTGTCGGGGAAGCGGTGCGGCAGGGCGGAGTGCCCAGAGACCAGCTGTTCATTACCTCCAAGCTGCCGGGACGTCACCACAAGTATGATGAGGCGATCGTGACCGTTCAGGAATCGCTGTACCGGGCAGGGCTGGATTATTATGATCTGTATCTGATCCATTGGCCGAATCCGAAGGTGAACCTGTATGTAGAAGCATGGCAGGCACTTATCGATGCCCGGAAGCAGGGGCTGATCCGCTCTATAGGGGTAAGTAATTTCCTGCCGGAGCATCTGGACCGTCTGGTTCAGGAAACTGGCGTAGCACCGAGCATCAATCAGATTGAGCTGCATCCGTATTACAATCAGGCAGAGCAGCGTGCTTACCACGGGAAACACGGGATTATTACAGAATCCTGGAGTCCGCTGGGACGCGGCACGGAGCTGCTGAAGAATGAACAGCTCGGCGCAATTGCCGCCGCCCATCATAAATCCATCTCACAGATTGTTCTGCGCTGGCATGTTCAGCTGGGTGCTGTTCCGATTCCGCGATCCTCTTCGGAAGAGCATCAGCGGGAGAATATTAATATTTTCGACTTTACGCTGTCCGATGAAGAGATGAAGCTAATCTCGGATATTCCGACAACCGGCCCGCTGTGGGATCAGGACCCTGCGGTGTACGAAGAGTTTTAAGAAGGGTTGAATGGAAAGTGTTAAGCCTCTTGCTTATTTAGTAGGGGGCTTTTTCATATCCCTTGTCATACATAATTCGTTTAGGAAAATGGGAAGCTGGTTACATAGAAAGAGTCAGAAGCCTACAGAGGAGGAATACACAATGAGCGATCAGTATACGATTCAGGACCCTGCGAAGCAATATGAAAAAGCTACGCCGGAGTTTGAACAGCAGCAGCCGAGTCCCGGCCTGGAGAAGAAGATGCACCCGCGTCCCGATGACGGGGCGGGAACGTACCGCGGCAGCGGACGGCTTACCGGCCGCAAGGCCGTTGTAACCGGAGCGGACAGCGGAATCGGGCGGGCGGTAGCCATTGCTTTTGCCCGTGAAGGGGCTGATGTGGTTCTTGCCTATCTGCCGGAGGAAGAAGCTGACGCGAAGGAAGTTGTCCAGCTGGTGGAGGAAGCCGGCCGCAAAGCCGTTGCCGTGCCAGGCGATCTGAAGGACGAGAAGTACTGTGAACAACTGATTGAGAAGGCCGTGGAAGAACTGGGCGGGATTGATATCCTGGCCAATATCGCGGGCAAGCAGCAGTTTGTACCGGATATCGCTGATTTGACCACCGAGCAATTCGATGCAACCTTCAAGACCAATGTATATGCGCTGTTCTGGCTCTGTAAAGCGGCGGTGAAGCATATGAAGCCGGGCAGTACGATCATTAACACTGCTTCCATTCAGGCTTATGAGCCTGCGCCGATTCTGCTGGATTATGCCACCACCAAAAGCGCAATCAACACCTTCAGCAAATCGCTGGCTCAGCAGGTAGCCGCCAAGGGAATCCGGGTTAATGTTGTGGCACCTGGACCTGTATGGACTCCGCTTCAGGTAAGCGGCGGACAGCCGCAGGAAGCGCTGAAGGATTTCGGAGCCAAAACACCACTCGGCCGTCCCGGCCAACCGGCTGAAATGGCCCCGGCCTATGTATTTCTGGCCAGCCAGGAATCCAGTTATGTCAGCGGCGAGACTTTGAATGCTAACGGCGGTATGCCGACACCTTAAATCAGCGTATAAGCTCAAACCTCCGCAAGGAGGTTTTTTGTTATATTGGGAATTATGATATTTGTCTGTAGTGGATAAAGTCGGATTAGGAGCAGATTCGTCTGACGGACGAATGTGTTCTTATAGCAGGATTCCCAGTGAATCCGCCGAAAGTCCGGAAGTGGGCGGCCTGGGGAAATCAAAGGGATAAATCCCTCTAATCCCACCGAAAGCGGGCGGTACGGGAAAATCAAAGGGATAAGTCCCTCTAAATCCGCCAAAAGTGGGCGGTAGGGGAAAATCAAAGGGATAAATCCCTCTAATCCCGCCGTAAGTGGGCGGTACGGGAAAATCAAAGGGATAAATCCCTCTAATCCCGCCGAAAGCGGGCGATACGGGAAAATCAAAGGGATAAATCCCTCTAATCCCGCCGGAAGTGGGCAGTACGGGAAAATCAAAGGGATAAATCCCTCTAAATCGGCCGAAAGTGGGCGGGAGGCGGAAATGAGGAGCAAAAGTGCCCCTGATTTGACCGAGTGTGGGCAAAAGGAGAAAATGAGGAGCATTAGTGCCCCTGATTTCATCGAATGCAGGCAAAAGGAGGAAATGAGGAGCATTAGTGCCCCTGATTTCACCGAGGGCGGGCAAAAGGAGAAAATGAAGAGCATTAGCGCCCCTGAATCCGCCGAAAGTGGGCGGAAGGCGGAAATGAGGAGTGGCCTTTATATCTACATAAGCTGCACAGCCCGCATAACCGCATAAGCTCCAGCCTAATTCAGCCGTTAGGGTGATTTTGTTCTGATTCCGTTATTCCGCGAGGAACGGGGCAGGGGGTTGCCGCATAATCCCGCTTTTGTATTTATAGGGGGCTCTTGTGCTAAACTTGAGAGCAGGGCTGCATTGCCGGCATGTATGCCCAAGCAAAGGCGGTTTGTGGAGAAGACAGGAGGAGATGGCATGGCGTTTGTTACTGTGAAAGGCGAATATAAGCGGTATAAGATGGGGGAGACCCTGATTGTAGCCAATGACGGAATTGATTTTGAAATTGAACAGGGCGAGTTCGCTGTGATTGTAGGTCCCAGCGGAGCGGGGAAATCGACGGTGCTTAACATACTGGGCGGGATGGATTCCGCCGACGAAGGCCAGGTCATTGTGGACGGTACCGACATCGCTCGTTTCAGCGCCAAAGAATTGACCGGCTACCGCCGTAATGACGTGGGTTTTGTATTCCAGTTCTATAATCTTGTACCCAATCTGACGACGCTGGAGAATGTTGAGCTGGCATCCCAGATCTCTCCGCGTGCGCTGGATGCCCGTAAGGTGCTGGAGGATGTAGGACTTGGAGAGCGGCTGAATAACTTTCCAGCCCAGCTGTCCGGCGGGGAGCAGCAGCGTGTCGCCATTGCCAGAGCGCTGGCCAAACAGCCGAAGCTGCTGCTCTGCGATGAGCCGACTGGTGCGCTCGATTACAATACCGGCAAACAGGTACTGAAGCTGCTGCAGGATACCTGCCGCAATACCGGAACCACGGTTATTGTCATTACGCATAACTTGGCTATTGCACCGATGGCGGACCGGGTTATTGAAATCAATAACGCGAAGGTACGGAAAATGGTGAGGAACGCAACACCGGTATCCGTGGAAGATATCGAATGGTAAGGAGCCGGAGGCCATGAAGAAACGGGCATTATGGAAGGATGTTTTTCGGGAAATCCGTCATACGAAAGCAAGGTTTCTCTCGATTTTTGCGATTATTATGCTGGGGGTAAGTTTTTTTGCCGGGATCAAATCAGCGGGGCCGGATATGCTGGATACCGCAGCGACTTATTATAAGGATCATAGGCTGATGGATTTACGTGTGCAGTCCACTTATGGGCTGACAGAGAAGAGTATTGATAATCTTCGGGACATTCCCGGAGTGCAGAGTGTTCAGCCTGTGTACAGCTCGGATGTGTTTCTTGGTGAGAGCGGACTGATTGCTAAGGTGTATTCCTATGCTGACGATAATGAACTGAACGGGTACAAGATTACCTCCGGGCATCTGCCTGAGGCATCCGGGGAGATCGTACTTGACGCCTACCTGCTGCAGGAGGAGAAGTTCTCGCTGGGAGATTCAATTACTTTCAGCGGCGAGGCCGGGGATGATCTCGCGGGGAACTTCCAGACATTAAGCTATACCGTGGTCGGCTTCGCGCAGAGTCCGCAATATATTGAAACGTCGACCCGAGGAACGAGCCGGATCGGCAAAGGGACAGCCGATGCGTTTGCTGTCATCCCGGAGGATGACTTCAGCCTCCCGGTGTACACAGAGGCCTATCTCAGCTTCACGGATACGGCTGCAGAAACAGCTTATACTCCGGCTTATGATGCTCTCATCGAGCGGCATCTGCCGGAGACCGAGGAAGCGCTGAAGGATTACCCGCAGCAGCGTCTGGAAGAGCTGAAAGCGGAAGCCGCAAAGCTGCTGGCTGCGGGCCAGCAGCCTATGGACGAGGCGCAGCAACAGCAAACGCAGCAACAGCAGGCGGAGGCCTCAGCAGCGCAGAACCCGCTGGAGCTGCCGAAGGTGTATGTGACAGACCGGACGATTAACCCGGGTTACGCCGAATACAAGGATAATGCGGACCGGCTGTCGGCGATTGCCACGGCGTTTCCGGTGTTCTTTTTCCTGATTGCGGCACTCGTCAGCTTAACGACGATGACCCGTATGGTTGAGGAGCAGCGTCTGCAGATCGGTACTTTGAAGGCCCTGGGGTATGGTTCCATGGATATTATGACCAAATTCCTGGTGTATGGCACACTCGCCAGTCTGGCGGCATCCATTGCGGGCCTTGCGATCGGCTTTACCTTATTTCCGGGCATTATCTACAATGCCTACAGCCAGCTCTATAACCTGCCGGGCGTGATCAAAAGCTTCTATCCCGCCTACGCCATTATTTCCATAATAGTAGCGCTGGTATGTACAGCCATGACGGCGATGATTGCTTCCCGGGTGGAGCTGCGCAGCAATGCGTCGGTGCTGATGCGGCCCAAGGCCCCCAAGAGCGGACAGCGCATTATGCTGGAACGGTTCAGCTTTTTGTGGAAACGGCTCAGTTTCGTGCAGAAGGTGACGGCCCGCAATCTGTTCCGCTACAAGCAGCGGATGTTCATGACGGTAATCGGGGTGGCGGGCTGTACTGCGCTTATTCTGACCGGTTTTGGACTGAAGGATTCCATTGGCAGCATTGCCGACCGGCAGTTCGGCGGGATTATGAAATATAGCGCCCTGGTTGCGCTGCATGACAATGCAACAGCCGAAGATAAGGCGTCCTACGCAGAACTGATTAAACAGGAGTCCGCAGTTACGGGAACGCTGGATGTGCTTCAGGAAGCAATGACTGCCCGGGCCAAAGGGGTTAACGATCAGGAGGTGCGGATTTTTGTCCCTGCAGATGCTGATAAACTGGCTCCGTTCGTTACACTGAAGGACCGTACAACAGATGAACCGCGGGTGCTGACAGACGATGGCGCAATCATTACCGAGAAGCTCGCCAAGCTGTATGATCTGGTTCCGGGAGACAGCCTGACTGTTCTGGATAGCAACAATGAGGAATTTCAGGTCAAGGTGTCGGCGGTTACCGAGAACTATGTGCTGCATTATGTGTATATGACGCCGGCTTACTATGCCAAGGTATTTGGCGGCGGGCCGGTCTATAACACTCAGCTGCTGAACTACAGCGCGCAGGATAAGCAGTGGGAAGACACCTTCGGGGAAAAATTAACCGCCAACGGCCAGGTGGCGCTGGTCAGCTTTTCCAGCGGGGTGGGCGAAGCTTTTGACGGAACCATGAAGAGCATGGACGTTGTTATAGTAGTACTGATCGTGTCCGCTGCTGCGCTGGCCTTCGTGGTGCTCTATAACCTGACCAATATCAATGTGTCTGAACGGGTCCGTGAGCTGTCTACGATTAAGGTGCTGGGCTTCTATGATAAGGAAGTCACCATGTATATATACCGGGAGAATATTCTCTTAACACTGCTCGGGATCATCTTCGGCGGTGCACTGGGGATTCTGCTGCATGGCTTTGTCCTGTCAACGGCTGAGCTGGATGCCACGATGTTCGCTCCGCTGATCAAATGGCAGAGTTATCTGTACGCAGCCTTGCTGACTGTGCTGTTCTCTGGGATTGTAATGGCGTTCATGCACCTTAAGCTGAAGCGGATTCATATGATTGAAGCGTTGAAATCGGTGGAGTAACGTAGTCACTATTTTGTCAAAAACATAAAAAGAGCAAAAAAATGAGGAAGAAAAACAGGCTGCCGGAAGAGTTCTCCTGGCCTGGTTTTCTTCCTTTTTGTGTATTGAAATATAGAAATCACTATGCGACCAAGCTCGCAAAAATGATAATCATGCTGAAAGATGTCGAATTAACACGAAAATGATAACATTAAGTCATGAAAACTAACCGTATTAAACACAGTTGAATAGTTTGAAAAGAGGTTTAAGGTGAGTTTCTTTTACTATATTGGAAGGAATTATTTTTTGTACACATAAAAAAGATATGAAAGTGATAAAGAAATATATTGACGTAAGATATATTCACATGTAATATAAACCATAATTTATAGGGAATTGTTAAGACTCCCAGCCGGGAAAGTTGCCCCTGCCTCTAATTGACCTGCGGTCTATTTGATCTCTGAATGTCATAGGCATTGCATGTGATGTTATATTACATGAATTGCAGATGTCAGCTGAATTATAGCGGCAGGGGTAGAATCATCCAGAATACCCAGTCTCCCGGAAGCTTTGAAGAGAAGGTGGCGAACCGGACCTGTGGTTCCGGGTAACGCTCACTACACGCACTTAACTAAGGAGGAGTAAAAGGAATGGCGAAAAAGAGAAAATGGTGGTCTAGTTTACTTGTTGTATCGTTGGTAGGGGTTCTATTTACGGGTTGCAGCACCAATAACACTGCAAGTTCTCCAACTAATGCTCCTGCAGCAACAACAGCCGCTGAGAGCGCAGCACCTGATGCTACAGCTGAACCGGCCGCAGATGCACCGGTTGACGGCGGAACAATTGTACTCAGCACATTCTCCGATATTGTTAATATTAATCCTCTCTTAATCAATGACACCTCTTCAGGCGATATTGCCCAATTCGTATTCGCCTCCTTGTATGATCTGGACCGTGGAGGGAACGTAACTCCGGAGCCTTGGTCACTGGCTGCAGAGCTTCCGGTTATCTCTGAAGATGGTCTGACTTATACCGTGAAATTGAAAGATACAATCAAATGGAGTGACGGCCAGCCGATCACTGCCGATGATGTGGTGTATACAATCGAAACCGGCAAAAATCCGGAGACAGGTTCACCGCTGACCAGTGCATTTGACAAGGTGAAGACCGTTGAGAAGGTCGATGACCAGACTGTGAAATTCACATTGTCCCAAATCTATGCGCCGTTCCTGTACGCCCTGTGCCAGGCTATCGTGCCAGCGCACATTCTGAAGGATGTAAAGCCGACTGAAATCCAAACCAATGCCTTCGGTACAGACCCGGCCAAGACCGTAACCAGCGGACCTTGGAAATGGACAGCCTGGAAACAAGGCGAAAGCCACACCCTTGATGCCGATCCGAACTACTGGGGTACTGTTAAGCCACATATCGCTCAAGTGGTTTACAAAATCTACGCCGATCAGAACACTGAGGTTCAGGCTATCATGAAGGGCGACACGGACCATATCAGTGCGATTCCGGTAACGCAGGTTGAAGCCGTTAAAGCTGACGGCGATATCGACATTATTCAGAAGCCGGGCGCACAGTATGAATATGTAATGTTTAACTTCGACGGCAAGAACTTCCCTGATAACTATGGCCTTTTCGCCGGACAGAAGACCAGACAGGCAATTGCACATGCACTGAACCGTCAAGGTATGGTAGACAATATTCTAAAAGGCGTAGGCGCCCTGATGAATGCCCCATTCCTTCCGGACACTTGGGCTGACCCGGGTGATGCCGCTGTGAACTATGACTACAACGCCGAAACTGCCAAGAAGCTCCTGGCAGAAGACGGATGGGTTGCCGATGCCAAAGACGGTATTCTCACTAAAGACGGACACCGCTTCTCCTTCGAGCTGCAATACAATGCCGGCAACAGCCGCCGCGAGCAAGTAGCCGCTGTTATCCAGCAGAACCTGAAGGATGTTGGTATCGAAGTAACACCTAAGGCGATCGACTTTGCAGCTTGGATTGACCAGAACGTAACACCGGGTAAATTCCAGGCCCTGCTGCTGGCATGGTCTCTGAATACACCGGATCCGGATGCAGAGAGCATTTTCTCCTCCAAATACTTCCCGCCTGCCGGCCAGAACAGCGGCTGGTATAAGAATGAGAAGCTGGATCAGCTGTGGGTGGACGGTTATTCCACTGTTGACCAGGATAAACGTAAAGAGATCTACAAAGAAGTAGGTAAAGAAATTTCTACCGACCTTCCTTATGTATTCCTGTATCAATATGGTCAGGCTATCGGAACAGGACCTAGAGTACACTGGGCAGAGGAAGATGCTCCTGAGCCGTCACTGGGCTATGGACAGTTCTTCCACGCTATCAAATGGTGGGTAACCGACTAACGAACCGAACAAACTGAATAGAATTACGGGAGGTGAAAGAGAATTCTCTTTCACCTCCCCCTTTTGTATGAATGGGGGAGCCTTCCGTAATCTATCGCCTTACCATCTCTAGGAGGATAGCCCATGACAGAATATCTGATACGACGCGTGCTTCAATCGGTATTGGTCATCTTTCTGATTACCATACTGACCTTTCTTCTCATCCATGCTGCTCCGGGCGGACCAACGCAAGTCATGCTATCTCCGGGCTTATCCCCGGAAATATTTGAACAGCAAGCCAAGAACCTTGGGCTGGATCAGCCTGTTCCGGTACAGTATGTGCGCTGGATCGGCGACCTGCTGCAAGGAGACTTGGGTTACACCTTCAAGAACCATATTGCGGTATCCGATCTTCTCTGGCCGCGTATTGGTAATACCGTGATTCTGATGGGTGCGGCTTGGCTGGTATCACTGCTGATCGCAATTCCTTGGGGAATCTATAACAGTACCAAAGTGTATGGTCTATCTGACCAGACGGCTTCATTCATTTCTTACTTAGGCTTCGCAATGCCAACCTTCTGGTTCGGAATACTCCTCCAGCAATGGTTGTCACTGAAGCTGGACTGGTTTCCGTTGTCGGACATGTATACCAGAGGCAAGGAAGGCAATATAGGCGATTTGTTCATGCATCTGGTGCTGCCAATAACAGTGTTGGCACTTGGTTTCCTGGCCTCTTATATGAAATATGCGCGCGCAAGTATGCTGGAAGTGCTCGATCAGGATTATATCCGTACGGCACGTGCCAAGGGCGTCAAAGAGCGTAAGGTGGTCTTCCGCCATGCGCTGCGCAATGCACTGATTCCGATTATTACGATACTCGGCCTTGATCTTCCCATACTGGTGGGAGGGGCCGCTTTAACTGAGAATGTATTCAACTGGCCGGGAATGGGCCGTTGGTTTGTTGAGATGGCAGGTGCGCGCGAATATTCGGCACTGATGGCTGTTACTATAGTGACGGCTGTTATAGTCGTTATCGGCAATCTCCTGGCAGATATACTGTATGCCGTAGTTGATCCCCGGGTGAAGCTCGGTAAGCAAGGGGGCAAGACGGCATGAATACAGAGAATACTGAGCTTACCAAAGGGGCTGTATCTAAGTCGTTTGGAACCCCGGACATGAATCCGATGCCCGGAGGGACAGACCCTGAGATTGCGGTAGTGGATTCCAAGCGGCCGCCGGGTCCCTGGAGTGTTTTATGGAAGAAATTCTCGCGCAATCCGTTCGCAATGGGCGGTTTGGTAGTCCTTATTATATTTGTGCTCATTGCACTCTGCGCTCCGTGGCTGACCAAATATAAACCGGAAACGATTGATCTGATGTTCGCCAATCTGAAGCCGGGGGCTGAAGGGCATCCTATGGGCACAGACGAGCTGGGCCGCGATATTCTCAGCAGACTGCTGTACAGTGCGCGTGTTTCACTCGCTATCGGATTCTCCGTTGCGTTTGTTTCCGTAGTTGTGGGATCGGTTATCGGTGCGATTTCAGGGTATTTCGGCGGGTTTGTGGATACGGTATTCATGCGTATTGTAGACGTGATGAACTCTGTGCCGACCCTGTTCCTGAACATCCTGATTATGGCGCTGTTCGGCACACAGATTAAATACATGATTCTTATTCTGGCATTTACGAGCTGGATGAGTATTGCCCGGCTCGTCCGGGGGACCTTCCTGCAGCTGCGTGAAATGCAATATGTGGAGGCGGCCAGGGCGATTGGAGTATCCAGCTGGGGCATCATTTTCCGGCATCTGCTCCGTAATGCAAGCTTCCCGATTATCGTAAATGCGACCCTGATGGTCGGCGGTGCGATTCTGAGTGAATCTGCGTTGTCGTATCTGGGCCTCGGCATTCAGGCACCGGCTACAAGCTGGGGGCTAATGCTCAGCAACGCTCAGGAATTCATGCTGGTTGACCCGATGCAGGCAGTGTACCCGGGCTTCTGCATCCTGCTCGTAGTGCTGGCAGTTAACTTTATCGGCGACGGTATCCGGGATGCTCTAGATCCCAGACAACAAGTGACCAAATCCCGGAGGAGGCTGGAACAATGGCGGAAAAACTACTCGAAATCCGGAAGCTGACCGCCGGCTTTGCAACCGAGAAGGGCCTTCTCAAAGCAACCGACGGCATCTCCATTTCTGTGAACAAAGGCCAGACTGTCTGTATTGTCGGTGAATCCGGCAGCGGTAAAAGTGTAACCTCACTCGCGATTATGCGGTTGATTGATTATGCCGGAGGGATGATTCTTGACGGCAGTATTAATTTTCACGGCCAGGATTTGGCGGCGAAGAGCCAGGAAGAGATGCGGGAAATCCGCGGGAATCAGATTGCCATGATCTTTCAGGACCCGATGTCGTCGCTGAATCCGGTATTTACGGTAGGTGAACAGATTGCGGAGAGCCTGCGGCTTCATCAGAACAAGAGTGATGCCGAAGCCATGCGGATGGCGGTTGATCTGATCAAATTAGTCGGTATCCCGGCTCCGGAGATCCGTGCCAAGCAGTATCCGCATGAGCTGTCCGGCGGGATGTGCCAGCGCGTCGTCATTGCTATTGCGCTGGCTTGTAATCCTGAACTGCTCATCGCCGATGAGCCGACAACTGCACTGGATGTTACGGTGCAGGCTCAGATTCTGGATCTGCTGCGCAAGCTTCAGTCCGAACTCGGAATGTCCATTCTGCTGATCACCCATGATATGGGAGTAGCGGCAGAGATGGCTGACCGCATTGCTGTTATGTATGCCGGAGCCATCGTGGAGGAGGGGACGGTCGAAGAGATTTTCGACCACCCGAGCCATCCATATACGGTCGGGCTGCTCCGGTCGATTCCGGGGTTTGAAGGCGGACGGGGAGGCGAGCTGTATACCATTCTCGGGACGATTCCTCCGATTGGCCAGCTGCCTTCCGGCTGCCGCTTTAATCCGCGCTGTCCCCATGCCATGGATATCTGCAGGAACCAGGAGCCGCCAGATTTCATGATCTCGGACGATCACCGGACGGCCTGCTGGCTATTTAAGGATAAGCCGGTGCAAGCAGATTACAGCAATGAGGTGAAACGCGCATGATGAATGAAACGGCAACCCAACCGGTAAGAGAACATAAGTTTTCTTCGGAAATATTGCTGGAAGTTAAGGACGTGAAGAAATATTTCCCGATCACCAAGGGTCTGCTTAACCGCACCGTCGGACAGGTCAAGGCTGTGGATGGTGTGAATTTATCCATCCGCAAAGGCGAGACCTTCGGGCTGGTCGGCGAATCCGGCTGCGGCAAATCCACGTTCGGCCGGGTGCTGCTCCGGCTGCAGAGTGCAACAGGGGGAGAAGTGTTATTCAAGGGGAAGGATATCCATTCCCTGAGCTCCGGTGACATGCGGAAGCTCCGGGAAGAAATGCAGATTATCTTCCAGGATCCGTTCGGCTCGCTGAATCCGCGGTTCCTCGTCAAGGATATTATCGGAGAGCCGCTGCGCATTCACCGGAGCATGTCGGCTAAAGAGATCGATGCCCGGGTAGTGGAGCTGATGGAACTGGTGGGGCTGGATGCCAGCCGCCGGAACCGTTACCCGCATGAATTCTCCGGCGGACAACGCCAGCGGATCGGGATTGCCCGGGCGATTGCCCTGAATCCGCAGTTTATCGTTGCCGATGAGGCTGTATCGGCTCTGGATGTATCGGTACAATCCCAGGTGATCAACCTGCTCATGAAGCTGCAGAAAGAACTCGGATTAACCTTCCTGTTCATTGCGCACGGCCTGAATGTGGTCCGGCATATTTCGGACCGCGTCGGGGTAATGTATCTGGGCAAGCTGGTGGAGGTGTCTGAGACGGAGGAGTTGTTTGCAGCTCCGCTGCATCCTTACACAGCCGCCCTGCTCTCGGCGATTCCGAAGCCGACACCAAGACGTAAGCAGGACCGCATTGTGCTGGAGGGGGATGTGCCATCCCCGGCTAACCCGCCGTCCGGCTGCCGGTTCCATACCCGCTGCCCGTTTGTCCAGGACAAATGCCGCCAGGTGGAGCCGCTGCTTGAAGAGGTTGTTCCAGGCCGTCCGGTGGCCTGTCATTTCCCGTTGCTTCCGAATTCATAGATAATCCGCGATTTCCTAAGGATGTCCCGCAGATTAAGGGGGTGCCCCCGCAGCCATATCCACTACTGGCTGCGGGGTCACCCCCTATTTTTGTATCTCTGGAATAGTCATTGCCCTGCATATGTGCTCTATACGGGGGGCTTCAGATAGTCGAGAAACACCCGCTTGAGAATATCCAGCTGGAGCTCTGTTGGAAGATCCGCTTCAAGCATAGGGATGTTCTTCTGCAGCGAGAGCTTCTTCGAGAAAATGCCGAACGTATTAATTAATGTAGTTAAAGTATCCCTCACCTCGAGATCAGAGCGGACCGAGCCGTCCTCAATGCCATTCTGAATGATCCGGGAATAGACCTGCGAAATTCGGCGGGTCAGAGCATTGAAATGATGAATATCCTCCAGCGGTTCCGGGAAATGGGCGGCGTAGCTTTCGAAGTCAACCATGAAGGTTGTGCTTAATTTATAGTGATCCTCAATGAAAAAATCGAATAATGCTTCAAGCTTGTCCAGGCATGGCACAGGCAATCCGGCCACATATTCAAACCGCTCCAGCATCGGCTCCAGCAGCCGGGTAGCAACGGCGACAATCAGCTTTTCTTTCTTGGGGAAATACCTGAACAGGGTAGCAATGCCGATATTCGCGTCAGTTGCAATATCCTGCATCGTGGTTTTCTCAATCCCCTTCTGATTAAATACGCGTTCTGCTGCTTCCAGAATCAGGGATAAGCGCTGTTGTTTGCCGTCAAGGCGTTCCTTCTCGTATCTTGTTTTGGGATCCATAAGAGCTTATACCCTTTCACTATCGGTATTTGAACTACCAGTAGTATAGCTAGTGCTTATTCTTTAAGCAAGGAGGGTTTGAGTTTATCCGCACAAAGTGATATGATAAATATCACAGTGATAGTGTAACTATCACCACACATTTTAATTTACACAACGAAGGGGATACAGCTATGAATCGACTGAAGGATAAGGTTGCCATTATTACCGGAGCCGGCAGCGGCATGGGACGTGAAGAAGCACTGCTTTTTGCGCGGGAGGGTGCCAAGGTTGCAGTTACCGATATTAATGAAGCTGCGCTGCAGGCTGTAGTGAAGGAAATTGAAGCTGACGGCGGTCAGGCTACAGCTTATGTTCATAATGTGGTCTCTGAAGAGCAATGGGTCCATGTGATCGAAGAAGTGATGAAGACTTACGGCAAAATCGACGTGCTGGTTAACAATGCGGGAATTTCGCTTGCAACCGGACTTCTGGATACAACTATGGAGCAGTGGAACAAGGTCATCAGCATTAACCTGACCAGCACCTTCCTTGGGATGAAATATGTGGTTCCGCATATGCAGGAGAATAATGGAGGCTCAATTGTCAATATTTCATCGATCGCAGGTCTGACCGGAAGCAGCGGCGCAGGCGCTTATACAGCCTCCAAAGGCGGGGTCCGCATGCTGAGCAAAGCGGCGGCTGTTGATTTCGGCAAAGATAATATCCGGGTCAACTCTGTGCATCCCGGCTTTATCGAAACGCCAATGAGCGCTGAGTTCGTGAATGACGAACAAAGGCTGAAATGGTTCCTGTCCCAGACGGCGCTGCCGCGTGTCGGCCGTGCCTCCGAAGTGGCGGAAGCCGTGCTGTTCCTCGCTTCCGATGAGTCGGCTTATATCACTGGTGTAGAACTGCCGGTAGACGGCGGCGTTACAGCGAAATAAGAGTCTGAAGCCCCGGCTGCCGGGAGGGACAAACTTGAAATAGATGAAGAGGAGTGCTGCCGGGTTTATGGGCAGCGCTCCTCTTTGCTTTTGATACCGCCGTAAACTAATTATTGTGTAAAAGCCACTTCTATAAGAAAATGAGAAAAAGACTGATTATTGTAATTATAATTCTAATCCTAATCAATGCCGCAATGGATGCGGAACCGGAGGCTATGGTGAAAAAGGTCGACAAAGCAGTTTCAGCTCTCTTTATTCTTATAATGATAGTGGCCGTATGGATATGGGCGGTGTCCGTGCATGCGTGGAGCCTGATGGGCACCCTTGCCTCGCTAGTCTGTCTGGGGCTGTTTATCTGGACGGGACTGCGGGCCATTCCCGCTTTGACCGGATACATAAGTTCATGGAATATGCAGGAGCCGGTACGTACCAACAGTCTGCCTGAGGAGCGGCAACGGACATGGTGGAAGATTGTGCTCTGGGTGGTGGCCAGCCGTGTGCTGCTCATTCTGATAGCCTATGTCTTCTGGATGCTTAAAGACGGGGTTTCCGGAAGCTTATTCTCCCGTTTTATCGATACCTGGCATATTCGCGGAATAGACGCCATGTCTTATCTGGGGATCGCTGAGCACGGGTATGTCACGGAAGGAGACTCCCGGTTCCACATTGTGTTCCTGCCTTTATTTCCAGTCATTATTAAGCTGGCGCAGTTTTTTACAGGCAATTATATGGTCGCCGGCTTTGTAGCCGCTAACCTTTGCACCCTTGCTGCAGCGTTGTTCGCTTATGAGCTTGCCAGGCTGGACATGGGACGCAGCAATGCGCTGCGGGTCGTGAAATATATTTTCATCTTTCCTTCGGCGTTCTTTTTCTTCATCCCCATGACGGAGGCGCTGTTCCTGCTGCTCTCCCTGATGGCATTGTATTATGTGCGCCAGAAGCGCTGGCTGCTCGGCTGTCTCTGTGCGGCGCTGGCCGGCTTCACCCGTTCTCCGGGGATACTGCTGGCTATACCGGTTGCCGTGGAATTTGCCCGGGATTTGGCAGCAGGCTACAGACAGCTGGAGCGGAAGGCTTTTATTAACAGACTGGTCAAAGCAGTGGTCTCTCTGGCTACAGTGTCCTTTGGTCTGCTGGCTTATCTCTATATCAATTACAATGTTACGGGCAACGCGTTCCAGTTCAGTATTTATCAGCGGGAGCATTGGTCGCAGCAGTTCTACTTCTTTTTCGATACGGTGAGATATCAGATGGAGTATGCCGTGAATACCTTCAAGGATGCAGACTTCCGTTCTTTCCTGGGGCTGTGGCTGCCCAATCTGATTAGTATCTTCCTGGTGCTCTTGATGATGTTCAAAAGCGCGAAGAGACTTCATCCTGCGTATATGGCGTATTTAATCGTCTATTTCGTCTACGTTGTGGGTCCGACCTGGCTGCTGTCCGCTCCGCGTTATTTCGCCGTGGCTTTTCCGCTGGCCTTCGCGGCAGTAGTGTTGACACAAGATAAGAAATGGAAGGATATCGCGCTTACCTCCTTATTCATTGCGGGGAGTCTGCTGTATCTGGCAGTGTTTGTAGCCGGGTATCCGGTGTATTAGAAATTACAGAAATGATGGTGGCTATGCAGATTCAGCTCGAAGATCAGATGATTACGCTCCATGTTCAATATGCCAAGCGCAAGAAAATGTCCGTTCAGATTGACGGATCAGATCTCATTACCGTTAAGGTGCCTACAGGAACAAGTGAAGAGAGTATCCGCAGTGCGGTGGAAGGCCTCGGCCCGAAGATTCTGGAGAAGCTGCGCAGCAATGCGGCGGCCCGGCAGGTGCCGAAGGTCAAGGAGTATCAGGGGGAAGAAACATACCTGTATCTGGGGAAGGAGCACGCGCTGCATGAGCTGATTGCGACCGGCGGTATGAATGCGGAGGAGCTGAAGCTTGCGCTGAAGAAGTTCTATATAGCCAGTCTGAAAAAAATCGTTGCAGAGCGCATCACCCGTTATCAGGCCCAGCTGAAGGTGAAGCCGAAGAGTATCGAGATTGTGGAATCGCGGACCAAATGGGGGAGCTGCAGCTTTGATAAAAAACTGACCTTTAACTACCGCCTTGCCATGGCGCCGCCGGAGGTGATCGACTATGTCATCATTCATGAGCTCTGTCATCTGCTGCATATGAATCATGACCGGTCCTTCTGGCGCCGCCTGGGAAGTGTAATGCCGGACTACAAAGAGAAGGAAGCTTATCTGGCCCGGCAGGGGCAATTCATGACACTCTGAATCCTATGTGATGACGGCTTAGCTTAAGCGATGGATGTTGCCGGAAGCTTGACGTTCGCAGGGTACTGCAGTCTACTCTGATTCCGCACGAACAAACCGCTAGGGCAGCTGCTGCCCGCCAGTTCAAGGTCATCGTCACTTGGCGTGAAGTGGAAGACTATAGTCTTCGTGACGCTGTCCGTAAGCTTCATTGCGATTTCGCGGACGGCGACGGGCTTCGTGCTGATCAGATCGTAAATCTCTAACCGGCCGTTCTCTTGCCGGCAGATGGCGATGACCTCCTCGTCCTCCAGGTAATATAGATTGCTGCTGAAGACGTTCAGGCAGTAGAACATCAGCAGTCCATTGGTGCCGCTCACGCCGAGGCGTTCAGATACCGGCTGCCGCTGGGCTGCGAAGGTGGCGACCAGGCTCAGATCACAACTTATGGACAGATCCAGCTTGCGGGTTGCCGCAGACCGGGCAGATCCGGCTGATGCGGGAGGGCAGTTCATAGAGAAGATCTGCTCTTCCACGGGCTGGAATCCAAACTTCGGATAGAAGTCCAATACCGTATCGTTGGCAAAAAGATACATGAATTCACACTGCTGTCCGTAATCCTCCAGCACTTTGTTCATCAGCCGGGCGGACAGGCCCTGTCCCCGGTAGTCAGGATGCGTCATCACCGTCCCAAGCTGCACGGCGCGGAACTTCACACCCTTAATAATCAGCTCAAGCAGGTTCACCGAGACATTAGCAATTACCCGATTTCCCTCTGCGTAAGAATAAGGAATGTACCGTTCCCCCCAGAAGCCCTGCTCATACCAGCGCTCCAGCTCAAGTTCAAACGTATCAGCAGCCAGCGCGAAAAAGCTGTTTCTTAGCGGCTCCCGATCTTTATAATTGCAGACAAATTGAAGATTATCCATGGCACCTGCTCCTTCAGTAATATTCAACCCCGCGAACCTTCGAATAAATCATGGTGTCTCTTAAGGCCCCTTGTACATCTAATTTGTCATTACGCAGAATGCCTTCCAGAGTGAAGCCTGCACGTTCAGCCACCCGCGCACTCTGTGTATTGCGGGAATCACAGCGGATCTCCAGCCGGGCCGCCTGCAGCTCCTGTACGGCGAAATCGGCAATTGCCCTCACCGCTTCCGTGATATAACCTTGTCCGGCGCAGGAGGTGCGCACCCAATAACCGATTTCAAATTTCCGCACCTGCCAGTCGATCCGGTGCAGGCCGCTGCTGCCGACCAGCTGGCCGGTCTTCTTATTCACGAGCAGCAGCCGGATATCCTTGCGTTCCAGAAATTGCAGCCGTGACTTCCGGATGGAGGCTTCGGATTCCTCCACAGACGGGATATGCTGTGCCCACGGCATCCAAGGGCTTAATTCGGCTGTGCTCTCCCGGACGGCTTCGTTGACAGCGGCGCCGTCTCCCCATAGAGCGGCACGGATCAGCAGGCGGCTGCTTACAAAGCTCTCCGGCATGGAGAGGAGGATCGGGTCAATCGGATGAATAGGCATAAGTTCAGCTCCTAGAGAGATATGTAGTCTGAGCGTGAGTATTATATATAGCTGCATATAATGAAGCTTTTCAATGAAGCTACTTTTATAGCAACTTATATAGGTCTTCACTCAGCTGCTATATATCATATAACTATTGATAAGTCAATACGCTAAAGGCTACCTAAAAGTACTCTCTGGTACTATTCACAATCAATGGAAAGAACGTTATCTTATATAGTAAGAAGTGTTCATTATTAAGAACGAATATCGAATTCTTAGACAGCTGGAGGTCGTACAATGAGCGCAATCGCCGGGATCTATTCTATGCAGCATGGGCCGCTGGACCCGGAGCTGGGTCCGCGCCTTATGCAGCAGCTGCAGCGTTATCCGGCTGATGATGCCAGAGCCTGGAGGGCAGAGGGACTTTTCCTCGGCTGCCGCTCGCAGTGGATCACCCCACAGTCAAGGAATGAGATTCTCCCCTATTATGATCCGGAACGCGGGCTGGCGATTGTGGCCGATGCAATCATTGATAACCGCAGCGAACTGTTCGGACAACTTCAGGTTGTCCGGGAAGATCGTGATTCCATTCCAGACAGTCTACTGATTCTCTTGGCCTATGAGAAATGGGGGGGAGAGGCGCCGGTTCATCTGGTCGGTGACTTTGCCTTCATGATCTGGGACGCGCGCAAGCGGACGCTGTTTGGGGCGAGGGATTTCTCGGGTAACCGGACGCTTTACTTTCGCCGTTCCGGCAGAGAATTCTCCTTCTGTACCGTAATTCATCCCTTGCTGGCCTTGCCTGATGGTCAGCAGGGTCTGAACGAAGGCTGGATTTCAGAGTATCTGGCGAGCCAGGCCCGGAACGATGTGGCAGATATGTTCTCCACGGTTTATCAAGGGGTGGAACAGCTGCCGCCTTCCCACTCGGTTACAGTCAGCGCGAAGGGGGTTTCCTTCTCCCAGTATTACACCTTCCGGACTCCGCCTCCATTAAGGCTTCGCGGCAACGGCGAATACGAGGAAGCGTTCCGTGAGGTATTCGGGCAGGCAGTCAGAGACCGGCTGCGGACCCATCTCGCCGTAGGCGCCAATCTGAGCGGCGGACTGGATTCCGGCTCAGTGGTCAGCTTTGCTGCAGAGGAGCTCCGCCGCCGCGGCAAGCCATTATTTACATTCAGCTCTTATCCGCTGGACAATTTTACAGGTTTTAAACTGGGCCAGCGGGTCACCGATGAGCGTCCATATATTCAAGAGACCATCGACCATGTGGGGAACATTCAGCCCAGCTTCTTGAACTTTCCTGACCGGAGCCCTTATGGTGAAATTGACGAATGGCTGGATATTATGGAGATGCCCTACAAATTCATAGAGAATTCCTATTGGCTCAAAGGCATATATGAACAAGCACAAATGAAAGGCGCCGGTGTTCTGCTCAGCGGACAACGGGGCAACTGGAGTATCTCCTGGGGGCCTGCACTGGATTACCAGGCGAAGCTGCTGCGCGAATTTCACTGGATTTCATTCTACCGCGAGAACAAGCTTTATAGTCGTTCGATGGGGGCAAGCCGCAAGAAAATGCTGAAGATTGTCGGCCGCAAGGTGTTCCCCGGCCTTGGCCAGCTGATCTCCGGGAAGCAGGAGGCCCCTCTAGAGCTGATTCATCCTGAATTCGCACGGCGGACAGGGGTGCAAGAGAAGCTGAGAGAGCTTGAAGGAGATGCTTCCTCCCAGACGGTATACGATATCCGCAGACAGCATTTCCAGCAGCCGCATATCTGGAATGTGAATGGAACGGCAGCTACCAAGCTGTCGCTGAAGTACAGGGTATGGGATCGTGACCCTACGAATGATCTGCGTGTCATCAACTTCTGTCTGTCTGTCCCTGAAGGGCAGTACGTCCAGAACGGAGTGGACCGGTCGTTAATCCGCCGGGCCATGGAAGGACGGCTGCCGGACAAGGTCAGACTAAACCAGACGCGGCGCGGTATACAGGGAGCAGATGGGATTACACGTATGCTGCCCCAATGGCAGATGTTCCTGCAGGAGCTAAGGGAGATGCTTCAGGACCCCCGGACTTCCTCTTACTTGAATCATGCCGGGCTCGCCGGGTGTTTAGACCGGCTGGGTAGTGAGCCCGCACCATTATTAATATTCAACACGGATTTCCGCCTTCTTACGAGAGGACTGGTGTTCTACCGCTTTCTGAAGCGTGTGACCTGATGGATGTTTCTTGAAAGGGGGTGACAAATATGAAAAAGGAATACAGCAAGCCTGCATTGGAAGTTCTGGATGTTAAAATGACTATGGCTGGACCTGGGATCGCTATTGCCGACTCCTTCCAATCGGATCCGGAAGAAATCGTTAGTCACTCCTAGTTTTGCTTGGCAACATCCCAGCCCTCATCCCTCTTAGCTTGCTGGAGGGGGATAAGGGCTATCCTCACATCACCGGCAGGCAGCCGGGTGAAATTGATAAAGGTGGAGTGAACCGTATGGCGAGCACAGTGCAATGCCTGGGGTATAAGGCTTTTGGTCTGCAAATTCTCAGCGAATTCCCCTTGCCGGAACTTCCCCGTACGGAGCAGCCCGGAAGGTTGGGCAGCGTATCTGTTGTGGAGGCTGATTTGTCCGAGCGCTGGGAGGCGATACCGAAGATTTCACCGAATCTGGGTATGGCAGAGCAAGAAGTGATGTTCATGGTTAAAGGCACAGCCGTATTTTCTATACAGAATGGCAGCACTATTACCGTATCTCCCGCAGTCCATGCCGATCCGGATAGCATCCGCCTGTTCATTCTGGGCAGCTGCATGGGTGTTCTTCTTATGCAAAAAGGCGTATTGGCTCTTCATGGAAGCTCACTTGTTCTTGAGAATAAGGCATACGCGCTGGTCGGGCGTTCGGGAGCGGGCAAGTCTACGCTTGCCTCCTATTTAATGGATCAGGGACATCTCCTGGTCAGTGACGACGTTATTCCCGTGTTGGTGCATAATGGATCTCCATTAGCTGTTCCAGGTTATCCGCAGCAGAAGCTGTGGCAGCAGAGCTTGGACTATTTGGGAATGAATTCGTCTGCGTACCGCCCGCTGTTTAAGCGGGAGACCAAGTTTGCCATACCCGTTCATGACCGGTTCCAGGCTGAACCGCTGCCGCTTGCAGGAATATTTGAACTGTCTGTACAGGAAGGGCCGGTGTCAGTAGAGGCTATCAGCGGCTTGGAGCGGCTTCATACCTTATATAATCATACCTATCAAAAAGCGCTGGTGGACCCCATGGGGGTCAGGGAATGGCATTTCGGTATGCTGGCCTCATTCGTTAACCGGCTGCCGATGTACCGGCTGACCCGTCCGGAGCAGGGCTTCAGTGCACCGCAGCAGACGGAGCTGATCTTTGAGACGATTACCCAAAAGGTGAAGGAGATGAAAATATGAATATGGATACAGCAGCAGTCCTGTCCCTTGATTCGGTTCTGGTTCAGCGGGAAGGCAATATCGCCAGTGACATGGATGGCGAGAAGGTGATGCTGAATGTGAAGAACGGTAAGTATTACAACCTTGGCGAGGTCGGGGGCGAGATCTGGGAAGCCCTGGCTTCACCGGTGTCCATCCGCCGGATTGCCGAGATCATGCAGGAGATCTTTGAGGTTCCGGCGGAGCTGGCACAGCAGGATGTATTTGATTTTGTGCAGAATCTGCTGAATGAGGATCTCGTCGCCATCGTCAACGGGCCATGATTACCCTCCGGCGCATCGGTTTACTGCTGAAGTATGACAAAGCCGCGCTGGCGCTGATTCCTGAGGCGTTATGGCGGCTTTTCCTGGTTAGAATCCAGCTGCTGTTTCCTTTTGCCAAGACGGCTCCGCAGCTCGGGGTGAAATCCCTGGAGACTCCGGCGGTATCCAAAGATACGGATATTCCCCGCATTCAGCAGATCACGAAGGCCATTCGGGTGATCAGCCGCTATACGCCCTGGAAAAGCACCTGTATGGTAAGAGCCGTAGCCGGTCTGAAGATGCTGGAGAAGCGGGGGATTGAGAGCACCCTCTACATGGGGGTGGCGCGGGATAAGCAGGGGCAGATGATTGCCCATGCCTGGCTGCGAAGCGGGGCGTATTATGTCTCCGGTGATGATGCCATGCAGGGATTCGTGGTTGTGGAGAAATTCGCCAAAGTGTTACAAGCTGAGTGATCGAGGTGGGCCCATGCAAGCGATAATCTATTATTTCCGGCAGCTTCAGCGCTTGTCGGGAGCTAAACTATATCTCAATTTGTCCGGTATGGTGATCAGTGGTCTGCTGGAGAGCTCTGCCATATTGCTGCTTGTACCTATGCTGGGTATGGCTGGTATTCAGTTAGGCGGCACAGCCACCGCCGGTCTTCATCTTCCGATGCTTGGCTTCATCTCCGAACTGCCGCAGACCACAGCGCTCCTGCTGGTGCTTGGCGGTTATGTGCTCATTGTGCTCTGCCAGAATCTGATCTCACGGTCCGTGGCCATCCGCAATGTGGAGATTCAACAGACCTACGGCAGACAGCTGCGTTATGAGGTATACAGCGCGTTGCTGCGGGCCGAATGGTCTTTTTTTCTGAAAAAGCGCACCTCCGATCTGATCAACGTGATGACCACGGAGCTGGCCAGAGTGCTTGCCGGCATCAGCTGCTTCCTGCAGTTTCTTACCTCGCTGCTGTTCACGCTGGTGCAGATCGGCTTCGCCTTCTGGCTGTCCCCCAAGATGACGCTCTCCGTACTCGTCTGCGCTGTCCTGTTGTCCTTGTTCTCCCGCCGCTTCATCCGTAAGGCTAAGAAGCTGGGCAGCCGCAGCACGGAGCTTGGCAAGACCTACTTGGGCGGAATTACGGATCAGCTGAACGGAATCAAGGATATCAAAAGCAATAATCTGGAGCATTCCCGGCTGGAGTGGCTGCATGCCTTCACCGGAGAGGTGAAGCAGGAGCAGCTGGACTATACCCGCCTGCGTTCGAACTCACAGCTGCTGTACAAGTTGTCCTCTACACTGCTGATTGCCGTGTTTATCTTTGTCTCCTTCCGGTTTATGCAAGCAGAGGGTCCTAATCTGCTGCTGGTTATTCTGGTATTTACCCGGCTGTGGCCGACATTCTCTACCCTGCAGTCGCTGATGGAGCAGCTAGCCTCCGTACTGCCCTCCTTCAAGCAGCTGCAGCTGCTGCAGGACGAATGTCTTGCCGCTGTGGAGCATGACCGGGTGGAAGGCGGAGAAGCTGTAGCCCCTATGATCTTGAAGCATGGTCTTGAAGCCAGAAATGTTGACTTCCGCTATCATCCGCATGAACCGGAATATTCGCTTCAGAACGTAAATGTCTCGATTCCGGCCCGGAAGATGACCGCCATAGTCGGACGTTCGGGCGCCGGGAAGAGCACGCTCGTTGATCTGCTCATGGGACTGATGCAGCCGGAGACCGGAGAGATCCTGGCTGACGGCGCGCCTATCACAGGTGAGAGGCTGCTGTCCTACCGGAGATCCATCGGGTATGTTGCGCAGGACCCTTTTCTGTACAATGCGACCATCCGTGACAATCTGACGATGATCAAGCCGGATGCGGAGGAAGCGGAATTGTGGGAGGCGCTGGAGTTTGCGTCATCGGCTGACTTTGTGCGCAAGCTGCCGGACGGACTGGATACGCTGCTCGGCGACCGCGGCGTACGCCTGTCCGGCGGGGAACGGCAGCGTCTGGTGCTGGCGCGCGCGATTATCCGCAAGCCGTCCATCCTTGTGCTTGATGAAGCGACAAGTGCGCTCGATACCGAGAATGAGAAGCGGATTCAGGAGGCGCTGGAGCGGCTGAAGGCATCGGTGACGGTCATCGTCATTGCCCATCGCCTGTCCACCATCCGGGGAGCCGATCAGATTCTGGTCATCGACCAGGGACGGGTGATCCAGCAGGGAATATACAGCGGCCTGGCTTCAGAGAAGGGCGGCATGTTCAGCCGTCTGCTTAGCGGGCAGGAAGAAGCAATATAGGGGAGGGGCTAATTAGCCCCTCCCCTATATTGTCTTTAGCCTACGCTGGACATCACTGCGGTGATCTTGGACTTCCGGATGGCTGATGAACTGTAGTATGAATTTCTGGATTCATCCGCTAATCCTTCGCTAATCCTCCGCTAATCCTCCGCTAATCATCCCCTGTTCGCGGTAGTGAACCTGTAACTTTATAAAATCCTGCACAGAATACAACATTTTCCTCATGTTACCGGCTCAAATCCAATATTGTTGTACAAAATGCAGCATTTCACCTTATTCAAGCGGCTTTGTTGGATTATTCTTGTATTTTGTACAACAATCCTCCCGCAAACCCTGCAATCCAGAAGTCAAAGTTGCAAAACGTACAACATTTATGCCTATATTGCTTATTTAAGGTTACATTTATGCCCGCATTGCTTACTTAAGAGACTCAATTCTGCCGGAAATCAATCAGAAGTGAGGATTTAAGTGTTTAAGTGTTTAAGTGTTTATTCCGTTAGTCCCGCAAGTCCCGGCAGTCCGACCAGTCCGACCAGTCTGACCAGTCCCGCCAGCGATCGACCGATATTGACCGCAACTCGTGCGGTTGTTGAGGAAAGTGCGGTTCCCGCATCCCGCCCGCTATATCCGTTTCTCTGCACCCGTTACCTTCCGCCAGCTCCACAGGAAAGGACGGAGGGGGAAATACAAGAAATGCAGCGCCTCCGGCAGCGGCAGTGTCTTCGCATCCGCTGCATAAGGGTACATAAAGCCGGTTACATAGAGTACCTGATGCCAGGGGGATAGAATCGCCGGCTGGTAATATTTATAATGACGCTCGACCTCCGGCTCCAGCGGAGGGTTGTGCAGATTGACCATCCGCGCCACATAGAACAGGGCGCGCTGTGCTAATCTGCGGGCTTTGGGTTGGTCCGTCAGAGCGGACAATCCGGGCTCTATCTCCGCCTCCAGCAGACTGGCTGCCAGAATAAGTGCCTGTCCGCCTACGGCGCTGTAATTGTAGCGCCGCAGCAGGCGGGTCAATACAGCGAAGTCGGGCTGCTGCAACAGCAGCATTTTGATGTCCAGCAGCCATCTCAGCCGGGACCATCCATGTCTGGCTCCATGGGCAGCCAGGAACAGGAACAGATCCTCCTGGCCCAGATAGTGGACGTTGCGGCCGAATGGGCTGCTTGTCCGCGCATGCTTCCACAGGGTATCGAAATCGGGTTCTTTGGACGGCCCCGGGCTTAATCTCCAGTGTACCTCCGCCTTGATCTTACTAACCGGATGATTGAATGTAGTATGATGCTCGCGCCATTTCCAGTCTCCGAGGATGCTCTCGAACGTTTCTTCCTTCACATACCCCAGACGGATCAGCAGGGCTTCCGTATCCTGCAGCTGCGCCATCGGCACCAGGAAATCAAGGTCCCGTGAGGTCCGCAGCGAGATATCTCCGTACAACGCCTGCGCAAGCACCGGACCCTTGAGGAATAGGCAGCGGATATTCAATTCGGCCAGCTGAGTGCCGAGGTTACTCATTTCACCGCTGAGCTGAAGCATCTGGACGGTATTGCGGCGATACTCCATTTTTATCCGCTCCAGGACGCTGGCAGGAATCACATCCCCATCCATCCGGCTGAGCTTGGGGTACAAATATGGGTATACCCGGTGATGCAAGGTAAGCCGCAAGAATACATCCCAGTCCAGGCCCGTGAACAGCTGCGGATTCTGGTGTACCGTTTCATTGATATTCTCAGAAGTTAAAAGCGCAAGAAGAAGTAATGTTTCCTTAGATAAGCTCCCCTTATCGAGGGTAGGCCGTTCATTCATAGAGACTCTCCTTACTTGGCTTTGAACAGATCCACCGGATTTGTTCAAAGATAAGAATATATATGCCTGACGCATTAGAATGTCCTTATCTTTCCCGCTGAAACGGATACCGTCCTTCTCAGGAAGGCTGGCCGTTTCTACTTGTATTTAGAGAATGATATTAGTGAGCGTACCATCGTTAGCAGAAATCTGTCAATTTAATCTGGGGATGTAATCCTGATGGGCCATATGCATCTGCTCAGCCGGCAACACTCTTGACGCTACAGTGCCTGTTACCCCTATAATGCTAGGATAAGAGAGAAATTATAGTTGGGGGAACTGCTGAGCGATGGTGCTGTTGGGAGCTTTGGTGAATGGAGCAGCTATTATTATCGGAACAATGCTGGGCAAGCTGCTGGAACGGATACCGGAGAGTATGAAGAATACGGTGATGAACGGGATTGGGCTGGCAATTGTTGTGCTGGGGGTGCAGATGGGCCTCAAAAGCGGGAATTTCCTGATCGTCATTCTAAGCCTCGTGATCGGGGCGGTAGCCGGAGAATGGATCAACATTGAAGACAGGTTCACCCGTGCAGGGAATTGGCTGGAGCGTAGAGTGGGGGCAGGCGGACAGGGGAGTATCTCGCTGGGATTCGTCACGGCAAGCCTGGTGTTTGTGGTGGGTGCAATGGCCATTCTCGGAGCCCTGGACAGCGGCATCAAAGGTGATCATCAGATTCTATATACCAAAGCGATTATGGACGGATTCATTTCCATTATTCTGACCTCGACGCTGGGAGTCGGTGTTCTGTTCTCGGCGGTCCCTGTTGTTCTATATGAAGGGATTATTGCTCTGCTTGCTACACAGATTACCCGGTTTGTACCTGAAGCGCTGCTGAACGACTGTATTGCTGAGATGACCGCAGCGGGAGGGATTATGATCATGGCGATCGGCCTGAATCTGCTGGGAATTACCAAGATCAAGGTAGCCAACCTTCTGCCCGGCATTCTTGTGGCTGTACTGCTGGTCGTGCTGGTGCATGGATTTCAACTGAATTGAGAGAATCTGGGCCATACGGGATTTCCTCCGCTTGAACTTGTGATGAAACGGCTAATATTTCTATAATCAACTACCCCCCACTTAGCCCATAAATGGTCTTGAAGTGGAGGTATCCTTGCCTTATATCAGATGAACGGGCATGCGCATTGCGGGACCGTTATTTGAATGTGATAGCGATTTTGCCCTGAATCTGCCGGCCTTCGCACAGCAGATGTGCGCTGCGCAGTCCTTCTGCAGTGAGCGGGAAGGAATGGCCGATTAGCAGCTTCAACCGGCGCTCGGCCGTCAGCCGGGCCAGCTCGGCTAACTGGAACGGGTCGGCGGCGGGAGTGAGGTACGCTGCAGTGATGTCCCCAGCCGCCGCTTGTACCGGGTCAGGCCGCTCCGCAGTGGAGATCAGCCTCCCGCCGGGTGCGAGAACCGCGAAGCTCCGGTTCAGGATCAGACCTCCGGCGGTGTCGATTACAACATCTATGCTCTGCCCGAGAATAGCGGCGAAATCCTGCTCTTGCGAGTCTATCGCCTGGTCGGCTCCGATGCCCCAGACCAGATCAAGCTCATCACCGCTTACCGTCGTAATCACGGTAGCTCCACGGAGCTTGGCAAGCTGGATAGCCAAGCTGCCGATACCTCCCGCGCCGTCGTGAACCAGCACGCGGTCCCGGCTGGAGACCCTGGCACTGGCCAGCGCCTGCCAGGCGGCAAGTCCGGCAGCAGGCAGAACGCCGGCTGCTTCAAAGGATAACCCCGGAGGGATCGGCGCCAGCTCCTGGCCGTTTGCCAATGCATATTCCGCGTAGGCCCCGCCCTCCTTAACCTGCATCAGCCCAAACACCGCATCACCCGGTTTGAACCGGCTGACTCTGCTGCCTGTGCTCACGACCACTCCGGCAACGTCTATTCCGGGGATCAGCGGAAAGGCGGCAGTGTGGCCGCTGCCAGCAGGCAATGAGCCCTCCCTGACCTTCAAGTCCGCCGGATTAACAGAAGTCGCATACATTTCAATCAGAATTTCATGCTCACCCGGAATGGGAACGGGGATATCAATCTCTGTTAAATTTCCGGCGGGGCCGAACTCATGAATAGCGATGGCTTTCATTGATGGTAACCTCCTATACTGCTTGCAGATTCGTTTTTACATACTATACTTTTGCAGATGTATTTAAAAGCTAAGAATTTATATGCTCTGCGCATAAATTATCCTTATCTTTCCCGCTGAAACGGTAGCGCCCTGAAAAAGGACGGCAAACCGTTCCTGCTTGGTCAAAATCCATTAGGTAGCGCTGTGGAAACTATGCTAGAATATGACTCTAAAGTGCTGAGAAAGAGGAGGAATCCCCTGACAATGAACACTGACTGGAAGAAAAATATTGCCTTTTTCCTTACCAGCCAGACCGTCTCGCTGTTCGGATCTTCACTGGTCCAGTATGCGATTCTCTGGTATATTACCCTGAATACACAGTCCGGAGTAATGATGACGTTAGCGATTATCTGCGGATTTGTGCCGATGTTTCTCTTGTCGCCCTTTGCGGGGGTCTGGGCAGACCGTTACAGCCGCAAATGGCTGATTGTCCTCTCGGATTCCATTATTGCGGCTTCGACGCTGGTTCTGGCGATATTGTTTCTGCTGGGGTACGACCAGATGTGGCTGCTTTTTGTGGTGTCTGCCCTGCGGGCGCTTGGAGGCGGAGTGCAGACACCGGCTGTAGCAGCCATGCTGCCGCAGCTGGTGCCGGAAGACAAACTGACCCGGATCAGCGGAATCAACGGCAGCATTCAGGCAATGGTGATGCTGCTGTCCCCGATGCTGAGCGGAGCCCTGCTGAGCATGGCGAGTATTGAAATTATATTTTTCATCGATGTGATTACTGCTGCAGTGGCAGTTATGACGATGTTCTTCTTCGTGCAGGTGCCGCTTCACGCCAAAGCTGCTGCAGAGCAGACACTCAGCTATTTGAGTGATCTGCGCCAGGGCTTCAGCTATATCCGGCAGCATGCTTATATTAGAAGCTTTTTTATTTTCTGTGCTTTTTTCTTTGTGCTGGCGGCCCCGGTATCGTTTCTGACTCCGCTGCAGGTTACGCGAACCTTTGGCGGGGATATCTGGCGGCTGACCGCCATTGAGATTACGTTCTCGATCGGGATGATGCTTGGCGGGCTGCTGATGGCCGTCTGGCCGGGTTTCCGGAACCGGGTTCATACGATGACCCTATCGGCCCTTGCCGTCGGGTTATGCACGTTTGCGCTGGGTGTAATTCCGGTCTTCTGGATTTATCTTGCCGTAATGGGGCTGGTGGGACTGGCGCTGCCGTTCTTCAATACCCCTTCCACAGTTCTGCTGCAGGAGAAGGTGGAGCCGGATTACCTGGGCCGGGTCTTCGGGGTGCTGGGCATGATTTCGAGTTCGATGATGCCGCTGGGCATGCTGGTCTTTGGACCGTTGGCCGATCTCATACAGATTGAATGGCTGCTGATCATTACGGGGATGCTGCTGTTTATCCAAGGCTTTTTCCTGCTGGGTAATAAGGTGCTGATCGAGGCAGGCAAGCCTGCTGCTGTTCCTGGTGCTGAAGCGGAGAATGCCGGAGGAAATGAGTAAGAGCTGCCGGTTGCTCCGGAATCGCATGAATGTTTGTACAAAAGATTGAAATCAAGGAGTACAGTACTGTAGAATTGCACTATGCAAGATAAACGTTCTATATATCAGATTTAACCAAGAAGGGGATTGTATCGTTTGAATAATGAAGAAGTAATCCAAGAGCTGCCAGAGAATTATGAGGAACTGAAGAAAGCCGCCGGCCGCTCCGCGGATTGGAGAGCGCGTCTTGAAGCAGTGGAAGAGCTGGGCCGCTACAACCACAAACAAATTATTGATATCCTTAATCGTCTGATGATCAGCGATCCTGTATATACCGTTCAAGAAGCCGCATACAACAAGCTGAGAGCCTTCGGCGAAGAGGTCAAGGTTCCGTCGAAGAACAAGGCCGAGCTGTTCAGAGGGGTATCGAAGATTATTCTGCGGATTAAGAAGAGTCTTCCGAAAGACCATTCTTACGAGGAATTCAAAGAGAAGCTGAAGAAGATGCGGGTTGACGTCTACGATGCCTATGAAGGCGAGAAGGGCGAGAATTTCGATGAATGGCTGGAGAAAATGTGGGTTTCGGCCACCAAATAGGTAGAGCGCAGCAAGCGGAGAGATGGGGGAGCCTTCCTTATCGATCCGCTTTTTGATGTGATAAGGGGGAAGGATTATGAGTATTGCAAGAATGCTGGGGATCACCTATCCGATAATCCAGGGGGCCATGGCGCAGATTGCCTACGCCGAACTGGCAGCAGCGGTGTCGAATGCGGGGGGACTGGGAGTCATTGCCTCCGGCGGGATGAGTGCGGACCGGCTGCGGGAAGAAATTCATAAGTGTAAAAGCCTGACGGCTAAGCCCTTCGGCGTCAACCTGATGCTGATGGCTCCCAACCGGGATGAACTGGCGCAACTGGTGATAGACGAAGGCGTTAAGGTCGTGACCACAGGAGCGGGTTCGCCCAAGAATTATGTGGCCATGTGGAAGGCAGCAGGTATAGTGGTCATTCCTGTAGTTCCTTCTGTGCAGATTGCACGGAAAATGGAGGCGCTGGGAGTCGACGCGATTGTGGCCGAAGGCACAGAGGCGGGCGGTCATGTGGGCGAGACTACAACCATGGTGCTTGTTCCACAGGTTGCCGATGCTGTAGCCATTCCCGTCATTGCTGCCGGCGGAATCGCCGATGGCCGGGGAGCGGCGGCAGCTTTTGCACTGGGAGCGCAAGGGGTGCAGGTGGGCACACGCTTCCTGGCGACAATCGAATGTCCGGCCCATGAGCAGTTTAAGCAGGCGGTTGTTGCCGCACAAGACGGCGATACGCTGGTAACCGGCCGTTCGCTTGGTGTTCCTGTGCGCAGCATTAAGAACCGTATGACACTGGAGTACATGAGGCTGGAGAATGGCGGGACGGGTAAAGAGGAGCTGGAGGCACTGGCAATGGGCTCTCTGGGTCTTGCGGTCCGTGACGGGGATACAGAGAACGGTTCGGTAATGGCCGGCCAGATTGCCGGGCTGGTACGTGAGATTACCACCGTGCAGGAGGTCATCACCTCCATGTTCGCAGAAGCCAAGACCGTTGGCCGCAAAGTATATAAAATGACCGATGATGTTCATACAGGCGCACTATATTAATCCAAGAAAAGGATGATTTCATGCTTACCCATAAATTTCAGGAATTCCTGGAGCTGTCCGCGCAATTGCGGCCCGGCTACACCGCCAGTCTGGGCAAGGCCCCGGCAGGAGGCAGTGCCGCTATTTCAGAGTATGCCCCCGAGGTTCCTCCGCTTTTACAGGCAATCTATGACACGGTTCTGGGAACGGGCAGCAGCGAAGAGGACCCCAGCCTGGTTGAATTCATTCCGGGCTACCGGCTGATTCATATCGGGGAATACGGCCAGGAAATGGCGCTACTGTCAAGCATCCTGCTGGAGAAGGGCTATGCCGGCGGCGGGGTCGTGCTGCCGCTGCTGACTAACTACGGCAGTGATTTTATCTGCTACTACCGGTCTGAGGATGGGGTCGAGCGGGTATGCGACCTGCTGCATGACTACGGCGATTTGATGACCATGTATGATTCACCGGAGAAATTCCTGGAGACCCTGTGCGAATTCTATAAGCAGGAGGTATATTTCCTGGATGAAGAGGGCTACCTGGATTGCGATCTGGTAACGGAAGGCGAGGTAGGCGCGGCACTGAATCCGGATGCGAAGTACTGGTCGGAATAAGCAGCTGCGGCTCTGGATTATTTTGCATATATTCAATTGTTTTGCAGGGCCCTTCCCTTTCGGTCCGTCTAAAGGATGAGAGGATGAGGAAGGGAAGGGTGACTGCACATGCAATTTCTATTCAGGAACCGGAACGGGCAGCTCAGAGCAGGCTGGGAGATTTTATGGGTAGGCGGGGCTATTGCGCTTCTGACGGTAATTGTCTCCTTTGGTCTATCGCTGCGTGTGGGTTCCACAGGACTATTCGATCCGGACGGCTGGGTGCGTGTCTTCAAATCTACAGCCATCTATTCGTTTATTGTCGTGTGTTATACGGTACGAATAATACATAAGCGTCCGCTGTCCAGCATAGGGTTGTCCAGGCCTGACGGCAAGCGGTTCGCTGCCGGCTTCGCAGGCGGAGCACTGCTGCTATCCTCCGTTCTGCTGGTGCTATGGGGTCTGGGGAATGCTGTGGTTCAGGGAGAGTGGTCACAGCCCCGGTTCGGACAGCTCGATGCGGCGGATATTGTGATTACGGCACTGCTGGCCGGAATCTGCGAAGAGGTGATCTTCAGAGGATACCTTCAGCATCTGCTGTCCTCAAGGCTCGGTATTCCGGCCGCAGTGGGCCTGACCTCCATCTTATTCTCGCTTGCCCACATGGCGAATCCAGGATATAGCTGGATCAGTGGACTGAATATCGTGATTATCGCTTTAATCTTCTCTTGGGTGACTCTCCGGACAGGTAATTTGTACGCTGCGATGGCGCTGCATGTTTCCTGGAATCTGTTCCAGGGCTACATATACGGCGTTGCAGTGAGCGGGAATACGCCCAAAGGGATCTATTCGGTATCCTTACAAGGAAATGATCTGCTGACCGGGGGCAAGTTCGGCCTGGAAGGGAGTCTGGTTACCACACTCATTCTTGTCATTCTGTATACAGCGTTGCTGCTTCTGTCCAGCGGCAAACGCGGTACAAGGATACAGGGACGGGAAGGTTCGATTCGTATTCGTTAGAGCTTAAGGCTGTCTTGAGGTAAAAGCACAAAAATCCCCGTTCCTACGTCACTGTAGGAACGGGGATTTTATTGTTTCTCCAGTTCATTAGGAACTGGCCTTATCGGCGTGCTTCCAGTCAACAGGAGCCAGCCTGCTGCTGCCGGCCAAGCTGCTGCCTACTCTTGCGCAGCCTTCTTCTCCTGCTCACGCAGCTCGATTCTGCGGATTTTGCCGGAGGTCGTCTTCGGCAGATCCGTAATGAATTCGATTTTGCGCGGGTACTTGTAAGGTGCAGTCTGTTCCTTGACATGGGACTGCAGCTCTTTGGCCAGCTCCGGTGTGCCGGCATGGCCGTCCTTGAGCACGACAAAAGCTTTGACGACCGAGCCGCGGATCTCGTCAGGACTGGCTACCACTGCGCATTCCTTGACCAGATTATGTTTCATTAATGCTTCTTCTACTTCAAACGGTCCGATGGTATAACCAGAGCTGATGATGATATCATCCCCGCGGCCTTCGAACCAGAAGTAGCCGTCCTCATCCTTGCGCGCCCGGTCGCCGGTTACGAAATACTCCCCGTGCGAGCAGTTTGCCTTGCGCTCCGGATCTTTGTAGTAATTCTGGAACAGGGCAGGCATGCTCAGGTGCACGGCGATATCACCTACGACCCCGGCAGGCAGCGGATGTCCTTCCTCGTCGATTACTTCAACAATACCGGGAGCAATCGATTTGCCCATGGAGCCGACACGGATCGGCTCATCCTTCAGCGCAGCGATGATCAGGGTGCTCTCTGTTTGTCCATAGCCGTCGCGGATCGTAATATCGAAGTGCTGCTGGAAGGTGTGAATGACTTCCTGATTCAACGGCTCACCGGCGGATACCGCACAACGCAGATTCGACAGATCGTACTGGGCGAGGCCTTCAGTCTTGGCCATCAGACGGTACTCTGTAGGTGTGCAGCACAATACACCGATCTTCTCATCCTGCAGCAGCTGAAGATAACGGTCCGGATGGAAAGGGCCATTATAGACGAAGCCGGTAGCCCCGTTGCCGAGTACGGTCAGGAATGGACTCCAGATCCACTTCTGCCAGCCCGGCGCGGCCGTTGCCCAGACGGTATCCGATTCACGGATATCCAGCCAGAGGGAAGAGGTGATCCGCAGATGCGCATATCCCCAGCCGTGGGTATGGACTACGGCCTTCGGGTTGCCGGTTGTACCGGAAGTATAGGCCAGGATGGCGATATCGTCCCGGCGGCTGGCAACCGCAGGGAAGGAGTCGGATTGTCCGTCCATCAGGCCTTCCAGGTCTACCCAGCCGTTGCCAAGCTCAGCTTCGCCGACAGACAGGCGATAGTCCAGTGCAGGCAGATCTTCGGCGATCTTGTTCACTTCACCGGTAACCTCCGACCAGACAATGACCGCGCGGGCTTCGGAATGGCGCAGCCGGTAAGACAGATCCTTGGCCCGCAGCATTTCAGAAGATGGGATAACGGCAAGTCCCAGCTTCAGGCAGGCCAGATAGATGACGTAGGCGATAATGCGGCGTGGTACCATAACCAGGACACGGTCCCCTTGCTTAAGACCGAGGCCTGACAGCCCCCCAGCCAGACGGTTAGCCTGAGCCATAAGCCGTCCATAGGTGATTTCTTCGAAATCCCCGTTCTCTTGTAACCATTTAAGGGCAATCTTATCTTCAGGATGCTGCTCCATTTCCGAAGTGAGATTGTAGAATTCAGGTGCGATCCAGCGTTGATTATCCAATTGAACCTCTCCTATGCAAACATGATGATGTATCTGATAAATATAGTATAGCACGTTCTCCTAGTACCAGATGCTAAATCACCGTAACGGTACAGAAGAATGTTCTGTGACAGCTTTTATTTTGAACGTTCTCCTCTTGAAGGGGAGAACCACATGATTTTCAGAAAAATTCAATTACCCTTTTCATTAAGTGATATAATCAGACCTGAATATTTGAAAATTACGGAACAGGCGGTCGATAGTTATGCTGGAGGATAAACAGGAGGATAAGCTTGGGCAGCTGCAGAATGTGCTCAGTATGATTCAGAAAACGTATCCCGAGGATGCTGCCCTGGTGCTCGCGGATACGGACAAGGTGCTTGCTTATCTTCCCGGTGAGAAGATTGATCTTAAGGTTCCGGTAGGCGCACCTATTGAGAAGTTCAGAGGTACTGTGTCGTATGCAGCTCTGGAGACGGGCAAAGTGCAGCGCGAGGAACGAGGCCCGGAAGCTTTTGGCATATCCTATCTCTCAACGGCAGTCCCGGTCATGCGTGAGGGTGAAGTCATTGGTGTTATTGCAGCGATGGTATCCAATCACAAGGCGGCAAGGCTTCAGGAGGGTGCACAGGAATTGTCCTCCCTGGTGGAAGAAATGACGGCGACCTCCGAAGAAGTGACCCGTTCCTCCATGGGAATTACCCAAAGACTGGACGAATTGGTGAGCAGCTCGAATTCTATGGTTCAAGATATCGAGAGCAGCTTTGAGATTCTGTCCACCGTCAAGCGGATCGCTGACCAGTCCCATATGCTCGGGCTTAATGCGGCAATTGAAGCGGCGAGAGCCGGTGAGCAGGGACGGGGATTCGGCGTGGTGGCGACGGAAATCCGCAAGCTGGCTAATGACAGCCACGCACTGGTGAAGAACATCCACAGCCAGCTGGCAGGGATGAAGCAGTCTATTCTGCAGATGGACCAGTCTATCCAGCACATCATGTCATTCTCACAGCATCAGGGACAATCCATGCAGGAGTTAAGCCGGGCGTTTGAGCATGTGGCCGGGACCGCGAATGATTTATCCAATATGGACTAGGCCCGGACGTATATTATAAACTGCAGCCGCAACAACCCTCAGATGATGCCTCCGGGCATCTTTTTTATATAAGCAGGTCCAGACATGTCTAATGTTGCTTCCCATGAAGTTATTCATACAGGAATTACGGGTAAAATAAAGAGCAAGACGCTTCACACAACAGAAACAGCAGAAAGCGGGCAGCAGAAAATGAGCAATCAGTCGCCAATCAGCGGAACAACCTTTGATGAGATATTCGCAATTATGGAAGCTTCTTTTCCGGTAAGTGAGATCAGAACCTATAGCGGGCAGCGGGCCTTGCTGGCGAATCCGAATTATCACCTGTATACCGAAAAGGATGCAGAGGACCGGACGCTCGCTTTCATGGCCGTCTGGGAATTTCCTGAATTGCGGTTTGTTGAGCATATTGCCGTTAACCCGGATATACGGGGCGGGGGAATCGGCAAGAAGCTGATGAACCGCTATATTAGCCGATCGGACAAGCCGGTGGTGCTGGAGGTGGAGCCGCCTGAGGGGGAAATGGAACAGCGGAGAATCGGATTCTATGAACGGCTGGGCTTTTATCTGAATCCTTACCCTTATGTGCAGCCGCCGCTGCGCGCGGGTCAAGCCGACCTGCCGCTGCGCATCATGACCTATCCCCGGCCAGTTACCCTGAAGGAATTCCAGCGGTTTAGAGATGTCCTGTACACCGAGGTGTATCAGATTACGGTCCCGAACAGCCGTTAACACCTGGTGCAGATTCGGAATTACTTCTTTACAATCCGGATACAAGTTAGAAACAAGTTAATGGTTTAATGAATCTATAGCAAGGAACACTACAACAACACACACAAGGGAGACGATATTAATGAAGAGCAAAAAAATGATCATAGCAACCATGGTATTCGGAATGGCTATTACGGGTTCAGCAGGTGTATACGCAGGAACGAATATGCAGAAGATCAGCGCGTACCTGAACCACAGCATCGGCTTCAAAGTAAACGGAGCGGCTTACACGCCGGTAGACGGCAATGGCAAAACACTGTCACCAATTACTTATAATGATACAACTTACCTTCCGGTCCGGGCGCTGGCGGATGCACTGAAGGTGCCGGTAACATTCAATGCTTCTACTAACCAGGTCATTCTGGGCAGCGGAACGACAACTCCAACACCGGATAACGGTTCAGCTATCACTTTGGCGGCAGTACAATACAGTGCAGCACAAAAAGAACAGATCACCAAGGCGTTCGCTAACTTCGAAGGCTTCGAGACCGCTTATGCTCCGGCACAGATGATCAGCGGCGATGCGTTCCAGAAGGTTGTAGGCGGCGATGACGGCGTGAGCTTCCTGTTCAATAAAATGCGGGTGAATGTATCACCGCGTGATTATTCCTACGATTATGACGGAACTACCGTGAAGCTATCCAACGGAACTGAAGCGAAATGGTACACACCTTCAGATACGGCTATGCTGACCTTTGCGCTGGCTGACCGTTTTGTGACCATCAGTTCGCCGGATAAATCACTCAGCAAAACACAAATGGAGAAAGTAGCCGTAAGCGTTGCGAAGTTGAATAAATAATCACTACTGCTTCTATAGAGATAGAACACAGAGAAATCTTCAGAAGCATATTTATAGAATGTTCTTATAGTAAAAAGGGATGTCCGCAGAGCCAGCTGAACTGGTCCTTGCAGACATCCCTTTTTGATATACAGCTCCTGGCTGAATGTTGTAGCTTATTTATTGGTGCTGTGCTGTTTGTTCGCAAGGCGTGCGCCCGGTGTTCCTTTGCCCCGGTTTCTGTTCTTCTGCGCCTTTCGCTGATTCTCCTGGAATTTCTCCACGAATTCATGAGTGTCCATTGCGGCGGTCCTCCTAATAGTTTGCTCAGCTTAACCTCGGTGAATGTACTTCGATCAATACCCACTTCGGAATCATGAGCTTCAGTGTTGTTAAGCATAGCTTTAAAAGCAGATGCTTAAGTTTGGTATGTTTACTTTATCCACTTCGGACCCTTCTCATGCATGGCTTGTTTCTTTCGAATGTAACCAACCTCACAGACATCAGGACCCTAAGAAGCGCAAAGTAAACTAATAGTTTACTTGACTGCACTGCCGTGCAGATTGAAAGGAGGCGAGACTGTGGGAAGCAGCGAACGCAAAATGAAAGAGAAGGAGCTCCGCAGGAACGACATTATAAAAGCTGCGGAGACAGTCTTTTTTGCCAAAGGGTATCAGAATACGACCATGGATGACATTGCCAAAACGGCGGAATTCAGCAAGAGAACGCTATATGTATATTTCAACAGCAAGGAACAGCTTTACTTTGAGATCATGATCAGGGGCTATAGATTGATGCAAGGGATGCTTCAGCAGGAAATGCTCGAGACGAAGACCGCTAATGCCATAGACAGCCTTATGCAAATGGGCAATGTTTTTTACCGTTTCAGCAAAGTGCACCCGGAATACTTCAAGGCCATTATGGAATACGAGACCGCAGAGATTGACTTCGATAGGGGAATCACGGACGCTTCCAGAGAGGAATGTTATGCCTTGGGTGAGACGATGACAGAGTACTTAATCGGGCTAACCCGCAAAGGGATAGAAGAGGGCGTAATCCGTAAAAGCCTGAATCCAGTCCAAACCGCGCTGGTGCTGTGGTCTTGTGTGATCGGTGTTTTGAATACGGTCCGGAAGAAGGAGAATTATCTCAGGCAGATGCATTCGACAACACCGGATGAGCTCGTAATGGCAGCCTTCCATCTGATGGTTGAGTCTATAAAAGTCTAGAGGAGGGGGTCCATTGAAAGGAAAGAGGAGTTTTAAAATATTGAAGCTAATTATTTCGTTTACTGCCGGGCTGGTCCTTGCCGTGTTTGCCTTATTAATGTTCCTTAGCGGAGTCTTCAGGCAGCAGGATTATTTGCAGCCGTGGAGTCAAGGGTACTCCGCAGCTATGACAGATCCCAGATTGAGACTGGCCGCACATGGTCTGCTGGCCGCAAGCGGGCATAATATGCAGCCTTGGTTAATCAAGCTGGATCAGAAGAACGATAAAGTGTTTACTCTATATGCTGACAACAGACGCCTGTCTCCGGCGGTGGATCCTGAAGCAAGACAGTTAATGATTTCGCAGGGGACCTTTCTGGAATATGTACGGATTGCAGGACAACAGCTTGGATATCAGGTAGACATCAAACTGTTTCCTGAGGGAGGCTATGATGAGAGCAGGCTGGAAGAGAGTATGGCCAGCAAACCGGTTGCACGTCTTACGCTCAATAGCATAAGTCTGGTGAGCCAGCCGCCGCTCTACAATTATTTATTCCAGCCGGATACCAATAGGGGACCTTATACTTCCGATAAGCTCAGCCCGGTTCAATTGAAGGGACTGCAGAGTATTAATGATATCAGCGGGCTGAAAATGAACATCGTTCAGGATGCAGGCAATATGAAGATATTGGGAGACTACGCCGAGAAAGCGGCAGTAATAGAGGCTGATGTAGATTCTGTGATGCAGGAATCCGCAAGGATCTTCCGCGCCAATGAACGGGAGAAGAATCAATTCCGCGATGGATTCTCTGTAGAAGGACAAGGAACTAGCGGTATTATGCGACATATCCTTCAGGGTGCAGTAACTCTGTTTCCATCCCTAAATGAAGGAAAAGCTGCTTCGAAGCAGTTTATCAACTCCACAACAGCTTCGGTCAAGAGTACTCCCGCGTACATGCTAATTATCAGCAATGACAACAGCCGGGTCAGCCAAATCCGGAGCGGCATGCTCTACAGCCGGTTAACCTTGACCGCCCACCTTCAAGGGCTGGCTATGCAACCATTAAGCCAGGTGCTTGAGGAATATCCGGAGATGAGCAGATTGTACAGCGGGATTCACCGCGAATATGCCGCTCCCGGTCAGACGATTCAGATGCTGGCCCGTGTGGGAACTCCGCTTAAGACAGGGCGGCTTAGCATGAGGCGTGATGTGCTAGAGCTATTGGACGATAATTAAGGCCGTAAATCTGCTAGAGAGGAACAAGCTTTCACTCTGTAGATATTATCTATCCTGTTGGATTAACTGATACATTGTGTCGGAAGGAGTACTGTGAGTGCGGTCCGCCGCACTCCATGCATTATGGGGCACAATCCGTGAAGAACCTGGAGTTCAAGGTAATGCAAGATAGTTTCAAAATAATGCTTGCATTGAAGTTCTATACATGATATATTCTATTTCTGGCCGCGAAACATCAACGCCGAGCTCGAAAAGAAGTTGAAAAAAAGAGCTTGCATTGATCGGCTGGATGTGATATATTATAAGAGTTGCTGGTGACGCGGTGAGCGGCGCTAACGACGAGCTTGATCTTTGAAAACTGAACAACGAGTGAGTGGGAAATCACGAAAGTGACTTCCGAAAAAGAGAATGAAAATTCTCGTCAGATGTTTCAAAATGAGCAATCGCTCTTTCTAAATACAATTTGGAGAGTTTGATCCTGGCTCAGGACGAACGCTGGCGGCATGCCTAATACATGCAAGTCGAGCGGAGTAAGAATGGAAGCTTGCTTCCATTCTTACTTAGCGGCGGACGGGTGAGTAACACGTAGGCAACCTGCCCTCAAGACTGGGATAACTACCGGAAACGGTAGCTAATACCGGATAATTTCTTTCCTCTCCTGAAGAGAGAATGAAAGGCGGAGCAATCTGCCACTTGGGGATGGGCCTGCGGCGCATTAGCTAGTTGGTGGGGTAACGGCTCACCAAGGCGACGATGCGTAGCCGACCTGAGAGGGTGAACGGCCACACTGGGACTGAGACACGGCCCAGACTCCTACGGGAGGCAGCAGTAGGGAATCTTCCGCAATGGGCGAAAGCCTGACGGAGCAATGCCGCGTGAGTGATGAAGGTTTTCGGATCGTAAAGCTCTGTTGCCAGGGAAGAACGTCCGGTAGAGTAACTGCTGCCGGAGTGACGGTACCTGAGAAGAAAGCCCCGGCTAACTACGTGCCAGCAGCCGCGGTAATACGTAGGGGGCAAGCGTTGTCCGGAATTATTGGGCGTAAAGCGCGCGCAGGCGGTCATTTAAGTCTGGTGTTTAAACCTTGGGCTCAACCTGGGGTCGCACTGGAAACTGGGTGACTTGAGTACAGAAGAGGAAAGTGGAATTCCACGTGTAGCGGTGAAATGCGTAGATATGTGGAGGAACACCAGTGGCGAAGGCGACTTTCTGGGCTGTAACTGACGCTGAGGCGCGAAAGCGTGGGGAGCAAACAGGATTAGATACCCTGGTAGTCCACGCCGTAAACGATGAGTGCTAGGTGTTAGGGGTTTCGATACCCTTGGTGCCGAAGTTAACACAGTAAGCACTCCGCCTGGGGAGTACGGTCGCAAGACTGAAACTCAAAGGAATTGACGGGGACCCGCACAAGCAGTGGAGTATGTGGTTTAATTCGAAGCAACGCGAAGAACCTTACCAGGTCTTGACATCCCGATGAAAGCATTAGAGATAGTGCCCCTCTTCGGAGCATCGGAGACAGGTGGTGCATGGTTGTCGTCAGCTCGTGTCGTGAGATGTTGGGTTAAGTCCCGCAACGAGCGCAACCCTTGACTTTAGTTGCCAGCAGGTAGTGCTGGGCACTCTAGAGTGACTGCCGGTGACAAACCGGAGGAAGGTGGGGATGACGTCAAATCATCATGCCCCTTATGACCTGGGCTACACACGTACTACAATGGCCGGTACAACGGGAAGCGAAACCGCGAGGTGGAGCCAATCCCAGCAAAGCCGGTCTCAGTTCGGATTGCAGGCTGCAACTCGCCTGCATGAAGTCGGAATTGCTAGTAATCGCGGATCAGCATGCCGCGGTGAATACGTTCCCGGGTCTTGTACACACCGCCCGTCACACCACGAGAGTTTACAACACCCGAAGTCGGTGGGGTAACCCGCAAGGGAGCCAGCCGCCGAAGGTGGGGTAGATGATTGGGGTGAAGTCGTAACAAGGTAGCCGTATCGGAAGGTGCGGCTGGATCACCTCCTTTCTATGGAGAATCGTCACCTGCAACGGTGACATTCAAATCGGAAGCTAAAGCTTCCACAATAGAACCTTCGGGTTCGGACACTCACTCGTGTTCAGTTTTGAAAGAGCAAGTCTCTTTCGTATGCGTTTGGTGGCGATAGCGGAGGGGTTCCACACGTACCCATCCCGAACACGACCGTTAAGCCCTCCAGCGCCGATGGTACTTGGACCGAAGGGTCCTGGGAGAGTAGGACGCCGCCAAGCGAACAATCAATTTATTGGTTGATTCACAATGTTATCTGTTATATGGGCTTTTAGCTCAGTTGGTTAGAGCGCACCTCTGATAAGGGTGAGGTCGGTGGTTCGAGTCCACCAAGGCCCACCATATAACATTTTAGAATTGAATACCTATATGGGGCCATAGCTCAGCTGGGAGAGCGCCTGCCTTGCAAGCAGGAGGTCAGCGGTTCGATCCCGCTTGGCTCCACCAATACTTCTTTACAAGATTATATGCAAGAACTTGATCCTTGAAAACTGGATACCGAAACGAATTTGCGTTTTAGAACATCTTTTAGCTGAAACTTGTGTAAGCAAGTTGAAATAGTTATTAGTTGATACAATTCATTCGTCAGGAAATAACGGGCTTTGAAGCAATTCAATGTTCAATATTTCTCCTGCGGAGAAAATTGTGGTTAAGCTAATAAGAGCACACGGAGGATGCCTAGGCGCCAGGAGCCGACGAAGGACGTGGCGAACAACGAAACTGCCTCGGGGAGCTGTAAGCAAGCTTTGATCCGGGGGTGTCCGAATGGGGAAACCCAGCTGTGGTAATTCGCAGTTACTCATTTCTGAATACATAGGAAATGTAGAGGCAGACCAGGGGAACTGAAACATCTAAGTACCCTGAGGAAGAGAAAACAATAGTGATTCCGTCAGTAGCGGCGAGCGAACGCGGAACAGCCTAAACCAAGGGGCTTGCCCCTTGGGGTTGTGGGACGTCTCACATGGAGTTACAAAGGAATATGGTAGGCGAAGAGGTCTGGAAAGGCCCGCGATAGAGGTAAAAGCCCTGTAGCCTAAACTGTGTTCTCTCCGAGACGGATCCCGAGTAGTGCGGGGCACGTGAAACCCCGTATGAATCCAGCAGGACCATCTGCTAAGGCTAAATACTACCTGGCGACCGATAGTGAAACAGTACCGTGAGGGAAAGGTGAAAAGCACCCCGGAAGGGGAGTGAAATAGAACCTGAAACCGTGTGCTTACAAAAAGTCAGAGCCCTATTACTGGGTGATGGCGTGCCTTTTGTAGAATGAACCGGCGAGTTACGTTTAACATGCAAGGTTAAGGTGAGAAGCCGGAGCCGCAGCGAAAGCGAGTCTGAATAGGGCGATTGAGTATGTGGACGTAGACCCGAAACCGTGTGATCTACCCCTGTCCAGGGTGAAGGTGCGGTAACACGCACTGGAGGCCCGAACCCACGCATGTTGAAAAATGCGGGGATGAGGTGGGGGTAGCGGAGAAATTCCAATCGAACTCGGAGATAGCTGGTTCTCCCCGAAATAGCTTTAGGGCTAGCCTCGGTGAATGGAGTGGTGGAGGTAGAGCACTGATTGGGTGCGGGGCCCGCAAGGGTTACCAAGCTCAGTCAAACTCCGAATGCCATTAACTTCTTGCCGGGAGTCAGACAGTGAGTGCTAAGATCCATTGTCAAAAGGGAAACAGCCCAGACCATCAGCTAAGGTCCCCAAGTGTGTGTTAAGTGGGAAAGGATGTGGAGTTGCACAGACAACCAGGATGTTGGCTTAGAAGCAGCCACCATTGAAAGAGTGCGTAATAGCTCACTGGTCGAGTGACTCTGCGCCGAAAATGTAACGGGGCTAAACACACCACCGAAGCTATGGCTAGATACTTTGTATCTGGGGTAGGGGAGCGTTGTATGTAGGTTGAAGGTGTACCGTAAGGAGCGCTGGACAGCATACAAGTGAGAATGCCGGTATGAGTAACGAAAAGATCAGTGAGAATCTGATCCGCCGAAAGCCCAAGGTTTCCTGAGGAAGGCTCGTCCGCTCAGGGTAAGTCGGGACCTAAGGCGAGGCCGAAAGGCGTAGTCGAAGGACAACAGTTTGAAATTACTGTACCACCGTAATCCGCTATGAGCGATGGGGTGACGCAGGAGGGTAGTGACGCGGACTGATGGATGTGTCCGTCTAAGCAGTGAGGCTGATGTGTAGGCAAATCCGCACATCATTAAGGCTGGGCTGTGATGGGGAGCGAAAATTGTAGTAGCGAAGGTCATGATCTCACACTGCCAAGAAAAGCCTCTAGCCAGGAGAAGGTGCCCGTACCGCAAACCGACACAGGTAGGCGAGAAGAGAATTCTAAGGCGCGCGGAAGAACTCTCGTTAAGGAACTCGGCAAAATGACCTCGTAACTTCGGGAGAAGAGGTGCCTCGGTAGGGTGAATAGCCCGAGGGGGCCGCAGTGAAAAGGCCCAAGCGACTGTTTAGCAAAAACACAGGTCTGTGCGAAGCCGCAAGGCGAAGTATACGGGCTGACGCCTGCCCGGTGCTGGAAGGTTAAGGGGAGTGGTTAGGAGCAATCCGAAGCTGTGAACCGAAGCCCCAGTAAACGGCGGCCGTAACTATAACGGTCCTAAGGTAGCGAAATTCCTTGTCAGGTAAATTCTGACCCGCACGAATGGCGTAACGACTTGGGCGCTGTCTCAACGAGAGATCCGGTGAAATTTTAATACCTGTGAAGATGCAGGTTACCCGCGACAAGACGGAAAGACCCCATGGAGCTTTACTGCAGCTTGATATTGAATTTGGGTACGATCTGTACAGGATAGGTGGGAGCCGTTGAGGCAGGAGCGCAAGCTTCTGCGGAGGCGCCGTTGGGATACCACCCTGATCGTATCTAGGTTCTAACCTAGTGCCCTTACCGGGTACGGGGACCGTGTCAGGCGGGCAGTTTGACTGGGGCGGTCGCCTCCTAAAGAGTAACGGAGGCGTTCAAAGGTTCCCTCAGAATGGTTGGAAATCATTCGAAGAGTGCAAAGGCATAAGGGAGCTTGACTGCGAGACCTACAAGTCGAGCAGGGACGAAAGTCGGACTTAGTGATCCGGTGGTACCGCATGGAAGGGCCATCGCTCAACGGATAAAAGCTACCCTGGGGATAACAGGCTTATCTCCCCCAAGAGTCCACATCGACGGGGAGGTTTGGCACCTCGATGTCGGCTCATCGCATCCTGGGGCTGAAGTAGGTCCCAAGGGTTGGGCTGTTCGCCCATTAAAGCGGTACGCGAGCTGGGTTCAGAACGTCGTGAGACAGTTCGGTCCCTATCTGTCGTGGGCGCAGGAAATTTGAGAGGAGCTGTCCTTAGTACGAGAGGACCGGGATGGACGTACCGCTGGTGCATCAGTTGTTCCGCCAGGAGCATGGCTGAGTAGCTACGTACGGACGGGATAAGCGCTGAAAGCATCTAAGCGTGAAGCCCCCCTCAAGATGAGATTTCCCAATTAGTAAGACCCCTTGAAGACGACGAGGTAGATAGGTTGGAGGTGGAAGTGCAGCAATGCATGGAGCTGACCAATACTAATCGGTCGAGGGCTTATCCAAATTTTTAATACGCAGATTCGTTTCGGATTCAGTTTTCAGGCGATCAAGCCTGATATGTATATTCCCTGATAGCTCAGTTGGTAGAGCACTCGACTGTTAATCGAGTTGTCACAGGTTCGAGTCCTGTTCGGGGAGCCATCTGGAGAGGTGTCCGAGTTTGGCCGAAGGAGCACGATTGGAAATCGTGTAGGCGCCACAAGCGTCTCGAGGGTTCGAATCCCTCTCTCTCCGTAGCAATACCTTCCCTGTAAAGGGATGAGAACCCTCAGTGGTTCGTTGGAGTATAGGCTTCGTTAGCACAGCTTCGCAATCTCGTAACGAAGTGAAGAGTATCCCTCACTCTCCGTAGATTTACCTTACAAGTAATTAAACAGCATGGCTCGTTGGTCAAGGGGTTAAGACACCTCCCTTTCACGGAGGTAACATGGGTTCGAATCCCATACGAGTCATATATGGAGGCTTAGCTCAGCTGGGAGAGCATCTGCCTTACAAGCAGAGGGTCGGGGGTTCGAACCCCTCAGCCTCCACCATCTATCTTTAACAGAATAGATCTTTAACATTGACGCGGGGTGGAGCAGCCCGGTAGCTCGTCGGGCTCATAACCCGAAGGCCGCAGGTTCAAATCCTGCCCCCGCAACCAATTTGGAACCGTGGTGTAGTTGGCCTAACATGCCTGCCTGTCACGCAGGAGATCGCGGGTTCGAATCCCGTCGGTTCCGCCATCTTTATTGTATGAAGGTATCAGGGATTGAGCATCCTATATCTCGAAGTATAGAGTATCCACCCGATTCCGTAGTGTTTGCTAATTATTAATATTGGGGATTAGCCAAGCGGTAAGGCAACGGACTTTGACTCCGTCATTCATAGGTTCGATTCCTATATCCCCAGCCATTTCATTTATGAATGCTTCTCTTATGAGAGCCATTAGCTCAGTTGGTAGAGCACCTGACTTTTAATCAGGGTGTCGAAGGTTCGAGTCCTTCATGGCTCACCATTTTCTTATAAAGTGTGCGCGTGTGGCGGAATGGCAGACGCACCAGACTTAGGATCTGGCGTTTCACGACGTGGGGGTTCAAGTCCCTTCACGCGCACCATGTTTTTGCGGACGTGGCTCAGCGGTAGAGCATCGCCTTGCCAAGGCGAGGGTCGCGGGTTCGATTCCCGTCGTCCGCTCCATATAGATTTTGCGCCCTTAGCTCAGCTGGATAGAGCGTTTGACTACGAATCAAAAGGCCGGGAGTTCGAATCTCTCAGGGCGCGCCATTTATACTTCTTTGAATCATCAAAGTGTCCTCAGGATTCGAACGAGTTCGTTGGAGCATCAGCTTCGATAGCACCACTTCGCAATCGGATGCGTAGCATTGGCATCTCTCAGGGCGCGCCATTATTACTTTGCAGTATAGCTTTTATATTAACGGGATGTAGCTCAGCTTGGTAGAGCACCTGGTTTGGGACCAGGGGGTCGCATGTTCAAATCGTGTCATCCCGATATTTCATCTTTGCGGGTGTAGTTCAATGGTAGAACTTCAGCCTTCCAAGCTGATAGCGTGGGTTCGATTCCCATCACCCGCTTAAATAATAGTTATAGAAACCCTTGATATTCAAGGGTTTTTTTTGTTTTTTCTACATGGGGCGGAAGTATTGGCTTATTAAAAATGCACAGTGTATGCTGGTGACTGCTCTATGCGCTGATAATGCTATATTATGCAGACAGCCATGTTTATATAGACCTGTTATATTAGAACTATGGAAGTACAGGCACTATTTACTTGGAAGTTGAGGAGCATTTATTATGACAGACAAAGTAATACGGATTTTCAAGATCATTAACGCCATCCAGTCGAATCCCGGGATTACGGCTGCGGATCTGGCATTCCGGTGCGAGGTGAATATTAGAACGATTTACAGGGACTTGGATGTAATCAGTCATTTTGCACCGGTGATGAACGAGGGGAGAGGAACAGGTTATAAGTTTATGGGGAAATTCTTCTTATACCCGCTGGATTTCTCCGAGCAGGAGGCAATGGCCTTCTCTCTGCTGCCCTCCGTGCTGGCACCCGGCAAAATCCCCCCAGGTTTTCTGTCTGCCTTTGACAAAGTCATGGGCACACATCTGAAGGAGAAATCCAAACAGAATGGAATGCTTGAGAATATTTCAGATATTATTCAAATGGGCAAGCCTGCTTACCGCAAGGAGAGCCGGAATTTCCTGCAGCCGCTGATCGGGGCGATTATGGAGCAACGGCGGATTCGTACGGTATATCACTCGCAATTGCGTAATGAGACAACGCAGCGGGAGATTGATCCTTATTATTTGATTCCGCGTGACCAGAGATTCTATCTGATTGGCTATTGCCACCTGAAGAGGGCGATCCGGACGTTTCGTATCAGCCGTTTTCTGCAGGTAGAGGTGACGGATACCCCCTTCGACAAAGGGGATTTCAATATTAAACAGTATCTGAAAAATACCTGGTCGATCGACCGGGGCAATAAGAATACCACCTTCAAAGTGCGGTTTCATCCGGAGGTAGCGCGTTACATCAAAGAAGAGGAATTGTTCGTGCACCCGCGAATGACCGACGAGGAAGACGGAAGTCTGCTATTTGAAGTCACCGTCAATAACGACAAGGAATTTATTAAGTGGATTCTGCAATATGGCCCTAACGCCGAGATTCTTGAGCCGGTATCCGCGAGACAGGGACTGAAGCAGCAGCTGGAGCAGTGGATGAATGTGTATCATTAGGCTATATACATAGAAAATGCAAATACGATAATCCCAAGAAACCCCTGACTGATGAAGTCAGGGGTTTCTGTGCGCTGAAGGATGCAAGTGGAGTTACTCCGGTATCACCAGTCCCAGTCCGTCTGCGATACGCCGGCCAAATTCCGGATCTGCTTTGTAGAAATGGCCAATCTGGCGAAGCTTGATCTCATCCGACTCTACTGGAGTCATAGCCCCGACAATATTGCGTACGAGCCGGGCACGCTCCTCTTCACTCAGCAGACGATAGAGATCACCCGGCTGGGTGTAATGATCGTTGTGATCGTAAGGGACGCTGTCCGCTTGGCCGGAGACTGCAAAAGCCGCCGGTTTATCCTGCGGAGACTCGGTTGCCCCGCCTAAGCTGTTAGGCTCGTAATACACGGAGCCTCCGCCGTTATTGGTGTGATTCAGCGCGCCATCCCGCTGATTATTGTTCACCTCGGCGATGGGCCGGTTAATCGGCAGGTGGTTGTGATTCGCTCCTACCCGGTAACGGTGGGCGTCGCCGTAGGCGAAGAGGCGGCCTTGGAGCATTTTATCAGGAGAGGCTTCTATCCCTGGCACAAATGATCCCGGAGAGAAGGTAGCCTGCTCCACTTCAGCGAAGTAGTTCTCCGGATTGCGGTCCAGCACCATGCGGCCCACCTCAATCAGCGGGTAATCCTTCTGGGACCATACCTTGGTGACATCAAACGGGTCGAAACGGTAGGTGTCAGCATCCTCTACAGGCATGATCTGCACATGCAGTCTCCAGGCGGGGAAATCCCCTTTGTCGATCGCATTGAACAAGTCCTCAGTATGGTAATCCGGGTTGTCACCGGCAATCTGCGCAGCCAGATTAACATCGAGATTCTTGACGCCCTGCTCTGTTTTGAAATGGTATTTCACCCATACTGCGGCGCCTTCTGCATTCACCCACTTGAACGTATGGCTGCCGAAGCCGTGCATATGACGGAGGGTGGCCGGTATGCCGCGGTCAGACATCAGAATGGTAACCTGGTGCAGGGATTCAGGGGAGAGCGACCAGAAATCCCACACAGCGTTCGGGTTCTTCAGATGTGTCTGCGGGTGGCGTTTCTGGGTATGGATAAAGTCCGGGAATTTGATCGCATCACGGATGAAAAAGACAGGTGTATTGTTGCCGACGAGGTCGTAGTTGCCTTCTTCGGTGTAGAATTTCACGGCAAAGCCGCGCGGATCACGCACGGTATCAGCAGAACCCAGCTCCCCGGCTACGGTAGAGAAGCGGATGAACATCGGTGTGCGCTTACCGACTTCAGATAAGAAGGCAGCTTTTGTATATTGGGAGAGATCTTTGGTGACTTCAAAATAACCATGAGCACCGGCACCTTTGGCATGGACAACACGCTCAGGAACACGTTCCCGGTTAAAATGGGCTAATTTCTCCAGCAGATGAACATCCTGCAGCAAAGTGGGTCCGCGGGAACCGGCTGTCATAGAATTCTGGTTGTCACCTACCGGGGCACCCCAGCTTGTCGTTAGTTTGTTATTGCTCTCACTCATGAATACAGTCACCTCGTATTAGGATTTGATTTTAGATTAAGTATAAGTTTTATAATAACAAAAAATTAAATAAAATCAATCCTTTTTTATAATCATTATAATTAACAATATGCGGAAGAAGGTAAAATCATGATAGGGCTGACGCCTCTGGACTAGAATATATCTCGCATTATTGGATGGCAAGGGCAAAGGCGAGTGAGAGGGAGGTATGAGCTGAAGAAGTAGGGTGACAACGTCAAAAACCCTCTACATTAGGTGTAAGAGGGTCGCTATTGCTGCTATCAGTCAGGAATGCGGCCTGTATCTGATAAGCGGATGTGAGCGTTAATTATTCGTACAGTTCCAGCTCGCCTACAGAAGTGGAATAAGCGCCGTTGTTGGCGGTAATGACCAGCCTGTAGCTGGTATATTCACCTGTAGAAGAGAGGTTGAAGTAGTAAGAAGAACCCGGATAATAAAGGCCAGACTGGCTGCTCAGAACGACCCAGCTGCTGCCGTTACTGGAGCCCTGAAGGGTCCAGGTTTTTGGCACATTCGCCTGAGGCTGGGATGAGGTGGTAAGCCTATAGCTGCGGACCTTTTTGGAAGTGCCAAAGCTGTATTGCAGATATCCTGAGCTGCCGCTGGAAGTGGAGTAATAGGTGCTGTAATCATGGTCAAAAGCTTTGTAGGCTTCATGGAATGCCCATTCGCTGCTGGCGGAAGCGGTACCCGCCGGACTTGTGTTGGAGGTCATCACTGGAACAAGATTGCCGGCAGCACTGGCTCCGGTTAAACTGATTGCGGAAGCAATAAGCAGAGTCCCCAAGCCGATACCTACTTTTTTGAAGCTGCCCATTCGTTGCAATTGCATTTGCCCATCTCCCTTTGTAGTGGTTTTACCTGCTTCACTTGTGCGTGTTTGGCCTTAATAAACTCCCGGGAACTTCTAGCCGCTCATCGCATATCTTATTGTGCAAACGTTTGTAGCACACTATCACTGTAACCTAAGTGAACTGAAAATAATGTCGGAATTGGACAAGCAGCCAAAAAAAATTGGTTGGGGAAACTGGTTTCACTAAAAGTAGGATATTTGCCCGGAATTCCGCTGGAAAGCAGATTAAATGAAGATGATTAACGTTATTAAAGATAAAGAATATGAACTGAAAACTCGTGGAACCTAAAAAATCCCGCCCGCTGAAGCGGGCAGGAGGGAACGAAGAAAGGGCATGTAGAAGGAAGCAGCAGAACTGCGGACGCCAATCAGCCTTTGATGTACATCCGGTTATAGTATTCATCCAGCATGCGTTTGGTGGCGAACTCGGTGCGGGTGGTCTCAATGCTGCGGTGCATCATCTGCACCCACTTGTCCTTGTTCTCATAGAAGGTCGGCAGAACACGGTTCAGGAGTGTATCATACAGGGCATCGCTGTCGTGCTGATCAAGCACCGCGAAGTCCGTAGTCTCAAAGCCGTCCCCGATCTGCCAGCCGTTCTCGCCGTCTATACAGGCTTCCGGCCACCAGCCGTCAAGGATGGAGCAGTTGAGGACGCCGTTCATGGCGGCCTTCATACCGGAGGTTCCGCTGGCTTCCAGCGGTCTGCGCGGATTGTTCAGCCAGATATCGGAGCCGCGGGTGAGCTGGGCACCGATGGTCATATCGTAGTTTTCCAGGAAAACTACACTTTTCGGGTATTTTTTCATCATGGCTACGAGGTTGCTGACGATTCTCTTGCCGTTATCATCCAGCGGATGCGCTTTGCCGGAGAAGACAATCTGAACTTTGCCGCTCTCCAGGTAAGGCTCAATCACCTCGGGCTGGGAGAAGATCAGGTCGCTGCGTTTGTAGGGAGCTGCGCGGCGGGAGAAGCCGATCAGCAGGTTGTCGGCATTCAGGGCAATCCCGGAGCGTTCCTCGATGAAGCCGATCAGCTCCTGCTTGATCTCCTTGTGTGTGGCCCACAGGTCGCCGCCTTCTTCAAAAGCACGCGTCATCCGTTCATCCACCCAGGTAGGCGTATGAATTGCATTAGTAATGCCGATGATCTCGGACCGGCCGGCGACCTCTTTCCACATTTTATTGGCGGTATCGGCATGGAGCTGGGCAACGGCGTTCGAGATACGGGACAGGCGCAGGCCTGCCACAGTCATGTTGAACGGCTCTCCGCCGATCCGCTCCATCTGAGCGCGGGTTAAGCCGTTAAAAGCACCCATGTACTCCAGACGGTCGAGCGGATGGGTCTCATTACCTTCCTTGATCGGTGTATGTGTAGTGAACACAACCTCTTCCCGTGTAGCTTTCCAGGCTTCCTCAAAAGTACTGCCGCCGGACATCTTCTCACGGATCAGCTCAATTGCTGCAAGCGCGGCATGCCCCTCGTTGAAGTGATAGACATCAATCGGAATTCCCAGGGCACGCATGGCCTTGACGCCGCCGATCCCCAGGACAATCTCCTGGGCAATGCGTTCTTCCCCGAACCAGCCATACAGCTGGCCTGTGATCCAGGCGTCACTGTTCTCGGGAATGTCCGTATCCAGCAGATAAAGCGGGCTGTTGCCGAAATGCTCTGTTTTCCACACTTTGCAGACGACATCGGTTTTTCTGACTTTTACCGTAACCTTGACGCCTGTATCTTCAAGGAACTCATACACATAATTATGGTAGGAGTCGTACGGATTGCCGTTTGCATCAATTTTCTGGTCCGTGTAGCCTTGTTTCCATTTGAGTCCGATGGGGATGACAGGAGCGCCTATATCCTTGGCACCTTTGATGTAATCTCCGGCCAGAATGCCCAGGCCTCCGGCGTACATTTTGAAGTCTGAATGGAGCCCGTACTCCATGCTGAAATAAGCTACTGACGGCAGTTGGTTCTCGTTCACTTGATAAGCCTCCTAAATATGATTTAGATTATTATTGGCAAAACTGCAGGCTTTATCTAAGATGCAAACGTTTGCTCAAAAGAATGTGTTAGGTTCTGGAAGCGATTGCACACCTATTCTAGCATATTTGTCTTTAAAAAGCACAGCGAAGTTTTGATGAAAAAAAGCTGCCAAAGCTTCTATTCATAAAAATTTGATTAACCCGGCTGAAGGCCATAAGATAAGAGGATAACAACCAGTAACGCCGGTGCCGTCCCTTCCATGGAGAAGGTAGCCTTAATGGCGAAGAAACAATGGAAATAAACCAAGTGGTGGTGTTCATGTTGAGTATAGTCGTAATTGGAAGTCTGAATATGGATATGGTAGTACGCACGAAACGGGCTCCGGAAGCGGGCGAGACGCTGTTTGGTCAGGAATTTGCATTGTCCCCGGGCGGAAAAGGTGCCAATCAGGCCGTTGCTGCAGCCAGACTTGGCGCGGAGGTAACCATGATCGGCAGAGTGGGCCGGGACTCTTTTGGCAGCGGACTGCTGGAGGTTATGACACAGGAGCAGGTTCACACCGGATATATCACGCAGAGTGAGTCACAGGCTACAGGAGTCGCCTCCATTGTGGTGGACGGAGAAGGCGAGAACCGGATTATTGTGGTCCCCGGTGCGAATGTCGAGATGAAGCCGGGCGATATTGAAGCACTTGAACCGGTTATCCGCCAAGCCGGAATTGTCGTCATGCAGCTGGAGACGGATCTGACTATGGTAGAGGCTGCGGCTGCCGTTGCTTCCCGCCATGGAATTCCGGTGATCCTCAACCCGGCACCGGCTCAGCCGCTCGGAGATGAATTACTTCATCATGTGACTTACCTGACTCCGAATGAAACAGAGGCGGGCATTCTGGCCGGTATTTCCGTAGAGAGTGTGGATGATGCGGAGCGTGCGGCACGGATTTTGCTGCAAAAAGGGGTTCAGCACATTATTGTCACACTGGGCTCCAAAGGGGCGCTGATTGTGAATGCTTCCGGCAGCCTGCATGTTCCCGGGTTCCCGGTACAAGCTGTAGATACAGTGGCGGCGGGCGACTCCTTCAACGGGGCGCTGGCCTGGCAGCTTACACGCGGGAAAACGCTGGATGAAGCGGTCAGATTCGCGAATGCGGTCGGCGCGCTGGCGGTTGGCAAAGCGGGAGCGATTCCTTCGCTGCCAAGATTGCAAGAGGTGAAGCAGTTCCTGCAGGAAGCTGCTGATGCCGAGCCGGGCGCACAGTAGATTTAGCGTAAGGATCGTGTAAACGGTCCTTTGAGATTCGTAAGTTCACTCTGTGTAAGGATTTTGGTTAATATATTGCGGGGATTGTTGTATTCTGTGCAGGATTGTCTGACCAGATACAGAATGCTGCGGTAAGCGAGCCGTACGGTTAATTCACAGGCTTAGCCTGATACATAAGGAGCTGAAACGATGAGCGGTACAGTAACCGTTAAGAATGTGACCCTTGGGGAGGGGATGCCCAAAATCTGTGTTCCGCTGGTCGGAACAACGTTATCCGAGCTTCGGGAAGAGGCGGAGGCCCTTAAGGCTCTGGCTCCGGATGTGGTGGAGTGGCGGAGCGATTTCTTCAGCCAGGTGGAGGATATTGCAGCAGTAACGGAGGTCCTGGAGGAAATCCAGCAGCTTCTGCCGGAGATTCCGCTGATCTTCACGTTCCGCAGCGCCAAAGAGGGCGGGGAGAAGGAAATCTCCACAGAGTATTACTTCCGGCTCAACAAAGCCGCTGTAGAGAGCGGATACGTTGATATTGTGGATGTGGAATTGTTTAACGAGGAACAGGAGGTCCGTGGGCTGATTGCCACAGCGCATGACAATGCGGTATTCGTGATTATATCGAATCATGATTTCCATGGCACGCCGTCACAGGATGAAATCGTCTCCCGGCTGCGCAGAGCACAGGAGCTTGGCGGAGATCTGCCGAAGATTGCTGTGATGCCGCAGAGTGCGGGGGATGTGCTGACCCTGCTGGCAGCGACAAACAAGATGCAGGAGCGGTATGCGGACCGTCCGATCATTACAATGTCGATGGCCGGAGAGGGCGTAATCAGCCGGCTTGCCGGTGAAATCTTCGGCTCGGCGCTGACCTTCGGGGCGGCGCATAAGCCTTCGGCTCCGGGTCAGGTAGCGGTTGCCGAGCTGCGCAGTGTGCTGGAGCTGCTGCACCGCAGCTTATAAATGCTGCTGCTATTGCCTGTTCATACGCAGTAGAAGAGAATGGGGTGTTTCCGAGCCGCTTAAGCGGCCTGGAGCACTCTTTTTTGTATAGTCCGCAGAGAGTGGGCAATAGGCGGGAACGAGAGGGATATTGGATTTGGCGGTATCCGGGAAAAATGAGGAAATGAGAGGGATGATTTCCTCTGATTGAGCGAAAGGCGGACAGAATGAGGAAATGAAAGGGATAAATCCCTTTGGTTGGGCGTTAGGCGGGCATTATGAGGAAGAGGGGCAGGGGTCCATAGTTAAGGGGATGTATAGTTCGTACTATTAAGAATAAACCGGAGAATTACGAGGAGCGAGGGGACATTGGCCAGACGCAGAGTTTGAATCTGCGCCTGCCTATGCCCTACAATGGAGGCAGCCGGATTAAGAATAAGCATGCATACACGTGCATGCAGGCAGAAAGGCGGAACGCCAATGACAGAATCTATCCTGGTTGTTGAGGATGAGGTGAGAATAGCCCGTCTGCTGCAGATTGAGCTGGAGTGTGAGGGATACCGTGTATCCATTGCCGGCAGCGGCCATCAGGGACTTGAGCTGTATCAGGAGCAGCAGCCGGATCTGCTGCTGCTGGATGTAATGCTGCCCGGATTCAGCGGAATAGAGCTGCTGCGGCGTATCCGGGCGAATGATGCCGATACTCCTGTGCTGCTGCTTACGGCTAAAAGCTCGGTGGAGGACAAGGTATCAGGGCTGGATTTAGGGGCAAATGACTATATTACCAAGCCTTTTCAAATAGAGGAGCTGCTGGCGCGTGTCCGCGCTGCGCTGCGGCTGGCATCAGGACGTAAGACAGCGGAAACAGACTCATGGCTGAGAGCGGATGATCTTGAGCTGAACGAAGCTACACGTGAGGTAATGCGGGCGGGCAGAAGGATTGAGCTGACTCCGCGGGAGTTCGATCTGCTGGTGTTCCTGCTGAAGAATAAGCGCCAGGTGCTGAACAGGGAGCAGATTATGACAGCCGTCTGGGGATACGATTATTACGGGGATACGAATGTCGTGGATGTCTATATCCGTTATGTCCGCAAAAAGCTTACGCAGGGTAATCAGGAAGAACTGATCCATACGGTGCGGGGCATCGGTTATGTGCTGAAGGACTCCCTATGAAGCTGCGGAGCAAAATCTATCTGTACTCCAGTGTGCTGTTTGCCGTACTGCTTGTCATCATGAACCTGTTCATTTACCTGATGTTCAGCCGGTTGTCGACAGATAGCCAGCTGGAGCAGGCTGCTGCCGAGACAGCCAGGGTCGCTGCTGATATGAGAAGGGCGGGAAGCGGGGTAGCGGCACCGGAGCTGCTCCGGGCCTATGTGCCGATTGAAGGGATGCTCCGGCTGCTCGCGCCGGACGGGAGCGGTCCTGCGCCTGTCACTTCAGCCTCCGAACAGGAGATCAGCCGGCTGAAGCCGGTCTATCATCCTGAGAAGCAAACGGGAATTATACAGGCGGGCGGGCGCTCCTATGCATTCGTGAGCGCTCCGGTCATCTGGACGGACGGGAACGTCATGAATGTCCAGATGACCAAAAGTCTGGAGAGCACCATGAGTACACTGCGGGTGCTGCGGATTGTGCTTGCCGGAGCCACGCTTGTTGCACTGCTGCCGCTGCTGCTGTCCAGCCGGTTGCTGTCGGGGCTGATTATGCGCCCCATCGTGCAAATGACAGTTACCATGCGGGAGATCAAAAACAGCGGGAAATTCCGCAGGCTTGCGCTGAAGGAGACCTCCGGGGATGAGCTGGTGGAGATGGGGCGTACGTTCAACGAGATGATTGCCCTCCTGGAGAGCAATCATGTGAAGCAGGAGAAATTCGTCTCGGATGCTTCACATGAACTGCGCACACCGCTGACGGTAATTGAGAGCTATGCCAGTCTGCTGAAGCGCAGAGGGCTGGATCATCCCGAATTGTTCAATGAATCGGTTGAAGCCATTCATTCTGAAGCTGTCCGGATGAAGGAGCTGACCGAGCAGCTGCTGCTGCTGGCGAAGCATCATGAGCATTGGGATCTTGAGATGAAGATGATTGATTTGGAAGAGCTGGCCCGAGCTTCGGCCAGGGTATTTCATAATGCATATGGGAGAGAAGTAACCGTCCAGTCCAAGGGTCCGGTTGAAGGCTACAGCGATGAAGCGAAGCTGAGGCAGCTGCTGTTCATCTTCCTGGACAATGCCCGCAAATACAGTGATGAGGCGATAACTGTCAGCCTTGAAGCTTCCGGGCAGGAGCGGGTTATAGTCATTACGGACCGGGGAATCGGGATTCCCCCGGAGGAGCTGCCTAAGATATTCGACCGTTTCTACAGAGTGGATGAGGCAAGAAGCCGTGAGGGCGGGGGTGCAGGCCTGGGGCTGTCGCTTGCGGCAGAGATTGCAGGCGCGATTGGTGCCAAGCTGTCCATGAATAGTGCAATAGGTCTGGGAACCTCGGTGATGATCCGGATTGCCGCTGAGAGCAGGGGAGGACAATGAACAAGCAGCGTGAGAATACGAAACGAGTGAATAATAAACGATCGACCCAGAGCCTTCTGTATAAGGCGGTCATTATTTTGGCTGTGCTCCTCGTGCTGGTATTTGCTGCACTGCGGATATCCGGTAATGAATCCGAACAGCTGCTGTCCAGGGAACAGGCGGAACAGGCCGTGCTGAAGGAATATGCCGGAACGGTAGAGAGTCTGAGGCTGCAGTCCGGGAAATATGTGGCAGAGCTGGAGACTGCGCAGGGATTATATGAGCTGAAGCTGGATGGAGCAACAGGTGAGATCCTCTCCATAGTGTTGCTGAAGCGCGCAGCAGAGCCAGCTGTTCAGCCTACACCCGCAGCCTCTCAAGCCCCTGCGGGCGGAGCAACCGCTGCACCGTCACCAGCTCCGTCCCCGTCAGCGCAGCGTGTGGTCTCAGAAGACGAAGCGGTCCGGCTGGCATTGCAGGAAGTGGCGGGGGAACCGGATGATGTGGACACCGGAATCAATGACTCAGGCGCATTTTATCTGGTGGAGATTAAAACTTCAGACGGACGAGAGGCCGTAGTTCAGGTGAACGCCATCTCTGGCAGCATTATGTCAGTAACGTGGGAAGAACCGGATGGAGATAACTCCTGAGCCTTTTTCTAAGACCAGAATTTATATGTTTTGGGGCCTTCGCAAAGTACCTGAGTAAACATCGAAGCTATAGCTCCACTTTGTGAGGTTGATTTTCTCATCAAATTCTAATGTTCCTCCCGCTGTCCTCTCATGTTGGACCGTTATAGTTACTACATGAGCAGCACAGATTGAACTTAGGAGGCGGCAAAGATGAAGAAAAAAGTATGGAGCAGTATAGCGGCAGCAGCATTGATTCTGGGAGGTGCCTACGGCATCGGCGAGGTTAAGGGCGGTACTGCGGCAGCAGCCGCATCGGTGCAGAGTCAGAGCAAAACGCTGATCGGTGTAAGCAAAGCCGAAGAGATTGCTTTGAAGGCGGCACCGGGACAGGTAGAGAGCATTGATCTGGATAAGAAACTCAGCGGTACGTATTACGATGTCGAGATCCGGCAGGCCAAGCAGGAGATGGATGTCCGGGTAGATGCGTACACGGGTAAAGTGATAAGCGTGCGCAAAGAAACAGACGATGACGACGATGATAACTACGCAGTTGCTGCTACAGCACCAAGCGGAACACTGATTACAGCGGCCAAAGCAGCCGCAGTAGCATCAGCCTCAGTGAAGGGAACGGTAGCTGAAATTGACCTTGACCGGGACAATGGCGGAGCCGTGTATGAGGTGGAGATCAGAAACGGGCGGGTATCGACGGAAGTGGGAGTCGATGCGTATACAGCCAAGATTGTGTACACAGATGTAGACTCCGACGACGATGATGATTGAGCCATACAGCAGTATAAAAAAGAGGCAGCCGTGCA
>NZ_JBBOBN010000003.1:0-50136 GCF_038000245.1 Paenibacillus sp. FSL R10-2736
ATTTAGTGGGATTTATCCCTTTCATTCCTCCATACAGCCCACTTCTAGCGGATTTAGTGGGATTTATCCCTTTCATTCCTCCATACAGCCCGCTTCTAACGGATCCAGAGGGATTTATCCCTTTCATTCCTCCATCCAGCCTACTTCCGGCGGTGAATTCAGAGGTACTGCTAATAACAAAAAAGGGCATCCCACCGGGACCCCCTTCTCTGCCAGCCTTCTACTAACTCTTCTACCAGCTTTACTTCCAGCTCTTTTACTAGCTCTCTGCTAGCTCCTCTGCCAACTCTTCCGCCTAATCCCGCTGCAATCCCCAGCTCCCCTTACTCGTCCCCAAGCGGGAACAGCAGCGGTACTACCTTACCGGCACCGACATCAATCAGGCCGTGGTCCGTTATCTTCAGCGCCGGGCTGACCGGCAGCGAGTGGGTGCTGATGGACATAATCGGGTTGTAGTGATTGTAGCCCAGCGATTCCATCGCCGTGCGCAGCGCCAGCACCTGCTCCGCAGTCTCGGCCAGCGGCGCTTCGGTCAGGATGCCGCCGACCGGCAGCGCCAGCAGCGCGAGCACCTCGCCGCCGCAGGCGACGCAGAAGCCGCCCTGCTCCGCAATCACTGTATTGGCGGCCAGTACCATGTCCGCCGCATTATGTCCGACAACCAGCAGATTGTGGTTGTCGTGCGAATACGTAGTCGCGATCGCGCCGCGCTTAATCGTGTCTCCGCCGATCAGGCCATAGGCACGGTTGCCGTTCTTGCCGTACCGCTCAAAGGTCGCGATGAGACCGCAGCCGGTCTCCTCCCACTGCAGCAGGCCGTCCTTCACTCCGGCCTCCACATGCTTCTCCTCGGTAAACGTGGACACGTTGTTGACCATCATCACGCGGGCGCCGTAGCGGCCGTCCGGTAGCGCAGCAGGCACCGTGAAGTCAGCCTCCGCCAGCGGCTCCAGCTGCACACTCTTATAGAAGTGAGCCGGGAACTGCGGCTCACTCACGACCTGTGCCTGCGGGCGCATGCGGTCATAGACCTGCAAGCCCCGCTTGTACACCGCCTCAATGGCGAAGCTGTCGAGGTCGGACAGCAGCAGGTAATCGGCGGTTTTGTTCGGTGCAACCACGCCGCGGTCATCCAGCTTCATCCGCCGCGCCGGGGTGAACGTAGCCGCATAGACTGCGTCCTCCGGCGTCATGCCCATGGCGATGGCTTTGCGGACCAGGTGATCCAGATGGCCGGTCTGCACCAGCGAATCGGTCATGACATCATCCGTCACGAAGCAGAAATGCTCACTGACCGGATGACCGATCAGATACTCCACGACTTCAGGTGTCATCGATTTCTCCTGGATCTCGATGAACATTCCGGCTGCGATCCGTGCGGTCAGCCCCTCAATACTCTGGTGGGTATGATCGGAATCAATCCCCGCATAGATCAGGCGGTGCAGATCGAGGTCCAGCAGCTTCGGCGTATGCCCTTCAATGACCAGGCCCGGATAGCGGCTGCGGACATGCTGGAGGATGCGGTTGCTTTTCCCCTCAGGATCACGGATCACATCCACAAAGTTCATGACCTCGCCCAGGCAGATCATCCGCTGCGTCTCCATCAGCTCGTCGATATCAGAGATCTCAATGGAGCCTCCCGTAGTCTCCAGCGGAGTTGCCGGCACCGAGCTCGGAATCGCATAGAACATGTCCACCTGGCAATCCCGGCTGGCCCGGATCATCTCATGGACGCCCTCTACCCCGAACACATTGGCCATCTCATGCGGCTCGGGAACAATCGTGGTTACCCCGTGCTGCAGAATACCGTAGGAGAACGTCTCCGGTGTGATCATCGTGCTCTCAATATGCAGATGGATATCGATGAGGCCGGGCACCAGATACTGCCCCTTAGCATCAATGATCTCAGCGGCCACAAACGTCTCAGCACCAAGAGGACCTACGTAGAGAAAGCGTCCTTCCTTAACGGCCACATTCGCCGTCTCGAATCTTTTATAGTAACTGTTGTAGACCTTAGCGTTCAGTATAAGTTGATCTGTATTCATCGTGTATGCTCCTTATGACGCGCTACTGCACCAGCACCAGCTTCTCTTTTGGAAAATAAACCGTGACCTGCTGTCCCTGAATGAACGGCTGCTCCATCTCCTGATTGACCGTGAATACCCCAAGCTCCGTCTCTACCTGATACTGGTAGCTGCGGCCGAGATACGTGCTGACCTGCACTTTACCGGTCAAAGCATTCCCCTCCATGCCTGTGCCCGTATCCGCCACGCCGCCAAGCAGCTGCAGATCGTCGGGACGAATCGCTCCGAGCAGTCCGGTATTCCCCTCGCCGCCCGGCCGCTTAGCCGCCTGGAATTTCAGCTCACCACGGCTCAGCTCAATATCCGAACCTTCATCATTCCGTCCGTCAAAAGCAATAAAGTTCCCGAACCCGATAAACCGGGCCACAAATTCACTGGCCGGATATTTGAAGATGTTCGCCGGATGATCCAGCTGCTCGATCTTGCCGTTATTCATAACGGCAACCTGATCGGAGATTGAGAAGCATTCCTCCTGGTCATGGGAGACGTAGACGGTGGTGATGCCCAGCTCCTGCTGGATGCGGCGGATCTCTACCCGCATGTTGACCCGCAGGTTGGCATCGAGATTGCTCAGCGGCTCATCGAACAGCAGCAGATCCGGCTCGATGACGAGCGCACGGGCAATCGCTACCCGCTGGCGCTGTCCGCCGGACAGGGCACCCGGCAGTCTGGATTCAAAACCGCCGAGACTGACCGTCTCCAGCATCCGGTTTACCCGCTTCTTAACCTCCGCTTCCTTCAGCTTGCGCAGCCGCAGGCCGAACGCCACATTGTCAAACACCGACAGATGCGGGAACAGCGCATAGCTCTGGAACACGAAGCCGAAATTCCTTTTCTCCACAGGAACCTTGGTATAATCCTTGCCGGAGAACATGAAATTCCCTGCCTGGGCATTCAGGAAGCCGGCGATCAGCCGCAGGGTGGTTGTTTTGCCGCAGCCGCTGGGTCCGAGCAGGGAGAGCAGCTGGCCTTTTTGCAGCGACAGGTTGAAATCCTCTAAGATCAAACGGTTGTCATAAGCAACCGATACATGTTCAAGACTGAGTAGTGACATTGCTCTAGGCCCCCATTATCTTTGAATAGGTTATCGTTTGGTGAAATAGGCGAAGCCCATCAGCCGCTCGATGATGAACATCAGCGCTGCCGTGAGCACCATCAGAATGACCGAAATCGCGGCAATCGTGGGATCGAAGTAATTTTGCACATAGGTCAGCATTTGAATCGGCAGGGTACTGATCCCTGGCCCCGTCATGAACACGGAGATATCCACATTGTTGAACGACTCCAGGAAAGCGATCAGAATGGCCGCCAATATTCCTGAGCGGATGTTGGGCAGCACGACTTTGAAGAAAGTGTATACTCGGGTCGCCCCCAGGCTCTGCGCCGCCTCTTCCACCGCGAAATCGAAATTCTCCAGACTCGAAGCAATCACCCGGATAATAAAAGGCAGCATAATCACCGTATGTCCGATCAGCAGCCCCGCCACAATCGGCAGATTGTACACCACAATCAGATAACGCAGCAGTGTGAAGCCCAGCACAATCCCGGGAATCAGCACCGGCGACAGGAATACCGCATTCAGCGTGTCCCGCCCGCGGAACCGGTAACGGCTCAGCGCGTAAGCCGCAGGCACACCCAGCAGGAGCGCCAGCAGATTGCCGAGCAGCGAGATGACAATGGAAGTCCTGAAGGTCTCCATGAAGGCGCTGACCTCAAAGATGTTCTTATACCACTTCAGCGAAAAGCCCTCCGGGGGGAATTTCAGGACCGTGCCCGGCTCAAAGGAAGTAATGGAGATGATCACGAGCGGACCCAGCAGAAAAATAAAGACCAGCAGCGTGTACAGGGACAGCATGCGGTTACCTTCCTTCATATTCTCACCCCTTCGGATTCAAGCGGTTGGCCCAGGCATTCATCAGCCCAACCACCACAAATGTAATAACGATCATAATTACCGCGATCACCGAAGCCGCCTGCCAGTCATTCAGCGTCATGGCATTCTGATACAGGAAGGTGGAGACCACCCGTTCCTTACCGCCGAGCAGCGCCGGCGTGGTATACGCCGTGAGACTGCCGACGAAGACCAGAATTCCGCCAATAATCAGCCCCGGCACGGTCAGCGGGAAGGTGATTTTGCGGAACGCCGCAAACGGGGAAGCGCCCAGACTGCGCGCCGCCCGGACCAGCTCATGGTCCAGATTCTCCATCACTCCGAGCAGTGTAATAATGATCAGCGGCAGGAACAGATGCACCAGCCCGATCATCATCGCAGTCGGCGTATACAGAATGTCGAGCGGCTTCGCAATCAATCCGGTGTTCACCAGGAACGAGTTGATCAGCCCTTTTTTGCCTAGAATAATCATCCAGCTGAATGAACGCACAACGGGACTGGTCAGCAGCGGAAAAATCGACAGCGCAAGCAGAAGGCTCTTCTTACGCGCGCTGGCCCGCGAGATATAATAAGCCGCCGGATACCCGAGCACCATGCAGACCAGCGTAGTCACCACACTTACCCGGAGCGTAGTCAGCAGGATGCGGTTAAAGTACCCGTCGCGGAAAAAATACAAATACCCTTCCAGCGTCAGCTTTCCGTCCTGCACAAACGTGGAGGCAATGGTCAGCGTGATCGGGACCAGCATGAAGGCCGCCAGGAAAAAGAGGCCCGGCAGCAGGAGAAGCAGCACTCTTTTATTCATTCTCATGACTCCCGTCCTTCTTCGGTTCTTGATTCAAGCTATTCAGGCTATTAATGAAGCACTCCAGAAAAGCCGGCGCGTCCACCTCCAGACAGACACCGGCATTGGCCGGCTTGTTCAGCCTGTTCTGGAAATCGCAGACGGTCTGCCCGTCGCATAGCTCGCTGCGGGTTTCCACGTCCACATAATACTTCTGCACGCTAACAAATTCCCGGTTCAGCGCCACACCTACCGCCAGCGGATCATGCAGCGCACAGGCCTGCACACCGTTACGTTCAAAATAGCGCGTACGGTAGTCCGCCGTACTCTGCTCCACATATTCGCGAACCGCCGGAATACGCAGCTTCGCGATATCCTCCGCGCTAAGCAGCGCCCGGCGGGTTACATCCAGCCCGACCAGCGTCAGCTGCGGGAAGCCCGCAGCCAGCACCAGCTTGGCCGCCTCCGGATCGACATACATGTTGTATTCCGCGGTCGGCGTAATGTTGCCGAAGCCCTGCACCACACCACCCATCACAATCACTTCGGCGGCATGCTGCGTAAGCTCCGGACATTTGTGCAGCGCGCGCGCCAGATTGGTCAGCGGCGCGGTCATAATCAGCGTGACCTCGCCGGAATGCGCCAGCACCTGGCGGATGATGAAGTCCTCCGCCCGCTCTGCTTCCGCCCGCTTGGTTACCGTCATGTCGCGCAGTGCACCGCCGATGCCGTCCGAGCCGTGAACACGGTGCTCGAACACGGTATCGCGGACAAGCGGTTTGTCCGCTCCACGATAGACCGGAATCTGCCCGGATACGCCGAGCAGCTCCAGAATTTTGCAGGTATTCAGGGTCGCCTGATCCAGCGAGACGTTGCCGCTGACTGTGGTGATCCCCAGAATATCGAGCTGTCCGCTCGTGACGGCCAGCATAATTGCCAGCGCGTCATCCACCCCTGTATCTACATCGAGAATGACTTTTTTACGCCCTGTCATCCTTAGCCGCCAATCTCACGGTTGAAGCGGTCTGTCCACACGGAGATATGCTCGTTCACGAAGGACATGTCCAGCTTGCGCAGCTTGCTGATTACCTCTGCACCGTATGTTACGCCTACTGCTTCTTCATCCGTCAGCACAACTTCTGTATTCACCGGGGAATCGACTTTGGCTTTGGCCGATTTCTCCTGCACTTCCTGGCTCAGCTGCCAGTTGATGAACTCTTCGGCAAGCTCTTTATTGTCACTGCCTTTGACCACGTTGACCGTATTCATTACAGCATAAGCACCTTCAGACGGTGCTACGAACTTGGCATCCGGCACGGCTGCCTGGAGATCCTTGAAGTACATTTCCATAATCGGACCGCCGGCAATTTCCTCCTGGCCGAACATATTTACATACTCCGAAGTCTGGGAGTAATATTTGACCACATTGCTGTCCAGCTCCTTCAGCTTCGTGAAGGCTCCGTCTTCATTGAACTCTGTACCGCCCGATACGAGCGATGCCGCATCCACAATCATTGGACCCGCTGTGGCAGTAATCGCCGGCAGCGCCAGGTTCTTGTCGAACTTACTCCACATATCTGCCCATGAACCCACTTCTCCATCAACAAGTGCCGGGTTATAGGCAATTCCCAGACGGCCAACGGTGTACGCCGGACCATATTCTTCGCCAAGCGGTGCTTTGGCAATATCATAGATTTTGTCGATGTTCGGAATATTGCTGCGGTCGATCGTTTCGAACAGTCCTTCATTGATAGCCTGCTGCGCATAATAGTCAGACAGATAGACTACATCTACATCGGAGCTGCCCTGGCGGATTTTGTTCAGGCGCTCGGCGTTGTTGCCGATCTCGACGACGATTTTGACATTATGCTCTTTCTCAAAAGGAGCGTAGACAGCTTCCTTGAAGAAATCCTCCGAGAATCCCCAGGTTGAGACCACTAATTCCGTTGGCGCACCCGCAGATGTTGCTTCCGGTGTAGCTGCATTGTCCGTACCGGCGCCGTTTGTCGCAGCGGTATTGTTGTTGCCGCAAGCGGCAAGCAGAGAAGTCAAAGCAAGAGCAAGGCCTGTAGTCATTAATTTATTCATTAGTAAATAACCTCCCAAATGTAATTAAATATGCGGTACAATTCCAGCGGTCATCCTATACATACGGCATGTTCTGTCAGTCTTCCATTAAGCAATCGGCAGCAGACAACGGAACAGCAGCACCCCCTGTTGGTAATAAAAACTTGGTTTGCCTTATTTTTTCACAAAAAAAAGAAAAGCATTCTTGTAGGAACAAGAACACTTTTCTTTGTATAAACAAAGGAAAGAGCTACCCCGTTATAGAAGGACGGTCTTCGCTTAAGATAGATCAAAAGCAAAAATCCGTGATATTCAAAATTCATTGACTGAAATGCTTCATTCCCCGGCCAATATCATATTGGTAAAAGCCCATCCGGTTGGTGCATCATAATCCCTCAGCAGAACCTCAATCGTTAAGCCCATCTCTGCTTCAAGCCGTTCTTTGAATCTCTTCTTAAACAGCAGCGACATCCGGAAGTCCACTTCCTGCTTAAGCTCCGGCGCCTCCCCTTCAAGGGCAGTCGACCGTGGAGACCTGCGGTGCTTGGCGTGAAAGGTAATGACCCGCTGATCGACAGTAACGCGGAGCAGGGTCGTCCCGAAACCAAACAATTCCTTGGATATCTCATTGTAGATCTGGCACATCTTCTTCTTCTGCTCGCTGTTTTCCAGTTCTGCCATGAAACCACCTTCGAAAACAGAATATCGTACATTCACATCGATAATAATTGCTATTATACATAATTCTAGCTTTTCCGGCAAGAAAAAAGCTGAATATAACATGAAAGTAACGCCAAACCCGAACGATGCCTGGTTAACAGTTATGTGGAATGAACTGAATTCCTCCGGATCGACACCGCATTACCACCGGACTCACACCGGACTCACACTAAATGCTTTACTGGAATTGGATTGCAGCAGTTCGCTGCTAGACCAGCGTTCCAGCTCGACTCCAGCTCTGTTCTAACTGTATTTCGTACAACTAAAACGATCATTTATCGCGCTGCGGGCGTTTTAATTACAGTTTGTACAGTTAAAAACCCCCATATTCCGCAAAAGAAGTGCTGCCGCTATTTTTAAGTGTACAGAATACAGTTAACCCGGGAATCCGGTCCAATTTCCGCTCTTTAGTTGCAGAAAATACAATTAACCGCTTACGCTGCATATGGGTTACTCTCCAAATGGACTGACAAGTGCTGGCTTCCACAGATAGGTACATGTTCAAGTTCAATTCCAATCTATCGGAGGATGATTAGCCCGACTCAGCCGCGGTTCTCGGGAAATAAAGTTAAGCCTATTTACAGTTAACCTGCTTAATTCTGGATATGAACCGAAGCTTACAAAAACAATCAACGGCAAAGGGAGTATTGCTGCTACTGCTGCTAATAGTACTTCGTCTGGCTACGACTGCAATGCTGCTACATCCGGCTACGTCTGCTATTGCTGCTTCATCTGCTTCATCTGCTTCATCTGCTTCATCTGCTTCATCTGGCTACTGCTGTTACGTCTGCTTCATCTACTACTGCTGCTATATTTGCTGCTACTGCTACGTCTGCTTCATCTGCTAATGCTGCTACGTCTGCTACTACGTCTTCTTCATCTGCTGCTACTGCTGCTACTGCTGCTTCTACATTTGCTACTTCTGGCTACGACTGCTAATGCTGCTACGTCTGCTACGTCTGCTACGTCTGCTACGACTGCTACATTTGCTACTTCTGGCTACGACTGCTAATGCTGCTACTACTGCTATTTCTGCTAATTTCTGCTACGTCTTCTACATCTGCTACTGCTGCTCCCCCTTTGCCGCATCCCTAATTATTCACATGCTACAGCTTTCTATACAGAATAGGGGAAGCCAAGGTTTCCCCGGCTTCCCCTATTCCCTATGATCTGCCTGTTGTTTATCCTTCAGCCTTCAGGTGGTAGCAGCCGCTCACGAAGTCCCGCTGGACCTCCGGCAGCAGCAGACCGGCCTGCATCAGACAGTCACCGCCGTAGACTTCGCCGCTGCCTTCAATACGGTAGTCGAGGTCCGGGTTCAGGCCCCCGAGCAGGAGCATCCGGCGCGGCGGGTGCGGCATGGCCAGTACCCGGAAGTAATAGACCAGCGCCTCGCGCTGATCATCCGAGACGAACATCCAGGCTGTATCATTGCCCTCGAACGGGCTCTCCAGCCGGTACAGATTGCCCTGCTGCACCAGGCTGCGGATTTCCTTATAATTCGCCACCTGAGCCTTTGCCAGCTCCTTCTCCTCCGAAGTGAACTTCGTCAGATCGAGCTCATAACCGAAGTTGCCGGACATGGCGACATCCCCCCGGAAGGACAACGGCGTGAACCGGCCCACCTGATGATTCGGCACCGCAGAGACATGTGCTCCCATGGAGCTGGCCGGATAGACTAGGCTGGTGCCATACTGAATCTTCAGGCGTTCTACCGCATCGGTGTCATCGCTGGTCCAGGTCTGCGGCATATAGTAGAGCATGCCGGGATCGAAACGGCCGCCCCCGCTGCAGCAGCTCTCGAACAGTATATGCGGAAATGCCGACGTCAGCCGTTCAAGCAATTCGTACAGCCCGAGTACATAACGGTGCGCAGTTTCTTCCTGCCGGTCTGCCGGAAGCTGCGCCGAGCCGATCTCGGTCAGACAGCGGTTCATATCCCATTTAATGTAGGTTACCGGAACTGAAGAGAAGATACGGCTAAGCGACTCGAAAATATACTGCCGTACCTCAGCCCTGGTATAATCCAGTACCAGCTGCCAGCGGGCTTCACTGCGGCGGCGGCCCGGCACATGCAGACACCAGTCCGGGTGGCTGCGGTACAGATCGCTATCAGGCGAGATCATCTCCGGCTCAACCCACAGGCCGAATTTGAGTCCATGGCCGTTCACCCGCTGCGCCAGGTCAGCCAACCCACCCGGCAGCTTGCGCAGATCCTCTACCCAGTCACCCAGCGAGGAATTATCCGCATCCCGTTTGCCGAACCAGCCGTCGTCCAGCACGAATAGCTCAATGCCGAGCTTCGCCCCTTCGGCGGCAATCGCCTCCAGCTTGTCGGTGTTGAAGTCGAAATAAGTGGCTTCCCAGTTATTGACCAAAATCGGACGCTCTTTGTCCCTATACTGCCCTCTGCAGAGACGGGTCCGGTATAGACGGTGATACGTTCTAGACATCTCTCCGATCCCCTGTCCCGAGTAGACCATAACCGCTTCCGGAGTCTGGAAATATCCGCCCGGCTCCAGCTTCCAGGAGAAATCGAAGGAATTCAGACCGATGGTAAACCGGGTGGTTCCGAAGGGATCTACCTCTGTCTCAGCTTCAAAATTGCCGCTGTATACCAGGGAGAAGCCGAACACCTCGCCTTGGTTCTCATCAGCTCCGGCCTTGGCCAATGCAGCAAACGGATTATGCTGATGGCTGCTCATTCCCCGGCGGCTCTGGATCGCAGAGTTGCCCTGCTCCAGGCGTCTGCGGGTAATCTGGGCCTCCCGCGACCAGGCACCGGACAGGTAGATCATATCCATGTCAGCCGCCGGGAAATCCACAGAGGCACTAAGGGCGCGCTGCAGCTGCAGCGTATCCGGGCCGTCATTGGAGAACTCCACGGAACGCGCTATGACATTCCGTTCCTTATATACCGTATATCGCAGCTTCACGGTCAGCTTGGCGTAATCATCCTTCAGAATAAGCTCAAGCGTATCTGCTTCCTCCGGCGATTCTACATACACGGAAGGCAATCCGGCAAGCTCCGGTTTACCTTCCGTCACGCGGTACCCGCTGTAGCGCAGCTCAGTGACCCGTGTTCCATCCTCAAGTTTGGCCTGATAGGCAGGAACGCGGAAATCCCCGGTTCCATATTGCGGATATTCCTGCGGCAGCCGGTCCAGCGAGCCATGGGCCACCGGCAGGAGCAAACCGTCCAGATTGCTGCCCTCACGCAGCCGCCCTCCCCAATAGAGATGCGCCGGATAACCATTCACCAGCCCGATCACATAACTCATCCCTGTGCTCTGCAGGTGGAAAATCCCCTTGTCTTCCTGAACCCAAATCGCCATGGCCCTGATTCCTTCTCTCCTAAGGATTAATTATCTGCAACCTGCAATTTACAGCTACAACCTGCAGCTTAATATCTAATATCTAATATCTAATATCTAATATCTAATATCTAATATCTTCCACTTACTATTTGCTTCGGCCTACAACACGCGCGAACCTCCGCCTCTCACCTAACGATAAGCCGAACTCCGCCCAGTCACCCAACGGTAACCCGAAGTTCCTGTGGTCTTGTCGGTCTTCGGCGGTCATCTACTTCTACTACCGCTCCTACTTCTACTGCTGCCACTCTTACTTCTGCTACTTCTGCTACTTCTGCTATTTCTGCTACTTCTGCTACTTCTGCTACTTCCACTTCCACGTTCTTCCACATACTTTGTTCTTCACAAGCCCCGCCTGCTTCTACGAGACAAGTCCATGCGGACTGGAGAGCGGTTATTTCGCTGAAAATGCCACTTTTTCCTTCCAAGCGGACTCAGAAGCCCCTATTGCACCGCTTCAGCGTCCAAACGGCCTTCTGAGCGGGAATTAAGGTCTTCTGAGTCCGCAAGACTGGAAATAATGCTATATTTCAAACAATAAGGTCTTGTCAGTCCGCAAGCCTGCCTGCTTCCCTCAAGTAGAAACGGCCATCCCGTCCATCAAGGGACGGAATCCGTTTCAGCGGTTAATAGAAGAATGCAGTATAGCGTAGCACCCGCTTTATATTTAGATATAATCCGCCATCGAGCGGACCACCAGCCCCGTCGGAGCCGCCGGCGTGAAGTCCGCCTCACCGCTTCCGCTGAGCGCAAACTCTATCGTCTTCGGCTCGCCCGGAAGCAGATCGAAGAAGTTGTCGGAGAAGATGCCCTCTTCTTCTACGGTCAGATGCACACCTCTAGCCAGCACATCGCTGCTGAGCGTGAAGCTCTTCCCGGCGCTGCCCGGCACTTCCGTCACTGTAATTACCGGCTTGCTCAGCGGAATAGCCTTGGCCGCCGCGAAGTAATGCTCCTTGTGCTCCAGCACCTGTCCGCCTTCCACCAGGGAAGCCACCAGCAGCACTTGAGCCGGCTCGCGGCCTTCCAGCAGCTCAGCAACCGGCAGCGTGAATACCACCTCTGCCGAATCCGCAGCCACAGTTACCGGCTGCGACCATTCCCGCAGCAGGGCGCCGCTGAAGTCATGGAGCCGAATCACCAGCTCACCGTCCAGCGCCTGACGGCGGTCGGAGACAGCGTGAACCTTGAGCGTATCCCCGTCTGTACCGTCAATGGACAGCAGCACATCCTTGAAGGACTTGCGCACGGTATATTGCAGCGCCTTCCAGCGCCCGTAATAATCCATACCCGCCCATGAAGCTACCGGCCAGCAGTCATTCATCTGCCAGTACAGCGTGCCCATGCAGTAAGGCTTGTTCCGGCGGTGGCTCTCAATCGCGATGCGGATCGCTTCTGCCTGCAGCACCTGGCTCATGTACAGGAAACCTCTGAAGTCCTTAGGCTGCGGCAGGTACATATCCATGTACTCTTTGATCAGCTGATTACCCCGTCCGTTCTTCTGATGGGCCAGCATTACCTTGGACTCCAGCTCCATATCCGCTTCTTCTGCATAGCTGAGCACCGACTTCAGCTCCGGGAAGGATTGGAAGCCATATTCACTCATGAAGCGGCCAACCTTAAGGTTATAGTTCTCAAATGGCTCGATTCCGTGCCATACTCCCCAGTAGTGAATATCGCCTTCGCCCATAATCCGCGTAGCATGCTGATCCTGACCGCGGGTAAGCTCACGCAGCGGTGAGGAAGGCCAATAATCCACACCCGGATGATTCGCGGCAACAGCCTCAGGCAGAATCTTGTGGAAGATTTCTTCATACGCGGCCCATAAGGTCTCACGGATATCAGCACTCAGCTTCTCCTTCCAGCCCCAGCCCATATTCTCCTCGAATTGCGACCAGGCCGAATCAATCTCATTGTTCCCGCACCATACAGCAATAGACGGATGATTCCGCAATCTGCGGACATTATATACCGCTTCCTCACGGATATTGTTCAGGAACGACTCGTCCCCCGGGTACATGCTGCATGCGAACATGAAGTCCTGCCAGACCAGCAGGCCGTACTCATCACACAGCCGGTAGAAAGCTTCCTCTTCATAGAATCCTCCGCCCCACACACGCAGCATATTCATATTGGATTCCACCGCCGTAGCAATCTCATGGCGGTAACGATCCTCCGTAACCTCAGTTATGAAGCTATCATTGGGAATATGATTCGATCCTTTAGCGAAGACCGGCACACCATTCAGCTCAAAATGGAACGAAGCCCCGCGCTCATCGGGCTTACGGACCAGCTTAATTTCCCGCAGTCCGGTCGTAACCTCCGACACGGCCACAGCTTCTTCTCCTTCCAGCAGCTCTGCACGGAAATTGTACAGCTCAGGTAGACCCAGCCCGTTACACCACCACAGGCGCGGCGTATCGATGACCAGCTCCAGCTCCACCACCTGATTGCCCGGAACCAGCGAAGCTGCCTTCATCCATTCCTGCCCTTCAGCAGTCACCCGCAGCATGCCGCTCCAAGCTTCCGGAGCATCCACTTCAACTACAGCCGTCAGCCGCGCTTCCTTCGGACTCACCGCATTCTGGCGGATGTACAGATCCTTAATGACCGCAATGTCCCGGCCCTCCAGCACGGCTTCACGCCAGATGCCGCTGGTCAGGAATCTCGGGCCCCAGTCCCATCCATAGTGGTACGGCGCTTTGCGGGCAAACACACTGATCCGCTGCTCCTGAAGCCCGCCGAGCTCGGACTGGTCATTTGGTGCAGGCAGATCATAGCCCAGCTGGGCCAGCTTCGGCAGATCCTCGGTCACCACCGAGCGGAATACGATGCGGATCTCATTCTCCCCAGCCTGCAGAAGGCCCTTCACATTCACGGTCCAGGAGCGGAACATATTATCTGCGGACAGAGCATGCACATTGTTCACATATACATCTGCATACGTGTCCAGTCCGGCGAATACCAGCTCCGTAACCGCCAGTGTCTGCCATTTCTCTTCTAATGTAAGTACGGTTCTATATTCCCAGTTCTTCTTGTCGATCCATTGCAGGTCATGTTCATTGGTTCCATAAAAGGGCTGATCTATAACTCCATTCCGGAGCAGATCCGTATGTACCGTTCCCGGTACGGCCGCCGGAAGCCAGGCTTCATCTCCACAGGCTCTAAATTCCCAGTTCGTCAGGTTGATGTGCAGTTGTTTCATAAGTCCTCCTAAAAGTTTTGTGAGCGTACACTTCCCTGAGATTGCTTCGTACAGAACCCGCATCGGAAGTATACGCTTTAAGTTTTAATAGCATAAGCTTTAAGTTGAATAGCCTACGTTTTAATTACCCTCATTGTATTTTGTTATTTTATTGTTAGCAATAACTTAATTATAATCTTATAAACAGAACAAATAAAGACAATAAATAATAAATGAATACATTTCTCATTGGATACTTTAGCGCTATAATAATCATGTAAACGCTAACAATAAACGAAAAGGGGACTACACAATGAGAAATAAGTTATTTTCGTTATGTTTTGTTATCATCATGATCTTCTCTTTATCCCTGACAGGCTGCGGTTCTAACAACAATAACAACGCAGCGACGGCTACAGATGAGCCGGCAGCAACCACCGCTCCTGAGACTGCCGCCGGAGAGGCAACAGCTGCACCTGCTACTGAACCTGCAGCGGCAGGCGGCGCTGACATCAGCGGCAAAATCATTTTCCTGACCAACAGAACCGACATGATCGGCAAAGAGTATGACGAATATGTTAAGCGCTTTAATGAGAAATATCCGAACATCAAGGTAGAATTCGAAGCTTCCCAAACCGACTACAACCAGCAGGCAAAAGTTAGAATGGCCAGCGGCGAGCTGCCTGACGTGATGTTCGTCCCTAACATTCCGAACTCCGATCTGCCTAAATATTTCGCCTCACTCGATGATCTCGGGCTGAACGACCAGCTCACCTTCAAAGATTTCAAATCCTTTGACGGCCAGCTGTACGGGATCACTACCGGTAACTCCACTTCGGGGATTGTTTATAACAAAAAAGCCTTCGCCGATGCCGGAATCACCGAAGTTCCGAAGACCTGGGATGAATTCCTCGCGGCCTGCGAGAAGCTCAAAGCTAAAGGTGTCGTTCCGCTCGCTTCCAACTTCAAAGACAAATGGCCGCTTAATGACTGGGTATATGCTGTTCCCCGCGTGATTGCCGGCAACCCTGACTTCCCGAATGAGAAGCTGACACAGGATGCTCCGTTCACCATGGACAACGGATACGGCAAAGCGCTTGGTCTGCTCAGAGAGCTGAATGAAAAAGGCTACCTGGAAAAAGACATCAACTCCACCAACTGGGAGCAATCCAAGAAAGACATCGCATCGGGTAAATTCGCCATGTACTTCCTGGGCAACTGGGTCATCAATCAGGTGATTGGTGCGGGTACCACTTCCGATAACGTAGGCTTCTTCCCGCTTCCTTATGACAACTCGGGCACTTTGAAGGCTCCGCTCAGCCCGGACTTCTTCTATGCCGTGGCTAAGAACAGCAAGAATGTCGATGCTGCCAAGGCCTTCGTGAAATGGATGATCGAAGAATCCGGATACGAGGACTTCGCCGGCTTCATCTCCCCGCTCAAAGGCAAAGAATCCAAGCTGACTCAGCTTAAGGAATTCCAGTCGACGGGTGTAGTCCTGCAGGAAGGTACCGTAGATGACGCCAAGGTTACCGAAATCACCAACAAAGCACAGCTCGACCTGCCTGCTATGGTCCAAGAGTTCGTGCTTGCCAAAGATCCGCAAACCGTCTTCGACAAATGGAACAAAGCCTGGGCCAAAGCCAAGAAAGACCTCGGCTATTAAAAACAGCCCCACAAAGTTGAGCTTGGCTTCGGGTGATGACTCAGGTACTTTGCGGGGACCCCGAAACATATAAATTCTTTTAAAACAGCCCCACGAAGTGGAGCTTTAGCTTCAAGGTATAAAATGATTTACCCTGCTGCAATAAGCAGCCAGATGCACTAAACTTCCGGCGCAAAAGGGATTATCGCCTTCATGGATAATCCCTTTTGTCGTCAATCCCACTTAAGCTTTCACGAAAGAAGGGTATGCGATGTTCGGAACACTGTCTTATAACAAGCAGAAAACTATTATCATAGTCTCCTTTCTGCTGATCCCGCTGATCCTCCTCGCCACGTTCACTTATTATCCGGCACTGAAGCTGGTCTATTACAGCTTCACCAACTGGGACGGCTACAGCCCCGAGAAGCCTTGGGTCGGCCTCGATAATTACCGCGAGGTGTTTAACACTCCCGATATTTTCAAAGTATTCACCCATAACTTCGCCTACTTCGTCATGGGCCTCGTTCAGAATATAGTGGCGATCTACTTCGCCGTTGTGCTGAACAGCAAGCTGCGGGGCCGGAATGCTTTTCGCATCATGCTCTTCCTGCCTTACATTATGAATGGTGTCGCCGTTGCCTTCATGTTCGGTTATGTCTTCGACACTACCAACGGTTCACTGAATCTGTTCCTGAACAGCATCGGCCTGACCGGCCTTGGACAGACCAGCTGGCTCGGCACCGAAGGACTGGTGAACTACGCGCTCGCTTCCACCGGCTTCTGGCGGTTCATGGGCTACAATATGGTGATTTATATTGCTTCCCTGCAGGCCATTCCGCGTGATATTTATGAAGCTGCGAAGATTGACGGTGCAAACTCGATGCAGACCCTCTGGAGAATTACGCTGCCGAATATGAAGGCCGTCATTCAGCTCAATCTGTTCCTGACCGTGACCGGCGCACTCGAAGTCTTCGACCTTCCGTTCGTACTCACCAAAGGCGGCCCAGCGGGCGCCAGCCAGACGTATGTCCAGCGCGTGGTGGATACGGCATTTGCCTTCAACAATTACGGCCTGGCCTCGGCCATGAGCGTTATCCTGCTCTTCTTTGTAGTCATTGTACTGCTGATTCAACAGCTGGTTCTTAGCCGGGGAGGAGATAAGTAGCCATGGAACATTCCAAATTGCGCTTCAAAGACCTGTTCAAATATTTCACGCTGCTCATCGGCGTATTCGTAGTGCTGTTCCCGCCGTATGTCGTGATCGTCAATGCGTTCAAATCCACAGATGAGTTCAACAGCAGCAGCTCTATGGCTCTGCCGCACAGCTTCCTTAACTTCGACAACTTCATCGCTGTCTTCCAGCGCGGCGGGCTGCTCAGCGGCTTCGGCAATGTACTCGTCATTATTATAATTACATTGACCCTGAACATTCTGTTTGGCACAATGGTGGCATATGTACTGGGCCGCTTCTCTTTTAAGCTGAAGCCGGTTGTGTTCGGTGCATATCTCGTGGCCACCATCATTCCGAGCATCACCACCCAGGTGGCAACCTTCGGCATCATCAAAAATATGGGGCTCTACAACACGCTTGGCGCTCCCATTGTGCTCTATATCGGGGCCGATGTGATCCAGATCATTCTCTATTTACAGTTCATCCGCAATATTCCGTTTGATCTCGACGAGAATGCCATGGTTGAAGGCGCTTCCCTGTTCAAAATCTACCGCTCGATCATCTTCCCGCTGCTTACACCGGCGACGGCCACCCTGGTCATCCTGAAGACGATCAGCATTTACAATGACATGTACATCCCTTACCTCTATATGCCCAAGCAGAGCCTGGGTGTTGTAACGACGATCCTCATGCGTTTCCAGGGGGTCAATTCAGGCGAGTGGAACCTGATCTGTGCGGCGATCCTGCTGATCCTGCTGCCGACAGTCATCCTCTACTTCTTCCTGCAGCGTTATATCTTTGAAGGCGTAACGAACGGCGCGGTGAAATAGGGGATGTACGGAAAGGAACAACACAGTGGTATCCTATATCCGGAGATTTCCGCGTACCCTTTGGCTGTTCCTGGCCAATCTGCCTATGGAGCGCAAGCTGATTGTCGTGTTTATTTTTCTGATATCTATGCCGATCACTTATGTCAGTTATCTATCGTCCCGTTCCACCTTCAATTCCGTCCTGGTTAATGCAACAGCAAGCGCCGGACAGATGGCAGACAGCGCCTCGGATACCATCGACCGTTATGTAGCCGACCTGAAGAGGTACACTGCGCTCCCGCTCTACAATACCGATGTCCAGTTCTATCTGGAGCAGGAGCAGACCGATTGGGAAAAAAATACGGGCATGTCCATGTTCCTAAGCTATTTGAACCATACGAAAGAAGAGATTGTTGCTGTATACCTGGTGGATAAATACGGCTCCGTCTATTATGACAAAAGCTCGGGCATCAGCGAGCTGTTCCCGGAAGAACGTCTGGCGCAGTGGCAGAGTCTCACCGAGTCCGGCGTAGCTTCCATAGTTCAGGGCAGGCATATGATCCGTGTAAATGCGGGGGATCACCGGGAGGTATTCAGCATTCTGCGTACCGTCAGTTCGGTCAGCTCGCTGCAGAAGATCGGCATTATTGTGTTCGATATCAATATCAGCCTGTTCAAGGGCATCGTGGACCCGGTCAATGCAGTCACCCAGGGGAGTACCCTGATTGTTGATGACAAGGGGGAAATGATGTACGCCAGCCCGGATGATTCAGGCGGTGGGTCCGGCATGCTGGAGAAGTATACGGACAAGTTCCTGCAGCAGGTGAACGGACCCGATGGCCATTTCCAGATCACTCTGGACGGCAAGGAATATCTCGCGGTATATACTGTATCGGCCAAGACCGGCTGGACTACAATGGTCTCTATCCCGCTGGAGCGGATACTGTCACCAGTGGAGAAAACCCGTAACGCGCAGGTGCTGACCACGCTGGCGATAATCGCCTTCGCCCTGATTGTAGCCACCTTCATCTCCCATGCCCTGACGAAGCCGCTGAAATCCATGGTCCGCCTGATGAAGCAGGTGCAGCATGGCAATCTGGAGGTATGGCTGCATCCCCGGTACAATGATGAGATCGGAATGCTGGGCAGCCACTTCAACCGGATGATCATCCGCGTGAAGGACCTGCTGCAGGAAGTGAAGCTGACGGAGAAACGCAAGCAAAAAGCCGATATGCGGGCCTTGCAGAACCAGATCAATCCGCATTTCATCTACAACACGCTTGAATCCATCCGCATGCTGGCTGAAGGCAGTGATGATCCCCGGGTCGCGAAGCTGACGTACCTGCTGGGGATGCAGATGCGTTACGGGATTGTCCGCAGCGAGGAGATGGTGACCATCGGGCAGGAGCTTGATCACACCCGTAATTATCTGGATATGCTGCAAATCCGTTTCCCGGACAAGTTCAGCTTGAAGATTGACGTGCCGGATGCTCTGCTGAGCTTCCCGGTCATTAAGCTGGTCTTCCAGCCGATCGTCGAGAACGCCGTCTTTCATGGCCTGGAGCCCAAGGAAGGCCCGGGCACCATCAGCATCACCGGCTGGGCAGAGGGGAGCAAAGCTGTATTTTGCGTGGAGGATGATGGTGTCGGCATGGATGAAGATACGCTGCGCGCGCTGAACCATACCCTGACGGGGGGAGCTGACGGCGAGAAATTCGGTATCGGCCTGCGCAATGTGAACGAACGGCTCCGCCTGGACTACGGCAGCCCGTATGGACTGCGTGTAGAGAGCGAATCCGGCCAAGGCACCCGTGTCATTCTAAGAATCGAGAATCTCTCCCACCGTATTGAAGATTAACCGGAAACAGGGCAACCTGCACATTATGTCTTTTGAAAGGGGATATCCGGATTGCTGCGTATTGTGATCGTAGATGATGAAGTCCTGATCCGCGAAGGTCTGGCCCGGATGATCAGCAAGGAGAGCAGCGATTTCGCCGTCATCCGCACTTATCCTGACGGCAAACAGCTGCTGGATGAGCTGCCTGCCCTCCAGTTCGATGTCCTGATTACCGATATCCGTATGCCGCAGATTGGCGGCCTTGAGCTGATCCGTCTGCTCAAAGCCAGTCATCCCCATATCCGTTCCCTGCTGATGAGCGGATTCGTTGAATTTGATTATGCCCGGGAAGCCATCCGCAGCTCGGCGGTGGATTATCTGCTGAAGCCGATCAATAAAGAGCAGCTGTTCGACGTGCTCTACAGCCTGGATAAGGAACGCACGCTGCTGCGTGAGAAGGAAGAACGGCACCGCTCCGGGATGCTGCTCTCCATGCTGCATATTGAAGAGCCCTCCGCTGTGCTGATCGGCGGCCTTATTTTGCCCCAGCCTTATTTCTCGGTGTTTGTCCTCAAAGGAGACTCGCCTGAAACCGTCTGCTCCTGTACAGACAGTCTGCGGCAAGAGAAGGATAACGGATTCGATGTGCTGGAACTCCGCCAGGGACTGCAGGTCTGGATCTGGTATTCTGCGCAGCCGCTTGAATCTGCTGAATTAAGCGAGATCCGCAGATATCTGCAGGCTGCCAGTGCAGGGCATACTCTGCATGTGGGCATAAGCCGCTCCTACGCGGATGCAGCCAAGCTCAGAACGGCTTATCTGGAAGCCAAACATGCCTGTGACTGCGGAATATACCAATCCCGGCCGCTGCATTATGTTACTATTGAAGAGCTCATCCTGCCGGATAAGGCAGGGTCTGAGCTTTTTGCGCCTTATCGTGAACCGCTGGTCCATGATTTACAGATCCTCAATGTCGAGGGTGTACTTGCAGGAATTCATAAGCTATTCTCGGAGCTTGCATCGCAGTGTGCTTATCCTGAGCAGATTCTCCGCATGTGCCGGGAGATGGAAGAGCTTGCCCGTAAGGAAGTGCAGGAATTCGAAGCGGTCTACCGTAACGGATTAACTATGACGCTGGAGGAACAGCTGGAGAGCTGTTTGGCTTTTGCAGATATGGAAAAGCTGTTCGCTTCCTCCTTGTCGTCTGCCCTAAGCAGTATCCGTGCCCACCGGCTGGAGTTGTCCGGTACCGCCGTCGAGACCATCAAGCGCTGGATCTCAGCCAACTATAACCAGCACGCAGATCTGAACACCCTTGCGGGGATGGTGTATCTTACGCCAAGTTATTTGAGCAAGCTGTTCAAGCAGGAGACCGGTCTTACGCTGACTGATTATATAATTGAAATCCGCATCCGCAAGGCCAAGCAGCTGCTGAAGAATGCCCCGGACCTCAAAATCCATGAAATCGGCACCGAAGTCGGCTATCCCGACCCCGCCTATTTCAATAAACTGTTCAAAAAGGTTGTCGGTGTCACGCCGAATGAATATAAACGAATCTCATCTGTGTAAGGAGTCTGATCACTTGCATCCGCTGTCCCGAACTACACATGACTCTCAGGAAATTGAGGTATATGATACAACCGAGCTGTATGGCGAGACCGGACGGTTCCGTGTGCTGCAGTTCTCGGGTGAAGCGATTCAAGGCGCGCTGGATCTGGAGCATCCCCGCCGGGTCGTCTTTGAATATCCGCGGGCGATGATCCATCTGATGGAGGCGGGCGATCCTTATTTCGAGGATGTGTTCCTGATCGGGCACGGGATTGGAACGATTGCCGGGTATTTTGCGGAGAAGCGCTTTAAGGTCGCTGAGGTCAATGAGCAGGTTGTGGAATACAGCCGAACCCGCTTTGGTTACAATCAGGACAATGTCCTGATCGGTGACGGCCGCAGCCTGCTGGAGAATGAAGCAGACCGGAGCTATGATTACATTCTGCTGGATGCCTTCACCGCTGCCGGAACGCCGGCGCATTTCACCTCGCTGGAGTTCTTCGGGCTTACCCGGGATAAGCTGCACGGACACGGCGCGATTATCATGAACCTGATGGGCCGCAGCGATAATGACCGGCTGATTAGTGCGATCCACACAACGCTTAGCGAGGTGTATCCCCACACTAAGACCTTCGCCCTCCCGGCAGAAGGCAACGCCGATCTCCGCAACATTATTATGGTTGGCAGCAGCCGGCCAGTCACCTATCAGTCCCGCCACATGGCCGGATTCAGCGAAATTACGCCGGAGCTTGGACATGTGATCCGGGACCGCCGGTAGTTGGCCTATGACCGGAGTTGCGCCGCCCTAGCTTTAACTGTATTTTGTACAACTAAAACGAGCGATTATTGCGCTGCGAAGGTTTTAGTTGTATTTTCTACAATTAAAAACCCTCATATTCCGCAAAAGAGGGCTTCCCCCTCTTTTTAATTGTACAGAATACAGTTAACCCGGCAAATCCGGGTTTTCGCCGTCTTTTAACTGCAGGAAATACAACTAAATGCTAGGCACTCCGCATTAGGTACTCGCAGGCAGGCGCTGACGGGGGAGAAATGTCCGCCCATTTAACAGATACGCTTGTGGCCAAACTCCACCTTGGGTCCGTTCGGCTCCGCTGCGCACCACTCGACCAGCCGCTGAATAGACCTACTCCGCTTTCTTTTCAAAAATCAGCTCATAATATTCCGGAAACCCCACAGCCTGGGCGCTGGGCATGATAACGAACTGAACGAACCGCCAGCCCTCTGCTGCATGCGTATGTATAATCTCCTGATAATTCTCCGTTGGCAATTGGAGAAATCCAGTATTCTTCTTTTTCATTTGTACAAATTTGTATTCAAACATTGATCTTCCTCCTGTTGTAATTTTCTACTTAAGCATGTTAATCCTTCACAGGCGTCCCCTGATGAAAAAACATCTGCCAGCGTCCCTCAAGCAACCTCCAGACCGAGCTGCGCAGGCAGTGAATGCCGGAATCTTCATTGAAGGTCCGGTAGGTCGCAAGGACAGCCTCCTCAGACAACGTATGGAGTTCGAAGTTACTCAAGGTCATCCGTACCTCACCTGCTCCCCCTTCGCCAACCTGATCGTGCTTCCGCCATACCCTGCCTGAACTTCCGAATTCAGTGTAATCATCTGCGATCAGCAGCGCCACCGCTTCAGGATTCGTACGCACTTCATTGCTCAGCAGCTGCTCCTCGAGATCGCAGATATGGTCTGCCAGCAATTCTTTAGCTGTCACATCAATCCCCTCCTTTTTACATTTACTATTCTGGATGGGCACCGGAATATCCTCTCCAGACAGCAAAAAGCCCGGTCCGTTCTGCAGGAGGCACAGCGCTAACCGGGATTCCGCAAGGGAAATATGAAGCCTATTCCAGCGACCGCTTCAGGCGGTATTCCTTGGGGGTAACGCCGAAGGCTTTTTTGAACAATTTGAAAAATGTGCTCTCATTGACGTATCCGACGAGCTCCATAATCTGCTTGATGCTGATATTCTTCGTCTCCAGGTAAGTCTGGGCATGCTGAAGGCGGATATCGTTAAGATACTCGCTCACCGATACCTCTTCGCTCTGCTTGAACATTCTGCCGACATAGGCCGGTGTCATATGCAGCATAGCGGCGATTCCCTGCAGGCTGAGGTTCGGCTCTTTATAATTCATCTCAATGATTTCCTTAATCGCGTCCATCAGAGCCGCATTCTTGCCGCTGCCCGTCCGGTCCAGCTGATCATGGATATCCCGGCATACCCTGCCGAATAATTCAGCGGTCTCCTGCAGCGTCTCCTGCTCCAGCACCTGGCGGCTGAGCGTGCTCAGCTCCACATTCAGCGGAACAACACGGTTATGGTTAATCTCCTTAACGGAGGTTTTGATAATGCCCGTGATATGCAGGAGGCTGTGAACAATGGCATCATAATGGCAATGCCCCAGCGGAGCCAGCATATGCCCGATGGCCTGCTCCATGGCAGGCAGATGACCGGTGCGGATACTCTCACCCAGCCTCTTCTCCAGCTCTGCCGGGAAGCTATACTCCTGCTGCCGGAGATTGCCGTCCACTCGCCCCTTCGTAATGATGCTTTGCCGGCCGTATACCAGCTTATACATCGAATATTGAACAGCCGCCGCATAACGGTCCGGAATCTGTTCATGGCTGCCGCAGGGTTCACTGGCCGTCAGGGTCAGTGACAGCTGGTAATAGCTGCTGACCACCTGCTGGATGTTACGGAACAGCTCATGCAGCGCTTCCTCATCTTCGGTTTCACTATTGCTGCCTTCCGCCCGGCTGATCAGCAGGGCCAGATGACTGCTGCGCATATCTGCCAGCTCACAGAGATATCGTCCGGGACGCAGGATCTCTTCTGCAATATTGCGGATAGCAAAATAATACAGGCTGCGTTCATTATGGCTGGTCCTGCTGATGAACCCGGAATATCCGTCCACCTGAATCAGGACTACCCGGTAAGGGCCGCTGCGGCTGATTTGCAGGCCGTTCTGCCTGATATTATCCTCGAATTCCTTCGCGGACAACGCCTTGCCACCGGAGAGAAGGGTTCGGAGGTAATAGCTTGTAATAATATGCCGCTGTTTGCCCTGCTCGTCTGAGACGCTTCGCAGCTGCTGGGCCATCGTGCTGAAGAGGCTGGCCACGGCCGATAATTCATCCTTATCTTTATCTTTCTCCTTACCCTTCTCCATATTCTGCCCCGTGGCCTTACCAGCCGCCGCTTTCCCTCCCGGCTGCATCCCCAGCTGGCCTATCAGACGTCCAATAGGCTTATAGAGCTTGTGTGCTACAAGGGTAGCCAGAACCACAGCCAGCAGCAGAACGGCAATAATGACGGACAGAAAGGTGCCGCGCAGCTCCCGTATAGGCTGAAGGATAATTTCATACGGCTGCACACTGACGACCTTCCAGTTCGTCCCCTGCATATTCAGATAGTTGACCAGCAGTCTGGTGCTGCCGCCGAACCTGCCGGACAAGGTGCCGAATGCTTCGGCATCCCCCGGCGTATGCCCGCCCAGCGCCCGGATAAGCTCCCCCTGACTAGGCAGCAGTTCAGGGTTACCTGAGAGCAGCAGCTTGCCTGTCTCATCCAGCAGATAGACACCCGATTGCTCGGGAATAGCGAAGTCATTGAACGAGCGCAGATTCTCATAGAGCCATTCGGGCTTGATATTGACGACAAGTGCACTCTCCTGACTGGTGCCGGTGTCCGTGAAATTCTGATACATCACCAGCGAAAAGAAATCAACGGGCTGGTCTGCACCGCTGAAATTCATCGGAATCAGCTTCATCCGCGGAAGCTTCTGCTTATTCTTCACCAGCAGGGAAATCTCCCCGCTCATCGGGGCATCCGGTTTGTTCAGACTGAGCTCCCCTACGGTATAGGTCCGGTCGTCATACCCGTTATAGACAAGGATCGAATGCAGGAACGAAGAGGAGAGGTAGGCCTGCTTCAGCGAATTCATCGAACGGATTACCAGCATTTCATCAGGATCGCGCAAATTCAGCAGCGGTACAATATTAGGGTCCATGTACAGGGAGACAGCCAGATTATTCATTACCCCTGACATATAGGACAGGTTGATTTGAATCTGCTTCATAGCCTTGCGGCTGACCTCCTGCTGCATCCGGATTGCGCTGCGTTCCGCATTATACTGCAGGAGCAGCGAAGAACCGGCGAGAACAGCCACCATCAGCAGTGTTACAGAGCCTATAATGCGCAGCAGGTACTTCTTGGACCTGTAAGCTTGCCACATCGGCAGTCCCCCCCTCTACTAAGATGCATTATGCCGCCTGTAACCAGCATGACATATAGCGGATGGGGCAATCTACTGTACAATGTGCGAATTGCTCTCCGATCTCAGACTGCGATTTGGTTTCAGTGAAAAGCCAGCGGAACCCTGCGCACAGCGCCGGGCTCTACGCTGATGCGCGGCCAATCGGCTGAAGCGCATTGCCCGAGCGGAACTCCCGCTGCGGTCGACAGCTCGGCGAATATGGACACCTCAGCCGGATAATTAGTGGTGTTGGCAACAATGAGAACCAGCCTCCCCTCCTCCTGCTCCAGTGAACATTCCACATGATCGAATACCCACAGCAGCCCTGTGTCGGGCTGTACATAAATTCCCGGAACCTCGGCATAGGTCAGCATATTCGAGACCTCACACCAGCAGGAGAGCGGCAGCACTTCCCCGATCAGCTCCGTGCCCTCCCAGTCGCTCATATTCACCCTTTCGCTCATATAACCAGGCAGCAGCTCCTTGCCGTCCCAGCCCATGACAGGTCTGTCCTGGCGGGAGAGATATTGCGGAAGCTGATGGGCAGTATCCCTGAGCTGTTCCATATAAAGTGGATTACCGGTGGCCCGGAACAGCTTCAGCAGCGAATCGCCAGACAGGGTGCAGATGCCCGGAGCGCTGTGCTTATTCTGCACATTGGCAATGACCGAGCCTGCCGTTTCAATCCCCAGCCGCCCGAAGGTCGATTCTTGCGGAAAAACAAAATTATACGACACACACCACGAGATTGCCTGCCGGGCCGCTTCCTCTGCCCGCTGCAGCCACTTCTCCTCCCCTGTCGTTTCGTGGAGGACGATGAACGCTTCCAGCAGGGCGAAGGCCGACTCGCTGTCCGGACACTGCAGAATCTCTCCGGGCCCGCCCGTGGTTACACCCTCCCGGGTATACTGGCGGTAATAATAATCCCCGGCTGCCCGCGCCGCCGCCAGATACACCTCTTCATTCAGGTGTTGGCCGAACAGCGCCAGTCCGGCAACCGCCATCGCACCTCCGGCAGAGCCGCCGACCAGCAGCTCTCCGGTCTCCGCCAGCACCCATTGGCCGAACTGGCCATAGCGGCCCCATAAGCGGAGGAAGCCATCGGCAAGCCGCCGCGTGCCCTCAAGCCAGCGCTCCGGCTGAAGCTCATTCGGGTGCAGCGTGTTCATCGCCATGAGATGCTTCACCAGAAAGTACAGCGCATCTGCGCTCTTGCGCACAATATGCCATTGCTCCGGATGATCGCGCTGCGGATCTTCATTGAACTCATCGCCGTAGTAGCGGCCGTTATAGAATACGCCAGGGAAGAATCCCGCCTCCGTCTGTCCGCTGAAGATGAAATCAAGGGTCCGGCGGGCTCTGTGAACCGATGCCTCTCCGCCCGCAAGCAGCAGCGCATAGCTGGACATCCCGCCGCCGACCCAGCCCAGCTGCCAGTCCTGATGCTTCATATCCACGGTGCCTACGGCATAATAGCCGTACGGCTCCTTCCAATTCAGTTCGTTATATTTCTGCTCCTGAATGGCCCATGCCGCCGAGAACGGCAGGCTGGAGGACAGCTCCGGAGTTCCCGCCAGCGACTTGCGCACCCCGGCGAATCTGGCGAACAATCCGTCTACACTGCCGCAAGGGAAGCTGTATACCTCAAAGCTCAGGCTGAGCTTATCGCCTTCCCCGAAGTCCGCCCCTCTATCAGGGGAAGGGGCTCCGGTGGTACACATGTCGTATTTGATCCGCGGCCGTACGCCCGGAGCACGGAAGGATATAACAGCAGAGCCTCTGTCCTCCGCTTCCTGCACATGAATCGAGGTCTCCCCGCAGCCGGTCTGTTGGCAGGTTAGAATCAGGATTCCCTGTCTGCGGACCGGATCATATACTCCCACCGCCGGTGTAGCCGCGTCCCCGGCCAGCAGGTGGAAGGCCGAAGGGCCGGGCCCTACGGACAGCCGCGGCACGTCTGTAATCAGCGCCGGAGTATCCGGGCCGCGCTCCGGCAGCTTGCTCCAGCAGGGAGGATAGCTGAAGCTGCGCACATCGAAGCGGTTGCCGTTATATACAGCGCCGGGAACAAGCACATAATTGGAGCGGTCCCAGGCAGCAAATTCAAAGCGGACCTCCGCTGCGGTTTGCAGCGACTGTCCCCGGTGGAGCCAGTTCACTTCGAGCCTGGCTCCATCACTGCTGCCGCCTATCCCGGCGCAGGTTAGCATAATCTCCCAAGCCGCTGCTTCTCCGGCAGGCAGAAGGGTCTGCCCAGCTTCTCCTGCATCTCCTGCGTCTGCCGCCCAGCCAGTGTGATATTCCATAAGCGGCTCGGCCTCCTCGAAGGTGTGCGAAGCGAAAGCCAGCTTCGCTCCGGCTTCTTCAAGCAGCAGCTCAAGCTTCTTCTGCATCTGCCGCCCCCCTCTCTTCTCTCTCCGCCAACCCTGCTTCTGAAGCTCTGTCACGCGGGCCAAACTGCGAGAAATCGATATCCTCCCAGCCTAAGGCATACGCCGGTGAAGAAGGCTGCAGCCGGTAGTCCCCTGCCGGACCATCAACGAAAGCGGGATCGGCCAAGACAGTAGCGGCATCATATTTACCGTCCAGTACAGCGCGCCAGGCTTCCCATGTGTATTCTTCGCCCCATACACTATTGGGGCCTACAGACTCCGCCGGAAGCTCGCCGGTGATCCGGGGGACGGCTCCACCGCGCCAGAACAGGTTGCGGTCAGCAGCCCGGAACCGCTCCGGACTCCAGTTGACGAAGCAGTACAGATGACCTGAATTAGAGATGATATTTCCTCCGACCGTAATATCCCGGTTTGCTTCCCCTACCATCTCCTGCGAGCCTATAGCGTTGACCGCCTGGGGATTATCCGCCATCAGATTGTTGCGGATGACATTCCCGACCCCTTTAGAGAAAATCGTCATCCACAGCTTCCCCTCCCCGGTGCTGTAGAGATGATCAAGCACATTATGCGACACAGTCACATCATCGGAGGCATCATCCAGATAAATGCCGAAGCCGAAGGAGAAATGGATACCGCTGTGATGCAGCCGGTTTCCATGGATGACGTTCCGGCGGCCGATTCCCCAGGATTCGATCAGCCCCCCGTCCTGGCTGCCGGTCATCACCTCCGAGATATCGTTATAGCTGATCCGGTTGGCCCGGGTAAAGAGGAAATCCCAATGGTTCTCCCGCGTCACGGCTACACCCCATAGAGATTCCGGCAACTGCTGATGACGTTGTCCTTTGAGGGATATCCCGTAGCGGGGCATATGTGAGATGCGGTTATGCGCGACCTCGCAGTCCCCGCACTGATACAGGACAACTCCGCTTCCATGGCCGACAAGCTCTCCGCCATGACTAATCCGGTTGTTCGTGATCCGGTGTCCTTTATTCTGATTGGCATCCTCCACTTCACGGAAGCTGCCTTCCCCCGGGGCATAACCTGAGGCGTAAATGGCCGTGTGTCCAACGGTCTGTATAATGTTTCCGTCCAGCACAATCCGCTCGGCGCTGCGGTCTAGGAAGATGCCGCAGGAGCCGGATTCACGGATATGGCAATCCGAGATTTCAATCTCCTCCGCATTGCGGATATAGACCACTCCGTTACGTTGTTCATCCGGTTCAACATTATCCATGCCCGGCTCACTGCGCATCATCTTATAGTCTTTATAGAAATCAGTGCAGGCCAGGGTCAGACCCTGGAAGGCCAGACCGGATACCCGCCGGGAATCATCTTCCCCTTGAATTTCAAGCAGGCGCAGGACAGAAGGGGCGATAACCTGCTCCTCCAGCGGAGTGCCGCGCTTGGGCCGGTAATACAGCATAGCCTCTGCCTCATCCAGATGAAATTGGCCGGGTTCACGCAGGAACGACAGCGAGCCCTGCAGGAAAAAGCGTGAGCCTGCACCTATTCCCCAGATGGTGGGCCGCGCAAGCTCAATCCAGCCGGAAGAGTGATCGATCCGCCGCACCGGAATCGTCTCCGAGGCCCAGTTCCACTCCCCTTCCCCCGGCCACACAAACATCTGCAGTCCCGCCGTATCCAGCTGCTTCGGCACATCCCCTTTCCGGGCAATGATCCCGTCATGCTCTCTTCCCTCAACCGAGGCGGCGGATTCGTAATACCCCGCCGCCGGGAGACGGGCTTTCACTACCCGTTCCCCGCCTGCATATAGCGTCTGGAACCGGGTTCCCTGCGGCAGCGTTGTACGCCAGATGCCGTCTTGCCACAGTTCCCAGCCGGAGAGCACGGCGCCTCCCGCGAGGACCGGCTTCTCTCCTTCAGCATTACGGTAGAGTACACGGCAGCGGGTACCCGCTGCATCCCCGCACCCGAAGCGCAGCGGCTCGCCGAGCTCGTAGATACCGCCCCCGAGGAAGACTGTTATCTGCCCCGTGTGCCCTCCGGCTAGGGCATCGCGCACCGCACTCTGCGCGGCAGGAATTGTGCGGTACGGTTCTTTCCGGCTTCCGCTGCCGGAATCATTCCCGCTGTGCGGGTCTACATATAGCTGCAATTCACTGTCTGTCTGCTGTTCTGCTGAGATCATTTCCTTCATCGCTCATCTTCCCTTCTTCACCCATATTCACACGGATATATTGCTTCTCCGAAAGCCTGATATACCGCCTCAGCTCCTGTCTCCAGCATGCAATCTAATCCACCTCCAGCGCTACTGTTCAATATTGCAATTGCCCGCATTCATACTGTACTTTATGAGATTTACTGTTCATTTCCGCAGCAAAGAGGCTTTCGCGGGGCCGCCTTTAGCCCTGCGAAAGCCTCCGTAACTCATAACTGTATCCTGCTTACCTTACTGAATTGGTGCCAGATGCGCCCCGTCAATGACCGTGAATGTCGTACCGCCACCCGGAACGGTCCAGGCTACAGACAGGGAGTCATCGCCCTGATCTTCCTTGTGCAGCGCCTCTACGTAATAGCGCTGTCCTGCGGTCAATGTAATCTGGCCGGACTTCTGCGAAGGCTGGTAGGTCCAATTTCCCGCTGGCGTCCAGCCGGCTACGTTGGCGATCAGGACCTTATTGGCCGTACTGTTAGTCGTGCTGAGCCAGAGCTCACAGTCATTATCTCCGGCAATGGCAAACTGATAAACACCTGTAACCGTCGGCACAATATATCCTCTTACGCGTTCCCCGTAGCTGTTGGCCCAGTTCGACGGACTTGTAAAACTCGTCAAGGCCGTAACCCCGGTTGGTGTCGTCCCTACCGGGATGGCTGAAACTGAGCCTCCCGTAACATTGGTCCAGTATTCACGGGTAATCGTCCCGACCTGAGTCAAACCACCAGGCGTCGGTGTTGGTGTTACTGTTGGCGTCGCCGTTGGTGTTGGTGTCGGTGCTACCGTCGCCGTTGGTGTCGGTGCTACCGTTGGCGTTGACGTCGCTGTCGGCGTTGGCGTTGCCGTCGGTGTCGGCGTTGGTGTTGGTGTTGGTGTTGGTGTTGGTGTTGGTGTTGGTGTTGGTGTCGGAGTTGGTGTCGGGTTGCTGCCTCCACCCTGGTTCACATCACAGGTCTTGTAGAAACCCACGGCCGGATCGGTGCCGAAGGCATTCGTCGAGCACATGACCGTATTGGTGTAGGTGCCGTAGGCGTAGCTGTTGTTCGCCCCGAAGCGCACCTGCTTGGTGCCTGTGAAGTTACAAGGATTGTTCTCACCGGCACAAGGAACCCAGTTAGCCGAGGATACCAGCGTCGTTACGCTCAGTGTATTGCTCGCGGCCGACAGGTTGCCTGCTGCATCCTTCGCCTTGACAGTGAAGCTGTAGGCGGTGCTTGCCGCAAGACCCGTCACCTCAAAGCTGAGTGCTCCCGTGGTCGACCCGGTCAGTACGCCCCCCTTATAGACATTGTAGCCCGTGACTCCGATATTGTCGGTGGAGCCGCTCCAGGTAAGACTGACACTGATGTCCGTCTTGGCCGGTGAAGCGAGATTCGCCGGAGCACTCGGCGCCACCGTATCCGGACCATTCGTCGTTACACTCAGCGCATTGCTTGCCGCCGACAGATTGCCCGCCGCATCACTGGCCTTCACCGTGAAGCTGTAGGCTGTATTCGCTGTAAGCCCGGTTACAGTATAAGAGGTTGCACCTCCACCTACTGTAGTTCCAGTGCTTACACCATTTTTATAGATCGTATAGCCGTATACCCCCACATTGTCGGTGGATGCCGACCAGGTCAGATTGACTGTGGTATCTGTTTTGGAAGGCGAGCTTAAGCTGCCGGGTGCGGTAGGCGCTGTAGTATCCGGCGGACCAGCGTATACGGTCACCGTCTGCTCCTTCACACTGGCCCGGCCGCCATTATCCCAGACACCAAGTATGACCTTATAGGTGCCTGCCTTCTGGTACGTATAGGTTGGACTCACCGTGGTAACCGGAATGCCTTCACCCAGATCCCACAGATTCTCCACAATACTGCCGTTGTCTGTGGACGTATTGGTGAAGGTGATGGGCTGGCCTAGCTGAACGGTCAGCGGTGCGGTGAAATTGGCCACCGGCTTCGGATCACTGAAGCCCCGGCTGGTAAGCTGCGTATTCGTACCGTTGCCGCTGACGGTATTGCCGCTCCACTCCAGATCAGCAGCCGCTGACGGATACTGGTCAATGGATGGTCCACTGTTTCCAGTAATGGTGTTATTAACGAAGCTGATCCGGTCCACCCCGGAAGCTGTCGTAATCTCAATAGCTTTCCGGCCGTTATTCAGAATCTGGTTGCTGTCAAAAGTAATATTCCGCGTATCCCCGTGAATCCGCACGGCATTGCCGTCATACCCCGGATAAGCGGCGGCAGGGTTGCCGGCCGGTCCATTTTTCCAGATATTCTTGTAGAAGTACTGGTACTGCTCGGTTTGTCCGGTACCGGCACCCTGAAGCTGCATACCCCACATCACGATGTTCTGCACCGTGTTGTAGTTCCACAGCTGATAGCCCGTACCCGGCGACTGCTGCATGCCCACCTGCTGTCCCCCGTCTACGAGATTGCCCGAGGTGACACCATGGTCAACCATAACCTCCAGTCCCATGTGGCCGACAGAGCCGTCCGTTGCCTTGACTACATTGTTGCGCACCGCAATATACTTCGAGCGGACGGCGCTGATCCAGTGATCGACGTTGTTGTTCTCAATCAGCGAATAGTCGACGTTGGTGTGCAGCTCGATGCCGAGGCCCTCCATTTTTTTACCGGTGCCGGTGATGGTGTTGCCGCGGACGATAGCGTAAGGACTGTCATCATTCACAAAAATCCCACCCCGGCCCGTATCCGCAATCGTATTATTCTCAATCAGCGCATAGCTGGAGCCCCAGCCGGCCCGCACTCCGCCTCCCCAGTCGGAATTCACACCGGTGTTGGTGATTGTATTGCCCGAAATCTCAATATGGGTCGATCTTACAGCATATAGCGCAAAAGGGCCGAAGCCGCTCGATGCGACGAAATCCTTGACCCGCAAATTACGCATCTTGTTGCCGTCGCTGTCTTCGGAAGTAACGGCAGACTGGGCTGCGGTGTTGTTGCCTCCGTCGAGGGTCATGTCCGATACTTCAGCATTCAGCGCATTATGCAGGTAGAAGAAGGTTGCGGCCGTGGCGCCGGGAGTGAACTTGATAATTACCGAATCCCGGCTGGCCCCGGCAATTTTGACGCCGGATTTGCTGTTGACGGTTCCTGACAGATAGTAGGTTCCCGCCGGAATGAGCACAGTATCTCCGCTGACCGCTGCATCTACAGCACTTTGGAACGCCGCCTTGTCGTCTGCGGTATCCCCGCCGTTCGCACCGTAAGCGGTTACATTTAATGTTGCGGCAAACGCCGGAGTTGCCGGCACGGCTGGCAGGAGAAGCGATACAGCACCAAGAATACAGAATATCCGCACTTTCAGTTTTGAGGCGTGTTTCGGCTTGCTTGTCATCTTCATAAATCCCTCCCCTTCAATTCTGAATCGGCTGCAAGACTGGCTTCCGGCTTCCCGCATGATCCGATGCTTCCGGCAGGGCAGACTGAACGTGAGCCGGGACATCTCCTCCTTATCTTGCCATATCTTCTACAGAGGGAGAAACTGTTCATTTTATCAAAAAGCATGTTTTACACAATGTATAAAACGCCAAAAGCTTTCTTTTTACAGAATATCATCCAGGCGTCTGACAAAAGCCTTGCACCTCTAGGCAAATTTGTTTAAAACTATATCATACCTACTCTCACAACTATGTCTGCGCCGAAGGGGCTGGATTCGTGAAACCGTTCTCATTTTATAAATCGAAAAAATACTTCCAATCCGTCATGTTCTCCATCATGCTTGCCATGGCCCTGATTCTGACCGGCTTAGCCGTTGTAAATACCTACGTGCTGGAACGTTCGATCAAGAATGTGCAGGAGAATTCCAACCTTAAGGTGCTGACGCAGACCCAATATAATCTCTCCTCCATGAATGAAATTATTACCCACCTCTCCACCTTCGCTTATAACGATAATCTGCTGATCCCGCTGCTGTTCTCGAAACCCCTGCCACAAATGGATTATATCCGCGGCTACCGTGAAATGGCCAATCTGATGAAAAGCTCATCGTTCCTGCACTCCATTGCCGTCTACAACGCTTCAAGCAACGAGCTGTACGGCTCGACCAGCAACTTCCTGGTCGATGGCGGTGTCACCAAAGAACGGATGACAGAGTGGCTGCTGCATCCGGCACAGCCGCATCCGACCTCACGGCTGATCCCGGTGAGCCTGGAGCGGACGGACGGCGGAATCGATGCCTTCGCCTTCATCGTAACCGATGCCTACATCCCCTTTACCGGCGACCGGTCTGCACTTATCCTCTATATTAAATCCGGCTGGGTCTTCGACAGCCTCGCCAAATTGAATGATGCGGGCACAAGAGCCCAAGGCCAAATCTATATCCAGACTTCCGGCGGACAGCTGCTGTCCGGCGAGAACCTCGCGCAGAGTAATCAACCGGACCTGGACGGTATTACCGAACTGATCCGGCAGGATAAGGCCATGACCGGCGCAGGCTCCGGTTCAGTCACCGGCAATACCGGCAACAGCAAAAGCATTATCACCTATATGGAAGGCATCGGCGAATGGACGATCCTGTATGTCCAGCCGTATGCCTCCGTCATGAAGGATGTGACCGATGCCCGCACGAAATCGCTGCTGATTACCGGCGGCTTCCTGCTGCTGTCGATTGCCGTATCCGTCTGGCTCTCCTACAAGCTCTATGACCCGATTGAGAATATGCTGCGGCGGATGCGCCCGCTGTCCGCAGATCCGAAGCAGGCGGATGAACCATACGGTAACGAGCTGGATCTCATGAGCGGGCATTATCAGCGCATGCAGGAGAAGCTGCAGGAGATCAGCTCCGAGCAGATCGTGAACAAATATTACATCCGCAAGTTCCTGACGGACAGCCGGATCTTCTCCCATAATGACATGCAGCTGCTGATTGAGAAGCACGGGCTGCAGATCTCCGCCCGGGAATCCCTGCTAGTATGTGTGCTGCGCATCGAACGTTATGCCGCTTATGACCTGGCGACGCCGCCCTCTTCCAAGAAGCTGCACAGCTTCGCCCTGGTCAATATCGCCCAGGAGATTATGTCCCGTGCTTACCCCTGCGAAGCTGTAGATCTTCAGGGCGACCATATCGTGCTGATTGTATCAGCTACCGGCAGCACATCTGATTTTGCCGGCACGAAGCCGCTCATCCGGGAGATTCAGGATACGATCGGCCAGTATTACGGCCTGTCGTTGTCCGGGGGAATCAGCAGCGCAATCTCCCAGCTTCCGCAGCTCTCCGCCGCTTACTACCAGGCCTATCAATTATCTCTGTATACCTTCGCTTCGGGGTACAAATCGATCATCATGCCGGAGGATGTCCGGGAGAATCTCGGAAATAAACGTAAGACCCTGCCGCCGGATATTGAACGCAAGCTGTCGGAGGCGCTGAAGAAGGGCCAGCTCACGGCCGCAGGCAGCGAACTGGAGAAAGCCTTCTCGCTCCTCGCCACATTCCAGTATGAAGAGATGCGGCGTGTCGTTGCCGACCTGGCTTGGGTGGTGCAGAATACAGCGGCGGAAATTGCCGGCAACCGGGTAGGCTCCCTGCCCCTCGACATCGAGCAGATTCACCGGATTCCCCAGGCGCATGAGACGCTGGAGGAGATTTATGTAGCCCTTCTGTCGCTGTGTGCCACGATCTGCGAAGGCCAGCGGCCGGCCAGCCCTGAACGCAATGAGCTGATTATCGGCACCGTCAAAGAGGTCATTGAACAGAAGTTCAACGACCTTAATCTGAGCCAGCAGTCCATTGCAGCGAACGTCAAGCTGACCTCCGCCTATCTCGGCAAGCTCTTCAAGGATAGCTGCGGCGTATCCATTACCGAATATATCAACGATATCCGGCTGCGGCATGCGCAGGAGCTGCTGCTGCAGAGCGATTATACGATTTCAGAGATTATGGATAAATGCGGCTATGCCAATCAGAGTTACTTTTTCCGGCTGTTCAAGACCCGGTTCGGCACCACTCCGAAGGATTACCGGCTTAAGAAATCACTGTCCTGAACGTGCCGATTCCAAGAATACACAGGAATTCTCATATTGTATACTCCCCCTGCACAGCTTTTCGAACATGACATTGTATCCTCCCTCCTCCGCTCCATGGCATGATGGATTCATAACAGAACGGAGGAGGAGATGAAGATGGGAAAGCCTGAGCCGGCCGAACTAAGCACACTTCCGGGGAACACAGGCCGCAGGCAGCCCGCTGTTCTACGATGGGTGATAAGCGAATTCAGGCATCTGCGCAAGAACCGCGAACTGCTGCTGCTCGCCTTGCCCGGAATACTATTCAAGCTGGTGATCGCTTACTTTCCAATGGTGGGTCTGATTCTGGCATTCAAGTTCTTCAGATATGACGAGGGGATCTTCGGAAGCAAATGGGTAGGATTGCAGAATTTCGAATTCCTCTTCAAGGCGCAGGACGCCTTCCGCATTATCCGCAATACGCTGCTGTACAATTTTTCTTATATTATCCTGGGGACACTCTCCGCACTGCTGCTCGCACTGCTGCTGAATGAGCTGTCAGGCCGACTGGTCAAGGTCTACCAGACGACGATGTTCCTGCCTTTTTTCATCTCTATGGTTATCGTCGGTTATATTGGTAACGCTTTCTTCGACTTCCAGAACGGATATCTCAATACGCTGCTCGGCTATGTGGGCATCGACCCGCATAACTGGTATCTGGAGACGACGCCCTGGATCTTCATTCTCCCGCTGGTCTCACTCTGGAAAGGCATCGGCTTCTCTACCCTGATCTATTATGCAGGCATGACCGGCATTAACCCGGACTACTATGAAGCTGCCACCCTAGACGGGGCGACCCGTGTACAGATGATGCGCAGAATTACGCTGCCCCTGATCAGGCCGCTGATCATTATTCTGTTCATCCTGGGGCTCGGTAATATTATCCGCGGCGATTTCGGTCTGCACTATTTCCTGCCGAACAACGTAGGGCCGAACTTCCCGACCACTGACATTATTGATACGTACGTCTACCGGGCACTGACCAAGCTGGGGGATATCAACTCTGCGGCAGCTGTCGGCTTCCTGCAATCGGTAGTCGGACTGATCACAGTCGTCACTGCCAACTATGTCGTCCGCAAAATCGACGATGACAGCGCACTTTTCTGAACAGGAGGAGCACACACATGAACATGAACACAGCCAAATCCGCACCGTCTAACTTCGGCATCAATGTATTTTTCATCATAGTCTGCCTGATGATCGCTCTTCCGTTCCTGCTCGTCATCTCCATCTCGCTGACATCGGAGGATGCGCTTAGCCAGTTCGGATATAACCTTCTGCCCAAGGCGTGGAGCTTCGAGGCTTACCGGATTGTGTTTGAGAAGCCCACTACCCTGCTGCGCGGTTACGGGGTAACGATACTGATTACTGTAATCGGCACCGTGCTCTCGCTTCTGCTGACGGCCATGATGGCTTATCCGCTCAGCCGCAGAGATTTCCGCTACAACCGCCAGCTGACCTTCTTCGTCTTCTTCACCATGCTGTTCAACGGCGGACTGATTCCGTTCTACATCCTGATGACCCAGTATCTGCATCTGAAGAACACACTGGCTGCGCTGATCATTCCCGGTCTGCTGAGTCCCTTCAACATTATGATTATGAAAGGCTTTCTGGACAAAATCTCCAAGGAAATCATCGAGTCGGCGAAGGTTGACGGCGCCCGGGAGTTCCGGATTTTCTTCCAGATTATCCTGCCGCTGTCCACGCCCGCCCTGGCTACGCTGGGACTGCTGATTTCCTTCGGCTACTGGAATGAATGGTTCAATGCGCTGCTCTTCATCGATAATGATAAGTTCATCCCATTGCAGCTATTGCTCGTGCGCATCCTGTCCCAGGCCGACTTCCTGGCCAACTCGCCGATGGCGGAGGTCTCGGATAAGCTGAAGTATGCTAGCTTCCCGACCTTGTCGGTACGGATGGCGATGGCTATTGTGGCCAGCGGTCCGATGCTGCTGATCTTCCCTTTTTTCCAGAAGTACTTTGTCAAAGGCATTACGGTAGGCTCCCTGAAAGAATAGCTTCTATTCTAAAATAATGGAGGGTTCATAAATGATCAAACACACGAAATCCACCGCTGTGCTGCTGTGTGTACTCCTGCTCTGTCTGTCGGTTCTCGCGGCTTGCGGCAACAGCAATAATAATGGAAACAACGGCGCAGCAGCCGCAGGCAATGCCACAACCGAACCGGCCGCCACAAACGGCACCGATCCCGCCGCCACACCTGCCGCCACTGAGCTGCCTGAGGTTAAGCTGACCTTCATTTATCCGGTAGCCGCTGACCCTGGCAAAGACCAGCAATTGGTGAACGATGAGATTAATAAATACATCAAGGACAAAATCAACGCCACCGTCGAGCTCAAACCGCTGACCTTTGACGAATATGAGCCGAAGCTGAATGCCATGCTCGCCGCCCAGGAAGACTTCGACATTGCCTTCAGCTCCAAGGGCTGGCTCGGCAATTATCAGCCTTATATTGACCGGGGCGCTTATCTGGAAATTACAGATGAGATGATCAGCAGCTATGCACCCGAAGCCCGTGCCAATATTCCCGACAAATTCTGGCCGGACATGAAAGCTGCCGACGGCAAAGTCTACGGCTTCCCGATCTATCAGATCGCAGCCAAGCAGAAGAGTCTGGTGATCCAGAAGCGTTTTGCCGACAAATACAATCTGGATATCGCGTCCATTCAATCTTATAAAGACATCGAGCCGTTCCTCAAGACACTGAAGGACAACGAAAAAGGAATCATACCGCTCGGTCTCGCCCAGAATTCCAACGGCATCTACATTGACCGCACTGAAGTCGGCGCCGACGGCTCTTCCGTATTTTATAAAAAAGACGACCCGGAGATGAAGTTCATCTCCAAGATTACACAGCTGGAGAACAAGAAAGAATATTTCCAGACGATGAACGCCTGGTACAAGGCAGGGTACATCAACCAGGATGCGCCTGTGCTGCAGAATATCAATGATCTCAAGAGCAAAGGCAATGTGGCTGTAGCCATTGAATTCACCTCGAAGCCGGGCGGAGAGATTGGTGAGAAAGCGATTAACGGCGGCAATGATGTCGTATACGCTCCGATCTCTGACAGCTATTTCACCGGGATTGCCAGCGCCATTCAGGTCATCAACAAGAACTCCAAGAATCCTGAACGTGCACTCATGCTCATTAATCTGCTCAACACCGACCAATATCTCTATAACCTGATCTGTAACGGTATCGAAGGCACACACTACACCAAGGTCGACGAGCAGAACATCGCTCCGATTGAGAATTCCGGTTATGCGCCTAACGGAGACTGGGTGTTCGGTAACCAGTTCAATGCTTATCTGAAGCCGGGCCAGGCCGCAGACACCTGGGAGAAGACCATCGAGCTGAACAATAATGCAATCGTGCCTGCCAGCAACGGCTTCCAGTACAGCGAGGATAAGATCAAGGCCGAAGCCGCCAACATCAACGCCGTCAAAAATGAGTTTGAAGCTGCCCTGGAGACCGGAGCGGTTGATCCGGACAAAGTGCTTCCTGACTATATCGCCAAGCTCAAAGCCTCAGGCATCGAGAAGGTAGAGGCTGAGATCACTGCCCAGTGGACCGAGTTTCTGAAAAACAAACAGTAAGCTGCGAATGTACAGGGAACGGCGATAGGCCTTCTCCGGGGGCTAACACCGTTCCCTATCACTTTTACATTAAAATTAGAAATTTTATAAAATAGTGGTCACAGGGAGCATCCTCCCATCATTTTTAATTGGAAAAACGTATCTTAATTCGGATGTTTTGATGGAGTCTGAGGTATTAGTTGGAGAAACGTCATTTAATTTCATGCATTTCCCCTGCTCTGATCTATTTGCAGCCTATTAAGTGCTGATTATCCAACTGTTGCCCGGCAAGGGTCCCTCCGTTCATAAGCAAGTGGACAATATCCAACTATATCCGGCTACACCCCCAGTCACAGCCACATCCGCAGTCAAACCTTTGCCAATGCTGCTCCCGGCTTCTTTAGCCGCTTCTTCGGAGTTATACACGTTTTTGGTATTGTTCAATTTACACTATAGTAAAAAGCACCGGCGCTCTGTTTCAGCGCCGGTGCTTTTTGCATACCTGCTATAGGTTCTCTGCGGCTGAAGCATAGGCTAAGCCGCACGACTCACCCCCTACTCAGCTGCTTAAGCTTTCAGCTGCGCCAGAATCTCAGGGTCTTTAATCTTCGTATCCTCAGCCAGCAGTACGACCTTGGAGAGAATCTCCGCCGTGCGCGGATCTTCGTCCAGGAACGGCAGGAACAGCCGGCCGCGGTGCTGCGAATGGACCGGGATAATATGCAGCGCCCCGCTGGCCTGCTTATAGCTCATTCCGCTGCCCAGATGCACTGCATATTCGCCCAGCGTCCCGGTAATCCGGGCATAGCTGCCGTCCACGCGGACGTTGCCGATCTTCAGCAGACGCAGGGACTCACTGACGATCACCCGGCGCATCTCTATAGTCGTCAGGCTGGCCTCCGGATCGACGCCTCCCACATGCGCTACGCTCACTACCAGATCCACATCGCGCATCACCTCGGAGAACAGGCGGGGCGGCACCGCATCCAGCATGACGTTCTTATACGTAGTCCGGTCGAAGAACTCGACCGTCTCCAGCGTTGGTGCCTCCGTATCGGCCGGGGAGAACCAGTCCGCCATGGCGTAGAGCCGTGCAATCAGATTCTCGCCATAGAATACCTTCTGCAGCCCTTCTTCATAGCTGACCGTCCACTGCCGTTCTCTCAGCAGTGCAACCGTCTTGCGCGGCTGCACCTGATGGCCGGCATAGCGGCGGGATACGCCGCCATTTGCCAGTTCATCCGCATTGGGCAGATACAGCTCCCGGAAGATCTGCTTGAACGGCTGGCTGAGCTGCCGGTCGAACAGATCCTTCTGGTACAGGCTCCACTGCCCGCTGTTATACAGATCAAGCGGATGGGCGATGAATAGCTCATCCTTATCCGTAAGAGCAGTCTGCTCTCCGGATGGAGCCGCCAGCGCAGGAAGACCGGCCGCGAAATAGCCCAGCGCGCTGCCGCTCTTCAGGACAAGACCGCGCAGCAGCGGCGCCAGAATAGGATTCCGGCTGAGCCCGGTAATCTCCTGCAGCGTGAAGCTGCTGCCTGATTCCATCGAGCGCTCCAGCTCCAGGCGCGCCCGGCGGAACTGGGCCGTCAGCTCGCTCCGCGTTTCCTTCAGCGCCTCGATAAAGGCATCCTTCTTCAGGCGGGCAGGCACCGATTTCAGCACCTTGCCTTTGCTGGTAATGACAAGCTCGCTCTGACCCTGCTCATCAATGACCAGCTGGGCGAAGGTGTCGGTATCCAGCGCGTGCGGCTCGAAGTATGGCTTCAGCTCATCCAGCTTGCGGGCTTCGATATCCCACATCAGCCGGGTGACATCGGCATATCCGGCATTGCGGGCCAGATTGCCAAGGGCAATCCGTGCCGCCAGCCCCTCGCTCGCCCGCCGCTGCGCGCCGAATTTCTTGCTCTCCGCGAGGAAGCGCTGGATCAGCTCATAGCGCTCCCGGATATCCTGCTCCCGGTCCTTACGGAGCGGAATCAGGCTGTAGCTGAGCAGATGGTCTTTGTTACGCTTTTGTTCCACAGACTGCTTCATTTCCTCCAGCTTCAGCTTGCCAAGGGTGGCATCAGCGAACAGCTGGGAGCGACGGTGGTTCGCACCCGCGGAGATATACTTCGCAGAGTCATAGAGCAGATCGAACCGCTTCTGTCCAAGCGTCTGATACGCCGACTGGAACCAGTTCATATCAAAAGCGCCGTCATTGAAGTCCTGCGGGGTAATCGGCGAGTAATGCGCCACCACCGTCTCCTTCTCCGCCGAGAAGCTCTCGTTGATATGGGCGTGGAAATACCACGCGGCACTGCGGATACCTTCCCAATCCAGATAGCCGGAGATAATCTCAATCCACTGCGGCGCATACATGGCGGCTTCCAGCAGCCGCTTCTCCGTGATACCGGAATCCTTCAGCAGCGTCCGCAGGAGCGCAGAGTCTTCACCCTCCCGGGGATGGCTAACCTTAAGCAGATGGCTGAATGATTCCTTCTTCGTGATACTGTCGCCGTAGCCATATACATAACCCCGGATGAAGGTCTCCTTGTCGAGCCCCGCCAGAATACGGATGAAATACTCCATTCCCTGGATCCGCTGCAGCCCCATCACCAGCGGGGTTGCCTCGGTCGGCAGCTCCCCGCGGGCCAGCTCGATTTCCAGCAGACGGTCAATCAATACGGTGCGGATTCGGGCAACCCGCTCACTGTCGTCAATCCACTCCACATTCCGGCCGGTTAGGGTGCGCATGTGATGGCGGTTGTCATGGCCGGCAAGCAGCTCCTTGTACAATTCACCTTCACCGATTAATCCCGTTTCGTAAGCCTTCAGATAATCGTACAGCTCCAGCCTGGTGCCGGCATCCTCCGGGTTCATCCGGTCGAAGACATACAAGGATCTGAACAGCTCCTTGAAATCCTCCGGCCCGTCCGCCCGGTCCCGCATCATCCTCAGCCATGGCTGGGCCAGCACGTTCAGCAGCGCCGGCTCACTCTCCAGCTTATCCTCCGGCATCGCGGCCATCAGCGCATTCAGCGCCCCGGCGGCCAGGCTGAAGTTATCCTGTTTATCACTGTCTGCATAGAAGGCCCCGATCAGAGTCTTCACCTGATTGCCGTACCGCAGCCCTTCAAACAGCTTTGCTACATCCCTGATGGTCTGCAGCGGATATACCTGCTCTGTGAATTCCGCTCTCCAGCCCTCCAGCAGCTTATGTTTTTTCAGCTCCCTATAATCCATAGAGCCTCTGTAGTACCGGTAATAGCTCTCCATCGTTCCATCCAGATCATCCAGCTGGTTGTAAAAGTTCAGCTCCAGCAGCATCTTTGGATTCCAGCCGCTCTGCTGGAGATAGGCGGACCAGAGCTCATGGAGCGGATACTCCTCCAGTTGAGAAGCCGATTTGTCCCTGTCCTTAGCCATAGTCCATTTCAGTGTGCGCAGCACCGCACCGACCAGCAGCGTCTCCTTCTGGCCGGAATAATATTCGCTGACATATTCCGTGTCCCGCTGTCCATGAATCTGCTCATCCAGCCCGTGCAGGAAGGTCCTGATCTCCTCCAGCGGCAGGGAGAACACCTTATCCCAGCTGAATTCGCCGGGCTGCGGCCCCCCGGTCAGCCATGCTTCCGTCTCCCCCGGGTTGAACAGCCCGAACCCGCTCGCCGCCGTATATTCATTCCTGCGGCTAAGCTTCGCGATCAGCTCCCGTTCCTTCGCCGCAGGCTCGGCAATCGCCTCCACCTGTGGACGCACCGCCTCATACAGGCTGCTGCGCTGCTCATCCTCGAAGAGCACCGTCACCATCTCCAGCGCAGCCAGGCGCTGCAGGCTGTTCTTCTCCTGCAGCAGCCGCTGGATGCTGCCTTCAAGCGCCGAATCCGGCTGGCTGAGCAGCAGCCGGGTCACGTTCTGGCGCAGCGATCCGGTCTTCAGCTTCAGCAGCGCCTCGGCCTGCACCAGTTCCTCAGCATCCAGTGTCCATTCCTTGGCCTGCTCCAGGGCCAGCTCACGGTTCTTCATGCTTTTATCGCCAAGGCTGGCGAACACGAATTCACGCTGCACCGGATTCAGCGGGTCGCTAATGAAGCTGGCCAGCAGTTCGCCGCGCAGATCCGGCGGGAACTCATCCTTGAGTGCAATCAGCTCGGCAATCCAGGCGCTGTCCATATCATACGCGGTCAGGTACAGCATTTTGCGCACCGGAAGCTCCGGGGTGTAGTTCACCTGGACGAAATCCAGCACTTTGGATTCCCCGGTTAATTCACGATGGGGAGTGCGCAGGAACATCGCTTTGAGGGCAGTGAAATCCCGCTCTCGTGCCGCCTTCTCCTCCAGCTGCGGTGAACGCTGCAGCTCCAGCTTGGGCCCGTTCTTTTCCGGTCTCCACAGCCTGCTGTAGCCGTAGCTATAGTTGCTTAGAACCCAGTATTGCAGCTCCAGGTCCTGCTCTTCCAGAGATTGCCGGGCGCTCTCCAGCCGGAGCTCGCTGTTCTGGCTGTTCGCCAGCACATACTGGGCCACAATCTTCTGATAGAGCTGCCCTCCGGCCATCAGAACCCCAATCCGTCCATAGAGATCCTCTTCCTCATGCACAGCTGTTGCCCACAGGCTCAGGTAGACATGATGGGCGTTCGCATCCTCCAGCCATGCTGCCCGCACCGCTTCATCCTGCAGAACCAGGTATGCGCCTTCAATCAGGCTCTTGGCCACCCGTTGATTCTGGGCTTCCAGCCCCATGCCCGTCCACACGCCCAGCGCGCGCACGACAGAGCTGTAGCGGATGAAATCATTGTCCAGAATCAGCTTCAGCACGTACAGATTGTTATCCAGTGTTCCTTCATCCATCCGCTCCACCAGCGATTGGCGCAGACCCTCCTGCAGCTTGGCAGCCAGCAGCAGCTCGCCCAGCATCACCACAGCTTCCTTCCGGTGACTCATGAATACGCCCTTGATCACCTCGTAGCTCAGCACCGCTGCCTGGTTATCGCCGTAGACCATTTCCTTGAGGTCGTCCAGCATCTCACTGCTGTCCTCACGGTCCAGCTCATAGGCAATGACATCGCTTAAGACCAGCCTGAAGCGGTAACTCACATTGTAATCCGTATCGTTGTCCTTTTTGCGCAGATACTCTCCAAGGACGAAACCCTGCCGCTCCATGAAGATCAGCGAGCTCAGTTTGCTCAGAATTTGTGCGCTGTGCAGCTCAAGATTACGGGTACGGTAAGGTCTGCGCACGTATCCCCTGCTGTACGGATACTCCGTACAATGCTCCACTATGTAAGTCATCACTTCTGCGGTATACGGGCTGAACAGCTTCCTGACAGCCGTCAGCAACGGTTCATAGAATCCGTTATCTGTACCGCCTCCGGCCAGCTCCCTGAGCCGTTCCATGCACGCCTTGATCTCCTCCTCCTGGCCGCCATAATAATTCAAACGGCTGAGTCCAATAACGACAGACGCAAGACCCGATGTTTCTTCATCCAGCCCTTTGGCCTTATTCTCCATCTCCGCATACCACTGTGCTTCCAGATCCTCAGTTTTACTTACCGCCATATCCTGTTCCCCCTTCTACCTAATCTTCCTACCATAGTCTTCCGGCCAGCATAGTGAACCGGATGAATACCAGCTCATCCCCGTCCTGGATCTGCAGCGGCTCTTCTAATAGGGCACATTCCCGCTCCTGCAGGAACACCTTATATAATCCGTCCTCAAAAGCAAGCAGTGCAGCAGCAACCGCTTCACCGGTATCCGGCGGTTCACCGTTATAAATGGTCGCGAAGCCGACCTTGCCGTTCTCTCCCTGCTCCTGGATCTCATTGCCTGTAAGATAAGGAATAATATCTCCCCGCCCCTGCTTGTCCACAAGTCCCTGCACCTGCCGGACTACGATCTCAGTAATCAGCTCCTGCAGTGTAGCAGGAGTCCCCTGCAGTACTAATTCCTGCCGGGCAAGCACCGGTTTGCGTTTGCCCAGGCTTTTGACAGTAACATACAGCCGCACATCTATCCCTCCTGTTTCTACAGACAAGCCTTACCGGAAAACAGGCCATCTTAGATTAATACCCAATTCCGGCCCCTCTGCCGCGCTTCGGCTAGATTTCACACGATGAAATTCGGGGCAGACTTCACCCCGGGTACCATCTAACCCGTTAATTTGCCTACTCAGCCGCATCCGCCGATTCCGCCCCGCCATCCCCCTGCAATCCGAACCAGCGCTCCAGTTCAGCGAAATTCTGCTCCAGCATCCGGCTTCCATCTGCCTCCAGCACCTTCAGCTTCCGTTCCCCTGCCTCATTCCTGATCCTCGCAGCGAACAGCGCGTCTCTCTTCATCCAATTGTTGAACGAAACCTCCGGATTCTCTGTTGCCTGCAGGATTCCCTGAATCCATTCCCGCTTACTGTACTGCTCCCGCTGGAACGGTTCCGCCGGAATCACCCAGATTGCCTTATCCATCGGCTTCAGAAGAGGCGCCACCAGCGCCGGCAGCAGCTGATTCCCCTCCACAACAATGGGGCCAGCGCCCGAACCCTCAAGATCGCTCAGCACATAATTGAAGTCCTCCCGCAGACACCCGGTATAGATATCCAGCTGTTCCGCCACATCCCTGGTGAAGAACACTTCATTCATCGACATCTGCGATACCCGGTACATTGCGGACTGCGCCTTCCCTGTAATTCTCTGCAGGTGATCCTCATAATGCTCATCGCATGCGTAGAGCGCCATATTATACTTCTCCGCGAGGCGCCCCGCGAGCGTGCTTTTCCCGGCACAGGCCGAACCGCCGATCCAATAGATTTGTCTGTTCATGTACATCCGCTCCTTTGTTCTCCGGCATTACCTGATACTGAGCTATTCGACACCGGATTGCCGCCGTTCCTGCATCAATCTGCCATTTCACCGCCGAATTCCCCACACAAGCACTTTTTTTGTTAAAATAGAAATGTCGGCGCAATTACGGGCAATCCGGCGCCAGTCACTGAAACGGAGGCATTACCTGTGGATTATATTATTCTGGACATCGAATTCAACGGCCGCAAATTTGCCAGTGAGCACCCTATGGAGGTCATTGAGATCGGAGCTGTCCGTCTAGACGCTTCATTGCAATATAAAGGCGAGTTCTCTGCCTTAATCAAACCCATATACTTCTCCACCCTCAATTCCTTCATCAAGAAAAAAACCGGCATCCCCCAAGAGGATATCGATATCGCCGACCGGTTCCCGAAGGTGATAGCCGCCTTCAGAGCCTGGCTTGACCAGAGCACGAACGGCGTGCTGCTGCTGACCTGGGGCGGCGAGGATATGAAACGGATCATCCAGGACGTGCGGATGCACAAAATCGATGACGCCTACTGGATGGAAGCAACCTACTTCGATCTGCTCAAAGGCGTACTCCGCGCCCGCGGCCTAAGCAATGACATCAGCGTTGAAGGCGCTATGGCCCTGTTCGGCCTTGAGCCTTCCGGCTCTGCACACCGCGCGCTGGATGATGCCAAGATGACGGCCGATATTTTCCGTGCGGTCTTCAACGAGCTGGATTTCGGGCGCTCCCAGCACTATATCGACACCTTCTCCAACGCCAGAGAACGCAAGACCGTCAAGATCGCCATCAAAGCCATGACTTCCCAGAAGATCGTTCCCACCTGGGAGCTTGTAGCCGAGCATTACTTCCCTGCTGAGGATGCTCTGGCCGACCCCCGGAAGCTCGCGGAACTGCAGGCGTATTTCGCCGCCCAGGTCGGCAAGAAATAGACATCCCTCATGCTCCGCTTGGCAGCGGCAGTTTCCTAGCAGCAGCTACGGAGACTGCCGCTGTTTGCTGTTTGCTGTTTGCTGTTTGCTGTTTGCTGTTTGCTGTTTGCTGTTTGCTGTTTGCTGTTTGCTGTTTGCTGTTTGAGATATTATCCGGTTATCTGGTTATCCTGCTAGCCCTCGGGTTATCCTAAAATTAGGATTTGACATTGCCGTTACGTGAAGGTGTAGAGTAATTCTTGTAAGCAGCAGCTTACACGGCGGGGACGATAGAGCACGTCCATGCTGTATACGCCAAGACAGAGTTGGAGGCTGAAATGACAATGGAGTACACTGTTCAGAAGCTGGGAGCACTCGCGGGGATCAGTACGCGGACACTGCGGTATTACGATGAATTCGGGATTCTGAAGCCGGCCAGAATCAATTCCTCGGGATACCGCATCTACGGCCAGGCCGAGGTAGACCGGCTGCAGCAGATTCTCTTTTACCGGGAGCTGGGCTTAAGCCTCGAAGGGATCAGGGACATTGTCACATCACCTTCCTTCGATGGAGCCCGCGCATTGCGTGAGCACCATGACAAGCTGCTTCAGCGGAGACAGCAGCTGGACCGGCTGATCGCGAACGTCGAGCAGACACTTGCACACACCGAAGGGAGAATTACAATGAGCAATGATGAGAAATTCGCAGGCTTTAAGCAGAAGCTGATTGACGATAACGAGCAGAAGTACGGGCAGGAGATCCGGGAGAAGTACGGCGAAGACGCCGTAGAGAAGTCGAACCGCAAGCTGAAGAACATGACCGAGGAGCAGTATGCTGCCATCCAGCAGCTTGAAGCGGACATGTTCGCTTCGCTGGAGCAGGCGATGGAGGACGGAGATTCGGCAGGTGAACTTGCGCAGAAGGCAGCTGATCTGCACCGGCAGTGGCTTAGCTTCTACTGGGATACCTACACCAAGGAAGCTCACGCTGGGGTAGCGCAGATGTATGTCGATGATGAACGCTTCACCGCCTATTACGACAAACGCCGTCCCGGACTGGCCGGGTTCCTGCGGGATGCTGTACATGTGTATACGGGAGCGAAGCAGTAATGTGATGTTCCCCTTATAAAAAAGAAGCAGCCGGATTGCAGAGGCCACTGAAAAACTCGCCTTTCTTGGTAAAAGCAAGAATGCGTATCAAAAAGACGACATCCATTCTGTTTCTTTCGAATGGATGTCGTCTTTTTCTCGCCTATTTCTTTAACTTTGGCTACTCCATGAGTTTCAATATTCGTTTTAAATTGACAGTGAATATCGCCATGGCTCCCTGAATTTCCATGCCAACCAAACCCGAGGAGAACGCAATGTCGTACCCGTGTCTGTGTTTGAGTTCACTATTCTTGGCTTCAATTTTATATCGTTCTTTAGCTTTGGCCTTAAATGCTTCACTTTCCTGAAACTCAGCTTGCTTTACATGCTCGGTGCTCTTTATGCTCACCGAGTACGTTTTGCTTTGGGCGCCTTCTTTGTAGCAGCCTTCCTTTAGCGGACATCGCTTGCATTTTTCAATATCAAAATGGTAAGTGTTCGTTTGGTTTTTGCCCTGACCTTTTTTCCCTTGCCGTGCTCTACGTATCGCCATATGCCCGGCCTTACAGACATACAGACCCGCATCTTTGTTAAACTCAAACTCATCTTCCTTCTTGCGGTTTCCTTGGGTAATCATTGGATGTAATTTGGCCACAAGCTCAATTTCATGTTCGGTGCTGTACGCAATGTTATCTCTTTCGGAATAGGCGGTATCTCCAATTACCGTTTCCACGTTCATGCCTGCGGCCTTGCTTTTTTCAATGAGGGTCTGTAGCTCTTTCCCATCCGACTTTTCCCCTGTCGTAATCGTTGCTGCCGTAATGATTCGTTCTTCGCTCATCGCGATATGCGTTTTATACCCGAAAAAGGAGGAGTCCGCACTTTTGTGGCCCACTTTGGCGTCGGGATCGGTAGAGGTTTGCAGATGTTTTGCGTCGTCAATAATCGTTTCTTTCAACAGGTTTAACGCCTCACTGACTTTGGGCAGCCCTGTGAATCGTCCGTCTTGCTCAATCACTGCAATGAGCTGCTGGCAATATCCGATTTCATCCTCCAGCACATTTGTAACAGGTTTAGCCGGAAAGGCACTTTTCATGGATTCATCTAAGGTATAGATCGCTTGTCTTACCTTTTTAGAGCGTTCTCGCAGCACTTCTTGTGGGCTCTTTTGGGTATATCGGGCTTTGGTATGAGTGGCATCTACAATAATGGTTTTGCTGCGAATGATGCCTTTTTCAATGGCGATTTCTACCGTTTTACCAATGAGCAGATCGAGTAACTTCATATCTTTCAGTCGCAGCTTGCGAAATTTGGTCAGTAGACTGGGGTCAATGACCCCTTCCTCCGGAGCCATATGTAAGAAAAACTTGAACGACAAGTCGGTTTTAGAGCGTTCCACCAGATCGGCGTCGGATAAGTCATAAATGGATTTGAGCAGTAAATATTTAAACATTCGGACCGGGTCTACTGCAGTTCGACCGTTCTCATGGCAATACCTTTCGTTCAGTTCCTCATAAACAAAGCTAAAATCTACCAGCTCGTCCATGCGACGCAGCAAGTTATCTTTAGGAATAAGTATATTGTAAAGCTCGATATACGGGCTCAAGATAAAACTCTGCTGCTCAGGAAGCATGAAGACCACCAGCCTTTGATTTGATCCTTTAATTATACCGAAAAAAAGAGACATTCTCCTCGGAAAAATGGGGAGAATGTCTCTTAGAGATCTTATTGGACTTTTTCAGCGGCCGC
>NZ_JBBOBN010000004.1:0-1331 GCF_038000245.1 Paenibacillus sp. FSL R10-2736
CGGTGCGACCCCCTTATCCCGGAGTCCTCCGTATAAAATCAGTACTTGTTGTAGATATGCTCTTTATTTCGCTTTTTCTCTCGGCCAGAAGAAGCGGGAGCGGTCTTCTAGGGTCAGCACCCACTCTGCAAAGGTAGCTGGCGGCAGGTTACGAAGGCTCGTATGCATTCTGCGATTGTTGTAAAAGTCCATGTACCGGTCCACCGCTTCATAGGCCTCTTCGAACGTTTCGAATGCCTCTTTGCGGAACAAATCCCGATCGATATTACTGTGGAATGATTCAATAAAAGCATTTAAATCCGGCGTTCGAGGCGGAATACGTTCATGGGTCATTTCCCAGCTTTCACACATGTCGCCAAACAGGTGGCTGACGAACTGTGGGCCGTTGTCGGTGCGGATCACAGGGCGTGCGCTGTCAGGGGCGCAGTGATGCTCCATGGCGCGCGCCAGCGTCTGGCAGGCGTGCTTGGCCTCACACGACGATCCCCGGTGGTAGCCGACGATGACGCGGGTAAACACATCGATAATGCTCAGGACAAAGAAATGCCGGTCACGTCCCTCCACATACCCGTATTTAATGTCCATCTGCCAGAGCTGGCCCGCTCCTGTAATGACTCGGTTCTCCGGCAGCTTCCGGGGATGCTTAAAGCGCTTCTGACGCTGGGGCTGCAGGATATCCAGCGCCTGACACAGCCGGTAGCTTTTCTTGTGATTGAGCTTCAACCGGTGCTGGTTCCACAAGCACTTGGCCAGGAGTTTGTACCCGTACACGTGCTCTTCTCCAGCGATTAATTCCAGCAGCCATTCCTGGATCTCCTCGTCACTAATCTTTTCCCCAGACTCGTTAAAGGAGTAGCCTGGCTGGGGTCTTCCACGCCCCCCTTGAACGGCCTTTGGGGACAGTGACCTGCGTTTCTTACGGTCGTAGTACGTGGACTCTGCTAGCCCCATGAGACGCAGTACCAAAGCTGCTGTATTCCCCTGCTTAATGAACATGTCGGCTACCTCGATTTTTTCGGATAAGCAGGGGTTGGCTTTTTTAGCAGTTCACGCAGAATCTCAATCTCTAACTCCTTTTCGCCGAGTATCTTGACGGCCTTCTCGTATTTCTGCTCCACTTCCAGGAGGCGCTTCAGTTCCTCCACCTGCTCCTGGGGATACGGATGATCTTGTTCCCCATGGGCCTCTCGGTAATCTCTCACCCACTGATTCACCGTCGCTGGGGTCACCCCATATTTTCGGGCAACCACCGCTGCCTTAATGCCAGACAACACCTCTTGCGCTGCCTTCTCTCTTGTTCCTGTTAAGTTTCCCATTGTGTTCATCCTCCT